>NZ_SRXO01000003.1 GCF_008360935.1 Siccirubricoccus phaeus
GGGCCGCGCCCCCAAACGCCCGCTGCAGAAGCTGGCGTCCTTGCGCAGGGCCTCGTTTCAGGTGAAGCGCAGCCGCGCCGTCCCCAGCCCTTCGAACCGCGCTTCCACCGCGCAGGGCCCGTCCAGCCAGATCGGCGGCGTCACCGAGCCCAGCCACACCACCTGCCCGGCTTTCAGCCCGCCGAACACCTCTGCCGCGCCGGACCCGGCCAGCCAGGCCAGCGCCGCCATCGGGTGACCCAGCAGGTCCCGCCCATGCCCGGCCCCCACCACCTTCCCGCCGACATGGAATTCCCCGCGCACCGCGCCGAGATCCATCTCCCGCCACCCCGCGCAGGGCGCGCCGATGACCCCGGAGGCGTGGAACACCTGGTCGGCGATCAGCGTCGGCGCGTGCAGCCTGCCCATATCGCCATAGCGCTTCTCGACGATCTCGATAGCGGGAAATACCTCCGCCACCGCCGCGGTCGCCGCCTCGGGCGAGCAGGGCCCGGGCGGCAGGTCGCGCCCCAGCCGTACCCCGATCTCGCACTCCACCCCCGGCTGGCGGAAACCGGCGAAGCGGAATTCCGTGCCATCCGGGTTCACGCTGCCGGCCGGCACGAAGCCCGCCGCCGGGCCGGTCAGCCCCAGGATCTTCTGCATCTGCTGCGTGGTGGCGCCGATCTTGAAGCCCGCCGGCGGCACCGCACCCAGCGCCTTCGCCACCTCCCATTGCAGGGCGTAGCCGGATTCCGGCGTCGCCGGCGCCAGATCGCCTGGCAAAGCGAGGTCGGCCTTGGCCCGGCGCGCGGCAAGGATGGTGTCGAGGGCAGCGGACATGGCTTTTTTCCTCCCCGGGGTCAGCCCCGATTCAATTCATAGAGGGCGACGGCGGCGGCGGCGCTGACATTCAGGCTTTCCATCTCCGGCGCGATGGGCAGCCGGGCCAGCTCGTCGCAATGCTCCCGGGTCAGGCGGCGCATGCCCTCGCCCTCCGCGCCCAGCACCAGCGCCACCCGGCGGCCGCCCAGGCCGGCCTGGGCCAGGGTGACGGGCGCCGCCCCCTCCAGCCCCACCACCCAGAGGCCGGCCTGCTTCAGCGCCTCGATAGCGCGGGCCAGGTTCACCTCCCGCACCACCGGCACCAGCTCCAGCGCGCCGGAGGCGGCGCGGGCCAGGGCGCCGGTCTCGGGCGGGGCGTGGCGGTCCTGCATCACCAGCGCGGCGGCGCCGAAGGCGGCGGCGGAGCGCAGGATGGCGCCGATATTGCGGGGGTCCGTCACCTGGTCCAGCACCAGCACCGGGCCGTCGCGATGCGCCAGGGCCTTCTCCAGCGGCGGGTTGGGCAGCTTCTCCACCAGCAGGGCGGCGCCCTGATGCACCGCATCCTCCGGCAGGAAGGTGGCGAAGCGGGCGCGCTCCGCCCGTTCCGGCGCGATGCGCCAGGGCGGCGGCAGACGGGCGGCGAGGGCCTGCTCCGCCTCCGCCGTCAGCAGCAGGCGGCGCAGGCGGCGGGCAGGGTTGGCGAGGGCGGCGGCGACCGGGTGCAGCCCGTGCAGCCAGACGCCG
The DNA here is from genome assembly GCF_008360935.1 of Siccirubricoccus phaeus. Classification (GTDB taxonomy): domain Bacteria; phylum Pseudomonadota; class Alphaproteobacteria; order Acetobacterales; family Acetobacteraceae; genus Siccirubricoccus; species Siccirubricoccus phaeus. The sequence goes on from NZ_SRXO01000003.1 coordinate 1,552, forward strand.
CCTTCCTTCGGTGCGGACTCGCCCCTGGCTTCTCCCCTGGGTTCTCCCCTGGGTTCTCCTCTGGCTTCTCCCCTGGGTTCTCCCCTGGGTTCTCCTCTGGCCTCTCCCCTGACTTCTCCCCTGGGGCCTCCCCTTTGGCCACCCATGGGGGGGCCGCCCGAGGGGGCGGCGCGATCCGGGGCCGGGGGGCGCGCGGGACGGCGCGGCGGGGAAGGGCGCATGCGGCGGAGATTGCCCGTCGCCGCCCGGCGGCGCCAGAGGGGCGCAGAAAGGGGCGCAGAAAGGGGAGGGAAGGCGGCATGCAGGGTGGAGACGGCAGCGGCGCCTTCCGCCCGGGCGGAGCAGGGCGGCCGGCCCCGGGGATCGGCGCCGGCGCGGCGCGATTCCGCCGCGGCCACATTGACATCCCACCGCCGACCCGGTACGCGCCCCCCCACTCGCCGGCCCGACCTGGCCCGCGGAGGGGTGCCCGAGTGGCTAAAGGGGACGGACTGTAAATCCGTTGGCTCGCGCCTACGTTGGTTCGAATCCAACCCCCTCCATATCTCCGGCCCGGGATGTCTTCCCTTGGGGCGGCGGTGCTGGCGCGGGCGGGTGTAGCTCAATGGTAGAGCCCCAGCCTTCCAAGCTGGTTGTGCGGGTTCGATTCCCGTCACCCGCTCCAGCCGGCGGGCCGCCCGGGCCGCGCAGCCGGGGGCAAGGCCGGGGTTGGCCTGCGCGGGCTCGGTGCAACGGGTATGCGGGCAACGGGGTAGCGGACAGATGGCGAAGGCGAAGTTTGAGCGGAACAAGCCGCACTGCAACATCGGGACGATCGGGCATGTGGACCATGGGAAGACGTCGCTGACGGCGGCGATCACCAAGGTTCTGGCGAAGACCGGCGGCGCGACGTTCACGGCGTATGATCAGATCGACAAGGCGCCGGAGGAGAAGGCGCGCGGGATCACGATCTCGACGGCGCATGTCGAGTACGAGACGACGAACCGGCACTACGCGCATGTGGACTGCCCTGGCCACGCCGACTACGTGAAGAACATGATCACCGGCGCGGCGCAGATGGACGGCGCGATCCTGGTGGTGTCGGCGGCGGACGGGCCGATGCCGCAGACGCGGGAGCACATCCTGCTGGCGCGGCAGGTGGGCGTGCCGGCGCTGGTGGTGTTCCTGAACAAGATGGACATGGCCGACCCGGACCTGGTCGAGCTGGTGGAGATGGAGGTGCGCGAGCTGCTGTCCTCCTACCAGTTCCCGGGCGACGATATTCCGGTGATCAAGGGCTCGGCGCTGGCGGCGCTGGAGGACAAGACGCCAGAGATCGGCGAGCAGGCGGTGCTGCAGCTGATGGCGGCGGTGGATGAGTACATCCCGCAGCCGGAGCGGCCGATCGACCGCCCCTTCCTGATGCCGATCGAGGACGTGTTCTCGATCTCGGGCCGTGGCACGGTGGTGACCGGCCGTGTCGAGCGCGGCATCGTGAAGGTGGGCGAGGAAGTCGAGATCGTCGGTCTGAAGGACACCGCGAAGACGGTGGTGACCGGGGTCGAGATGTTCCGCAAGCTGCTGGACCAGGGCCAGGCGGGCGACAATATCGGCGTGCTGCTGCGCGGCACGAAGCGGGAGGATGTGGAGCGCGGGCAGGTGCTGGCGAAGCCCGGCTCGATCACGCCGCATACCGGCTTCAAGGCGGAGGCGTACATCCTGACGAAGGAGGAGGGTGGGCGGCACACGCCGTTCTTCACCAACTACCGGCCGCAGTTCTATTTCCGGACCACGGATGTGACGGGCATCGTGAAGCTGCCCGAGGGCGTCGAGATGGTGATGCCGGGCGACAATGTGACGATGGACGTGGAGCTGATCGCGCCGATCGCCATGGATGAGGGGCTGCGCTTCGCCATCCGCGAAGGCGGCCGCACCGTCGGCGCCGGCGTCGTCGCCAAGATCGTGAAGTAAGGCCAACGATTTCGGGTTGCCGGCAGGGGGCGGGCCGCCGCAAGGTGGCCCGCCCTTTTGCCGTTCCGCCTCTTGCGGTCCCGGGGCGCTAGTGTCCTGCCCGCGACGTTCGCTGGATTTCCAGCGAACGCAGCGGACAAGCAGGCCACTGAAAGCCAGGCCAGTGGCCCGAGAATGAAGTCCACAGGCCTTCGGAATCGGGACACTGGAGCGGTTTCCTCGCCTGCGCTCGGCAAACCCGCTCCAGCCCTTCGTTTGGTCGCATTTTCCGAGTCGTCCGGCGATTCCGCCGGAATTGAGAATGCTCTAGTCGGGAGTGCCGCATGCAGAGCTATGGGACGCGCCCGGTGGACTCGCCCGGGATGGTGCTGGCGGGGTTCTGGCGCCGGGTGCTGGCGCAATTCATCGATGTGCTCTGGACCCTGCCGCTCTCCCTGGCGATGGGGCTGCTGGGCAGCCTGCTGCGCGGCGGCGGCGAGGCGCCGCTGCTGTCCGAGCTGCTGCAGAACGTCATCATCGGCCTGGTGGTGCTGATCTTCTGGGCCGGACGGCAGGCGACGCCGGGGAAATGGGTGCTGGGCCTGCGCATCGTCGCCGCCGAGGATGGCGGGCATGTGCCGATCGGCCGGCTGGTGGCGCGCTATCTCGGCTACATCGTCTCGGCGCTGCCGCTCTGCCTTGGCTTTCTCTGGATGCTGTGGGATTCCCGCCGGCAGGGCTGGCACGACAAGCTGGCGCGCACCCTGGTGGTGCGGGACCTGGCGCCGGGCGAGGCGCCGCCCGGCCCCTCGACAGCCCTGTTCCGCTGACCTATAGGGCCGCTCTGCGCGCCCGCGCCGCAGGGGCATAGCTCAATTGGCTAGAGCGCCGGTCTCCAAAACCGGAGGTTGGGGGTTCGAGACCCTCTGCCCCTGCCATTCCGCCGGTCCGCCGGTTCGGGATGCTGCGTGGTGGCGCCGCGGGAGCTTTGCGGCGGGCCGCCGGGCTTTCGGCCAGGACATAGCTCGCCGGCCATGGCCCCTTGGCATGGCCCCCCGGGCACGCCCCCTGCACGCCCCCTGGGGCCTGCGCGGCGGCCGGCCGGTCCGGCGCCTGGGCTTCCCTTGGCCTGCCGGGGCGTGTAGTGGCGCGTAATATGGGGCGGCGGCCATGGGGCCGGCCGCCCGCTGGATGATTCACCCGAGCCTGAGGATCGACCGAGTTGGCCAAGCTTGATCCCGCGCAGTATGTCCGGGACGTGCGGTCGGAGGTGGCCAAGGTCACCTGGCCGACCCGCAAGGAGACCCTGATCACCACCGGCCTGGTGCTGGCCATGTCGGCGCTGGCGGCGGTCTTCTTCCTGGTGGTCGATCAGCTCATCGCCCTGGCGATGCGCGGCGTGTTCGGGCTGGGCTGAGGAGGACGGGATCATGGCCGAGAAGCGCTGGTACGTGGTGCACGTCTATTCGGGCTTCGAGAAGAAGATCGCCCAGCAGATCAAGGAACAGGCCGCCCAGAAGGGCCTGGCCGAGTCCTTCGACGAGATCCTCGTCCCCTCCGAGGAGGTGACCGAGGTGCGGCGCGGCCAGAAGGTGAATGCCGAGCGCAAATTCTTCCCCGGCTATGTGCTGGTGAAGATGGAGATGTCGGACGACGCCTGGCACCTGGTGAAGGACACGCCGAAGGTCACCGGCTTCCTCGGCAACAAGAACAAGCCGACGCCGATCCCGGAAAGCGAGGCGATGCGCCTCATCAACCAGCTCAAGGAAGGCGTGGACAAGCCGCGCAAGCCGGCGGTGGTGTTCGAGGTGGGCGAGCAGGTGCGCGTCGCCGACGGGCCCTTCACCAGCTTCAACGGCACGGTGGAGGAGGTGGATGAGGAGCGCGGCCGGGTGAAGGTCAGCGTCTCCATCTTCGGCCGCTCCACCCCGGTGGAGCTGGAATACAACCAGGTCGAGAAGGTCTAGCACCGGCCCGGCCTGCCCGTCCCCGAAGTCCGCAGGACTTCGGAATCGGGACGCTAGAGCATTCTCCATGCACCAAGGGGGATCGAGAATGCTCTAGTTCTTTGTTCAGGCGAGCAAATTACCCCAATCAGGTGATTCCACCTAGTCGGAGCTTGCTCTAGCTCACCGACGGGCCGCGCCGGGCGGGTCCTGCTGCCGGCTCCGTCGCGTTCTCAGGCCAGCCGATGATCAGGCCGCCCCGGCAGGTCAGCGGCCGGGAGGCGGATCGCCACCCGCGAGCCGCGCCAGGATGTCGCCGATGCCGCCGGTGCCGAGCTCTTCCTCCCGCGCCGGCACCTGGCCGCCAGGGGTCATCCGGTCCACCATCTCCGGCAGCATCCGGCTCAGCTCCTGCAGCAGGGTGCCGCTATCGGTCCCCGCCTGCTGCGCTGCATTCTCCACCGCCTCCGGGTCCAGCTCCTGGCGCAGCGCCTCCGGGCTCACCGGCTCGTTCGGGCCGGGCGCCACCCAGGAATCCACCTGCTGCCCGAGGCCGTGGCCGCGCATGCTGCCGAGCAGCCCACCCAGCCCGCCCAGCAGCCCACCCGCCGCGGCGCCGCCGCCGAGCAACCCGCCCAGGATGTCGCCGAGCCCGCCGCCGGCGGAGGGCCCGCCCGGCACCCCGCGCCCTGCGCCGCCGCCGCCCAGCAGCCCGCCCAGCACGTCGCCGAGCCCGCCGCCGCCGGCGGACGGCCCGCCCGGCCCCGCGCGCCCCGCGCCGCCGCCCAGCAGCCCGCCGAGGACGTCGCCGAGCCCGCCGCCGGTGCCAGCGCCGCCGGCCGGCGCTTCCGCCTGGCCCGCCCCGGCCTCGCCGGACCGGGCATGCTTCATCAACTGGTGCACCAGCAGCGCGATGGCCGCGAGCTTCACCCCACCCGAAAGCCCCCCGGCCACCCCGCCGGAGCGACCGAACAGTGATCCGCTCATGCTCCATTCCTCCCTTGCTGCCTGCCTCATGGAACGCCGCGGCGGCGCCTTCGTGCCACCGGCGCTGGAACCGGGCCGGGCGTCGCCGCCTTGTCCGGGATGGGCCCGGGCATCGGCGCCGGGGCCCCGGAGGGGCTTTGGCATGGGCATCATCGGTACGATCATCATCGGCTTCCTGGCGGGGCTGGTAGCGCGTTTCCTGCACCCGGGGCGGGACCCGGGCGGCTTCATCATCACCACCCTGCTCGGCATCGTCGGCGCGGTGGTGGCCACCTATCTGGGCCAGGCCATAGGCTGGTACCGCGCCGGGGAGGGCGCGGGCTTCATCGGCGCGGTGGTGGGCGCCGTCATCGTGCTGGCCCTCTACAACATGCTGGCGCGGCGGTCCGGCAACAACGTGGCGCGGCAATAGGCCAATCCCGGGGCAGCGAGGCGCCCGGGCGCGCCGGAGCATCCCCGGATCCGAAACTCCCACCGGGGTCCGGGGAGGGTCCCCTCTACGGCGGGGACCGAGCGCATGCGTTCGATGGGGGCAGCGCCCCTGCTCAGGGTGCCGGGGGCGAGCCCCCGGCGGCACGATTCCGCTTGACAGCCGTGCCGCGCGCGCCCATACGCCGCGCCTCACTTCATCCGGGACGCGGGAGGTGGCGGGGCGGCTATCGCCCCGTTGCCGCAGGCACCGCGCCTCCCTGACAGCAGGGACCAGGAGCCGTCATGGCGAAGAAGATCACCGGCTACATCAAGCTGCAGATTCCGGCGGGCAAGGCCAACCCCTCCCCGCCCGTGGGCCCGGCGCTCGGCCAGCGCGGCCTGAACATTATGCAATTCGTCAAGGAATTCAACGCGGCGACGCAGCAGATGGAGCCGGGCACGCCGACGCCCGTCGTCATCACCGCCTATTCCGACCGCACCTTCTCCTTCATCACCAAGACCCCGCCCAACACCTACTTCCTGCTGAAGGCGGCGAAGATCGACAAGGGCAGCCAGACCCCCGGCAAGGGCGGCTCGGTCGGCCGGGTGACCAAGGCCCAGCTCCGCGAGATCGCGGCGATCAAGATGAAGGACATGAACGCCAACGATGAGGAGGCGGCGGTGCGCATGCTGGCGGGCTCGGCCCGGGCCATGGGCCTGACCGTGGTGGAGGGCTGAGCCATGGCGAAGCAGGGCAAGCGGCTGAAGGCGGTCTATGCCGGCCTCGACCGGGAGGCGGTGGTGCCGCTGGAGCAGGCGATCAGCCTGGTGAAGGCGAATGCCAAGGCGAAATTCGACGAGACCATCGAGATTTCGATGAATCTCGGCATCGACCCGCGCCATGCCGACCAGATGGTGCGCGGCGTGGTCGGGCTGCCGAACGGCACCGGCAAGACGGTGCGCGTGGGCGTCTTCGCCCGCGGCCCGAAGGCCGAGGAGGCGCTGGCCGCCGGTGCCGACGTGGTGGGCGCGGACGACCTGGCCGCGGCCGTGCAGGAAGGCCGGATCGAGTTCGACCGCTGCATCGCGACGCCCGACATGATGGGCATCGTCGGCCGCCTCGGTAAGATCCTCGGCCCGCGCGGGCTGATGCCGAACCCGCGCCTCGGTACGGTGACGATGGATGTGAAGGGCGCCGTCACCGCCGCCAAGGCCGGCCAGGTGGAGTTCCGCGCCGAGAAGGCCGGCATCGTCCATGCCGGCATCGGCAAGGCGAGCTTCGACGACGCCAAGCTGCTGGAGAATGCGCGGGCCTTCGTGGACGCCATCCAGAAGGCCAAGCCGACCGGTGCCAAGGGTACCTATGTGAAGAAGGTCGCCGTCAGCTCCACCATGGGGCCGGGCGTGAAGGTCGACATCGCCTCGCTCAGCGCGACGGCGTAACCAGATACGCCGCCCCGTATGGGGTGGCGGGCAGGCGGGGCTTTGGCCCCGCCGAAACCTGTCGGAGACCGCGGGTGGCCTTCGGGCCCTAAGGGGGTGCGCCCCGCCAGCGATAGACGGGAAGCCGAGAAAGACGCGCCGCCCGGGGTCTTGCCCCGGCGGTTCTGATGGCTTGGCGGTCCGGCTCAGACAGGCGAACCGGGGTTCCGGGTGATGGGGAATGGTCCCCGGCCCGGCACCCCCGTGTGAACCGGCCGGCGCCCCTCCACCAGGCGCTGGCCACCGACGGAGACGGGATTTGGACCGCACGGAAAAGCGCGAGTTCATCGCCCACCTCGCCGCGGTGTTCGCCGATACCTCCTTCGTGCTCGTCGCCCAGAACAAGGGTCTGACGGTCGCGGATGTGAGCGATCTGCGGCGCCGCATGCGGGGCGCGGGGGCGACGTACAAGGTCGCGAAGAACCGGCTGGCCATGCTCGCCCTCGACGGCACCCGCTTCCAGGGCGTCAAGCCGCTGCTGAAGGGCCCGACCGCGCTTGCGTGGTCGAAGGACCCGGTGGCGGTGGCGAAGACCGCCACGGAGTTCGCCAGGGGTAACGACAAGTTCGTCATCCTGGGCGGGGCACTCGGGACCCAGACGCTGAACCCCGACGGGGTGAAGGCGCTGGCCGAACTGCCCTCGCTCGAAACGCTGCGGGCGCAGCTGCTGGGTCTGCTCCAGACCCCGGCGACGCGCATCGCGGGCGTCCTGCAGGCCCCTGGCTCGCAGCTGGCACGGGTGTTCAGCGCCTTCGCAAAGAAGGACGAGGCGGCATAGCCGAACGGACCGGACAAGGAACGGGATGGCCCGGCCCCGGCAATTGCCGGATGGGCCACCCCGGGGTGTTGCAAAAGTCAAGCCAAGCCATTAGATCGAAGGACACACAGACATGGCCGATCTCGCAAAGCTGGTCGAGGAGCTCTCCAGCCTGACCGTTCTGGAAGCCGCTGAGCTTTCGAAACTGCTGGAGGAAAAATGGGGCGTCTCTGCCGCGGCTCCGGTCGCGGTGGCGGCGGCGCCGGCGGCTGGCGGCGGTGCCGCGGCGGCCGCCCCGGCCGAGGAGCAGACGGAGTTCACCGTCATCCTGGCCGCGGCCGGCGACAAGAAGATCAACATCATCAAGGAAATCCGCACCATCACCGGCCTGGGCCTGAAGGAGGCCAAGGACCTGGTCGAGGGCGCGCCGAAGACCGTGAAGGAGGCTGTCTCGAAGGACGAGGCCGCCAAGATCAAGAAGGTGCTCGAGGACAACGGGGCGACCGTAGAGGTTAAGTAAGGGGCCCGGCCAGGTCAGGCCTCGTCGCCTCGCCGGTCCCGGGCGTCCGTCGCCGGGGCCGGTACAGTTTGGGTCAGGTACGGGCGGGAACCCCCTGGGTTGCCGCCCGTACCGCCGTTTCTTCGCCCCGCCGGGTTGTTCCGGCCGGACGGGAAAGGGTTGGCGGACGACAGTTCGGAAGACGCCGGGCGGTTAGCCGGGGCGAGAGGGACACGGGACAGGCATGAACGCTATCACGAAGTCGTTCACCGGGCGCAAGCGGATCCGCAAGAGCTTCGGGCGGCTGCCCGAAGTCGCGCCGATGCCGAACCTCATCGATGTGCAGCGCGCCTCCTACGAGGCCTTCCTGCAGATGGAGGTCAATCCGGATGCGCGCACCCATACCGGGCTGCAGGAAGTTTTCAAGTCGGTCTTCCCGATCGATGATTTCGCCGGCCGCGGCCGGCTGGAATTCGTCCAGTACGAGCTGGAAGAGCCGAAATACGACGTCGAGGAGTGCATCCAGCGTGGCCTGACCTTCGCCGCGCCGCTGAAGGTGCGGCTCAGGCTGATCGTCTGGGACGTGGATGAGGACACGGGCAGCCGTTCCGTCCGCGACATCAAGGAGCAGGATGTCTACATGGGCGACATGCCGCTCATGACGGACAACGGCACCTTCATCATCAACGGCACCGAGCGCGTCATCGTCTCCCAGATGCACCGCTCCCCCGGCGTGTTCTTCGACCACGACAAGGGCAAGACGCACAGCAGCGGCAAGTATCTCTTCGCCGCCCGCGTCATCCCCTATCGCGGCTCCTGGCTCGACTTCGAATTCGACGCCAAGGACATCTGCTATGTCCGCATCGACCGCAAGCGGAAGCTGCCGGCGAGCACGCTGCTGCTGGCGCTGGATTCCGCGCGGACCGAGGCGCTGCGCGCCGAGAAGGGGGCGAACCTGGAGCTGAACGAGGTCCGCGGCATGGATGCCGAGGAGATCCTCAACCAGTTCTACGGCCAGGTCGCCTTCACCCGCAGCGCCAATGGCTGGTCGCGCCCCTTCGACCCCGACGCCTTCCGCGGCGTCAAGCTCTCCGAGCCGCTGATCGACGCCAAGACCGGCGCCGTCGTCGCCGAGAAGGATGTGAAGCTGACGCCGCGCGCGGCGCGGAAGATCGCCGAGGGCGGCACCACGGAGGTGCTGGTCGGCCGCATGGATCTGCTCGGCCGCTACGTCGCCGAGGATCTGGTGGACATGACCACCGGCGAGATCTGGGCCGAGGCGGGCGAGGAGCTGACCGAGGTGAAGCTCGCCCTGATCGAGCAGGTCGGCCTTGAGCGGCTGCCGACGCTGGCCATCGACCAGCAGACCGGGCCCTGGATGCGCAACACGCTGGCGGTGGACAAGAACACCAACCGCGACGAGGCGCTGATGGACATCTACCGGGTGATGCGCCCGGGCGAGCCGCCGACGCCGGAGACCGCGGAGACGCTGTTCCGCGGGCTGTTCTTCGATTCCGAGCGCTACGACCTCTCCTCGGTCGGGCGGGTGAAGATGAACATGCGCCTCGGCTTCTCCGCCGAGGAAGTGCCGGACACCATCCGGGTGCTGCGCAAGCAGGACATCATCGCCACGCTGCGCGTGCTGCTGGACCTGAAGGATGGCCGCGGCCAGATCGACGACATCGACAATCTCGGCAATCGCCGGGTGCGCTCGGTCGGCGAGCTGATGGAGAACCAGTACCGCGTCGGCCTGCTGCGCATGGAGCGCGCGATCAAGGAGCGCATGGGGTCGGTCGATATCGACACCGTCATGCCGCATGACCTGATCAATGCGAAGCCGGCGGCAGCGGCGGTGCGGGAGTTCTTCGGCTCCTCGCAGCTCAGCCAGTTCATGGACCAGACCAACCCGCTCTCCGAGGTGACGCATAAGCGCCGCCTCTCGGCGCTGGGTCCGGGCGGTCTGACCCGCGAGCGCGCGGGCTTCGAGGTGCGCGACGTGCACCCGACGCATTACGGCCGCATCTGCCCGATCGAGACGCCGGAAGGGCCGAATATCGGCCTGATCAACTCGCTGGCGACCTTCGCCAAGGTGAACAAGTACGGCTTCATCGAGACGCCCTACCGCCTGGTGCGGGACGGCAAGATCGTCGGCGAGCCGCGCTACCTCTCCGCCATGGAGGAGGAGCGGCTGGTGGTCGCCCAGGCGGATGCCGAGGTCGATGCCGAGACCGGCGAGTTCAAGTCGGAGCTGGTGAGCGTGCGCCAGGGCGGCGATTTCCGGCTGGTGAAGCCGGAAGAGGTCACCGCCATCGACGTCTCGCCGAAGCAGCTCGTCTCGGTGGCGGCGGCGCTCATTCCGTTCCTGGAGAACGACGACGCCAACCGCGCGCTCATGGGCTCCAACATGCAGCGCCAGGCGGTGCCGCTGGTGCGGGCCGATGCGCCGCTGGTGGGCACCGGCATGGAATCCGCGGTGGCACGGGATTCCGGCGCGACCATCGTGGCGCGGCGGGACGGCGTGATCGACAGCATCGACGGCGCGCGCATCGTGGTGCGGGCGACCGGGGAGGACGGCACGACGCGCGGCGTCGACATCTACCGGCTGCGGAAATTCCAGCGCTCCAACCAGTCCACCTGCATCAACCAGCGCCCGCTGGTGAAGGTGGGCGATCAGGTGCTGGCCGGCGACATCATCGCCGACGGGCCCTCGACCGAGCTCGGCGAGCTGGCGCTGGGGCGGAACGTCCTCGTCGCCTTCATGCCGTGGAACGGCTATAATTTCGAGGACTCGATCCTGATCTCCGAGCGGATCGCCAAGGACGACGTCTTCACCTCGATCCATATCGAGGAATTCGAGGTGATGGCCCGCGACACCAAGCTGGGCCAGGAAGAGATCACCCGCGACATCCCGAATGTCGGCGAGGAAGCGCTGCGCAACCTCGACGAGGCGGGGATCGTCTATATCGGCGCCGAGGTGCAGCCGGGCGACATCCTCGTCGGCAAGGTGACGCCGAAGGGCGAGAGCCCGATGACGCCGGAGGAGAAGCTGCTCCGCGCCATCTTCGGCGAGAAGGCCTCCGATGTGCGCGACACCTCGCTGCGCCTGCCGCCGGGTGTCGCCGGCACCATCGTCGATGTCCGCGTCTTCGCCCGCCGGGGCGTGGACAAGGATGAGCGCGCGATGGCGATCGAGCGCGCCGAGATCGAGCGGCTGGCCAAGGACCGCGACGACGAGAAGGCAATCCAGGAGCGCAGCTTCCACTCCCGCCTCAGGGAGCGGCTGCTGAACCGCAAGGCCAGCGGCGGCTTCAAGGGTGTGAAGGCCGGCACGGTCATCACCGATGAGGTGCTGGACCAATTCGCCAAGGCGACCTGGCGCCAGATCGGCGTGCAGGACGATGCGGCGATGGCAGAGATCGAGGCGCTGAAGCGGGAATTCGACGCCGCGGTGGAGAAGCTGCAGAAGCGCTTCGAGTCCAAGGTGGAGAAGCTGCAGCGCGGCGACGAGCTGCCGCCCGGCGTGATGAAGATGGTGAAGGTCTTCGTCGCGGTGAAGCGGAAGCTGCAGCCGGGCGACAAGATGGCTGGCCGCCACGGCAACAAGGGCGTGGTCTCCCGCGTCGTGCCGGTGGAGGACATGCCGTTCCTCGAGGACGGCACTTCGGTCGATCTGGTGCTGAACCCGCTCGGCGTGCCGTCGCGCATGAATGTCGGGCAGATCCTCGAGACGCATCTCGGCTGGGCCTGCGCCAATCTCGGCCGCCAGGTCGGCGAGCTGGTGGAGGAATACCGCCGCACTGGCGCGATGCGCGAGGAGCTGCTGGAACGCCTGCGCGAGGTCTATGGCGAGCAGGTCTTCAACGAGCAGATCGCGCCGATGAATGACGACCAGCTCATCGAGCTGTCGGAGAACCTGAAGAAAGGCATCCCGATCGCCACGCCGGTCTTCGACGGCGCGCGGATGTCGGACATCGAGGGCATGCTGGACCGGGCGGGGCTCGACCTCTCCGGCCAGATGTGGCTGACCGATGGCCGCACCGGCGAGGTGTTCGAGCGCAAGGTGACGGTCGGCATCATCTACATGCTGAAGCTGCACCATCTGGTGGACGACAAGATCCACGCCCGCTCCATCGGCCCCTACTCGCTCGTCACCCAGCAGCCGCTGGGCGGCAAGGCGCAGTTCGGCGGCCAGCGCTTCGGCGAAATGGAGGTCTGGGCGCTGGAAGCCTATGGCGCCGCCTACACGCTGCAGGAAATGCTGACGGTGAAGTCCGACGACGTCTCCGGCCGCACCAAGGTCTATGAGGCGATCGTCCGCGACCAGGACAATTTCGAGGCCGGCATCCCGGAGAGCTTCAACGTCCTGGTGAAGGAGCTGAAGTCGCTCGGCCTCAATGTCGATCTGGAGACTCGCGGCAGCTAAGGCGGCTGCCGCCCCTGTTTGAACCACTCGCGGCCGCGCCCCCGTTCGGGCGCGGCGGCCCGACCCCGAGGAAGGCCGCATGAACGAGCTGATGAAGATCCTGGGCCAGACCGGCCAGGCGCTGACCTTCGACCAGATCAAGATCCAGATCGCCTCGCCGGAGCAGATCCGCTCCTGGTCCTATGGCGAGATCAAGAAGCCGGAGACGATCAACTACCGCACCTTCAAGCCGGAGCGGGACGGGCTGTTCTGCGCCCGCATCTTCGGCCCGATCAAGGACTACGAGTGCCTCTGCGGCAAGTACAAGCGGATGAAGTTCCGCGGCATCATCTGCGAGAAGTGCGGCGTCGAGGTCACCCTGGCCAAGGTGCGGCGCGAGCGGATGGGGCATATCGAGCTCGCCTCGCCGGTGGCGCATATCTGGTTCATGAAGTCGCTGCCCTCGCGCGTCGGCCTGATGGTCGACATGTCGCTGAAGGAGCTGGAGAAGGTCCTCTACTTCGAAAGCTATGTGGTGCTGGAGCCGGGGCTGACCGACCTGAAGCTGCACCAGCTCCTCACCGAGGAGCAGTACCAGGCGAAGATGGATGAGTTCGGCGAGGATGCCTTCAGCGTGGGCATCGGCGCCGAGGCGGTGAAGCAGATGCTCACCGGCATCGACTGTGCCAAGGAAGCGGTGCGGCTGCGGGCGGAGCTGAAGGAGACGACCTCCGAGGCGAAGCGCAAGAAGCTGGTGAAGCGGCTGAAGCTGATCGAGGCCTTCGCCGAGAGCGGCGCGCGGCCGGAATGGATGATCCTGGGCGTGATCCCGGTCATCCCGCCGGAGCTGCGGCCGCTGGTGCCGCTGGATGGCGGCCGTTTCGCGACCTCCGACCTGAACGACCTGTATCGCCGCGTCATCAACCGGAACAACCGGCTGAAGCGGCTGATCGAGCTGCGCGCGCCGGACATCATCGTCCGCAACGAGAAGCGCATGCTGCAGGAGGCGGTGGACGCGCTGTTCGACAATGGCCGCCGCGGCCGCGCCATCACCGGCGCCAACAAGCGGCCGCTGAAGTCGCTCTCCGACATGCTGAAGGGCAAGCAGGGCCGGTTCCGGCAGAACCTGCTCGGCAAGCGCGTCGACTATTCCGGCCGCTCGGTCATCGTGGTCGGGCCGGAGATGAAGCTGCACCAGTGCGGGCTGCCGAAGAAGATGGCGCTTGAGCTGTTCAAGCCCTTCATCTACTCGAAGCTCGAGAAGTACGGCCACGCCACCACCATCAAGGCCGCAAAGCGGATGGTGGAGAAGGAGCGGCCGGAGGTCTGGGACATCCTCGAGGAGGTGATCCGCGAGCATCCGGTCATGCTGAACCGGGCGCCGACGCTGCACCGCCTCGGCATCCAGGCTTTCGAGCCGGTGCTGGTGGAAGGCAAGGCGATCCAGCTTCACCCGCTGGTCTGCACCGCCTTCAATGCCGACTTCGATGGCGACCAGATGGCGGTGCATGTGCCGCTCAGCCTGGAAGCGCAGCTCGAAGCGCGCGTGCTGATGATGTCCACCAACAACATCCTCAGCCCGGCCAATGGCAAGCCGATCATCGTGCCGAGCCAGGACATCGTCCTCGGCATCTACTACCTGACGCTGGAGACGCCGGAATTCCGCGAGTCCAAGGATGAGGAGGCGCCCGCCTTCTCCGAGATGGGCGAGCTGGAGCAGGCGCTGCAGGCCGGCGCCATCAAGCTGCACACCAAGATCCGCTTCCGGCGGAAGGCGATGGACAGGGACGGCAACGTCATCCGCGAGCGGGTGGTGACGACGCCGGGCCGCGTCATGATCGCGCAGCTCCTGCCGCTGCACCCGAACCTGCCCTTCAGCCTGGTGAACCGGCAGCTCACCAAGAAGAACGTCTCCGACGTCATCGACGCGGTGTACCGCCACTGCGGCCAGAAGGAGAGCGTGATCTTCGCCGACCGGCTGATGGGTCTCGGCTTCCGCCAGGCGGCGAAGGCCGGCATCTCCTTCGGCAAGGACGACATGGTGATCCCGGAGAGCAAGCCGGAGATGATCGGCCGCACCAAGGCGGAGGTGAAGGAGTTCGAGCAGCAATACCTCGATGGCCTCATCACCGCCGGCGAGCGCTACAACAAGGTGGTCGATGCCTGGTCGCGCTGCACCGAGGAGGTGGCGCAGGCGATGATGAAGGAGATCTCCAAGCAGGAGGTCGGGAAGGCGACGAATTCCGTCTGGATGATGTCGCATTCCGGCGCGCGTGGGTCGCCCGCCCAGATGCGTCAGCTTGCCGGCATGCGCGGCCTGATGGCGAAGCCGAGCGGCGAGATCATCGAGCAGCCGATCATCAACTGCTTCAAGGAAGGCCTGACCGTCCTGGAATACTTCAACTCCACCCACGGCGCCCGCAAGGGGCTGGCGGATACGGCGTTGAAGACGGCGAATTCCGGCTACCTCACGCGGCGTCTGGTCGATGTGGCGCAGGACTGCATCATCGTCGAGAATGATTGCGGGACGGAGCGCGGCATCACCGTGCGTGCGGTGATGGATGGGGGCGAGGTGATCTCCTCCCTCTCCGAACGCATCCTGGGCCGCACGGCGCAGCGCGAGATCCTCGACCCGGCGAATGGCGAGGTCCTCGTGCCGCGCAACCACCTGATCGAGGAATCCGATGCGGAGCAGGTGGAGAAGGCCGGCGTCGAGGAGGTCTATATCCGCTCGGTGCTGACCTGCGACAGCCGGTCCGGCGTTTGCGCCCATTGCTATGGCCGCGACCTGGCGCGCGGCACGCCGGTGAATGCCGGCGAGGCGGTGGGCGTCATCGCCGCGCAGTCGATCGGCGAGCCGGGCACGCAGCTCACCATGCGCACCTTCCATATCGGCGGTGCGGCGCAGCGCGGCGCCGAGCAATCGGCAGTGGAGGCCACCTCCGACGGCACGGTGAAGATCGCCAACCGCAACGTGGTCGCCAACAGCGCCGGCGCGCCGGTGGTGATGAGCCGCAATTGTGAGATCATCCTGAGCGACGCCCAGGGCCGCGAGCGTGCGCGCTACCGTGTGCCCTATGGCGCAAGGCTGCTGACCGAGGAGGGCGCGGCGGTCACTCGCGGCCAGAAGCTGGCTGAGTGGGACCCCTTCACCCTGCCGATCATCACCGAGCGGGCCGGCACCCTGGAATTCGCCGACCTGATCGAGGGCGTGACCCTCTACGAGGAGACCGACCCGGTCACGGGCCTGTCCTCGAAGGTGGTGCGCGAGCCGGTCGACAAGGCGAAGAACGCCAATCTCCGGCCGCGCCTGCTGCTGCGTTCGGAGGATGGCCAGACCCAGCAGTACTTCCTGCAGCCGGCCTCGGTGCTCAATGTCGAGAATGGTGGCCGGGTGCAGGCGGGTGACGTGCTGGCGCGCCTGCCGCGCGAAAGCTCGAAGACCCGCGACATCACCGGCGGTCTGCCGCGCGTCGCGGAGCTGTTCGAGGCGCGGCGGCCGAAGGACCATGCGATCATCAGCGAGATCGACGGCCGCGTGGAGTTCGGCAAGGACTACAAGGCGAAGCGCCGCATCGTCGTGGTGCCGGAGCAGGTGGGCGACGAGCCGCCGGTGCCGCGCGAATACCTGGTGCCGAAGGGCAAGCACGTCTCGGTGCAGGAAGGCGACTATGTGAAGGCCGGCGATCCGCTGGTCGATGGTCCGCGCGTGCCGCACGACATCCTGCGGGTGCTGGGCGTGGAGGCGTTGGCGAACTACCTCGTCAACGAGATCCAGGACGTCTATCGGCTGCAGGGCGTGAAGATCAACGACAAGCACATCGAGGTCATCGTCCGGCAGATGCTGCAGAAGGTCGAGATCCTCGATCCGGGCGACACCACCTACCTGATCGGGGAGCAGGTGGATCGCATCGAGTTCGAGATCGAGAACGAGAAGCGCATCGCGGCGAAGGAGCGGCCGGCGCGGGCCGAGCCGGTGCTGCAGGGCATCACCAAGGCCTCGCTGCAGACCACCTCCTTCATCTCCGCCGCCTCCTTCCAGGAGACGACGCGGGTGCTGACCGAGGCGGCGACGGCGGGCAAGGTCGATACGCTGGCGGGGCTGAAGGAGAACGTCATCGTCGGGCGGCTGATCCCGGCGGGCACGGGCTCCGTCATGAACCGGCTGCGCGCCCTGGCGGCGCAGCGCGACCGCAGCCGCCTGCCTTCCGGCCAGCCGAGCCTGCCCGAGCCGGAAGGGCGCCAGGCGGCCGAATAGGCCGCCTGATGCCGCAATGAAGCAGGCCGGGCTCCGCAAGGGGCCCGGCCTTTTTCATGCATTGCGGGGAAAGCGCGGGCGGGGGGGCTCGGCGCGCTTGACTCCCGGTGGGGGCACGCGTAGTAAGCCCGCCCTTGGCAAGGCCGGGCGCAATGCGCGGGCCGTGCCGGGATTTGGTCCTACAACGCTGCGCAGCCGGCGCCGCGGCCCCGCTTCCGGGGTTTGCTGAGGCCGGCAGCGGGTCGGGGCGCCTGCAGGGGAGCGTGAAGCTCGCCTTGCGGGCATTCGGCTTTTGGCGTCCCGGGGCCGGGGAAGTTTTGCGAAGGGGCGTCATGCCGACGATCAACCAGCTCATCGCCCAGGGGCGCGAGCCGAACGCGAAGCGGAACAAGGTGCCCGCGCTGCAGGGCTGCCCGCAGAAGCGCGGCGTCTGCACCCGCGTCTACACCACCACGCCGAAGAAGCCGAACTCGGCGCTCCGCAAGGTCGCCAAGGTGCGGCTGACCAATGGCTACGAGGTGGTGAGCTACATCCCGGGTGAAGGCCACAACCTGCAGGAACACTCCGTGGTGCTGATCCGCGGCGGCCGCGTGAAGGACCTGCCGGGCGTGCGCTACCACATTCTCCGTGGCGTGCTCGACACCCAGGGCATCGCCAAGCGCCGTCAGCGCCGTTCGCTCTACGGCGCGAAGCGGCCGAAGTAAGGAGAGGACGAGATGTCCCGCCGCCATAGCGCGCAGAAGCGCGAGGTCCTGCCGGATCCGAAATTCGGCGATATCGTGCTCAGCCGTTTCATGAACGTGCTGATGTATGACGGCAAGAAGAGCACCGCCGAGCGGATCGTCTATGCCGCCATGGATGCGCTGAAGCGCCGCGTCGGCCCGAATGGCGACCCGCTGCGCCTGTTCCATGAGGCGATGGATAATGTGAAGCCGGCCGTGGAGGTGCGCAGCCGCCGTGTCGGCGGCGCCACCTACCAGGTGCCGGTGGAAGTGCGGCCGGAGCGGCGCCAGGCCCTGGCGATCCGCTGGCTGATCGAGAGCGCGCGCAAGCGCGGCGAGAATACGATGGAAGAGCGCCTTTCCGGCGAGCTGCAGGACGCGGCGAACAACCGCGGCGCCGCCGTGAAGAAGCGCGAGGACACGCACCGGATGGCGGAGGCGAACAAGGCCTTCAGCCATTATCGTTGGTAACGCTAGCCGATCGGGAACGACGACAATGGCGAAGGCGAAGTTTGAGCGGAACAAGCCGCACTGCAACATCGGGACGATCGGGCATGTGGACCATGGGAAGACGTCGCTGACGGCGGCGATCACCAAGGTTCTGGCGAAGACCGGCGGCGCGACGTTCACGGCGTATGATCAGATCGACAAGGCGCCGGAGGAGAAGGCGCGCGGGATCACGATCTCGACGGCGCATGTCGAGTACGAGACGACGAACCGGCACTACGCGCATGTGGACTGCCCTGGCCACGCCGACTACGTGAAGAACATGATCACCGGCGCGGCGCAGATGGACGGCGCGATCCTGGTGGTGTCGGCGGCGGACGGGCCGATGCCGCAGACGCGGGAGCACATCCTGCTGGCGCGGCAGGTGGGCGTGCCGGCGCTGGTGGTGTTCCTGAACAAGATGGACATGGCCGACCCGGACCTGGTCGAGCTGGTGGAGATGGAGGTGCGCGAGCTGCTGTCCTCCTACCAGTTCCCGGGCGACGATATTCCGGTGATCAAGGGCTCGGCGCTGGCGGCGCTGGAGGACAAGACGCCAGAGATCGGCGAGCAGGCGGTGCTGCAGCTGATGGCGGCGGTGGATGAGTACATCCCGCAGCCGGAGCGGCCGATCGACCGCCCCTTCCTGATGCCGATCGAGGACGTGTTCTCGATCTCGGGCCGTGGCACGGTGGTGACCGGCCGTGTCGAGCGCGGCATCGTGAAGGTGGGCGAGGAAGTCGAGATCGTCGGTCTGAAGGACACCGCGAAGACGGTGGTGACCGGGGTCGAGATGTTCCGCAAGCTGCTGGACCAGGGCCAGGCGGGCGACAATATCGGCGTGCTGCTGCGCGGCACGAAGCGGGAGGATGTGGAGCGCGGGCAGGTGCTGGCGAAGCCCGGCTCGATCACGCCGCATACCGGCTTCAAGGCGGAGGCGTACATCCTGACGAAGGAGGAGGGTGGGCGGCACACGCCGTTCTTCACCAACTACCGGCCGCAGTTCTATTTCCGGACCACGGATGTGACGGGCATCGTGAAGCTGCCCGAGGGCGTCGAGATGGTGATGCCGGGCGACAATGTGACGATGGACGTGGAGCTGATCGCGCCGATCGCCATGGATGAGGGGCTGCGCTTCGCCATCCGCGAGGGCGGCCGCACCGTCGGCGCCGGCGTCGTCGCCAAGATCGTGAAGTAAGGCGCGGACCCGCACACCATGGACAGCCAGAATATCCGGATCCGCCTCAAGGCGTTCGATCACCGCGTGCTCGATGGCAGCACGCGGGAGATCGTCAACACCGCGAAGCGGACCGGCGCACGGGTGCGCGGGCCGATCCCGCTGCCGACCGAGATCGAGCGGTTCACCGTGAACCGCTCCCCGCATGTCGATAAGAAGAGCCGCGAGCAGTTCGAGATCCGGACGCATCGCCGGCTGCTGGATATCGTCGATCCCACGCCGCAGACCGTGGACGCGCTGATGAAGCTCGACCTGGCCGCGGGTGTGGACGTCGAGATCAAGCTCTGATCGCCCGCAGGAGTAGCGTATCATGTCGGCCAAGACCGGGCGCACCGGGCTGATCGCCAAGAAGCTGGGGATGACCCGCCTCTTCAACGAGGATGGCAGCACCGTGCCTGTCACCGTGCTCCACCTGGATGAGGTGCGGGTGATCGCGCGCCGCAGCGCGGAGAAGGATGGCTATGACGCCGTCCAGCTCGGCATCGGCCGCGCCAAGCCGAAGAACGTCACCAAGGCCAATCGCGGCCACTTCGCCAAGGCCGGCGTCGAGGCGCCGAAGAAGCTGGTGGAATTCCGCGTCGGCGCCGATGCCGCGCTCGATCCGGGCGCGAAGCTCTCGGCCACGCATTTCGTGAAGGGCCAGAAGGTGGACGTCACCGGCGTCACCCAGGGCAAGGGCTTCGCGGGCGCGATGAAGCGCTGGAACTTCGCTGGTCTCGAGGCCTCGCACGGCGTCTCGATCAGCCACCGTTCGCACGGCTCCACCGGCAACCGCCAGGATCCGGGCAAGACCTTCAAGAACAAGAAGATGGCCGGCCACCTGGGTGTGGAGCGCGTCACCACGCAGAATCTCGAGATCGCCGGTTACGATCTCGACAAGGGGCTGCTGCTGGTGAAGGGCGCAGTGCCTGGGGCCAAGGGAGCTTACGTGTTGGTGCGCGACGCCATCAAGCGCGCGCGCCATGCCGATGCGCCTTTCCCGGCCGGCCTCTCTTCTGACGCGCCGGCTGCGCCGGCCGCGGACGCCTAAGGACCAATGACGATGCAGGTTCCGGTCATCACGCTGGATAACGGCTCGGCTGGTGAGATCGAGCTGCCGGAGGCGCTGTTCGCGGCGCAGCCGCGCGCCGATATCATGGCGCGCGTCGTGCACTGGCAGCTCGCCAAGCGGCGGGCGGGCACCCACAAGGTGAAGGGGATGGGCGAAGTCTCCGGCACCACCAAGAAGCCATACCGGCAGAAGGGCACGGGCAATGCCCGTCAGGGCTCGCTGCGGGCGCCGCAATTCCGCACGGGCGGCGCGGTGCATGGCCCGGTGGTGCGCGACCATGGCTATTCGCTGAACAAGAAGGTGCGGCGGCTCGGCCTCATCAGCGCGCTCAGCCAGAAGGCGGCCGAGGGCAAGCTGGTGGTGCTGGAGGCGGCGACGGCCGGCGGGACGGCGAAGACCTCGGCGGTGGCGAAGCAGCTCAAGGCGCTTGGCTGGAGCAGCGCGCTGGTGGTGGATGCCGCGGTGGAGGAAGGCTTCGGCCGCGCCATCGGCAACCTGCCGCATATGCACGTGCTGCCGACCATCGGCGCCAATGTCTACGACATCCTGAACCATGACGTGCTGGCCGTGACCCGCGCCGGCCTCGAGGCGCTGAAGGAGCGGCTGGCATGAGCGCGACGACCGCACGGCCGCTGCTCTCCAAGGAGCAGCAGTACCAGACCATCCTTGCGCCGCTGGTGACGGAGAAGGCGACCGCGCTTTCCGAGAAGAACCAGGTGGTCTTCCGCGTGCCGCTCTCGGCCTCCAAGCCGGAGATCAAGGCGGCGGTCGAAGGCCTGTTCGGCGTGAAGGTGCTGGCGGTGAACACGCTGGTGGTGAAGGGCAAGACCAAGCGCTTCAAGGGCCGGCCTGGCCAGCGTTCGGACTGGAAGAAGGCGATGGTGCAGCTGGCCGAAGGCCAGAGCATCGACCTGACCACGGGGCTTGCGTGACGCCATGGCACTGAAGAGCTTCAATCCCGTCACGCCGAGCCTGCGCGGCACCATCCTGGTGAAGCGCAACGAGCTGTGGAAGGGCGCGCCAGTCAAGGGCCTGACGGAGGGCAAGCATTCCTCCGGCGGGCGCAACAACCATGGCCGCACCACGGTCCGGTTCCGCGGCGGCGGACACAAGCAGACCTACCGCATCGTGGACTTCAAGCGCCGCGCGAAGTTCAACGTGCCGGCGGTGGTCGAGCGGCTGGAGTATGACCCGAACCGTACCGCCTGGATCGCGCTCCTGAAGTACCAGGATGGCGAGCTGGCCTATATCCTCGCGCCGCAGCGGCTGAAGGCCGGCGACGCGGTGATCGCCGGCGACCGTGCCGACATCAAGCCGGGCAATGCGATGCCGCTGGGCGCGATTCCGGTCGGGACGATCGTCCATAACGTCGAGCTGAAGCCCGGTGCGGGCGGCAAGATCGCGCGCGCGGCGGGCACCTATGTGCAGCTCGTCGGCAAGGATGCCGGCTATGCGCAGATCAAGCTGATGTCCGGCGAGCTGCGGACGGTGCGGGCCGAGTGCATGGCGACCGTCGGCGCGGTCTCCAACCCGGACAATTCCAACCAGCAGATCGGCAAAGCCGGTCGTTCCCGCTGGCTGGGCCGCCGCCCGCACAACCGCGGCGTGGTGATGAACCCGGTCGACCACCCGCATGGCGGTGGTGAGGGGCGCACCAGCGGCGGCCGTCATCCGGTCACGCCCTGGGGCAAGCCGACCAAGGGCGCGAAGACGCGCAACAACAAGCGGACCGACCGGCTCATCGTCCGGCGCCGCCACGCGACGAAGGGCTGAGCGCGATGCCGCGGAGCGTATGGAAGGGGCCGTTCGTGGACGGCTACCTGCTGAACAAGGCGGAGGCCGCACGGGCTTCGACGCGGAACGAGATCATCAAGATCTGGTCGCGCCGCAGCACCATCCTGCCGCAGTTCGTCGGCCTGACCTTTGGCGTCTACAACGGGAAGAAGTTCATCCCGGTGCAGGTGAACGAGAACATGGTCGGCCACAAATTCGGTGAGTTCTCGCCGACGCGGACCTTCACCGGACATTCGTCCGACAAGAAGGCGAAGCGGGGCTGAGATGAGCAAGCCGAAGCATGAGCGCAGCCTCGCCGAAACCGAGGCCCAGGCGGTGACGCGGAACATCCGCGTGTCTCCGCGCAAGCTGAACTTGGCGGCCGGCCTTATCCGCGGCCGCCGGGCGCAGGACGCGATCGCGACGCTGGCCTTCAGCAAGCGCCGCATCGCCCAGACGGTGAAGAAGACGCTGGAAAGCGCCATCGCCAACGCCGAGAACAACCACCAGCTCGATGTTGATCAGCTCGTGGTCTCGCGCGTGGAGGTGGGGCGCAGCCAGGTGATGAAGCGCTTCATGGCGCGGGGCCGTGGCCGCGCCGCCCGGGTGGAGAAGTGGTTCAGCCACCTCACTATCGTGGTGGCGGAGCAGCAGGCCGCGCCGGCGGCAGAGCGGGAGGCCGCGTAACATGGGTCACAAGGTCAATCCGGTCGGCTTCCGGCTCGGCATCAACCGCACCTGGGACAGCCGCTGGTTCGCCGATGGCGACTACTCGAAGCTGCTGCACGAGGACCTGAAGCTGCGCGACACGCTGCGCACCCGGCTGAAGGGTGCGGGTGTCAGCCGCGTGGTGATCGAGCGTCCGGCGAAGAAGCCGCGGGTGACGATCCATGCCGCGCGTCCTGGCGTCGTCATCGGCAAGAAGGGCGCCGATATCGAGAATCTGCGCAAGGACATGGCCAAGCTGGCCGGTGCCGAAGTGGCGCTGAACATCGTGGAGATCCGGAAGCCCGAGATCGACGCGACGCTGGTGGCCGAGAACATCGCGCAGCAGCTCGAGCGCCGCGTGGCTTTCCGTCGCGCGATGAAGCGCGCCGTGCAATCCGCCATGCGGCTGGGTGCCGGCGGGATCCGAATCAATTGCTCTGGCCGGCTGGGCGGGGCGGAGATCGCGCGGATGGAGTGGTACCGCGAGGGGCGGGTGCCGCTGCACACGCTGCGCGCAGATATCGATTTCGGCGTGGCGACGGCGAAGACGACTTACGGCACCTGCGGCGTGAAGGTCTGGATCTTCAAGGGTGAGATTCTGGCGCATGACCCGCTGGCGCAGGACAAGCGCGCCGCCGAGCAGGCGCCGCAGCGCTGAGGAATTGGGATCATGCTGCAGCCTAAGCGCACGAAATTTCGCAAGGCCCATAAGGGCCGCATCAAGGGCCTGGCCAAGGGCGGCTTCTCGCTGTCCTTCGGTGGCTTCGGCCTGAAGGCGCTGGAGCCGGAGCGCGTCACGGCGCGGCAGATCGAGGCGGCGCGCCGCGCGATCACCCGCGCCATGAAGCGCCAGGGCCGCGTCTGGATCCGCATCTTCCCGGATGTGCCGGTCTCGACCAAGCCGGCCGAGGTCCGCATGGGCTCCGGCAAGGGCGCGCCGGAATACTGGGTGGCGCGGATCAAGCCGGGCCGCGTCATGTTCGAGATCGACGGCGTCTCCACCGAGACGGCGCGGGAAGCGCTGACCCTCGGCGCGGCCAAGCTGCCGATCCGCACCAAGATCGTCGCCCGCCTCGGCGGGGAGGCCTGAAGGTTATGACCAAGATCGTCGATATCCGCGCGAAGACGCCGGACGAGCTGCAGACGCAGCTTCTCGACCTGCGGAAGGAGCAGTTCAACCTGCGCTTCCAGCGGGCGACCGGCCAACTCGAGGCGACGGGCCGCATCAAGGCGGTGCGGCGCGACATCGCCCGCATCAAATTCGTCCTGCACGAGCGGAAGCGCTCGGCAGCTTCTCAACCCAAGGCTTAAGGGGAGACCGGCGGCAATGCCGAAGCGCGTCCTCACGGGCCGGGTGGTCAGCGACAAGATGGACAAGACGGTCACCGTCCTTGTCGAGCGTCGCGTGATGCATCCGCTCTACAAGAAGTTCATCAAGCGCTCGAAGAAGTATGCGGCGCATGACGAGGCCAACCTGTGCAAGGAAGGCGATGTCGTGCAGATCGAGGAATGCCCGCCGATCTCGAAGCGCAAGGCCTGGACCGTGGTCCAGCGGAACGGTGCGCCGGTCGCCGCGCCGGCTGAGGCGGTGGCGTCGTGATCGGGGTCGAAGCCAATCTGGACGTCGCCGACAATTCCGGCGCGCGTCGCGTGCAGTGCATCAAGGTGCTCGGCGGCTCGAAGCGGAAGACGGCTTCGGTCGGCGATGTCATCGTCGTTTCCGTGAAGGAGGCGATTCCGCGTGCCAAGGTGAAGAAGGGCGAGGTGCATCGCGCCGTCATCGTCCGCACCGCCTACCCGGTGCGGCGCATCGATGGCACGGCGATCCGCTTCGACAACAACGCCGC
This sequence comes from Siccirubricoccus phaeus, assembly GCF_008360935.1. Classification (GTDB taxonomy): domain Bacteria; phylum Pseudomonadota; class Alphaproteobacteria; order Acetobacterales; family Acetobacteraceae; genus Siccirubricoccus; species Siccirubricoccus phaeus. Next base: position 26,047 of record NZ_SRXO01000003.1, read on the forward strand.
CGTGCTGATCAACAAGCAGGGCGAGCCGATCGGCACCCGCATCTTCGGCCCGGTGGTGCGCGAGCTGCGGGCGCGGAAGTACATGAAGATCATCTCGCTGGCGCCGGAGGTCCTGTAGGCCATGGCCGCGAAGATCAAGAAGGGCGACACGGTCGAGGTGCTGACCGGTCGCGACAAGGGCAAGCGTGGGGAAGTGCTGGCGGTGCGCCCGGATGAGACGCGCGCGCTGGTGCAGGGCGTGAACATCGTGAAGCGCCACCAGAAGCCGACCGGCATGAACCAGCCGGGCGGGATCGTGGAGAAGGAGGCGGCGATCCACCTCTCTAACCTGGCGCTGATCGATCCGAAGACCGGCAAGGCCACCCGCGTCGGCTTCCGCATCCTGGAGGATGGCCGGAAGGTGCGCGTGGCGAAGCCCTCCGGCGAGGTGCTTGACGCATGAGCGATTCGAAGAAGGGCGGGCCGAAGGGCGCCGCCAAGAAGCCCGCCGAGAGCGGGCGCGAGGAAGGCCGCAGCGGCGGCACGCAGATCGCGGCGGCGGCCGGCAAGGCTGCGGCGTCGCCGGGCGAGAAGCCGCGCCTGGCCGCCTACTATGCCGAGGTGGTGCGGGCCGAGCTGGTGAAGGAATTCGGGTACAAGAACCCGATGGAAGTGCCGAAGCTCGAGAAGATCGTCATCAACATGGGTGTCGGCGAGGCGGCGGGCGACCAGAAGAAGCTCGACGCCGCGGTGGCGGATCTGACGGCGATCTCCGGCCAGAAGCCGGTGCGGACCAAGGCGAAGAAGGCGATCGCCGGCTTCAAGATCCGCGCCGGCCAGCAGATCGGCTGCAAGGTGACGCTGCGCAAGGCGCGGATGTACGAGTTCCTCGACCGGCTCGTCACCATCGCCCTGCCGCGGGTGCGGGACTTCCGCGGCATCCCGGGCAACCGGGGCTTCGATGGCCGTGGCAACTACGCCATGGGGCTGAAGGAGCAGATCGTCTTCCCCGAGATCAACTACGACCGGGTGGACACGGTGCGCGGGATGGACATCCAGTTCGTCACCACGGCGAAGACCGACAAGGAAGCGAAGGCGCTGCTCAAGGCGTTCCAGCTTCCCTTCCAGAATTGATCTTGGAAAACCGCCCGGCCTGCCGGGCAGGTTCCGGAGGATAGAATCGCATGGCCAAGACTTCGGCAGTGGAGAAGAACAAGCGGCGCGAGCAGCTCTCCAAGCTGCATGGCGACAAGCGCGCTGCGCTGAAGGCGGTGGTGATGGATCGCAGCCTGCCGGTCGAGGACCGGTTCGAGGCGACGCTGAAACTCGCCCAGCTTCCGCGCAACGGCGCCAAGGTGCGCGTCCGTCTGCGCTGCGAGCTGACCGGCCGCCCGCGTGGCAATTACCGCAAGTTCAAGCTCAGCCGGAACATGCTGCGGGACCTGGCCAATAATGGCCAGATCCCCGGCGTGACCAAGGCAAGCTGGTAAGGGAGCGCGCGCAGCATGTCGCTGTCCGATCCGCTCGGGGATCTCCTCACCCGCATCCGCAACGCCCAGGCGGCGCGGCAGAGCCGTTGCGTGGCGCCCGCCTCGCGGCTCCGCACCGACGTCCTCGAGGTGCTGAAGCGGGAGGGCTATATCCGCGCCTGGCGCGTGGAGGAGCTGCGCCCCGGCATCCGCAATATCGAGATCGAGCTGAAGTACTCGGAAGGCGAGCCGGCCATCAAGGAGATCACCCGCGTCTCCAAGCCCGGCCGCCGCGTGTACAGCAAGATCAAGGAGCTGCCGAAGTTCTACAACGGCCTCGGCATCTCCATCCTCTCCACGCCCCGTGGCGTGATGAGCGACAATGAGGCCCGCGCTGCCAATGTCGGCGGCGAGGTCCTCTGCCGCGTGTTCTGAGGGAGGGAGAGAGCATGTCGCGCGTCGGCAAATATCCCGTCCCGGTGCCCGCCGGCGTCCAGGTGGCGCTGCAGGGCCGGACCGTGGTGGCCAAGGGCAAGTTGGGCGAGCTGAAGCTCGATCTGACGGATGAGGTGGATGTGGAGATCGCGGACAACCAGGTGGCGGTGAAGCCGCGCCGGGATGATCGCCGGTCCCGCACCATGTGGGGTACCACCCGCAGCCTCATCAACGGCATGTGCATCGGCGTCTCCTCGGGCTTCACCAAGTCCATGGAGATCACCGGCACGGGCTACCGCGCCGCGGTGCAGGGCAAGGAGCTGGTGCTCAATCTCGGCTACAGCCACGAGATCCGCTATCCGATCCCGGCCGGCATCACCATCGTCTGCGAGCGGCCGACGGCGGTGAAGGTCAGCGGGGCGGACAAGCAGGTGGTCGGCCAGGTGGCCGCCGAGATCCGCGCCTATCGCGGCCCCGAACCCTACAAGGGCAAGGGCGTCCGCTACGACAACGAGCAGATCCTCCGGAAGGAGGGTAAGAAGAAGTAATGGCGAAGAAGCTCGATTTGCAGACGCGCCGGCGCTCCCGGCTGCGCTACCAGCTTCGGCAGAAATCGGGGGGCCGGCCGCGGCTCTCCATTTTCCGCTCCGGCAAGCATATCTATGCGCAGATCATCGACGATGCGCAGGGCCGCACCCTGGCCGCCGCCTCCTCCCTCGAGAAGGAGCTGCGGGAGAGCCTGAAGACCGGCGCGGACAAGGACGCGGCGAGCGTGGTCGGCAAGCGGGTGGCGGAACGCGCCCTCGCCGCCGGCATCACCCTCGTGGTGTTCGACCGCGGGCCCTATCTCTACCACGGCCGGGTGAAAGCCCTGGCGGACGCCGCCCGTGAGGGCGGCCTGTCCTTCTGAGGATCGCACAGATGGCACGTACCCCCCATGGCGGTGGCGGCGAGCATGGCGGCGACGGCGAGCGTCGTGGCCGTGGGCGCCGTGGTGACCGCGAGCGCGAGAACCGCCAGGAGCGGCAGGAAGGCGATGAGCTGAAGGACAAGCTCGTCACCATCAACCGCGTCGCAAAGGTGGTGAAGGGCGGCCGTCGCTTCAGCTTCGCGGCCCTGGTCGTCGTCGGCGACCAGAAGGGCCGCGTCGGCTGGGGCGCGGGCAAGGCGCGCGAAGTGCCGGAAGCCATCCGCAAGGCGACCGAACAGGCCAAGCGCACCATGATCCGCGTTCCGATGCGGGAAGGCCGCACCCTGCACCATGACGTCATCGGCGAGTTCGGCGCCGGGCAGGTGACGCTGCGCGCGGCGCCGGCCGGCACCGGCATCATCGCCGGCGGCCCGATGCGCGCGGTGTTCGAGACGCTGGGCATGGGCGATGTCGTCGCCAAATGCACCGGCTCGACCAACCCGCACAACATGATCAAGGCGACCTTCGCGGCGCTGCAGCGCAGCACCTCCCCCCGGGCGGTGGCGGCGCGGCGCGGCAAGAAGGTCTCCGACCTGCTCGGCCCGCGCAAGGACCAGGCGCCCGAGGCTCCGGCGGCGGAGGCGACCAATGTCTGAGCAGAAGCCCACCGTGAAGGTCACGCAGATCGGCTCCCCCATCGGGCGCAAGCCCGGCCAGCGGGAGACGCTGATCGGCCTCGGCCTGAACAAGCTGCACCGGTCGCGGGAGTTGGAGGATACTCCGGCGGTCCGCGGCATGATCCGCAAGGTCGCCCATCTGGTGAAGGTGGGGGACTAGCCGTCCGATCGCCGGAGGGCCGCAAGGCCCGGAGGCGGGAATCGGCCGGCTTGCCACGGAAGCAAAGCCATGAAACTGAATGAGATCCGCGACAATCCGGGCGCGCGCTACAAGGCCAAGCGCCTGGGCCGGGGCATCGGCTCCGGCAAGGGCAAGACCTCCGGCAAGGGCGTGAAGGGCCAGAAGGCCCGTGAAGGCGTGGCGCTGAACGGGTTCGAGGGCGGTCAGCTCCCGATCTATCGCCGCCTGCCGAAGCGGGGCTTCGTCAACCCGTTCCGCAAGGAATATGCCCCGCTCAATCTCGGCACGCTGGAGAAGGCGATCGAGAGCGGCAAGCTGGAAGCCGGCGCGGCGCTGGACGAGGCGGCGCTGCAGGCGGCCGGGCTGGTGCGCAGCAGCGCCAAGCTGGCGGGCGTGCGGCTGCTGGCCAAGGGCAGCCTGTCCAAGCCGCTGACCCTCACCGTCTCCGGTGCCTCCGCCGCCGCCATCGCCGCGGTGCAGGCGGCGGGCGGCAGCGTCACCGTCACCGCCGCCCCGGCGGCCGAGCCGGCCGCAGAGGCATAAGATCCCGCGCGTAAAGCCCGGGGCGGAAAGCTTGCCGCCCGGCAGGGCGGCAGCTACCTAAGCAGCGTGCGTGGCAGCGGCGCCACGGCCGGGGGCTTTTCCCTCGGACGGTGGCGCCGCTTCCGTGAGGAGGGTTTCGGGTCCATGGCCTCCGCCGCCGAACAGCTTGCGGCCAATCTCAACCTCGGCGTCCTGTCCAAGGCCACCGAGCTCAAGAAGCGCATCTGGTTCACCCTCGGCGCGCTCATCGTCTACCGCATCGGCACCTATGTGCCGGTGCCGGGCATCGATGCCGCGGTGATGGGCGAGCTGCTGGCGCAGCATGGCGGCGGCATCCTCGGCATGTTCGACATGTTCACCGGCGGCGCCCTGGGGCGCATGACGGTGTTCGCGCTGAACATCATGCCCTACATCTCCGCCTCCATCATCGTCCAGTTGATGACGGCGGCGGTGCCGAGCCTCGAGGCCCTGAAGAAGGAGGGCGAGGCCGGGCGGAAGAAGCTGAACCAGTACACCCGCTATCTCACCGTCCTCATCGCCGTCTTCCAGGCCTGGGGCATCGCCGTGGGGCTAGAGGGGATGCGGGGCAGTTTCGGCCCCGCGGTGCATGACCCGGGATGGTTCTTCCGCCTCTCCTGCGTCATCACCCTGGTCGGCGGGACCATGTTCCTGATGTGGCTAGGCGAGCAGATCACCGCCCGCGGCGTCGGCAACGGCATCTCCCTCATCATCTTCGCCGGCATCGTGGCCAACCTGCCGCATGCGCTGGTGGCGACGCTGGAGCTGGGCCGCACCGGCGCCCTCTCCACCATCTTCATCATCGTCTTCCTGGCGATCGCGCTCGGCGTCATTGCGCTGGTGGTGTTCATCGAGCGCGCCCAGCGCCGCATCCCGGTGCAATACCCGAAGCGCCAGGTGGGCAACCGCATGTTCGGCGGCGAGAGCACCCATCTGCCGCTGAAGCTGAACACCGCCGGCGTCATCCCGCCGATCTTCGCCTCTTCCCTGCTGCTGCTGCCGGCGACCATCGCCGGCTTCTCCGGCGACCCGAATGCCGAGGGCTGGCTGACCTCGGTCACCAACCTGCTGGCGCATGGCCAGCCGCTCTACATGGCGCTCTATGTGGCGCTGATCATCTTCTTCGCCTTCTTCTACACCGCGGTGGTGTTCAACCCGGTGGAGACGGCGGACAACCTCAAGAAGTATGGCGGCTTCGTCCCCGGCATCCGGCCCGGCCAGAACACCGCCGATTACTTCGACCGGGTGCTGACGCGGCTGACCGCCATCGGCGCCCTCTATCTCTGCCTGGTCTGCCTGCTGCCTGAGCTGCTGATCAGCCATTACGGCGTACCCTTTTATTTCGGCGGCACTTCGCTGCTCATCATCGTCTCGGTTACGATGGATACAGTGGCGCAGGTGCAGTCGCACCTCTTCGCCCATCAATATGAGGGGCTGATCCGGAAATCGCGTCTCGGCGGCCGCGGCGCGCCGCGGCCCCGGTAACGGCCGCGAGGAGAGAGACGCATGAAGCTGATCCTGCTGGGCCCGCCCGGGGCCGGGAAGGGAACCCAGGCCAAGCGGCTGGAAGAGCGCTACGGGCTGAAGCAGATCTCGACCGGCGACATGCTGCGGGCCGAGGTGAAGTCCGGCAGCGAGATCGGCCAGCAGGCCCGGGCGATCATGGAGCGCGGTGAGCTGGTGCCGGACGCCATCATCATCGCCATGCTGGGCGCCCGGGTGGCGCAGCCGGATGTGGCGCAGGGCTTCATCCTGGACGGCTTCCCCCGCACCGTGCCGCAGGCCGAGGCGCTGGACCTGATGCTGCGGGAGAAATCCATGCCGCTCGACCACGTGATCGAGCTGCAGGTGGATGACGCTGCCCTGGTGGAGCGGATTTCCGGCCGCTTCACCTGCGCCAGATGCGGCGAGGGCTACCACGACCGCTTCAAGCAGCCGGCCAAGCCGGGGGTCTGCGACGTCTGCGGCAGCACGGAATTCACCCGCCGCGCCGATGACAAGGCGGAGACGGTGGCAGCGCGGCTGGAGGCCTATCACCGCCAGACCGCTCCGCTGCTGCCCTATTACGCCGCCAAGGGCATCCTCCGCGTCGTGGACGGCATGGCGGAGATGGGGGAGGTGGGGAAGCAGATCGCCGCCATCCTCGGCCCGCCGCCGGGAAAGGGCTGAACCCCATGTTTCCGGGCTTGACGCAAGGGGTTCCGCCGGTATAGTCCGCGCCTCCCGCGGACCGGGCGCTCGTCATCGGGCGGCCCGTTCGCGCGTGCAGCCGTTTCAAAGCTGGCTCCGTCACGTCGCTCCCCGCGGCGGTACGGCCGCCCAGCGGCCCGGAAGGGTTGGGCCTGAAGGCCTGGGGGCCGGGCCAGGGACCCCGGGACCGGGGAGAGTGGGGCCGCAAGGCGCCGGCAGCAGGGCCGGGGCAGGGTGGTCCAGGGTTTCGTCAGGACGCTTTCCGGGCCGCGGCTTCAGGGCCGCTCCGGGGGGGCGAAAGCAGGGGCCGGGGCCCCAGGAGCTGAGCAGTGGCGCGCATCGCCGGTGTCAACATTCCCACGAACAAGCGGGTTCCGATCTCGCTGCGGTACATCTACGGCATCGGGCCGAAGAACGCGGTCGATATCTGCAAGGCGCTGAACATCCCGGAGGAACGCCGGGTCAACCAGCTCACCGATGAGGAGATCCTCCGCATCCGTGAGCTGATCGACCGCGAATACCGCGTGGAAGGCGACCTCCGCCGCGAAGTGGCGATGAACATCAAGCGGCTGATGGACATGGCCTGCTACCGCGGCCTGCGCCACCGCCGCGGCCTGCCCGTGCGCGGCCAGCGCACCCACACCAATGCCCGCACCCGCAAGGGCAAGGCGGTGGCGATTGCCGGCAAGAAGAAGGTGACGAAGTAAGATGGCCCGCGAACCCCGCGGCGGCGCCCGCGCCCCCCGCAAGAAGGAACGGAAGAACATCTCTTCCGGCGTGGCGCATGTCCTCGCCTCCTTCAACAACACCATCGTCACCATCACGGATGCCCAGGGCAACGCCATTGCCTGGTCCTCCTCCGGCAGCCAGGGCTTCAAGGGCAGCCGGAAATCCACCCCCTACGCCGCCCAGGTCGCCGCGGAAGACGCCGGCCGCAAGGCCCGCGAGCACGGGATGGAGACGCTCGAGATCATGGTGAGCGGTCCCGGCTCGGGTCGTGAATCGGCGCTGCGCGCGCTGCAGGCGGTGGGCTTCTACGTCACCGCCATCCGCGACGTGACGCCCATCCCCCACAATGGCTGCCGCCCCCGGAAGCGCCGCCGCGTCTGAGACGTGCGAGCGCGGCCGCGCCTGAGATGCGGCCGCATTGCGCCGGCAACAGCACAGCTCAGGGTCGGCGCAGCTTCGGGGCGATGAGGAGACAGGACGTGATCGAGAGGAATTGGCGGTCGCTGATTCGCCCGGAGAAGCTGGGCGTGGAGGTCGGGTCGGACCCCGAGCGCGTGGCGACCATCGTGGCCGAGCCGCTGGAGCGTGGCTTCGGCATGACGCTCGGCAATGCGCTGCGCCGCGTGCTGCTGTCCTCCCTGCAGGGCGCGGCGGTGACCGCCATCCGCATCGATGGCGTGCTGCATGAATTCAGCAGCATCCAGGGCGTGCGGGAGGATGTGACCGACCTCGTCCTCAATGTGAAGCAGCTCGCCATCCGGATGCAGGGGGAGGGGCCGAAGCGCCTCGCCCTCACCGCCACCGGCCCGGGCGAGGTGACCGCCGGCCAGATCCAGACCACCGGCGATATCGAGATCGCCAACCCCGATCTCGTCATCTGCACCCTGGATGACGGCGCGAAGCTCTCCATGGAGCTGACGGTCGGCACTGGCAAGGGCTACGTCCCCGCGGCGATGAACCGGCCGGAGGATGCGCCGATCGGCCTCATCCCGGTGGACGCCATCTACTCCCCGGTGCGCCGCGTGGCCTACCGGGTGGAGCCGACCCGCGTCGGCCAGGTGACCGACTACGACAAGCTGGTCATCAACCTCGAGACCGACGGTACCGTGGCGCCGGAGGATGCGGTGGCGCTCGCCGCCCGCATCCTGCAGGACCAGCTCCAGCTCTTCATCAATTTCGACGAGCCGCGCGAGCGCAAGGTGGAGGAGGAGCGGGACGACCTGCCCTTCAACCGCAACCTGCTGCGCAAGGTGGACGAGCTCGAACTCTCGGTCCGCAGCGCCAATTGCCTGAAGAACGACAACATCGTCTATATCGGCGACCTGGTGCAGAAGACCGAGCAGGAGATGCTCCGCACCCCGAATTTCGGCCGCAAATCGCTGAACGAGATCAAGGAGGTCCTCGCCTCCATGGGTCTCGGCCTCGGCATGACGGTCACCGGCTGGCCGCCGGAGAACATCGAAGACCTGGCGAAGAAGCTGGAAGAGCCTTTCTGAGCACGGCACCCTAGGGACAGAGAACAATGCGTCACGGAATTGCCGGCCGGAAGCTCGGCGTCACCTCCACCCATCGGCTCGCCATGTTCCGCAACATGGCGACCAGCCTGCTGAAGCACGAGCAGATCACCACCACCCTGCCCAAGGCGAAGGAGCTGCGCCCCTATGTGGAGCGCATCATCACCCTCGGGAAGCGCGGCGGCCTGCATGCGCGGCGCCAGGCCTACGCCCAGCTCATGGATGAGAAGGTGGTGGACAAGCTCTTCACCACCATCGCCGAGCGCTACAAGGCGCGGCCGGGCGGCTATACCCGCGTGCTGAAGGCCGGCATCCGCTATGGCGACGCCGCCGACATGGCGGTGATCGAGCTGGTCGAGCGTGACGTCTCCGCCAAGGGCCAGGATAGCGGCCCGAAGCCGGAAGCGGCGGCGGAAGAGGACGAGCAGCCGCAGGGCTGACCCCCGCCGGCCCGGCTTGCCCGGGCGCCGGGGCCGAGGAGGCTGTCCGCGCCAGGGCTGCCGAGGCGCGTCGGGGCCGCGGGGCTGCACGCCGTGGCCAGGATCGGGAAGCGTGGAAGGGCGGCGGGGTGACCGGCCGCCCTTTGTCGTTCGCGGCCGGCGCCGCCTCAGCCGCCGGCCGCCGGCGGCAGGGCGCGGGCGATCACCACCTCGCCATGCGGCAGGGCGGGCAGAGCGTCGCGCGCCACCGGCTCCAGCCGTGCCTCCGCCCCCAGCCACCAGAAGCCGAAGCCCAATTCGGCCAGCCAGCCGATCATCCCGCCCAGGTCGCTGCGCACCGCCATCATCGGCGCCGACCATTCGGTGACGATGACGAGGTCCGGGCTTTCCCGCAGCAGCGCGGCGGCGCCGCGCAGCACCTGGGGCTCCGTTCCCTCCGCATCCATCCGCAGCAGGTCGAAGGGGCCGGCCCTGGCCAAAGCGGCATCCAGCGTCACCGCCTGCACGCTGACGCGGCGGGAGTAATTCGCCGCCTCCCCGGGTACCGCCAGATGGCCGCTGCCGATATGCGCGGGGTCGGAGGTGAACTCCACCACCCCCTCCGCCTCCAGCGCCGCCTCCGGATGCACCGTCACCCGGGTGGCCAGGCCGTTCACCGCCAGGGTGGCGCGCAGCAGGGGCAGCACGGCCGGATTCGCCTCGAAGGCATGGACATGGCCGGCGGCGCCCACCGCCTCCGCCATGGCCAGGGTGTGGTAGCCCATATTGGCGCCCACCTCGGCCGCCCGGGCCCCCGGCCGCAGCAGCCGGCCGAGCAGCAGCTCCACCTCCCGCTCCCACACCCCGTCGAGCGCGATATGCGGCGTCATGCCGATGTCGTTGGTGTCGAGGAAGATCTTGTGGCCGCGATGGGTGACGGTCAGCGCCCGGTGGTCGCCGAGATAGCAATAGGTCTCCCGCCTGCGGGCGGGGAGAGGCGGCACCGGGGACTCGGCACGGCCGAGCCAGCGCAGCATGGGATTGGTCATGGCGGGAGTTTTTCCCGTCTCCGTCAGGGGGTGGCAATCCCGGCCGGTGTCCTGCCCGCCCCCTTCGCCGGGTTCCCCAGCGAACGGGGCGGGCAGGCAGGCCGCTGAAAAGAAAATAGCTGGTGGCCCGGGAACGAAGTCCGCAGGACTTCGGAATCGGGACACTAGAGCGGTTTCACCTCGCCTGCGCTCGGCGAAGCCGCTCCAGCCCTTTGTTTGCTCGCATTTTCCGAGTCGTCCGGCGATTCCGCCGGACTTGAAAATGCTCTAGCGGGAAAGCCTTCACGAAGGGTTAGGCACGGGAATGGCTATGCCCACGGGACGTGCGGGCGCCGGAAGGGCCCGGGCCGGCAGCGCCCAGCCTCTGCCGCCGGGCGCCGCGGCCGGGACGGGTTGCCGGCCCCGGCGGGGCGCCGCACACTCGCCGGCGACGTCCAGGCACAAGAAGAAGGGCCTTCCCCATGCCGCCGCGCTATGCCGAGCTGCCTCGCCCCGAGGATGGATCCGGCCTGCCCCTCGCCTGGGGCGTCTGGGGCCCGGAGGATGAGGTCGGCACGCTGAACCGCATCACCCCGGAGACGGTGGCCGCCGCCGCCGGCGAGATCCGCGAGGGCCGCCGCTTCAACCTGAACCTGCCGCTGGACGAGCCCTTCGGCGTGGCGCTGGAGACCCCGCATCGCCGCCGCACCGCCCCGAGCCCGACGCTGATCGCCGATGAGCAGCCCGGCCGGCTGATCCGCGACGACAAGCTGGACAGCTTCTGGCTGCAGGGCAGCACGCAATGGGACGGGCTCTCGCATTTCGCGGACCCCTATCACGGCTTCTACAACCACGCCCCGCTGGCGGCGATCACCCATGGGAAGGAGAGCCGCAACGGCATCGACAAGGCGCTGCGCCACGGCATTGCCGGGCGCTGCGTGCTGGCCGATCTGGCGCGGTTCTTCGCCGCCACGGGGCGCGACTGGGGCCCCCTGGGGGGCCGACCCGCCAGCGCCGAGGAGCTGGCGTCCTGCCTCGCCCAGCAGGGCGTGGCGCTGCGCCCGGGCGATATCCTGCTGGTCCGCACCGGCTGGCTGGAGGCCTTCCGCGCCGCGCCGGATGCTGCCGCCCGTCACCACCTGCTGCGCGGAACGAATAACGGCCAGGACTATAGCGGGCTGTCCGGCGGGGAGGATATGTGGGGCTTCCTCTGGGACCAGGGGGTGGCCGCCACCTGCGCCGACAACCCGACGGTGGAGGTCTGGCCCTATTTCCCCTGGAAGCCGACCTTGCACTGGGCGATCGCCCGGCTCGGCCTGGTCATCGGCGAGTTCTTCGATTTCGAGGCCCTGGCCGCCGACAGCGCCGCCAGCGGCCGCTACACCGGGTTCTTCACCGCCGCGCCGCTGCATCTCCGCGGCGGCGTCGGCTCCCCCGGCAACGCCCTGGCCATCCGGTAACGCCGCGCCGGCCAGCCAGCCCGGCGTCGGGCGCCCGGCCTCTGCCCGTTGTCCCGCCGCGGCTCTGCCGCGGCGGGCTGTGCAAGGTGCCGGTCGTGAGCGACTCCAGGCCCGGCGGCGCCGTGGGGATCAGCGCAGGACGATCTCGACGCGGCGGTTCTGCGGCTCGCGCACGCCATCGGCCGTCGGGACCAGCGGGCGGGTCTCGCCATAGGCGCTGACGGCGATCAGGTCGCGGGCGATCCCCCGCCGCACCAGCTCGGCCGCCACCGCATCGGCGCGGCGCTGCGACAGGCGTTGGTTGTATTGCGGCGTGCCGGAGCGGTCGGCATGGCCCGCCACCTCGATCCGGGTGGTCTGCACCTGCGGCGCCGCGGCCGCCGCCTCGGCGATGATCTGCCGGGCGCGATCGGTCAGGTCGGCGCGATCCCAGTCGAAGAAGACCAGGTAGGTCCGGGCGGTGGCGGGCGGGGGCGGCGGCTCCACCACGGCCGGCGCCGGCCGCGGCGTGTTGAAGACGTAGCGCAGGCCGAACAGCACGCTGTGGTTCTCGGTGGCCAGCTTCACCTTGCCCGGCACGGTGGCCAGGCCCGGCCCGGCGGTGCGGGTGACGTCGTGGCTGCTGTCCAGCGCGCCGACATAGCGGTACTCGGTGGTGAAGGAGAGGCCCGGGACCATGCCGCCGAGGCCCCAGGAAATGCCGGCGATCGCCTGGTAGCCGAAGCTGCCGGCAGTGTCCTCGATGCGGTAGGAGGAGGTGCCGCCGCTGAATTTGGCGCTGCTGATCTCGCGCCACAGATAGCCGACGCCGCCGCCGAGATAGGGCATCATGCCGTTCGGCGCGATGCCGAAGCTCGACAGGTCGAAGTCGAACAGCACATTCGCCATGGCGCCGTATTGCCGGACATAGCCGCTGCTGCCGCGGAACCCGGCACCGGAGACGGTGTCGATGTCGCTATAGCGGTAATTGCCCTCCAGCTCGGCGCGGAAGCCGTTGCCGAAGCCGTAGCCGACATTCACCAGCCCGACATAGCCCACATCCTCGTCATGCACCCGGAGGCCGCGGCTGGACTGGTCGTGCCAGAAATTGATGCCGGCCCCGGCGCCGATATAGGGGCCGCTCACGGTCTGGGCCGCGGCCTGGCCTGGGCCGAGGAGCAAGGGCAGCGCCAGGCAGGTGGTGGCAAGGAGACCAAGGCGAAGCGACATGCGGGATTCTCCGGCGAGCCAAAGGGAATGTCGATCGGGCAACCTTCCGGGGAAGGCTGTTACGCGTGACCTGGGCGTGAAGGCGAGCCTGCGACAGCCCCATTCACTCCCCGGAAGAAAGCGCGCCCGGGAAATTCCCGCGAGGCAATGTCTCACTTCAAGCCTTCAAATTGCTGCGAGTCCGGCAGCAACCGGAACGCTTGCACAAGCGATCCTTCGGCGAAGCCAGGCCGAGGCATGCCGTGCGAAGACGACTCTCCCGTGGCGACCTCAGCGGGCCGGGGCGACGGCCAGGCCCTGCGGCGCCAGCAGCCGGGCGGCCAGGGCCTCCACATCCCTGGCCGCTTCGCAGGCGGGGTGGCGGGTCAGCAGCGGGGTCTGGCGGCGGATCGCCTCCTTCACCCTGGCGTCGCGGCGCACCACCCCGGCCAGGGGCACGCCGGCCCCGAGGAAGCCGCGGCAGGCCCGGTCCAGCGCCTGCCATGTGCGCTCGCCGGCGGCAGCATCGGCCGCCTGGTTCACCACCACTGCCGCCGCCCCGCCCGGCCGGTCCCGCCGATGCAGCTTCAGCACGGCATAGGCGTCGGTCAGGCTGGTCGGCTCCTCCGTCGCCAGCACCAGCAGCAGGTCGGCGGCGGCGGCCAGGTGCCGCACCCCCTGATCCAGCCCGGCGCCGAGATCCAGCACCACCTCCTGCCATGCACCCCGCGCCCCCTGCAGCGCCGTGGCCAGCCGGGCGAAGCCGGTGGCGCCGACCGTGGCGAAGGCGCCGGAGCCGGAGCGGCCGGGCAGCAGGTCGAATCCCGCCGCATGGCGCTGCACCGCAGCCGCCAGCACCTGCCCGCCGGCGAGCACCGCGCCGACATCCCGGCCGGGGTCGAGGCCGAGCTGCACATCGACATTGGCGAGGCCCAGATCGGCATCCGCCAGCAGCACGCGCCGCCCGGCCCGGGCCAGGGCCTGCGCCAGGGTGATGGACAGCCAGGTCTTGCCCACCCCGCCCTTGCCGGAGGCGATGGCGATCAGGCGGCCGGCCGGGGGGGAGGCGCTCATGCGGAAGGCTCCGGGGCAGCGGCGCTGGCGGGCGGTGGCCAGGCGCCGAGCCGCGCCGCGAGCCAGGCGGGATCGAGGGGGGTGAGCCCCGCCGCCGCACCCGGCCCGGTGCCGGCTTCGGTGAGGAGAAGGCCGGCGGCGGCCGCCGCCAGCACCCCGCCCAGGCGGCGGGCGGTGTCCAGCCGGGTCGGCAGCAGATGCCGGGCGCCGAGGGCGGCATAGGCGCGGGCGATCTCGCTGGCCTCATCGGCATCGAGGCCGGCGGGCAGCACCAGCACCATGGCGGCCTCCGCGGCGCGGGCGAGGGCGGCCAGCTCCGCTGCGGCGGCGGGGTCGAAGGGGTCGCAGCCGGCGGTGTCGATCAGCACCGCCTGGCCCGACAGGCGCCGGGCCAGGGCCTTCACCAGCGTGGCCGGGGCAGGGGCGACGGCCAGGGTCAGGCCGAGCAGCCGGGTGAAGGCGGCGAGCTGCTCCGTGGCGCCGGCCCGGGCGCCATCCGTCGTCACCACCAAAGGCGGCTGGCCGGCGAGCACGGCGCGGGCGGCCAGCTTGGCGCAGGTGAGGGTCTTGCCGGAACCGGCCGGGCCGGCCAGCAGCAGCGGGCGGGCGGCGCCGTCCGGCAGTGGGCCGAAGCCCAGCGCCGCTTCCAGCCGCGCCGCCAGCGGTACCTCCTGCTGCGCCGTCGGCGGTACCTCTGGTCGCGCCGCAAGCGGCGACGCCGCCTTGGGCGGGGCTGGGCCAGGCAGTAGCCGGGCGGCCAGGGCGGCCGGCAGGTTGTGCCGGGCCAGGGCGGGCGGCAGGGCCAAGGGGGCGGCGGAGGCCGGGGCTGGCGCCTCGGCCGGGAGGATGAAGAGCGGCTCGGCCGGCTCCACCGCCGCCGTCACCTCCACGCCGTTTCCGGTGCGGCGGGTTTCGAGGATCACCGCCTCCTCGCCCAGCTCCGCCCGCACCAGGGCCATGGCCTCGGCCATCCGGCTCGCCTGGAACAGCTTCAGCCGCATGCGGGCAGCCCGGGCATCAGATGCTGCCCACCGTGCGGATGCGGGCGCGGGGATGGATCTCCTGCTGGCTCATCACCGTGGTGGCGGGGCGGAAGCGCTCGACGATGGCGCGGACATGGAAGCGGATGGCGCCGGAACAGACCAGCACCGGATTCTCCCCGGCATTGGCCGCGGCGTCGAAGGCCTCCTTCAGCCGCAGCATGAATTCCTGCAGCCGCGCCGGCGCCATGGCGAGCTGGCGGTCCTCCGGCGGGCCGGTCAGCGCCTCGGCGAAGGCCATTTCCCAATCGGCGGAGAGGGCGATGAGCGGCACATAGCCCTGCGGCCCGCGCGCCGCGTCGGAAAGCTGCCGCGCCAGCCGTACCCGCACCGCGGCAAGAATCGCCGGCACGCTGCGCTGGCCGGAGGCGGCGGCTTCCTGGATGCCCTCCAGGATGGTCGGCAGGTCGCGGATCGAGACCCGCTCCGCCAGCAGCGCCTGCAGCACCCTTTGCAGCCCGCCGATGCCGATCTGCGCCGGGATGATGTCGGCGACCAGCTTCTGGTGCTCCTTCGGCAGCTCGTCCAGCAGCTTCTGCGTTTCGCTGAAGGAGAGCAGCTCCGGCATGTTGTCGCGCACCGTCTCGGTCAGATGCGTCGCCAGCACGCCGGCGCAATCCACCACGGTGCAGCCGCGCGCCAGGGCATCCTCGCGCAGCGATTCCTCGATCCAGAGGGCGGGCAGGCCGAAGGTGGGTTCGGTGGTGCGCTCGCCCGGCAGGTTCGGCACCTGGCCGGAGGGGTCGATGGCCAGGTGCAGCGGTGGCCGCAGCCGGCCGCGCCCGGCCTCGATCTCCTTCACCCGCAGCACATAGGTGTCCGGCGGCAATTCCAGATTGTCCTGGATGCGGACGCTGGGCAGGACGAAGCCCATCTCCTGCGCCATGGAGCGGCGGAGCAGGCGGATCTGCTCGGTCAGCCGCGGCGCCTCCCCGGCCGCCAGGGCCAGCAACCCGTAGCCGAGTTCGAGGCGCAGCAGGTCCAGCCGCAGCGCCTCGGCCACCGGCGGCTCGCCGGGCGGCGGCGGCGGCGGGGGCGGGGCCTCGGCGGCCTTGCGCTCCGCCTCCCGCTTGCTCCAGGCGGTGGCGCCGGCGGCGCCGGCCAGCGCCAGGAAGGGCAGCAGCGGCATGCCCGGCAGCAGGCCGAGAATGCCCGCCGCGCCGCCCGCCAAAGCCATCGGCTTCCAGCCGGCGCCGAGCTGACGGCCCATCACCTCATCGGCCCGCTCGTCCCCGGAGCCTTTGGTGACGACGATGCCGGCAGCGACGGAGATCAGCAGCGCCGGAATCTGGCTGACCAGGCCGTCGCCGACCGTCAGCATGGAGTAGGTGGTCGCCGCCTCCGCCACGCCCAGATTGTGCCGCACCACGCCGATGGCGAGGCCGCCGATCAGGTTGATGACGGTGATGATGAGGCCGGCCACGGCATCGCCGCGAACGAATTTGGCAGCGCCGTCCATGGCGCCGTGGAAGGCGCTTTCCTGCTCCAGCTCGCTGCGGCGGCGGCGCGCCTCCGCCTCGTTGATCAGACCCGCGGAGAGGTCGGCGTCGATCGCCATCTGCTTGCCCGGCATGGCGTCCAGGCTGAACCGCGCCGAGACCTCGGCAATGCGGCCGGAGCCCTTGGTGACCACCATGAAATTCACCACCAGCAGGATGGCAAAGACGATGAGGCCGACCACCACGTCGCCGCCCATCAGGAAGCCGCCGAAGGCCGCCACCACATGGCCGGCGGCCTGCGGTCCTTCGTAGCCGTGGGTGAGGATGATGCGGGTGGTGGCGACGTTCAGCGCCAGGCGGAACAGGGTGGAGAGCAGCAGCACCTGCGGGAAGGCGGTGAAGTCCAGCGGCCGCTGCAGGAACAGCGCGACCATCAGGATCAGCACCGAAAGCGTGATGGAGAGCGCCAGCGCCGCATCCAGCAGCAAGGTCGGCAGCGGGATAACGAGGACGGCGAGCAGCAGCGCCACGCCGAGGGCGAGCATGACATCGCCGCCCGGCCGGGCCAGGCGGAGCCAATTCGGCAGGGTCAGCGTGCCGAGCATGACTCATTCCCGATGACGGCGCTGGGCGCCGCCGTGGTGAGTCCGGAATTCGTCCCGATCGGCGCCTCGCCCGGCCTGGCGCGGCGAAGCGGGGCCAGGGCGCCGGGCAGCGACCGGGAGAATTGCATCCCTATGGCCTTGTGGCAGGGCGGCCCGGGCGCGTCGGCGGCTCTCCCAGGCAGCTCCTCGCAGGGCCGGGCGCGGCGGTGCCGCGCCAGGGCAACCGGCGGCGTCGGGCGGGCGTGATCAGCCATCCGCGCTCCAGGCGCCGGCGGGCAGCAAAGCGGGCTGGCCGGTGGGCACCTGCACGCCCTGAGCGCGGTATTCATGCAGCTTGTTGCGCAGGGTGCGGATGGAGATGCCGAGGATCTCCGCCGCCCGCGTCCGGTTGCCGAGGCAGTGGGTGAGGGTCTCCAGGATCAGGTCGCGCTCCACCTCCTCCATCCGGCGGCCGACCAGGGCGCTGACGCCGCGCTGCGGCGGGGCACCGGCGGGCGGCGCGCCCGGGGGAGGGGCCGACGCTGCAGCAGCGGACGCCGCCTCGGCCGGCGCCAGCGGCGTCAGCTCGATCGCCTCGGCGCCGATGTTGGGGCCGGCGGCCAGCAGCACGGCGCGGTGCAGGGTGTTCTCCAGCTCCCGCACATTGCCGGGCCAGGGATGCGCCAGCAGCAGCGCCTCCGCCTCGGCCGAAAGGCCCCGCCGCGGCAAGCCGTTGGCGGCGGCGAAGCGGCGGGCGAAATGGTCTGCGAGTGCCAGGATGTCGCCGGGCCGTTCGCGCAGCGGCGGGATGCGCAGGGTCACGACGTTCAGGCGGAAGTAAAGGTCCTCGCGGAACCGCCCCGCCCGCACCTCGGCGGAAAGGTCGCGGTTGGTGGCGGCCAGCAGCCGCACATCCACCTTCACCGGCGCGCTGCCGCCCAGCCGGTCCACCTCCCTTTCCTGGATCACCCGCAGCAGCTTGGCTTGCAGCCGCGGGTCCATCTCGCCGATCTCGTCCAGCAGCAGGGTGCCGCCATCGGCCTGCTCGAATTTCCCCTTGCGGGCGGCGACGGCGCCGGAGAAGGCGCCCTTCTCATGGCCGAACAGCTCGCTCTCCAGCAGCGTCTCCGGCAGGGCGGCGCAGTTCAGTGCGACGAAGGGGCCGCGGGCGCGGCGGCTTTCGGCATGGAGGAAGCGCGCCAGCACCTCCTTGCCCGTGCCGCTCTCCCCGGTGATCAGCAGGCTGGCGTTGGAGACCGCCAATTGCCGTGCCCGTTCCAGCAGCGCGCCCATCACCGGGTCGCGGTGGATCGGTCCTTCCGCCTCGCCGCTCACCGCCTGCAGCATGGCGGCGATCAGCTCCGCCTCCGGCGGCAGGGGGAGGAATTCCTTGGCGCCGGCCCGGATGGCGCGGACCGCCGCCGCGGCATCGGCATTGCGGCCGCAGGCGATCACCGGGCAGGCGATGCGCTCCTCGGCAAGCTGCGCCACCAGCCAGCCGATATCATGCGTCAGCTCGCAGAGCACGAGGTCGGCGCCCTCGCCGCGCAGCCGGGCGAGCGCCGCCGCCACCCCCTCCGCCTGGGCCAGCCTGGCGCCACGGGCGGCGGCGATGCGAGCCGCCTGGCCCAGCTCCCCCTCCAGCGCGCCGATGATGAGCAGCCGGATCATCCCTGGCGGTCCGCCTTGACGATTTCCGTCATGGTCACGCCGAGGCGGTTCTCATCCACCATCACCACCTCGCCGCGCGCCACCAGGCGGTTGTTGACGTAGATATCCACCGCCTCGCCCAGCTTGCGGTCGAGTTCGACCACCGCACCGCGGCCGAGCTTCAGGAGCTGCGAGACCTGCATGGTCGCGCGGCCGAGCACGGCGCTGACCTGCACCGGGATGTCGTACACCGCCTCCAGGTCCCGAGCGGAGGCGGCGGCGCCGCCGCGGCCGCCGGTCTCTGCCGCATTCATCGCCTCGAAGGCGCTCGGTTCCGGCATGGCTCAGCACTCCTCGGTGGTGGGGGTCAGGCCGAAGCTGGCCAGCAGCGCCGTCACGGCCTGGCGGCGGGCGGCCAGCGAGAGGGTCGCGCCGCCGCCGCGCCATTCCGCCCGGGCATCGCCCAGGGCCAGGGCGGCGTCCTCAGCCAGGCCGAGGCGCGGATCGGCGAGCCGCGCCGCCACCGCCTCCGCCTGGCCGGGCGGGACGAAGAGGGTCACCGCCTTGCCCTCCGCCAGCAGCGGCGCCAGCACGGTGGCGAGGCGGGCGGCGCAATCCGGCGCCAGCCGCGCCGCGGCTTCCGGCAGGGCGGCGTCCAGCGCGCCCAGCAGCAGCTCCGCCAGGGCCTGGGCGCTGGCCTCGGCGGCGGCGACCAGCGCCGCCTCCTGCGCCGCCAGGGCGGCGGCGATGGCTTCCAGCGCGCGGGTGCTGCGCTCCGCCTGGTCGGCGGCGGCGGCGGCGAGGCCGGCCGCCTCGCCCGCCGCATGGCCGGCCCGGCGAGCCGCTTCCAGCCGCGCGGCGGCCTCCGCCGCGGCGGCGGCAGCGGCGGCTTCCGCCTCGGCCGCCGCGGCCGCGGCCAGGGCGATGGCGGGATCGGGCTCCGGCGGCGCGTCGAAATCCGGCAGGCGGATGCCGGGCTGGGACGCGGGCCGGGGCGGCGGCGCCAGGCCGGTGCGCGGCGGCAGGAAGGGCTCGAAGCCCGGGCTTGCCCTCGGAGCCTGTCTCAAGGGGGCCTGCGGCGTGTCCCGGCGGGTCTTTTCCGCCCTGGCGGCATCCGCGTCCTGGCCGGGACGCAAAATCCCTCCTCGGTCCATCGCCGGGGTCCCTTCGAGACAGGCTCTCACTGCACCATCTCCTCCTCACGCCCATCCTGCAGCGCGATCTGGCCCTGGGCGGCGAGGTCCTTGGCGGTGGCGACGATGATCGCCTGCGCCTCGTCCACGTCGCGCAGCCGGACCGGGCCAAGCGCGGCGATGTCGTCGCGCAGCAGCTTCGCCGCGCGTTCGGTCAGGTTGCGGAAGAACAGGTCGCGCAGCTCGTCCGAGGCACCCTTGAGGGCCAGGGCGAGCTTGTCCTTCTCCACCCCCCGCAGCAGCACCTGCAGCCCCGCGCCATCCACCCGCCGCAGATCCTCGAAGGTGAACATCAGCGTGCGGATGCGCTCGGCAGCGTCGCGGTTGCGCTCCTCCAGCGCGCCGAGGATCCGGCTTTCCGACTGGCGGTCGAGGTTGTTGAAGATCTCCGCCATCAGCTCATGCGCGTCGCGGCGCTGGCTGCGGGCGAGGTTGGACATGAACTCCGCCTTGAGGGTGCGCTCCACGCCTTCCAGCGCTTCCTTCTGCACCGTCTCCATGCGCAGCATGCGCATGACGACCTCCATGGCGAAGCCCTCCGGCAGCAGGGAGAGGACGCGGGCGGCATGGTCCGGCCGCACCTTGGTCAGCACCACGGCGACGGTCTGCGGGTATTCGTTCTTCAGGTAATTGGCCAGCACGCCTTCGTTCACATTGCCCAGCTTGTCCCACATGGTGCGGCCGGCGGGGCCGCGGATCTCCTCCATGATCTGGGCGACGCGGTCGGCCGGCAGGCTCTTCATCAGCAGCCGCTCGGTGCTTTCGAAGGAGCCGGTGAGCGCGCCGGTGCGGCCGAGCTGCTCGCCGAATTCGCGGCAGAGCTGCTCGATCTGCTCGGCGGTGATGGTGCCGAGCATGGCCATGGCCTGGGAGAGATCGCGGATCTCGTCCTGATGCATCTTGGCGAAGAGGCGGGAGGCGTAGTCATCGCCGATCGCCAGCATGATGGCGGCGGCCTTCTGCGGCCCGCTCAGGGTGCGGGTATAGCTCACGAGGCATCCTCCGGGTTCAGCCAGCGGCGCAGCACGGAAACCGCCTCATCGGGATGCGCGTCGATCAGGTCGGTCAGCGCCTTGATGGCGGAGGCGCGCATCTGCCCCTGCACATTCTGCACCTGCACCATCGCCTCCGCATCGCCATTGGCGACGGCGGCCAGCGTCGCGGCGACGGTCGCGGCATCGGCGCCGGGCGGCAGGGCGGCCAGCGCGGCAAGGGCCGCCGGGTTGCCGGCCAGCGCCGCCTCCGCCGCCGCGCCTTCCGCCAGCGCGCCCTCCGCCCCGGCCGCGGCCAGGGCCGGCTGCGGCAGCAGCGTGGCGGCGAGGCGCACGACCATCGGCTTGCCGATCAGCAGGATGGCGGCGAGCGCCACCAGCGCCAGCAGCACGCTTTCCAGCAGCCGGGTGCCGAGCACCGGGGCGATCGGCAGGCCAAGGAAGGCCTCCGGCGCCGGCGGGGCCAGCCCGTCCTCGGCGAAGCGCATGGAGACCACCTCCACCCGATCGCCGCGCCGCTCATCGAAGCCGACGGCGCTGCGGACCAGGGTGGCGATGCGCGCCAGCTCCTCCGGCGTGCGTTCGCGCCAGCGCGGCGCGCCGCCCTCCTGCGGCTCCATCACCCCGTCCACCAGCACGGCGACGGAGAGCCGCTTCACCACCGGCCCTTCCCGCAAGGTGGTGCGGTTGGTGCGGCCGATCTCGAAATTCGTGGTCTCCTCGGTGCGGCTTTCCGAGGTGCCGCCGGCCGCCGCCTGCTCGGCCCCCGGGATGTTGCCGGCGACGGAGGTGGGCTGCGGCTCGCTGTTGCGGCTCTGCTCGGCGGAGCTCTGCTGGCTGCGCGGCACCTGGTTGTCCGGGTCGAAGCGCTCCTCGCGCGTCTCGACCCGGTCGAAATCCAGCTCTACCGTGGTTTCCGCCCGCACCCGGCCGGGGCCGAGGCTGCGTTCCAGCAGCTCCTCCACCGCCCGTCCCAGGCGCATTTCCTGGGCGCGGCGCAATTCCTCCTGGGTCAGGGATTGGGTGGCGGCGGCCAGCGCCTGGCCGCCGCGCGCCAGCAGCTCGCCCCGGCTGTCCACGATGGAGATGTTCTGCGGCCGGAGGCCGGGCACCGCGGTGGCGACCAGGTGCAGCACCGCCTGCACGCCTTCGCGGTCCAGCCGCTGGCTGCCCTGCATGGCCAGGACGACGGAGGCCTGCGCCTCGCCCCGCTCGCGCGAGAAGGCTTCCCGCCGCGGCAGCACCAGATGTACCCGGGCGGCGCGGACGCCGGCGAGGCCGCGGATGGTCCGCCCCAGCTCGCCTTCCATGGCGCGCAGCCGGTTCATGTCCTGCTGGAAGGGGCTGGTGGTCAGGCTTTCGTTGCGGTCGAAGATCTCCCACCCTACCCCGCCGCCGGCCGGCAGGCCTTCCCGCGCCAGCATCAGGCGGAGGCGGGGGATCTGGTCCACCGGCGCCAGCACCTGGGTGCCGTTGCCGGCGATGCGGTAGGGCACGCGCTGGCGGTCCAGCGCTGCCACCACCGCCGCCGCGTCGCGGCTTTCCATCTCCCCGAACAGCGCCGCCATGGGCGGCTCCCCGGCGCGGAAGGCGAGTACCGCGAGCAGCACCAGCAGCCCGATGCCGACGGCGGCCAGCGCCGCCAGCCGCCTGGGACCCAGGGCCTGCAGCCCGGCCAGGAGTCCGGCCATCACGCCACCTCCTGTGGCCCAGCGCGTCCTGGCATGTGCTGCCTGCCTCGCCTTTCCCGCTGCCCGCTGCCGGTCCAGCACCGGCCGGCAGAAAATGCCGCAGGCCGGTTGCAGCCGGGTTAACCGGCCTGGGTAGAGATGCCGGCGGTCCCGGCTCCGGTCAGCGAGGCGGAAAGTCGGCCGAAGTCAACGGATTGACCGGGTTCACCCGGCGCGGCCTGTTGGTTGGGCCTGCCGGCCCCGGGGCGGAGTCGAGGGAAGCGCTGCCGGCTGTGCCGGCAACTCCCCCAGCGAGGGTGCAGGGGCAGAGTCGCCGGCCGGGGCGGCGGCGCGGAGCCCCATGCCCCCACCGCATGCGGCCGATGCACCCGCCGGGCCCGCCGATGATTTACACTGTTCCGTCACCTTGATATGTCCCCGCCCGCAGGCCCCCAGGCCGCTTCCTCCGCCAGCCCGCCCCGTTTCCCCGCCGGGGCGGCCGACCCTGGCTTGAACGTGAACCCAGATGCCCGGGGCCGGGGTGACGGATCCCGGGGCTTGGCTTTAGGCGTCCCGCCCGGATGAGGCTCCCTGCATGAAGATCGTCGCCTGCAACAGCAACCGCCCGCTCGCCGAAGCCGTGGCGGCTGCGCTCGGCCTGCCGCTGACCAGCGCCTCCATCCGCCGCTTCGCCGACATGGAGGTGTTCGTCGAGATCAACGAGAATGTCCGCGGCGAGGATGTCTTCATCGTCCAGTCCACCAGCTACCCGGCCAACGACAACCTGATGGAGCTGCTGATCACCCTGGACGCGCTGCGCCGCGCCAGCGCCCGGCGGGTGACCGCGGTGATCCCCTATTTCGGCTATGCCAGGCAGGACCGGAAATCCGGCTCCCGCACCCCCATCTCCGCCAAGCTGGTGGCGAACCTCATCACCGCCGCCGGCGCCAACCGGGTGCTGACCATGGATCTGCATGCGGCGCAGATCCAGGGCTTCTTCGACATCCCGGTGGACAACCTCTTCGCCGCGCCGCTGTTCAGCCGCGACATCCAGGAGCGCTACAAGGGCCGCGACCTGATGGTGGTCTCCCCCGATGTCGGCGGCGTGGTGCGGGCCCGGGCACTCGCCTCGCGCATCCACACCGACCTCGCCATCATCGACAAGCGTCGCCCGCGCGCCGGCGTCTCCGAGGTGATGAACGTGATCGGCGAGGTCGAAGGCCGGCACTGCATCCTGGTGGACGACATCGTCGACTCCGGCGGCACCCTCTGCAACGCCGCCGAGGCGCTGATCAAGAACGGCGCCACCGGCGTTTCCGTCTATGTCACCCATGGCGTCTTCTCGGGCGGCGCGGTGGCGCGGGTCGGCGCCTCGCCCATCGAGCAGATGGTGGTGACGGACAGCATCCTGGCGACCGAGGCGGTGCGCGTCTCCTCCAATATCCGCCAGCTCACCATCGCCCCGCTGCTGGCCGAGGCGATGCGGCGCATTTCCGAGGAAAGCTCGGTCTCCTCCCTCTTCAACTGAGGGCGCCGGCACCGCCGGGCGGCGGCACGGCTCCCCCCGCCCCCTGACCCGCATTTAGCCGGTTGCGCGAAAGCCCGGCCTCGGGGAGGCTGCGCCGGCCCGCTGTTGAGGGGAGGCATTCCAATGAAGCTGTACTACGCGCCCGGCGCCTGCTCGGTCGGCATCCATGTGCTGCTCGAGGAGATCGGCAAGCCCTATGAGGCGGAGGCGGTGAATCTGCGCGAGGGCGCGCAATTCAAGCCGGACTTCACCGCCATCAACCCGAAATCCAAGGTGCCGACCCTGGTGAAGGATGACGGCGCCGTCATCACCGAATTCCCCGCCATCGCCACCTGGCTGGCCAGCAGCTTCCCGGAGGCGAAGCTGCTGCCGCAGGGCGCCGACAAGCTGGCCAAGGCGCTGGAATACGTGGATTACGCGGTGGCGACGCTGCATATGCAGGGCTTCTCCCGCATCTTCCGCCCGTCCAATTACGCGCCCAACGAGGCCGACCATGAGGCGGTGAAGGCGAAGGGGGAGGAGATCTTCTCCAAGGGCCTGGCGATCTTCGACAAGGCGCTGGAGGGCAAGGACTACCTGCTGGGCGAATTCTCCTTCGCCGATGCGGCGCTGTTCTATGTCTCCTTCTGGTGGAAGGGGCGGCTGGGCAAGGAGCTGCCGCCGAATGTCGCGGCGCATTACGCCCGCATGCTGGCCCGGCCGGCGGTGCAGCGCACGCTGCAGGCCGAGGGGCTGGCATAGCTTCCCATGACGTTGCTGGCGCAACGTCATGGGGGCCCGGAGGCGCCCGGTGATCGGCGCCTCGCACAGCCTGCCGCGGCGAAGCCGCGGCAGGACAACGGGCAGGGGGTGGGCGGCGTGCCGCCCATGGCCCGGCTGCGGGGCCGCCATCCCCGGCCCGCTCACTGACAAGGAAGGCTGATTCATGGTGGCGCTCAATCCGACCGGGTTCTGGTTCCTGCGGCATGGCGAGACCGATTGGAACGCGCAGGGACTCTCCCAGGGCACCACCGACATCCCGCTGAACAGCGTCGGCCTGCTGCAGGCGGAGCGGGCGGCGAAGACGCTGCTGGGCCTTGGCCCCATCGCCACCATCGTCAGCTCGCCGCTCGGCCGGGCCAGGGTCACGGCGGAGATCGCCGGCCGGGCGCTGGGCCTGCCCGTCGCCATCGACCCCGATCTGCGGGAGGTCGAGTTCGGCGAGCAGGAAGGCCAGCCGATGGGCGATTGGTATGATGACTGGATCGCCGGCACCTACACGCCCGCCGGTGCCGAGACCTTCGCCGCCCTGCACGACCGCGCGGTCGGCGCCATCAACCGTGCCACGGCCCGGCCCGGCCCGGTGCTGGTGGTGGCGCATGGGGCGCTGATGCGCGCCCTGCGCCTGGCCTTCGGGCATGAGCCGAATGTCCGCACCCCGAACGCCCTGCCGATCTGGTGCGCCCCGCCGAAGGATGGCGGCCGGGTGTGGGAGGTGACGCCGGCGGCGCTGACGCCGGACGCTTAGAGCAGATCGCCGGAGGGCGGCATCGCGCGGAGGCGTGAATCTGCTCTACAATCCATAAGCTAGAGCGGTTTCGCGCTGCACAGTCAGCGTGAAGCCGCTCTAGCAGGCTGCTGAAAAAGGAAAATCGGAGGGCACCGGCGCAACCTTGCTTCGCGTCGCGCCGATGCGCGCGGTTGATTCGCGACGCGCCGTCCCTCGACTCTTTATCGGACTCCGTTGCGATGCCGGGGGACTTTTTCAGCAGCCTGTCAGAGCGTGATCGGTTGAGGCCAAATCGGCGAAACCATGGATCACGCCACCAGACAATGAACCGGAGCGGGACGGTGAGCGAGGCTCAACCGATCCCGCTTCAGCGCCCCGCCTGGCTCAGCCCGGCCCGGCCGGCACGGGCGGCGGCGCCGGGCTGACCACGAAGCGCCGATAGACCCAGCCCAGCGCGATCAGCGCCAGCCCCAGCCCGAGGAAGCTCAGCACCCGCCACAGCCCGGTCAGCTCCGCCATATCCACCAGGAAGGCCTTGCCGATGGTCAGGCCGATCACCGCGAGCGCCGCCAGCCGCAGCGCCTTGGCCCCGGTCCTGATCCCCAGCGCCAGCAGCGCCCCACCGAAGGCCAGCCAGGCACCGCTATAGGCCCAGAGCTCGGCGGCCGGGACCTCCTCGAAATCCAGCGCCATCTCCACCGGGTGGAAGCGGTGCCGCACCGTCAGCGTCACCCAGGCGAAGGCGCCGAGCAGCGCCTGCACCGCCAGCACCCGCGCCAGCCAGGGCGCCGCCGCCCGCCGCGCCGCGAAGCCGGCCAGCACGGCCGGCACCAGGAAAGCCAGGCTCAGCTCGTTGAAGACCGGCCAGGGCCAGAGCGTCTCGCCCGGGGTGAAGGCCGGGTTCTCCGCCAGCAGCACCAGGGAGAACCCGGCCAGCCCCAGGAAGAGCAGCCGCCACCCCCAGCCCAGCACCTCCCGCCCGCCGAGCCGCCGATCCAGCCCTCGCGCCAGGCTGGCGAGCACGGCGAGCGCCGTCGCCTGCAGCGCCATTTCGCGGAAGCCGATCGCCGCCTCCGGCAGCAGCGCGCCGCTGCCCATGGCGTGGCGGATTTCCAGCAGCACGAGGGCGGTGAGGAGGGCGAGCGCCCCACCCTCCAGCACCCCCACCACCGCATCCTCCCGCCGTCGGGCGAAGACCCAGGCGGCCAGGGCGAAGCCGGCGGCCGGCGCGGCATAGGCCGGCAGCAGCCCGTTCAGCAGCGGCGTGGTGCCGAGTGCATACTCGGCGACGTTCCAGTTCAGCAGCAGCCGCGCCAGCACCACCAGCGCCACCGCCAGGGCGACCCAGCGCAGGGCGGGCAGCCCGGCCCGCCCCTCGATCCAGGCGAGCGGCGGCAGCAGCAGGGCGATGGCGAGGGTCAGCCACTGGTCGCTGAGCAGCATGGCGGCGCCGAGCGCCAGCGCCGCCACCGCCCCGGCCGCATGCGCGCCCGCCCGCGCCGTCGCGCCCTGCCGGGCGGCGCGCGCCGCCCAGCCCGTCAGCGCCGCCGCCAGGGCCAGCGCCGCCAGCGCCCAGCGCGCATCCAGGGCGAAGCCCCGCACCCGCGCATAGGCGGCGAGCAACGCCAGCACCGGCACCGCCGCCGGCAGCGCCGCCCAGGCCAGGGGCCGTGCGCTCCGCCCCTCCTGCCAGGCCCCCGCCAGGGCGTGCAGCAGCGCCAGCGCCAGGGCGGCGCCGAGGAAGGGCCGCAGCGCCTCCGGCAGCCAGGGATGGATCGGCAGCATGGCCTGCGCCACCCCGGCGACCGTCACCGCCTCCTCCGCCGGCAGCCAGCCCGGCACCCGCCAGAGCAGCAGCATCAGCAGCCCGGCCAGGGCGGAGAGCCAGGGCAGGGCGGCGAGCCTGTCCTCCCGCCAGGCCCGGGCGATCGCCACCGGGCCAAAGGCCAGCATGCCGATCGCCGGCCAGGGGCTCTCCGCCCCCGGCACCAGCAGCAGCGCCGCCGCCGCCAGCAGCACGAAGGGCAGGAAGGCGAGCCGCCGCCCGATGCCCGAGTCCAGCGCCGCCCCCGGCAGCAGGAAGAGGTGCAGCGCCGCCGCTGCCGGGGCGAAGAGGGCAGGGGCCCAGAGCGCCTCCCCGCTGCCGGCCACCATGCCGCCCGCCAGCACCCAGAGCGCCGCCGCGGCGCTGGCCGCCCAGCCGAGCCACGCCGCCGCCACCTGCCGCAGCACCACCAGCGCCGCCGCGGTGACGGCCAGCAGATAGGCGTAGAGGCCGGGCAGGAAGGGGTCCGCCGTCTGCACCAGGGCCGGCGTCAGATAGGCGCCGGCGATGCCGATGGCGGCGACCAGCGGGCCGAAGAGCAGCGCCAGGGCGACGCCCGCCAGCGCCGCCGCCGCCAGCAGGGCGAAGGCGAGCAGCGGCGGCACCAGGCCGTAGAGCGGGCCGGCGGCATAGGCCGCGCCGAACAGCAGCGCCACGCCGCCCGCCGCCAGCGCCGCCGGCGCCTGGTCCGGCCAGGGAAGGTTCGGCCGCGCCGCCTGCGGCAGCCGCCGCAGCCACAGCGCCCCGGCGACCATGGCCAGCCCCAGCAGCGCCGCCAGCACGCAGCGCGGGCCGGGGCCGAGCCAGCCTTCCTCCACCGCCGTCCGCACCAGGAAGATGCCGGCCAGCAGCAACGCCGCGGCGCCCAGCCAGACGCCCCAGCGGAGGGTCAGCGCCTCCTCCAGCCCCGGGCGGGGCGGCGGCGGGGCGACGGCCTCGGCCGGGGCCGGCCTCGGCTCCGCCGGCGCGGCGGCCGGTTCCGGCCTCGGCGGCGCCGCCCAGGGGGAAGGGACGGACGTGGCAGCCGCCGCCCCGGGCGCGACGGCTGCCGCCGGCGTGCCCTCGGCCATGCCCCGGGCCGCCAGGCGCTGCTCCAGCACCGCAACCCGTTGCTCCAGTCGCCCCGCCTTCAGCCAGCCGGCGATGCCGAGGCCCCAGCCGAGGAAGAAGCCGCCCACCAGCAGCAGGCCGAAAACGATGAAATCCATGCCGCGACGCTAGATCAGGATCGCCCTGGCACGAAACGCTCCGTGATGGTACCGGCCTGGGGAGGGCCGTCCGGCCGCCCGTCAAGCCCTTTCGCCGTTGCGCCGGCCGCCCCGATCCGCTAAGGGCCGCGCCGCGCCGGCACCCCTGGAGGCCGGCGTACCTGTTTCCGGGCCCTATCGGCGCGGGCCAGGTCCATACCCATACCAAGCGGAGCACGACCATGGTCCAGACGATTCGGATCGAGGCCGAGGCGCGCGGGCGGGCCGGTAAGGGGGCGGCACGTGCGACCCGGCGGCAGGGACTCGTCCCTGCGGTGATCTACGGCGCGAAGCAGGAGGCGACGCTCATCGCCCTCGACCCGCGCGACGTGATGAAGGAGCTGCAGAAGGGCGGCTGGCAGTCCCACCTCTATGAGGTGGCGGTGAAGGATGGCACGACCGTGCGCACCCTGATGCGCGACGTGCAGTTCCACCCGGTCACGGACCGCCCGATCCATGTGGATTTCCAGCGCCTGGCGGTGGGCCAGCGCATCCGCGTGCGGGTGCCGGTGCATTTCCTGAACGAGGCGACCTGCCCGGGCATCAAGGCCGGCGGCGTGCTGAACGTGGTGCGGCGCGAGCTGGAAGTGCTGGCCGACCCGGATGCGGTGCCGGAGGGCTTCGAGATCGACCTGGCTGAGGCCGGCATCGGCGACAGCCTGCGCTGGTCCGCGGTGAAGGACCATTTCGGCACGAAGTCGGTGATCGACCGCGACTTCGTGGTGGCGACCATCGCCGCGCCGACGGTGCAGGAGGAGGCGCCCGCCCCCGCCGCCGCGCCGGCCGCGCCGGACGCCACCAAGCAGAAGGCCCCTGCCGCCGCGGCCAAGAAGAAGTAAGGCGGCGGGATGGCGCGCCCCGGTCCTGCGACGGGGACCGCCCTCCCTTCCGGCGGCCCGCTGCCCAAGGGGCCCCTGTTGTGGGTCGGGCTCGGCAACCCCGAGCCCTCCCAGGCGCGGCACCGCCACAATATCGGCTTCATGGCACTGGACGAGATCGCCCGGCGCCATGGCTTCTCCCCCTGGCGGCAGCGCTTCAAGGGGCTGGTGGCGGAAGGCGGCATCGGCGGCGTGAAGATCATCGCGCTGAAGCCGCTCACCTACATGAACGGCTCCGGCGAGGCGGTGCAGCCCGCCGCGGCCTTCCACAAGATTCCGCCCGATTGCATCGCCGCCTTCCATGACGAGCTGGACCTGGTGCCGGGCAAGGTGCGGGTGAAGAAGGGCGGCGGCGCGGCCGGGCATAACGGCTTGCGGGACATGCAGCGGGCGCTGGGGTCGCCGGAATTCTGGCGGGTGCGGCTCGGCATCGGCCATCCCGGGCACAAGGACCGGGTGACGGGCCATGTGCTGGGCAATTTCGCCAAGGTGGATGAGGCTTGGCTGGCCCGGCTGCTGGAGGCGGTGGCCGAGGCGGCGCCCCTGCTGGCGACCGGAAAGCCGGAGGAGTTCATGACGCGCGTCGCGCTGCTGACGCAGGAGGCTGGCTGATGGATATGGGCGAGGACGGCGAGTTCGGCCACGGCTTCGGCGGCCCGGGCGCCGAGGATTTCGCCAACGCCGCCGCGGCGCTGGCGGCGGCGCTGGTGCGCGAGGCAGGGGCGCTCGCTGGCGTCGCGGCCTCGCTGCGGCAGGTGGCGGCGGTGCAGGTGGGCGACCATAGCGGCGGGCCGCTGGCGGATGTGCGGCGGCAGCGCGCGGTGCTGGCGACGGTGGGGGATGCGGCGCTGACGGCCTCCCTGCTGGTGGAGGCGGCGGCCATCATCGGCCCGGGCGGCACGCCGACGGAACAGGCGATGCGCATTGCCACGGCGGCGCGGCGCGCCGGCGCGCTGCCGGCGAGCCTGGTGCCGCCGCTGCGGGCCGCGGCGCTGGCGCTGGGGACGGATGACGGGGCGGCGCGGATTGCGGCGGCGTCCATTGCGGAGGCTTTGGCGGCGGCCCTGGCGGTGGCTTGAGGGGAGCTCTGGTTGCGGCAGTGCCGCAACCCCTCAAACTCTCCCTCGCCAAGGGCCGAAGGGCCCTTGGAACCCTTGAGTTTCGCGGTTGGGTCGTCGGGTTTCAAATTCATGGTTTCCAAAGGCCTTTCGGCCTTTGGCGGGGTGAGCCCGAGAGGGGCAGAGCCCCTCTCGGATGCGGGGCGAAGACAATGGGTTTCAACTGCGGCATCGTGGGCCTGCCCAATGTGGGCAAATCCACCCTGTTCAACGCGCTGACCGAGACCGCCGCGGCGCAGGCGGCCAACTATCCCTTCTGCACCATCGAGCCGAATGTCGGCCGCGTCGGCGTGCCCGATCCGCGGCTGCAGGTGCTGGCGAGGATCGGCAAGAGCCAGAAGGTGGTCCCCACCAGCCTGGAATTCGTCGATATCGCCGGCCTGGTCCGCGGCGCCTCCAAGGGCGAGGGGCTGGGCAACCAATTCCTGGCGAACATCCGGGAGGTGGACGCCATCGTCCATGTCCTCCGCTGCTTCGAGGATTCCGACGTCACCCATGTGGAGGGCAGCGTCGATCCGGTGCGGGATGCGGAGACAGTGGAGACCGAGCTGATGCTCGCCGATCTTGAGGGGCTGGAGAAGCGCGCCATCGGCCTGCAGAAGCGCGCCCGCGGCGGCGACAAGGAGAGCCAGGCGCAGCTGGCGTTGATCGAGCCCATCGTCAAGGCGCTGCAGGAGGGCAAGCCGGCGCGCACCGCCGTCCCCAAGGGCGAAGAGGAAGCGGCGAAGCGTCTGCAATTACTGACGACGAAGCCGGTGCTCTACGTCTGCAACGTGGAGGAAGCCAGCGCCGCCTCCGGCAATGCGCACTCGGAAAAGGTCTTCGCCATGGCCGCGGCGCAGGGCGCCCGCGCCGTGGTGGTCTCCGCCGCCATCGAGGCGGAGATCAGCCAGATGCCGCAGGAGGATCGCGGCGAGTTCCTCGGCTCCCTCGGCCTAGAGGACAGTGGCCTGGATCGCGTCATCCGCGCCGGCTACGCGCTGCTCGGCCTGATCACCTACTTCACCGTGGGGCCGAAGGAAACGCGCGCCTGGACCATCACCAAGGGTACTAAGGCGCCGCAGGCGGCCGGCGTGATCCATGGCGATTTCGAAAGGGGCTTCATCGCCGCCGAGACCATTGCCTATGACGACTACGTCGCCCTGGGCGGCGAGGCCGGCGCCAAGGACGCCGGCAAGATGCGCGTGGAAGGCAAGGAATACGTGGTGAAGGACGGCGACGTCCTGCTCTTCCGCTTCAACGTCTGATTCCTCCCTCCCCCGCTCTGCGGGGGAGGGTTGGGGTGGGGGTGCTGCCGCGCCAGGTGTAGGTGCCGCAGCCGCGTCCCGCTTGACCATCGCCGCCCGGGCCCGCACCCTCCCCGCCCGGGAATACGCCAGGCACGCCGCAGCCACGCCGCGGGAGTGCCTCATGATCATCAGAACCTTACGCCGCGTCCTGCTGGGCGCGCTGCTGCTGGCCGCGCCGGCGGGTGCGCTGCTGCCGGCTGCGCCCGCTTCGGCGGAAACCCTGCGCTGGGCCTATCAGAGCGACGCCCTCTCGCTCGACCCGCATGCGAACAACGAGACGATGACATTGCGCTTCCTGAGCAATGTCTACGACCCGCTGGTGACGCGCAGCCGCGACCACAGCATCGAACCGGCGCTGGCGGTGAGCTGGACGACGGAGGCGCCGGACCGCTGGCGCTTCGTGCTGCGCCAGGGCGTGACATTCCAGGGCGGCGAGAGCTTCGACGCCGACGACGTGGTGTTCAGCCTGGCGCGCGCCGCCTCGCCCAGCTCCAACGTGCAATCCCACACCTCCGGCATCCTGCGCGTCGAGAAGGTGGACAGCCACACCGTCGACATCGTCACCAAGGGCCCGCGCGCCACGCTGCTGAACGAGCTGGCCAATATCCTGATCCTGGACGAGGGCTGGTCGCGGGCGAACAATGCGGTGGAGGTGGCGAACAACAACCAGGGCCGCACCGGCTTCACCACGCTGAACGCCAATGGCAGCGGCGCCTATCGCGTGCAGTCCCGCGCGCCGGACCAGCGCACCGTGCTGCTGCGCAATACCGGCTGGTGGGGGAAGAACGAGGGCAATGTCGATACCGTGGTATTCACCCCGGTGCGCTCCGACCCGACGCGCATGGCGGCGCTGATCTCCGGCGAGCTGGATCTGGTGCATCCGGTGCCGACCCAGGACATCGCCCGGCTGCGCGCGGTGCCGGGCGTGCAGGTGCTGGAGGTGCCGGAGATCCGCACCCTGTATTTCGGCGTCAACCACTCCGGCGAGACGCTGCTGAACGGCCAGCCCAACCCGCTGCGCGACCTGCGGGTGCGGGAGGCGATCTATCGCGCCATCGACATCGAGGCGGTGCGCCGCACCGTGATGCGCGGCGCGGCACGGCCGACCGGGCTGCTGGTGGGGCCCGGCGTCGAGGGCTACAGCCAGGCTGAGGACCGGCGCCTGCCCTACGACCCGGATGGCGCCCGGCGGCTGCTGCGGGAGGCGGGCTATCCGGAGGGATTCGCGCTGCAGCTCCGCTGCCCCAACGACCGCTACGTGAATGACGAGGCGATCTGCGTCGCGGTCAGCGCCATGCTGGCGCGCGTGGGCATCCGTGCCACGCTGCTGTCGCAGACCAAGTCGGTCTATTTCCAGCGCCTGCTGGCCGAGCGGCCGGACATGTACCTGCAGGGCTGGACGCCCAATTCCTTCGATGCGCTGGAGGCCTTCTTCTACAACCTCGCCACCCGCCAGGACGACAATCCGACGGTGGCGATCGGCGAGGGCCAGGGCACCTTCAATGCCGGCCGCTACCGCAACCCGGACGTGGACGCGCTGCTGAAGCGCATCGGCCAGAGCATCGACCGCGACGAGCGGCGCAAGCTGATCAATGAGGTCCATACCATCTTCCGCCGGGACATCGCCTATGTCCCGCTGCACCAGCAGGTCATCGTCTGGGCGGCGCGGCGCGGCGTGACGGCGACGCCGCTGGCGGATGACACGGTCAATCTGCGTTGGATCACGGTGACGAAGTAGGGGAGGAGGAGGCGATGCTGGTCATCGACGGACACGAAGTCTTCACCGAGATGCATGAGCTGGTGGATCCGGCGCATACCGCGGTGGTGGTGATCGATCCACAGAATGATTTCTGCTCGGAGGGCGGGGTCTTCGCCCGCGGGGGCAAGGACATGTCCGCCTTCCCCGCCGCCATCGCCGCGGCGGCGAAGCTGGTGGACCGCGCCCGGGCGGCGGGGTGCAAGGTGATCTTCATCCAGAACCAGAAGCTGCCGGATGGGAAATCCACCTCCCCCGGCTGGCTGCGCTTCATGGCGCTGCACAACAAGCTGGACCCGAACGACGCAGAAATGTGCCTGGTGGGAAGCTGGGGCGCGGAATTCGTGCCCGGGCTGCAGCCGGAGCCTCCCGACATCATCGTGCAGAAGTGGCGCAGCAGCGCCTTTGTCGGCACCAACCTGGACATGATCCTGCGCGTCCACCGCATCCGTACCGTGGTATGCTGCGGCTTCGTGACCCAAGGCTGCGTCGAGAGCACCGCGCGCGATGCCGGCTTCTACGACTAC
Source organism: Siccirubricoccus phaeus (assembly GCF_008360935.1). Classification (GTDB taxonomy): domain Bacteria; phylum Pseudomonadota; class Alphaproteobacteria; order Acetobacterales; family Acetobacteraceae; genus Siccirubricoccus; species Siccirubricoccus phaeus. The sequence goes on from NZ_SRXO01000003.1 coordinate 60,086, forward strand.
TACCCGGTGGTGGTGGAGGATGCGATCGCCACCCATGACCAGAAGCTGCACGAGGCATCATTGACCGTGCAGCGCACCCGCTACGATGTGGTGCCGAGCGAAGTGGTGTTGGCCGAGTGGGAGAAGAAGACGCCGCAACTGGCCTAGCTCCCCACGAAGTCGCTGCGCGCCTTCGCGGGGGCCCCGAGGCGGCTCTCAGGGCTGCCATCCGGCACAGCCTGCCGCGGCAAAGCCGCGGCAGGTCAACGGGCGGGCCGCTTCATCGGCGCGCGGCGGAGGCCCGGCCACGGTGGACGCAAATCTGCGGCGGCGTCAGCGGCTGAATTCGAAGTCCCACCCGATCCACTCGGCGATCCCGCGCCCCATCACCCATTCCAGATCCTCTCCCTTCAGCCAGGGCAGTTCCTCCGTGAACATCGTCACGCATTGCCGGTAGCTGCACGGCATGCGGGTGATGTCGGTGCCCCAGAAGAAGCGCTTCGGCCCGTAGGCGTCGAAGGTCCGGTGCAGCGCGTCATGCACGTTGCGGAAGGGGTAGGGCTGCGTCGAGTAGCCCGGCGCCCCGGTGGCCTTCACCGCCACGTTGGGCAGCTTCGCCAGCGCCACCAGGTCATCCAGCGTCACGAAGGCCGCCTCGTCCATCGCCTCCCGCATCAGCCCGCAATGGTCGATGATGAGGCGCAGCTTCGGATGCGCCTCGGCGATGCGGCGGAAGCTCGGCAGGAAGCGTCCGGCCAGCAGCGCCACCGGCAGCCCCTCCGCTTCGGCGACGGGCCACAGCCATTCCATGGTGCCGTCGCTGTGCCAGTCCCGCTGTTCCTTGCGCACCAGCGGGAAGCGCAGCCCCTTCTGGCCCGGCCGGTTGCGCCAGCCCCGCAGCGTCTTCCGGCTTTCCTCCGGCGTCGTCAGATCGACCTGGCCCAGCACCGCGAAGCGGTCCGGGTACTTCGCCGCCGCCGCCTCGGCGATGTCGTTGGCGCCCGGGTCCCAGGACATCGGCGGGTGGATCACCGCCGCATCCACCCCGGCCTCGTCCATCTCCCGCAGCAGCTCTTCCGCTGTGAAGACCGGCGTCTTGCGATGCAGGCCGGAGGGCTCGCCGCTGCCCCAGATATGCACCTGCGCGTCGATGATCCTAAACGGCCCGCGCGGCCGATTCAGACCTCCGCGCCCTGCGGCGCTCCGGTCATCGGACGCGCTCATGCCGCCGCCCCCAGATTCAGCCTGGCCGCCTCGGCCATCACCTCGATCGCCTCCGGCTGGCGGGAGCGCACGGTCAGCGCATCCGCCCCGCTTTCCTCCCAGGCCCTGAAGCGTTCCTTGATCCGCGCCGGCGGGCCGACCAGGGACTTCATGTCCACCCACTCATCCGGGACGGCGGCGTTCGCCTCCTCCTTGCGCCCGGCCAGGTACAGCTCCTGGATGCGCGCGGCGGCGTCGCCGAAGCCGCGGCGGATCATCATGTCCTTATGGAAATTCTTGTCCTTGTGGCCCATCCCGCCGACGTACAGCGCCACCTCCGGCTTCAGCCGCGCCAGCGCCGCCTTCACGTCCTCATCGACGATGACGTGGCAGGAGGCCTGGATGGTGAAGTCGGCGCGGGTCTTCTTCTTGCCCGTCGCCTTCTCGTAGCGGCGGAAGCCTTCCTCCAGCATCGGCATGTGGTGGGAGAGCGAGCCGGGGACGAAGCCCAGCGCCAGCCAGCCATCGGCGATCTCGCCGGTCAAGCGGACCATCGCATCCGTCTCGGTGCCGAGATAGATCGGGATGTCCGGGTTCATGTGCAGGATGGATTTCAGCGGCTTGCCGACGCCGAGCGCGCCTTCGCCGGTATAGGGCAGGCTGATCTCCGTCCCCGCATGCGTCAGCGGTTCTTCCCGCTTCCAGATCTTGCGCATGATGGCGGCATAGTCCTTGACCCGGTAATAGGGCCGCCCCCAGGGCTCGCCATACCAGCCCTCCACGATCTGCGGCCCGGACACGCCAAGCCCCGCGATGAACCGCCCGCCGCCCGCCAGCGCATCCACCGTGCCGGCGCACATCGCCGCATTGGCGGGCGAGCGCGCGGCGAGCTGCATCACCGCGGTGCCCAGCTTGATGCGCTTCGTGACGGCCGCGAGATAGGCCAGCGGCGTGACGGCATCCGTGCCATAGGCCTCGGCCGTCCACACCGTGTCGTAGCCCAGCTCCTCCGCCCGCTGCACCAGCTTCACCGGCAAATCGAGCTGCGCCTTCGAATAGCCGATCGACAGGCCGAGCTTCATCGGCGTCCCCTCCCATATCCGGGCGCAGCCTGCCGCAAGCGCCGGGGGATGTCACGCCGGCCAATGTCAGGCTGGGGTGAAGAGCGCCTCGATATCCGCCTCGGTCAGCGCCAGGGCGCCGCCCGCCTCCGCCGCCAGCACCGCATCCACCAAGGCGCGCTTGCGCTCCTTCAGCACCGCCATCTTCTCCTCGACGGTGCCGAGGGCGACCAGGCGATGCACGAACACCGCCTTGTCCTGGCCGATGCGGTGCGCCCGGTCCGTCGCCTGCTCCTCCACCGCCGGGTTCCACCAGGGATCGTAATGGATGACGGTGTCCGCCGCCGTCAGCGTCAGCCCCACCCCGCCGGCCTTCAGGCTGATAAGGAAGACCGGCACCTCTCCGGCCTGGAAGCGGCGCACCGGCGTGGCGCGGTCCTGCGTCTCGCCGGTCAGCAGCAGGTGGTGGATGCCGCCCTCGCGCAGCCGCGCCTCGATCAGCGCCAGCATGGAGGTGAATTGCGAGAAGACCAGCACCCGCCGGCCCTCGGCCAGCAGCACCGGCAGCAGCTCCATCAGCCGGTCCAGCTTGGCGGAGCCGGTGCGGCCGGCCCTGGCGGAGGCCATCGGCAGCAGGCGCGGATCGCAGCAGGCCTGGCGCAGCTTCAGCAGCGCATCCAGGATGACGATGCCGGAGCGCGCCAGGCCGCGCTCGGCGATCGCCGCCTGCACCTTGGCATGCATGGAAAGGCGGATGCCCTCATAGATCGCGCGCTGCGCCTCGCCCAGCTCCACCGGCTCGGTGATCTCGGTCTTGGGCGGCAGCTCGGCCGCCACCTCCTCCTTGGTCCGGCGCAGCAGGAAAGGGCGCACCCGGCGGTGCAGCACCGCCTGGCGCCCGGCATCGCCATGCTTCTCGATCGGCGTGCGGTAGCGGCTGCGGAAGGCGCGCGCATCGCCGAGGAAGCCAGGGGCGAGGAAATTGAACAGCGACCACAATTCGCCCAGATGGTTCTGCAAGGGCGTGCCGGACAGGCCGATGCGCTGCCGCGCCCGCAGCGCCCGCGCCCGGCGCGTCGTCTCCGCCTCCGGGTTGCGAATGGCCTGCGCCTCGTCCAGCACCACCACATGCCATTCCTGCGCCGTCAGCACCGCGTGGTCGCGGGCCAGCAGCGGGTAGGTGGTCAGCACCAGGTCATGCGCGCCGATCTCGGCGAAGCGCGCCTTGCGCCCGGCGCCGTGCAGCGGCAGCACGCGCAGCATCGGCGCGAAGCGCGCTGCCTCCATCAGCCAATTGGGGATCAGGCTGGTGGGGCAGACGATCAGCGCCGGCCGGTCCAGCCGCCCCGCCGCCTGCTCCACGGCCAGATGCGCCAGGGTCTGCACCGTCTTGCCCAGGCCCATATCGTCGGCCAGCACGCCGCCGAAGCCGGCCTCCCGCAGGAATTGCAGCCAGGCGACGCCCTGCGCCTGGTAGGGCCGCAGCGCCCCGGCGAAGCCCGGCGGCAGCGCCACCGGCGGGATGGCGCCGCCCGCCACCCGCAACTGCCGGCCGAGGGCGCGGAGCTGCTCCCCGCCCTGCCAGGCAAGGCCGGAGCCCTCCTCCAGCGCCGCCAGCGCCGCGGCATCCTGCCTGCCGAAGCGGAAGCGCCCATCCTCCGCCGCCCCGCCGGCGGCGAAGACCTCCTCCAGCGCCAGGACCAGGGGGCGGAGCTGGCGGAGCGGCAGGGGCAGATAGCGGCCATCCGGCAGGGGCAGGCACAGCCGTCGGTCCGGCCCCTCCGGCCCGTCCGGTTCGGTCGCCGCCGCCTCCCGCAGCGCGGCGCCGCCGCCGCCGGCGATCAGCGCCACCAGCAGCGGCACGAGGTCGAGCCGCTCGCCCGCCACCGTCACGCCGAGATGCAGGTCGAACCAGTCGATGCCGCTGCCTTGCTCCGGGCGCAGCTCGGCCGCCAGCTCCCCCTCCGGCTCGGCGAGGCGGATGGGGAAATCCTCCGCCACCTCCACCTCCCAGCCTGCCTCCCGCAGCGCCGGCACCCCATTCAGCAGGATATCCAGCCAAGCCTCGAGCCCGCCCTCCCCGGACAGGACGAAATCCGGTTGGGATGCGGGAAGGTAGGGCCGCAGGCGGGCAAGGCTGGCGAACCCATGGGTGCCGAGGCGCCGCTCCGCCGCCAACTCCGCCCCGCGGTCCCGCCTGACGCGGTAGAGCCGCCCGGCATGGCCCTGGATCTCGGGCACCGTCTCGCCCCGGAGGATGCGGAACGGGCCGTAGCCGAAGCCCAGCCGGGCGACGGGCAGGACAGGCCGCGCTGGGCCGAAGCCGCCGCCGAAATGGTAGGGCGGCGCGATGCCGGTCAGGCGCAGCACCGGCCGAGGCGGGCCGCAGACCAGTTCCGGCTCCGGCAGGGTGGCGGGCAGCGGCAGGGGGCGGTCGGGCAGCAGGCGCTGGCCCAGCTCCTCCCGCACCCTGGCCGCCCAGTTCGGCGGGATGGGCGGCGCCGCCAGGAGCTGGCGGGCCAGCTCCGGCGGCTCGGCCAATTCCACCGGACCCAGCACGCCGGTCTCCGGCGCCGCATACCAGGGCGCGGGCAGCCTCAGCCCAAGCAGGCCGGGCTCCAGCACCAGCTCCGGCTGCTGGTGGCCGTCCGGCCGCAGCGCCCAGCCCAGCCGGCCGCGGCGGGGCGGGCCTTCCGTCACCGCCGGGCCGTCCACGCTGCCCCAGCGGGCGCGGCCGGTGGCGATCGCCCGGCGCAGCAGCGCCTCCGGCGCCTCGTCCGCCGCGATGTCGCCCAGGCGATGCGCCAGCCGGGCAAGGCGCGGCATCAGCCAGCGGTCGGAGGGACGGAAATGCCGCGGCGGCGTCGCCGGGTTGAAGCTGCCCAGCCGGCGGGGCTCGCCCAGGCTGTCATCCTTGCGGAGGGTGGCGCTCCAGGCCTCGATCCGCAGGCGGGACGGGGCCTCGGGTGGGGCGTGCAGCACGTAGAACAGCCGGTTGCGGAGGTTGGGCGGGTAGTCCTCGCCCTCCACCGCCTGGCTCAGCGCCTGCAGCCAGAGGGCGATGTCCCCGGGCAGCACCGGCGCCGGCGGGGGCGCGGCGGGCTGGGGGGCGCGGGACGGCGGCGGCCGGAGGCCGACGAGCTGCTGCCGCGCTGCCAGCAGGGCGGCCGCCACATGCTTGCAATTATGGCCAACGGGGCAGGTGCAATCGCCGATGATGCGCAAGCTGCCGCCGGGCGGCCGGCTGACAGCGATCTCCTGCCGGTAGGGCACCTGCGCCGAGCCCCTGGTCGTGGCATGGATCGTCTCGCCATCCTCGGCGAATTCCAGGCCGAGGACCCGGCCTTGCCGCAGATAGGCCTGGCCCGCGGCCATGGCGTTGCGGCCGAGCAGCCGCTCCATGGCGTTGGGGTTGAGCCGGGCAAGGCAGGCGGGTGGAGTCGCGGCGGTGGGACGCATGCCGCATCCTGCCGCAGGGGTCCTGCCGGTGTCAGCGGGGCGCTGCTCTCCCGCCCGGTCCGCTCGCGGCCGGCGGCGGACGGCGCGGACAGGCAGGGCACTGGAAGCGAAGGCGGGTGGCCCGGTTCGAAGGGCGCCGCGCCGGCGGCGAACTCCGGCCCCGGGACGCTACAGCCGCCCGGTCAGCGCCATGATCAGCAGCACGATGACAATCACGCCGAGGATGCCGCTCGGGTAATAACCCCAGCCGGCGCTGTAGGGCCAGGTGGGCAGCACCCCCAGCAGCACGATGATGAGGATGATCAGCAGGATGGTCGAACTCATCGGCGCTCCTCCGGTTGCGGGGCGGCAACGTCCCGCGGCCGGCACCGTTCGCGACGCCGGCCTTCACGCTTACCGGAGGAATTCCGGGGAGATCAGCCCGGGCAGGAACAGCACGACCTGCGGAAAGAGAATGATCGCCGCCAGCACCGCCAGCATGGGCAGCAGCATGATGCAGGTATCCTTCAGCGCATCGGCGATGCGCATGCCGGCGACCGAGCAGGCGATCATCAGGCAGAGCCCGTAGGGTGGCGTCACCAGGCCGAAGGCCAGGGAGACGATGCCGATCATGGCGAAATGCACCGGGTCCATCCCCACCCCCTGGGCCAAAGGCTGCAGGATGGCGCCGACGATGATGATGGCCGGGATGGCATCCAGGAAGCAGCCCACCAGCAGGAACACCGCCGAGATGAAGAAGCCGGTGCCGATCGGCCCCATCCCCCAGGCCTGGACATTGGCCAGCAGCGCCTGCGGGATCTGGTAGAAGGCGAGCAGCCAGCCGAAGGCGCTGGCCGTGCCGACGCAGAACAGCGCGACGCCGGCCAGCCGCCCGGTATCCGCCAGCGCCGCGACCAGCCCCTTGAAGTTCATCTCCCGATAGACCGCGAGGGAGAGGAAGCCGGCATAGAGCACGGCGATGCAGGCGGATTCCGTCGCGGTGAACCAGCCGAAGATCTTGCCGCCGATGATGATGAGCGGCGTGGTCAGCGCCGGGATGGAGACGAAGAAGCTGTGGAACACCTGCCCGAGCGTGGCGCGCGGATAGGTGGGATAGCCCCGCGCCTTGGCATAGGCATGGACGGTCGCCATCTGCACCAGCCCGATCAGCAGCCCGGGCACGATGCCCGCCAGGAACAGCGCCCCGATCGAGACCGTCAGCACCCCGCCCCAGACGATCATCAGGATCGAGGGCGGGATGATGACGGCGAGCACCGCGGAGACGGCGGTGATGGCGACGGAGAAGCTGTCGTCATAGCCCTCCTTCCGCTGCGCCTCGATGAAGATCTTTGATTGGCTCGCGGCATCCGCCGTCGAACTTCCGGAGATCCCCGCGAAGAAGATCGACAGCACCACGTTGATCTGCGCCAGCCCGCCGGGGAAATGCCCGACCAGCGCACGGGAGAAGCTCATCAGCCTGTCGGTGATGCCGCCGATATTCATCAGATTGGCGGTCAGCAGGAAGAAGGGCACCGCCAGCAGGATGAAGGAGTTGTAGGCGTTGAAGGTCTCCTGGGCGAGCATCATGGGGGAGAGGTGCGGCTCGATCAGCAGGATCGGCAGGCAGGCGAGGCCGAGCGAGACCGCGACGGGCACCCGCAGCACCAGCAGCAGGAAGAAGATGCCGAAGAGGATGCTCGCGGCTTCCCCGGCCGAGAGGATGTTGCCGCCCATCACATCCGGTCTCCCATGGGATTCCGCAGCACGGCGGCCGCATCCAGCATCCGTTCCGCCTGGAAGAGCAGCCAGACCAGGCCGGCGATCGGCCAGGCCATGTGGATCAGCCAGAGCGGCAGCTCCGCCAGCTCGCTGATGCGATAGATGGCGAATTCGGTGAACTCCCAGCCCCACCAGAGGAAGACGAGGGCGAAGAGCAGGATGAAGACGCCGGAGAGCAGCTCCAGCCTGGCCTCGCCCCGCGTGGTCAGCCTGGGGAAGACATCGACGGTGAAATGCGTGCCCTCCCGCACCGCCAGCATGGCGCCGAGCATGACGGCATAGACCAGGCAGAAGCGCGCCAGCTCCTCCGTCCAGATGTAGTTGGGGATGAGGGTGGTGTAGCGGGAGAAGATCTGCAGGCTGACCGGGATGACGAGGATGCCGACGGCGATGATCAGCAGCAGCAGGATCACGCCGGAAAGCGCACGGTTGAGATGGCGGAGCGCCGCCGGCGCGCCGGGCGAGGGGAGGAGCATGCAGGGGTCCTGAGGAGAGGGCGGGGAATGCCCCCACCCCGGCCCTCCCGCGCGTCGCGGCGGGAGGGAGGGGCCCGCGGCGCGCAGCGCCGTGGAGGGTGGGGGTGCTGCTGGATGCTCGGCCCTAGGCCGTCAGCGCGTTGATGCGGTTCAGGATGTTCTCCGCATCGATCTCCCGCGCATAGGCAGCCATCACCGGGTCCACCAGCCGCTTCATCTCGGCGCGGTCGGTGAACTCCACCCGGTGCAGCTTGCCGGCCTTTTCCAGCGTCTCCAGGATCTGGCTGTCGGCGCCGGATTCCGCCTGGCGGTGGAAGGCGCTCGCCTCCCGCCCTGCCCGGCGGATGGCGGCCTGCAGATCCGTCGGCAGCCGGTTCAGCACCTGCACGGAAAAGCAGAGCGGGCGGATGGTGATGGCGTGCTGCGTCATCGCGAGCTGCGGCGCCACCTCGTAGAAGCGCATCTGCTCCACGCCCGCCGCCTCGTTCTCGCCACCGTCGATGACGTTGTTCTGGATGGCGTTGTAGATCTCGTTATAGGCGATGACGGTCGGCGACATGCCCACGGCGGTGAAGCTGCGGGACCAGATGGGCGCGCCCTGCACCCGCACCTTCAGCCCGCGCAGCTCGCCCAGATTCCGTACCGGCCTGGCGAAGAAGATGTTCCGTACCCCGCCGCCGCCATAGCCGATCATCGCGACGCGGGCGCGCTTCTCCACCTCATCCGCCACCGGCTTGAACAGATCCTGCTCCAGCACCTGGTTCCAATGCGCCAGGTCGCGGAAGATGAAGGGCGCATCGACGAAAGGCGCGGCGCGGGAGAAGGTGGACATATGCGCCGGCGAGACCACGGCGTAGTCCACCGCCCGGCCCTGCGCCATGTATTCGAAGTACTGCTTCTCCAGCCCCAGGCTGCTGTTCTTGTGCAGCACGAAATTGATCGGCTTGCCCCAGTACTGCTTCACCAGCTCCTCGAACCGCACCAGGGCCCTGGTATAGGGATGATCGTCGCCGAATTGGCTGGCCCCGTTCAAGGTGACGGGCGCCTGGGCGTGCACGGGGAAGCTCAGAAGGGCGGGCGCGGCCAGCGCACTGCCCAGCAGGGCCCTGCGGTGCATGGTGTTCTCCTTGGACGGTCCGGCCCCTTCTTGCGGGCTCGGTTGCCGGGAGATTACCTGGGCGGCACGGCTTTGGGAACGGCTCGGTTACTTTGGGTAGCGCAAGCGGCAATTCCCCTGCGGCGGCAATGGCGATATCGTCCTGGGCATGGGCGAGGTCATCAACCTGAACCAGGTGCGCAAGGCCAAGGCGCGCGAGGCAGCAGCAGCGGAGGCCGCGGCGAACCGCGCCAGGCACGGCCGCACCGGCCCGGAGAAGGAAAATGACCGGCGGGCGGAGGCGCGCCGCCAGGCGCTGCTGGACGGTGCCCGCAAGGAAGAGGCCTCGCCCGGAGACCCTCCGGAGAGCTGACATCCCGCCATGCGTGCCGCCCTGCCGTTCCTCGCGCTCGCCCTCGCCGCCTGCGCCAATGAGACCTCGATCCCGGAAGCCAGTAGCCTCGGCAGCCAGGGCGCGGCCCGGGCAGCCACGCCCGTCGCCGGCCCCGTCACCCGCTATGACGGGCAATATGTCGGGGAGGTGACGCTGACCATCGACCGCACCCGCACCTGTCCCCAGGGCATGGCCGGGCCGCGCGAGATCCAGGTGCAGCAGGGCCGCGCCTCCCTCGTCATCAACCCGCAGACCGGCATGACGCTGATCGGCACGGTGGGGGCGGATGGTTCGGTGCGCATGGCGGAGACGCTGGACCGCACCATCGCCACCAGCGGCGCCTTCAACCCGGAAGGCTTCATCGGCGAATACCGCTACGGGCTCTGCAACTATTCCGTGCAGATGAAGAAGGTGTAGCGGGGGTGGCACTGCCCACCCGCCACATCCTGCCCGGCTTCCCGCCCACTGTCTCGCCCGCCAGCCATGCGGTGGAGGTGGATGGGTGGGTGCATTTCACCGGCCAGCTCGGGCGGGACCTGGCGGCGCCGGAGGCGCCGCTGCCGCCGGATATCGGCGCCCAGACCAGGCGGGCCCTGGCCAATCTGACGGCCAGCCTCGGCGCGCTGGGGCTGGGGCTGGAACATGTCGTCTCCTGCCGGGTCTACCTGACGTGCTTCGAGCGCGACTACGCGGCAATGAACGCCGCCTATGCGGAGGCCTTCCCGGAAGGCGCGCGGCCCAGCCGGGTGTGCATCGGCGTCACCGCCCTGGCGCTGGGCGCGCTGGTGGAGGTGGAGGCGGTGGCGAAGCGGCCCTGACGGCGGGGCGAATCACGCGGCTGTGACGCCGTCCCCCGGCCGCGCCGGCTGAATGTCATCCCGGTGCCGGCCTTCGGCCCCGCATCATCCCGGCTGCCGACCATTCTGGCGGGGGAGATGCTGCGATGGACCGTTCGAAAGCCCGTCTCTCCGGGCAAGGGATGTGCCCGGCGGCCGGCCGGGCCGGGGCGGCCGCGCCGTCCGCCATGCCGCGGCGGGTTCTCGGTCGGCTGCTGCGTCGCCTCCTGCTGGCTGCGCCCCTCGCTGCGCCCCTCGCCACGCCGGCCGCCGCCGCCTGGCCGGAACGGCCGGTGACGCTGATCCTGCCCTTCGCGGCGGGCGCTTCCCCGGACATCACTGGCCGGCTGGTCGCGGAGCGCCTCTCCGCCGCCTGGGGCCAGCCCGTGGTGGTGCAGAACGTCCCGGGCGCTTCCGCCACCATCGGCGTCGATCGCGTGGCGAAGGCGGCGCCGGATGGCTATACCATCGGTTATACCGGGGATGGGGCCATGGTGGTGCGGGTCAGCATGGACCCGCCCATTCCCTATGACCCGGTGCGGGATCTGGCGCCCATCTCCCTGCTGTTCCGTACCCGCAACTTGCTGGTGGTGCACCCTGCCGTGCCGGCCCGCAGCCTCGCGGAGTTCATCGCCCATGCGAAGGCGCAGCCCGGCGCGATGAGCTACGGCCATAGCGGCATCGGCTTTTCCACCCATCTCGGCATGGAGATGCTGAAGCAGGCGGCGGGCATCGAGCTGGTGACGACGCCCTATACCAATGAAGGACAGATGGTGGCGGACCTGATCTCCGGCCGCCTCCAGGCCTCGCTCGGCAGCATCGTCCTGCTGCGCCGGGTACAGGCCGGCGAGCTACGGCCACTCGCCGTCAGCTCCCGGGACCGGCTGCCGGCGCTGCCGGAGGTGCCGACTATCGCCGAGAGTGGCTTTCCGGGCTTCGAGGCAGTGGCCTGGTTCGGGCTGGTTGCGCCGGCCCGCACACCGCCCGAGATCCTGGCCCGCATCCAGCGCGATACCGCGGCGGCGCTGGCGGAACCGGCGCTGCGGCAGCGGGTGGAGGAGCTGGGGCTGGTGGTGGTGGCGAATACCCCGGACGAGTTCCGCGCGATGGTGCCGCAGGAGATCGCGCGGATGCAGGCGGTGCTGCAGCCGCTGGGGCTGCGGGCCAGGTAGCCGGCAGGGAAGGCTCCGCCCCGCGCTTGCGCCGCAGGCCGGGTCCCTGGGGCCGCGCCGCGGGTCGGGGGACGGGTCCTTATCCCTGCAGCGCCTTCCGGACCTCGGACCGGAATTCCCTGCGGTACAGCTCCCACACCACCAGCAGGCAGGCCATGATCAAGGCCAGCGGGTGAAGGATCCAGGCCAGCGCCGCCAGCCCGAAGTAATAGGCGCGCAGCCCCGTGTTGAAGTGCCGCGCCGCCCGGTTCGCCACCTCCGCCGCCATGTTCGCCTGGAATTCCGCCGCCGCATCCGGCGGCCCGTGCGGCACCCCGCCCATGACGATGGAGCAGTAATTGAATTGCCGCAGCGCCCAGGTCAGCTCGAAGAAGGCGCGGACGAAGATGAAGAGCAGCAGCGAGATCTTCAGCTCCCAGGCCGCCGGGTCGGGCACGGTGGCGAAGGGCAGCATGGCGAAGACCCGCGCCCCCAGCTCCGGCGCCGCCATCATCGCCACCAGCCCGCCCAGGATGAAGATGGCGGTATTGGCGAGGAAGGAGGTGCTGTTCATCAGATTGCCGATGATCTGGGTGTCCATGATGCGGTTCTCCCGCCGCATCATGGTGCGCATCCAGCGGTGGCGGTGCTCGTTCATCGCCGCGATCACGCTGCGCCGCCGCAGCACCGGCACCTTGTCCACCGCCCAGGCATAGCCCAGCCAGGAGAGGGCGAAGAGTCCGAGCGCCAGCCAGTCCAACGCGCCGAGCGAACGCATGCCGCCTTCCTTCCCTCCGCGGGTCCGGGATGCCGCGCATCCTCCGCGGCGCGCGGCGGAAGGCAAGCCCGGCCGCCCATCCGAAGGGGCCGCTTCCCAAGCTGGCCGGCCGGGGCGCCTGCCCCCTGGCCTCCCTCCCCGGTGCAGGGTGCCTCCGTCCTGGCGCGGGACGAACGCCCTCGGCCCCGTCTTCGTCCGCGTGCTGCACGCCTTCCGGCGAACCCGCCTCAGCCCATCGCGCCCCCGCCGCCCCTCAGGGCAGGGGCAGGCCCTCCCGCATCAGCCCGCGCAGCCGTTCGAGCTGCGCCTCCGCCACGCCGAGGGCGGCGGCGCTGAAGATCCGGGCATCGGGGGTGAAGAGGAGATAGGCCATGGCCTCATTGGCCATCAGCTCGGCATTGCCGGTGTCGTAGCCCTCGCGGCCGAGGAAGCTGGTCAGCGCCTGGCGGTCCGCCTCGGTGAAGCGGTCCCGCCACACCATGTGGACATGCTCGGCGAAGCCCGGCCAGGTGAAGTAATGGCCATGCGACAATTCATGCTTCAGGATGGCGGCGCGCATGGCCGCGTCCATCCGCGGCCCGGCATTGGCGGCGGAGACCAGCGCCAGGCTCTCGCCCGGCGCCACCTGGGCCACGGCCTCCCGCAGCCGGTCGCGGACCCATAGCTCGGCCTCGTTCAGCGCCACCCGGTCGCGCTCCGCCAGGGCGAAGAAGCGGGTGAGGTCGGCGAGGCGGTAGTCATGGCCGTAGAACCAGGTGGCCGGGGTGTCGCCGCTGGCGGCGATGGCGGCGGCCAGCTCAGCCTCGTTCAGCAGCCGGTCGCGCGGCAGGCCGCGCTTTTCCACCAGCGCGGCGATGCGGTTCAGCGCCGCCCCCTGCTGCTCCAGCCCGGTGAACAGCAGGACGAAGACACGAGGATTGGATTTCACCCGCACCATGCGCGGCTGCTCCGCCTGCAGCAGCAGGATGGCCGCTTCCTCCAGCAGCGGGGAGGCCGGCGGGACGGGGCGGGGTGGGGCGGTGGCGATCTCCGGCGCCGGCCCGGGCGGCGCCCCCGGGAGCAGGACCCAGAGCAGGCCGCCGAGCAGCGCGGCGACCGCCAGCCCACCGCCGATCAGCAGCCCGGCAGGGCGGCGCGTGGCGGCGGGCGGGACTTCGGGCGCCGGCTCCGGCAGGCTGCCCGGCGCCAGGCGCACCGTCGGGTCCAGCTCATTGGCCACGGGCCGGGCCTCTCGGCAAGGACGTCAGTTGCCGAGATTCACCACCTGGACGCGGCGATTGCGCGGGTCCGGCACCTGCGGCCCGGTCTGCACCAGAAGCTGGGTGGAGCCGAAGCCGACCGCGACCAGCCGGTTGGGGTCCACGTGATAGACGCGGGAGAGATATTCCCGCACCGCGGCGGCGCGGCGCTCGGAGAGGGCCTGGTTCACCGCGGCATCGCCGACCGTGTCGGTATGGCCCTCGATGCGGAAGCGGTAGGGCGCCAGCTCCGGCGAGGCCAGGGCGCGGCCGAGCGGGGCCAGGGCGCGCTCCGCTTCCGGCGTCAGCGCGGCGGAGCCGCTGGCGAAGGTGACGGTGATGGAGACGGAGGGGGCGTCCGCCGTGGTCTCCCGCACCGGGGCGGGTCGGGCGGCCACCTGCGGCGCCGGCGCCGCATGCGGCACGGCAGCGGAAGGGGCCGGGCGCCATACCGGGGCCGGGGCGGTCGGCGCGGCGGCGGCCGGCTGGTCCGTCGGCACGCGGATGCCGCGGCTGCCGGAGCCGGTGCTCGGCCGCAGCCGGTCGATCAGCGATTGGGCGGCGGAGTCGCTCTGGGCCGCGGCCGGGCCCGGCAGGGCCAGCGCCAAAGCCAGGGCGCTCGCGCCGAGGAACAGGGACAGGCGCACCATCTGGACGAACTCCTGAAGGTCTGAATCAACCTAGCATTGCGAAACCGGACACGGAACGGGTTCGTTCAGCCGCCGAGATTGACGATCTGGACCCGCCGGTTGCGGGCGTCCGGCGTTTCGTCGGCGGTCGGCACCGCCGGCTGGCTCTCGCCCAGGCCCACGGAATCCAGCCGGCCGGGGCCGACGCCGAAGCGCTGCATCAGATAATCCCGCACCGCGGCGGCGCGGCGCTCGGACAGCGCCTGGTTGCTCTCGGCGCTGCCCACCGTATCGGTATGGCCCTCGATGCGGAAGCGGTAGCCCCCCAGATCGGAGGAGGTGAGGGCGCGGCCGAGCGTGTCCAGCGTCCGCTCCGCCGCCGGGGTCAGGCTGGCGGAGCCGGTGGCGAATTGCACCTGCAGGGAGGCGGTGCCGGCGGGCGGCGTCGGCGCCGCCGGGCGCGGCGCGGCGGCCGGGGTGGCGGCGGGGGCGGGTGCAGCGGGCGCCGGCTCGCTGGGTACCCGGATGCCGCGGGTGCCGGTGCCCGGGCGAAGCTGGTCGATGAGCTGGTTGACCGTGGGCTCGCTGCCGCGCTGCGCTGCGGCCGGCATGGCGGCCAGCAGCGGCGCGGCGGCCATGGCGACCGCGCAGAGGCGCAGCAGGGTAGGGGTCGGGGAAGACATGACGGAACCTCCGAACTCCCGCGCAATCTAGCGAAACTTTCTCATTTCAGCTATGATAGCGCAACGGATTCCACTTACGGTTGCAACGACAAGCTGAGGGATTCCGAGGTCTTAGCCCCGGACATTGTAACTTCACAGGGTTTTGAGCCGCTATCAGAACGCCGCATGCAGCCGCAGGCCGATGATCGGCACCGGGCCGCGGTCGCGGTTATAGGCGGGATTGACCACGAGCTGGGCATTCACCGCAAGGTTGATGCCGGCTGCCAGGCGCCAGTCGTAATAGGTTTCCAGCGTGGTTTCTGGCCCGTAATTCAGCCGCCCGTCGCCGGTGATGAAGCCGATGCCGCCGGCTTCCAGGTAGCGCCGGCGGCCGTGGCTGATCCAGCCGATGTTGAAGCCGAGCCCCGCCGTGTCTCCCGGCCGGTCCCAGCGCTTGCCGTCGAAGGAGAGACCGCCGGAGACGGCGCGGTCCATTTCCGTGAACATCCAGTTCTGGGTGCGGCCGTCATTCCAGGAGAGGCGGGCAAAGAACCCGATGCCCTCGGCCACCTCCTGCTCCAGATTGCCGGCGACCATATGCTTCAGGCGGTAGCCCTGCGGGTTGATGGCGAAGGGGGCGGTGCCATCCGGCGGCAGCTCCCCCCAACGGGATTGTCGGGTGCGGGAAAGGCCGTAGAGGAGGCGTATGGCCCCCGGCCGGCCGCCGATCTCCCAGAACCGGTCCACCTGGCCGATCACCTGCCAGGCGCGGGTAGTGGCGGGGTCGAGGAAAAGGCCGTTGGCCTGCCGCGCCACCCGGAAGGCGCCGACCCGCACGCCCCAGCGTCCATCCTCCCATTCCACCGCCAGGCCTTCGGTCCAGCCGCGGGCATCGGCGGCGAAGTCGAAGGCGCCCGCCCCGACCAGCCCCCAGCCGAGGAATTGGGTGCGGGCGTCATGGGCGTAGAGATTGTCGTCGAAGATGTCCCAGACGGAGAATTTGCCGAGGGTGATCGTCACCCTCTCCCGCGGCCGTGTCTCGCCGAAGCGCAAGGGGTCGGCATCCGCGACGCTGTCGGCGGAAAGCCCGATGGTCTGGCGGAAGAAGGCGCGGGGAACGAAGAAGGTCGGCTCCGTGCTGCCCAGGCGGAAGGCCTCATTGTTCGGGAAGCTGGCGACGCCGACCGAGTTGGAGAGGCCGAAGCCGCGGGTGACCGAGGCATCCAGGATGAATTCCGCGCCGTGCCAGAGCCGGCGGCCGAGGATCAGGTCGGTGGAGAGGGTGTTGCGGGCATTGGCCACCGCCTTCAGGCTGCCCTCGTCGCTATAGGGGGAGCGGAAGCGGCCGTTGCCCTGCCAGATGAAGGTGGCCTGGCCGCGCAGCATCCAGCCCTGCTCCTCCAGCCGGTCCTGCAGGGCGGCGAGGTCGGGGAACAGCGCATCCTCGGGCGGGCCGACATTGGCGACGGCGGCGCTGCCATAGCCCTGGGCGGCCGCCGGCGCCGCGGCGAGGACCGGGGCCAGCGCCACCCATCCCAGCAGCAGCCAGTGCCCTGCCCGCATCCCGATCCCTCTGCACCTGGCCGGTACGGTGTAGGTGCCGGGCATCGGGGCTGGCAAGGAAGCGGCGGGGGCCGGTAGTGCCGGGTGCACATGAAAGCCGCGCGCGGGCGGCTCCGAGAGGGCGCCGCCCCTTCTTGGCTCTCCCTGCCAAAGGCCCAGAGGCCTTTGGCAGGCATGGGTTCGAGACCCGACGGTCCAACCTCCTCTACCCCGTGCCCCCGCCCTGGGTCTGCCGCTTCGACCGTCGGGTCCGAGACCCACACCGGGGTCCGGGGACTGGTCCAGTCCCCGGTGGGGGTTCGGGGGCAAAGCCCCCGATCCTTCCCTTCGCCTTATTCCGCTAGAGCGTGATCGGTTGAGGTCGAATCGACCGAAACCGTGAATCACGCGGCCGAACTATGAGCTAGAGCGGGGTGGGTGAGCGCAGCTCAACCGATCCCGCTCTAGAACGCCGCTCGCAGCCGCAGCGTGCCGACCTGCACCGGGCCGCGCGCCGCATTGTAGCCCGGGTTGAAGATGAGCTGGAGATCGACCGCCGCGCTCAGCCCGGGAGCCAGGGCGGCGTCGTAATAGGTTTCCAGGATAACCTCCGGCGCATAGCTCAGCCTGCCATCGCCGAGGATGAAGCCGATGCCGCCGGCCTTCAGGAAGCGTCGCTGCGGCGCATGCAGCCCGCCGACGTTCATGGCGATCCCGATGGTGTCGTCGTCGCGCTGCCACCGCCAGCCATTGATCGAGGCACCGCCCGCCACCGACCAGTCCATCTCGGTGAACATCATGTTCTGGCTGCGACCGTCATTCCAGCCGAGCCGGCCGAACAGGCCCAGCGTGTCGCTGACCTGCTGGTCCCAGCTCAACGCCAGCATCGCCTTGGTGCGGTAGGCGCGATAGCGCTCGAGATCCGCCTCGCCGGCCCGGAGGGCACGGGCGAGGTCGTCATAGCGGGCGGAGCGGGTGCGGGAGGCGCCGAGCAGCACCCTGAGCGCGCCCGGGCGCCGCCCGAGCCACCAGAACCGGTCCACCTGGCCGAGGATCTGCCAGGCGCGCGTCACCTTGTCGTCCAGGAAATCGCCGCCCTGGCTGCGGTTGACCTGGAAGGCGCCGAGCCGCGTCGCCCAGCGCCCATTCTCCCACTCCACCGCGATGCCATGGGTGTAGCCGGCGGGATCGGTGGCGATGTCGAAGGCGCCGGTGCCGACCAGGGCGTAGTTCAGGAACTGGGTCCGTGGGTCGTGCGAGTAGCGGTTGTTGTCGAAGATGTCCCAGGTGGCGATCTTGCCGGCGGTGATGGTGATGCGCTCCATCGCCAGCGGTCCGGCGAAGCGCATCGGGTCGTCATCCTGGCCGAGGGCGTCGTTGGAAAGGTCGATGGTCTGGCGCAGGAAGAGCCGGGTGATGTTGTAGTCCCAATTGCGCGTGCCGCCGTGGAAGCTCTCGGTATTGGTCGGCCCGCCCAGGCCGTGATTGTCGGCGAAGCCGAAGCCGCGGGTGGGGGAAGGGACGAAGATGATTTCCGCATTGTCCCAGAGCCGGCGGCCGAGCACGATGTCGATGGTCTGCATCGCCGTGCTGTCATGCTTGCCGGAAAGGCTGTTCTCGCCGCGATAGGGGGCGCGGAAGCCGGGCATGGCCTGGATGGTGTTGGTCATCTGGCCGCGCACTAGCCAACCGCGCGCTTCCAGCGTCGCCAGCCATTCCTCGGCGCCCTCGATCAGCGCGTCGATGTTCCGGTCGTAGATCGGGCCGGCGACGCCGCGCTGCGCCCGGGCCGGGGCCGGGAGAAGCAGCAGCAGCCCGGTGAGGATCAGGAGGAGCCGGGCCCAGGCGGCCCGGCGGCGGCGATGGCGGCGATGGAGGCGATGGGGCGGCATGGGAAAGATGCGCTACCGGACCCGCCCCCGGCGCGTCCATCGCGGCCCCGGGAGTGACACGAAAGCTTCAAAACACGAAGGGGGTTTGACCGCAGCCGCCGGCTTCGTGATCCTTGGCGTCATAGCCGGAAGGATAAGCACCATGACCGAACGCGGCTTCACCCGGGCCGATCTGGACCTGCTGCGGCGCTGGGACACGCCCACCATCTGCAACGCGCTGGAGCTGGTGGCGCCCGCCCGGCGCGGCCGCGGCTTCACCCTGCAGCCCTTCGTCTGCGCCGACCCCTCCCTGCCGCCGATCTGCGGCCTGGCCCGCACCGGCCAGATCCGCGCCGCCGCCCCTTCCGGCCGGACCAGGGAGCAGGACCGGGCCGCCCGCATCGGCTGGTACGAATATGTGGCGGATGCCGATCTGCCGACCATCGTCGTCATCGAGGATCTGGACGAGACGCCCGGCTTCGGCGCCTTCTGGGGCGAGGTGAACAGCAATGTCCATAAGGGCCTCGGCTGCCTCGGCTGCGTCACCTCCGGCTCCTTCCGCGACCTCGACATGCTGGCGCCGGGCTTCCAGATCATCGGGGCGATGGTGAATCCGAGCCATGCGCATGTGCATATCGTCGATTTCGGCCGGGACGTGATCGTCCATGGCATGCCGGTGATGCATGACGATGTGGTGCATGCGGACCGCCACGGCGCGGTGGTGATCCCGGCGGAGGTGGTGAAGCAGGTTCCGGCCGCGATCGACCTCCTGACGCGGAAGGAGGCGGTGATCCTGGAGATGGCGAAGCGCGACGACTTCGACATCCACAAGCTGAAGGACGCGCTGGCGCGGTCCGACGAGATCCACTGAGGGCATGGAAGGCAGCAACCTGGCCCCGCTGCCGGACGGGCCGCCGCTCGCGGTGGTCCGCCCGGACTGGGTGGACAACAATGGCCACATGAACATGGCCTTCTACCTGGCCGTGTTCGACATGGCGACGGACCAGCTCTGGCCGAAGCTCGGCCTGGGCCCTGCCTTCCGGGCCAAGGGGCTCGGCACCTTCGCGGCCGAGACCTGGGTGAGCTACGTGCGGGAGGTGCATGAGGGCATGCCGCTCGCCTGCACCAATGAGGTGCTGGCCCATGACGGCAAGCGGCTGCTGGCGGTGCACCGGATGTATCATGCCACGGAGGGCTGGCTGGCGGCGGAGAATGAGGTGCTCTACCTCTGCGTCGATCTCTCCGTGCGGCGGGTGACGAGCTGGCCGGAGGAGGTGGTGGCGCGCTTCGCCGCGCTGGCAACGGGACGGCCGGCGCGGCGGCTGGCGCTGAAGCGCAAGGAGTGACGGGGAGCTCCGCCCCTTGGCGGCAGGGTCGCCAACCCCCAGCGGAGGCTCTGCCTCCTCCGCTCCCGCCGGGGGAGAAGGCCTTGCCCGGGAAGCGACCAGGCTGACCACAGCTTCCCGGCCAGGGTCCGCCTCGTCGCCGCCATCATCCACTCACGGCGAACCGCAACAGGGCCTAATCGGCTCCAGGCTTCCGCAGGAGCAGGCTCAGAAGCTCTTCCAGGAAAGGGCCCGGGACGGCGGGAGCGATCTCCGCCAGAAGCGCCGCGTAGCGCTTGCCCGGCGATGCTTCCCAGGCCTGGCGATAATGCGGATGCCTGGCGCAGAGGAATTCGTGCTGGCTCTGCCTGACCTCGACAGCGTCGAGCCCGATGGCCAGGTCGATTTCATGGAAGCTCGCGCCGCGGCCCCATCGGGCAAGCGTGACCGGATCGCGCCCCGCCAAGGCTTCGGCGAAGTCGCTCCGGCTGGACTTCACCGCATAATCCATGGCGAGATCGTCCGGCAGCCAGTGGAAGAAGGGCATCAGCGACGTATGATCGTCGCGGTACCAGAGCCGGTTGGGTGTCTCGTAGATGCAGAGATGCCCGCCCGCCGGCAGGTTGTCCCACGCCGCTCGCAGCGTGGCGATTCGCTCCTGATAGGTCATGTGCTCCAGCGTGGCCGAGAACACGATCAGGTCGTAGGGCTCGGCATACAGATCCTCGAGGTCCAGCGCATTCCGAACCAGGAGGCGGACATTGTGGAGACCGTGCAGCGCCACCCGGTCCGCTGCGACGCGCAGATGGCTCTCCTCGATGTCGATCCCATCGACCTGACGGCTGACCTCGGCGAGGGCGACGATGGAGGCCCCGGTCCCGGCGCCGATCTCCAGGACCCGCGCGCCGGAGAGGCTCATATGCTCTGCGAGCCAGGGGATGACGTTGTTCCTGTGCTCTGTCAGCCGGTGGATCGTGTGGATGAAAAGTTCCCGCTTGAGCGTTTCGGGATCCTGTGCCGCGTAGCCTGGCATGAAGTGCTCCAGCAGCGATCGCTCGAGCTGCGCCAATTTCTCGCCCGCCAGATCCCCGGCCATGAGAACCCCCTTCTCCGGCCGTGACGGCCGATCGCCCATCTGCGTGCGATTACCGCCTCGGCGCGTGCGGCAGCAAGGCAGCCCGGGCGCCGCCCCCTGAGGCAATGACTCCGCCGTGCGGATCTGCCGATCCTGACGGAGGCAATTGCCGGACATCCTGCGGCCAGGTCAGCGGCGTGGCAGGGGCGGCCCTTCAGCAATCCCCGGCATCATCCGTCAGCAATTCCAGCTGCCAGGTCATCTCCGATTCCGAAAGCGGCCACCCGCCATCCGCCTTGGGCGGCAGCGCGGCGGAGGGGGTGAGCTGCCCCAGCACCGTCTGCGCCAGCGTGGCGGTGCGCGGCGAAAACCCCGCCTTCCAGCAGAGGCTCACCAGCCCTTTGGCGCTGCGCAGCCGGACCGCGCGCTGCACCGCCCCCTCGCCCAGCCCGGCGCCCCTGGCCAGGGCGGCGCCCATGGCGAAGCGGTTGCCCTGCATGCCGGCCGTCTCGAAGGCCGCCTCGGGCGATTGCTCCTCCGCCCGCGGCCCGGCCCCTTCCAGCCGGCGTTCCAGCCGCTCGCGCAGCTCCCGGGTCAGGCCGGCATCCAGGTCCCAGCGCGCTGCCATGGCGTCCAGCAGATGGTCGGCCAGGCAGGCGGCCAGGCGCTGTGCCACGCCGGGCGGCAGCACCGGCCGCCGCACCAGGCTCTCCTGCCAGGGGATGTGCCGGGCGGCGCCCAGCACCACCCGGTCCAGCGCCGCTTCCCGGATATTGGCGGAGGGGTTGTCCAGCAGCGCCGCTACCGGCTGCACCGCGTCGGTTTCGATGATGGCGTCGGACAGCGTCTCGCTCAGCGCCGGGCGGCGGGCGATGGCGGTCAGCGTCCCCGGCGCCGGCGGCGCCTCCACCAGCGCCAGCAGATCCGCGTCGGTGAGCAGGGGGGAGGAGCGGATGACCGGCTCCGCCACCTCCATCGCCATGTCCCGCGCCAGGCGCAGGATGATGTCCCGCGGCGCGTCCGGCAGCGCCTTCAGCTCCTCCGCCAGCACCGCGCGGACGGTGACGGCGGCATCCGCCAGCAGCCCCTGCAGGGTCTGCCAGCTCTGCCGGCCACGCCGGTCCGCGGCGGTGGAGAGGTGTGGCGCCCGCGGCGCCAGCTTGCGCCCCAGCGCTTCCCGCACCTCCGGCGCCGCATCCTGGGCCAGCAGCCGGTCCGCCTGCACCGGCGTCGCGCCATTGGCCGCGACGGCGGCGCGCACCGCGACGGCCGCGTCCGCGGCGAGGAAATAGAGGATCTCCGGCGCCGCGTCGCGCTGCGCCGCCAGCGCCACCCTTTCCGCCTCCTGCCCGGAGGCGGCGATGCGCTTGGCCTGCTCGCTGACCGCCGAGGGGGTCTTCACGCCGCTCATCCGGCGGCCTCCGGGGCGGATGGCGGCGCCAGCCGCCAATGCCCGCGCCCGCCGCGCTTCACCGCATACATCGCCGCATCGGCGGCGGCGACCAGCGCATCCGGCCGAAGCTGCGCCCCCGGGCCGCGCACCGCGCCACCGATGCTGAAGGTGAGCTTCGGCCCCTGCCGCCCGGGCGGCCAGGGGGAGAGCCGCAGCGCCGCGGCGCAGAGCGCCGCCGCCCGCCGCCCGGTGGCTGCTGCGTCCGCATCCTCCAGCCACAGGGCGAATTCATCGCCGCCCAGCCGGGCGGCGAGATCGACCGGCCGTGCCATCTCCCGCAGCACGGCGGCGACGGCGACCAGCGCGGCATCCCCCGCCTCATGCCCCAGCGTGTCGTTGATCGGCTTGAAATTGTCGAGGTCGATGAAGAGCAGCGCGCCGCGCTCTCCCGGCCGGTCCAGCCGCCGGCGGAGGTCGTCCATGAAGGCGCGGCGGTTCAGCAGCCCGGTCAGCGCGTCGGTGCGGGCCTGCAGCTCCAGCTCCCGCTGCAGCATGTGGTTGCCGAGGGTGACGAAGAGCAGGTCGGCGATCGCGTGCAGCAAATGCCGGTCATCGGCGTCGAAATCCCGCTCCCCCGCCGCGCGCCAGACCAGCAGGGCGTGGAAGGGCGGCACGCGGTGCGGCGTCGGCAGCAGGACCAGATGCTCCCCGCCCGGGCCGGTGAGGAAGCGCGGCTCCGCCGCCGCCATCAGCGGCGCGACCAGGGGTAGTAACGGGCCGGTCTCCACCCCGTGCTGCCGGGTGATGGCGGCCGCCCCGCCCGGCGCGAGTTCCAGCAGCGCCGCGCCGCTGCAGCCGATGGCGGGGGGCAGGGATTCCAGCGTGGCGGCCAGCATGCGCGGCGCCAGCACCTGGCGGCGCACCCGGCGCGCCAGGGTCTCCAGCGCTGCGGCGCGGCGCAGCGCGGCGGCCTGGGCCTCGGCCTCCTGCACCTCCGCCGTCACGTCCCGGCCGCAGCCGCGCAGGCCCGCATAGCTGCCGCCGGCATCCGCCAGCGGCACCAGCGCCAGGCTGAAGCAGGCGGGCGAGCCCGAGGCGTGGCGCAGCCAGGTGCGCAGCCCTCGCACCGGGTGCAGCAGGGCGAAGGGGTCCGGTTCCGGGTGCAGCAGCAGGATCTGCGCCGGTTTGCCCAGCAGCCATTCCGCCGGCCAGCCGCGGAAGGGGTCGGGCGAGAGGAAGGCGAGGCGCCCGGCCGGGTCCGTCTCGAAGGCCAGGTCGATGGCTAGGCTCGCGATGTCCCGCCAGCGATGCCGCGATTCCAACAGCGCCACCCGGAATCCGGGCTCGGCGTCCGGCGGCGGGACGGCCGGGTCCCGGGGTGCGGCACCCGGCGCGCCAATCATTTCGGGACTCGGCATGGCCACAGGGTGCACGGCCGTGGTGAACGTGGCGTTATCGCCGCCGGGCGGGGCGGCGGCCGGCCCGGGCGGTTGACACCCCTTGCCCCGCCTATGCATGGTCCGCGGCCTTCCGCTCGGGACCTCGCGCCATGGACCTCGCCGCCCTCGCCAGCCGCATCGAAGCCCTCTGGGCGCGGCGGGACACCGTCACCTCCTCGACCGGCGGGGAGGACCGCGCCGCCGTCGAGACCGCGCTCGAAGCCCTGGATGCCGGTCAGGCGCGGGTGGCGGAGCCGGATGCGGCGGCGCCGGGCGGCTGGAAGGTGAACCAGTGGCTGAAGCAGGCCGTGCTGCTCTCCTTCCGCCTGACCGATTCCGCGCCGATGGACACGGCGGCGGGCGCCTATGACAAGGTGCCGCTGAAATTCGCCGATTGGGGCGCCAACCGCTTCAAGGATGCCGGCTTCCGCGCCGTACCCGGCGCCGTCGTCCGCAAATCCGCCTATATCGCCCCGGGCGCGGTGCTGATGCCGAGCTTCGTCAATGTCGGCGCCTGGGTCGGCAGGAACACGATGGTGGATACCTGGGCCACCGTCGGCTCCTGCGCCCAGATCGGCGCCAATGTCCATCTCTCGGGCGGCGTCGGCATCGGCGGGGTGCTGGAGCCGCTGCAGGCCAACCCGGTCATCATCGAGGATGACTGCTTCGTCGGCGCCCGCTCCGAGGTGGCCGAGGGCGTCGTTGTGGAACGCGGCGCCGTGCTCTCCATGGGGGTCTTCCTCGGCGCCTCGACGAAGATCATCGACCGCGCCACCGGCCAGGTGCATGTCGGCCGCGTGCCGGCCTATTCCGTGGTGGTGCCGGGCACGCTGCCGGGCAGGCCCCTGCCGGACGGCACGCCGGGCCCCGGCCTCTACTGCGCCGTCATCGTCAAGACGGTGGATGCGCAGACGCGGTCCAAGACCAGCATCAACGAGCTGCTGCGGGACTAGGCACTTGTCCCGCAACGCCCCTGCCGACCCGCTGCCCCTGGCCCAGGCGCTGATCCGCTGCCCGAGCGTCACCCCGGCCGATGCCGGGGCGCTGGCGGTGCTGGAGGCGGCGCTGCAGCCGCTCGGCTTCACCTGCCACCGGCTGCGCTTCGGCGAGATCGAGAATCTCTACGCCCGCCACGGCACCGGCGGGCCGCATTTCTGCTATGCCGGCCACACCGACGTCGTCCCGCCCGGCGAGCAGGGCTGGGCGGAGAGCCCCTTCTCCGGTGCGGTGAAGGATGGCGTGCTCTATGGGCGCGGCGCCTGCGACATGAAGGGCGGCATCGCCGCCTTCGTCGCCGGCCTTACCGACTACCTGGCGGCAAACGGCGACAGGCCGGGCAGCATCAGCCTGCTCATCACCGGCGATGAGGAAGGTCCGGCCAAGGACGGCACCATCAAGGTGCTGGAATGGATGGCCGAGCGCGGCGAGATCCCGGACATGGCCCTGGTCGGCGAGCCGACCTCCAAGGTTGCGCTCGGCGACATCGTCAAGGTCGGCCGCCGCGGCAGCATGACGGCCTACATCACCCTCTACGGCACCCAGGGACACAGCGCCTATCCGCAGCGCGCCGACAACCCGATCCACCGCCTGGTCCGCGTGCTGCACCGCCTCACCGCCCAGCCGATCGACCAGGGCAGCGAATTCTTCGAGGCGACCACCCTGCAGGTCACCGGCTTCGACGTCGGCAACACCGCGAACAACGTCATCCCCGCCGAGGCGCGGGCGATGCTGAACATCCGCTTCAACGATTTGCACAGCAGCGCCAGCCTGACCGAGCACCTGCACGCCGCGCTGCAGGCCGAGGAGGCGCGCTACGACATGCGCGTCGAGGTCTCCGGCGAGAGTTTTCTCACCTCGCCCGGCCCCTTCGTCGAGGCGCTGAAGCGTGCCGTCGAGCGCAGCGCCGGCCGTACCCCCTCGCTCGATACCGGCGGCGGCACCTCGGATGCCCGGTTCATCGCCCGCTACTGCCCGGTGGCGGAGCTCGGCGCCGTCGGCGCCACCATGCACAAGGTGAATGAAAGCGTGCCGGTCGCCGAGCTGCGCGACCTCGCCGCGCTCTACCGGACCGTGCTGGAGGAGGTCTTCGCCTGAGCGGCGCGGCCCCGCCCCCTCCGCCGCCGCTGGGTCCGCCGCCGCTTCGCATGGTGATCGAGGCCGGGCTGCGCGGCGCCTTCCTGCTGGCGCGCGGCCGGCCCGAGGGGCTGATGCTCATCGAGGACACGCCGGAGGGGGCGCTGCGCAGCTTCTGGGCCGCGGCGGTCTGCCTGCCCGCCTTCCTCGCCCTCCGCCTCTTCGACTGGGGCCAGGGCACCGCGCCCGGCGGCTCGTTCAGCCTGGCGCTGGCGGCGGAATTCCTCGGCTACGTCGCCTCCTGGGCGGGGTTCGGCCTCGCCTCCCGGCGACTCGCCGCCGTCATGGGGCGGCAGGCGGAATGGCCGCATTTCCTGGCGGCCTTCAACTGGGCGAATGTGGTCCAGTACCTGGTGCTGATCCTGCTGACCGTGCCCGGCGCGGCGCTGCCAGATACGCTCTCCTCCGGCCTCACCTTGGCGGCGGCGGGGTACGCGCTGTGGCTGGAATGGTTCATCGCGCGGGTGGCGCTGCTGCTGCCGGGCGGGCAGGCCATCGGCTTCGTCGCGCTGGACCTGCTGGTGGCGCTGACGGTGCAGCTTGTGGTGAACGGGCTCTCGCCTTAGAGCAAACTCCGATCAGGTGGGAGCACCTGATCGGAGTAATTTGCCCGCCTGAACAAAGACCTAGAGCATTCTCCATGCACCAAGGCGCAGGGAGAATGCTCTAGCCAGGGGCGCTGCCCCGGACCCCGGTGTGAGCTTGCCGCCAGCAGGTTCGGCCAGCCGACGTCCTGCCCGGAGGCGTGGGAGGTCAGCCTTGCCGGGCCAGCTTCTCGCCCTCGTCGAAGCCGCGCTTCAGCAGGAAGAAGCCGAAGGCCAAGCCGAAGCCCAGCAGGCCCCAGCCGAAGACGCCGATGCCCAGATCCCGCGCCTTCGCCGCGGCCACCAGCCCCAGCAGCGCCAGCAGCCCGGACACCACCAGCAGCACCACCCGAAGGACCGGGAATTGCGGTTGGACGGCCATGAGACCTCACTCCTTCTCGTCGAATAGGATGCGTGCGGCCGCCCCGTCCGGGTCGTCATACTGCCCGGTGCGCAGCGTCCACACGTAGAAGATCAGGGCCAGCAGCCCCAGCAGCAGGGCCAGCGGCACCAGCACGGTCAGCACATTCATCGCGTGGCCTCCCTCCCCAGCTTCAAGGCGTTCAGGATGACGATCAGCGAGGAGGAGGCCATGACCAGCGCCGCGATCAGCGGCGTCACCAGCCCCAGCACCGCCGCCGGTACCGCCACCAGGTTGTAGATCAGGCTGAAGCCGATATTCTGCCGCGCCGCCGCTTGCGCCCGCCGCGCCGTGGCGATGGCGGCCGGCAGCGCCGCCAGCCCCTCCGCCCGCAGCACCAGGTCGGCGGCGGTCTGCGCCAGATCCGTGGCGCCGGCCGGGCTGGCGGAGGCATGGGCGAGCGCCAGCGCCGCCGCATCGTTCAGCCCGTCGCCCAGCATCAGCGGCTTGCGGCCCTCGGCCAGCAGCGCGGTCAGCCGCGCCGCCTTGCCCGCCGGCGTCACCCCGGCGCGCCAGTCCGGGATGCCGAGCAGCGTGGCCGCCTCCGCCACCGCCGGTGCGGCATCGCCGGAGAGCAGCTCCGTGGTCAGGCCGAGCTGGTGCAGCGCGGCGACGGCCGCCGCGGCATCCGGCCGCAGCCGTTCGGCGAAGCGGAAGGCGATCGGCGCTGCCGTCTCATCCTTGCGCCAGTAGAGAGTCAGCCCGTCGGCCCGGCCGGGCAGGCCGCAGAACGCCGCGCTGCCCAGCCTCTCCCGGCCGCGCCGCAGGCCGGCGCCCGGCACTTCCTCCACGCCCATGGCCGGCACCGCCTCCGGGCAGGCGCGCAGCAGGGCGCGGGCCAGCGGATGGCGGCTGCTGGCCGCCAGCGCGGCCGCCGCCGCCAGCGCCCCGGCCGGCCGCCGTGGATCCGGCAGCAGGGCAGGGGCGCCCAGGGTGAGGGTGCCGGTCTTGTCCAGCACCGCATGGTCGCATTCTGCCAGCCGCTCCAGCGCTGTGGCGGAGGTGACCAGCACCCCGCGCCGGAACAGCGCTCCGACCGCCACCACCTGCACCGCCGGCACGGCGATGGCGAGGCCGCAGGGGCAGGTGACGATCAGCGCGGCGACCGCCGGCACCAGCGCCGCCTGCCAGGAGACGCCCACCCAGAGCCACCAGCCGAGGAACGTGGCCAGCGCCACCGCATGCACCGCCGGCACGTACCAGGCGGCGGCGCGGTCGGCGATCGCCACGTAGCGGCCGCGCGCCTGCTCCGCCTGGGAGAGCAGCCGGGCGAGCTGGGCCAGCGAGCCTTCCGAGGCCGCCGCGGTAACAAGCTGGGTAAAGGCGGCGCCGAGATTGACTGCTCCGGCCGGCAGCGCTTCGCCCGCGGCGAAGCGGCGCGGCAGGCTCTCGCCGGTGGAGGAGGCGGTGTCCAACAGGGCCTCGCCGGCTTCCAGCACGCCGTCCAGCGCCAGCCTTTCGCCCGGCGCCACCAGCAGGCGGTCGCCGGGCCGTACCGCCTCGGCGCCGAGCCGCTCGGCGCGGCCATCGGCGGCCAGCCGCGTCACCTCGGCGGATTGCAGGGCCAGCAGCTCCGCCCCGGCCTGGCGGGCCCGCTGCCGCGCCGCCCGGTCCAGCACCCGGCCGCCCAGCAGCAGGAAGAGCAGGGCGGTGGCGCCGTCGAACCAGGTATAGGGGCCGTTCCGCAGCGCCTCGGACAGCGACATGGCGGTGGTTGCCAGCACGCCGAGCGAGACGGCGAAATCCATGTTCACCCGGCCGGCGCGCAGCCCGGCCCAGGCGGAGCGGTAGAAGGGCAGCCCGGCCACCAGCACCACCGGCAGCGCCACCAGCGCGGCCAGCCAGTGCAGCAGGGCGCGCGTCGCCTCCCCCATGTCGCTGCCGGCCCAGACGGCGACGGAGAGCATCATCACATTGGTCGCGCCGAAGGCGGCGATGCCGAGCGCCCGGAGTAGGGCGCGGCCCTCGCCATCCTCCGCCGCCTTCAGGCAGGCGGCCGACCAGGGCGCCACCTGGAAGCCGAGCCGCGCGACCAGCAGCGCCAGCGCCTCGGCCCGCGCGGCCGGGCCTTGCCAGGTGATGGAGAGCCGCCGCGCCGTCAGGCTGGCGCGGGCGCGGGTGACGTCGGGCTCGGCGGCCAGGGCCTGCTCCACCAGCCAGACGCAGGCGCCGCAGGTCAGCCCGTGCAGCATCAGGTCCAGGCTATGGGTCCCCTCCCGCCCGGGCACGGCGCGCGCCGCCCAGTCCACCGGCGGCAGCTCCGTGGGCTTCTGCGCCCCTGCCGCGGCTTCCCGCCGCCGGTAGAACGCGTCCAGCCCCAGCCCGGAGATGAGCGCCGCCGCACCCTCGCAGCCGGCGCAGCAGAAGCGGCCCGCACCCGGCGGCACCGGCGCGCCGCAATGGGCGCAGGCGGCGGCGGAAAGGCCGGGATCGGCCGGGGTGAGGGTAGCGGGCTGCATGGTCATGACGGCCAGCGATCCAGATAAGGAGAAAGATCGGGGGCGCTGCCCCCGAACCCCCGCCGGGGCCAGGACCTGGCCCCGGACCCCGGTCCAAGTTTCAGATCCGACGGTTCAACCTGCCGACTCGGACCGGGGTCCGGGGGGTGGTCCACCCCCCGGCGGGGGTATGGGGGCAGAGCCCCCATTCTGCCTGCCCGGGCGGGGCTGCTCACGGCAGCACCAGCCGCTGGCGATACTCCCAGCGGTCCGCGCCGGTGAAGAGGGTCAGGATCGCCTCCCACTGGCCGGGATCGGCGGCGAGCGGCGCGCGCCACAGCCCGGGACCAGCCGGCGCGAAATCCAGTACCAGGCTCTCCCGCGCCAGCGGCCGCTGCAGCCGCGCCGCCACGGTGACATTGGCCGGGAGAAGCACGCCTGCCCGGTCCCGCGCCCGCAGCAGCAGCGCGCCTTCTTCCACCGTCAGCCGGGCCTGCCAGCCGAGCGCCTGCTGCCGTGCCGCCTCTTCCAGCACCTGGCTGTAATGCCGGCCGCGGTCATAGGCGCCGCCCGTGGTGGTGCCGGTGTAGGTGCCGAGCGCGGCCCAGACCAGCGCCAGGTTCACCGCCACCACTACGCCCATGCCACCGACGAAGACCCAGGGAATCCAGCGTCCCTTCCGCGGGTCGGGAGCTGCGCCGCCGGCTTCGCGCGGCGCCGCGGGCCCGGGCGAGAGGATCGCGCTCATGGCTTCGGCCGCAGGAAGACGGTGGCGCGGCTGGCCAGCGCGTTGCCGCCGCCGGGCGGCAGCAGGCGGATGGTCAGCGGGGTGCTTTCCCCCTCCGGCAGGGCGGCGGCGGGGGTGGTGACCAGCAGCCGCCATTCCGCCACGCCATCCGCCCGGGTAGCCACCAGCGGCCGCCCGGCGGCATCCGTCCCCGGCCCATCCAGCACCTGCCAGGTGGCGCCGCGCGGCAGGCCTTCCACCTGCACTGCGAGCTGCGTGCTGGCGTGTCGCCGGTCGGAGAGCTTCAGTGCATAGCCGTTGCGGATGCCGCCATCGGAAAGGCGGACATAGACCGGCTGGCGGTCCCGCAGCACGTCCAGCGCCACATCCTGTCGCGTTGCCAGCCCATAGAGCATCAGCGCGCCAACCACCGCCACGACGCCGGCATACATCACCGTGCGCGGTCGGATCAGCTTCGGGATGCGCCGCGCCGCCATGCCGGGGCCCAGCCGCGCCTCGCCGGCCGGCAGCGCCCTGGTGGCGGCGGCGGAGGCGGCGAGGTTGGCATCCGTCTCGAAGGCGATCAGCCCCGGCGCGCGGTGCAGCTTGCGCATGATGTCGTCGCAGGCATCGATGCAGAGGCCGCAGCCGATGCAGCCCATCTGGTAGCCGTCGCGGATATCGACGCCGGTGGGGCAGGCATGCACGCAGGCGCCGCAATCGACGCAGTCGCCGATGGTCTGCGGCATCGCCGCTTCCGCCAGCGCCGCCACCGTGGCGCTGCGGCCGGCCGGCGCGATCTCCGTCAGCGCCTTGCCGCGGTCCCGCGCCTTGCCGCGCTTCTCCCCGCGCCAGGCGCGGTAGGCGACGACGAAGCTGTCGGCATCCAGCATGGCGGACTGGAAGCGCGGCCAGGGGCACATATAGGTGCAGACCTGCTCCCGCGCCCAACCGGCCAGCAAATAGGTGGTGAAGGTGAAAAGCAGCATGAAGCCCAGCACGCCCATCGGCACCTGGAAGGTCAGGAACTGCATGAAGAGGGTCGGCGCGTCGTTGAAGTAATTGACCCAGGCGCCGCCGGTGGCCTGGGCGATGAACAGCCAGGCCGCATGCTTCGCCACCTTCCGCCCGCGATCCTGCCAGCTCCAGCGCGGCTTGCGGTCGCGCCGCATCCGGGCGTTGCGGTCGCCCTCGATCCAGCGTTCCACCAGCATGAAGAGGTCGGTCCAGACCGTCTGCGGGCAGGCGAAGCCGCACCAGACGCGCCCTGCCACCGAAGTCGCGGCAAAGATGGCGATGGCGCCCAGCACCAGCAGGCCGGTGAGGTAGTAGACCTCCTGCGGCCAGATCTCGAGCCAGAAGAAGAACAGGCGCCCATGCGCCATGTCCACCAGCACCGCCTGGTTCGGCAGGCCCGGGCCGCGGTCCCAGCGCAGCCAGGGCACCAGGTAGTAGACGCTGAGGCAGAGGATCAGCACCGCCCATTTCACCTGCCGCACCGTCCCGTGCACCGCCTGCGGATAGACCCGCTGGCGCGCCGCATAGAGCGGAACGTGCTGCTCGTCCGGGGCGAGCTGGTCGGGCGACGGGATGGTGGTCATTGCCCTTCGGTCCCGCCCAGGCTGTGCAGGTAGACGACCAGCATGCGGATCACCGCCGGGTCCAGCCGCGCGCCCCAGGCCGGCATCACGCCGGCGCGGGCGAAGGAGATGCTGCGCACCACGCTCGCCTTGTCGCCGCCATAGAGCCAGACGGCGTCGGCGAGGCTCGGTGCGCCGAGCTCGCGGTTGCCCTCGCCGCGCTCGCCATGGCAGGCGACGCAATTCTCGGCGAAGAGGGGTGCGCCGCGCGCCGCCGCGGTGGCGTCGGTGCCGCGGCCGGAAAGGCCCAGCACGTATTCCGCCACGTCGTTCACCTGCATCGCGGTCAGCATGCCGTCCGCCAGGAAGCGCGGCATCTGGCTGAGCCGGGTCTCGGCATCGTCCGGGGCGCGGATGCCGTGGCGGATGGTCTGCTCGATCTCCGCCAGATGCCCGCCCCAAAGCCAGTCGTCATCGGCCAGGCTGGGGAAGCCGCCCGGCGCGCCCTGGCCGCCGGCGCCATGGCAGCCGGCGCAGGTGTTGCCGAAGGCGGTGCGGCCACCCGCGATGGCATAGGCGCGCAGCTCGGGATCGGCCAGGATTTCCGGCTGGCTCGCCTGGCGCAGCCGCGCCAGCATTGGTTCAGCGGCCGTGATGCGGGCGGCGTGGTCGGCATCCGCCTCCTGCCGCGCAATGCTGCCGAGCAGCCCGGTGCCGGTGAAGGGCAGCGCCGGGTAGAGCACCAGCCACACCACCGAGAACAGGATGGTGGCGTAGAAGGTCCAGAGCCACCAGGTGGGCAGCGGGGTGTTCAGCTCCTTCAGCCCGTCCCATTCATGGCCCGTGGTGGTGGTGCCGCTATGGGCATCGCGTTCGGGTGCATTCGCCATGGCGGCGATCTCCTATTCGGCATCCCGCAGCGGGATCTGCCGCGCGGCATCGAAGGATTGCCGGCGCGCCGGGCGCAGGGCCCAGACGGCGATGCCGGTGAAGAGCACGAAGAACCAGACGATCCAGAGCGTCGCCAGCGTGCCGTGCAGCTCGATGAGGTCCATGGTCCGCGCCTCCTATTGCTGCCGGAGCTGCTCTGGCGTGACTTCGGAGAAGTCGACCAGGGTGCCGAGCATCTGAAGGTAGGCGACCAGCGCATCCATCTCCGTGATGTGCGCGGAATCGGCATCGGCATCCATCTGCCGGGCGCGGGCGTAGCGGCCGCCGAAGCCGGTGCCGTCGCTTTCCGGCCGCGCCTGGGCTTCCAGGTCGGCGCGGGCATTGGCGATCTGCGCCTCGGTATAGGGCACGCCGACGGCGCGCAGCGTCGCCATGCGCTCGCCGATATCGCGGTAGTCCAGCGGCCGGTCGAGGAAGCCGTAGCCCGGCATGATGGAGGCCGGCACCACGCTGCGCGGGTCGCGCAGATGCAGCACATGCCACTCATCCGAATAGCGGCCGCCGACGCGCGCGAGATCCGGCCCGGTGCGCTTGCTGCCCCATTGGAAGGGGTGGTCGTACATGCTCTCGGCAGCCAGCGAGTAATGGCCGTAGCGCTCCCGCTCGTCGCGGAAGGGGCGGACCATCTGGCTGTGGCAGACATAGCAGCCCTCGCGGACATAGATGTCGCGCCCCGCGAGCTCGAGCGGCGTGTAGGGGCGGATGCCGCCGACGCGCTCGATGGTCTGCTCGACGGCGAAGAGCGGGATGACCTGCACCAGGCCGCCGATCGAGATGGTGATGAGGGTGAGGATGCCGAGCAGGATCAGGTTCCGCTCGATCTTCGCCTGGTTGAGGCCGAACATCGCGGGCTTCTCCTTACGCCGCGGCCGGGGCGGCAGCCGCCTGGGCGGCGGCACTCGCCTCCGCCGGGCTGCTGCTGACCGAGCGCCAGAGGTTGTAGGCCATGAGCAGGGCGCCGCTGAGGTAGAGCAGGCCGCCGAGCGCGCGGATGACGTAGTAGGGATGCATCGCGGCCACCGTCTCCACGAAGGAGTACTGCAGGAAGCCGAGATGGTCGTAGGCGCGCCACATCAGCCCTTGCATGATGCCGCTGACCCACATCGCGGTGATGTAGAGCAGGATGCCGAGGCTCGCGACCCAGAAGTGCCAATTGGCGAGCTTCGCCGACCAGAGCTGCTGGCGGCCCCAGAGCCGCGGCACCAGCCAGTAGAGCATGCCGAAGAGGATGAAGCCGTTCCAGCCGAGCGCGCCGGAATGCACATGGCCGATGGTCCAGTCGGTGTAGTGGGAGAGCGCATTGACCGCGCGGATGGACATCATCGGCCCCTCGAAGGTCGCCATGCCGTAGAAGCCGACGGCGGCGACGGCGAAGCGGAGCGCGGGGTCCGTGCGCAGCTTGTCCCAGGCGCCGGAAAGAGTCATCAGCCCGTTGATCATGCCGCCCCAGGAGGGCATCCAGAGCATGATGCTGAACACCATGCCGAGGGTCTGCGCCCAGTCCGGCAGCGCAGTGTAGTGCAGGTGGTGCGGGCCAGCCCAGATGTAGAGGAAGGTCAGCGCCCAGAAATGGATGACCGAGAGCCGGTAGGAATAGACCGGCCGCTCCGCCATTTTCGGGATGAAGTAGTACATGATGCCGAGGAAGCCGGCGGTGAGGAAGAAGCCCACCGCGTTGTGGCCGTACCACCACTGGATCATCGCATCCTGCACGCCGGCGGCGGCGACGTAGCTCTTCGTGCCGAACAGGCTGACCGGCAGGGCGGCGTTGTTGCCCAGATGCAGCACGGCGATGGTGATGATGAAGGCGAGGAAGAACCAGTTCGCCACGTAGATATGGGGCTCTTCCCGCTTCAGGATGGTACCGCCGAACACGACCAGATAGGCCACCCAGACGATGGTCAGCCAGAGATCGGCGTACCATTCGGGCTCGGCGTATTCCTTGCTCTGGGTGATGCCGAGCAGGTAGCCGGTGCCGGCGATCAGGATGAAGAAATTATAGCCCCAGAAGAGGAACCAGGCAGCGTCCTCGCCGCCGAACAGCCGTGCCCGGCAGGTGCGTTGCACGACATAGAGCGAGGCGAGGAACAGCCCGTTGCCCCCGAAGGCGAAGATCACCGCCGAGGTGTGCAGCGGCCGCAGCCGCCCGAAGCTGGTGTATTCCAGCCCGAGATTCAGCGCGGGCCAGGCGAGCTGCGCGGCGATGAAGAGGCCGACGGCGAAGCCGGCAATGCCCCAGAAGACGGTGGCGATGGCGAAGGCGCGCAAAGGCGCCTCCACATAGTCCGGCTGGCGCCGCGCGACGAGGGGGGGCGAATCCGCGACGGCGGAGACATCAGGCATGGAACATGCTCCTTTCGGCGATGCCGCAATGGCATGCGGCCGCGACGGGGGCCTTGACGAAGATCAAGCGAGCCTCCGGAAGGCGAGCGCCGCGAGCAGGCCGCCATTCAGCAGCAGCAGCAGCGCGGCAGGAGTGGCGAGGCGGGCGCCGAGGCGGCGGCCGAAGAAGCGGCCGAGCAGCGCGACGGCAGCGAGGGCGGGCATGGTGCCGAGGGCAAAGCCGGCCATGCCGAGTGCCCCCGCCGCGGCGCTGCCGCTGCCCGCGGCGCCGGCCAGAGCGGCGTAGAGCAGGCCGCAGGGCAGCAGGGAGAGCATCAGGCCGAGCGTGAAGCCGCGCCCCGGCCCGGGTGGCCCGG
Organism: Siccirubricoccus phaeus; assembly: GCF_008360935.1. Classification (GTDB taxonomy): domain Bacteria; phylum Pseudomonadota; class Alphaproteobacteria; order Acetobacterales; family Acetobacteraceae; genus Siccirubricoccus; species Siccirubricoccus phaeus. The sequence goes on from NZ_SRXO01000003.1 coordinate 94,984, forward strand.
CGAGCAGCCGCCCGGCGGCGCCGAGCGGCAAGGCGGGCAGGGCGAAATGCGGCACCCGCCCGGCCAGCACCGGCAGCCGCGCCGCGCCCTGGGTCAGCATCAGCGCGGCGGCCAGGCCGAGCGGCAGGGCCAGCAGCCCGCGTGGGGCGATTTCCGCCACCGCCTGGCCCGCCCCGCCAGCCACGGCGCCGAGCGCCATATAGCCGGCCATCCGCCCGGCCTGGTAGGACAGCAGCAGCACGCCGGACAGCCGCCGCAGCGCCCCGCCTTCCAGCCCGCCACCGGTCGCGACCTGCGCCATGACGAACGGGCCGCACATGCCGGCGCAATGCCCCACCCCCCCGGCAAGCCCGGCCAGCAGCATGGCGGCGAACAGGGAGGGGAAGGCCTCGCCGCCCAGGGCGGTCAGGGCGTGCAGGCAGTTGGCAAGCATGCGGCAGCATGGCGCTGCCTGGCCTCGCCTTTCCTTGATCCAGGGCAATGACCGCGGCGGCCCGGCGCGGAAGATGCGGCCCATGATGCAGCACGACGCCCACCTCGCCGCCGACCTGCTCCTCGCTGAGGCGAGGGTCCCGCGCTACACCAGCTATCCCACCGCCGCCGGCTTCGCCCCGCTGGAGGAGGCGCAATACCGGGACTGGCTGGCCATGGACATCGCGCCGGGCGATGCGCTCTCCCTCTACGTCCATGTGCCCTTCTGCCGGGCGCTCTGCTGGTATTGCGGCTGCAACACCCAGGCGACGCGCTCCGAAGCCCGGATCGCGGCTTATGCGGAGGCGCTGCAGGAGGAATTGGCGCTGCTCGCCGCCGCCCTGCCGGCGCATGGCGGGCTGGGCCATCTGCATCTCGGCGGCGGCACGCCCTCCATGCTCGGCGCCGAGGGCATCGCCCGGCTGGTAGCGGCGCTGCGGTCACGGCTCGGCCTCCGCCCGGGGGCGGAGCTGGCGATCGAGCTCGACCCCCGGCATGTGGAAACCGAGCTGGCGGAGGGGCTGGCGGCCGCCGGCTTCAACCGCGTCAGCCTCGGGGTGCAGGACATCGCGCCGGAGGTGCAGGCGCGGATCGGCCGGGTGCAGCCGGAAGCGGTGGTGGAAGCGGCGGTGACGCGGCTGCGCGCCGCCGGCATCGGGGCGATCAATCTGGACCTGATGTACGGCCTGCCCGGGCAGGAAGCGGCGCAGGCGGCGCGCACGGCGGAATTCGCCGCGGCGCTGCGCCCTTCCCGGCTGGCGGTGTTCGGCTATGCCCATGTGCCCTGGATGAAGCCGCATCAGCGGGCGATCGATACTGCCGCCCTGCCCGATGCCGCGGCGCGGCTAGACCAGGCAGAGGCGGCGGAGGCGGTGCTGCTGGCGGCGGGCTATGCGGCGATCGGCCTGGACCACTACGCCCTGCCCTGGGATTCCCTGGCGGTGGCGGCGCGGCAGGGGCGGCTGCGGCGGAATTTCCAGGGCTACACCACGGATGCCGCGCCCGCTTTGCTCGGCCTTGGCGCTTCCGCCATCGGCCAGCTCCGCAGCGGCCAGGCGCAGAATGTGGCGGCGGCGCAGGAATGGCAGGCGGCGGTGGCCGCCGGCCGGCTGCCCATCCGCCGTGGCGTGCCGAGCAGCGCCGAGGACCGGCTGCGCTGGCGGATGATCGAGCGGGTGATGTGCGATTTCAGCCTCGACCTCCGCCCTGGCACCTGGGGGCAGGGGGCGGCGGCGGTGCTGGCCCAGGCGGCGCCGCGGCTGGCGGCGCTGGAGGCGGCGGGGATGCTGGTCCTGGACGCGGAGCACCTGTCCCTCACCTGGCGCGGCCGGCGCTATCTGCGGCTGGCGGCTGCCTGCTTCGACGCCAATCCGCAGCCCTGGGAAGGGCTGCTGCATGGCCCGGCGGCGGCGGGCATGGCGCGGCATTCCGCGGCGGTGTGACCCTTTGCCCCCGCGACGTCGCCGCGTACCGTCGCGGGGCGCCGGCCTTCAGAGCTTCATCCTGTCCGAGATGGCACCGGCACCTGGCCGCTACTCGCCTTCCGCCCCGCCCACCGGCTTGGCCAGCAGCGTGGCCGCCGGCTTATGGCCGCCCAGCCGCAGCCGGTCCGCCAGCATGGTTGCATCCGGGTAAAGCACGGACCGCACGCTGCGGCATTGCAGCCGGGCCGCGATCCGCTCCAGCTCCGCCGTCAGCGCGTCGATCACCGGGGCGGCGTCCAGCAGGTCCATGGCGATGATGTGCTCCGCCGTCAGCACCCGCCCCTCCTCCAGGTCATGGTCCTGCCGCCAGCAGCAAAGGCCGGAGGGGAAGGGTCGGCCGATGTGGCGTACGGTCGTCACCCCCTCCCGGTTCGCCCGGCCGCGGCCGGCGGCCCGCCGGGCGAAGCGTAGCCAATCGGCCAGCGAGACCCGGGGCGCCACCGCCCGCACCAGCGGATAGGCGGGGCGGAATTCCGCCGGCTGCAGCGGCGCCACGATCAGGCTCGGCGGTTCGGGCAAAGGGGCCATGCGCCCTTCTAGGCGTCTGCGGCCCGCTGCGACCTTGTTTTGGATCAATCGCTTGGCCGCTTCCCCTTGCCATGGCGGGTCCCGGCCTCTAGCTTGACGACGCCGCAGCCTGTGCCGGGTGCATGACACGCTAGGCACCCCGGGATCACCGCCGGACGGCCACCACCCGAATCAGGGATGCCGCGATGAGGCCCATCAGCCCCGCCCCGAGGCCGCAGCTCGGCACGCCGGCCACCGGCATGGCCGCCCTCGCCGTGCCCGATCCCTGCGCGCATTGCGACGCGCGGCCGGTCTCCGTCTGCTCCGCCCTGGAGGAGAAGGATCTCCACCGCCTGGCCGCCCTGGCCGAGGTGCTGGAGGTGGCGCCGGGCAAGACCTTCATCGCGGAAGGCGAGAAGCCCGAGCATTTCTTCAACGTCACCGGCGGCACTGCCAGGCTGTACAAGCTGCTGCCGGATGGCCGCCGGCAGATCACCGGTTTCGCCCGGCAGGGGCATTTCCTCGGCCTGGCGGTGGGAGAGGCGAATGCCTTCTCCGCCGAGGCGCTGGAGAAGGTGTGGGTCTGCCGCTTCTCCCGCACCCGGCTGCGCCAGGTGCTGGACGACTTCCCCGCCTTCGAGCGCCGCCTGCTGGGCACCGCGGCGAACGAGCTGGTGGCGGCGCAGGAGCAGATGCTGCTGCTCGGCCGCAAGACGGCGCGGGAGCGCGTGGCCTCCTTCCTACTCGCCCAGGCGCGGCCGCTGCGCCCCTGCGACGCGCCGCCCGGCCGCTTCCATTTGCCGATGACCCGGACCGATATCGCCGACTACCTCGGCCTGACCATCGAGACGGTGAGCCGCACCATGACCCGGCTGAAGACCGAGAAGCTGATCGCCCTGCCGAGCCCGGCCGAGGTGGTGCTGCTGGACCGCGCGCGGCTGGAATCGCTCGCCGGCGGCTTCGAGGAAGAGCGGTTCTGATCCGGCGCCCGATGCCGGCATCCGGCGGCTGAGGGTCGGATGCAGCGTTTCTCGCTGGTCCATTGGGTGGCCGTCCTGGCCCTCATCGCCTTCTATGCCGTACCGATCGGGCTGGCGATCGCTGGGGCACGGCGGGAGAAGCGGCAGGGCCGCGGCCTCGGCCCGGGCTTCAAGGGCTGGCTGTTCCTCTTCGTGTGGGGCCTGTGGGTCGGCTTCATCGCCTATGCCTTCTCGATGCTGGGCTATTACTGGGGCCCGGATGTCGGGGTGGCCTTCGGCGTCATCCCTGGGGTGATGATCGTCGAATCGGCGCAAAACCTCCTGCTTGGGGTGGCGCTGGTCGTGCTGCTCTGGCTGGCGATGGGGAAATCCCGGCATTTCCGCTGGGGCTGGGTCGCGCTGGTGCTGGTGGCGGTGGTGAATTATCCGCTGAACCTGCTGATGGTGGTCGCCGCGCTGAACCGCCAGGACATCGCCTTCGACCCCTTCGCCGAGCAGGGGCTGGGCGATCTTGCCCGCTGGCTGGGCACGGTCCTCTTCATGGCGGTCTGGACGGTCTATGTCTTCCGCTCACGCCGCGTGGCGCTGACCTTCACGCGCTGAGGGGGCACGCGCTGAGCGGGCACGGCGCTGACGCCGCCGGTTCAGGAGTAGGTGGAGACTTCGATGAGGTTGCCCTCCGGGTCGCGACAATAGACCGAGCCCATGGGGCCGAGCGCGCCGGTGCGGGTGACCGGCCCCAACTCGATGGTCAGGCCGCAGCCCTGCAGATGGGCGAGGATGTCCTCCACCGGCACGGCGGTGACGAAGCAGAGATCCTGGCTGCCCGGCACGCAATGCTCTGCCGCCAGCCAATCGGCCTGGGAGGCCTCGAAGGGTCGGAGGTTCAGCTTCTGCCCGCCGAATTTCAGGGCGATGCGCGCCGGATGGCCGAAATCCTCCCGCTCCATGCCGAGCACCCGCTGGTACCAGGAGGCCATGGTCTCGAGGTCACGGCAATTGATGACCAGATGGTCCAGCCGATCGATGGAAAAGCGCATGGGGTTAGCCCTTCTTCGGCAGGCGGGCGGTGACCTCGATCTCGATCAGCATCTCCTCGCCCTGCAGCCCGGCGACGATCATGGTGGAGACCGGCCGCGCCTGGCCCAGATAGCGCTTCACCACCGGCCAGCAGGGCGGCCAGTCTGCCCGGTTGGGCAGGATGTAGAAGGCCCGCACCACGTCATCGAGGCTGGCCCCGGCCTGGGCCAGCGCGCGGGCGATGTTCTCGAAGCACTGCTCCGCCTGGGCCACCACGCCCTGGCGCAGCGTCATGGTGCTGTAGTCGAAGCCGGTGGTGCCGGAGACCCAGACGTAATCGCCATCGATGACGGCACGGGAATAGCCGATCTGCTCCTCGAAGGCGGAGCCGGAGGAGATGCGTCGGCGGTCAGGCATGCGGAGTCTCCCGGGCGGCGGCGGATTTCCGCATAGGGGGGCGGCGGGCGGGAGGCAAGCTTTGCCTTGGAAGCGGCCTCTTCCGGCCGGGCGGAGGCGCTTTCAGGCGTCTTCGACGGCCGCCATGGGCACCCTCCGCCATCGCCATGGGGCGGCTTTCATATCGGGGTCGAAGCGGCGCAGAACGCGGTGCCGCTTCGCGGCGTCGCCATGGCTGAGCCTGAGCTGCGTTCGGCGGCATCGAGCGTGCGGCTTGCCCGCCCGGCCGCGATGCCGGTCACCGGGAGCGCGGCCCGATCGGGTGCCCGGCCTGTTGCAGCGCGCGCCGGCCGGGCCGGGCTGTCGCGCCTGTCAGGTCAGCATGCGCTAAGCCCGGCAGGGCGAGGGGCTATTCCAGCCCCTCGTAGAAATCGTGGCCCTTGTCGTCCACCACGATGAAGGCGGGGAAATCCACCACCTCGATCCGCCAGACCGCCTCCATGCCGAGCTCCGGATATTCCAGCACCTCGACCTTCCTGATGCAGTCCTGTGCCAGCCGCGCGGCCGGCCCGCCCACCGAGCCGAGATAGAAGCCGCCATAGGTCTTGCAGGCGTTCAGCACCGCCTTGCTGCGGTTGCCCTTGGCCAGCATCACCAGGGAGCCGCCGGCCTTCTGGAAGGCCTCCACATAGCTGTCCATCCGGCCGGCCGTGGTCGGGCCGAAGCTGCCGGTGGCGAAGCCCTGCGGCGTCTTCGCCGGCCCGGCGTAATAGACCGGGTGGTTCTTGATGTAGTCCGGCAGCCCCTCGCCGCGGTCCAGCCTTTCCTGCAGCTTGGCATGGGCGATATCGCGCGCCACCACCATGGTGCCGGTGAGGGAGACGCGGGTCTTCACCGGATACTTCGACAGCGTCGCTCGGATCTCGTCCATCGGCTGGTCGAGGTCGATCTTCACCACCTCCCCGCCGAGGATCGAATCCGTCGCTTCCGGCAGGTAATGCGCCGGGTCGCGCTCCAGCGCCTCCAGGAACACGCCCTCCGGCGTGATCTTCGCCTTCACCTGCCGGTCGGCAGAGCAGGAGACGCCGATGCCGATGGGCAGGGAGGCCCCATGCCGCGGCAGCCGCACCACCCGCACGTCATGGCAGAAATACTTGCCGCCGAATTGCGCACCGATGCCCAGATTCTGCGTCAGCTTGTGCACCTCCGCCTCCAGTGCCGTGTCGCGGAAGGCGTGACCGGATTTGTCGCCGCTGGTCGGCAGGGCATCGAGCCACTTCGTGCTGGCCAGCTTCACCGTTTTCAGCGTGGTCTCCGCGCTGGTGCCACCGATGACGATGGCCAGGTGGTAGGGCGGGCAGGCACTGGTCCCCAGCGTCTTGATCTTCTCCTCCAGGAAGGACAGCAGCTTCGGCTTGTTCAACACCGCGCGGGTCTGCTGGAAGAGGAAGGTCTTGTTGGCGCTGCCGCCGCCCTTCAACACGAACATCAGGTGGAATTCGTCGGCATGATGCTCGCCGGGCGCCGCCATGATGGAGAAATCCACCGGCAGGTTGTTGCCGGTGTTCACCTCCTCGAACATCGAGAGCGGCGCCATCTGCGAGTAGCGCAGGTTGGTCTCGGTATAGGTGCGGTGGACGCCGTAGGAGAGCGCCTCCTCCTCGTCACTCTCCACCCAGACGCGCTGGCCCTTCTTGCCGAAGACGATGGCCGTGCCGGTGTCCTGGCACATCGGCAGCACGCCGCCGGCGGCGATATTGGCGTTCTTCAGCAGGTCGAGCGCGACGAAGCGGTCATTCGCGCTCGCCTCCGGATCCTTCAGGATGTTGGCGAGCTGCTGCAGATGCGCCGGGCGCAGCAGGTGGGAGACATCCTTGCAGGCGGCGAAGGCCAGCGCCTCGAGCGCTGCGGGCTTCACCTTGAGGATTGTCCGCCCCTCGACCTCGATGGTGCTGACGCCCGGGATGTCCAGCTTGCGCCAGGCCGTGTCGTCGGCGCCCAGCGGGAACATCGGGCTGTAGCGGAAGTTCTCCGGCCTGGCAGGGGCTGGGTCGGAAGCAGCGTCGAGGGGAGGGGTCACTTGCGATCTCCGGGCCTGGCCCCGGTTTACCGCCAGGGGCCGGACCAGCCAAGCTTATCGCCGGCAACTTCCTCCCCTGCGCGCAGGGGAGGGCTGGAGGGGCGGCGCCACTTGGCGAGGCGCCTTGCCCCCCCCCGCCCTGACCTCCCCTGCAGCGCGGGAAGGGGGCGGCTAGTCCCGCTTGCGGCGGAAGGCGTCCAGGCTGACCACCTGCGGCTTGGCCGCGGCCGGGGCGGCCTGGTCCACATCAGCAACGGCCTCTGGCACCGGCGCCTCAGCCGGTTCCGGCGGCTGGAAGCGCAGGCCGAAGCGCACATGCGGGTCCGCAAAGGCGGTCAGCGCCGCGAAGGGGATGGTCAGCATCGCCGGCACCCCACCGAAGGACAGCCCGACCGAAAAGCCGGTCCCCGCGCTATCCACACTGAGATCCCAGAATTTGTGTTGCAGCACGATGGTCATCTCTTCCGGGTAGCGGGCCTTCAGATGCCCGGGCAGGGAGACGCCGGGAGCATCGGTCCGGAAGGTCAGGTAGAAATGGTGCTCGCCGGGCAGGCCATGCTTGGCCGCATGCTGCAGGGCGGCACGCGGTACGGCCCGCAGCGCTTCCTCCGTCCAGCGGGAATAGGGCAGTTGGCTGTCCGGTGGCGAGGCGGTCTCGGTCATCAGGCGGGTCCTCTCACCCTCTTCTGGGCGCGGGCATGGCAATCCCCATGCCTGGCATAGCGCATGCTGTGCATAGGCCATGCCGTGGAAGCACGGAAGTGTGAGTGGAAAATGAAGGTGGGGGGCTTCTGTTGCCCGGCGCCCCCCGAGCCGCGCTTAACGCTGCTGTTTAGGCAGCGACAGCGAGTGCGTCGTTGTCGTTCGCACTTGGATTTGGCCCGATAACGGCGGAACCATGCCGGGCAAAAACGATCCCTTTACCACGCGCGTCGAGCCTGTTTCGCCCCCATGGCCCCGCTGAGCGGGTGGTGGAGGCGCCGGGCACTGCCCCCGGGTCCGCAACGCTTATTCCAGACCGCGTTTATCGCCATAGTCACCGAGGTGACGGCAGGCATATAGCGACTCCCAAGGCGGAATTCGAGTCCCCAGGCGTTACAAATCGCCTCGCAGCCCCCGCTCGACCACCCGGGCGAAGAGGGCGGCGCCATAGGGAATGGCGGCGTCATTGAACTGGTAGCGCGGGTTGTGCGGCATGGCGCCATCCCCGTTGCCGAGATGGATATAGGCTCCCGGCACCTTTTCCATCATGAACGAGAAATCTTCGGACCCCATACCCGGAGGCTTGTCCCGCGCCACCCGCGCCTCCCCCACCAGCTCCGCCGCCGCAGCGGCAATCGCCTCGGTTGCTTCCGCGTCGTTCACCGTCGGCGCGAAGATCAGCCGCCAGTCGAGCGTCGCCACCGCCCCGAATCCCGCTGCCACGCCGGCGGCCACGCGCTGCAGCCCCTCCTCGATCTGCTGCGCCACCTCGCGGGAGAAGAAGCGGGCAGTGCCGGAGATCGTCGCGGTTTCCGGAATGACGTTGTAAGCCTTGCCACCCACCACCTTGGTCACGCTGATCACCGCCGCCTCCCGCGGGTTGATGTTACGGGAGACGATGGATTGCAGCGCCGCGGTGATGTGGCAGGAGGCGAGGACGGGGTCGATGCTCGCCTCCGGCCGGGCGCCATGGGCGCCCTTGCCGGCGACATGGATGTCGAAGAAGGCGCCGCCCGCGGCGGTCGGGCCCTGGCGGACGGCATATTCGCCCACCGCCATGCCGGGCCGGTTGTGCATGCCGAAGATCTGGTCGCAGGGGAAGCGCTCGAAGAGGCCATCCTCCAGCATCGCCAGGGCGCCGCCGCAGCCCTCCTCGCCGGGCTGGAAGATGAAATGGACGATGCCGTCGAAGTTCCGCGTCTCCGCCAGGTAGCGCGCCGCCCCGAGCAGCATGGTGGTATGCCCGTCATGCCCGCAGGCATGCATCTTCCCCGGCACGGTGGAGCGGTAGGGGACGTCGTTCAGCTCCTCCAGCGGCAGCGCGTCCATGTCGGCGCGCAAGCCGATGGCGCGGTTGCCACGGCCGTTGCGCAGGACGCCGACCACGCCGGTGCCGCCGACGCCGCGATGCACCTCGATGCCCCAGCTCTCCAGCTTCTCCGCTACGATCGCCGCCGTCCGGTGCTCCGCCATGCCGAGTTCCGGATGGGCGTGCAGGTCCCGGCGGATGGCGGTCAGCTCGGTGTGGTGGCGGCGGATGGCGTCGAGTGCGGACATGGCAGGGCCCCTGGCGCGAAGGCGGACATTGTGCCGCAGGCAGCTAGGAGTGGCTACGGGGGAGCCGGCGCCTCGACATCCGTCACCCGCCCTTCAGCATCCACCAGGGCGATATCGATTCCTGCCTTGCGGCAGCGCGGGGCCATCTTCCCGGCTTGCGCCCGCGTCGCCGGCGTATCGGGTACCACAGCCACCTGCCGTGTCCCATCCGGGAGGGGACTTCCAAGCAACTGGCCCACAGCTTCGCACAAGCCCTTCCGCAGGGGGGAAAGCTGGCCGGCATGCCTGCTGTTCACCACGCCGCCCTTGGCCTCGGCGATGGTCCTGCCTGCACCAATGGCGCAGACGACATCGCCGAGGCCGGATTGTAAGGCGATCTCCACCTCTTCGCCCCTGACATTGCGGTACAGCCCGCCATAGGTCGTGCTGCCGATGCCGGAGACGAAGACAAAGCCCTGGCGCTCCAGCCACGGCCGGAACTCGAAGCGCTTTCCGTGCTCCCATCCGGGTGGATGTCGACGCGCCGTGCCCTCGACGTGCGGAGGAGGTGCAGCGCATAGGCGAGCATCACCGCGGCTTCGATCAGGTGATGCTCAATGTCGTCCGGACAGAAGCCCGTGCGATTTGGCGGCGCGGGCTTGGTGGTGATGAGGTCGTCGAACATTCGCTGCTCAGGCCAGGGCTACCTCCCGATACCCCTCCTTCGCAATCCCCTCGCACCATTCCCGGTAAGCTGGGGCGCTGCCGGTATAACGGGCGATGACACGCTGCTGCTTACCGGCGACGTTGCGGTTCACGCCCGTCATCCAGCTATCGACTTCCATGGAGAGCAATCCGACGGCGCAGTCCATCACATGCGCCATCCAGGCGGTGGTGCCCTCCTCCCCGGCTTCCGCTCTCTGCTTCGCCGCGGCCTGCATATGGCCAAGCAGGCGGGAAACCCAGTCCACATTGTACTCGATGCTCCGCGGGATGTTCCCCAGCGCGGTATGCGGCCCGAGCAGCATGAACATGTTCGGGAAGCCCGGCACCATCATGCCGACAAAGCTCCGCGCCCCGCCCGCCCAGGCTTCCTTCAGCGTGCGGCCTTCGGTGCCCCGGAAGTCGATCCGGTCGAAGGCCCCGGTCAGCGCATCGAAGCCGGTGGCGTAGATGATGATGTCGAAGGCGAATTCCCGCTCGGTCGTCTTCAGACCGGTCGGCGTCACCTCGGTGATCGGCGTCGCCCTGGTGTCCACCAGCTCCACATTCGGCTGGTTGTAGACCTCGTAATACCGCGTCTCCAGCGGCACCCGCCTGGTGCCGAAGCCGTGATTCTTGGGGATCAGCATCTCCGCCACCTTCGGGTCCTTCACCCGCTGGCGGATCTTGTTGGCGACGAAGGCGGACATCTCGGCATTCGCTGCGCGGTCCGTCAGCATGTCGCGGAAATTCCCCACCCAGATGCCGAAGCCGGGCGAGTTGTACAACTTCTCCCAGAAGGCCTCGCGCTCCGCCTGGCTCACCTCGAAGGTCGCGCGTGGATCCGGGGTGTGGAGGAAGCAGGAGAAGGTCTCGTCGCAGCGGCGGAAGATCTCGTCATAGCTGGCCTTGATCTCCGCCTGCTCCTCCGGCGTGATCTTGCGGTTGTGCAGCGGCGCGCACCAATTCGGCGTGCGCTGGAAGACAGTGAGATGGCCGGCGGTCTTCGCCACCTCCTGAATGGTCTGCACGCCGGTGGCGCCGGTGCCGATGACGGCGACGCGCTTGCCCTCGAAGCTGATTGGTTCCTTCGGCCAATGCGCGGTGTGGAAGGCACGGCCCTGGAAGCTCTCCATGCCCGGATAGTTCGGCAGGGTTGGGGCGGAGAGCGCGCCGATGGCGGTAATGAGGAAGCGCGCGCTGTGCTGCGCACCGCCTTCCAGCGTCACGGTCCAGGTGAGGCTGGCCTCGTCCCACGCGGCGGCGGTGACGCGGCTGTGGAACTGGATGTCGCGGCGCAGGTCGTACTTGTCGGCGACGAAATTCAGGTAGCGCTCGGTTTCCGGCTGCGGCGCGAAATGTTCCGACCAGCTCCATTCCTGCAGCAGCTCCTTGTCGAAGGAGAAGCCGTAGGAATAGCTCTCGGAATCGAAGCGGGCGCCAGGGTAGCGGTTCCAGTACCAGGTGCCGCCGACGCCGCTGCCGGTCTCGAACACTCTGGCCTTCAGGCCGAGCTGCCGCAGGCGGATGAGCTGGTACAGGCCGGACATGCCGGCGCCGATGATGATGGCGTCGAAATCGGGGGCGGGCATGGCTTGGGTTCCTCCAATTGCTTCAGGCTAGGCCGAGGAGAATGGGGCGAAAAGGGGGAGGGGGCTTTGCGATGGCGCAAGGATGGCGCGGCTCCGCCCCGCCTCTGGGAAAGGGCTCCGTCCTTCGAGGCAGGATCGGCCGGATCGGGGCAGGCGCCTTGGCTGCGTTGCCGTTGGCCGCCAGCACCACCCGGTGCCTCCGCCTCGCCTGGGCCTGAGCGCCGCCCGGCCGGATTGCACCTTCCCGCCCATAGCGGCAGACTGGTCCGGTCGCGGCGACCACCGCGCTATAACCGGCGATTTATATCCGCCCGCGAGGAGAGCCCCATGGCCTATCCCAAGGTCCAGCTTCATATCGACGGCACCTGGCGTGCCGCCCGTTCGGGCAAGACCATCCCCGTGCTGAACCCGGCGACCGAGGAGGTGATCGGCGAGGTCGCCCATGCCGGCAAGGACGACCTGGACGAGGCGCTGGAGGCCGCCGAGCGCGGCTTTGCCGCCTGGAAGAAGGTCTCCGCCTTCGAGCGCGCCAAGCTGATGCGCAAGGCCGCTGACCTGCTCCGCAGCCGCGCCGACGAGATCGCGAAGCTGATGACCATGGAGCAGGGCAAGCCGCTCCCCGAGGCGAAGATGGAGACCCTCGCCGGCGCTGACATCATCGACTGGTTCGCCGAGGAAGCCCGCCGCGCCTATGGCCGCGTCATCCCGGCCCGGGCCGAGGGCGTCTACCAGCTTGTCGTCAAGGAGCCGGTCGGGCCTGTGGCCGCCTTCACCCCCTGGAACTTCCCGATCAACCAGGTGGTTCGCAAGCTCTCGGCCGCCGTCGCCACCGGCTGCTCCATCATCGTCAAGGCGCCGGAGGAGACCCCGGCCTCCCCGGCCGAGCTGGTCCGCTGCTTCATCGATGCCGGCCTGCCGAAGGGCGTCGCCCAGCTCGTCTACGGCATCCCGGCCGAGATCAGCGAATACCTCATCCCGCACCCCGTCATCCGCAAGGTGACCTTCACCGGCTCCACCCCCGTGGGCAAGCAGCTTGCCGCGCTGGCCGGCAAGCACATGAAGCGGGTGACGATGGAGCTCGGCGGCCATGCCCCGGCCATCGTCTTCGACGATGCGGATCTGGATCTGGCGGCAAAGACCCTGGCAGCGGCGAAATTCCGCAATGCTGGCCAGGTCTGCGTCTCGCCCACGCGCTTCCTGGTGCAAGAGAAGCTGTACGCGCCCTTCGTCGAGAAATTCGTCGCGCATGCCAAGGCTGTGAAGGTGGGTGATGGTCTCGAGGCGGGCACGCAGATGGGCCCGCTGGTGCATGACCGCCGCATTCCCTGGGTAGAAGGGCTGATGGCCGACGCCCGCCAGAAGGGCGCCGAGGTCCACACCGGCGGCGAGCGGCTTGGCAATAAGGGCTATTTCTATGCGCCGACCGTGCTGACCGGCGTCGGCAAGGAGGCCCGCATGATGAATGAGGAGCCCTTCGCGCCGGTCGCGATGATTGCTCCCTTCAAGGAATTCGACGAGGTGGTGGAGGAGGCGAATCGTCTGCCCTACGGCCTCGCCAGCTACGCCTTCACCAGCAGCGCCAAGACGGCGAACGCCATCGCCTCGAAGGTGGAGAGCGGGATGATGACGATCAACCATCTCGGCCTGGCGCTGCCGGAAGTGCCCTTCGGTGGCATCAAGGACAGCGGCTATGGCTCCGAGGGCGGGTCGGAGGCGATCGAGGCCTACCTGAACACGAAATTCGTGTCCCAGGCCGGGCTCTGACGCATGCTGGCCGGGGCCATGGCGGGGGGCAGCAAGGCCCCAACCCTGCCAGCGGCTCCGGCCTCCCTGTCTCGCCCTGGCCGGGAGGCTGGCACGACGCGCAATCGGGTCCGCGCTGGCGGCATTGGCCGACCGGACAGGAAGCGTCGCACGGTGTTCCAGGCGAACCACGCCGCCTGCTCGAATAGATCCGCGACTTTACCCCTCAGCGACAATGCTTGGTCCGAGCGGATGATCGTCTTGCTGCTCGGCGTCGCGCCGGCAGGGCCGAGTGCCCGAAGGGAGCCTCAGTCGATCTTCTGCATGTCCATGCGTAAGTGTCAGACAGCGGTAAGCCGCAACAGCACGATGCCTGGGCGGAAAGCGTGCCAAGCCTCTCGCACCGTCTGAGCAGTGCAATGTGGAGGTTCCAGTCTAAACCCCGACGGCCTCCGCCACATCCGGCTCGAAATGCGGGATCGCCTCCAGCAGCTCGCGCGTATAGGCAGCCTGCGGGGCGGCAAAGATGCGGCCACTCGGCCCTTCCTCCACCACCTGGCCAGTCTGCAGCACGATGGTGCGTTCACACATCATGCGTATCACGTTCAGGTCGTGGCTGACGAAAAGGAAACTCAGCCCCTCCTCCCGCCGCAGCCGGTCGAGCAGGGCCAGGATCACCGCCTGGACCGAGACGTCGAGCGCCGCCGTCGGCTCATCCAGCACCAGCAGGCGCGGGCGGCAGGCGATGGCGCGGGCGATGCCGACCCGAGCCTTCTGACCGCCGGAGAGCTGGTGGGGAAAGCGGTGCAGCAACTCCCGCGGCAGGCCGACGCGATCGGCACATTCCTCCACCCGGGCGCGTAGTGCGGGCGTGCGGCCGAAGCCGGCAAGGCGCTGCAGCGGATCGGCGATGGAATCGAAGGCGGAGAAGCGCGGGTTCAGGCTCTCGCCATGGTCCTGGAAGACGAGCTGGATGGCGCGTCGATGCAGGCTTTGGTGGAAATTGCGCGCCGGCAGGGCGCCGATCTCAGCGCCATCGAACAGGATGCTGCCGCTGCTCTGGTCGATCAGTCGGCAGATCAGGCGCGAGAGGGTGGATTTGCCGGAACCGCTCTCACCGACCAAACCAAGGCTCTCCCCGGACTCAAGATGGAAAGAGACGTCGTTCACGGCGGTCGTACCACCGAATCGCTTCACCAGGTTGCGCACTGCCAACAGCCTTCCGCCGCGGGTGGCGGCAGGGGCAGGCAGCGGCGGGGCAGCCGGGATCTCGGTCTCCGTCTCGCCGACCAGGCTGGCGACAGTGGAGTCCCGGGTCGGCGAGGCGGCCACGAGGCGCTGCGTATAGGGGTGTTGCGGCGCGCCGAACAGGCGGCGGGGGGCGGCTTCCTCCACCACCTTGCCGCGCTCCATCACCGCGATCCGGCCGCAATATTGCGCGGCGAGGCCAAGATCATGGGTGATGAGGATCATCGCCATGCCGCGCCGGGCCGTGGTTTCGGCCAGCAGATCCATCACCGTCTTCTGGGTGGTGACGTCGAGGCCGGTGGTGGGCTCGTCAGCGATGAGCAGGGCAGGTTCGCAGGCGATCGCCATGGCAATCATCACCCGCTGGCACATGCCGCCGGAGAGCTCATGCGGATAGGCGTCGAGCCGGGCCCGCGGCTCCCGGATGCGGACTGCCTCCAGCAGGGCCAGGGCCCGGGCCCGGGCCTCCTGCGCCGAGAGCGGTTCATGCGCCCGCAGCACATCGGCGATCTGCAGCCCGACCGGGCGGATGGGGTTCAGCGCGGCGCGGGGATTCTGGAAGATCATGGACATCGCTGCGCCACGCAGCGGCTGCAGGATGCGGCGGGAGGCACGGGTGATGTCCTCGCCGCGGAAGGTGATGCGGCCCTTCGTGATCCGCCCGGCGCGGTCCAGCAGCCGCATCACGGCCAGCGAGGTCACGGACTTGCCGGAGCCGCTCTCGCCGACGATGCCAAGGGTCTCGCCGGCGGCGAGGGAGAGGGAGATGCCGCGGATTGCCTCCACCACGCCATGCCGCGTGGCGAAGCTGACATGCAGATCCTCGATGGAGAGCAGCGGCGCGGTCATGTGCGCATCCGCGGGTCGAGGATGTCCCGCAACCCGTCGCCCAGCAGGTTGAAGCAGAGCACGGCGAGCATCAGTGCAAGGCCGGGGAAGGTGACTAGCCACCATTTGCCGGTGGTGATGAAGCGCGCACCCTCCGCGACCAGGATGCCCCATTCCGGCGTCGGCGGTCGCACGCCGAGGCCAAGGAAGGACAGGCCGGCGGCATTCAGGATGGCCCAGCCGAGGTTGAGCGAGATCTGCACCGCCATGGCCGGCAGGATGTTCGGCAGCAGGAAGCGCAGCACCACCTGGGCGTGAGAATTGCCGGAGGCGCGGGCGGCTTCCACCCAGCCGATATTGCGGCGGACATTCACCTCTGCCCGGGCGAAGCGGATGTAGAAGGGCAAGTTGATCACCGCAGTGGCGATGACGATGTTCTCCACCTGGTTGCCGAAGGCGGCGACCATGGCCATGGCGAGCACGAAAAGGGGGAAGGCCATGAGCACATCGACCAGTCGCCCCACCCAGCGATCGAGCTGCCCGCCGACATAGCCGCAGAAGGCGCCGATGGTGGCGCCGGCGGCGAAGGAGAGGGAGACGGCCGATGCGGCGATCAGCAGGTCCAACCTCGTCGCGGCGATGACGCGGCTGAACACGTCCCGGCCGAGCTGGTCGGTGCCAAACCAGTACCGCGCGGATGGCGGCAGCAGCGCGTTCGGCACGTTGGAGGCGACGGGATCATGGGGCACCAGGGAGGGCCCGAAGATGGCGAGTACGATCAGCAGGCTGGCACCGAACCCGGCAACCAGCGTGACGGGATTGCCGCGCAGCACATAGCCAGCATGACGGAGCGTCGCGCTCATCCGACAGTCACCCGTGGATCGGCAAGGCCGTAGAGCACGTCGATGACGAGGTTCACCATGACGAAGATCATCGCCATCAGCAGCACGAAGCCCTGCACCGGCGCATAGTCCGAGGCGAGCAGAGCATCCAGCGCGTAGGAGGCGACGCCGGGCCAGGAGAAGACCTTCTCCACCAGCACATTGGCGCCGAGCATGGTGGAGAAGACGATGCCCATGATGGTGATGACCGGCAGCAACGCATTGCGCAGCGCATAGACCAGCACGACCCGGCGGCGGGAAAGGCCGAGCGCCTCCCCGGTGCGGATGAAATCGCTGGTCAGCACGGCGAGCATGGAGGCGCGCGTCATCCGCGCCAGCGGCGCCAGCACGAAGAGGGCCATGGTGGCGGCCGGCAGCCAGAGCTGAGAAGCGGCGGCTATCCAGGCTTCCCAATCGCCGACGAGCGCCGCGTCGACGAGCAGGAATCCGGTGACCTCCGGCGGGGTGGAGACAAAGACATCCAGCCGCCCCGTCGGGTCCGGAGCCCAGCCCAGCAGGTAGTAGAAGGCGAAGATCAGCAGCAGGCCGGAAACGAAGGTCGGCATGCAGACGCCGAGGGTGCAGAGCAGCCGGACGCCATGGTCGATGAGCGAGTTCGGCCGCAGCGCGGCGAGGATGCCGAGCGGCAGGGCAAGCGACAGCGCCAGGATCAGAGCGCAGAGCGTCAGCTCCAGCGAGGCCGGCAGCCGACGCTCCAGATCCGCTGCGACCGGCTGGCCGGTGGACATGGATCTGCCGAGATTGCCCTGTGCCAGGTCCGCCAGGTAGTTCACGAGCTGCACCGGGATGGGCTTGTCGAGGCCCATCTCCCGCCGGATCTGTTCGATCTCCTCCTGCCCGGCATTGGGGCCGGAGGCGAAGAACACCGCCGGGTCGCCCGGCAGCACCCGCATCAGCAGGAAGGTGAAGACAGCGACCCCGAACAGGGCCGGCAGCGAGGCCAGCAGCCGCTGCCAGAGCCGCCGCCCGATGCTGCGCAGCACTGCCATGCCGTCAGCTCCGGTAGAGGTCGCGGAAGTCGATCTGGCGATAGTACTGGTAGGTGTAGCCTTCGATCTTCGGCGTCATCACCGCCTCGTGATTCGGTTGCCAAAGGAAGATCTCCGGCACCTCGCGGCCGAGAATGCCAACCATCTTGCGGCACATCTCGGCGTATTTGGCCTGGTCCAGCTCGTACTGCGCCGCCTCGGTCAGCTCATTCACCTCCGTGTTGTTGAAGGCGCTGAAGTTCCAGCGCTGGTCGCGGGTGAAGTAGAGCTTGAGGTAGTAATCCGTCTCGGGCAGCCAAGCGGTGGCACCGTCGATAAACATCGGCATGCGCTTTTCGGCCTGGAAGGTGTTGAACTGCGCATCCGGCAGTTTCTGGATCTCGACGGTGATGCCGATCTTCGCCAGCGCTTCCTTCAGCAGCGCACCGACCGGTTCATTCGCCGCGGCCTGGCTGGCGGAGAGCGCAAAGGTGGTGTTGAAGCCGTTGGGGAAGCCGGCCTCCGTCAGCAGCTGCTTCGCCTTGGCCAGGTTAGTGTGCTGCGGCATCGGAATGGGGAAGTCCGCGGTCGGCGGCAGCTCCGTCCAATCGCCGCCATAAAGCCTGGCGCCGCGGCCGAAGATGGAGGCCTGGAACATGTCCTCATAGGGCAGGGCAGCGGCGATGGCCTGGCGGACCTTGACGTTGTCGAAGGGCGCCATCCTGGTGTTCATCGCTATGTGGGTGAAGCCGTTGGCGATGGGCGTGCCGAAGACCTTCACCCGCCCGCGCTGCTGCAGCGCCGGGATGTCGCTGGCCAGCAGGTCGATGGAGAGGTCGGCATCGCCGCGCTCGATCAGATTGGCCCGGGTGGCGGCTTCCGGCACGGTCTGGCTGATGATGCGTCGGAAATAGGGCAGCTTGCCATCCACCCCCTGCGTCCAATTGTCGTTCCGACGTAGCACCACCTGCTCGCCTGGTTTGAAGCTTTCCACCGTATAGGCGCCGCTGCCCGCGGTGTTCTCCTTCATCCAATTCTGAGCCCAAGGGTCGTCCGCCGTGGCGTGCTTCTTTGCCAGAGTGCTGTTGATGATGATGCAGTAGGGCACGCAAAGATTCATCAGGGCGCGGCGGTCGGGCTTCGGCAGCCGCACCTCGATCGTCATCGGGTCCAGCACGGCGAATTGGTCGGGGCTGGTGTAGCTACTGATCTGAAGCTGGCTCTTGGCCAGGGAGTTGGCGGTGACGTGGCGGTCGAGCGACCACTTCACATCCGCCGCCGTCACCGGGCTGCCATCGTGGAATTTGGCATTCCGGCGCAGCTTGAGGGTGATCTTCAGCCCGTCGGGAGAAACGGTGAAGCTCTCCGCCAGCTCGCCGCGGATATTGGTGTGATCGAAGACGAAGCCGCCGGGGACGGGCTTGCGGCCGAAAGCCACCAGCCGGTCATAGGTGTGCATCGCCAGGCCGAAGGATTCCCGGGTGGATCCCGGCATGGTCAGATCCAGCGTATTGATAGCATTGCCCGTCACCTGACGTAGAGTCTCGGCACGGCTCTGCGCCAGGGCAGGCGTGCCGGCAGCGGCAAGGGCGGCTCCGGCGGTGGTGGCGAACAGGTCCCGGCGGGTGAGATGCATGGTCGGCCTCCGTGTTGCGCTGCACCATGCAAGCTGCATGCCGAGCGCCAGGCGGCGGGCGGCGTGCCGGCCGGGCTGACGGCAAGCAGGATGCCGGTCGCGCAGGCTGCCCGCGGTCCGGAAGAGCTTCGCCGGTGGCGCCGCCTTGGGCAGGATGCCCAGGCGCTGCGAGCGGAAGCGGCAGGCTCAGGCGGCCAGCCAGCCGCCATCCACCACCAGCGTGGTGCCGGTGGTGAAACCGGCCGTCGCCAGATGCAGCACCGCTTCGGCCACCTCCTCCGCCTGGCCGAAGCGCTTCATGGCGTGGCGGTTTCGGGACGTCTCCATCGCCGCCGCCGGGTCCGGCCGCCGTTCGAAGCTGCGGCGGAGCAGGGGCGTGTCAATTGCCCCGGGCACCACCGCATTCACCCGGATGCCATCGGCGGCGAAATCCAGTGCCATGGTCCGCGTCAGGCCGAGAATGGCGCCTTTGGCAGCGATATAGGCGCTGTTGCCGGCGCCGCCGGCGAAGGCGAGCTGGGATGAGGTGGTGATGATCGCCCCGCCGCCTTGCCGCTGCATGGCCGGAATCACCGCCCGTGCCCAGAGCCAGGTGCCGCCGACATGCACGCGGAAGACGGCGTCCCAATCCTCGGGCGCGGTCGTCAGCACCGTGCCCCCGACGGAAAACCCCGCCGCAGCGTAGAGCAGGTCAATCCGCCCGAACCGCGCAAGAATCGCCGCCGCATCCACCGCCGCTGCGTCGGGCGCGCCGACATCGGAGCAGCGGGTCATCGCTTCGCCGCCCAAGGCGGCGATCTCGGCCGCCACCGCCTCGGCCGCCGCCGCGTCGCGGTCGACCAGCGCCAGTTTCGCGCCTTCCCGGGCGAAGAGCAGTGCTGTGGCGCGGCCGATGCCCGAGCCGCCGCCGGTGATCACCGCAACCTGTTCCTGCAGCTTCATCGCCCTCTCCTCGAGATGAGATCCTGCTCGAGCGATGCAAGAACGGGGCGAGAAAGGGTTGCAGCTTCTTGCGCCGCCTGGCGCCTACGCCCGCAGGAATTCCAGCAGCGCCGAGATGACTGCCGCAGGCTGTTCCTGCTGCACCCAATGCCCGGCGCCGGGGATCAGGGACACGCGCGCCATCCGCGTGCAGGCCTCACGCTGCATGCGCTCCAGCGCCCCGGGCGTCTGATGGATGCCCCAATCGTTGGCGCCGGCGATGAAGGTGGCGGGGATCTCGATCCGGCACCCGGCGAAAAGTTCGGTCTCGGCCTCAAAGAGGCGGCTGGTGCGGCAGCGATACCAGTTCAGCCCGCCCTGAAAGCCGGTGCGGCCATACTCCGTGGCATAGACCTGCAACTCCGCCTCCGGCAGCCAGGCACAGGCGGCGATCTCGGCCGCCGAGGGCATCTCCGGCGCCACCTGCGCCGCCATGCCGCAATCGAGGTCCATGACGTAATAGCGCGGCAGCTTCACCAGCTCCTCCGCGCTCCAGGCGGCGAGGGGGAAGGGCCGGTTTGGCGCCCAATCGGCGCTCTTCACATGGTAGTAGGCGCGCAGAAAGGCAGGCAGCCCCTGCGGCGCCTGCCACATCTCGGCATTGGCCGGACGAGTGGAATAGTACCATTGATAGTGCTTGCGTCCGAGCGCAGCGAGCGCCGCATGAACATCCGTCGCCGGGGGCGGCGGCGCCTCCCCCAGAGGTAAAGGCGGGATGCCGGTGAAGGGCGCGCTCATCAGCGCCACCCGGTGGAAGATGTCGGGCCGCAGCAGCGCGCACCAGGCCGCGACGGGGGAGCCGAAATCATGCCCGACCACCGCCGCGGCCTTCCGGTGGCCGAGGGCGGCGACCAGCCCCAACACGTCCCGCACCAGGCTGAAGATACGGAAGGGGGCGAGATCGGTGTCGTAATCGGCGCTCCAGCCCAGGGTGCGGCCATAGCCACGTTGGTCCGGCGCCACCACATGGTAGCCGGCCTCGGCCAGGGCCGGCATCACCTTGCGCCAGGAATAGGCCAGTTCCGGAAAGCCGTGCAGCAGCAGCAGAAGCGGGCGGCCGGGTTGCTCGTGCCCCGCTTCCAGCAGGTGCAGGGTCAGGCCGTTGATGCCGGCAATGTGCCGTGCACGGATGCCGGCCGGCAGCAATGCTGCTTCGAGCGGTGTGATCATGGCGTCCTCCTGGTCTCACCATGATGCCTGAGCGGGAAAGCGATGTCGCGGGGCGCGGTGGCCTCCAGGGGCAACCAGCCTTCCGGGCTGCGGCGGAACAGCGGCGTCGCGCAGGCGGCGACGATCGGCATTGCCAGCGGCCAGGTGGCGCGCCAGCGATCCCCCTGCGCCATGGCGACGCAGAAGGCCACCGGCATGCAGCCCGCGCGTGCCAATAGGGCCAGGGCGGCGAGGGCGGAGCGGCCGGTGGAGATCACGTCGTCCACCACCAGCACGCGACGCCCGGCCAATCTCGGCAGAAGGCGCGGGTCGAGCCACATCCGCCGCTCGCCCGGGCTGGTGGAGGAGGCAAGCGGGACGGAGAGCGCCTCCTCATACCACAGCTTGCGGGAATAGCCGGGGGCGACCCAATTCCGGTGGCCCAGCGTTTCCGCCACCAGCGAGCCGAAGACATGGCCGAGGGTGGGCAGCCCCACCACCACCTCCGGCGCGAAGGGCACCGTCGCCTCGGCCATCCATCGGGCCAATTGGCGGGCCACCGGGAAGCTCGCCTGGTTGGCGATGAGGCCGCCGACGGCGATCTCGCCGTAATCCCGCAGTGGCAGGCGCAGCGCGCGGCCGTCCGGCATCCTGGCCAGCATGTCCGCTTGGCGTGGCCCGTCCGGGGCAAGGGCTTCGAATCCCTGCCAGAATTCCATCAGCGGCGGAGGCGGAAGAACGGGGGCGTCGCAGGCATCGGATCGATTCCGTGAAGGCCGAGGCGGCCCGGGGTCATGACACTTTCATCACCTCGGCGGGGTTGGCGCGCGGGTCGCGCCGATCCCAGCGCCCGGCTTCGACCGTCGCGATGAACTCGGCGAGGAAGCGGTTGAAGAGCTCCGGCTCCTCGAGGTTCAAGGTATGGCCGGTTTTCGGGAAGACAGCGAGGCCGGCGCGCGGGACGACCCGCTTCAGATAAAGCGCGGGCTGCAGGCAGTGGTCATCCTCATCGCCGGTCATCACCAGGGTCGGCAAATCCATGGCCCGGAAGCCGGCTTCGAGGTCGTAGAGCGAGGGGCGGCGGGCCTGCACGCCGCGCATGGTGGCGGCTGAGCCGGCGCTGGAATGCTCGCCGAGCTGGGTCGCGAATTCCTGCCAGCCGCGCGGATCCTTGTTCTGGTATTGCACGCGGGAGGCGCCGATGGCGTAGGTCGGCGCAAAGGCCTCGGCGCCCTGGCTTTCGAAGCCCTCGGCGACGGCGAGCGAGACGCCGCGGAAATACTCTTCGAATTGCTTCTCCGCGCCGTAACCGGCGCCGGCCGCCACGATGGAAAGGGCGCGGTCCGCATGGGTCAGGCCGAAATGCAAGGCGCAGAAGCCGCCCATGGAGAGCCCGACGATATGCGCCCTGGCGACGCCGAGCGCGTCCAGCACGGCGAGCGCATCGGCGACGGCGATGGCCTGGCTGTAGCGCTCGATCTCCGCCGGGATATCGGATGGCGGGTAGCCGCGCGCGGCATAGGTGATGCAGCGATGGCGGCGGGCGAAGGCGCGGAGCTGCGGCTCCCAGCTTCGATGGTCGCCGCCGAATTCGTGGATGAAGAGGATCGGAGTGCCGCTGCCGGCTTCCTCGACCCAGAGTTTCACGCCGTCAGGCGCGGTGATGTGGGGCATGGTTGACCTTCAATTGGTGGCCCCGCGAAGGCGAGTGCGGGGTGCCAGGGATATTGCCGTGATGGATAGGATCGCGTCCGGGCGCGCCTAGGAGTGCACGGCAGCCGCCCCTGCACGCTCGATACGACGTCACATCGAGCCTGGCGCCATCGCGCATCTAGATGATGCTCCCGCGGGAGGCGATGCCGCCATCGATGGTGACGATGGTGCCGGTGATGTAGCCGGCACGCGGCGAAGCAAGGAAAAGAATGAGGTCCGCCACCTCCTCTGCCGTCGCCGGCCGCTTGCCCGGGTATTTGTCGAACAGCTCCTGCCAACGTCCTTCCTCGCCATACCAGTCGAGGGCACGCCGCTTCATCAACTTCACCATGCGATCGGTCGCCACAGGCCCGGGATTAACCCCCACCACCCGGACGCCATGGTCCAGTGAGACGGCGCCGAGCGCCTTGGTGAAAGCCATCAGGCTGGCATTACCGGCGGAGCCTGCAATGTAGCGCGCATCGAAATTCTCGCCGGAATTGCCGATATCGTTCACGATGACGCCGTGGCCACGTGTCACCATCCGGCCGTAGTAGACCCGGGTCAGGCTGATATAGCCGAACACCTTCAGATCCCAGCCGCGGCGCCAGGCGGCATCGTCCACCACATCGATAGGGCCGGCCGGGATATCGCCGGCATTGTTCACCAGGATCTCCACCTCGCCAACCGCGGCGGCCAGGGCCTGCATGGCGGCATCGTTCGAGAGATCCATGGCGTGGCAGGTGACGGCGACATCGTACTTCGCCCGGATCGCGCCGCGGGCCGCCTCCAGCAGCTCGGCGGAACGGGCGGCGAGGTGAAGGTGGCAGCCC
Organism: Siccirubricoccus phaeus; assembly: GCF_008360935.1. GTDB lineage: Bacteria > Pseudomonadota > Alphaproteobacteria > Acetobacterales > Acetobacteraceae > Siccirubricoccus > Siccirubricoccus phaeus. The sequence goes on from NZ_SRXO01000003.1 coordinate 118,434, forward strand.
TCGGCGGCAAAGGCCTCGGCGCAGGCAAGGCCGATGCCCTTGGAGGCGCCGGTGATCAGCACCGTGGCGCCGGCAAGCTTCATGTCCATGGTCGCAAGGTCCCGATCATCGCCAGAACACCACCCGTCGCTCCAGCACGCCGACCGCGCCGAAGAAGGCCAGGCTGAGCAGGGAGGCAAGCAGGATCGCTGCCCAGACGCGGAGGAAATCGATCTGCAACACCGCCTCGTAGATCGTCCAGCCGAGGCCGGACTGGCTGCCGAGCATCTCCGTCACGATCGCCACGATCATGCTGCGCACGGTGGAGACGCGGAGCCCGATCGCGATGTCGGGCAGTGCCGCGGGCAGTCGCAGCCGCCGCATCACGCCGAGCCGGGACGCGCCGAAGCTGCGCAGCAGGGCGATGCCGGCAGGATCCACCCGCAACAGCCCGTCCAGCGTGTTGAGGAAGACGGTGAAGCCGACGACGAAGGCGACCATCACGATCTTGGAGAGCGGCCCGGTGCCAAACCAAAGCAAAGCAAGCGGAGCATAGGCGGCGACCGGGACGGCGTTGACCGCGATGATCACCGGCAGCAGCAGCCGACGCAGCGGGGCTGCCAGCGCCAGCAGCATGGCGAGCAGGATGCCGAGCACGGCGCCGATGGCGTAGCCAGCCAGCGCCTCCTGCCCCGTGGCCAGCATGGCGGGCAGCAGGCTGGCGCGTGCCGCCCAGGTGGTGACGAGAATGCCGCTCGGCGGTGGCAGGATCCAGGGCGGCACGCCGAACAGCCGCACCACCCCCTCCCACAACAGCAGGAAGAGCGCGGCTCCGAGCAGCCCGTCGCGCAGCGCGCCGCTCACAACTCCTCCCGCCAGAAGACCAAAGCGCGCTCGGCCAGCGCCACCAAGGCGAAGAGGGCGCTGCCCACCGCCGCGGCGGCGAGGATAGCGGCCCAGATCGCCACCACCTGCTCGTTGAACAGCGCTGCCAGCAGCATGGCGCCCACCCCCTGGGTCGCGCCGAACCATTCACCGACGATGGCGCCGGCCAGCGCCAGTGGCGCGGACAGGCGGAGCGCGGTGAAGATGCGCGGCAGCGCAGCGGGCAGGCGGAGCTTCCACAGCAATTCGCGCGAGCCGGCGCCGAAGCTGCGCAGCAGCGCCACCTGGCGAGGATCTACCGCCTCGATGCCTGCCAGGGTGTTGACCGTGACGGGGAAGAAGGTGAGGTAGAAGGCGATCGCCGCCTTGGCCGCCAGGGTATTGCCGAACCACAGCACCACGATGGCGCCGAAGGCGATGACCGGCACGGTTTGTGAGACGACGAAGAGCGGCAGCACCATCCGCCGCAGCCGGGGCAGATGCGCAAAGGCGATGCCGCCGGCGATACCGACCAGCGCCCCCATGGCGAAGCCCGCGGTCGCCTCCGCCAAGGTCACCAGGAAAGCCGATTGATAGGCCGGCCAGAGCGCGGCGATGGCCCCCAGCACCTGGCGCAGCGGCGGCAGATAGAATGGGCTGATGCCGAAGCCGAGCACCGCCCCTTCCCAGAGGAGCGCGATCAGCAGCAGCGGCGCGGCCAGTCGGGGCAGGGTGCGCCAGCTCATGGGCCGTTCGCCGCAAAGGCCTTCAGGCTTTCCTCCTCCACCGCCTCCAGCAGCTCGCGCTTGAGGGCCATGAACTCCGGCGCGGTCAGCAGGCTGGGCTGGCGCGGGCGGGGCAGGGGGATAGTGCGGTCGAGCGTGATACGGCCGGGCCGCGCGCTCATCACCGTCACCCGGTCGCCGAGGAAGATCGCCTCGTCGATGTCATGGGTGATGAAGAGGATGGTGCGGCGGTAGCGCGACCAAAGGTCCAGCAGCCAGCGCTGCATCAGCGCCCTGGTCAGCGCGTCCAGCGCGCCGAAGGGCTCGTCCAGCAGCATCACCTCGCGGTCGAAGAGGAAGGTTCGCATCAGCGCCACGCGCTGCCGCATACCCCCGGAAAGCTGCTGCGGATAATGGTTCTCGAAGCCCTTCAGGCCGAATTCGGCGGCCATGCTCCGAGCCAGCTCACGCGCCTCGCGCTTCTTCTGCCCCTGGATCTCGGCGGCGAGGATGGCGTTGTCCAGCACAGTGCGCCAGGGCAGCAGCAGGTCGCGCTGCGGCATGAAGGCGATGCGGCCGAGCAGTGAGCCAGACGGGGCAGGCGCGCCGTCCAGCAGCAGGGTGCCACCTGGATCAGGCTCCAGCAGCCCGGCCAGAATGTTGAAGAGCGTGCTCTTGCCGCAGCCGGAGGGGCCGATGAGGGTAACGAACTCGCCCTCCGCGATGGACAAATCCACCCGGTCCAGCGCCCGCACCGCACCGAAGCTGCGGGCGACGCCATTGAGGCTGAGCTTCACCCGGCCGACGGGCGGCGCGGCGACTGTCAGTTGTGCGTCGAGCCGCTCCGCCGCCCCCGTCATGCAAGCCGCTCGGGCAGGGGGATGGCATCCAGATATTGCGGCTGGAAGGCGGCAGCGAGGTCGATCGGGCCGGCCAGCACCCTGTGCTCGACAAAGAAATCATGCGCCTTCTTCACCGCCGCCGGGTCGATGGCGAAGAGGCCGTGCCGCGCCGCGGCTCCGGCCTGCATAAGTCGCAGCGCTTCCGGCAGCATGGCCTCCTGATGCGCGCGGTCGATCGTCGGCGCGATCTTCATCACGGCTGCCACCGCTGCCTCCGGCTCGGCGGCCGAGGCCTTCCAGCCGCGGATGCTGGCGCGCAGGAAGGCTTCGACGGCACGTGGATTCTGCTGCGCGAAGGCGGTGTTCGCAATGACCGTGTCACGCGGCACGGTGATGCCGTAATCCTCGGCGACGAAGAGCTTCAGCTTCTCCACCCCGCCCAGCCGCGCCTTCAGCACGTTCAGCTCGTTGTACCAGGTGGCGGCGACGACATCGACCTCGCCATTGACGAAGGGCGTGACGGAGACCTGCTGCGGGGTGATGCTGAGCGCATCCCGCGGGATGCCGCGGCTGGCCAGCATGCCGTAGAGCACGAGATGCGCACCGGTGAACCAGGCCGTTGCCTTGCGGCCGCGGAAATCCTCCAACGTCTTCACCGGCCCATCCGCCTTGGCGACGAAAACGAAGGGCGTCACCTGATGCGCCACGCCGATGCAGAGGATGGGCAGCCCCTTCTCGCGTGCCGAGAAGACGCTGTCCATGCCGCCGGAGAGGCCGAATTGCTCATTGCCGGAGGCGACGAGATTCTCCGTCAGCAGGTTCGGCCCGCCCGGGTTGATGGTCAGGTCCAGCCCGGCCTCGCGGTAGTAGCCGCGCTCGGCGGCCAGGTAGAAGCCGGCAAATTGCGTCTGCGGCAGCCATTTCAGCCGCAGCGTCACCTTGGTCAGGCCCTGGGCCTGGCCGAGGCGAGGCAAAGCCAGGGCGGCGCCGGCGGTGGCGAGGAGGTGGCGGCGGGCAAGACGCATCTTGGTCTCCATCGGCTCAGGCCGCATCGGGCAGCATCACCGCCGGGACAGGCCTCTCTCCGGCCAGCGTCGTGCGGTGCATGATGCGGATGTATTTCGCGTCGTCGTAGGGCGTTGCCTGGTGCATGGTGTTGCGGTTGTCCCAGGCCACCAGATCGCCTTCCTGCCAGCGGTGCCGGTAGATGAATTCCGGCCGCACGGCGTGGCTGTTCAGCTCCTCCAGCAGCGCGGCGCTCTCCTCTGGCGGCAGGCCGAGAATCTCCTTCACCACCTCCCGCCCGACATAGAGGGCGCGGCGGCCATTGCCGGGATGCAGGCGGACCAGCGGGTGCACCACGTCCGGCGTTGCCGCCTGCTGCTCCGGCGTCAGCTTCGTGCGGTCGGCGAAGGCGCGGCCGTAATAGGTGGCGTAGCTGTGCACGGCATGCAGCGGCTCGATGCGCGCCTGCATCTCAGGCGAGAGCGCCTCATAGGCCAGGTGCATGCAGGCGAAGAGGGTATCGGCGCCCTCGGGCGGGCAGACGCGGCCATAGAGCAGGGAGCCGACCGCCGGCTCCGCCCGGTAGGACCAGTCGGAATGCCAGTTCAGCCCCTCCTTGTGGTTGCCGATCGGATGGCCGTCGCGGCTCGCATTGGAGAGGACGTAGATCTCGGGAAAGGACGTGGTCAGGAATTGCGTTAGCACATGGATCTGCAGCGGGCCGAAGCGGCGGCTGACAGCGACATGCCCGGCTTCGTCCAACCTTTGGCCGCGGAGGACGACGACGCCCTTGGTGTGGAAGGCGCGCAGCACCGCTTCCCACTCGGCCTCGCTGACCGGGCCGCTGAGGTCGAGCCCACGCACTTCCGTGCCGAAGCCCGAATGGAGGGGGTGGAATTCCAGCGCCATGGCTCCGCTCCGCGTCGTCCCAGGGGCGGAGCAAATGGCGTGCCGGGCAGGGGCCGGGCGATAGGCGGGTCAGGGCAGGACGAGCTGCCGCAAGGCGGCGCCATTCCTGCCCAAGCCTTGGGCAATCACCCCCCAATGCATTCCAGGCCGCGACGGGCAAAGGCCACCGACAATTCGCCCACCTGCGCCGCATCGGCGGCAGCGGCGGTGCCCGCCCGGGCCCGCGCCGCAATGCCTTCGAAGATCACCGCGAAGCGGAACATGGCGAAGGCCAGGTGGAAGGGCTGCAGGCGCGGCGCCGGGGTGCGGCGGCTGGCGTAGTAGTGCGCGACATACTCGTCCTCGGACGGGATGCCGAGGCCGGGCAGGTCCATCCCCCGCATGCCGCCATATTCCTCCGGCGTGCTGCGCCAGGGGATGACGCTGAAGGCAAGGTCAGCCAAAGGGTGACCGATGGTGGAAAGCTCCCAGTCCAGCACCGCCACCACCTGCGGCCCATCCGGGGCGAACAGCACATTGCCCGGCCGGTAATCGCCATGGACGATGGCGGTCTCGCCATCCTCCGGCGGGATATGCCCGCCGACCCATTGCGCCAACCGCGTCAGCTCCGGGATATCGCGGAAGCGCTGCGCCTCCCACTGCTTCGTCCAGCGTCCGACCTGGCGCTCGAAATAGCTGCCGGGGCGGCCGAAGCCGGTCAGCCCCGCCGCCGCCCAATCGACATCATGCAGCTTCGCCAGGGTCTCGGCGAAGGAGAGATACATGGCGCGCCGCTCAGCCTGGCTGGCCCCCGGCAGGTCGGCGCTGGCGAAGACGCGGCCTTCCACCCGTTCCATGACGTAGAAGGGCGTGCCGACCACGTCCGGCTCGGCGTGGAACAGCACCACGGGCGGCACCGGCACGGCGCTCGGCGCCAGGGCCTGCAGCACCCGTGCCTCGCGGTCCACCGCATGGGCGGAGGGCAGGACCTCGCCCGCCGGCTTCTTGCGCAGAACCAGGCGGCGATTGGCATAGGTCACGAAGAAGGTCGGGTTGGACTGGCCGCCGGAGATGCGCGCCAGCGTCATCGGACCCTGCAGCCCGGGGATGGCGGCGCGGAGGAAGACGTCCAGACCAGCCGTATCGAATTCCGCTGCTTCGCTCACCGGCCTCGCCCTTCCTTCCCGACGTCCTGGCGCCAAGATGGCTTCGGCCAGGAGCCACCGCAACAGCGGGGCGGCGAGCGGGCCTCCTCCCGGACAGCGCTCATCCCTCGACGAAGGCGAGAATCTCGGAGAAGAGGCGGTCCGGCGCATCGATCCGCATGGTGTGGCTGCTCTCCTCCAGGATAAGCAGGCGGGAATTGGGGATCAGCGCATGGATTTCCTCGGAGAATTCCGGCGGGCAGATCCAGTCATGCCGGCCGGCCAGGATCAGCGTCGGCGCGGCGATGCGGGACAGTTCCGGCCGCAGGTCGAAGCGGCGGAGGAAGCCATCGGGCCGGAAGGCCCGGTTGAGTGCTTCCGGTGAATGGATGGTGCGCGCGATGCCGGCCTCCGCCGCAGCCGCGTCAAAGCGCCGGGAATAGAGCGGCCCCACTACCCGATAATAGTGCTTCAGCTCGGCCTCATCGGCGAAGCCGCCCTCCCATACCTTCGCGCACAGCGCCTGCTGCTCCGGCGTACCGCGTTCCGCCAGGATCTGCTGCGCCCGTGGGATGAAGCCGCCATGCGCGGCGGTGACCACCAGGATCAGACGCGACAGCGCCTCCGGATAGCGCGCCGCATGCGCCATGGCCACCATGCCGCCATAGGAGGTGCCGATGGAGACTATGCGGCCGCAGCCGAGATGGCGGCGGAGCGCTTCCATATCCTCGACATTTTCATCGAGCGTCCAACGTGTGGGATCGCTGCGGGCGGAGCGGCCCTGGCCACGATGGTCGAAATAGACCACCTGCATTGCCGCGGTCAGGGCGGCGTAGCCCGGCTTGAAGCCGCTATGATCGGAGCCCGGCCCACCATGCACGGCGAAGGCGATGGGCCGTTCCCGCATCTGCGGCCCCTCCGGGATGAGGCCGGCGCCTTCGATGTCGAAATAGATCTCGGTGTGGCGGATCCGGGCATGCATGGGTGCGGCGAGTCCCTGGCAGAGAGCGGCCCTACAGGCCGAGCAGCCGCTTCGCATTGCCCCCGGCGAGCGCCGCCCGGGTCTCGGCGTCGAAGCTTTCCACCGAGCAGATATGGCCGATCGGGTCGCTGTCGGCCATGTCGAAGGGGAAGTCCGTGCCCATGACGATCTGCTCCACGCCATAGACCTTCACCAGGTATTCGAGCTGGTGCGGGGTGAAGACGATGGTGTCGAAATAGATCTTCCGCAGATAATGGCTCGGCGGCTGCGGCAGCTTGCCATGGCTGTCGCTGCGGGCGCCCCAGGCATGGTCGATGCGACCGGAATAGGCGGGCAGGTAACCGCCGCCATGCACCGCCAGAATCCTGAGGTTGGGGTAACGCTCCAGCACCCCGTCAAAGATCAGGTAATGCAGCGCCACCGTGGTATCCAGCGGATTGCCGATGACGTTGTTAAAGTAGTAGCGGGCGAGACGCCGGCCTTCGGTGAAGCCGTTGGGGTGGATCATCACCAGCGCGCCGAGCCGCTCCGCCGCTGCCCAGAAGGGCTCGAAGGCGGGGTCGGAGATCTCCTGGCCGAGGATGTTCGTCAGGATCTGCACGCCCTTAAAGCCGAGCGGGCCCATGCAGCGCTCCAGCTCCCGCACCGCCTCCGCGGCATCCTGCATCGGCACCGTGCCCATGCCGAGGAAGCGGTCCGGCTGCGCGGCGCAGAAGGCGGCGATGCCGTTATTCACCATGCGGTTGGCCACCACCGCATGCTCCAGGGGCAGGGCGTAATAGCTCTGCGGCGGCGCCGGGGCGCAGAGCTGCAGGTCGATCCCCATCGCATCCAGCTCCGCCAGGCGCGGGCCGTGCTGGGTGCCGACGATGCGCCGGTCCACCTCCTGCTTGCGGTTGATGGCCTGGGTGGCGGGGGTGGCGAAGAGGTTGAGCGGGATGGCCTGGGTGTTCAGGTGGGGCGCAGCATAGGCGCCGGCTTCGGGTACGAAGACGTGAGCGTGGATGTCGATGGTGAGGCTCGCCGGCCGGATTTCCCGGCCCGGCTTGCCCTGCGGCCGCGCTGCGGTTGCACCATAATGGTTCGAGTTCTCGGCCATGCCCACCCCCTCCTGCGTCGCGGGCAGGCTAACAGGCCGACGGGAAATGTCGCGCGGAATGGCATGGAGGCGCGTCGCGCCGCAGCCGGTGCCCTGCCCGGAGGTCACTCCGCCGTCGCGCCCGAGGCCCGGATGATCGGAATCCAGAGCGCCAGTTGCGTGTCCCAGAAGGAGGCCAGGACGTCGGCGCCCTCGCCACGGGGCTCAACGCCTGCCTCCTTCAGCCGGCGGCCCTGGCTGCGCACCGCGGCGATCCCGGCGGCCTCCAGTCGGGCGAGCAAGGCCGGGGGCGTGGCGCCGAGGGCGAAGAGGGCATGCCAATTATAGGTCTCGTAATCCTGTAGCCCCGCTTCCAGCGCTGTCGGCACTTCTGGCAGGGCCAAGCTGCGCTCCCGCGTGGTCACCGCGAGCGCCCGCACCTGGCCCGCCCTTATCGCGGGGATGATGCTGGCCATGGTGTCGACCATCATGTCGACCCGGCCGGCGACGAGGTCGGTGAAGGCGGGGCCAGAGCCGCGATAGGGCACATGGGTGGCGGTGGCACCGGCCCGCATCGCCAGCAGATGTGCCGATAGATGCGTGATGGTGCCGGCGCCGGAGGAGGCATAGGTAATCCGTCCCGGCTCCGCGCGCATCAGGGCGATAAGCTCCTGAAGGGTGCGGACGGGGAGGTTGGGGCTCACCATGACGATGTTCGGCAGGGTCCCGATCAGGACCAGTGGCGCGAAGGCGCGCCGCACCTCGAAGGAGAGGTTGCGGTAGAGGCCGGCATTCAGCACCGCCGAGGACAGGCTGTGGAACACGAAGGTGTAGCCGTCCGGTGCAGCGGCGAGGGCCGCCTCGGAGCCGATGACGCCGCCCGAGCCGCCGCGATTCTCCACCACTACCGGCTGGCGAAGCACCTCCTGCATCCCAAGGGCGGTGATCCGGGCGACGACATCGGCGGAGCCGCCCGGGGCGAAAGGGACCACCAGGCGCAATGGCCGGTTGGGGTAGTCGGCCTGGGCCTGGGCCTGGGCCTGGGCGATGCCGGGCATGGCCAGGCTCGCAAGGAAAGCGCGGCGGAACATGGACTGCTCCCTATGGGTCTTGCTGTTTCCCTAAACCGGATTCCCCGCACCGTGCATGGATGAAACAGCTCTGGCTCTTCGTCCGGACGCGTTTTCCGGATGGTGCGGCCTGGCGCCGGGGCGCGGAGTCCGGTCTTCGCCGCCAGGCCTGGGCGGGCCGTCCTGGTGCGGTACGGCTCCGCGGCGGCGGGGAAGCGAGGGGATCGGTCCCGAGGCATACAAACCCCTGTGTCAGGCCAAGGCAGTCGACTCGCCCCTGGGTGTCGCGGCCCCCAGATCGTCAGGCGGAAGCCGCTGGCGGGTTAGCCGAGACCGTTACGGCCATGACGGGACCGCGTCGCAGAGATCGCCCTGCCATCCGCATCCGGCCCGTTCATCGATAAGGCCCTGCTTTAGCTGGAAATTCCGGCCGATTGCCAATGAGTAGCCGGCATGTAGGGTGTTACAAGGGTGTCACGCTTGGGCGTTGAGGCGCTTCCCATCGCGACCGACGGTTTTGCGGCGGCAGCTTCGGCTGTATGAAGACCGTTCGAGGACGGAGACCTGGATGGGCGAGGCTGAGACCCGGCCTGCCGCGGGCGATATCGAAGCCAAATCCTTCGAGGACGCGTTGGCGGAGCTGGAAGAAATCGTGAAAGCGCTGGAGGGCGGGAAGGGCAGCCTCGCCGAAGCCATCGAGAGTTATGCGCGCGGCGACGCCCTGCGGCGGCATTGCGAGCGCCGCCTGGCGGAGGCCGAGGCGAAGCTGCAGGCGGTGGTGGATGCGCCGCCCGGGCTCAGCCTGCGGGATGTGGAGTAGCGCATGGTTGCCGCCACCCTGACGGCTGCCATGGCCCAGGCCGCCTATGAGATCGACGAGGCGCTGCAGATGCTGCTGCCGCCGGAGGAAGGACCGGAGGCACCCCTCTTCGCCGCCATGCGCTACGCCGCCATCGGCGGCGGCAAGCGGTTGCGGGGCTTCTTGGTGCTGGAAGGCGCGCGGCAATTCGGCGTCGCCCGCAGTGCCGCGCTGCGCGTGGCAGCGGCCATCGAGATGGTGCACGCCTATTCTCTGGTCCATGACGACCTGCCGGCGATGGACGATGACGATCTGCGCCGCGGCAAGCCGACGGTGCACAAGGCCTTCGACGAGGCGACCGCCATCCTCGCCGGCGACGCGTTGCAGAGCCATGCCTTCACCGTGCTGGCCGAGGAGGACACGCATAGCGACCCCGGGGTGCGGGCAGAGCTGGTGCGCTGCCTGTCCAAGGCGGCGGGGCCGCGGGGCATGTGCGGCGGGCAGATGCTCGACATGCTGGCGGAAGCCGCCGGCGCACCGCTGGACGAGGTGGCGATCGGCCGGCTGCAGACGCTGAAGACCGGCAAGCTCATCGAATTTTCCGCCGAGGCGGGAGCGGTACTCGGCAAGGCGCCGCTTGCCATGCGGCACGCGCTGCTGGGCTATGGCCGCGACCTGGGTGCCGCCTTCCAGATCGCCGACGACATTCTGGATGCAACGGTCTCGGCCGAGGAAGCTGGCAAGGCGACCGGCAAGGACGCCGCGGCGGGCAAGGCCACGCTCGTCGGCCTGCTGGGGCTGGAGCGTGCGCGGCTGCAGGCGGAGCGGCTGGTGATGCAGGCCAAGAGCCACCTTGACGGTTTCGGTGAGCGCGCCGACCTGTTGCGGATGCTGTCCGATTTCGTGATCGAGCGGAGGAGCTGATGTCCCCCCCACCCTCCACCCCGCTCCTCGACCGTGTGAAATATCCGGCCGATCTGCGCAATTTCTCGGCGGAGCAGCTCAAGCAGCTCGCCGGCGAGCTGCGGGCTGAAACGATCCATGCGGTGAGCCAGACCGGCGGCCATCTCGGTGCCTCTCTCGGTGTCGTCGAGCTGACAGTCGCCGTGCATGCGGTGTTCGATACGCCGAGGGATCGGCTGATCTGGGATGTCGGCCACCAGGCTTATCCGCACAAGATCCTGACCGGACGGCGTGACCGCATCCGTACCTTGCGTCAGGGCGGCGGCCTGTCCGGCTTCACCCGCCGCAGCGAGAGCGAGTACGACCCCTTCGGCGCGGCGCATTCCAGCACCTCCATCTCCGCTGGGCTCGGCATGGCCGTGGCCAGCGATTTGCTGGGGCGGCCGCGCAACGTCATCGCCGTCATCGGCGACGGCGCGATGAGCGCCGGCATGGCCTACGAGGCCATGAACAATGCCGGCGCCAACAAATCGCGGCTGCTGGTGGTGCTGAACGACAACGACATGTCGATCGCGCCGCCCGTCGGGGCGATGAGCGCCTATCTTTCGAAGGTCGTCTCTTCCCGTCCCTTCGTCTCCATCCGGGAGATCATGGCGAAACTCGCCCGCCTCTTCCCCGGGCCGCTGGAGCGGGCGGCAAAGCGGGCCGATGAATACGCCCGCGGCCTGCTGACCGGCGGTACGCTGTTCGAGGAGCTGGGCTTCTACTATGTCGGCCCGATCGACGGGCATGACCTTGACCACTTACTGCCGATCCTGCGCAATTTGCGCGACACGGAAATGCAGGGCCCGATCCTGCTGCATGTGGTGACGCAGAAGGGCAAGGGCTATGCCCCGGCCGAGGCCAGCGCCGACAAATACCATGGCGTGCAGCGCTTCAACGTCATCACCGGTGAGCAGGTGAAGGCGCCGCCCGGGCCGCCGAGCTATACCAAGGTCTTCGCCAATGCGCTGATCGCCGAGGCGGAGGCGGATGAGCGGATCGTCGCGGTCAATGCGGCGATGCCGTCCGGGACCGGGCTGGATGCTTTCGGCAAGCGTTTCCCGAAGCGCACCTTCGATGTCGGTATCGCGGAGCAGCATGCGGTCACCTTCGCGGCCGGCATGGCGACCGAGGGGCTGAAGCCCTTCTGCGCCATCTACTCCACCTTCCTGCAGCGGGCCTATGACCAGGTGGTGCATGACGTGGCGCTGCAATCCTTGCCGGTGCGCTTCGCCATGGACCGCGCCGGGCTGGTCGGCGCCGATGGCGCGACCCATGCCGGCAGCTTCGACATCGCCTATCTTGGCTGTCTGCCGAACATGGTGTTGATGGCCGCCGCGGATGAGGCGGAGCTGATGCATATGGTGGCGACCGCCGCCGCGATCGACGATCGCCCCTCCGGCTTCCGCTATCCGCGCGGCGAGGGCGAGGGCCTCGCCCTGCCGCAGCGCGGCGCGCCGCTCGAGATCGGCCGCGGCCGCATCGTGAAGGAAGGCACGACGGTGGCCATCCTCTCCTACGGCGCGCGGTTGCGCGAATGCCTGAAGGCGGCTGAGGAATTGGGCGCGCGCGGCCTTTCGACCACCGTTGCCGATGCGCGCTTTGCCAAGCCGCTGGACACTGCGCTGGTGGAGCGGCTGGCGCGAGAGCATGCGGTGCTGATCACCATCGAGGAAGGCTCGGTCGGCGGCTTCGGCAGCTTCGTGCTGCAGCACCTGGCCTGGACAGGTTTGCTGGACCGCGGGCTGAAGGTACGGCCGATGGTGCTGCCCGACCGCTACATCGACCACGACAGTCCGCGGAAGCAGTATGATGAGGCGGGGCTGAATGCCGCCAACATCGTCGCCGCTGCGGTCGCGGCGCTGGGCAGCGGGACGGCAGTTCGGCCTGTCCGCGCCTGAGGCTCGGGCCGCGCGCCATGCTTCCTCTTGGCAGCCCTTTCTGTTGAGGTGGCTGGCGGCGAGGGAGCCGGGCTGCAGGGAAGGCGGGACCGAGGGGCCTCACCTCCTTGGGCTTCTGCGTCCCAAGAGGAGGCAGGGCCGGCTGGCTGGGACCGGCGCGGTGCCGGCAGGGTGAACGACAATCACGCTCCTGGTCTCGCGGGACATGGTGCCAAAGGGCAGGACAGCCGGATGCCGAGGAACCGTGCGGACGCGCTGCTGGTGGAGCTTGGCCTGGCCGAGAGCCGGACGCGGGCGCAGGCGCTGATCCTCGCGGGCAAGGTCTATTCGGGCGAGCGGCGCATCGAGAAGCCGGGGCAACTCCTGGCCGAGGGGATGCCGCTCGAAATTCGCGGCCAGGACCATCCCTGGGTCTCACGCGGCGGAGTGAAGCTGGCGCATGGCCTGGCGCATTTCGGCCTCTCGCCGGCGGGCCGGATCTGCCTTGATATCGGGGCCTCCACCGGCGGCTTTACCGATGTCCTGCTGCAGCATGGCGCGGCGAAAGTCTACGCCGTGGATGTCGGCCATGGCCAGCTTGCCTGGAGGCTGCGCAACGATCCCCGGGTCGTGGTGCGGGAAAGGGTGAATGCACGCCATCTGGACGCTTCCCAGGTACCGGAGGCGCCGGGGGTGCTGGTCTGCGACGCCAGCTTCATCGGATTGCAGACCGTGCTTCCGGCGCCTCTCGGGCTTTGCGCCCCCGGCGCCTGGGCCATTGCACTGATCAAGCCGCAATTTGAGGTGGGGCCGGCCGTTGCGAAGGGGGGCGTGGTCCGCGACCCGGCGGTGCATCAGGCGGTGTGCGACCGTATTGCTGCCTGGTGGTCCGACCTGCCTGGCTGGCGCATGCTGGGCGTGGAACCCAGCCCCCTGCTAGGTCCGGAGGGCAACCGGGAGTTCCTGATTGCGGCGCAGCGGGCGGAATGACGCAGCGCAGCAACGCGGCTATATCAGCGGCATGACCGATATCTCGCCCCCCGAAGCCCGGTTTCCCGGGCTGCAGACCGCCACCGTCCCGCCGGCCCTGCAGGCCGAGGGCTGGAAGCCTGTCCCGGCGAAGGACTACCCGGCCATGATCGGCCCCTTCTTCGCCCGCCGTGCTGAGGAGAGCTGGGAGTACGCGTTCCTGCCGGAGCAGCGACATCTCAATATCGGTGGCGTCGTCCATGGCGGCATGTTGATGAGCTTTATGGACGATGTGCTCGGCATGACCGTATGGGAGGCCGTCGGGCGCAAGCCAGTGACGACCGTGCAGCTCAATCATCATTTCATCGCCCCAGGCAAATTGGACGAGCTGGTCATCGGCCGTGGCGAGGTTCTGCGCGTGACGCGGAGCATCGTCTTCATCCGGGGCACGCTGATGTCGGCCGGTCGCGTGCTGGTGCATGGCGATGGCGTATGGAAGATTCTTGGGAGCTGACTGCGCCAAGGATTGCCATGTGCGGTGCCGGCGTGGCAGGGCGTTCGAGGTTATCGCCAATTGTGACGGACGACGATCAACTTACGGTTGTATTGATTGTCGCTCTGTTCCATCAAAATGACGTTTGATTCGAAATTGCAGGCACGAAAGCGCCGTTAAATGACCAGCGATTCGATGTGCCTGAGTTCAATTTTTCGTGTGATTCGTAAAATGGCCTGAAGAGACAAAAAATTACGATGAACCGGATGGGGCGCCTTCTCGGTACGAATCAGAAACATTCGACTCGGACGGACTCCAGGCGGCGGGAGGCGTTACCCGGGAGCATACAGCGGGGGCGCCCCGTTGGCCGTCGGCCTCTGGCACCCTCTCAACATTGTCGGATGTCGCCTATCCCCGCCGCGTGGGGCTCAGACCTTGCCGTCAGCAGCATCGGCCTCCCTGGCGCCCGGGCCGCGCAGGCCGGGGTCGCCATAGCCGCCTCCCCCTGCTGTTTCGATAACGACGCGATCTCCCTTGTTCAACCGGGTGACGATCTTTGAGGGGATCACCTCCTGCTGGCCATCGGCCCGGTGAATGACGCTGACGGCCCGTGCGCCCTCCGCCCCCCCGAACAATCCTGGCGCTGCGCTGAAATGCCGTTCGCTCCGATGGGTGAAGGAGACATCATCCACCAGCGCCTCGTATTCCCGGATGGTGCCCAGGCCACCACGCCAGGTGCCGTCTCCACCGGAGCCCGGACGCAGGGCGACGCGGTTCAGGCGGATGGGCGTTTCCAGTTCGGCCGCCTCGGCCGGCAGATTCATGCAATTCGTCGCATCTGTCTCTATGACGTCCACGCCGTCGCTGCCGCGGGCGGCGCCGCTGCCGCCGGCGATCAGGTCGCCGGTGACGAAGGGCGTGCCATCCGGCTTCCGACCGCCGAAGGCGACGATCACCATCTGCCCGGCGGAAGGCGCCGGGATGCGGTCTGGCAGCACTTGCGCCAAGGCGCCGATTATTGTGCCCGTGATGCGCTTGATCGTCGAGGTCCGGGCATTCACCGGGGCCGGTTCTCGCGGGTTGACCAGCGTGCCTTCCGGCAGATGCAGGGTGATCGGCCGGAAGCAGCCGCCATTGGTCGGGATTTTCGGGTCGGTCAGCGCCCGCACGGCGAAGCAGGCGGCGGCAAGCGACCCCGAAGGCACGCAATTCAGCGGCCCCCGGACCTGGGCGGAGGTGCCGGCGAAGTCGATATGGACGGCATCGCCCGCGATGGTCACGGCCACTTCGATGCGGATCGGCTTCTTCAGCTCCACCCCATCATTGTCCAGCCAATCGACATGACGGTAGGTGCCGTCCGGAATAGCGGCGAGGGCCAGCCGCGTCATCCGCTCTGAGCGGTCGAGCAATTCGTGGAAGATGGTGGTGAGAGCATTGCCGCCCTGTTTCTCCGCCAGCTCCGCGACCCGCCTGGCGCCGACGGCGCAGGCCGAGACCTGGGCGTGCAGGTCGCCCATCACGGTGTCGGGGATGCGGACATTCTGCCGGATCATCGCTTCCAGCGTCGCATTCACCACGCCGCGGTCACGGAATTTCAGGGGCGGGATGCGCAGGCCTTCCTGGAAGATCTCGGTCGCGTTGGTGGGGACGGAGCCGGCCGATAGCCCGCCCATATCCTGGTGATGCGTCATGGCCGCAGCGAAGGCGATGATACGGCCCTGGACGAAGATCGGCTGAATGACGGCGATGTCCGGCAGATGCGTGCCGCCGCAATAGGGGTCGTTCAGCACATAGCTGTCATCCGGCTGCATCGTCGCCGGCGGGAATTGCTGCAGGATCCGGGCGACGGCCGGGATCAGTGTGGCCAGGTGGATCGGAATGGAGCAGCTCTGCGCCAAGGTCTGGCCATCCGCGGTGAACAGCCCCGCCGAGGCATCCAGACCTTCCTTGACGATGGGCGAGAAGGAGGAGCGCAGCAGGGTGGACTGCATCTCATTGGCGATGCCTTCCAGGCGATGCCGCGTCACCTCGACGGTGATGGGGTCGAGTCCGGCCGTGCTGAACCCATTCATGCCCGTGCCTCCTTGCGAATCAGCAGCGCACCGCCGGGGCCGAGCTGCGCCGTCCAGCCCGGCTCGACCAGTATCGTCGTATCCGGCTGCTCGATGATGGCCGGACCGGGGATGCGGTCCTCCGGCCGGATGGCCTCGCGCTGCCAGATCGCGGCGATAACGGGGGTAGCGGACTGCCGCACCCGGATCGGCCGGGTGCCCGGCGGCGCCGCTTCGCCCTGCCGCACGCCGATCCCGCCGGCCACGCTGCCGGCGCGGGAGCGGTGGACGCTGCGCAGATTGACGAATTTGGCCGGCAGCTCCGGCGCATGGCCATAGACCCGGCGGTGCGCGGCGAGGAAGGCCGCATAGGCCTCGCCGATCGGGTCGGCAGCCTCGAGGCGCAGCGGCACGTCCAGCCAGTAGGATTGGCCAATGTAGCAGAGATCGGCGGCATGGCTGATCTCCACCGCCTCCGCTGCGAGCCCTTCCGCTTCAGTCAGGCTGCGGCAGCGCGCATCCAGCCCCGCCAGGGCCGGGCGCAGCAGGGCGGGATCAAGCCCGGCGCAGGCATGCGGGAAGGCCGCGGCGACTTCATGCTCCACCGGCGCGCCGAGCAGCCCCGCAGCCGCCAGGACACCGGGATGCGGCGGGACGATGATGGTGGAAATGCCGAGATCCTCGGCCAGGGCGCAGCCATGCATCGGCCCGCCGCCGCCGAGCGGCAGCAGCGCATAGCCGCGCGGGTCGATCCCTCGCCCGATCGAGACCAGCCGGATCGCTTCCGCCATCTGCGCATTCAGCACGCGGTGGATGCCGAGCGCGGCATCTTCCAGGGCGAGCCTGAGCGGCCGGGCGACGGTGTCTTCCACCGCCTGCCGCGCCAGCTCCGGCTGCAGCCGCAGCATGCCGCCGGCGAAATGCTGCGGATCAACGTAGCCGAGTACGACGGAGGCATCCGTCACTGTCGCGCGCCTGCCGCCCCGGCCATAGCAGGCCGGCCCCGGTTCCGAGCCGGCCGATTCCGGGCCGACCCGGAGCGAGCCCGCCGCGTCGATCCAGGCCAGGCTGCCGCCGCCCGCGCCGATGGCAGTGACATCCACCATCGGCACCCGCACGGTGAAGCCGTCGATCAGGCCCTCCGCCCGGATCAGCGGCATGCCGTCCGAGATCAGCGCGATGTCGCAGGAGGTACCGCCGATATCGACGGTGATGAGGTCGCGGAAGCCGGCATTCAGCCCGACATCGAGGCCACCGACGACGCCGCCCGCCGGGCCGGAGAGGAAGAGCCGCACCGGCCGCTGCCGGGCGATGGCAGAGGACATCAGCCCGCCGCGCGATTGCATCACCTGCAACGTGGCCGGCACGCCGGAAGCGGCCAAGCCGGTTTCCATGTTTTCCAGGTAGTCGGCGACCAGGGGCTTCACATAGGCATCGAAGGCGGTGGCGCAGACACGCTCATATTCGCGGAAGGCGGGATCGACCTCGGAGGAGAGCGAGACGGGAAGGCCCGGCGCGATCGCGGCGATGATCTCCGCAATTCGGCGTTCATGCGCGGGATGCAGGAAGGCGAAGATCAGGCACACGGCAATCGCCTCGACGCCCTGCGCCAGCAGCTCCGTCACGGCCTGCCGGGCGCTCGCTTCGTCCAGCGGCACCAGGACCCGGCCTTGCGCATCCACCCGTTCCCGCACCTCCCGCCGAAAACGCCCTGGCGCGAGGAAGGCTGGCGTTTCCGTGTGCAGCACCAGATCGTACATCTGGTGCCGCATCTGCCTGCCGATCTCGATGACGTCCTTGAAGCCCTCCGTGGCGATCAGCCCGATGCGCGCCCCCTTGCGTTCCAGCACGGCGTTGGTGGCGACGGTGGTGCCATGGGTGAAGCGGCTGATCGCGCCGGCCGGCACCTGCCACTCCGCACCGGCGGTCTCGAGCGCTGCCAGCATGGCCTTGCTCGGATTGCCCCTAGTGGTCGGCACCTTGGTCAGCCGGATGCTGCCATCCGGGGCGCGGCAGACCACGTCGGTGAAGGTGCCGCCGATATCGATGCCGAATTCGTAGCTCGCCATGGCCTCCCCGCCGCCGCATCTGCCGGCGAAGCTAAGCAAGGATCGCGCCGGAGGGGAAATGCGCCGTGGCGGGGGCTTGACCCGGCCCCGCGCCGAGGGCGCAATCCGGCCGGGGGGAAGAGTCCATGGATGATACCGATTATCTTGTGATCGGCGCCGGGTCGGCCGGCTGTGTGGTGGCCAGCCGGCTGAGCGAGACCAAGGCCCGGGTGACTCTGCTGGAAGCGGGGCCGAGCGATTGGTACCCGTGGATCCACATCCCCGCCGGGATGCTGAAGCTGGTGCGCAACCCGCGCGTCAACTGGATGTACGCGACGGAGCCGGAGAAGGGCAGCAATGACCGGGCGATCCACTGGCCGCGCGGCCGCGTGCTCGGCGGCTCCTCCTCTATCAACGGCATGCTCTATGTCCGCGGCAACCCGGCGGATTTCGACCTCTGG
Source organism: Siccirubricoccus phaeus (assembly GCF_008360935.1). Lineage (GTDB taxonomy): Bacteria > Pseudomonadota > Alphaproteobacteria > Acetobacterales > Acetobacteraceae > Siccirubricoccus > Siccirubricoccus phaeus. The sequence continues at coordinate 136,658 of NZ_SRXO01000003.1, forward strand.
GCGCAGATGGGCTGCCGCGGCTGGAGCTTCGACGATGTTCTGCCCTTCTTCCGGAAGTCCGAGCATTACGTGCAGGGCGGGGAGGCGGAGTATCGCGGCCAGGGCGGGAAACTGCGGGTGGAGGATTACCGCACCATCCTGCCGCTGACCCATCGCTTCGTCGAAGCGGCGCAGCAGGCCGGACATGTCTTCCGCAAGGATCTGAATGGGCGGGAGCAGGAGGGTGTCGGCTATTCGCAGATGACGCGGAATGGCCGGTTCCGCGGCTCCACGGCCCGTACCTTTCTGGCCGCGGCCAAGGGGCGGCCGAATCTGCGCATCGAGACCGGGGCGGTCGCCACGAAGCTGCTGTTCGAGGGGCGGCGCTGCATCGGGGCGCGGCTGCGCCAGGGCGGCGTGGAGCGCGATATCCGCACGGCGAAGGAGGTGATCCTTTCCGGCGGCGCGGTGAATTCGCCGCATCTGCTGCAGCTTTCCGGCCTGGGACCGGCAGAACACCTACGCGGGATCGGCGTGGAGGTGCTGCAGGACATGCCCGCAATCGGCGCCAATTTGCAGGACCATTACGTGACCAGGGTGCAGCATCGGGTGAAGGGCGAGATCTCCACCAACCAGCTCGCCCGCGGCTGGCGGCTGTTGCGGGAAGCGCTGCGCTATGCCGTGGATGGGCGCGGCGCCCTGACCTTCGGCGTGACGACCGCGCAGGTCTTCTGCCGGTCCCGCGAGGGGCTGGCGAGCCCCGACCTGCAATTGCTCTTCACCCCCGCGACCTATGAGCGGGATGTGGTCGGCACGCTGGAGAAGGAGCCGGGGATGACCGTCGCGGTCTGCCCGGTGCGGCCGGACAGCCGCGGCACCATCCTGGCCAGGTCGGCCGACCCGCTGGAGAAACCAGCCATCCGGCCGAATTACCTCGGCGCGCCCGGGGACCAGCAGGTAATGGCGGCGGGCATCCGGCTGTCCCGGCAGATCCTCGCCGCCCCGGCCATCGCCCGGCATAGCGCCTTCGAATTGATGCCAGGTCCGGAGGTGACGAGCGATGCCGATCTCCTCGCCTATATGCGGCAATACGGCAGCACCATCTACCACCCAGTGGGTACCTGCCGGATGGGTGAGGATCCGGCCAGCGTGGTGGATAGCCGGCTGCGGGTCCGTGGCGTCGGTGGCCTCCGGGTGATCGATGCTTCGGTGATGCCGACCCTGACCACGGGGAACACCAATGCGCCGACCATCATGATCGGCGAGAAGGGGGCGGCGATGATCCGGGAGGATATGGCCGCCTGAGCCGCCCCGCCCCCCCGGGGGGGGGACGACCACCCGCTTGCCCGGAGGCCCGATCCGCGCCACCCTCCACCCATGGAGCGGTCGTCCGACATCGCCGAGCTCAAGCGGCTGCTGGCCGGGGCGGAGCGTGCCGTGGTGTTCACCGGGGCCGGCATCAGCACCGAATCCGGCATTCCGGATTTCCGCAGCCCGGGCGGCATCTGGACCCAGATGAAGCCCATCATGTTCCAGGATTTCTGCGCCTCCGCCGAGGCGCGGCGAGAGACCTGGCGCCGCCGTTTCGCGTCGGATCCGGTGATGCGCGCCGCTGAGCCCAATCGCGGCCATCGCGCCGTGGCGCGACTGGTGCGGGAGGGCAAGGTTTCCGACGTCATCACCCAGAATATCGATGGGCTGCACCAGGCCTCCGGTATTCCGGACCGGCAGGTAATCGAGCTGCACGGCAATACCACCTATGCCACCTGCCTCGATTGCGCTGAGCGCTACGAGATCCCGGAACTCCGCCAGGCCTTCGAGCGCGACGGCGAGGTGCCGGACTGCCGGGCTTGCGGCGGCTTCGTGAAGCCCGCCACCATCAGCTTCGGCCAGGCCATGCCGGAAGCCGCGATGCTGCGGGCGGAGCAGGCGATGCGGGCGGCCGATCTCTGCCTCGTCCTCGGCTCCTCCCTCGTCGTCTATCCGGCGGCCGGCTTCCCGGAAATGGCGAAGCGCCGCGGGGCGAAGCTTGTCATCGTCAACCGGGAGGAAACGCCGCTCGACCCCTGGGCCGACCTCGTGATCCATGACGGGATCGGCGATGTGATGGGGGACGCCGTCGGGACCAATTAAGGGAGGCTGGACATGCGGTTGGGGGTGATGCTGCCGCTCTCCGATATCGGCGGCGAGCCGGAGGTGGTGCGGGATTTCGCCCTCGCCGCGGAGGAGATCGGCTTCACCAATCTCGGCCTGGCCGACCATGTGCTGGGGGTGAACGTCGCCTCCCGCCTGGATTGGGGGGACCGCAACACCTCCGCCGACCTGTTCCATGATCCTTTCGTCTGCTTCGGCTTTCTCGCCGCCTGCTGCCGGAAGACGACCGAATTCTCCACCCAGGTGCTGATCCTGGCGCAGCGCCAGGCGGCGCTGGTGGCGAAGCAGGCGGCCTGCCTGGATGTGCTGTGCGAGGGGCGCTTCCGCCTTGGCGTCGGGGTGGGCTGGAACCCGGTGGAATTCACCGCCCTGAACGAGAATTTCCACAATCGCGGCCGGCGCAGCGCGGAGCAGGTGCAGGTGATGCAGGCCCTCTGGGCGCAGCCGCATGTCACCTTCGAGGGGCGCTGGCACAGGGTCGAGGATGCCGGGATCAACCCGCTCCCCGTGCATCGCAAGGTGCCGGTCTGGTTCGGCGGCCATGTCGAGCAGACGCTGGAGCGCATCGCCACCCTGGGCGATGGCTGGATCATGAATGCCTACGGTCCGGGCGCCGAGATCGAGGCGGCCTGGGGCCAGATCCATCGCCAGGCGGAAGCAGCGGGCCGCGACCCGGGGCAGATCGGGCTGGAGGTCTGGATCTCCGGCGGTGGGGGTGACGAGACAAGCTGGGCCGAGGAGGCGCGCTACTGGAAGCGCCTCGGTGCCACGCATCTGACCCTGACGAATACCTACAACCGCCGCCGCCACAAGCGCATCCCGGGCCGCTCCGTGGCGGAGCATTTGGCGGCGATGCGCCGTTTCCATGCGGCTGTGGCGGGGTTGCTCTGACCATGGCCCGGCGCATCGCGATTGGCCTGGGGCTGATGGAGTTCCCGTTCTCCGGCGCCGCTGCCTTCTGGCGCTGGGTGGATCTCTGCGAACAAGGCGGGGTGGACAGCCTCTGGCAGACCGACCGGATCGTCAGCCGCCAGCCCATCCTGGAGTGCATGGCGACGCTCGCCGCCCTGGCCGGCCGCACGCGCCGGCTGAAATTCGGCGTCAATGTCGTCTCCCTGGCGATGCGGGAGCCGGTGCTGCTGGCCAAGCAATGCGCCACCATCGACATGCTCTCCGAGGGGCGGCTGTTGCCGGGCTTCGGTATCGGCAGCCCGCTGGCGCCGGAATGGGCGGCGCTGGGGCTGGAGCCGAAGGAGCGCGGCCGGCGGACCGACGAGGCGCTGGAGATCATTGCCCGCCTCTGGCGCGGCGAGACCGTGACCTATGAGGGCCGCCACAACCGGCTGCGCGAGGCGAGCATCTCGCCCCTGCCGGTGCAGCCCGATTTGCCGATGTGGATCGGCGGCGGCTCCGAGGCGGCGATCCGGCGGACGGCGCGCTACGGCACTGGCTGGCAGGGCGGGCCGGAGACGCCCGAGGAGGCCGGCGCGATCGTCACGGCCATCCGCGCGGCGCTGCGCGACACCGGGCGCGAGATCGACGAGGACCATTACGGCGCGGCCTTCGCCTTCCGCTTCGGCGGTGCCGATGACCCCGGCGTGGCCCGGTTCCGCGCGGCCTATGAGCGGCGGACCGGCAAGAGCGCGGATGGGCGGTTCGTCATCGGCGATGCGGCCGCCATCCTGGGGCGGATCGCCGCCTATGTGGAAATGGGCATTTCCAAATTCATCCTGCGCCCCGCGGCCGGGGACGACGCGGAGATGGAGTGGCAGACCCGGCGGTTGATCGAGGAGGTGCTGCCGGAGGTCGCCCGCCTTTGGCCTAGATCCGGCTGAACGACGCCGGTGATCCATCTCGCTCTGGTGCTTCTTCTGCTGGTCTGGCCGAGTGTGGCGCCAGGGGCTCCGGCGGCGAGCCGCACCGAGAACGCCGCCGGGCAAAGCCTGCTGGCGGCGCTGCGCGACGGCGGGCTGGTGCTGTTCTTCCGCCATGCCGATACGCGCGGCGAGCCCTGTGACCGCAGCTTCCGGCTCGGCGACCGCGCCGGGCAACGCAACCTGTCGCCGGCAGGACGCCGACAGGCGCAGGAGATCGGTGCCGGCCTGGCGGCGCTCGGCGTGCCCTTTCACGTCCCCATTCTCGCCGGACCGGTCTTCCGCGCGCGGGACACCGCGGAACTGGCCTTCGGGGCCGACCGGGTAGAGGTGACCGACAGCCTGCTCGCCGATGACTATGCGCGGGACCGGCTGCCCTGGGTGCTCGCCGAGCACCGACGCCTCTTCGCCGCGCCGGTGCCGCCCGGCGGCAACCGCGTGCTGGTCGGCCACCGGACCCCGGCGATCATGGTCGTCGGCGAGGAAATCGGCGGCACCGCCTTTCCGGAAGGGGCGGCGCTGGTGATCCGGCCGGGCGGGGAGGGCTTCACCCTGCTCGGCATCCTGGAACTCGTTCCCCTGCCGGGGGGCGGGTTCCACGGCTGCGGCTGAAGGGGCTTCAGCTATTGCCGATATGGATGTCGATGAGGTCCGTCATCTCGTCACGATAGCCGGGATGGCTCGGGTCCCGGGTCTCGCGGTGCAATCGCGCGCGGTCGATACCGGCGGCGACCAGGGCGTCCTCCACCATCTGCAGCCGCATCTGCAGCATGGCGGCCGGCATCGCCCCGCCGGCGGGATCCGCCTGGCCGATGAGCCGGAGCGGCGCTTCGGCCTGGGCCCTGGCCGCTTCTACGACCCGGGCGACGGATTTCTTCGCCTCATTGTCCAGCAGGGCGGACCAGGGGCTGAAGCTGACCACGATGCCGGTCCCGAGGCCCTGCAGGCGCCGCACGATATTCGGATGGATCGCCCAGGGATGGCTGAAATCCGCCTGGTCGCCGGCATGGTAGCGCCAGAGCGCGTCGACTTCCGCGGATTCCCGGCAGGTGACGATCTCGAAGCTGGTCTCAGGCGGCAGGGTATTGGCCAGCAGGTCGTCGAGGTGGTCCACACCGGCAACCAGCCAGGTGGTGCCTTCGAATTGGGCGAGGATGATGTCGGGCATGTCTCGATATCCTCAACGGGCCGCCGTGGGGACGCTTGCACGATCCTGGCGCGGCAGGAAAGGCCGACCATCTCCCGGCCATAGCCGGGCGGGCCAGGCAGCGCACTTCAGGCGGTGTGCTACTTGATCTTCTCGATCTCGTTGATCAGCCCCTGGGTCTCCTTGCCGAGCGCTTCCAGCTTGCCCCAGGCGGGCTCGATTTCGGGCGCGTTCGGCCATTTGGCGAGCCTGAAATCCGCGCGTCCGGCGCGGACCAAGGCGATCCAGCCATTGAGCAGGGCCTGGGTTTCGCTGATCACGCCCGAGATCTCGTCGATGCGCTTCGGATATTTCCCGAAGCAGTCGGCGAGCTTGTTCAGCGCCTCGCGCATCGCCTTCTGCGACGGGCTTTCCTTGGTGGCCGCCTTGGGGGGGTGGAGGCTGGGCGGCCGGGCCTTCATCCATTTCTGGATGTTCTTGAGGTCGCCGGTGAAGGTGGCGATCAGCTTCTCCGCCGGATCCTGGACCTTGATTGTCCACACCTCGTCCTTGCCACCCTTCTCGGGCAGCTTCGGGGCTTTCGGCCCGGCCAGGGAATCAGCTTCGAGCTTCAGGTCGAGCAATCCGCGGTCGAGCTCCTGGAACACCTTCAGGATCGCCTTGATCTTCGCCATGGTGTCCAGGAACTTCTTCGTCCCGCCTCCCTTCGGGTCGAAGGTCTCCGGCTGCTGCTGATCGGTCCCGCACAGATCGTCGATGGTGGCGTCCAGCAACTTGGTCAGTGTCCGCTTATAGGGCGCCAATTCCTTGTTGATCTGTGTCTGGGCCGGCTTCAGCGCCGAGGGCGGCACGTTGTTCTTCGAGGTGATCTTGTTTTCCTTCAGCACCTCATCGACCACATAGCTGATGGTGCCGAAGATGCCCTGGGCGGCCTTGTCGAAATCCTTTTCGATGTCCTTCAGCGTAATATGATCTTCATCGGTTTTTACCGATTTGTCGTAGGTGAAGGTCGGCAGGTCGAGGAAGCTTTTGACGAGCTGGGGGAATTTGCCTTGGTAGCGCTCAGCGTATTTAACGCTGATCTTGACCTTCAACTCCGCCATAGCCGCCCCCCACGCTCGGTCCGTCATTAACCCTAACCGAAATACACCCGGCTGCGTAGCGGTTCCGCTTCGTGCGGGGAGAATGTCGCGGTGTTACGCTGGTCACTTGCAATCTGCCGTGAGGCGAACGATCCTCCGGCCCGGTGGCCGGGGCGACGCTGCGCCTTTGTCACCTCAGGACAGCGAAAGGGTAGCTGCCATGTGCATGACCTGCCTCGCCACCTTTGTGCGCTGGCTTCGGACATGCCGCTGACCCTCAGCCTGGCCGGGGAGGGCCCGCTCGGTCCGGTGCAGGAAGTGCGATCGCTTGATCGCGGCAGCCTCTCCCTCGGCCGCGGGCCGCAGAATGACTGGGTACTGCAGGATGCCGCCGCGCAGCTTTCCAAGCTGCACTGCACGATTGCCTTCGTCGCCGGCAATTACGTCCTGACAGATGTCAGCACCAACGGCGTGTTCCTGAACGGCGCCCCAGAGCGGATGCCACGTGACAGCCAGGTGGTGCTGCAGGAGGGCGATGAGTTCCGCCTGGGCGACTATGTGGTGCGGGTTTCCACCCAGGGGCCGGGCCCGGCGGCCTTCGCGCCGGTGGCCTCCACGCCCGTTGCCGGCGATCCCTTCGCCGCGGATCTGCTGGAAGACCCGCTGGGCCCGCCGCCGCCCGGCTTCTCCCACCCGCAGCGGATCGAAACGCCGATGCCGCGGGGGATGGACCCCTTCGATATCGCGGAGGAGAGCAGGCCGACCGCGCCGGAGATCGACAAATTCCGCGGCAGGGAGGCCGATCCGTCCTGGAGCGGCGCGGCACAGCGTGACAATGCGGATATCGGCAACCACTTCTACGCCGCGCCGCGCGTGGTGGCGCAGCCGACGCTGAGCGATGCCGATCTGGACGCGCTGCTCGGCGACCTGCCGCTGGGCCCGGGGGCCGGCGGGGCGGCCGCGCCGCCGCCGCCCTTCAACCCGCCGCCCACCCCCTTCGGCGGGCCGCAGATGGGGGGGCTTGCCCCCGTCGCCGGGACGGTGCCGGCGGATATCGACTTCGACGAGTTGCTGGGCGACCTGACGCCCGGGCAAGGCTTCGCGCCGGTGCCGCAGCCGGCGCCGGTCGTGGTGGAGACCCCGGCGGCCCCGCCCGCCCCGGTGTTGCTTGCCCCGGTGGTGGTGGCGGAAGCACCCGCGCTCCTGCCGGTGGTTGTCCCGGCCGCGCCGCCGGTGGTGGCGGAACTGCCGGCGGTGGCGCCCGCGCTGGCCGCCCCCGCGATTGCCCTGGTTCCGTCGGACCCGGCCGCCCCGCCGGCGGGGCGGAGCGAGAATCCCTTCGATGAGCCGGATCGGCCCGGCGTGGCCCTGGCCCTGCCGCCGGCCACCCCGGCGATGGCAGCCGCGCCGCTCCCCGCCCCGCCGGCGCCGGTGCCGGCCGCCACGGCCACCACTTCCACCGCGGATGCAGCACGGCTGATGGCGGCGTTCCTGGAAGGCGCGGGGCAGCCGAAGGTGGATCTCGCCGGCCAGGATCCGGAAGCCTATTTCCGGCTGGTCGGCCAGCTCATGAAGGTCATGGTCGAGAATCTGCGTGACGTTCTGATGTCGCGCGCCGAGGTCAAGCGGGGCTTCGGTATCGAGCAGACCATGCTTCAGGCGCGGAACAACAACGTCCTGAAATTCTCGGTGACGTCGGAGGATGCGGTGGCGGCGATCCTCCAACCCGGACGGCCGGGCTACCTGCCGCCGCTGAAGGCGACCGAGGATGCGTTCCGCGACCTGCGGTCCCACCAATTGGCGGTCATGGCCGGGGTGCAGGCGGCGCTGGTGGCGCTGCTGAAGCGCTTCGACCCGGCGGCGATCGAGGCCCGTATCACCTCGGCCGGGCTGCTTGGCAACCTGCTGCCCGGCAGCCGCAAATCCCGCACCTGGGAGCTGTTCTGCAACACCTATGCGGACATCGCCCGCGAGGCGGAGGAGGATTTCCAGGCGGTCTTCGGGCGTGAATTCGCCCGGGCCTATCAGGACCAGGAAAAGAAGCTGTAGGGCGCCACGGCAGGCCGGCGCGCCCGGCGCCCACGAGCCTCGCCGCTTCACAACTCGCGGCAAGGTGAGATGCCATGGCGGCCGGACCGTTCCACCTCTGGGCGAAGCCGGCGGAGTTAGGATACACTCACGGTGCTGTGGGTGTGGCAACAGGGCGGGCCAAAGCCGCCGGCACCCGTGGTCGTCTTGGGGGATATGCATGGCGCATACGGTGCTTCGCTTTGCCTGGCTGATTGGGCTCCTGGCGGGACTCTCGGCCTGTGCGCCGCCGGCTCCGCCGCCGCCAACCGTGGTGAACCTGACCCTGAAGGCGACCGGGGATGTGAACCCGACGGAAGCCGGCGCGGCGGCGCCGGTGCAGTTGCGCGTCTATCAGCTCACCTCGACCGCCGCCTTCAGTGGGGCCGAGTTCTTCGCCCTGTTGGACCGCGAAGCAGCCACCCTCGGCGATCAGCTCGTGCGGCGGGAGGATTTTCTCCTGGCGCCCGGTGCCACCCTTACCAGCACCCTGAATCCCGAGGCTCGAGTGACGTCGCTCGGGATCTTCATTGGGGTTCGCAGCGTCGATGGCGTGACCTGGCGTGCCACCTGGGCGGTGCCGTCCAACAAGACGAGCGCCGTCACCGTCACCGCCGCCAGATCCGGCCTCACCGTGGCGCCGACCCCGTGACGCGGTGGCCGGCGGCAGCGCGACGGAGCGCCTGACATGGGCTGGGACAACAAGGTCATCTGGAGCGAGGGGCTGTTCCTGCAGCCGCAGCATCTGCAGCAGCAGGACCGCTATGTGGAGCGCCTGGTGCGGGCCAGCACGGCCGGGCTGCGCCCCTTCGCCTGGGGACTCACAACGCTCGACATCGACCGCGACCTACTGGCGCTGGGGAAATTCGCGACCCGTGCCATCTCTGGCATCCTGCCGGACGGCACGCCCTTCGCGGCCCCAGGGGACCTCGACCCGCCGCCGCCGATCGACCTGCCGGAAACGGCGCGCAACTCCATCATCTATCTGGTGCTGCCGGCCCGCCAGCCTGGGGTGACCGAGACGGCGCCGGCCGATGTGACCGAGACCGTGGCCCGCTATGCCGCCGCGGAGCATGAAGCGGTTGACACCAATGCCGGCTACCAGTCCAACGCTACCGTCCCGGTCGGCAAGCTGCGGCTGCGCTACGCGCTGGAGCATGAGGCCCGGCAGGGCATGGCGGAGATCGGGCTGGCCCGCATCGTCGAGGTCCGCTCCGACAAATCCGTGGTGCTGGACGAGAATTACATCCCGCCCGTGCTGCTGAGCAGCGCCTCCTCCGTCCTCGGCGGCTTCGTCACCCAGGTCCAGGGCCTGGTGCACCACCGGGCGGAGGCACTGGCCGGGCGCGTTTCCGAGACGGCCACGCGCGGCGCCGCCGAATTCGCCGATTTCCTGCTGCTGCAGCTTTGCAACCGCAATGAGCCGGTCTTGACGCATATGGCGGCGACGCTCGGCCAGCTCCATCCGGAGACCTTCTACCGCTACGCCGTCGGCCTAGCCGGCGAGCTGGCGACTTTCACCGAAAGCCGCAAGCGGCCGGCCGTCTTCCCGCCCTACCGGCATGAGGATCTGACCGCGACCTTCCGGCCGGTGATGGCGGCGATCCGGCAATCCCTCTCCGCGGTGCTGGAGCAGACCGCGGTGCCGATCCCGCTGCAGGAGCGGAAATTCGGCATCCGCGTAGCGCCGATCGCCGACCATTCGCTGGTCACCAACGCCACCTGGGTGCTGGTGGTCACGGCGCAGATGCCGGCCGAGACGCTGCGCCGGAACCTGCCGAACCAGATCAAGATCGGACCGGTGGAACAGATCCGCGAGCTGATCAACGTGGCGCTGCCGGGCATTGCGGTGCGAGCGCTGCCCGTCGCGCCGCGCCAACTGCCTTACTACTCCGGCGCCTCCTATTTCGAGCTGGACCGCAGCAGCCCCTACTGGGCCGCGCTGTCCCGCTCCGGCGGCGCGGCGCTGCATCTTTCGGGCGAGTTCCCGGGCATCAACATGGAATGCTGGGCGATCAGGGGGTGATGCGCGATGTCCGATGATCCCTTCGCCGAGCCCGAGGACACCGACCGCACGGTCATTCGTCCGCGCCCCGGCGGACGCGCGCCGGCGCCGCCGCCCATGGCGGCCCCGGTGCCCACCATGTCGGCGAGCGCGCCGATCGGGCCGATGATGGCACTGCCCGTCATCGGGGTGAATCCGCTGGCCGCGGCGGCGGCGCCGGTGATGGGCGCCGCCATCCGGCTGCTCGGCCGGTTCCAGCACCCGCAGCCGGACCAGCTCCGCCGCAGCATGGTGGAGGCGGTCCGCGAATTCGAGCGGCGGGCCCTGGCGACCGGCCTCGACACCCAGTCGCTGCGGGCAGCGCGCTACGCGCTCTGCGCCATGATCGACGACATGGTGCTCTCCACCCCCTGGGGCGCCAACAGCCCCTGGTCGCAGCAGAGCCTCACCAGCATCTTCCACAACGAGGTGGCGGGCGGCGAGCGCTTCTTCGAGATCCTGAAGCAGATGGAGGAGGATCCGGCGCGCCACGGCCAGGTGGTGGAGCTGATGTATCTCTGCCTCTCGCTCGGCTTCGTCGGCCGTTACCGGGTGCAGCAGCGGGGCGTCGCCTCGCTCACCGAATTCCGCGACGCGCTCTACCGCGTCATCCGGCAGCGGCGCGGGGAATTCGAGCGCGACCTCTCGGTGCGGTGGCAGGGCATCCCCGCCGGGCACCGGCCGCTGGCGCAGCGTGTGCCGCTCTGGCTGATCGGCACGCTCACCGTCTTCCTGCTGGCCTGCATCTATCTGGGCTTCAATTTCTCCCTGGCCGGCGATGCCGATGCGCTCGCGGCGCGGTACGCGCAACTGCCGCCCTCCGCCCCGCTGCTGCCGCCGCGCCCGCCCGGCGCGCCGCCGCCGCCACCGGCCCAGCCGGCGCCGCCACCGCCGCCTTCTTCCGCCCTGCCGCGGCTGCGTACCTTCCTGGCGCCGGAGATCCAGGCCCGGCTGGTGGATGTGCTGGAGGACAGCCAGACCATCACCATCCGGGTCGCGAACAACAACATGTTCGCCCTGGGTCAGGCGACGCTGAACGCCGGCTCCGTGCCCCTGCTGGAGCGCGTGGCGCGCGCGCTGAACGATGAGTCCGGCGCGATCCTGGTGACCGGCCATACCGACAGCTCGCCGATCCGTACGGCACGCTTCCCGTCGAACTGGCATCTCAGCCAGGCGCGGGCCGAGACCGTGGCCCGGCTGGTCGCCGGGAAGCTGGAGAATCCGAACCGGGTGCGGGCGGAGGGCAAGGCGGATACGCAGCCAGTCGCCTCCAACGACACACGGGAGGGCCAGCAGGCCAACCGGCGGACCGACATCATCCTGGTGAAGGCGGGGGATTCCCAGTGAACCGCTTCCTTTCCATGCTGTTCTCCCGCTGGGTGGTCACCTTCATCGGTGCCCTGCTGATCAGCCTGCTGATCTGGTTCTTCGGCGATCTGGTGGCGTTCGGCGAGTCGCGGCCGCTGGCGCCGGAATTCGCCCGTGTCATCGCGATCATCCTCATCTTCGTGCTGTGGCTGGCGAACAACCTGCTGCGCATGTACCGCCAGCAGAAGCGGGACAAGAAGCTGGTCGAGGAAGTCTCGGCGCCGCCCACTCAGGCGGAGCTGGACGCCGCGGCCACCGCCGATGAGGTGAACCTGCTGGCGACGCGCCTGAAGGAGGCGCAGCAGGCGTTGAAGAAGGCCGGCATGGCCGGGCGGTTCGGCACCGCGCTCTACCAGCAGCCCTGGTACATGTTCATCGGCCCACCCGGCTCGGGCAAGACCACGGCGCTGGTGAATTCCGGGCTGAACTTCCCGCTGGCCGACAAGGGCGCGGTGCACGGCGTCGGCGGCACGCGGAATTGCGACTGGTGGTTCACCGACCAGGCGGTGCTGATCGATACCGCCGGCCGCTATACGACTCAGGACAGCCAGGAAAGCATCGACAGCAAATCCTGGCTCGGCTTCCTCAGCCTGCTGAAGAAGCACCGGCCGCGTCAGCCGATCAACGGTGTCATCCTCGCCATCAGCCTCTCCGACCTCTCCGCCATGAAGGAGAGCGAACAGTCCGACCACGCGCGGACCATCCGCAACCGCATCCGGGAGCTGCATGACCAGCTCGGGGTGCGGATGCCGGTCTATGTCATGTTCACCAAGGCGGACCTCATCGCCGGCTTCGTCGAATTCTTCGACAATCTCGGCAAGGAGGAGCGCGAGCAGGTCTGGGGGATGACCTTCCCCCTGGACAATGGGAAGGACGCGGGCAACGCCGCGGTGACCAGGTTCGGCGCGGAATTCGACGCGCTGCTGCAGCGCCTGACGGACCGCATGCTGGAGCGGGTGCATCAGGAGCCGGACATGCAGCGCCGCGCCCTGATCTATGGCTTCCTGCAGCAGATGGCCTCGCTGCGCGAGACCGCGCAATCCTTCCTGACGGCGATCTTCCAGCCGAGCCGGCTCGAGCTTCCGGCCCTGCTCCGCGGCGTCTACTTCACCTCGGGCACCCAGAACGGCATGCCGATGGACCGGCTGCTGGGAGCCATGGCCAGCAATTTCGGCCTGCAGCGCCAGGCGGTGACGGCCTTCAGCGGCCAGGGGCGCAGCTACTTCCTTACCCGGCTGATGAAGGAGGTGGTGTTCCTTGAGAGCGGCTTGGTCAGCCTCGACCCGCGACTCGAGAAGCGCAACCGCCTGGTCTGGGGCGGCGCCTATGCGGCGGCGGCGGTGGCCCTGCTCGGGATGACCGGCATCTGGTTCTATAGCTGGCTCGGGAACCGGGACCTGATCGCCGCGGCGCAGCTCGGCGTGACCAATTACGAGGCGCAGCTCGCGATCCTGCGGCAGGATCCGGCGCCGGCCACCGATCTTCGGCCCGCCCTGCCGCCGCTGGCCACGCTGCGCACCCTGCCCGGCGGCTATGACCAGCGGGAGATGTCGACGCCGATCGGCCTCACCTTCGGCCTGTGGCAGGGGACGCGGCTGGGGACGCAGGCGCAGCAGGGCTACCGGCATGCACTGAGCATGCTGCTGCTGCCCCGCCTGCTGGCCCGGGTCGAAACGGGGATGCGGGAGAATATCGGCAACCTCGACTACCTCTACACCGCGCTGAAGGTGTACCTGATCCTCGGCCGGCGCGGGCCGCTCGACGCCGATCTTGTGACGAATTGGCTGACCGCCGATATCGACCGCGACCTGCAGGATGACGAGACGGCGCGCGGCGCGGTCCTCGACCACATCACCGCGCTACTCGAGGAGCCGGTGGAGGAGGTCCCGCTCGACAACGTCCTGATCGACCAGGTGCGCAACGTGCTGCGCCAGATGCCGCTGGCGCAGCGGAGCTATCAGCGCCTGCTGACCAGCCAGCAGGTGAAGGCGCTGCCGGATTGGCGGATCGGCGACGCGGCGGGGCCGGCGGCGAACCGGGTCTTCGTGCTGCGGTCCGGCCGGCCGCTCACCACCGGGGTGGACGGCATCTTCACCTATCGCGGCTATCACCGCACCTTCCTCTCGCTGCTGCCGGAAGTGCTGCAGGATGTCAGCGAAGCGAGCTGGGTGCTGGGCGGCCGGGACGAGATCCAGGTCACCGATCTGCGGCGCATTTCCCAGCTACGGCGCGACGTCCAGGCGCTGTACTTCGAGGACTATATTCGCCGTTGGGACGCCATCCTGGCGGATGTGCAGATGCGCCCCTTCCAGACCACTTCCGATGCGCTGGATGTGCTGAACACCTTGTCCGGGCCGGTCTCGCCCTTCCGCAACCTGCTGCAGGCGATCGCGACCGAGACGACCCTGACCAAGGCGGACGACATCGAGGCGGCAGGGGCGCGGGCGACGGATACGGCGAGAGTGGCGGCACAGCGCGAATTGCGCCTCAACCTCTCGGCCCGGCAACGGACGGCGGTGGCGGCCTTGCAGGCGGCCTTCCGCTCCGACGATGCCCGCGCCCCGAACCCGGCGCAGCGAGTGGATGACCATTTCAAGCGGCTGCAGGATTTCGTCGGCACGCCGCAGCGGCCTGGCGAGATGGAGCAGGTCATCGCCAAGATGCTGCAGCTCTACCAGGGCTTCAGCCAGGCGGCGGCAGGCGGCGGCGCCGGGCTGCTGGGCGCCGCGGCCGGAGGTGGCGGTGGCGGCAGTCTGCCATCCCAGCTCCAGACCCTGGCGCGCAGCCTGCCGGCGCCGATCGACAACATGGTGGCCGCGACGGCGCGCAGTAGCGCCAGCGTGACTGCCGCCGGCGCCCGGGCGCAGATCGCCGAGAATTGGCGATCCAACATCGCGCCTTTCTGCGCGACGGCGCTGAACAATCGCTATCCCTTCGTCGCCGGCAGCCCGATCGACGTGCCGATCGACGATTTCACCCGGCTGCTCGGGCCGGGCGGGATGATCGACGGCTTTTTTACCCAGAACCTCAAGGCCTTCGTCGACACGGCGACCAGGCCCTGGCGCTGGCAGGCGGTGGACCAGGCCCAGCTCGGCTTCTCGGCGGACAGCCTGGCGCAGTTCCAGCGCGCGGCGGACATCCGGGAAGGGCTCTTCACCGGCGGCCCGAACATGGTGGTGCGGTTCGAACTGCTGCCGGTCTCGCTCGATCCCTCCTTCGGCCAGGTGAGCATCGATCTCGATGGCCAGGTGCTGACCTATGCGCATGGGCCGCAGCAGCCGGTGCGCGTGCAATGGCCAGGGCCCAGCGGGCGCAACCAGGTGCGGCTGACCCTGACGCCGACCGCGGGCGTCCCGAGCATCACCGAGCGGACGGGACCCTGGGCCCTGTACCGGCTGCTCGATACGGCGCGGGTCGTCTCCGACGGTCAGCCGGACCGCTTCACGGTCACCTTCAACGCGGGTGGCCGCAACGCGGTGTTCCGGCTGACGGCCAGCAGCGTGATGAATCCTTTCACCATGACGGCGCTGCGGCAGTTCCGCTGCCCCGCCGGCCTCTAGGCCGGCGGACGCCCTACTCGGGATTTGGCAAGTATGGTCGATCTGCTCAACCGCCATGTCGAAATCGCGGTCAGCCCGGATCCGGGCTTCAAGCTGTTCTTCGACCGCCTAGTTGGGACGGAGGAATTGGGCCGACCCTTCCGCTATGAGGTGGATCTGGTCAGCACCTCGGTCACCAAGGCCGATCTGCTTGCCGTCATCGGCTCCAAGATGACGGTGAAGATCCTGCTGCCGGATGAAACGAATTACCGCTTCTTCAATGGGGTGATCACCCGCGCCGCCTATCTCGGCCAGGGCAGCGGCTATGACCGCTACCGCTTCGAGCTGCGGCCGATGTTCTGGCTGCTCTCGCAGCAGGTGAAGTGCGTCATCTACCAGCAGAAGACCCTGGTCGACATCATCAAGCAGGCGCTGTCCGATGCCGGGATGGGCGGTCAGTTCGAAACCGCGATCGTCGATGCGGCCTCGCTGCCGGTGCAAGAATTCGTGGTGCAGTACCGCGAGAGCACCTTCGACTTCGTCAGCCGGCTGATGGAAGAGGTCGGCATCTATTACTATCACAAGCACGCGGATGGTGCGCACACCCTGATGCTGACCGACGACGCCTCCTCCCACCAGCCGATTCCGGGCGCGGCGGAGATCGCCTTCTTCGAGCCGGACCACACCTATCGGCGCAAGGACGACCATATCTGGGACTGGCAGACGACGGCGAACATCACGCCGGCGCTCTACGTCCAGCGCGACTATAATTTCGAGACCTCGGGCACCGACCTCACCTCGCAGCTCCGTCTTGCGCCCTCCCACAGCGCCCATAATGCCTATGAGGTCTATGACTACCCGGGCAGCTACGCCACCACTGCGGAGGGCAGCAAGGTTGCGGCGATCCGCATGCAGGAACTGGCCGCGCCGCGCACGATCGCGCAGGGGGAGGGCAATATCCGCCCGCTCAGCACCGGCTATACCTTCACCCTGAAGGATTTCGCCGATGACACCCAGAACATCTCGCACCTGGTCATCGGCGCCAGCTATTTCATGACCGTGGAGGAGACGACCGGGGAGGGCGGGGAAACCCGCGACACCTTCCGGGCGGTCTTCCAGACAGTGCCAGCCACCACCCCCTGGCGGCCGCGGCGGCTGACGCGGCGGCCGGTCATCACCGGGCCGCAGACGGCCAAGGTGGTCGGCCCCGCCGGCAATGACGACATCTATACGGACAAGTACGGCCGGGTGAAGGTCCAGTTCCATTGGGACCGCATCGGCACCAATGACGAGAATTCCTCCTGCTGGATCCGCGTCTCCCAGCCCTGGGCAGGGCTCAGCTATGGTGGCATCATCCTGCCGCGCATCGGGCAGGAGGTGGTGGTCGAATTCCTGGAGGGCGATCCCGACCGGCCGATCATCACCGGCCGCGTCTACAATGATGCGCAGACCGTGCCCTACGCCCTGCCCGGCGAGAAGACCAAATCCACGCTGAAGAGCAAGTCATCGCCGAATGCCGATGGCTTCAACGAGATCCGCTTCGAGGACAAGGCGGGCTCGGAAGAGTTCTTCATGCATGCGCAGAAGGACATGAACATCATCGTCCTGAACGACCAGACCAGCACCATCACGAAGAACCGGACGGTTACCATCAACGATGTCGACGACACGCTGACGGTGAAGACCGGCAAGCGCACCGTCACGATCAAATCCGACCATACGGTGACGGTGCAGAGCGGCAACCAGGCCATCAATGTCGATACCGGCAACCAGACCACGACCATCAAGACCGGCAATCACGAGCTGAAGGTCAGCGCCGGCACCAGCAAGATCGATGCGGCGCAGAGCATCACCCTTGTCGTGGGCGGGACGAAGGCGGTGCTGGATACCAGCTCCATCACCTTGTCGATCGGCGGCAGCACGATGAAGATGGACGCCACGAGCATCAAGCTCACCGCAGGCGCGAGTTCGGTGGAGCTCGGCCCGGCCGGTGCCAAGATGAGCGGGGCGCCGAATGCCGAGGTCTCGGGTGCTGCCATGGCCAGCATTTCCGGCGCGATGGTGAAGATCAATTGATCTCCGCTGGCGGTCACGGGTGAGGGTGAGGCCTGCAACTGGCCCCTGAGCGGCGGTTGCGCGCTGCAGGAACGGTCTGCCGCAGACGGGTGGGTCAAGGGTCAGCGCCGCCGGCATAGGCTCGCAGGCGCGGGCGCCCTGGCCACTCCTGGCTGAATTGGATTCCCGACGTCCCGTCGCCTCGCGTCGTCAGGGGCGGCCTGCCGCATTCCGCGATGGCGTCGCGCGGCTCAGAAATCCGGCAGGACAAGGGAGGGGTTGGGCTGTCCCGGAATGGCGGGCGGCTTGACCGCAGGCGCATCCTTGCCGGGTAGCCCGTTCGGCACCAGGACCGGCCCCATATTCTGCAGCAGCGCCAGGGCATTGAGGCCGGGAATAGAATCCTGGATCGGCAGCTTGTCGGGAATCTTCCAATCGACCTTGGCGATCTCGGACAGGTCGGTGTTCATGATCTCCTCCACCGTTTCCGGCGTCGGCAGCGCCGGCGGCGTGTTAGCCAGGTTGGCGAATTGCTGCGGCCCGATGCAGGAGGGGATGGGCGGGACGTTCAGCCGCAGGATGGCCGCGATATGGGCACGGAAGACCGGCAGGTTCAGCGCGATATCGGCGATCGGCCAGATGGCGTTGATGCGTGCCAGCAGATAGAGATTCGGCAGCAGCGAGGGCATGACGGCCAGTATCGGCAGCCGGACCGAAAGCAGCATGCGGAGCTGCGCCGAGAAATAGGGAATAGTGCCCGGCAGCCGCAGATTGACACCCATCATCTCTGCGATGGAGAACAGCATGCGGACATTGAGCAGATACCGCAGGATGCCCATCAGGTTCGGCAGCATGTAGGGCGGCGGCAGGGGCACGCCGAAGGCCGGCAGGGCCTTCGGCAGATTCTCCTGGATCCGTAGGGTAGCATCGACCTGGGAGGGGCCGATGTTGAGGCGAACCCGGAGCAGGGCGCCGATATTCATCAGCATGTGCAGCCCGCTCAGCGGCCCCCAGGGCATGCGGGCGATCAGGGACAGCGCGCTGAGGTCGAGCTTTTCCATCAACGCCGCCAGAAGCTGCATGGAATGCGGGATGGGAAAGCCGAGCCGGACGGCCACCAGGAAGCGCAGATTGGCCAATACCCCCAGCATCGGCATGCCGTTCAGCAGGGGGATGGGCGGCAGCACCATAGACATCAGCCGCCGCAGCAGGTCGGGGGGCAGCGTCGGGTAGCACCCCGCTGGGACGCCCAGGGCCTGGCCGGAGGGGATCATGCCCAGGCGCTGCTCAAGCGCCGCCATATGCGGCGGGATCGGGGCGTGCAGGGTGGGCAATTGTGTCGCGAGTTTGGCGATATTGCTGATCGCCTGCTGGTCGATGCGGTAGTCCATGCGCGCAATCCGCCCGTTTCTATGCCGCCGTTCCGCAAGCATACTGTCGCGAGGTCGAGGAGTCAGGGCATTCGCCGGCTTTCCGGAACGGAAGCGGTCGGATTAGACTACACCGCTGCGTGAAAAGGAGGGGGCCATGCCGCCAGCGGCGCGAATCGGCGATATGGTGCTGCAGGATGGGCCGCACTGCCACGCCCCCATCCATCCGCCCGCGCCCGTTCCCACGCCCGTGCCGCACCCGCCGATGCCGCTTGCCATCACGGTCGGCGTGCCGACTGTGCTCATCGGCGGCGCACCGGCGGCGACCGTGACGAGCATCACTGCGCCCTGCACCCTGGCGGCCTGCGTTCCCGGCGGTCCGGGCATGGTGGCCATGGGCTCGGCGACTGTCCTGATCGGCGGGCTCCCCGCGGCCCGGGTGGGCGACATGACCTCGCATGCCGCCTGCGTTGCCGTGATCCCGATGCCCACGGGCAAGGTCCTCCCGCCCGGCTGTCCGACGGTGATGATCGGCGGCTGAGCCGGCATGCGCCGCCGCCATTTCGACGCTTTCCGCCCGCTGTGCCCGCATTGCCTGCGCAGCGGTGCGGGGGAGCAGGCCCTGCTGCTGGCCCATGTGGCGGCGGAGGAAAGCGGGGACATCCTCTCCGGCATCCTGCAATGCCCCAACCCCGCCTGCTTGCATGAATACCCGATCCTCGGTGGCGTGCCGCTGATCGTGCCGGAGCTGCGCCGGATGCTCGGCGAAAGGGCGGTGGAGCTGCTGCTGCGGGAGGATCTGGATCCGCTGCTGGAAAGTCTGCTGGGCGATGCGATCGGTCCCGATAGCTGGTTCGACAGCATCCGCCTCACCGCCTCCACCTATGGCTGGGACGGTTATGCCGATCTCGACCCGGCGGAGGAGGACGTACCGCACGGGCCGCGTCCGGGGGCCGTGCGGCGTTGCCTGGCGCGGCTGCTGGACCTCGCGCCGGGCGTCGGGGGCGGGCGGCTGATCGATGCTGGCTGCGGCGCCGGCCGGACCAGCTTCGACCTGGCGGCGCGGCATCCGGAGGCGCTGGTGCTCGGCTGCGACGTCAATCTCGGCGTGCTGCGCCTGGCGCGGCGGGCGTTAGAAGGTCGGATGCGCTATCCGCGTCGCCGCATCGGGTTGGTCTATGACCGGCGGGAATTCGCGTTGCGGCTGTCGGGCGCCGAGCGGGTGGATTTCTGGGCCTGCGATGCCGGCTGCCTGCCCTTTGCGCCCGGCGGGGCGGCGCTGGTGGCGGCGCTCAACCTGTTCGACTGCGTGCCGGATCCGCCGCAATTGCTGGCGGCCCTGGCGGCGCAATTGGCGCCGGGAGGCCATCTCCTGCTGGCCACGCCCTATGACTGGGCCACGCGGGCCACGCCAGTGACGTCCTGGGTCGGCGGCCATTCCCAGCGCGGCACCATGGCCGGCGCAGCCGAGCCGCTGCTGCGCAGCCTGGTCACGGCGCAGCCAGGGCTGGCGATTCAGGGCGAGGATCTGGCCTTCCCCTGGCAGACGCGGCTGCATGACCGTTCGGCCGTGGCCTATCGGGCACATCTCCTGGCGGCATCCAGGCAGGGCTGAGGCCGAGCCGCGACGCCGGCCAGCCGTTGCGGACCATGCGCGGCCGGCGACCGATCACGTGGCGCGGCTCCGGGCAGGCGGCTGCCCAGGAAAGGGGCAAGGTGTTGCGCCGCAGCGAGTCCGGCCTTGCCGGCCGCTGGCACGCCGATTGCGTCACCCGCCGCATGAGCGCACCCCTTCCTTTCCCTGAAGATCGCGGCGGCCCGGCCCAGCCGCTGCTGCGTCTCAACGGCCTGAAGAAGCATTTCCCCATCCGCGGCGGCATGTTCGGCGCCACGGTAGCAACGGTGCGCGCCGTGGACGGTGTTTCCTTCGCCGTCCGCAAGGGTGAGACGCTGGGCATCGTCGGGGAGAGCGGCTGTGGCAAATCCACCACCGCTCGCCTGCTGATGCGGCTGATGGACCCTGATGCCGGCGAGATGGTCTTCGACGGCGAGGGCGTGGGGCAGGACAGCCAGACCGGCGGCATCGCGCTGAAGGATTACCGTCGCCAGGTGCAGATGGTGTTCCAGGACAGCTACGCCTCGCTCAACCCCCGCCTGCCGATCGAGGACAGCATCGCCTTCGCCCCGAAGGTGCATGGTGTATCCGGGCCGGAGGCGCGGCAGCGGGCGCGGGAATTGCTGGCGGCGGTTGGCCTCTCCCCGGCGCAATTCGCCCGGCGCTACCCGCATGAGCTCTCCGGCGGCCAGCGCCAGCGGGTGAACATCGCCCGCGCCCTGGCGCTGCAGCCGCGCCTGGTGCTGCTGGATGAGCCGGTCTCCGCCCTCGACAAATCGGTCGAGGCGCAGGTGCTGAACCTGCTGATGGATCTGAAGGAGAAATTCGGCCTCACCTATGTCTTCATCAGCCATGACCTGAACGTCGTGCAGTACATCTCGGACCGAGTGCTGGTGATGTATCTCGGCCAGGTGGCGGAGCAGGGGCCGGTGGACGCCATCTATGACCGGCCGGCGCATCCCTATACCCAGGCGCTGCTGGCCAGCCGGCCGAGCATGGACCCGACGAAGCGCCGGACCGAGCCGCCCCTGACGGGCGACCCGCCCAACCCGATCAACCCGCCCTCCGGCTGCCGCTTCCGCACCCGCTGCCCCTATGCCGAGGCGGTCTGCGCCGAGCGGGCGCCGGTCGCGGCCGATCTCGGCGCCGGGCATGAGGCGGCCTGTCACATGGCGTTGCCCGGCAGCGGGCACAGCAAGGCCGGGAGGCTGGCGGCATGAGCGAGATACTGGAACGCCCGGTCGTGACCACCGCTGCGGCATCGCCGCTCATTACCATGCGCGACGTGCATGTGCGCTTCGTGACGCGCGACCGCACGGTGCATGCGGTGAATGGCGTGGATCTCGACCTCGCCGCCGGCGAGGTGCTCTGCATTCTCGGCGAAAGCGGCTCCGGCAAATCCGTTACCATGCGGGCGCTGATGAAGCTGCTGCCGCGGACGGCCAAGGTGTCCGGCCGCATCGAGGTGGCGGGCCGCGACGTGACGGCGATGAGCGAGGGCGAGCTGCAGGATTTCCGCGGCAGCGACGTGGCGATGATCTTCCAGGAGCCGATGACGGCGCTGGACCCGGTCTTCACCATCGGCAGGCAGATCGCCGAGACGGTGCAGCGGCATGAGGGGCTTTCCCGCGCCGCGGCCATGGCGCGGGCGTTGGAGCTGCTGGAGCTGGTGCAGATCCCCTCGGCCAGGCGCCGGCTGGAAGCCTATCCGCATGAGCTTTCCGGCGGCTTGCGGCAGCGCGCCATGATCGCCGTGGCGCTGGCCTGCAAGCCTAAGCTGCTGCTGGCGGATGAGCCGACCACGGCGCTGGACGCCACGGTACAGATCCAGGTGCTGTTGCTGCTGCGCAAGCTGCAGGAGCAACTTGGCATGGGCGTCGTCTTCGTCACCCATGATCTGGGCGTGGCGGGCGAGATCGCCGACCGGGTGGCGGTGATGTATGCCGGCAGGGTGGTGGAGGAGGGGCCGGTCGGCGCGCTGATGACCGGCCCGCTGCACCCCTATCCGCGCGGCTTGCTGGGGGCGACGGTGCATGGCGGCATGCGCGGCCAGCGGCTGACCACCATCCCCGGCGCGCCGCCGAGCCTGGAGACCGTGCCGGTGGGTTGCCCCTTCGCGCCGCGCTGCACCGAGGCCGAAGAGGTCTGCACGGTGGGCGAGATCGCGCCGCGGCGCCCGGTGCCGGGCCGTATGGCCCGCTGCGTGCACGTGCCGGCGGAATAGGGCGGCGCCCGGCCTGCCTGGACTCGCTGTGCGTTGGGGGCCGAGCCGGCAGGCAGGCGCCGGCGAGCCCGCCGTCTGGGTGAAGCTGCTTGGCCGGCTCCCGCCGGACTAACGTGCCGCCGGAGAGGCTGGCCGGTGAGGATCCCCCTTCAATTCCAACCCTCCTGCTCTGCTACGCTGCCTCCCAAAGCCAGGGAGGGAGTCCATGCAGGAGATCGGCAGCCGCGCGCGGCGCAACACCATCGGCGATGCCATCCGCCGTTCCGGCGCCCGCTTCGGCGAGCGGCCGGCGCTGCGCTTCGGCGACCGTGCCTGGTCCTTCCGCTCCCTGGACCAGGCGGCCGACCGCGTCGCCCGCTTCCTGCTGGCGCAGGGGCTGCGGCCGGGCGACCGCGTCTGCGCCTTCGGCCGCAATAGCGACGCCTATATCCTGCTGTGGCTGGGCTGCGCCCGGGCCGGGCTTGTCCATGTCCCGGTGAATTACGCCCTCACCACGGCGGAGCTCGACTACATCCTGCGCCAATCCGGCGCCGCGGCGCTCTTCACCCAGCCCGCGCTGGCCGGGACGGCGGAGGCCGCCGGCGGCCCCCTGCTGCGCGGCACGCTGGATGTGGGTGGAGGGGAGGCGGACATCCTCGCCGCCGCCCTCGACGCAGGCTGGGATGCCGGCCCTGCCCCGGGCGAGGCGGTGCGTGAGGAGGATCTGGTCCAGCTTCAATACACTTCCGGCACCACCGGCCTGCCGAAGGGCGCGATGATGACGCATCGCGCGCTGCTGGCGGAATATGCGAGCTGCATCATCGAGTTGGAGATGCGGCGCGACGACCGCTGCCTCGCCGCGCTGCCGCTGTACCACACGGCGCAGATGCATGCCTTCACCATGCCGTCGCTGCTGAACGGCGCCTTCACCCTGCTGATCGAGGCGCCGCACCCCGCCGAGGTGCTGGAGCTGATCGAGCGTGAGCGCATCACCACCTTCTTCGCCCCGCCCACCGTCTGGATCGGCCTGCTGCAGCACCCGGATTTCGCCACCCGCGACCTCTCCAGCCTGGAGAAGGTGCAGTACGGCGCCTCCATCATGCCGGTGCCGGTGCTGCAGGAGCTGCGGCGGCGCCTGCCCCAGGCGCGGCCCTTCAACTGCTACGGCCAGAGCGAGATCGCCCCGCTCGCCACCGTGCTGCGGCCGGAGGAGCATGAGGCCCGCCCCGGCTCGGTCGGCCGCCCGGTGCTGAATGTGGAGACCCGCGTGGTGGATGCCGAGATGCGCGACGTGGCGCCGGGCGAGCGGGGCGAGGTGGTGCATCGCTCGCCGCAGCTTCTCCTCGGCTACTGGAACATGCCGGAGGAGACGGCGAAGGCCTTCGAAGGCGGCTGGTTCCACAGCGGTGATGTCGCCACCATCGACGAGGAGGGCTATCTCGCCATCGTTGACCGTACCAAGGACCTCATCAACACCGGCGGCGTGCTGGTGGCGAGCCGGGAGGTGGAGGAGGCGCTGTTCACCCATCCGGCGGTGGCGGAGGTGGCCGTCATCGCCGTGCCCGATCCGAAGTGGATCGAGGCCGTGGCGGCGGTCGTCGTGCTGCGCGCCGATCCGCCGGCGGCGGTGGAGGCGGCACTGCTCGCCCATGCGCGGGACAGGCTGGCGCCCTACAAGGTGCCGAAGCGGATCATCATTGCGGAGTCCCTGCCGAAGAACACCGCGGGCAAGCTGCTGAAGCGGGAGTTGCGGCAGCTCTATGCCGGCACCACCAGCGGCGCGCTGGGGGCAGGCTGACGGGGCAGCTGAAACGACCTAGGTTCGCCGCGAGGAAAGGAGCCCGACGATGCCGACCAACCTGCCCCTGCCGGAAGCCGATCCCGCGACCAGCGCCACCATCAAGGCGTGGCTGGCCCGCTTCGCGGCCTGCGTACGGGAGGTGGATTACGCCAGCGCCTACCCCTTCTGGCACGACGCCATCGTCATCTTCGGCACCTACCAGGAGCTGGTGAAGAGCCGCCAGCGCTGGACCGACACGCAATGGGACAATGTCTGGCCGCGCACCGCCGACTTCACCTTCGACCTGGAGAACACGATGGTGCTGGCCTCCCCGGACGGTGCCATGGCGGTGGCGGTCACGCCCTGGACCAGCACCGGCTTCCAGCCGGACGGTACGCCCTTCGACCGGCCGGGCCGCGCGACCATCGTGCTGGCGAAGCAGCCGGATGGGCGCTGGGTTGGGGTGCACAGCCATATGTCGCTCGGTCGCGGCGTGCCGCAGGACAGCCATGGGAAGCGCCGGGTGAAGGCGCGGTAACCCAGGGTGGCCGCGGTATCGCCCGGCCGTCTGGCCTTACCCTTCCAGCTCGGTATCCCAGTAGAGATAGTCCCGCCAGCTCTCATGCAGGTAGTTCGGCGGGAAGGCCCGGCCATTCTCCTGCAGTTCCCAGCTCGTCGGCTGGCGCGGCGACTGGCGGGGATGCATGTTGATCTCCCGCGGCAGGCGGTTGCCCTTGCGCAGATTGCAGGGCCCGCAGGCGGTGCAGACATTGTCCCAGCTCGTCCGCCCGCCGCGGCTGCGGGGGATAACGTGGTCGAAGGTCAGATCATGGGTCGGCCGCCCCTCACCGCAATACTGGCATTCGAAGCGGTCGCGCAGGAACACGTTGAACCGGGTGAAGGCCGGGCGCCGCGCCGCCGGGATATATTCCTTCAGCGCGATTACGCTGGGCAGCCGCATGCAGAGCCGCGGCGAATGCACCTCGGCCTCATACTCGTTCAGCACGGAGACGCGGTCGAGGAACACCGCCTTCACCGCATCCTGCCAGGACCAGATGGAGAGCGGAAAATAGGAGAGCGGCCGGAAGTCAGCGTTCAGCACGAGCGCCGGAAAGCCCTGGCCACCGATGAAGCTACCGCCGTCAGGCAAGCACCGCTCCTTTTCCGGTGCGGGGCCAACCAGAAATGGGGCCTGTTCCGGCGAACAGGCCCCATATGCTGTGGCGCCGCCGAATCGTCACCGCATTCTTGCCAGCCCGGCCCAGGCGGCGCAACTGCGGGGTGGCGTGGTTTCACTCCGGTGTCACGCCGAAGGCACTACACAGGGCGGCCTTGCCGGCGGCAATGCCGGCCGCATCGATGCCATGGGCCAGGCCGGGGCGATACAGCGTCTCCACCGGAACGCCCGCGGCCAGCAGCGCCGTGGCAGCACTCCGCGTCGCGGCGACGGGCACGACATCATCGGCGTCTCCATGCACCAGCAGCACCGGGGGGCGGCAGGTGATCTCCGCCGCCAGGCTGGCAGGGGCGAGCAGCGCGCCGGAATAGCCCAGGATGGCGGCCGGGGCGGTGGCGCGCCGCAGCCCGCAGAACAGCGCCATCATGCAGCCCTGGCTGAAGCCGGCGAGGGCGAGGGCCGAGCCCGGCAGGCCGAGCCGGGCCAATTCGGCATCCAGGAAGCTCTGCAGCGCCGGGGCGGCGGCGCGGAGGCCCACCTCCATCCGGGCCGGGTTGCGGTCCTGCAGGCTGAACCATTGCCGTCCCCAGGGCGCCATGTCGCAGGGGGTCGGGGCATCCGGGGCGATGAAGGCGGCATGCGGCAGGGACTCGGCCCATTCCGGGGCGAGGCTGATCAGATCCTGCCCATCCGCGCCCAGCCCGTGCAGCAATACGACCAATTGCTGCGCTGCACCGCCGGCGCGGGGGCCGAGGCGGGGTCCATCCAGGGTGGCCATGCGGCTTGCTCCTCTGCTGCGGCCTCGCTACCCCGCACCTGGTCATGCCGGCAACCATCACCACCCGCTTCGCCCCCAGCCCGACCGGGCTGCTGCATCTGGGCCATGCCTACAGCGCGCTCCGCGCCTGGCGGGCGGCGCGGGAGGCGGGCGGGCGCTTCCTGTTGCGGCTCGAGGATATCGACGCCACACGCTGCCGGCCGGAATTCGCCGCGGCGATCCTGGAGGATCTGGCCTGGCTCGGCCTGGACTGGGACGGGCCGGTCCGGGTGCAATCCGAACATTGGGGGGAGTATCGCCGGGCCCTGGACCGGTTGGCGGCGCGCGGGCTGCTCTACCCCTGCTTCTGCACCCGGGCGGAGATTCTGCGGGAAGTGGCGCAGGCGGGGCAGGCGCCACATGGCCCGGATGGGCCGCTCTACCCGGGCACCTGCCGGCGCCTCAGCCCGCGGGAAAGGGAGGCAAGGCAGGCGGTGGGGGAACCCTTCGCGCTGCGCCTGGACATGGCGGCCGCCCTGGCAGCGATCTCATCCCCGCTTTTCTTTGAGGAAGTCGGCGAGGGACGGATCCGCTGCGACCCAGCGCAATTCGGCGATCCGGTGCTGGCGCGGAAGGAGATGCCGGGGAGCTACCATCTCTGCGTCACCCATGATGATGCGCTGCAGGGCGTGACCCTGGTGACGCGGGGCGAGGATCTGAAGCCGGCGACGCATCTGCACCGGCTGCTCCAGGTCCTGCTGGGCTGGCCGGCCCCCGCCTATGCGCATCATCCCCTGCTACGGGATGCCAGCGGGCGGCGCCTGGCGAAGCGGGACAGGGCGCCGACCCTGCGCGCCCTGCGCGAGGCGGGGCGGAGCTCGGAGGAAGTGCAGGCCCTGGCCGGCGAGGCGCATCCATGATCCGCAGCCGGTCCGACCCGCGCGGCCTGCTGCTGCTGGCTTTCGCCGTCATCGGTTGGGGCGCCAATTGGCCCCCGCTGAAGCTGCTGCTGCAGGAACTGCCCCCCATGGCCGCGCGCGCCTGGGCCGGGCTGGCGGCCGCCCTCATCCTGGCCGTGCTGGTGCGGGCGGCGGGCACGCCGCTCAGCGTCCCGCCGGCCCTCTGGCCGCGGCTCTGGCTGGCGGCGCTGCTCAATTTCAGCGGCTGGATGGGGCTCGCCACCCTCTCGCTGATCTGGCTGGAGGCGGGAGAGGCCTGCATCATCGCCTACACCATGCCGGTCTGGGCCGCCCTGCTCGCCTGGCCGGTGCTGGGCGAGGTGCCGACGCCCCGCCGGCTGGGCGCCCTGGCCTGCGGGCTGCTGGCGCTGCTGGTGGTGGTGGGCGGGAAGGGGATCGATCTCGGCCTGGCCAAGCTGCCGGGGGTGGCGCTGGCGCTGTCCGGCTCCATGCTTTTCGCCCTTGGCACCGTGGTGACCAAGCGCTGGCCGCTGCCCATGCCGGCGCCGGCGGCGGTGGTGTGGCAGGTGGGGCTCGGCTCCCTGCCGCTGGCCGCGGCGACGCTGCTGCTGGAACGGCCGGATTTCGCGGCGCTCTCGCCGCGCAGCTGGGCTTTCCTCGCCTTCATGGCCAGCTTTCCGCTTTGCCTCTGCTACCTCGCCTGGTTCGCGGCGCTACGGCGCCTGCCGGCTTCGCTGGCCACGGTTGGGACGCTGCTGGCGCCGGTCATCGGCGTCATCGGCTCGGCTCTGCTGATCGGCGAGGGCTTCGGGCTGCGGGAGGGGGCGGCGCTGGCGCTGACCCTGGGCGGCGTGCTGCTGGCGGTGCGGGGGTAGCAGTCCCGCGCCGCCGGCGGGCGGTTATTCCCGCTCGTAGATCAGCCGGGCCCGGATGGTGCCGGGCAAAGCGCGCAATTCGGCGAGGATGGCCTCCGCCTGGTCCCGCGCCTCGACGCTTTCCACCACCACGTAACCCAGCTCCGCCTGGGTCTGGTAATACTGCGAGGCGATGTTGAGCCCGCGCCGCCCGAAGGCTTCGTTGATGCGGGAGAGCACGCCAGGCGCGTCGCGATGCACATGGGTCCAGCGGGCGCCGGTGGGGCGGGGCGGGAGCTGGACCTGGGGGAAATTCACCGCGCCCAGGGTCGCGCCGGTATCGCTGTAATCCACCAGCTTGCGCGCCACCTCCTGGCCGATTCGGGCCTGCGCCTCCTCCGTGCTGCCGCCGATATGCGGGGTCAGGATCACGTTCGGCAGGCCCTGCACCGGGCTCTCGAAGCGCTCGCCATTCAGCGCCGGCTCCACCGGGAAGACATCGGCAGCGAAGCCGAGGAGCTGGCGGTCGCGCAGCGCCGCGGCCACCGCCTCCAGATCCACCAGCGTGCCGCGGGCATTGTTGATCAGGATGCTGCCCGGCTTCATCGTGGCGATCTCGGTCGCGCCGATCATGCCGATGGTCTCCGGCGTCTCCGGCACGTGCAGCGTGACGATATCCGCCTCCGCCAGCAGCTCCCCGAGCGAGGCGCAGGGGCGGGCATTGCCATGCGGCAGCTTGGTGGTGTGGTCGAAATAGATCACCCGCATGCCGAAGGCCTCGGCCAGGACCGAGAGCTGGCTGCCGATATTGCCGTAGCCGACGATGCCGAGGGTGCGGCCACGCACCTCGAAGCTGCCCTTGGCCGATTTGTCCCAGCCGCCCTGGTGCGCGGCGCGGGAGCGGTCCGGGATGCCGCGCAGCAGCATCACCACCTCGCCCATCACCAGCTCCGCCACCGAGCGGGTATTGGAGAAGGGCGCGTTGAACACCGGGATGCCACGCAGCCGCGCCGTCTCCAGATCGACCTGGTTGGTGCCGATGCAGAAGCAGCCGACGGTGATCAGCCGGTCGGCAGCCGCCAGCGCCGCAGCGGTGAGCTGGGTGCGGGAGCGGATGCCGAGGATGTGGACGCCTTGCAGCGCCTCCGCCAGCGCCGCGCCTTCCAGCGCCTTGGCGTGGCGGGTGACGGTCTCATAGCCGGCGGCCGCCAGCAGTTCCGCCGCGCTGTCGGCAATGCCTTCCAGCAGCAGGACGCGGATCCGGTCCTTGGGGAGCGAGATGCGATTGGCGTTCATATGACCTTCCGAGGCGGTCCCGCGGGCCGGCCCTGGATTGACGGAACCGGGCCGTTCCGGCCAATCCAGGGCTGGCTGCTCCGCATTGGATGCTGCCGGAGCACGATCCCCGCGCTGACCCGTTCCGGCAGCGCGGGGATCGTGCTCCGGGGCGGCGCTATCTGCGCCCACCGCCCGGCCTTGTCCACCTTGGGCATGCGGCAAGGGCGCCGCTTCACAGGCCCCGTCGGATGTGGCGCGGGTAGCCCTTGGCCATGTGCGTTGCAGTCAGGACGCGGGCGGCAGTGGGCGGAGGCAGGAGCTTCCTTCGCCTGCTGGCCGAAACCCTGTCCGAGCCCGTGCTCCATCTTCGAATGCGCCGCCATACTGGGCGGCGGGGCGCTTCATCCGGTGGCGGGTGGCGGCAGGTCCCTGGTCCGGTAGCGCGCCACCGTCTGGCCCGCCGGCACCTTCTGGAAGACCAGGAAATAGCTGTGGTTCTTCCGCGCATGCACCTGGCGCTTCAGCCGCGCCACGGCGGGGCGGTTGCTGCGCACCAGCACGAAGAGGTCGCGGGTGTAGAAGCCGATCGCCTCCAGCCCGACCACGATCTGTACATGGGTCAGCTCCTGGCGGTTGGCGCTGACCTCGTCCTGGCATTTCACCAGCAGCAGCCCGTGGTCGCGCAACACCCGCCGCGCCTCCCGGCCGGCCTCCAGATAGAGGTCCAGCACCGCCTGGTGCCAGCGCCCGCCACCTGGCGCCTTGCCCTCGCCGCCCGCGGCGTACCAGCCGCGCAGCCCGGCATGGCTGCCCTGGCCGCCCCTGGTCTCGGCCTTTTCCCGCAGCAGCCCCTCCATATAGGGCGGGTCCAGCACCAGCGCGTCCAGCGCGGCATCGGCATAGGGCAAGTCGCGGCAATCGGTACCGGTGGCGAGGTCACTCTTCAGCAGCCGGTAGCGGCCTTCCGGCACGAGGCGCCAGAACACCCCCTGGCCATAGGTGACATCCGCGATCAGCGCGCCCGGCGGCACATGCAGCTCAAGGATCCGCCGGAACAGCTCGGCATTGCCGCCGGCATGGGCGGAAAGCACCACCTCGCTGGTCGCCTTGCCGCCCTGCACGCGCTTGCGCGGTGGCGGCGGTGCTTCCGAGGTGTCGAGGCTCACGCGGCGGGCGGCCGCAGGGCGCGGATGGCGGCTTCGAGTTGCGCAGGCTCGGGGGCCGACAGCCAGCGCGCTGCGGCCAGGATGGCATTGGCCAGGCGCCGCTTGTAGTCGGCGCGGGGAATCTCATGCGCGCCGAATTGGCTGAGATGCTCGGTGAGGAATTGCGCATCCAGCAGCGAGAAGC
The DNA here is from genome assembly GCF_008360935.1 of Siccirubricoccus phaeus. Classification (GTDB taxonomy): domain Bacteria; phylum Pseudomonadota; class Alphaproteobacteria; order Acetobacterales; family Acetobacteraceae; genus Siccirubricoccus; species Siccirubricoccus phaeus. Next base: position 167,271 of record NZ_SRXO01000003.1, read on the forward strand.
CGCCGAGGCGCAGCCGTGCCACCAGATGCACCAGCGCGACCTTGGAGGCGTCGCGGGCGCGGCTGAACATGCTCTCTCCGAAAAAGGCGCCGCCCAGCACCACGCCGTAAAGGCCGCCGACCAGCTCCTCCCCCTGCCACACCTCCACCGAATGGGCATGGCCCTGATGGTGCAGGGAGAGGAAGAGATCCTCGATCTCCGGGTTGATCCAGGTGTCCTCCCGCCCTGGCGCCGGGGCGGCGCAGCCGGCGATGGCGCCGGCGAAGTCGAGATCGGCGGTGACGCGGTAGGGGCCGGAGAGCACGGTACGCAGCAGCCGCTTCGGCAAATGGAAGCCGCCATCCAGCGGGATGATGCCGCGCCGCTCCGGATCCAGCCAGTAGAGCCGGTCGCCACGCCGGCTCTCCGCCATGGGGAACAGCCCGGCGCGATAGGCCCGCAGCATCAGCTCCGGCGTGATGTCGATATGCCGGCGGCTCATGCCGGACTCCAGGTCCAGCGCAGTCGCACCGGCATGGAGCGGCGAGAGCTTCGGGTCAGGGCAGCCACCTGGAATTGCGACGCGCGGCGTCCATACCCTTCAGAATAGGCGCTGCGGCAGCCCAAATCCAGGATGTCACTTTGCGTAACGCGGGATTATCGAGCGTATCCGCAACGATTCCCGGTGCGGGCCAGGGGGCTCAGCCGCCGCGCCGGGCGGCCACGAAGCCTTCCAGCCAGTGGATGGTGTAGTCGCCCGCCTGGAATTCGGCATCCTCCATGATGGCGCGATGCAGGGGCAGCGTGGTCTCGATGCCGTCCACCACCATCTCGGCGAGGCTCCGCCGCAGCCGGGCGATCGCCTCCGCCCTTGTCGCGCCATGCACGATGAGCTTCGCCACCAGGCTGTCGTAATGCGGCGGCACCGAATAGCCCGAATAGAGCGCCGAATCGACCCGCACCCCGAGCCCGCCCGGAGCGTGGTAGGTGTGGACGCGGCCGGGGGAGGGGGCGAAACTCTCGGGATGCTCGGCGGTGATCCGGCATTCGATGGCATGGCCGTGGAAGCGGATCTCGGACTGGTCGTAGCCCAGCGCCTCCCCGGCGGCGATGCGGAGCTGCTCCTTCACCAGATCCACGCCGCAGACCATCTCCGTTACCGGATGCTCCACCTGCAGCCTCGTGTTCATCTCGATGAAGGCGAATTGCCCGTCCTGCCAGAGGAATTCCAGCGTGCCGGCATTGCGGTAGCCCAGCTCCCGCAGCGCCTTGGTCACCTGGGCGCCCAGCGCATCCCGCTCCGCCGCCGAGAGGACCGGCGAGCCGGCCTCCTCCACCAGCTTCTGATGGCGGCGCTGCAGGGAGCAGTCGCGCTCGCCGAAATGGACGACGTTGCCATGCGCGTCGGCCAGCACCTGCAGCTCGATATGCCGCGGCCGGTCGAGATATTTCTCCATATAGACGCTGTCATCGCCGAAGGCGGCCTTGGCTTCGGTGCGGGCGACGCGCCAGGCCTCCTCCAGCTCCGCCTCGCTGCGCGCCACCTTCATGCCGCGCCCGCCGCCGCCGGCGGCGGCCTTGATGAGGACGGGGTATTTCACCTCCGCGGCGACGGCGCGGGCTTCCTCCAGCGAGGCCAGCGCCCCGGGCGAGCCCGGCACCAGCGGTACGCCGAGCCGCCGCATCGCGTCCTTGGCCGCGATCTTGTCGCCCATCATGCGGATATGCTCGGGCCGCGGGCCGATGAAGGCGAGGCCATGCGCCTCCACCATTTCGGCGAAATTGGCGTTCTCCGAGAGGAAGCCATAGCCCGGATGCACCGCATCGGCGCCGGTGATGGCGGCGGCGGAGAGGATGGCGGCGACGTTCAGGTAGCTGTCCCGCGCCGGCGGCGGGCCGATGCACACGCTCTCATCCGCCAGCCGGACATGCATGGCGGTGGTGTCCGCGGTGGAATGGACGGCGACGGTGCGGATGCCCATTTCCTGGCAGGCACGATGGATGCGGAGCGCGATTTCCCCTCGATTCGCGATCAGCACCTTGCCGAAGGGCATGCGGCTACTCCAGCACCAGCAGCGGGGCGCCGTATTCCACCGGCTGGCCGTTCTCGATGAGGATGCGGGTGACGGTGCCGGCCTTCGGCGCGCGGATCTGGTTGAAGGTCTTCATCGCCTCGATCAGCAGCAGGGTCTGGCCCTGCGCCACTTTGGCGCCCACCGCGATGAAGGGCGGCTGGCCCGGCTCCGGGAACAGGTAGGCGACGCCGACCATGGGCGAGGAGACGAGGCCAGGATGCTTGAGGTCCGGCGGCGCCTCCGCCGCGGCCGGCGCGACGGCGGCCGGGGCCGGGGCAGCGGGCAGGGCGGCGGCGGGGGGCGCGGCCCAGGCGATGGGCGGCGGCGCCATCACCGCCGGCGCCTGGCGCGCCACGCGGATGCGGCTGTCCTTCTCCACCAGCTCGATTTCCGTCAGGTCAGTGTCCTTCAGGATCTGCGCCAAAGCGCGGATCGCCTCGGGATCGAATTGGATGCCGTTGCTCATGGCAGGTCTTCCGCCTCCGTCGGCGCGAGGAGCTGCGCCATGGCCCGGAGCGCCAGCGCATAGCCCTGCACGCCGAGCCCGGCGACGACCCCGGTCGCGGCCTTGGAGACATAGGAATTGTGGCGGAATTCCTCCCGCCGGTGGATGTTCGTGATGTGCACCTCGATCACCGGCAGCTCGACCGCGATGAGCGCGTCCAGCAGCCCGATGGAGGTGGTGGTGTAGCCGGCCGGGTTGATGATGATGCCGGCGGCGCGGCCGCGGCATTCCTGCACCCAGGTGATCAGCTCGCCTTCCCCGTTCGTCTGGCGGAAATCGATGGCGAGGCCCAGCTCCTCCGCCACCTCGGCGCAGAGCGACTCGACGTCGTCGAGCGTCGCGGTGCCGTATTTCGCCGGTTCGCGGATGCCGAGGAGGTTGAGGTTCGGGCCGTTCAGGACGGCGATCAGGGGCGGAGTCACGGCGGGCGGGGTCCGATCGCTGGCAGGCGGGCCGGCTAGCACGGGGGGGTGAGGGGGGCAAGCCGCGTCTCGCCCCCCGCTGGCGCGCCGGCGGCCCGGCTTCCCGCGGGCGTGAGGCAGGGGGCCACGATATTGACGCCCCCGCCCGACGGGCGCAGCATAGGCCGGACCAAGGGGTGCCCTTGCCACAGGGCTGAGACTCCGCGCCGGACGCGGGGAACCCTTAGAACCTGATCCGGGTCATGCCGGCGAAGGGATGGGTGCAAGGCATCGGCGCGACCCTTCCCTCCGAAACGACTCTAGGGATGAAGCGAGATGCCTGACACCTTGTCAGTGCCCCCCACCGTCATGCTGACCGTCAATGGCGAGGCGCGCAGCGTTCCCGAAGGCACCAGCGTCGCCGGGCTGCTGGCGCAGATCGGCCTGGCCGAGCGCAAGGTGGCGGTGGAGCGCAACCTCGAGATCGTGCCCCGCTCGCGCTATGCCGAGACGCTGCTGGCGGCCGGCGACGCTATCGAGATCGTCCATTTCATCGGAGGAGGCTGAGCCCATGGACGGCACCCCGAACCAGGCCGTGGCGGGCGACGATTCCTGGGAGGTGGCGGGGCTCCGCTTCCGCTCCCGCCTGATCGTCGGCACCGGGCGCTACAAGGACCTGGAGGAGACCGGGGCGGCCATCGCCGCCTCGGGGGCGGAGATCGTCACGGTTGCGGTGCGGCGGGTCAATCTCGGCGATCCCTCGGCGCCGATGCTGCAGGATTACGTAGACCCCAAGCGCTACACCTATTTGCCCAACACCGCCGGCTGCTTCACGGCCCAGGACGCCGTGCGCACCCTGCGCCTGGCGCGGGAGGCGGGGGGCTGGAACCTGGTGAAGCTGGAGGTGCTGGGCCCGCCGCCCTTTCTCTACCCCGATATGCGGGCGACCTTCGAGGCGCTGGAGGCGCTGCTGAAGGACGGCTTCCAGGTGATGGTCTATTGCTCGGACGATCCCATCGCGGCGAAGCGTCTGGAGGAGATGGGGGCGGTGGCGGTGATGCCGCTGGGGGCGCCCATCGGCAGTGGGCTCGGCATCCAGAACCCGGTGATGATCCGGGCCATCATCGAGAACGCCAAGGTGCCGGTGCTGGTCGATGCCGGCGTCGGCACGGCGAGCGACGCGAGCGAGGCGATGGAACTGGGCTGCGACGCGGTGCTGATGAACAGCGCCATCGCCCACGCGAAGAACCCGGTGCTGATGGCGCGTGCGATGAAGGCGGCGGTGGAGGCGGGGCGCCTCGCCTACCTCGCCGGCCGGATGCCGCGGCAATATGCGGCGGATCCGTCGAGCCCGCTGCAGGCAGGGCTGATCGGGCGCTGACGCGCCCGTCGTAACCCGTGCCGCCCGTTGTCCTTCCGCGGCTTTGCCGCGGAAGGCTGTCCGAAGACATCGGGCATTGGGCGATTCCGGGGCCCCCGACGGCGCGTCGCGCGATGTCGGGGGGCGTTCAATGCGCCGGCCCCGCGCCCGCGCCGCGCGGCTTGGCGAGCAGAAAGACCAGCGGCGCCACCAGCAGGAACAGCGCCGCCATCGCCATCAGCACGTCGTTATAGGCCAGCACCAGCGCCTGCTGCTGCACCAGCCCCACCATGCGCTTCAGCGCCGCCAGCTCCGCCTGCTCCGGCTGCATCAGCCGCGTGCCGAGCAGGTCCTGCATATTCTGCATCGCCGCCGTGGCGGAGGGCCGGCCGGAACTCACCCCTTCCGCCAGGTGCAGCCGGTGCGCCGCGCTGCGGTCCGTCGCCATGGTATTGATCATCGCCAGGCCGAAGGCGCCGCCCAGGTTGCGCATCAGGTTGTAGAGGCCGGAGGCGTTCTTCAGCCGCTGCGGCGGCAGGGTGCCGAGCGCCACCGTCGTCGTCGGGATCATGATGAACATCATCCCCACGCCGCGCAGCAGCAGCGGGAACCAGAGCTGCGGCGAGCCGGATTGCACCGTCAGCCCCGCCGTCAGCCATAGCGCGACGCCCGTGGTCGCCAGGCCGATGGCTACCAGCACCCGCAGATCCACCCGCCGCGAAAGCTGGCCGATGATCGGCGAGGCGACGAACATGCCGATGCCGGTCACGAACATCGTCTCGCCGATCTGCAGGCTGTTATAGCCCCGCACCCGGCCGAGGAAGAGCGGCACCAGATAGACCGAGCCATAGAGTCCGATACCCAGGATGAAGGCGAAGAGCGCGCCGATCGCGAAATTCCGGTCGGCATAGGCGCGCAGATCGACGATCGGCTCCGCCGCCGTCAGCACCCGCCAGAAGAAGCCGATCCCGGCCAGCGCCGCCACCACCGCGAAGGTCTTGATGGTGTCGTCCTCCAGCCACTGCCAGCGCGCGCCTTCCTCCAGCACGTAATCCATGCTGCCGAGGAAGACCGCCATCAGCAGCAGCCCCGGCAGGTCGAAGCGGCGCAGCAGGCTGCGGTCCGGCTTGTCGATATCCATGGTCAGCCAGACCGTCACCGCGATCAGCGCGCCGATCGGCACGTTGATGAGGAAGAGCCAGTGCCAGGAGAAGGTCTCGGTCAGCAGCCCGCCGACCGTGGGGCCGATGGTCGGCGCCAGGGTCGCGGTCAGGCCGATCAGCACCGTCGCCTTCACCCGCGCGGCGCCAGGGAAGAGCAGGAAGGAGGTGGCGAAGACGGTCGGGATCATCGCCCCGCCGAGGAAGCCCTGCAGCGTCCGCGCCGCGACCATGGCGGGCAGCGAGGTGGCGAAGGCGCAGGCCAGCGAGAATACCGTGAAGCCGGCGGCGGAGAGGGTGAACAGCACCCGGGTGGAGAGCAGGCGGGAGAGGTAGCCGGAGAGCGGGATCATGACGATCTCCGCGATCAGGTAGCTGGTCTGCACCCAGCTTGCCTCATCCGGGCTGGCGGCCAGCCCCGCCTGGATGTCGGCGATGGAGGCGGAGACGATCTGGATGTCCAGGATCGCCATGAACATGCCGAGCACCATGGCGGCGAAGCCCAGCAGGCGGCGGCCGCCGACCGCGCCCAGGCCGCCGGCGGCGGGGGCCGCGCCCGGCGCCGCCAGGCTCGCACTCATGGCCGCAGGCCGAGGGTCGCGGCCGCCACCGCCCAAACGCCGCGCGGGGCAGCGGGGTCGTCTCGCGTATCCACCTCCGCCACGGCGGAAAGGCCCGGGCGTAGCTGTGCCGCGGCCGCTTCCGGGTCATCGAAGCGGATCTTCACCGGCACGCGCTGCACGATGCGGGTGAAATTCCCCGTCGCATTCTCCGGCGGCAGCAGGCTGAACAGCGCCCCGGTGGCCGGCGAGAGCGAGTCGATATGGGCGTGCAGCTCCGCTCCCGTCACGTCCAGGGTGACGGTGACGGGCTGGCCCGGGCGCATGCGGGCGAGCTGGGTTTCCTTGAAATTCGCCACCAGCCAATGCTGTTCCGGCGGTCGCGCCACGGCGATCAGCGCCTGCCCCGGCCGCACATGCTGGCCGATCTGCGCCGCGCGATTGCCGACGACGCCGTCGAAAGGCGCGCGGATCTCGGTATAGGCGAGGCTGCTTTCGGCCAGCGCCAGCGCGGCCCGGGCGGCCGTCACCTGGGATTCGGCGCCGGCCGCCTGGGCCTCCAGCACCGGCAGGGCGGCACGGGCGGCGGTGAGGTTGGCCTGGGCCGCGGCCAGCGCTGCTTCCGCCTTGCGCTGATCGGCCAGGGCGCGCTCCGCCGCCTGCCGGGCGCCGACGCCGCCGACGGCCAGGGTGTCGTAGCGCACCGCATCCTGGGTGGCCCGCACCCGCTCCGCCTCGGCCTGGCGGATGCTGGCTTCCCCGGCGGCGATGGTGGCGAGCTGCTGCTGGCGCTGCGCCAGGATGGTGGTGTGGGTCGCCTCGGCGGCGGCCAGGCTGGCGGCGGCACTGTCGCGGCGGGCGCGCCAATCCTGCTGCTCCAGCCGGATCAGCACCTGGCCGGCCGTCACCTGCTGGTTATCCGCCACCAGGATCTCCGCGACGTCGCCCTCGATGCGGGCGGCCAGCGGGGCGATGTCGCCGGCGAGATAGGCGTTGTCCGTGCTCTCCTGGAAGCGCCCGACCTTCCACCACCATTCGCCGCCCAAGGCCGCGCCGGCCAGCAGCGCCAGCAGCAGCAGGGGGCGGAGGTGGCGAAGCAGGCGGCGGCGCAAGGGTGGCGGGGCGCCGGCGGGCTGCATCAGCGGGGGCGCGGCGGCGTGGGGGGTCTCGGCATTCATGGCGACTGAACCGTTCAGTTCACTGGCGGGAAGGATGGGAAAGGGTGTGCACTGCGTCAAGAGAAAACTGAACGGTTCAGTTCAGTCGGTGCTTGCAACCGGCCGCCTTCCGCCCCCAGATTGGCGCCATGTCAGAGCACGATGATCAGCCAGGCTGCGAGGCCGCACCGGAGGCCCGCAGCGCCAAGGCGCAAGCCATCATGGAAGCGGCCGCCGAGCTGTTCCTCGCCCAGGGCTATGCGGCGACCAGCATGGAGGCGGTGGCGCGCCGTGCCGGCGTTTCGAAGGCCACGCTCTATGCGCACTTCCCCGGCAAGGACACGCTCTTCCGGGCGGTGGTGGGCGAGCGCTGCAACCGCATGGCGATTGAGGCGGTTGGCGGGCGGAGCCATGACGAGCCCCTGCGGCCGACGCTGGAAAGGCTGGGCACCATCCTGCTGCGCTTCCTCATTGCCCCCGCCACACTGGCCATCTACCGCACCGTGAAGGTGGAGGCGCTGCGGGAGCCGGCGCTGGCGGAGATCTTCTACGCTGCCGGCCCCGCCATGGCCCGCACCCGCCTGGCGGCCTGGATCGCCGAGGCGCAGCGCCGCGGCCGGATCCGCGCCGATGCCGATCCCAGCCGGGCGGCGGTGGATTTCGGCTCCTTGCTGCGGGGCGATTTGTGGCTGCGGGCGACGCTCGGCCTGCCGCCCGCGCCGGATGAGGCGGCGATCGCGGCGGAGGCCAGGGCGGCGGCCGATGTGTTCCTGCGCGCCTATGGGATGCCGGAAGCCGAGCCCCAGGGCTAAGCCGGACCGGTCGTTTCCCGGCGGAGTCGCAGCAAGGCACGCGGATAAGCGCGAGCCCCGCGGAGCTTCCGGAGGAGTTTCCGGTGCCCCGGGGTGGGCACGCGAAAAATCTCCGGCCGGGGCCGAATTTCCGCTTTGCACCCCTGGGCGAGCGGCCTATATGCCGCCGCAGACGCAGTACGCACGTGCCTCTGGCCCCAGGCCCACGGAATCGCGGCGCCCCTCCATCAAGGCGCCAAACTGAAGCGATCACCGCGGCGCAAGGTTTACGCAACGACGTCAAGCGTTCTGGCAACCCCGTTCGGCGCAAGCCGGGCGGTCCCCTTGGTCGCTGGTTCGTTGGACCGTTTCGTTAATCTGGGGCCACCACCCGATGAGGGGGTGGTCCTCATTGTCTGAGGAGGGTGTGCGATGACCCCAAAGGTCGCTCGCTTCCTGCGCGATTCCATGCCGGCGACGCCCTGCCTGGTCCTGGATGTGGACCGGGTGGAGGAGAATTACCGGCGGATGGCCGCGGCCCTGCCGCTGGCCCGCATCTACTATGCGGTGAAGGCCAATCCGGCGGCGCCGATCCTGGAGCGGCTGGTGGGTCTCGGCTCCTCCTTCGATGCCGCGAGCTGGGAGGAGGTTTCCGCCTGCCTGGAGGCTGGCGCCCGGCCGGAGGCCATCAGCTTCGGCAACACCGTGAAAAAGGAAAGCGCCATCCGCGCTGCCCATGCGGCGGGCGTGCGCATGTTCGCCTTCGATTCCGAGGCGGAGCTGCGCAAGCTGGCGCGCAGCGCCCCCGGTGCGCGGGTCTATTGCCGCATCCTGGTCGGCAATGACGGCGCCGAGTGGCCGCTCTCCCGGAAGTTCGGCTGCGAGGTGGCAATGGCGAAGGAGCTGATGGTCCTGGCGGGGGAGCTGGGCCTCGACCCCTATGGCATCTCCTTCCATGTCGGCAGCCAGCAGACCAAGACCGCAGCCTATGAGGCGGCGATCGCCAAGGTCGCCATGCTGTTCACCGACCTGAAGGAGGCCGGGGTGAATGTCCGCATGGTCAATCTCGGCGGCGGCTACCCGGTGCGCTACCGGCAGGAGGTGCCGGAGATCGACGATTTCGGCGCCGCCATCATGGGCGCCATGGCGGAGCATTTCGGCAATGCCCTGCCGGAGATCGTCATCGAGCCGGGCCGCTTCATGGTGGGCGATGCGGGGGTGGTGAGCGCCGAGGTGGTGCTCGTCTCCCGCAAGGGCGCCGAGGATCCGGTGCGCTGGGTCTATCTGGATATCGGCCGCTTCGGGGGGCTGGCGGAGACCGAGGGCGAGGCCATCAAATACGCCTTCCGCACGCCGCATGATGGCGGGGCGGAAGGGCCGGTGACCATCGCCGGCCCCACCTGCGACAGCACCGACACGCTCTACGAGAAGTCCAATTACCGGCTGCCCCTGGCGCTGGAGAGCGGGGACCGGGTGGAGCTGCTGGCGACGGGGGCCTATGTCACCACCTATGCCAGCCAGAAGTTCAACGGCTTCCAGCCGCTGGCCGAGCACTACTTGTAGTTCCCCGCGAAGCCGCTGCGCGACTCTGCGGGGGCCCAGGAGTCGCTGCGGGCCTGAGGCCTTGCACAGCCAGCCGCGGCTGGGCAACGGGCAGGGCGGAGGGAGGCGGGGAGCCGGCAGCCCTGTCGTCGCGCCGGTTGTGATTCCTTCCGTTCACAGCGCTGGCGTCGGCGCTTAAGCTGGCGCCATGGACGAAATCGACCGGAACATCACCGTTGCCCTGCAGCTCGATGGCAGCGCGGGGCTGGCGGAGCTGGCCAAGGTTGCCGGGCTTTCGGTCTCGGCGACCGCCGAGCGGGTGAAGCGGCTGGAGGAGCGTGGGGTGATTCGCGCCTGGCGGGCGGATATCGACCCCGTCGCGGCCGGCTGTCCCCTGCTGGTGCATATCCTCGTCACCGTTGCCCCGGGCAAGGACGAGGCCGCTTTCCGCAAGGCGATGAAGAAGCAGGAGGCGGTGCTGGAGTGCCACGCCATCACCGGCGACTGGACTTATCTGCTGAAGGTGCGCCTGGCCAATCTGGTGGCGCTGGACGCCTTCCTGAATGACGAGCTGCGCGCTCAGGCCGGCGTCCAGCGCGTGGAAACGCTGTTGGCGATCGCCACGGTGAAGGAGACCTCGATCCTGCCGATCGCACCGGCGGACCCGGAGGAATAGACTCAAGGGTTCCAAGGGCCTTTCGGCCCTTGGCGGGCAGGGGTTTGGGGGTTGCGGCACGGCCGCAACCAGAGCCCTCCCCCAATAGCTCAACCGCGCGCGATCCAGGGCATCTTCGCCGCCGCGATGGTCACGAATTGGATGTTCGCGTCCAGCGGCAGATTCGCCATCATCAGGATGGTGCTGCCGACATGCGTCACGTCGAAGGTCGGCTCCACCTTGATCTCGCCATTGGCCTGCTGCACGCCGCGGGCCATGCGCGCCGTCATCGGCGTCGCCGCGTTGCCGATGTCGATTTGGCCGGAGACGATGTCGAAGGCTCGCCCGTCGAGCGCCAGCGTCTTGGTCAGCCCGGTGATGGCGTGCTTCGTCGAAGTATAGGCCACGCTGTTCGGCCGCGGCACATGCGCGCTGATGCTGCCATTGTTGACGATGCGCCCGCCGATGGGGGCCTGGTTCTTCATGATGCGGAAGGCGGCCTGGGCGCAGAGGAAACTGCCCGTCAGGTTCACCTGCACCACCCGCGCCCAATCCTCGTATTTCAGGTCCTCGATCGGGCCGGCCGGGACATTGCCACCCGCATTGTTGAACAGGAAGTCGAGGCGCCCCCACTCGCTCTTCAGCTTGTCGAACAGCGCGTTCACCGAGGCAGGGTCGCCGACATCGGTCGGCACCGGCAGGGCCTTCGGCGCGTTGTTGCCGGCCAGGCTCACCGTCTCCGCCAGCGCATCGGCGCGGCGGCCGGCCAGGGCCACGGTCCAGCCATCGCCCAGCAGGGCCAGGGCGGCGGCGCGGCCGACGCCCGAACCGGCCCCCGTCACCACAGCATATTTGCTCATCTCGATGTCTCCTCAGGAATTCGGGCCGCGGCCCATGCCGATGGGCTGCCAGCGCTGCAGCGTGGTGTTCTGCAGCACGGCGGGATTCACGCAGCTCATCGGCCATTTGCCGGAGAGCACCAGCGCCAGCTCATGCCCCACGCGGCGCTTCCGCGCCTCGTCGAAGCGGGCGGAGGCGCTGGCGACATGGGCGGTGAGGGTGACGTTCTCCATGCGCAGCAGCGGGTTGTTGTGCGAGGGCGGCTCCACCTCCAGCACGTCGAGCGCGGCATGGGCGATCCAGCCTTCCTGCAGCGCCTTGATCAGCGCCGATTCATCCACCGTCGGGCCACGGCCGACATTGACGAAGATGGCGCTCTTCTTCATGCGGCGGAAATGCTCCTCCCGCAGCATATGCGTGCATTCAGGCCGCGCCGGGGCGTGCATGGAGACGAAGTCGGACTGCTCCATCACCTCGTTCAGCGTCGCCGGCATGACACCGTATTCGGACATCAGCATCTCCTCGACGAAGGGGTCGTAGGCGATGAGGCGGAGGCCGAAGGGGGCGGCACGCTTCGCCACCGCGCGGGCGACGCGACCGAAGGAGACGAAGCCGAGAGTCTGGCCCATGAGGCGGGGGAGCTTGAGGAGGGCAGGGCGGCCTTCCTTCCAGCGGCCTTCGCGCACCATGCGGTCCTGCTCCAGCAACCGGCGGAAGCCGGCCAGCAGCAGAGTCATGCAATGGTCGGCGACTTCTTCGATGAAGGTGTCCGGGATGTTCGTTACCGGAATGCCGCGCGCCGTCGCTGCCTTCACATCCACGCTGTCCACGCCGACGCTGCCGAGGCTGATGACCTTACAATTCTCCAGCGCGTCGATGATGGCCTTGGTGATGGGGATACCCTTGGCATAGACCGCGTCGGCGGTTTTCGCCGCGGCGATGAAGCCGGCCTCGTCGGTCGGACCCTCGACGATCTCGGCGTCGAGCCCGGCGAGCGCTTCCGATTCCAGCGCGTAGCCGCCGCCGGCGACGGTGAAGCTGGCGCCGGCGGGCGTCACGATACGGTACTTTGCCATTCTCTCCCCCTCCTCGGTTCGTGGCGCGGCAAGCTGCGCTATTGCGGCGGCCGGGCGCGGATCGCCGCCTCATTCACCTCGACGCCCCAGCCAGGTCCGGTCGGCAGCACCAGCTCGCCCTTCTCGATGGCCGGGGGCGGCGTGAATTCGTCGCGCCAGGAGACGCTGTCGATGTCGATCTCCATCACCCGGAAATTCGGGATGGTGGCGGAGAAATGCGCGCTGATCATGCTGCAGAGGTTGCCGTAGAAATTATGCGGCGCGCAGTTCACCTCATAGACATCGCAGAGCGCGGCGATCTTCAGCGATTCGGCCAGCCCGTTCCAGATCACGTCGATGATGCCGACATCCATCGCGTAATGCTCGAGATAGGGCCGGAATTCGCGGCGGCCATGCAGCGTCTCGGCGCTGGCGATGGGGCAGGGGGCCATGCGCTTGATGCTGGCAAGCGCCGGCGCGTCGTGGATGTCGATCTCCAGCCAGGTGAGGTTGAAGGGCTCGACCGCCCTTGCGACGCGTTGGAAGCCTTCCGTCCGGAAGTGAAAATTGGTGTCGAGATGGATGTTGAAGTCGGGACCCACCGCGTCGCGGATGGTGCCGAGATGCTGCTGCAGGAGCGAGAGGGTCTTGTTGTCCCAATTCAGCTCCGGCCAGCCGGCATGGCGGCCGAAGCCTGGCGAATACTGGAACAGCTTGCCATCCGGCCCGGGGATCAGGATGTTGGTCTTGAGGCCGCGGAAGCCCATCGCCTTCACCTCGGCGGCATGGCGCGCCACCTCCGCCCAGTCCAGGCAGGGGGGCGTGCCCATGTACTTCGAGTTGCGCACGCGGTAGCTGCCGAAATGCGACCAGTAGACCGGGATGCGCTCGCGGATCGGGCCGCCGAACAGGGCATAGACAGGGATGCCGCGGGCGCGGGCGGCGATGTCGAGCAGCGCGTTCTCGATGGCGGCGATGGCCTGCTGGTTCAGCCCGCCGCGGGACTGCCGCGTCATCACATGCAGCCAGGCCGTCACCTCCTCGAAGCGGCGGGGATCGCGGCCGATGATGAGCGGCGTCAGCCCCTCGATCACCGAGGACAGGCCGGTGGAGCCGAAGCTCTCATTGTATTCGGACCAGCCGGTGAGGCCGTCATCCGTGGTGACCTTGAGGAAGGAGAAGAGGCGCCAACCGGCATCGGCGCGCAGGGTTTCGACCCGGGCGATCTTCATGCTGCTCTCCGTTCCTTCCCATGATCTTGCGGCGCCGCCGGCGGGCCGCGGCTGGTGCCGGGGCGGGACATCGCGGGCCGTGCCGGCGGAGCGAAGCACGGCCGCGCCCTGGCCACAAGCCGTTGCGCCGGGCTAGAGCAGATCGCCGGAGGGCGGCATCGCCCGGAAGCGTGAATCTGCTCTACAATCCATAAGCTAGAGCGGTTTCGCGCTGCACAGTCAGCGTGAAACCGCTCTAGTGTCCTGCCCGCGAAGTTCGCTGGATTTCCAGCGAATGCAGCGGGCAAGCAGGCCTCTGAAAACAAGAGCTAGTGGCCCGAGAACGAAGTCCGCAGGACTTCGGAATCGGGCCACTAGCCTCCGGCATCTGGAGAAGGGACCCCATGGGCAGGCTCAGCGGCAAGATCGCCTGGGTGACGGGCGCCGGCAGCGGCATTGGCGAGGCGGTGGCGGAGCGCTTCGGCGCGGAGGGCGTGGTCACCGTCGTCAGCGGCCGGCGGCGGGACCGGCTGCAGGAGGTGGCGGGGCGGATCACCGCCAAGGGCGGCACCGCGCATGTGCAGCCCGCCGACCTGACCGATGCCGCAGCGGTGGAAAAGGTGGCGGGCTGGATCGAGGCGACCTTCGGGCGGCTCGACATCCTGGTGAACAATGCGGGCGTGAATGTCCAGGACCGGAGCTGGGCGCGGCTGGGCCCGAAGGAAATCGACACGCTGATTCAGGGCAATCTTACCTCCGCCTTCTACGTAGTGCAGGCGGTGCTGCCGGTGATGCGCCGGCAGGGCGGCGGGGTGCTGATCCACACCGCCTCCATGGCCGGGCGGAATGTGAGCCCGATGAGCGGGCCGGGCTATGGCGCGGCGAAGCACGGCGTGGTGGCGATGAGCCATAGCATCAACATGGAGGAATGCGTCAACGGCATCCGCAGCACGGTGTTCTGCCCGGGCGAGGTGAATACCGAGATCCTGAAGCAGCGGCCCAACCCGCTGACGGCGGAACAATTGGCGCAGATGCTGCAGCCGGAGGATTGCGCTGACCTCATCGCCTATGCCGCCGCGCTGCCGCCGCATGTGACGATGAACGAGATCTGGCTGACGCCGACGCATAACCGCGGCTATGTCGCGGCGCTGGGGCGGAAGCTGTAGAGAAAAAATCAGGAGGGGCTTTGCCCCTCCCGAACCCTCCCCACCAAGGGCCGAAAGGCCCTTGGAACCTTTGAGTCTGGCTATTCCTTCACCGCGCCTGTGAGCGAGGAGACGTAGTAGTCCACGAAGAAGGAGTAGAAGATCGCCACCGGCAGGGAGCCCAGCAGGCTGCCCGCCATCAGCGCGCCCCATTGATAGACGTCGCCGGAAACCAACTCCGTCAGGATGGCCACCGGCACCGTCTTGCTCTCGCTGCTCTGGATGAAGGCGAGGGCGTAGATGAACTCGTTCCATGAGAGAGTGAAGCTGAAGATGCCGGCGGAGATCAGCCCCGGCACCGCCAGCGGCAGGGTGATCTGCCGCAGGATCTGCAGCCGCGTCGCGCCGTCGATCAGCGCGCATTCCTCCAGCTCATAGGGGATCGACTTGAAATAGCCGATCAGCAGCCAGGTGCAGAAAGGGATGAGGAAGGTCGGGTAGGTCAGGATCAGCGCCAGCGGGCTATCGAACAACCCGAGCTGATAGACCATGGTCGCCAGCGGGATGAAGAGGATCGAAGGCGGCACGAGATAGGCCAGGTAGATCGCCAGCCCCACATACTGGCTGCCCTTGAAACGCAGCCGCTGGATGGCATAGGCGGCCAGGGTGCTCGCCACCAGCGACAGGAAGGTGGAGCAGATCGCCACCGTCATCGTCGTCACCAGCCAGCGCGGATAGGCGGTGTTGAACAGCAGGTGGTAGATGTGGTCCAGGGTCGGCGAGCTGATCCAGAACGGGTTGTAGGTCTTGTAGTCGAACAGCTCGGCATTCGGTTTGAAGGCGGTCAGCGTCATCCAGTAGAAGGGGAAGAGCAGGATGACGACGAAGCAGGCCAGCGGCAGATAGAGCGTCACCATTCGGCGCGCCCGGCTGTCCCAGGCCATGGTTTCCGGCTGGGCGGTGGCGGCGTTGCCGGCCGCCGGCGTTGCGACGGCCTCAGTCATTGCCTTCTCCTTGCTGCCATTTGCGCCGGGCCAGGCCGAAATAGCTGAACAGCGTGGCGAAGACGAGGAAGGGAATCATCGAAACGGCGATCGCCGCGCCTTCCCCGAGCTGGCCGCCCGGGATGCCGCGCTGGAAGGCGAGCGTCGCCAGCAGATGGGTGGAATTCACCGGCCCGCCGCGGGTGATGGCATAGACGAGCTGGAAATCGGTGAAGGTGAAGATGATGCTGAAGGTCATGACGATAGCCAGGATCGGCAGCAGCATCGGGAAGGTGACGTAGCGGAAGCGCTGCCAGGCCGAAGAGCCATCGAGCAGCGCCGCCTCATAGAGCGAGGGCGAGATGGTCTGCAGCCCGGCCAGCAGCGAGATGGCGACGAAGGGAATGCCGCGCCAGATATTGGCCGCGATGAGGGACCAGCGCGCCGGCCAGGCGCTGCCGAGGAAGTCGATATTATGGTCCAGCACCCCCAGCATGTCGTTCAGCAGGAAGGAGATGATGGAGAATTGCGGGTCGTAGATCCACCAGAAGGCAATGGCCGAGAGCACGGTGGGCACGATCCAGGGCAGCAGGATAATGGCGCGCAGCAGCGACTTGAACGGCATGTGGTTGTTCAGCAGCAGCGCCAGCCACAGGCCGAGGCCGAATTTCCCGATGGTCGCGACGCCGGTGTAGAAGACGCTGTAGAACACCGCGTTCCACCACAGCGGGTCTTCCAGCAGATACTCGAAATTCTCCAGCCCCACCCAGATGCCGCGACGGCCGATGGTGGTGTCCGTGAAGGCCAGCCAGATGCCGAGGCCGAGCGGGTAGGTGAGGAAGACGGTCAGCAGCCCCACCGCCGGCAGCAGGCAGGCGACGACGAGGAAGGGCTTCCACTCGAACAGCCGGACCAGCCAGTTCGGCTGCTGGCGGGTCCGGCTCCAGGCGGCGGCGGTGGTGGCGGACATGACAGGGCTCCCCCGAAGGGCGGGCGGCGCCGCATGGGCGCCGCCCCTTCGTTCAGCGGCGGAAGATGCGGCGAGCGCGGCGCTCGGCTTCGCGCGCCGCCTGTTCCGGCGTGGCCTGGCCGGAGGCGACGGCGGCGCACATTTGCACCGTGACGTACTCGGCGTTCGCCTGGCCCGAGGCCTCGGAGATCGGCCCCTTATAGCCGTTCCAGAACTTGTTGTTCATGCTGTCCTTGAAGATCGCGATCTTCGGATCACTGCTCCAGACCGCGCTGGCGCCATAGGCGGCCAGCGGATGCGCCCAGTAGCCGAGGTTGGCGATCAGCCAGGGATCGTACTGCTCCCGCTCCATCATGAATTGCAGGAAGGCCTTGGCGGCGTTCGGGTA
The DNA here is from genome assembly GCF_008360935.1 of Siccirubricoccus phaeus. Classification (GTDB taxonomy): domain Bacteria; phylum Pseudomonadota; class Alphaproteobacteria; order Acetobacterales; family Acetobacteraceae; genus Siccirubricoccus; species Siccirubricoccus phaeus. Next base: position 184,048 of record NZ_SRXO01000003.1, read on the forward strand.
GCGGCTGTGCTTGAACACCATGGCGTTCAGCGTCAGCGGCGCGCTCGGCCAGCTCGAAGCCTGTCCCAGCGGCAGGAGGTCGTGCTCGGTATCCTCGGCGATCGGTGCCGTCGCCGGATCGCCCTTCAGGGAGAAATAGAGCGAGACGCCGTTGGAGGTGACCCAGCACTCATTCGCCGCATAGGCGCGGTTGTTGCTGATATCGCCCCAGGAAAGGGTGCCCTGCACGAAGGTGGGATACAGCTCCTTCAGGTAGTTCAGCGCGGCGATGGTCTGCGGGCTGTTGATGGAGACCTTGCCCTCCTCGTCGGTGAGCGATGCGCCATGCGACCAGAGCAGCCAATTGGCGAAGCCGTTGCCGTCACCGACAGCATTGCCCAGCGCGAAGCCAGGCGGCTTGTTCGCCGCCTTCAGCTTCTTGCAGAGATCGAGGAAGCCTGCGTGATCCTGCGGCGGCTTCTCGAACCCCACCTGGTTCACCGCGGATTTACGCCACACCAAGGGCCCGGCGGTGCCGCCGAAGGGCAGCCCGATCCAATTATTGGTGCCGTGGCGCTTGCCGTATTTCTCGCCCACCGCGAGCCAGCCGCCATAGCGCTTGCCGAGATATTCGGCGATGTCGGTGATCTCGATCAGCTTCTCGGCGAAGATATGCGGCGCGTCGCCGAAGCCGATGATGAGGTCCGGGCCGGCGCCGGTATTCGCCGTGACAGCAGTCTGCTGGGTGATGTCCTCCCAGCCGACGAAATCGACGCGCACCTGCACGCCGGTCGCCTGGGTGAAGCGGGCGGCATTGGCGCGGAACACATCCTCATCCGGCTGCACGAAGCGGACCGGGCGCAGCATGCGCAGCGAAGCGCCGGATTCGATCGGCAGGCGCGGCGCCGGCGTATCGGCGGCGGCGATGGGGGCCTGGGCGGAGGCACGGAACGCCGCCAGCGCCGCGGCCCCGATGCCGAGCTGCAGCGCCGTGCGGCGGTGAATGATGTGCATTCTTGGACGCTCCCTTTGGGATCTTCTGCTTGAGGTTCAGGCGGCGACGCGCCGGCCGCTGCCGGCCTCGAAGAGATGCACCAGGCCGAGCTCCGGGCTGATGCCGATGGTGTCCCCCGGCCCGGCGGAAATGCGCTCGCGGAAGGCGCAATTCAGCAGCGTCTCGCCCACGCGGAGGAAGACCTGGGTCTCCGACCCCGTCGGCTCCACGATCTGCACCTTGGCCTGCAGGCCGTTGGGGTCCAGGCGGAAATGCTCCGGCCTTATGCCGTAGGTGCCGACGCCGTTCTTCGCCGCGGGCGGCAGCGGCAGCACGGCGCCGCCCTCCGCCTCGAACCCGCCATTGGCGATGCGGCCGGGCAGCAGGTTCATCGCCGGGCTGCCGATGAAGCCGGCGACGAAGAGATTGGCCGGGTTGTCGTAGAGCTCGAGCGGCGGGCCGACCTGCTCCACATTGCCGCTGTTCATCACGACGATCTTGTCGGCCATGGTCATGGCCTCGATCTGGTCATGGGTGACGTAAACGGTGGTGACCTTCAGCCGCTGGTGCAGCTCCTTGATCTCGGCGCGCATCTGCACCCGCAGCTTGGCGTCGAGATTCGACAGCGGTTCGTCGAACAGGAAGACCTGCGGGTTGCGCACAATGGCGCGGCCCATGGCCACGCGCTGCCGCTGGCCGCCGGAAAGCTGGCGTGGGTAGCGTTGCAGCAGCGCCTCCAGCCCCAGGATCCTGGCGGCGCGCCCCACCTCCTGCTCCATCACCGCGCGCGGCGCCTTGGCCAGCTTCATGGAGAAGGCCATGTTGTCGAACACGGTCATATGCGGGTAGAGCGCGTAATTCTGGAACACCATGGCGATGTCCCGGTCCTTCGGCGGCACCTGGTTCACCACCCGGTTGCCGATGGCGATCTCGCCGGCGGTGATGTTCTCGAGGCCCGCCAGCATGCGCAGCAAGGTGGATTTGCCGCAGCCGGAGGGGCCGACCAGCACGACGAATTCGCCGTCCGCGATGTCGACGCTGACACCATGCAGCACTTCGACCGGCCCGAAGGCCTTGCGGACGTTCCGGATGGATACGGACGCCATCTTACCTCCCCTGGTCGGGCGCTGCTTGCCGCGCGCCCGTATTCAGCCCTGCCTGTCCGGCTCAGGTCTGCATTACAGCCATGTTAGCACGGCTGTGCGCAACAAAATTTGCGTCGAGGCCCGGCCCCGCCCACGCCCCGAGGCGGGATGGGTCGGGCCTCGCCCACCCATCCTGGTCCGGCGCGCTGTTCGGCCACGCGATTCAGGGTCTCGGTGAGGCCGCCGCAACCGATCGCGCTCTAGAGCCGCGAGACCTGAGTCTCCTTGCTGGTGATGAATTCCAGCAGCACCGGGATGCCCGCCTTTGTCTTCTCGATGCCGCGCTTGATGGCGGGGACGATCTCGCTCGGGTCGGTCACCCGCTCGCCATGGCCGCCGAAGGCGCGGGCCATGGCGGCGTAGTCGCCGGAGATGTCGGTGCTGCGGTATTTCTCCGTGCTGACCGGCATCACCTTCAGCTCGATCGCCATGGAGAAATTATTCAGCAGGATGGACATGATGGGGATGCGCTCGCGCACCGCCGTCTCGAAATCCATGCCGGTGAAGCCGATCGCCGCATCGCCCCACACATTCATGCAGAGCTTTTCCGGCGCCGCCAGCTTGGCGCCCATGGCGAGGCCGAGGCCGTAGCCGAGCTGCGTGGTCTTGCCCCAGCCGAGGTAGGAGAGCGGCGTCGTCGCTTTCCAGAAGGGGGAAATCTGGTCGCGCGGGCTGCCGGCATCATGGGTGATGATGCAATTGTCCCGGTCCACCGTGTGCTGCAGATCCCACAGCACCCGGTAGGGGTTCAGCGGCGCGTCCTTGCTGGTGAGCTTCGGCATCCACTCCGCCAGCCAGGGCTCCCGCACCGTCTGGATTTCGACCGCCACCGGCGTCGGATCGCGTGGGCTCGGCACCAGCGTGGCAAGTTCGGCCAGCAGCGCATCCAGCGTCAGCGCCGCATCGCCGATCAACCCAATCTCCGCCCGCACATCCTTGTTCAGATGCATCGGGTCCAGCGTGCCGTGAATGATCTTCGGCCCCTTCGGCATCTTCACGCCGAAATTGGTCTCGGTGAAGGAGCAGCCGATGCCGAAGATGACATCCGCCTTGTCGAGGAAATGCCGCACCGGCTTGGAGATGGCGAGGCCGCCGGAGCCGAGGCTCAGCGGATGCTCCTCATTGAAGGCGCTCTTGCCGCCAAGGCTGCTGGTGACCGGCGCTGCCAGCAATTCGGCCAGCGCCTTCAACTGCGGCCAGGCCCGCGCCCAATGCACGCCCTGGCCGGCATAGATCACCGGCCGCTTCGCCTCCGCCAGCAGCTTCGCCGCGCGCTTCACCTCCGCCGGGTCCGGGCCGTAGCGCGTCGCCATCACCGGCGCGTAGTCCAGCTCGCCGACCTCCTCGTTCCACAGATCGGTCGGCACTTCCACCAGCACCGGGCCGCCGCGGCCGTTGCGCAGCCGGGTGAAGGCGCGGCGCATGATGTTGCCGATCTCGGCCGCCAGCACCACCGGCTCGGCCGATTTCACCACATGGTGCATCGCCTGGGTGGAGTTGAAATTCGGGTCGACATGCGCGATCCGGCGTGGATAGCCCTGCGGCACCACCAGCACCGGCACGCTCTCGCCATAGGCCTGGGCGACGCCGCCATAGGCGTTCTCGGACCCCGGCCCGTGCTGCATGCAGAAGGCGCCGATCTTGCGGCCGGCGGTGACGCGGCTGATGGCATCCGCCATGTGCAGCCCGATGCGTTCCTGCCGCACCATCACCGGGCGGATGTCGCGCGCCGCGGCGAATTCGATGAGGTGGTTGACCGGATAGCCGGTGAGGATCTCGACGCCTTCGCGCCGCATGATCTCGGCAATGGCTTCGCCCAGCTTCATGGCTGCCGCCTCCCTTGCTGCATGGCGCCCGATTGCCGGCGCTGCCCGTTTCTGCCGGTCAGCCTAGACCTGTGGCCGCGCCGGGCGCAACCGGCCGGCCCAGGGGCGCTCCGGGGGCGGTCCGGGGGGGCGGTCCGGGAACCGCCAGGGTGGTTCACGCCGCCGCGCATTGCGCCATACTGCGCCGCAGCACCGGGAGAGGAGAGGGGCGCGATGCCGCCGAAGATCACCGAGGCCGAGTTCGAGGCGCTGCTCGCCCGGGCCGGCCTGACGCTGCCGCAGGCGCAGAAGGCCGCCATCTACGCCGTCTATGGCGGCATCGAGGCCTGGCAGGCGGCCATCCGCACCCCGACGCCGATGCCTGAGGCCGAGCCCGCCACCACCTTCTCCGCGGAGCCCGGCCGATGATCCCGACCATTGCCGAGGCGGCGAAGCTGATCGCCGCGAGAAAACTCTCGCCGCTGGAGCTCGCCCAGGAATGCCTGGCGCGCGCCCACAGGCTGAACGGCACGCTGCACGCCTTCATCCGCTTCACGGAGGAGAGCGCGCTGGCGACCGCGAAAGCGGCCGAGGCACGCATCGCGAGGGAGGGGCCGCGCGGTCCCCTGGACGGCATCCCCTTCGCCCACAAGGACATCTACTGCACCGCCGGCATCCCGACGACCGGCCATTCCCGCGTGCTGCAGGATTACGTCCCCACCGAGGACGCGACCACCGTGCGGAAGCTGGCGGAGGCCGGCATCGTCATGCTGGGCAAGCTGGCGACGCATGAATTCGCCTTTGGCGGCCCCTCCTTCGACCTGCCCTGGCCGCCGGCGCGCAATCCCTGGAATCCGGCGCATTTCACCGCCGGCTCCTCCTCCGGCACCGGCGCCGGCGTGGCGGCGGGGCTGTTCCTCGGCGGGACGGGGTCGGACACCGGCGGCTCCATCCGCGGCCCCGCAGCGCTGTGCGGCATTGCCGGCATCAAGCCGACCTACGGCCTTTGCTCCCGCGCCGGGGTGCTGCCGCTGGCGCAATCGCTGGACCATACCGGGCCGATGGCCTGGACCGTGGAGGATTGCGCCCTCCTCCTCCAGGCCATGGCCGGCTACGACCCGGCCGACCCGGCCAGCGCGAACCGGCCCGTGCCGGATTTCACCGCGGAGCTGGGCCAGGGGGTGAAGGGGCTGCGGATCGGAATCGTCCGCCACTTCCACGAGACGGACATGCCGGTCAGCCCCGCGACGCTCAAGGGCATCAACGACGCCGCCGCCTTCTTCAAGGCCGAGGGCGCGGAGGTGGTGGACGTCACCCTGCCGCCGCTCGCCGAGTACAACGCTCCCGGCTGGATCATCCTGCTGACCGAGGCCTATGCCGTGCACGAGGCCTGGATGCGGCGCGACCCCGGCCTCTATGGCGAGCTGCTGCGGCAGCGCCTGGTGCTGGCCGCCACCCTTTCTGCCGCCGACTACATGCAGGCGCAGCGGAAGCGCCGCGCCCTGATCGCCGCGACGGAAGCGGCGACCGCGGGCGTCGACATCCTGCTCACCGCCGCCCAGCCGGGCGAGGCGGCGAAGATCGAGGAAGTGCCGGGCTGGGCCTTCCTGGAAAAGCCCAATTTCACCATTCCCTTCAACGTCACCGGCTGGCCCGGCCTCACCCTCTGCACCGGCTATGGCGCGGGTGGGCTGCCGGTGGCCATGCAGCTCGTCGGCAAGCCCTTCAGCGAGCCGACGCTGTTCCGCGTCGGCGATTGCTACGAGAAGGCTCACACTTGGCGCGCGAAGCGCCCGGAGATGGTCGCATGACGATGTTGCTCCCCGCCCCCGAGGCCCGGCCCCCCGCCCGCATGGTCGGCGGCCGCCTGCCCATCCTCGACGCCGCGCCCTTCCTGCGTGGCGAATCCGGCGCGCTCGAAGCCCTGGCGGCCGAGCTGCGCTTCGCCCTGGAGAATGTCGGCTTCTACCTGCTGGCCGGCCATGGCATCGAGGATTCGCTGATCGAGCAGACCTATGCCGCCTCGAAGCGCTTCCACCACCGCCCGCTGGAGGACAAGCTCCAGGTCCGGATCAACGAGCATAATCTCGGCTACATGCCGATGCGCGGCTCGCTGAACCGTACCAGCGCCTACAACCCGAACGGCAAGCCGAGCGTCAACGAGGCCTTTTTCCTCCGCCGCCAGCGCACGCCGGACGATCCCGACGTCATCGCCAACAAGCCGCTGCGGGGCCTGAACCAGTGGCCGGAGGGGATGCCCGGCTTCCGCGAGGATTGCCTGGCCTATATGGACCGCATGATGCGCCTGGGGCAGAGCCTGGCGCCGGTCTATGCCCGCGCCCTCGGCCTGGTGCCCGACTACTTCGAGAAGGCCTTCGCCCTGCCGAACACCATCCTCCGCCTGACGCATTACCCGGCGGTGGAAGGCTTCCAGGAGGGCGAGTTCAGCATCGCCCCGCACACCGACAGCGGCTTCATGACGCTGCTGCCGGCCAACCCAGTGGATGGGCTCTCGGTGCACCTGCCGGACGGGGTGTGGTTCGACATCCCCCACGTCCCCGGCACCTACACCGTGAACAGCGGCGATATGCTGCATCGCTGGACCAATGAGGTGTTCCTCTCCACTCCGCACCGGGTCCGCAATGTCAGCCCGGCGGCGCGCTACGCCATCCCCTTCTTCTTCGACCCGCATCCGGACACGATGATCGAGGCGCTGCCGAGCTGCGTCGGCCCGGAACGGCCGGCGAAGCACCCGCCCATCCTGTTCGACGACTACATCATCTGGTTCGCGCGGAAGAACTACGTCCACCAGCAGAAGGAGGCGGCGGCCTGAGCGCTGCCGGCTCGCCCCCGCCGGCTGAACCACGTGCCCCGTCTTGGCCGGGAAGCGGCACGTGACTCTTCCCTCCCCGTGCCGGGGCGTTCTACAGGGCCGGCATGAGCGACGGCGAATGGGAGGCCTGGATGGCGGCGGCGCAGGCGGGGGATGCCCGCGCCTATGACCGGCTGCTGCGCGCCGCCCTGCCCCTGCTGCGCGGCATCGCCCGCCGCCGCATCCGGGACCCGGCGGAGGCTGAGGATGCTGTCCAGGACGCCCTGCTGACCATCCACCGGCTGCGCGAGACCTACGACCCCACCCGGCCGCTGAAACCCTGGCTCATCGCCATTACGGAACGCCGGGCGATCGACCGGCTCCGCCGCACTTCCCGCCGGGCGGGGCGGGAATCGGCCATCGATGATTTCGGCGAAACCTTGCCCGACCCTCTGGCGAATCAAGGGGAGGCGAAGGTGGCGGCGGCGGAGCTCCGCTCGGCCGTGGCCGCCCTGCCGGAGGCGCAGCGGACGGCGCTCGGCCTGGCCAAGCTGCAGGATCTGCCGCTGGCCGAGGCCAGCGCCCGCTCCGGCATGTCGGTCGGGGCGTTGAAGGTGGCGACGCATCGGGCGGTAAGGGCGCTAAGAAAGCGCCTGGGCGTGGAGGAGTAGGGTGCGAAGCGAGGATCTGATCGGCCGGCTGAGCGCCGACCTCACCCCGGTACGGCCCATGGCGGCGCCCGGCTGGCAGGCGCTGCTCTGGCTGGCCCTGGCGGCCGGCGCCATCGGGATCTGCGTCCTCGCCTTCGGCATGCGGCACGATATCGGCGAGCGGATGGGGCTGCCCCATGAGCTGGGGCAATGGCTGGCCTCCATCGCCACCGGCATCTGCGCGGCGCTGGCGGCGGCCATGCTGGCACGGGCGGACCGGCCGGCCAGTTGGGGGCTGCTGCCGCTGCCGCCGCTGGCGCTCTGGCTGGCCAGCCTGGGCTGGGGGTGCCTGGCGGATGTCGTCCGGCTCGGCCCCATCGAGGGGCAGCTTGGCACCTCCTGGGGGTGTCTCCGCTTCACCCTGCTGCTGGGGGCGCCGCTGACCGCGGCGCTGCTGCTGCTGCTGCGCCATGCCGGGCCGGTACGGCCGCGGCCGGTGCTGCTGCTCGGGGCGCTGGCCTCGGCGGCGCTCTGCTCGGCGGGGCTGACGCTGTTCCACCATCTGGACGCGGCGGTGATGGTGCTGCTCTGGCATGGCGGGGCGGCGCTGGTGCTGCTGGGGCTGGCGGCGCTGTTCGGGGACCGGCTGCTGCTGCGGGCGCCGGGTTCGGGATAGGGCAGGGGCTCTGCCCCCAGACCCCGGCAGGAGGTCGTCGCGGGCAGTGTCCGCGACCCTGCACCTCCGCCGGGCGGGGTTGCCGGCACTGCCGGCAACGCTTCCCCCCCGGACTCCGCCGTAAGTCCGCAAGTTCCGCCGCGGGTCTGAAACGCGGACCGGGAGGCCGGCCCGGCGCCCTTCGGCCGCAAGATGCGGCAGGCGATGCAGCCCCGATCCATGCCACATACCCCCATGGATATCGCCGACCGCATTGCCGGCCTGGACTGGCCGCGCCTGACCGAGGAGCTCGACCATTACGGCGCCGCCGCCCTCGGCCCCCTGCTGCGCCCCGCGGAATGCGCCGAACTCGCCGCGCTCTATGGGCGGGAGGAGGGGTTCCGCAGCCGTATCGTCATGGCGCGGCACGGCTTCGGCCGGGGGGAATACAAGTATTTCGCCGCCCCGCTGCCCGGGCTGGTCGCAACGCTGCGGGAGGCGCTCTATCGCCGCCTGGCGCCCCTCGCCAATGCCTGGGCGGGGCGGCTGGGGGAGGCGCGGCGCTACCCGCCGGATCTCGCCGATTTCCTCGCCGAATGCCATGCGGCGGGGCAGTGCCGCCCGACCCCGCTGCTGCTGCGCTACGGCGCCGGCGACTATAATTGCCTGCACCAGGACCTCTACGGCCCGCTGGTCTTCCCGCTGCAGGTGGCGGTGCTGCTCTCCGCCCCGGGCCAGGATTTCGCCGGCGGCGAATTCGTGCTGACAGAGCAGCGCCCACGCATGCAGTCCCGTGCCGAGGTGGTGCCCCTTTCCCAGGGCGAGGCAGTCGCCTTCGCCGTGCATCACCGCCCGGTGCAGGGCACGCGCGGCACCTATCGCGTCACCCTGCGCCACGGCGTCAGCCGCCTCCGCGCCGGCCAGCGCTTCACCCTCGGCCTCATCTTCCATGACGCCGCCTGACCGGCCCGCCACCGTCCGTTGCCCTGGCGCGACCTACCTGCACCCGGCGGTGCGAGGCCTGGCTTACTCGGCGACTTCGTGGGGAGCTAACACCCGGTGATGCGGCCGGAGGCGATGCAGTCCTGGTAGTTCATCACCCGGTGCAGCGCGGGGAAGAGCAGGTACCCGCCGCCCAGCACCACCACAATGACGATGACGGCGATCAACGGCAGCAGGTCACGGCGCGGCGGTGGCGGCATGGCCCCAAGCTGCGGCGGAAGCCGGGCGGCGGCAAGGCCCCTGGCTTCCCCTCCCGCGCCGCCGCCATTAGCCTGCGACCGGCCTGGGCGTGCGCACCGGAAATGGGCGCGCCCGGGCCGTGAATCGCCGGCTCAGGCATGTCCGGAGTCGTGGCGGCGTCGGGCCGCTACGGGTCCAGGGCCGGCGCCAGACAATCAGGGGAACGCCATGCCGGACCACGCCGCGCCAGGCAGCAGCAATGCCACCGTCGCCCTCCGCCTCGCCGAGGCCTTCCGCCGCCATGGCGTCACCCTGACCTTCGGCCAGAGCCTGCCCAGCGCCTTCCACCTGGCCGCGCCGCATGTCGGCATCGAGCAGAAGGTCTATCGGCAGGAGAATGCCGGGGGCTCGATGGCGGATGGCTATGCCCGCATCTCCCGCAAGGTGGGCGTCGTCACCGCCCAGAACGGCCCCGCCGCCACCCTGCTGGTGCCGCCGCTGGCCGAGGCGCTGAAGGCCAGCGTGCCGATCGTGGCCCTGGTGCAGGAGGTGACGCGCGACGCCTTCGACCGCAACGCCTTCCAGGAGTTGGACCACCTGAACATGTTCGCCCCCGTGGCGAAATGGGTGCGGCGGCTGGAGCGGGCGGACCGGCTGGACGATTACGTGGACATGGCTTTCACCGCCGCCGCCTCCGGCCGGCCGGGCCCCGCCGTGCTGCTGGTGCCGGCCGACCTGCTGACCGAGGCCGCCGCGCCGGTCTCCGCCCTGCTGCGACCGCGCCAGCTTTCCCTGGGCGAGGTGCCGCTGGACCGGATGCTGGCCGACCCCGCCGCCATTGCCGCCGCGGCGGAGGCGCTGGCGACGGCGAAGCACCCGCTGGTGGTCGCCGGCGGGGGCGTGCACCTCTCCGGCGCCGCTGCGGAGCTGGCGGCGCTGCAGGAGGCGGCGCACCTGCCCGTCGCCACCACCGTCATGGGCAAGGGTGGCGTGGCGGAAACGCATCCGCTCACCCTCGGCGTCATCGGCTATGTGATGGGCCAGGGGGCCCGCACCCAGGCGCTGCGGCCGATGGTGGACCGCGCCGACCTGGTGCTGCTGGTCGGCAACCGCACCAACCAGAACGGCACGGATAGCTGGAAGCTGTTCCAGCCCGGTACGCGCTTCATCCATCTCGACCTGGACCCGATGGAGGTGGGCCGGAATTACGAGGCGATGCGCCTGGTGGGCGACGCCAAGCTGACCCTGGCGGCCCTGACCGAGGCGCTGAAGGCCCGCGACCTCTCCGCCCGCGCCGCCGCCCGGCCGGCGCTGGAGAAGGAGATCGCCGCCGCCGTCGCCGAGTGGAAGAAAACCATCGCCGGCATCACCACCCGCGACGCGAAGCTGCCGCGGCCGGAGCGGCTGATGGCGGAGCTGGATGCGCTGCTGACGCCGGAGGACATCGTCGTCGCCGATGCCTCCTACTCCTCCATCTGGATCGCGAACTACCTGACGGCGCGGCGGCCGGGCCAGCGTTTCCTGACGCCGCGCGGCATTGCCGGCCTCGGCTGGGGCCTGCCCATGGCGATCGGCGCGCAGATCGCGGCGCCCGGCGCGCGCGTGGTCTGCCTCTGCGGCGATGGCGGCTTCGGCCATAGCTGGGCGGAGCTGGAAACGCTGCGGCGGCTGGAACTGCCGGTGACACTGCTGGTGCTGAACAATGGCATCCTCGGCTACCAGAAGCATGCCGAGGAGGTGAAATTCGGCGAGCACACCATTGCCGTGAACTTCACCGCCGTTGACCATGCTGCCATTGCCCGCGCCTGTGGTGTTGAGGGCGTACGGGTGGAGGCGAGCGGCGCGATCCGCGGGGCGCTGGAGGCGGCGCTCGCCTCGCCGAAGCCGGTGTTGATCGACATGCTCACCGACCCCGATGCCAAGCCGCCCATCTCCTTCTACGCCGGCCACTATCCCGAGCCATTTTAGCAATCCCCATGACGTTGCTGCGGAACGCCGCGGGGACGCCTTATCCCCATGACGTTGCTGCGCAACGCCATGGGACCCCCGGGGGCGCCGGGTGACCGGCGCTTCGGCACAGCCTGCCGTGGCGAAGCCACGGCAGGGCACCAGGCGGTCCGGTTCATTGGTGGGAGACCCAGAATGCTGGCACTGAGAAAAATCCGGTCGGAATTCGGGCTGGAATTCCAGGAGATCCCGGAGGCCCCGCCGCCCGGCCCGGCCGAGGTGGTGGTGCGCGTCGAGGCCGCCGGCATCTGCGGCTCCGACATCCACGCCTATGAGTGGACCGCGGGCTACGAATTCATGGTCCCGCACCTGCCGCTGACCATGGGTCATGAATTCGCCGGCACCATCAGCCGCAACGGCACCGGCTCCGGCTTCGCGGAGGGCGATCGCGTCGCCATCATCCCCTTCATCTTCTGCGGCCACTGCGCTGCCTGCCGCAGCGGCGAAACGCGCAATTGCCTGAAGCGGGAGACCATCGGCCTGACCCGCGATGGCGGCTTCCAGGCGGAAGTCCGCATCCCCTCCCGCTGCTGCGTCGCCCTGCCGCCCCAGCTCGACATGGAAGTGGCGGCGCTGGCCGAACCCCTCGGCGTGGGGGCGGAGGCGGTGCTGACCGGCGAGGTCGGGCTGGGCGACACGGTGCTGGTGCTCGGCCCCGGCACCATCGGCCAGGCCATCGCCCTCTTCACCCGGCTGGCCGGCGCGGCGCGCGTCATCGTCGCCGGCCGCGCCGATGCGCCGCGCTTCGAGGTGCTGAAGGCCCTCGGCTTCACCGATCTGCTGGATGTGGCCGAGGCACCGCTGGCCGAGCAGGTGATGGCGCTCACCGGCGGCCGCGCCGTGGATGTGGTGCTGGAAGCCACCGGCGTGCCCGCGACACTGAACGAGGGCATGTCGGTCCTCAGGAAGGGCGGCGTCATCGTCGCCGCCGGCATCCATGCCGAGGCCCTGACCCTGCCCCTGACCAACTTCGTCCGCATGCGCCACCAGCTTCGGTCGACGCATGGCGCGGAGCGCCGCACCTGGGACCGCGTCCTGGCGCATCTCGGCGCGGCGCCGGAAGCCTTCCGCCCGATGATCACCCACCGCCTGCCCTTGGAGCGCGGGCTGGAAGGCTTCGAACTCGCCCGCCAGCGCGCGGCGAGCAAGGTCATCCTCTCTCCGTCCGCCTAAGCGGCAGAGGCACCTCTCCCTCCCCCGCTTGCGGGGGAGGGCTGGGGTGGGGGCTTTCTCCGCCCGCTCCGCCGCCAACCACCCCCACCCTGACCCTCCCCCGCAAGCGGGGGAGGGGATGAGGAGCGCTCCATGTCCAACCAGGATCGCGTGGCCCTGATCACCGGCGCCGGCCGCGGCATTGGCGCCGGCATCGCCATAAAGCTCGGCGCTCTCGGCCACCCCGTCGTGGTCGCCGATGTGATCGAGGAGCGCGAGGCCACCGCCGCCGCCATCCGCGACGCCGGCGGCGAGGCCCGCGCCATCCCCCTGGACGTCGCGGATGATGCAGCCGTCGCCGCCCTTCCCATCCTGCTCGGCGCGTGGTGGGACCGCCTCGGCATCCTGGTGAACAATGCCGGCATCTCCCCCAAGGGTCCGGACGGCAAGGCCCGAAAGATCCGCGACATGCCGGCCGAGGAATGGCGCCGGGTGCTGGCGGTGAACCTCACCGGCGCCTTCCTCGTCTCCCAGGCCTGCATCCCGCCGCTGCGCGCCCGGCGCTGGGGCCGCATCATCATGCTCACCAGCCAGGCCGCGCGCGCCAAGAGCCAGATCGCCGGCGCCCATTACGCCGCCGCCAAGACCGGCCTCATGGGCTTCGCCCGCAGCCTGGCGACGGAGCTCGGCCCGGACGGAATCACCGTGAACTCCATCGCCCCGGGGCGGATCGACACGCCCATGTCCCGTGGCACCACCGCGGCGGCCAATGCCGCCTTCCTCGCCCAGGTGCCGGTCGGCCGGGTCGGCACGCCGGAGGATGTGGCGGAGGTGGCGGCCTTCCTCGCCTCGGACGCCGCCGCCTACCTCAATGGCGCCGCCATCGATGTCGGCGGCGGCAGCTTCATGCCCTGACGCCGCGTGCCGCGAGGGCGGCCGCCCGAATAAGGGCGATGTCAGCCGCCAGCCACCTCGCCGCCATCTTCCCGCCTGCCACGGCCCGGCTGGCCGCCGGGATGCGCCGCTTCCTTGACTCCCCCCGCCCGAAGGGCTTCAACCCGCTGAATTCAACCCGCGGCGGGCCTCCCCTTGAGCAGCTCCATGGCGAAGAACAAGTCGGGCGGCTGGCTCGAGAGTGTGAAGACCATCCTCTATGCGGGGCTGATCGCCATCGGCATCCGCACCATTGCCTTCGAGCCCTTCAATATCCCCTCGGGCTCGATGATCCCCACCCTGCTGGTCGGGGATTATCTCTTCGTCTCGAAATATTCCTACGGCTATTCCCGCTATTCCATGCCGCTCGGGCCCAACCTGTTCTCCGGGCGCATCCTCGGGCAACTGCCGGAACGCGGCGACGTGGCGGTGTTCAAGCTGCCGCGCGACCCCAGCCAGGACTACATCAAGCGCATCATCGGCCTGCCCGGGGACCGCATCCAGGTCCGCAACGGCATCCTGCATGTGAACGGCCAGCCGGTGAAGCGGGAGCTGGTGGGGAATTCCAACCTCGACCGCTGCTATGGCACGGAGCCGAAGCTCTACCGCGAGACCCTGCCGGAAGGCCGGGTGCATGCCATCCTCGAATGCTCGGACACCAATGGCCGGGCCGACAATACGGATGAATACCGCGTGCCGCAGGGCTATGTCTTCGGCATGGGCGACAACCGGGACAACAGCCAGGACAGCCGCTTCCCCGAGGTGGGCTTCATCCCGCTGGAGAATCTGGTGGGGCGGGCGGAGTTCATCTTCTTCTCCATCGACGGCTCCGCCGCCTGGTGGGAGGTGTGGGGCTGGCCCTTCGCGATCCGCTGGTCGCGGCTGTTTTCCGCCATTCGCTGAACATGGCCCGAAAGAAACAGGCGGAGCCGGCCGCGGCGCCTGATTTCGAGGAGCTGGCCCGCCGCATCGGCCATGAGTTCAGGAATCCCGCTTTGCTGCGCCAGGCGCTGACGCACCGTTCGGCGGGCGACCCGCAGCGGGGGCAGCTCGATTCCAATGAAAGGCTGGAATTCCTCGGCGACCGGGTGCTGGCGCTGCTGATGGCGGAATGGCTGGGGGAGCGCTTCCCGGAGGAACGCGAGGGCACGCTGATGCGCCGCTTCGGCGTGCTGGTGGCCTGGGACACGCTGGCAAGGGTGGCGGAGGCGGAGGAGCTCGGCCGCTACGTCATGGTGGCGCCGGGGGAGGGGCGGTCCGGCCTCGCCACGCGGCAGAATGTGCTGGCGGATGCGCTGGAGGCGGTGCTCGGCGCGCTGTTCCTGGATGGCGGGCTGGACGCGGCCCGGCCCTATTTCCGCCGCGCCTTCGCCGGCGAGATCGAGGCGGGGCCGGAGCGGCCCCAGGCCTCGCCGAAGAGCCGGCTGCAGGAATGGCTGCAGGGCAGGGGGCATGGGCTGCCGGAATACCGGCTGGTTTCCACCGCCGGTCCGCCGCACCAGCCGGTTTTCGTGGTGACGGTGACCGCCGCCGGGCGTTCTGCGGAAGGGGTGGGGGACACCAAGCGCGCGGCGGAGCAGCGGGCGGCGGAGGCCTGGCTGGGCGGGGTTAACGGCGGATGAACGAGGAGGAGACCATCACGGGCGGCGCGGCGGCCACGGGCGGGGATGCAGGCCGGCCGGCCGCCGGCCCCAGCAAGGCCGGCGCGACGGCGTCCGAGAGCGGCGAAGCCCGATCGGCGACCGGTGCCGGGGAGGCTGGTCGGATGGCTGCCAAGGGCAGCGAAGCGCGATCCGCGGCCGACTCCGGAGGGGGCCGTCCGGCGGCGTCCGAGGACAGCGGCACCGAGCCCGGCGCCGGAGGCGCGGCCGCGCCCGCTGCCGGCGGCACCACCTGCGGCCTGGTCGCCGTGGTCGGGGCGCCCAATGCGGGCAAGTCCACCCTGGTCAATGCCCTGGCCGGCACCAAGGTCACCATCGTCTCGCCCAAGCCGCAGACCACGCGCTTCCGCATCCGCGCCGTCGTCATGCACCAGGGGGCGCAGATCGTGCTGGTGGACACGCCCGGCATCTTCGCCCCGCGCCGCCGGCTGGACCGCGCCATGGTCGCCGCCGCCTGGGGTGGGGCGAAGGATGCCGACCTCACCCTGCTGATCGTCGATGCCAGGGCCGGCATCACCGATGCGGTGCGGGCGATCTGCGGGCGCCTGGCCAAGGCCGGCCGCCCGGTCTGGCTGGCGCTGAACAAGGTGGATCTGATCGAGCCGCCGCGGCTGCTGCCGCTCGCCGCCGAGCTGAACGCCCTGCTGCCCATCGCCGAGACCTTCATGATCTCCGCCGAGAAGCGGCGCGGCCTGGACCGGCTGCTGGACAGGCTGGCCGAGGCGATGCCGCCCGGCCCATACCTCTTCCCCGAGGACGAGCTCTCCGACCTGCCCAATCGCATGCTGGCCGCCGAGATCGTGCGGGAGCAGATCCTGCGCCAGACTCACCAGGAAGTGCCGCACCACACCACGGTGGAAACGGAAAGCTGGCAGGAGCGGGAGGATGGCAGCGTCCGCATCGACTGCACCATCTATGTCGGGCGGCCGAGCCAGAAGGCCATCCTGATCGGCGATGCCGGGGCGCGGGTGAAGGCGATCGGCGCCGGGGCGCGGCGGGAACTGACGGCGCTGCTGGAACGTCGGGTGCACCTGTTCCTGAACGTGAAGGACCGCCCGGGCTGGGATGAGGAAACCGGCCGAATCCGGGCGCTGGGGCTGGAGCAGGAAGAGTAGGAGTGGGGGGCTCTGCCGCCGCCGGACCCCGGTCAGTCGGCAGGTTCGACCCACGGGTCCAAAACTCACACCGGGGTCCGGGGCCAGGTCCTGGCGCCGGCGGGGTCCAGGGGCAGAGCCCCTGGTAGGGGTTGGGGCAAAGCCCCAGCCACGGCGTCCCCAGGCCGCCTGCTACGTCTCTAGTTGCGCCAGCTTCGCCTCGGGCACCGCGACTGACAGCCCCGTCCGGGCCGCCTATGCTGGCCGGATGGAATGGCAGGCCCAGGCGATCGTGCTGGCGGCGCGGCCGCATGGCGAAGGCGGGGCGGTGGTCTCCGTCCTGACCGAGGCTTCCGGCCGCCACGCCGGCCTGGCACGCGGCGGCGCCTCCCGCGCCCAGGCGCCGCTATGGCAGCCGGGCAATCTGGTGGAGGCGCGCTGGGTGGCGCGGCTGCCGGACCAGCTCGGCACCCTGTCCGGCGAATTGCTGCACCCCGCCGCCGCCCTGGCGATGGAGGAGCCGCTGGCCCTGGCCCTGCTCGCCGCCGCCTGCGCGGTGGCGGAGGCGGCGCTGCCGGAGCGGGAGGCGCAGCCGCGCGCCTATCACGGGCTGGTGGCGCTGATCGCCCGGCTTGCCGGCGGCGCGGCGCCGCTGCTGCCGGACTATGTGGGCTGGGAGGCGGCGCTGCTCGCCGATCTCGGCTATGGGCTGGATCTGGCGCGCTGCGCCGCGACCGGCGCGCGGGAGGGGTTGCGCTGGGTCTCCCCCCGCACCGGCCGCGCCGTCAGCGAGGCGGCCGGCACCCCCTGGGCGGAAAGGCTGCTGCCCCTGCCGGGCTTCCTGCTGGGCCAGGGCCCGCCGCCCGGCCCGGCGGAATGGCGGGACGGGCTGCGCCTGACCGGGCATTTCCTGGCGCGCGACGTGCTGGGCCACCGCCGCCAGGGCCTGCCCCCGGCGCGGCTGGCCCTGGCCGACCGGGTCGCGGCGCTGGCGGCGTAATTCCCGGGCGGAGCATCCGCGCCTGGCTGGAACGGCGCCCCTGCCGCCCTGGCCGAGGCGGCTCCGGCGCCCCGAGGCTGGCGCGGCCGGCCGCCTTCCGCTAGACCCCGGGCGCACTGGAACGAAGCACGAATCCGAGGCCCGATGCCCGACGACATCAAGGCCCCCCCAGCCCCCGGGCCGGAGGGCGGCGCCACCCGCGACACCCGCCTCGCCGACGCGCTCTCCGAGCGCTACCTGGCCTATGCCATGTCCACCATCATGGCGCGCTCCCTGCCGGATGTGCGGGACGGGCTGAAGCCGGTGCATCGCCGGCTGCTCTGGGCCATGCACCAGTTGAAATTGGACCCGGATGCGGGGTTCAAGAAATGCGCCCGCATCGTCGGCGACGTGATGGGCAAATACCACCCGCATGGCGACGCCGCGATCTACGACGCCATGGTGCGCCTCGCCCAGGATTTCGCCGCCCGCTACCCGCTGGTGGAGGGCCAGGGCAATTTCGGCAATATCGACGGCGATAACGCCGCGGCCATGCGCTACACCGAGGCCCGCCTCACCGAGGTGGCCCAGGCCATGCTGGCCGCCATCGATGAGAACACCGTCGATTTCCGCGCCACCTATGATGGCGAGGAGCAGGAGCCGGTGGTGCTGCCGGCCGCCTTCCCGAACCTGCTGGCCAATGGCGCCAATGGCATCGCGGTGGGCATGGCGACCAGCATCCCGCCGCACAATGCCGGGGAGCTCTGCGCCGCGGCCCTGGCGCAGCTCGGCGTGTTCCGGGAGCGGAAGCTGACGCTGCAAGGCGTGGCGCTGGCCCCGCCCGGCGTCGCGCCCGGGCTGCTGCCCTCCGCCCGCGCCGAATTCCTCGAGGCCTGCCTGGCGCCGATGCTTGCCGTGCTGCCCGGCCCGGATTTCCCCACCGGCGGCGTGCTGGTGGAGCCGCCCGAGGCGATCCGCGAGGCCTACCGCACCGGCCGCGGCGGCTTCCGCGTGCGGGCGAAATGGGCGCAGGAGCCGTTGAAGAACGGCACCTGGCAGATCGTCGTCACCGAAATCCCCTACCAGGTGCAGAAGGCCAAGCTGATCGAGCAGATCGCCGCGCTGCTGGAGGAGCGGAAGCTGCCCCTGCTGGGCGATGTGCGCGACGAGAGCACGGACGTGGTCCGTCTGGTGCTGGAGCCGAAGAGCCGCAACATCGACCCCGCCATGCTGATGGAGACGCTGTTCCGCGCCACTGCGCTGGAAGCCCGCATCCCGCTGAACATGAACGTGCTGGATGCCGAGCGCACGCCGCGCGTCATGGGCCTGCCGGAGGTGATCTGGAGCTGGCTGGAACACCGGCACGAGGTGCTGGTCCGCCGCACCGAGCACCGGCTGGCGGCGATCGCCCGGCGGCTGGAGATCCTCGACGGCTACCTCGTCGTCTATCTCAACCTCGATGAGGTGATCCGCATCGTCCGCGAGGAGGACAAGCCGAAGGAGGCGCTGATGGCCGCCTTCAGCCTGACCGAGCTGCAGGCCAACGCCATCCTCGACATGCGGCTGCGCGCCCTGCGCAAGCTGGAGGAGATGGAGATCCGCAAGGAGCACAAGAAGCTCAGCGCGGAGCAGAAGAGCCTGAAGGGGCTGATGCAGTCCGAGACCAGGCGCTGGGACGCGATCGGCGCCGAGCTGGAAGGCATGCGGGTGAAATTCGGCGCCGGCGCGCTGGTGAAGGGCGTGGCGGAAACGGCGCATCCCTGGGTGCGGGACCCCTATGCGCGACGCACCGGCACCGGCGCGGCGCTGCCCGCGGTGACGGTGGACGAGAACGCCTTCGTCGAGCGCGAGCCCATCACCGTCATCCTCTCCGAGAAGGGCTGGATCCGGGCGCAGAAGGGCCACATCGCCGAGGATGCGGAGCTGCGCTTCAAGGAAGGCGACGGGCTGCATACCTGGGTGCATGCGCAGACCACGGACCGCCTCGTCCTCTTCGCCACCAACGGCAAGGCCTATACGCTGAAGGCCGATGCCGTGCCGCGCGGCCGCGGCGACGGCCAGCCGGTGCGGCTGATGGTGGACCTGACCAATGAGGACGCCGTGCTCTCCCTGCATGTGCACCGGGAGGGGGAGCGCTTCCTCGTCGCCGCGCAGGATGGCAAGGGCTTCGTGGTGAAGGGCGAGGACCTGCTGGCGGAGAAGCGCACCGGCAAGCAGGTGCTGGTGCCGGAGGCGGGCAAGGAAGCCGCGCTCTGCGTCCCGGCGGAAGGCGACACCGTCGCGGTGATCGGCGAGAACCGCAAGCTGCTGCTCTTTCCGCTGGACCAGGTGCCGGAGATGGCGCGCGGGCGCGGCGTGCAGCTGCAATCCTACAAGGAAGGCGGGCTGTCCGACGCCAAGGTGTTCGTGCGCAAGGTGGGGCTGAGCTGGCGGCTCGGCGAACGGGTGCGGGTGGAGACGGAGCTGGCGCCCTGGCGGGGCAACCGCGCCGGGGCGGGCAAGCTGCCGCCGAACGGCTTCCCGCGGAGTAACAAATTCGGGGAGTAGTTGGGGGCGTTGCCCCAAACCCCCAGCAGGAGGGCGTCGCGGGCAGTGCCCGCGACCCTGCACCTCCGCCGGGGGGTGGACCACCCCCCGGACCCCGGTGCGAGTTTGCAGGCTGGACCGTCGGGTCTGAAAACCCACGCCGGGGTTCGGCGCCAGGTCCTGGCCCCGGCGGGGGGGATGCCGGCGCTGCCGCCAACGGGCAACGCCCCCGATCGTCACGCCGCCGCCTGGCCCTCGCGCCGCGCCCGCTCCGCATCCCGCACCGGCGGGAGGCCGAACATCCGGCCATACTCCCGGGTGAATTGCGGCACGCTCTCATACCCCACCAGGAAGGCCGCATGGCTGGCGGAGGCGCCTTCCGCCAGCATCAGCCGCCGCGCCTCCATCAGCCGCAATTGCTTCTGGAATTGCAGCGGCGAAAGCGAGGTGACGGCGCGGAAATGCCGGTGGAAGGAAGACGGGCTCATGCCCGCCGCGCGCGCCAGCCGCTCCACCGGCAGAGGCTGCGCGAATTCTGCCCGCAGCAGCGCCACGGCCCGCGCCACGCGCTGCACCTGGCCTTCTGGCCAGCCCAGCCGGCGGATCGCCGCGCCATGCCGCCCGGCCAGCAGCCAGTAATGCATCTCCCGCAGCCTCAGCCCCAGCAGCACCGCATCCGCCGGCGGCCGGTCCAGCAGCCGCATCAGCCGCAGCGCCGCCTCGGTGACCTCTGCCTCGGTCGGGTCCGCCCGCACCGCCGCGCCCGTCGCCTCCGGCGCCGCCGGCACCTGCCCGCCGAGATCGGCAAGGATGGCCGGGTCCAGCTCCAGCACCAGCGCAAGATAGGGCGCCGCCCGGCTGGCCCGGGTGATGCGGCTGACGGTCGGCACATCCGCCGTGACCAGCAGCGAATCCCCGGCGGCGAAGGTGAAGCTCTCCCGCCCCAGCCGCACCTCCTTCTCCCCCTGCAGCACCAGGCAGATCAGCGGCCGCGGGATCGCGTGCAGCAAGCCGCTCGGCGCGGTCGCACGCACCGTGGCGAGGCCCGGGATCGGGCTCAGCGCCACCCCTTCCGCATTGGCATGGGCGTCCGTGTAGCGGCGGACCAGGTCCCGCAGCGCCTGCCTCATCCCACTACGAGCCTTCCTCCAGCCAGCGATTCACGCGCGTGCCTGCCACGCGCACACCCGGGGCCAAGCATAGGCCAGTGGCCCGATTCCGCAGTCCTGCGGACTTCGTCCTCGGGCCACTGGCTTTTGTTTTCAGTGGCCTGCTTGTCCGCTGCGTTCGCTGGAAATCCAGCGAACGCAGCGGGCAGGACATTAGAGCGGTTTCACCTCGCCTGCGCTCGGCGAACCCGCTCCAGCCCTTTGTTTGATCGCATTTTCCGAGTCGTCCGGCGATTCCGCCGGACTTGAAAATGCTCTAGCCCGTCGTACCCCCCGCCCGCCACGACGCTTTGCGAGGATCAGGCAAGGATCCTCCAGCTTCCGGCAACCCGGCCCCGCCGCCCGGCGCGATAACGCCGCATCCAATGCAGCACGGGAGTCCGGGACAATGAGCATCACCCTCATCACCGGCGGCAGCCGCGGCCTCGGCCGCAACACCGCCCTCAACGTCGCGCACCAGGGCGGCGACGTCGTTATCACCTACCGAAGCCAACGCGAGGAGGCAGACGCGGTGCTGGCCGAGATCGCCGCCATCGGTCGACAGGCCATCGCGCTGCAGCTCGACACCGGCGATGTCGCCGGCTTCCCGGACTTCGTCGCGCGGCTGCGGAATTCGCTGCAGGCCACTTGGCAACGCGAAAGCTTCGACCATCTGGTGAACAATGCCGGTCACGGCGACTACGCCCTGATCGAGCAAACCACCGAGGCGCAGTTCGACAGGCTGGTGAATGTCCATTTCAAGGGCGTGTTCTTCCTCACCCAGGCCCTGCTGCCGCTGCTGGCGGATGGCGGGCGCATCGTCAACCTCTCCACCGGCCTGACGCGCATCTCGGCGCCGGGCTGGGCGGCCTATGCGGCGGTGAAGGGCGCCATCGAAGTGCTCACCGTCTACATGGCCAAGGAGCTCGGCAGCCGCGGCATCGCGGTGAACACGGTGGCGCCGGGCGCGATCGAGACGGATTTCTTCGGCGGCGCGGTGCGCGACACGCCGGAGTTCAACAGGGTCTTCGCCGGGATGACGGCGCTCGGTCGCGTCGGTGTCCCCGATGATATCGGGCCGATGATCGCCGGCCTGCTCTCGCCGGCCAACCGCTGGGTCAATGCGCAGCGGATCGAGGTCTCGGGCGGCCAGGGCATCTGAGCCCGGCCACCCCTGCGTGCCTGGCCCGGCCCGCCGGGCCTTGCCGTCGTGGCGTACCGCGCGGTGGCCTGCCGCCGCGCCGGCGCCATGCCGAGTCTTGTCCAACCCTCCCAGTGTCCCGATTCCGCAGTCCTGCGGACTTCGTTCTCGGGCCACTGGCTTTTGTTTTCAGTGGCCTGCTTGTCCGCTGGGTTCGCTGGAAAGCCAGCGAACTTCGCGGGCAGGACACTGGCCCAACCTTCCTGCCAGGACGGATCCCATGGAACTGAACATCAACGGCACGACCCGCAGCGTGGAGGCCGAGGCCGACACGCCCCTGCTCTGGGTGCTGCGCGACGAGCTCGGCATGACCGGCACGAAATATGGCTGCGGCGTCGCGCAATGCGGCGCCTGCACCGTGCTGGTGGATGGCCAGGCCACCCGGTCCTGCGTCACCCCGGTAGAGAGTGTCGCCGGCATGGCCATCACCACCATCGAGGCGGTCGAGCAGGACCCGGTCGGCCGCCGCGTGGTGGAGGCCTGGGTGGCGGCGCAGGCGCCGCAATGCGGCTACTGCCAGTCCGGCCAGGTGATGGCGGCGACCAGCCTGCTGAAGCAGACGCCGCACCCTTCCGATGAGGACATCGCCGCCGCCATGACCAATCTCTGCCGCTGCGGCACCTACAACGCGATTGCCGCCGCCGTGCGGCAGGCCGCGGCCCAGGGCTGAGGGGGGCGATGATGGACGGTCTCACCCCCGCGCTCTTCTCCGCCGCGCAGCTTCCGGAAGGGCAGCCGGTCAACCTTTCCCGCCGTGGCGTGCTGGGCGCGGCGCTCGGCGCGCTGGTGCTGGGCGTGGCGCTGCCGCGCGGTGCTGCCCGCGCCCAGGCCGCCGCGCCTGCGGTGCAGCCCGGCACCCGCATCCCCGCCTTCCTGGAGATCCGCCAGGACGGTTCGGTGCTGCTGAAGAGCCCCTTCATCGAAGGTGGCCAGGGCGTCGACACCGCCATGGCGCAGATCGTCGGCGAGGAGCTGGACGCCGACCCCGCCCGCTTCGTGGTGGAATGCGCCCCGCCCGGCCCGGACTACGCGCTGGTGAATGGCCGGCGCATCACCGGCGGCAGCTTCTCCGTGCGCAGCGCCTATCCCGCCATGCGCCAGCTCGGCGCCCGGGCGCGGGCGATGCTGGTGCAGGCCGCCGCCACCCGCCTCGGCGTGCCCGCGGCGGAACTGACGACGGAGCCGGGCAAGGTGGTGCATGCCGCCTCCGGCCGCAGCCTGGACTATGGTGCCCTGGCCGCCGAGGCCGCCGCCCTGCCGGTGCCGGAGACCGCGCCGCTACGCGCCGAACGGGATTTCCGCTACATCGGCAAGCCGGTCGCGCGGCTGGACGTGCGCGCGAAATCCACCGGCCGCGCGATGTACTCCATCGACGTGACGGTGGAGGGCATGCTGCAGGCCGCCGTGCAGCATGCGCCGCGCCTCGGCATGGAGCCCGGCGCCTTCGCCAATGAGGCGGAGGTGAAGGCGATGCCGGGCGTGCATTCCATCCAGCGCCTGCCCGGCGCCGTGGCGGTGCTGGCGGACCGCTGGTGGCGCGCCCGCCGCGCGGTGGAGACGCTGCAGGTGGGCTGGACCCCGCCCGCCGCCGATGCGCGCAACGTGATGCCGGCGGATTTCTCCTCCGCCGCGCACCACGCCGTCCTGGCGGCGGCCACCGGCCCCGGCAACCCGGCGGAGGTGGAAGGCGACACCGCCGCCGCCCTGCGCAGCGCCACCCGCACCATCGAGGCGGTGTATGACGCGCCCTTCCTCGCCCATGGCCAGTTGGAGCCGCCCTCCGCGACCGCCCGCTGGAATGCCGATGGCACGCTCGATCTCTGGCTGCCCAACCAGGCGCCGGAGATGTTCCAGGCCGTCGCCGCGCGGGTGGCGGGGATCGCGCCGGAGCAGGTGAAGATCCATTCGCCCCTGCTCGGCGGCTTCTTCGGCCGGCATTTCCTCTACGACTCGGCCAATCCATTCCCCCAGGCCATCCAGCTCGCCAAGGAAGTGGGCCGGCCGGTGAAGCTGATCTGGACGCGGGAGGAGGAATTCCTCCGCGACGCGCTGCGCCCCATGGGGCTGGCGCGCTTCCGTGCCGGCATCGGCCCGGACGGCATGCCGGTGGCGCTGGAGGCCGAGGCGGTGGGCGAAGGCCCGATCGGCCGCTGGTTCGGCACCGCGCCGGGCAAGGCCGATCCCTCTGCGGTGGAGGGCATCGCCGAGAAGCCCTACGCCATCCCCAATCGCCGCGTGGTTCAGGTGCCGCTGCGCCACCCGCCGATCATCAGCTTCTGGCGCTCGGTCGGCCATTCGATGAACGACTTTTTCTACGAAGCCTTCCTCGACGAGGTGGCGGAGGCGGGCGGGCAGGATCCCTACCAGCTCCGGCTGCGCCTGCTGGCGGAAAAGCCCCGCCACAAGGCGCTGCTGGAAGCGGTGGGGGAGCTGTCCGGCGGCTGGAAGCGCGGGCCTTATGATGCGGCGGACGGCACGAAGCGCGCCCGCGGCGTCGCCATGGCCTCGCCCTTCGGCAGCGAGGTGGCGACCATCGCCGAGGTCTCGCTGAAGGACGGCGCGGTGGTGGTGCATGACGTCTGGGTGGCGGTCGATCCCGGCCGCATGGTGAACCCGGCGATCATCGAGGCGCAGGTGAACTCCGCCGTGGCGCTCGGCCTCTCCTCGGCGCTGCTGGAGGAGGTGGTCTATGTCGATGGCGTGCCGCAGGCCCGCAACTTCGACAACTACCCGATCCTGACGCCGGAGCGGATGCCGCGCGTGCATGTGCGCATCGTGGAAAGCGGCGCGCCGATGGGCGGCATCGGGGAGCCGGGCCTGCCCGGGGTGCCGCCGGCGGTGGTGAACGCGGTGGCGGCGCTGACCGGGCAGCGGGTGCGCAGCCTGCCGCTGGCGAAGACGCGGCTGGGTGCGGTGTGAATGGGGGCGTCGCCCCCCAAACCTCCAGCAGGGGCTCTGCCCCTGCACCCCGCCGGACCCCGCCCTGAGTCCGCAGGTTGAACCCTCGGGTCTGAAACTCGGACCGGGGTCCGGGGCCAGGTCCTGGCCCCGGCGGGGGTGCAGGGGGCAGAGCCCCCTGCTGGGGGGCGGGGGGCAGCGCCCCCGATCTTCCTGGCGGCTAAACAGCCGCGCTACAGGGGCGTGAACGCGTAGCCCTCCCCCTCCGCCGCCACGCTGCCGATGCCGGGGAAATCCAGATGCGCCCCGGCGACGCAGCAGCCGGGCCGTGCCGCGCGGGCCAGCATCTCCCGCCTTGCGGCCCGCGCCTGCGCCTGGTCGGCATCGAATTCCCAGGTGAGCTCCGGCCGGCTGAACTGCATGGAGGGCACATGCACGATGTCGCCCCAGATCAGCAGCGTCTCGCCGCCGCTCGTCACCTCGAACGCCGTATGCCCCACCTCATGGCCATGGGCGGCGAGGGCGGTGATGCCCTCGGCCAGCTCGAAGCCCGGCGCGAAGCCGGTGCAGCGCGCGCGGAACCGCGCCAGCCTTCCCGACCGGCGGAAGAGCGGCAGCTCCGCCTCCGGCACCAGCAGGCGCGTCGCCGGCGGGAAGCTCTCCGTTCCATCCGCCGCCACCAGCCCGGCGACATGGTCCAGATGGGTATGGGTGAAGGCGACGGTCCCGATCGCCTCGCGCGCCACCCCGGCCTCTTCCAGGGCGGCGGGCAGCAGGCCCATGCTCGGTTCCCAGGCATTGCCGGCACCGGTGTCGATCAGGATGTGGCGGCCCCTGGCGATGACGAGGAAGGCGTTCACCGAAAGCCGCAGCTTCCCGCCCACCAGTTGCACCGAGGCGGGCAGGTCGGTGCCGAAGGGGCGGTCTCCCTCCTGGCGCAGCCGGCTGGGCGGCATGTCCACATGCCCGTCGCGCAGGGCGAGGATGGTCATCTCGCCCAGGGCGTAGCGGGCGAAATTCACGCCTGATCCGGTTCGTTGCATGGGTCCTCCATTGCCGGGCTGCCTGCCTTGCCGGGAGCCGTGCCGGCGACGCTCCTCCGATCTTCCCGATCCCCGGCCGGATCGCCAGCCCGGCGATGAGGCTCGCAGTGCGGCGCACGCTGGCGGCAACCCGGCCGTCAGCCGCCGCGTGGTGGACCGGCGAGGGAGGCACGGCAACCGCTGACACCAGGACGCCGCGCGAGCCCCTCACACCCCTCCCCGCCAGGAACGGGTCGCGGGCTGCGCGCCGGAAGGGCCATCGCCACAGGGTGACGCCGGGCGCCGGCCGCGCCAGACTGGCGCGGGGGACGGCTCGGGGAGCGGCGATGGCGGTCAGCGAGAGCTTCACGGCTTTCCTCGCCGAGCAGCTCGCCCCTCTGGGCCCGGTCACCATGCGACGCATGTTCGGCGGCGCCGGCGTGTTCTGCCATGGGGTGATGTTCGGCCTGGTGGTGGCGGAGACGCTCTATCTGCGCGGCGACGAGCAGAACCGGGAATGCTTCGCTGCCGCCGGGTCCACGCCCTTCAGCTATGAGCGGCAGGGGCGGGTGGTAGAGCTGGCCTATTGGCGCGTGCCGGACCAGTTGCTGGATGAGGCCGATGAATTGCTCGCCTGGGCCCGCGCCGCCCTGGCGGCGGCGCGGCGGGTGGCGGCGAAGAAGCCGGGCAAGGCGCCAGGGCGCGGCCGGGCACCGCGCGGCAGAGCGTGATCGCCCGGGACCGCGGCCCGTCCGCAGGTCCCGAGAGTCGGGACGTCGCACCGTCGCGCCTGAAACTCGAGGTTTCGAAAGGCCTTTCGGCCTTTGGCGGGGTGAGCCCGGGAGGGGCAGAGCCCCCTCTCGCAGTCGCGCGCGTTCAGCCCGCCGCCGCCTCGATGGTCGCGATGAATCGCGGCGTCATGGCCGCCAGCGAGTATTCCGCCACCGCCCGTGCCCGCCCCGCCTCCCCCATCGCCCGGCGCAGCACGGCATCGCCGGCCAGGCGGTACAGCGCCTCCGCCCATTCCGCGTTGCCATT
Source organism: Siccirubricoccus phaeus (assembly GCF_008360935.1). GTDB lineage: Bacteria > Pseudomonadota > Alphaproteobacteria > Acetobacterales > Acetobacteraceae > Siccirubricoccus > Siccirubricoccus phaeus. Next base: position 210,929 of record NZ_SRXO01000003.1, read on the forward strand.
CGCCAGCAGCCCGGTCTCGCCCGCCCGCATCACCTCGACATTCGCGCCTACCGGGCTGGCCACCGCCGGCAGGCCGCAGGCCATGTATTCGATGATCTTGAAGCCACATTTCCCCCGCGTCTGCGGGTCGTCCGGCAGGGGCATGATGCCGATGTCGAAGCCCTGGATGTCGGCGATCTCGCTTTCCAGCGTCCAGTGGCGGAACTCTGCCTGCACCTCGCCGGTCGGGAAGGGCTCGGCGCCGACGAAGCAATAGTGCAGCCGGGGGTCGCGCCGCGCCGCCTCCGCCAGGCCGGGCCAGATGGCGCGCAGATAGGCGGTGTTGCGCGGCGTGCCGATCCAGCCCACCACCAGCCTGCCATCCGGCGGGCGCGGGGCGGGGCGGAAGCTCTCCGTATCCACCACGGTCGGGATCAGCACCACCCGCTCCGCCGGCGCATGCCGCCGGGCATAGGCGGCCAGGTAGTCGCTGCCCACGACGGTGCGGTTGGCGCGGGCGATCAGCCGCGCCGGCCGCTCGAAATCCCGCAGCCGGTCGATCGGGTTGTCGATGTTGAAGGAGCGTTCCCAGATCGCATCGTCGAAATCGAAGGCAAGCCGGCCGCTCAGCGCCGCCATGGCGCGCTCGAAGATCTCCGGCCCCACCGGGAAAGCCTCCCGCAGCACATAGACGAGGTCAGCACGGCTGGCCCGCACCAGATCCCCCAGCCGTCCCAGCGCGCCGAGCGCGGTGATGCCGAGCTTCGGCGCGAGGCCGGGGCGGTAGGCGAGGGGGGCGAAGCGGGAAGAGAGGAAAGGCCGCAACTCCGCCCTGATCCCCGCCTGGGCCAGCGCCGGCAGGTACTGGTGGATGCGGAAGCGCGTCGAAGGCCCCTCGACCGGATGCGCGGCAATGAAGAGGACGGAGAGGCGCGGCATCGTGACCTTTGCGAAGGGGTAGGGCTGGGGTCGGTCCGGCAGATCGTTTATGTATGGAAGTGAAATGATTGGCGCACCAACGCAACCCGCATCGGCCCTGGCGCCGGTTCTCGCCGCATGAACCTTGGGGCCGCCTTTCGCTTCACCTCCGCTCCGATATGGCCTCGGGCGGCAGCAGCCGGAAGCGAATGGTCGCGAGCCCGGCCGCCCAGGCCAGGGCGGCAACGGCCACCGCCATCCCCGAATGCCGGAGGAGCAGCGCCGTCGCAAGCCCGAGGCCGATGGCTGCCGCCTGCACCGCCAGGACGCGCAGCACGGGGGCCAGCGCGCCCCAGCCCGGCAGCAGCAGGCGCCGCACCAGCCAGAGGCCGAGCCCGGCGCCGAGCGCCTGGCTGCCCGCCAGGGCCAGCGCCGCGCCCCCCGCCCCGAGACGCGGAATGAGCCATAAATTCAGCCCGATCTGCGCCGCCACCACCCCCCCCTGGAGGAGCAGCACCAGCCCCTGCCGGTCCGTCAGCACCAGCGCGCCATTGGCCAGGAGCTGAAGCGCGACCACCGGCAGCGCCATGGCCAGCAGTGCCAGCGATCCCACCGCCATCCCATAGCCCGCCGGATAGAGCAGGTGGATGAGCAGGCCGGAGACCGGCAGGGCGAGCGCTGCCGCCGGCAGCAGCAGCGCGGCGGGCAGGCTCATCTGCCAGCCGAACCAGCGGGCGAAGCCGGGGCGGTCCGCCTGGATCAGCCGCGCCAGGGTCGGGTTGAGCGCGATCTGCACGGCATGGACCAGGAAGAGCGCGGCCTCGAACAGCTTGAAGCCGGCGGTGAAGAGGGCGACTTCCGCCTCGCCTGCCAGAAGGCCGAGCAGCAGCATCTCCATCCGCCCCAGCGCCGCCGCGGCCAGCGCGACGCCGAGATAGGGCAGGGAGTCCCGCAGCACCCGCCAGGCGAAGCCCGGCGCCCATTGCCAGCGGAGCGGGCCGGCGAGGCGCCCGACCCAGCGCCAGAGCAAGGCGAGGTTCAGCAGCCCCGCCAGCACGAAGCCGGCGGCGATGGCCGGCAGCGCGCCGCCGCTGAGCCAGGCGGCGAGCAGGCCGCACAGCGTCTGCAGCGCCGCCGTGGCCAGGGCACCGCGGGCGAGCGCTCGGATGGCGTGCAGCCCCTGGCCTGCATTCTCCAGCAGCAGCCAGAGATTGGCCGCCGGCAGGGCCAGGCCGATGACGGCGATGACCAGCACCACCTCCGCCCCATAGCCCGCCGCCCAGGCCAGCAGCGGCAGCAGCGGCGCGGCGAGCAGGCCGAGGCCGAGCTTCAGCGGCAGCAGGCGGCCGATCCAGGCGGCGGCGCTGGCGGGGTTGCGCGCCACCTCCTTCACCACGCTGCGGGAGAGGCCGGCATCCTGCAGCAGCCCGGCCAGCACCAGGGCGGAAAGGGCGAGGTTCCAGGTGCCGAAAGCCTCGATCGGCAGCAGATGGGCGAGGGCCAGGGTGAAACCCATGCCGATGGCCCGGGCGAGGATCTGGCTGGCAGCCAGTATCGCCGCGCCGCGCGCCACGCGGCGGGCAGCCAGGTGCAGGGGCTCCGCGGCGTGGTCGGGCGGGGACATGAGGCGGGGATGAAGCGCGGCGGAGGGCGGAGGGCAAGGGCGGGGGCTTCGCCCCCGGACCCCTTACCAGGGGCGCAGCCCCTGGACCCCGCCCTGAGTCTGCAGCTTCGACCTGCCGCCTCCCTCCCCCGCTCCGCGGGGGAGGGCCGGGGTGGGGTGCGGCCCCTCAAAGCCGACTACCGGCACCGCCCGCGACGCGCCTCCAAGCCGGGTCTCGGGCGGCCCTAAACCCTGGCGCCGCCGCCCCCCAGCCGCTAGGACCGCCCGATGATGGAGAGGCCCCCTGCCGCCGTGCCCCGGGTGACGGTGGTCATCCCCAATTGGAACGGCGCGCATCTGCTGCCGACCTGCCTGGAGAGCCTGCGCTGCCAGGCCTTCCGCGACTTCGAGGTGGTGGTGGTGGAGAACGGCTCCAGCGATGGCAGCGCCGCCCTGCTGGCGCGCGACTATCCGGAAGTGCGGGTGGTCGCCCTGCCGCGCAACCTCGGCTTCGCCGGCGGGGTGAATGCCGGCATCGCCGCCGCCCGCGGCGCCTGGGTGGCGCTGCTGAACAACGACACGGAAGCCGCGCCCGATTGGCTGGCGGCGGCGATGGCGGAGCTGGACCGCCGCCCGGAGGTCAGCTTCGCCGCCTCCAAGCTGCTGGATTTCCATGACCGCCGCGTCATCGACTGCGTGGCGGATGGCTTCACCTTCTATGGCGTGCCCTGCAAGATCGGCGAGGGGGAGCGCGACGCCGGCCAGTATGAGGCGCCCTTTCCCATCCTCTCCGCCTGCGCCGCCGCCAGCTTCTACCGCCGCGACCTCTTCGCCGAGATCGGTGCGTTCGACGAAGATTTCTTCGCCTATGTGGAGGATGTGGATTTCGCGCTGCGGGCGGTGCTGGCGGGGCATCAGGGCCTCGCCATTCCGGCGGCGCGGGTCTTTCATCTCGGCACGGCGTCCACCGGCGGGGTGCCCACCGGCTTCACGCTGCGGCTTTCGGCGCGGAATTGCTGCTGGGCCTTCTTCAAGGCGATGCCGCTGGCCCTGCTGCCGCTGGCGTTCCCGCTGGCGGTGGCAGGGCAGGCCGGGCTGGTGCTGCAAGGGCTGAGCGGGCGGCGGCCGTGGCTGCGGCGGAATCTCGGCGCCTATTTCGCCGGGGCGGCGGAGGGCTTCGCCGGCCTGCCCGCCATCTGGCACAAGCGCCGGGCCATCCGCCGGCAGGTCGGCGCCTGGCAATTCCTGCTGCTGCTGCTGCGGACGGAACGGCAATGGCGGCTGGCGCGGCAGCGGGCGCGGGCGGTGGCGATGGCGCCCCGCCCGGCCTCCGCCTGACCGGTACGGGTCACTCTGCCTTTGCGCTAGGCAGGCTGGCGCGGCTCCCTGAGGCTTGGCGCCGCGCCACCGAGGCTCAGCCCGCACTGCTTCCTGGCATGACGATTGCTCAAACGGCGCCTGAGGACTCAGGAGCAGGGCTATGGATGTCGGCGTTTTCATTCCCATCAACAATAATGGCTGGCTGACCTCCACCACCTCCCCGCAATACCTGCCGAGCTTCGATCTCAACCGCCGCATCGTGCAGGCGGCGGAAGGCTTCGGCCTCGACTTCGCGCTGTCGATGATCAAGCTGCACGGCTTCGGCGGGCCGAGCCGCTTCTGGGACTACGGCCTGGAAAGCTTCACGCTGATGGCCGGCCTCGCTTCGGTGACGCAGCGGATCAAGCTCTTCGCCTCCATCGCCGTGCTCACCATGCCGCCGCCGATCGCCGCGCGCATGGCGGTGACGATCGACAGCATCGCGCCGGGCCGCTTCGGGGTGAACATCGTCTCCGGCTGGCAGGAGGCGGAGTACAGCCAGATGGGCATCTGGCCGGGCACCGAGCACTTCAACAACCGCTACCAGTACTGCGCCGAATATGTCGACGTCATGCGCGAGCTCTGGGCGCATGGGGAAAGCAATTTCCGCGGCCGCTTCTTCCAGATGGAGGATTGCCAGCTGCTGCCCATGCCCTCCGCCCGCATCCCCATCATCTGCGCGGCGCAGTCGGACAAGGGCACGCAATTCGCCGCCGAATATGGCGATTTCAATTTCTGCGTCGGCTTCGGGGTGAACCAGCCGCAGCGCGTCGCGCCCTCGATCGCCCGGCTGGTGGCGGCGACGGAAAAGACCGGCCGCGACGTCGGCGCGCTGGTGATGCAGATGATCGTCGCCGACGAGACCGACGAGGCGGCGCAGGCCAAGTGGCAGCACTATTGCGACGGCTTCGACGAGGAGGCGATGGCCTGGCGCAACAGCCAGGCCGGCGCCGACAAGACCACCGATCCCTACGCCACCGCCAACCGCCAGAAGCTGCAGGGCGACCGCTACCCGACCAACCAGGGCGTCTTCGTCGGCAGCTACGCCACCGTGGCGAAGCTGCTGGACGAGTTGTCCGAAATCCCCGGGCTGCGCGGTGTCATGCTGACCTTCGACGATTTCGTCATCGGCATGGAGCAATTCGGCACCCGCATCCAGCCCCTGATGAAGAGCCGCCGCCACGTCATGGCAGCGGCCTGAGGAGAGTGACCATGCAGACCACCCGCCGCGCCACGCTCGGCGCGTCCCTGGGCGCGATTGGGACCCTTGCCCTGCCGGCGCCGGGCCGTGCCGCCACGCCGGAGACGAAGAGCTTCGAGATCATCGGCGTGCGCGATCCGCAGCTCGGCGCACAGCTCGCCGTCGCCGACCAGCTCGGCCTGTTCAAGGCGGAGGGCATCGAGCCCGCCATCCGCTGGACGCAATCGGCCGCCGATACGCTGACCATCATGGGCGGCGGCTCGGCCCCCATCGGCGTCGGCGGCAGCTTCACCCAGGTGGTGTTCGGCGGCCAGAAGCTGCCGATCAGGAGCATCACTATGCTCGCCGACATCGCCGAGACCCAGGGCTTCGTCCTCAGCCCGGGCGTGAAGTTGGCGAGCCCGAAGGAGCTGGAGGGCAAGCGCCTCGCCTTCACCCAGGGCAACAGCCAGGTGGTGCTGCTGGCCAAGCTCGCCGACATGTTCGGCTTCGACCAGTCACCAGTCGGAAGGCGTGGTCGCGGCCTCCAAGGGCGACGTCCACGGCCTGCTCGGCTGGCAGCCCAACCTGTTCCGCCTCGTCTCCATGGGTGGCAGCATGTACTGCACCGGCGGCACGCTCTACGTCACCGGCCAGCCGCAGGTGATGCCGGAGGACAACAAGCCGCTCTACAACCACTCCACGCTGATGGCGACGCAGGAGTGGATCGACACGAAGCCGAACACCCTGGCAGCGCTGGTGCGCGCCCTGGTGAAGGCGACGGAGGTCATCAACAACGACCGGCCGCGGGCGATGGCGGCACTGCAGCGGGTGTTGCGCGTGGATGCGGATGCGCTGGCGGTGATGGTCAACGCCAACAAATACGCCATCGGCATCTCCCCGGCGCTGATCGCCAGCCACCGCTTCCAGAGCGAATGGGCGATGAACATCAAGCGCATCCCGGAGCCGCCGAAGCCGGAGGATTGCTTCACCACGAAGATCGTGGAGCTGATCGATCCGACGCTCGCCACCTGGAAGCCGGCGGCCTGAGGGCCGCACGCCGCCTTTACCGGAGCTCCGCCGCATGATCTCCCGCCGCCTCCTCCTCGCCGCCCCCGCCCTCATCATCCCGCCGACGCTGGCCCATGCGGCGCCGGAGGAGAAGGAGTTCGAATTTCTCGGCGTGCGCGATCCGCAGCTCGGCATGCAGCTCGCCGTCGCCGAGCATTTCGGGCTGTTCCGAGAGGAGGGGATCAACCTCACCTTCCGCTGGCAGCCCTCCGGCGGCGACGTGCTGACGGTGATGGGCAGCGGCTTTCCCATCGGCGTCGGCAGCCAGCTCGGCCAGATCGCGCTGGCGGGGCAGAACATGCCGGTGAAGATCCTGACCGGCCTCGCCGACATCTCCGACACCCAGGGCATCGTGCTGGGGCCGAATTGCAGGATCGGCAACCTCAAGGAGCTCGAAGGCAAGCGCGTCGCCTTCACCCAGGGCAACAACAGCCCGCTGATGTTCGTGAAGCTGGCGCAGCGCTTCGGCTTCGACCACACCAAGCTGCAGATGGTGCCGATGGCGCCGAGCGAAGGCGTCATCGCTGCCTCCAAGGGCGATGTGGACATCCTGCTCGCCTGGCAGCCCTTCCTTTATCGCCTGACGACGATGGGCGGCACGCTCTTCGCGACCGGCGGGGCGCATTACTTCACCGGCCAGAAGGTGGTGCTGCCGGAGACGGAGAAGCTGCTCTATTCCCACTCCGTCATCCTGGCCAATCAGAGCTGGATCGACGGCAAGCCGAACACGTTGCAGGCGCTGCTGCGCGCCCTGATCAAGGCGGATGCGCGCTTCAAGGCGGACCGCGCCGCCTGCATGCCGGCGCTGCAGCGGGTGCTGCGCATCGACCCGGAGCCGTTGAAGGTGATGACGGAGGCCAATCGCTACGGCGTGCTGATCGACCGGCCGCTGGTGAACAGCTACCGCTTCACCAATGACTGGGCCGTGGGCATCAAGCGCATCCCCGTCTCGCAGACGCCGGAGAGCGGCATCACCCCGGTGGTGCTGGAGAAGGTCGCCCCCGACAACGTCACCTGGCGGGCCGGGGCATGAGCGCGGAATGGCGCAAGCGGCTGAGCACGGGCGGGATGCGCTGCGTCGCCATCCTGCTCTTCCTCGCCATCTGGTTCGTCGTCTCCATGGGCAACGCCCATTGGTGGAAGTTCTTCAACCCGGTCCTGCTGCCGACGCCGATCGAGGTGGTGAAGGCCGGCATCGCCGCCTGGCAGAGCGGGGAGCTGCAGGACAACATCCTGGCCAGCATGGCGCGGGTGCTCCAGGGCTTTGCGATCGCCGCCATCGCCGGGGTCGTGGTCGGCCTGGCCGTCGGCACCTGGCGGCCGCTGGAGCGGCTGGTGGAGCCGATGATCGAGCTGCTGCGGCCGATCCCGCCGCTCGCCTTCCTGCCGATGATGGTGCTGTGGTTCGGCATCGGCGAGATGTCGAAGATCGCCTTCATCGCCTACGCCGCCTTCTTCCCGGTCTTCACCACCACGGTGGAGGGCATCAAATACGTGGATCCGGTGCTGCTGCGCGCCGCCTCCTCGCTCGGCGCCAGCCGGGCGGACCTGTTCCGCCATGTGGTGCTGCCGGCGGCGACGCCCTCCATCATCACCGGGCTCCGCCTCGGCTTCGGCCTGTCCTTCTTCGTCATCGTGGCGGCGGAGTTCATCGCGGCCGATAGCGGCCTGGGCTACATGATCAATGATGCGCGCACCTTCTTCATGGTGTCGCAGATGCTGCTCGGCGCCGTGGTTATCGGGCTGATCGGCTTCGGGGTGAACATCCTGCTGCGCAGCGTGGAAGGCTGGCTGCTGCGCTGGCGCGTGGCGACAAGGGGATAGGGCCATGGACGCGATGCTTGCGGAGGCGCCTGCCGCCGCCACCGACAGCCGCCGGGTGAAGATCAGCATCCGCGGGGCGGAGAAGCGCTTCGGCGACATGGTGGCGCTGAAGGGCGTGGACCTCGATCTCTACGAGAACAGCTTTACGTGTTTGCTCGGCCCCTCGGGCTGCGGCAAGTCCACCCTGCTGAACATGATTGCCGGTTTCACCCAGCCTTCCGCCGGCCAGGTGCTGGTGGATGGCAGGGCGGTGCAGGGGCCCTCCGCCGACCGTGGCGTGGTGTTCCAGGAATACGCGCTCTTCCCCTGGCGCACCGCGATCGACAACGTCGCCTTCGGCCCGATGCTGAAGGGCATGCCGAAGGCGAAGCAGCGGGAGATCGCCAAGCGCTACCTGGCGATGGTCGGGCTGGCGGGGCATGAGAGCAAGTACCCGGGCAACCTTTCCGGCGGCATGAAGCAGCGCGTGGCCATCGCCCGGGCACTGGCCAATGATCCGTCCGTGCTGCTGATGGACGAGCCCTTCGGCGCCCTCGATGCCCAGACGCGCGAGACTCTGCAGGAGGAGATGCTCCGCATCTGGGAGCATGAGCGGAAGACGGTGGTCTTCGTCACCCATTCGATCAGCGAGGCGATCTTCCTCGCCGACCGCATCGTGGTGATGGCGACCAGGCCCGGCGCCGTGAAGCAGATCTTCGACCTCGACCTGCCGCGGCCGCGCGAACGCTCCGATGCCGACTTCGTCAGGTTGGAGAAGGAGATCAAGCTGCTGGTGCGGGCGGAGGTGCAGAAGCTGGGCGTCATCTAGCTCCCCACGACGTCGCTTCGCGCCGTCGCGGGGGCCCCGGCTTTCGCCCCTGGCGGGCGCTACGCGCCGCCATGGGGCCCGTAGACGGTACAGACGGCGGCGGGTCGCACAGGCCGCCGCGGCAAAGCCGCGCCGGCGCAACAGGCGGCGCAGGTAGCGGTGACCGTCGGCTGACCCGGCACGGGGGTAACCTTCCGGGACCCTGGACCGAACCCCCTCCCGCCCCCATCTTCGGGGCCGAACCAAGGAGGCGGCGATGACGGAACTGGCGACCCTCGGCGGCGGGTGCTTCTGGTGCCTGGATGCCGTCTATCGGGAACTGAACGGCGTCTCCGCCGTGGTCTCCGGCTATGCCGGCGGGCACACGGAAAACCCCAGCTATGAGGAAGTCTGCGGCAAGCAGACCGGCCATGCGGAGGTGGTGCAGATCACCTTCGACCCCACCGTGATCTCCTATGCCGATCTGCTGCGGGTCTTCTTCACCATCCACGACCCCACCACCAAGGACCGCCAGGGCGCCGATGTCGGCCCGCAATACCGTTCCATCATCCTGACCCATTCGGAGGCCCAGGCGGAGACGGCAAAACAGGTTATGGCGGAAATCGAGGCCGCCGGCATCTGGGGCGCCCCGCTGGTGACCCAGGTGGAACCGCTCACCCGCTTCTGGCCGGGCGAGGCGGAGCATCAGGATTATTTCGCCCGCACGCCCTGGAGCGGCTATTGCCGCGTCGTTATCGCCCCCAAGGTGGCGAAATTCCGCAAAACCTTCGCCGAACGCCTGAAGCGGCCGGCGGCGTAAGGACCTCTGGTCATGGCCCTGTTCGGCAAGCAGGCCGCCCCGGCGGCCGACTACCCCGTCACCAAGCCGAAAGCGGAATGGCGGCGGGAGCTTTCCCCCGAAGCCTACCGCGTGCTGCGGGAACACGGCACAGAACGCGCCGGCACCAGCCCGCTGAATGCGGAAAAGCGCCCCGGCACCTTCCTTTGCGCCGGCTGCGGCACGCCGCTGTTTGATGCCGGAACGAAATTCGAAAGCGGCACGGGCTGGCCGAGCTTCTTCGCCCCGATCGAGGGCCATGTCGGCACCAGCACGGACCGCAGCTTCTTCATGACCCGGACGGAGGTGCATTGCGCGCAATGCGGCGGCCATCTGGGCCATGTCTTCCCGGACGGCCCGCCTCCCACCGGCCTGCGCTACTGCATGAACGGCGTTTCCCTGCGCTTCGAACCGGCGGAGGAATAGCCGCCTGGCCCCGCGGAACCGGGAAGCGGCCTGGCCGCTTCCGCTCCGGTGGCAAGGCGGAAGCGTCTGCGGTCCTGCGGCCCCAGGGCAGAGGGCCCCTGTCTTCGGTGCCCGCTTGTCCGCTCCGTCCGCTGAAAGCCCGGCGAACGTCGTGGGCGGGGGATCAGGCCAACACCCGGGCAATGCCTGCCGCCACATAACGGCACTTGCCAATTGCGGGAGCGCGCGGAATCCATGGGGCGGTTACCAGGACAAGAGTCACCCATGCGGCGCGCCCCCCTCGCGCTCCTCCTCGCCGGGCTTCTCCTCCCCAGCCTGGCCAGGGCCGATCTGGTCTATGTGCTGAATTCCGGCGATGCTTCCATCACCGTGCTGGAAAGCACGACGCGCGAGGAGGTGCGCCGCATCCCCGTGCTGCGGGAGGTGCACCACCTGCTGCTCAACCCGGAACGGACCGAGCTCGTCGTCGGCGATTCTATGGCCAATGAGCTGCTTTTCCTGAACCCGGACACGGCCGAGCTGGCCCGGCGGGAGCGGATCAGCAACCCCTACCATCTGGATTACAGCCCGGACGGCCAGTACTTGGTCGTCACCAGCCTGCGCCGGGACCAGGTGGATATCTATGAGGCCGGAACGCGCACCCTGCTGGCCCGGCTGAAGGTGCCGGACAAGCCCAGCCACCTGGCCTTCTCGCCGGATAGCCGCATGGTCTTCGTCACCCTGCAGGGCGCGCGGCGGCTGATGGCGATCGACCTCACCACCCGCCGCCCCGGCTGGGTGACGGAGGTGGGGCCGCAGCCTGCCGGCGTGCTGTGGCACCAGGGCAAGCTGCTGGTCGGCATCATGGGCAGCGACCAGGTGGCGGTGGTGAACCCGGCGGACGGCAAGGTGGAGCGCAGCATCCAGACCGCCCGCGGGGCGCATACGGTGTTCGCGGCGCCGAATGGCGGGCCGCTCTACGCCACCAGCCGGGTGGACAGCCGGCTGACGGTGCTGGACCCGGACACGCTGGAGGTGCGGGCGCGCTGGGAGCTGCCGGGCGGGCCGGATTGCATCGCCTTTGCGCCGGATGGGAAATTATGGGTGACGCTGCGCTGGGTGGCGCGGGTGGCGGTGGTGGACCCGGCGACGGGGGAGGCGGAAACCATCCCGGTCGGGCGGTCGCCGCATGGCATCTTCGTGCAGCCGCGGGAGGAGCCTCTGCCGCCGGCGCCGGTGCCGGTGGTGGAGGCGCCGTCCACCCCGGTGATGGTGCCGGGGGTGGTGCCGGCCGCGTTGCGATGAGGGGTGTCGAGGGAGGCGCTGCCTCCCTCGAGCTCCCTCCGCCAAAGGCCGAAGGGCCTTTGGAAACCGGGAGTCCGGGCGCGACGGTCGAGACGCAAAACTCAAGGGGTCCAGGGGCCTTTCGGCCCTTGGCGGGGGGTTCCAAGGGGGGCAGCGCCCCCCTTGGGCGCCGGGCCCTCCTGGCGGCCCTGGCCGTGCCCACCAGCGTCCCGCCCGTCTATCTCACCATCGACACCGGCTGGGGCCGCGAGGCCGAGGCCATCGCCGCCATCCTCCGCCGCCACCAGATCCGCGCCACCCTGTTCCTGGCGAACGAGCCCAGCTTCACCGGCCAGGACACCCTCTCCGATTCCTGGGCCCCCTTCTGGCGCGCCCGCGCCGCGGAGGGCCACGCCTTCGCCACCCATACCTGGCGCCACTGGTATTTCCGAGGCGACCCCGCCCCCGGCCAGGTCCGCTATGTCTCCCGCCAGGGCCAGGGTGCGGAGACCCTGGACGGCCCCGCCCTCTGCGCCGAGCTCCAGCGCCCCCTGGACCGCCTGCGGGAGATCGCCCCCGCGGCGCAGGTGCTGCCGCTCTGGCGCGCCCCCGGCGGCCGCACCACGCCCAACGCCCTGGCCATGGCCGCCGCCTGCGGCCTGACCCATCAGGGCTGGACCGCCAATGGCTTCTGGGGCGATGAGCTGGATGGCGCCCGCTACCCCAACCCCGTCCTGGCCCGCCACGCCATCAAACGCACCCGCCCCGGCGAGGTGGTGGTGCTGCATTGGGGCGTGCGCAGCCGCCAACCTCCCTTTGCCGCGGTGCTGGAGGAGGTGGTAAGCGGGCTCCTCGCCCGTGGCCTTCGCTTCGCCACGCTGCCGCCTGCAGGGGTCAGATGATCGAGGACACCTACGCCGCCTTCACCGGCTGGCTCTTCGAGCACGCGTTGCAGCCCGTGCTCTACGCCACGGGGATGATGGAATGGGCGGAGGACATCTTCGCCTGGCTGGACTTCGCCCTGCTTGGCCTGTTCGGCATCGCGGTGGTCTATCTCGTCTGCCGGCCGCTGGAGGCCTGGCGGCCGGTGGAGCGGCGGCAGGACGGCGCCGCCATCCGCACCGACATGGTCTATACCTTCCTCAGCCGGCTGGGGATTCTGCCGCTGCTCGCCTTCGTCCTGCTCTCCACCCTGCAATCGCGCTGGGAGGGCTGGCTGACCGAGGTGGGGGTGATGCCCCCGACGCTGGAGGAGCTGATCCCGCCGCTGCGCGACCACCCGCTGCTGGCCCTGGCGGCCTACATCATCGTGCTGGATTTCGGCGAATATTGGCGCCACCGGGCGCAGCACGGCTTCCGCTGGTGGTGGGCGCTGCACGCCATTCACCACAGCCAGCGGCAGATGACCTTCTGGACCGATGACCGCAACCATGTGCTGGACGATGTGCTGGCCGCGCTCTGGTTCGGCGGGCTGGCGCTGCTGATCGGCGTGCCGCCGGGGCAATTCCCGATCATCCTGCTGCTGCTGCGCCTGGCCGAGAGCCTCTCCCACGCCAATGTCCGGCTGAATTACGGGCGCCTGGGGGAAAGGCTGCTGGTCTCGCCGCGCTTCCACCGGCTGCATCACGGGGAGCTTTCGGCGGGGGCGGCGGGAAAGAATTACGCCGTGCTGCTGCCGGTCTGGGACTGGATTTTCGGCACCGCGGATTTCCGCCGCGACCACTACCCGCCGACCGGCGCCGCCGATGCCGGGGAGGCAATGGAACGCGGCGGCTGGCTGCGCCAGCAATGGGCAGGATTCCAGCGGCTGGCCTTGACGATTGCGGGGCGGGCCTAGCTCCCCACAAAACCGCTGCGCGGCTTTGTGGGGGCCCCGGGGGCGCTCTGCTCCCAGCACCGGCACAGCCTTCCGCGGCACAGCCTTCCGCGGGAAAGCCGCGGAAGGGCAGCGGTGGCGGCAGGTTCTGATGGACGCGCTCAGGGCAGGGGCCGCTTCGCCGGTTTGCGCCCTGGCTTCCCCCCAACGACCGGATCCACCAGCAGATCCACCCCCTCCCTAGCCCTCCCCCGCCAGCGGGGGAGGGGACACGCCTCGCCCCTTCCCCCGCCTTGCGGGGGAAGGGGCGGGGTGGTGGTGGGAGACCACGAGAACTCAGGACCACACACCCCATGCCCATTCCCCGTCGCGCCCTTCTTGCCGCGCCGTTCCTCACCCTCCCGGCCCAGGCCCAGCCCGCCCCGCTCGCTGCGCTGGAGGCCCGCCATGGCGGCCGTCTCGGCGTTGCCGCGCTGGACACCGGCAGCGGCCGTGCCCTGGCACATCGCGCCGATGAGCGCTTTCCCCTGACCAGCACCTTCAAATTCCTCGCCGCTGCCCTGGTGCTGGCCCGCGTCGATGCGGGGGAGGAGCGGCTGGATCGCCACCTGGCCTATGGCGAGTCCGCGCTGGTCCCCTATTCCCCCGTCACCGGCCCGGCCGCCGCCCGGGGCGGCCTGACCATGGCGGAGGCCTGCGACGCCGCCGTCACCCTCAGCGACAACACCGCCGGCAACCTCATGCTGGACAGTTTCGGCGGCCCGGCCGGCCTCACCGCCTGGCTGCGCCGCATCGGCGATGCCGAGACGCGGCTGGACCGCCGCGAGACGGAGCTGAACGAGGCGGCGCCTGGCGATAAGCGCGACACCACCACCCCGGCGGCGATGCTCGCCACCATGCGAACCCTGCTGCTGGGCGAGGTGCTCTCCCCCACCTCCCGCGCCCGGCTCCTCGCCTGGCTGGAGGGCTGCCGCACCGGCGACAGGCGGCTGCGCGCCGGCTTCCCCGCCGGCTGGCGCCTCGGCGACAAGACCGGCAGCGGCGGCCGCAATTCCACCAACGACGTCGCCATCGCCTTCCCGCCCGGCCGGGCGCCCCTGCTGGTCGCCGCCTACTACATCGGCGCCGACGTGCCGATGGCGGAGCGGGAGGCGGTGCTGGCGGAGGTCGGGCGGCTCGCGGCGGCTTGACCGGCCCGGCGGCGCCCCCAACATGCGCGCCACCCGCTCCGGAGCCCGCCATGCATCGCCGCCATTTGCTGGCCGCCGCCGCCAGCCTTGCCGCCCCTGCTGCCCTCGCTCAGCAGCACCAGCATCACGGGGCGGCGCTGCGCCCCATCCCGCCGGCCGCGGACCAGTACCACAGCCTGCAGGGCGGCACGCCGCACCACATCACCCCGGACCAGGCGGCGCAGCGGGTGACGGACAGCCCGGCGCCCGCCGGACCGCCCGGCCGCTGGGCCGGCCGCGCCGCCCTGCCCATTCCGCGCAGCGAGATGGCCTGGGCGACCGAGGCCGCCGGCCGCATGCATGTCATCGGCGGCTATGGCGAAGGGCGCGTCGATCGCGGCTACCACCATGTCTATGAGCCGGCGGGGGATCGCTGGTTCGATGCCGCGCCCCTGCCGCGCGGCGCCAACCATGTGGGCGTCGCGACGCTGGAGGGCCGGGTCTATGCCTTCGGCGGCTTCATCGAGCAGAACCGCAACCCCGATGCCAATGCCTATGTCTATGACCTGGCGGGCGACCGCTGGACGGCGCTGCGCCCCATGCCGCGGCCGCGCGGTGCGGTGGGCGTGGTGGCGCTGGGGGGCAGGCTGCATGTCATCGGCGGTGCCGGCGCACCGACCATGGAACGCGCCAGCGTCGGCTGGCATGAGGTGTATGACCCGCAGGCCGACAATTGGGAGATCCGCAAGGCCCTGCCCGGCGCGCGCGACCATGTCGGCATCGTCGCGCATGCCGGGCTGATCCATGTGATCGGCGGGCGCTTCAACACCTTCGAGTACAATACCGGCCTGCACCATGTGTACCTGCCGAACCGCGACACCTGGGAGGAGCGCGCCTCGCTGCCGACGCCGCGTTCCGGCCATGGGCTGGTGCTGTACCGGGAGCGCTTCCTTGCGATGGGCGGCGAGGGCGGCATCCTGGAACGTGGCGTACCGCGCAACGCCAAGGTCTTCGGCCAGATGGAGAGCTACGACCCGAAGACGGATAGCTGGCAGCACCACGCCCCCATGCCGACGCCGCGCCATGCCGTGGCGGCCGTGACGATCGGCGACTGGGTGTACGTGGCTGGCGGCGGCGCAGTATTGGGCGGCTCCGTGCAATCTTCGATCCACGAGGCGTTCACCCTGGGCTGAGGCGGTTCCGCCTGCGGACTCACAGAAATAGATGGGGGGCTCGGGGGGAATACTTTCTCCCCCGTCCTGCTTTTTGATGCTCGATGCGATTGTTCTCGGCGCCGGCGCTGCCGGTCTGATGGCCGCCGCCACTGCTGGCCAACGCGGCCGCAGGGTGCTGCTGCTGGATCATGCGGCGGAGCCGGGGCGGAAGATTCTGATCTCCGGCGGCGGCCGCTGCAACTTCACCAATCTGCAATGCGCGCCGGATCGCTTTCTTTCGGCCAATCCGCATTTCGCCCGTTCGGCGCTGGCCCGTTACACCCAGCAGGATTTCATCGCCCTGGTCCGCCGCCACGGCATTGCCTTTCATGAGAAGACGCTGGGCCAGCTTTTCTGCGACGGCTCCGCGCGGCAGATCCTGGCGATGCTGCTGGCCGAGGCGCAGGCCGGCGGCGTGGAGCTGCGTCTGGGGCATCGCGTCACCGCCGTGACGCGCGCCGACCGCTTCCGGGTCGAGACCGATCACGGCGCCTTCGAGGCGCCGGCCCTGGTGCTGGCGACCGGCGGCCCCTCCATCCCGAAGCTCGGCGCCTCCGGCTTCGCCTATGAGGTGGCGCGGCAATTCGGCCTGCCCCTGGTGCCGCCCCGGCCGGCCCTGGTGCCGCTGACCTTCGAGGGCGAGGCGCTGGCGCTGATGCGCCCGCTTGCCGGCGTGGCGCTGGAGTGCATCGCCCAAATCGGCCGGGCGCGTTTCCGGGAGGCGATGCTGTTCACCCATCGCGGCCTGTCAGGACCGGCGATCCTGCAGGCCTCCTCCTATTGGTTCCCGGGCGGGGAATTGCTGCTGGACCTGCTGCCGGGCGAGGATGCCGCGCCCTGGCTACGCGCCGGCAAGCGCGCCCGGCCGCGCGCCGAGCCCCGCACCCTGCTGGCGGAGAAGCTGCCGCAGCGCCTGGCCGTCGCCCTGGCGCCGCTGCACCTGCTGCCCAAGCCCCTGGCGGAAGTGCCTGATCGCGCGCTCGACGCGATGGCCGCCCTGCTGAAAGCCTGGCGCCTCACCCCCGCCGGCACGGAGGGCTACGCCAAGGCCGAGGTGACGGCCGGAGGGATCGACACCGCCGCCCTCTCCTCCCGCGACATGCAGGCCAGATCGGTGCCCGGGCTGTTCGCGGTGGGCGAGGCGGTGGACGTCACCGGCTGGCTCGGCGGCTATAATTTCCAATGGGCCTGGAGCAGCGGCTGGGCGGCGGGGCAGGCCCTGTAGCGGCGGCGGCTGTGTCGCTCCCGCCCGTTGCGTCGAGCCCGGGCCTGACCCGGGCACCAGCCGTCCCGCCGGCAACGAAGGATCGGACGGCCGGGTCAAGCCCGGCCAGACGGGGCGGAGGACCCGCCGGCCGCAGAACGCCCAGGACGGCGCCGCACGGCCGCGGCAGGGCACCAGGCAGCGTGAACCCGGCCGCCGGCGCTACAGCGCCAGCCGCACCAGCCCCGCCACCGCCACCACGCCGAGCGTCCGCACCACCCCGAGCTTCAGCCGGAACAGGCACAGCGCCGCCAGCACCGCCAGCACCGCCGCCAGCGGATCGAGGCTCGGCAGCACCGGCAGATCCAGCGCCAGCGGCCCGAGCGGCACCCGCACGACCTCGGCGAAGATCACCCGCAGCCCGAACCACAGGGCGAGGTTGCCGATCACCCCCACCACCGCCGCCGTCACCCCGGCCAGCGCGCCCTTCAGCTTCGGCGCGTCATGCAGCCGCTCCACGAAGGGAGCGCCGAGGAAGATGAAGGCGAAGCAGGGCAGGAAGGTCACCCAAAGGGTCAGCGCGGCCCCGGCGATGCCGCCGGCAATGCCCCCCGCCGCATGCCCCGCCAGATAGCCGACGAATTGCAGCACGAGAATGAGCGGCCCTGGCGTGGTCTCGGCCAGGCCCAGCCCGGCCAGCATCTGCTCGGCGGTGAGCCAGCGGTAATGCTCCACCGCCTCCTGCGCCACATAGGCCAGCACGGCATAGGCGCCGCCGAAGGTGACCACCGCCATCTTGGAGAAGAACCAGGCGATGTCGCCCCAGGGGGCCTGATCCAGCAGCAGCGCCACCGGCCAGACCCAGAGCACCAGCGCCACCAGCCCGGCCCGCCGCGCCGCACCGGAAAGCCGGGCGATGCGCCCCGGCTCGGCGGCCAGCAGCGCATCCAGCAGGGTGGGCGGGCCCGCCATGTCCCGGCCACGGCCGCCGCCGGCGAAGCCCGCGGGCAGCGCATAGCCCAGCAGCGCCGCCGCCAGCACCACGATGGGGAAGGGAAGCTGGAAGGCATAAAGCGCGAGGAAGGCCGCCACCGCCACCGCCCAGGGCAGTGCCCCGCGCAGGGCGCGCCGTGCGACGCGCAGCAGCGCTTCCAGCACCAGCACCAGCACGGCGCATTTCAGGCCGAAGAACAGCGCCGCCACCAGCGGCACCTGACCCAGCGTGGCGTAGAGGATGGAGAGCGCCAGCATCACCAGCGCCCCGGGCAGGACGAAGAGCAGCCCCGCCGCCACGCCGCCGGCCACGCCATGCAGCAGCCAGCCGAGATAGGTGGCGAGCTGCATCGCCTCCGGCCCCGGCAGCAGGGTGCAGAAATTCAGCGCGTGCAGGAACCGGGAGTCGGAGACCCAGCGGCGCTCCTCCACCACCACCCGGTGCATCAGGGCGATCTGCCCGGCCGGGCCGCCGAAGGAGAGGCAGCCGATCCGCGCCCAGGCCCGCACCGCCTGCCCCAGGCTGGGAAAGCCGGCGACGTCCCCGGCGGCCGGTGCCGCCCCCGCCTGAACCCCCGCCATGCCGCGCCCCCGCCCTGCCGGCACGCCCTATGCCACAAAGTGGGCGGCGCCGGGATAGGCGGCCGATGGCACCGAAGCCGCGCGGCTTGCGCCGGATCAAGGCGCCGCCGCCCCGCCGGGGTGGAGATTGCCGGCTGCATTCATCAGAATGTCACCAGGAAGGGAGGCGCCTGCCATGACCCTGAACCGCCCGCTCCTCGACGTGGTCCTCCGGCGCCAGCCGGTGACCCTGCCGCCCGAGGCGAAGGTGCAGGAGGCCTGCCGGGCCATGCGCGAGCACCGGATCGGCGCCGTGCTGGTCACCGACCAGGCGGGAAGGCTGCTCGGCATCTTCACCGGGCGCGATGCGGTCTGCCGCATGCTGGCGGAGGGCCATGACCCTGCCGGCACCTGTCTCAAGGACGTGATGACCCCCACCCCGGCGAGCCTCGGCAAGCAGGCGCGGGCGATCGAGGCGCTGCGGCTGATGCAGGACCGGGGCTGCCGGCACGTGCCCATCGTCGAGGGCGGGCGGGTCTGCGGCATCGTCTCCCGCGGCGATTTCCGTGGCGGGGAGCTGGAGCGGCTGGAGGAGGAGACCAACCTGTGGGAAAGGCTGTGACCCGGCGCGATTGACCGCGGCGCCGCCGCTCAGGGAGACTGCCCCCCCGACCCGGAGGCCCGCATGGCGCCGCGCCACCTGCTGCTTTGCCTGTCCCTGCTGCTGGCGGCCTGCGCCGAGGGGGGCGTGGACAAATTCGGCCTGCCCGCCCGGGCCACCGGGCGCGATGGCGATACCGGCGCAGGCGGCGTCCCCGGCACCGCCACGGCGGCGGTGACCGCCTTCCTGCATCTCTGCGGCCGGCTGGAGGGGGCGGAGGTGGAAAGCCGCGCCCGCACCTATGGCTTCGTGCCGCTGGACCCCAGTCGGGTGCCGGCCGCGGCGGCGCCCGTCCCCGGCTCCCGCGTCATGGCCCGGCCGCAGGGGGCGCCGGCGGTGCTGGTCTGGACCGAGGCGGGGCCAGGCTGCGAGCTGGCGGTCGGCGGGGTGGATCCGGCGGCGCTGACCTCGGCCTTCGACACCATGCTGCAGGGGCTGGGCCAGCGGCCGGAGCTGGTGGTGAACAGCAGCCTGCCGCTGCCGCCGGACCAGGGCGGCGAGTTGCGGCTGCAGCGGGCAGCGGTGGTGGCGCCGCGGGCGCTGGTGCCGGCGCCCCCACGGCTGATCTTCCTGCGCACCGCCAGCGGCGGCCGCACCATCCAGGGGGTGCTGACGGTGCGGGTGATGCTGCCTGGGGCGCCCCCGGACGGGGGCTTCGGCGCGCCCGCTACTCCGCCGCCATCGCTGGGGGCGCCGAAGGGCTGAGCACGGCCTGCTCCAGCTCCGCCATGCGGGCGCGGGTGGCGGCGGCATTCCGTGCCTTGACCGGACCATAGCCCTTGATGCCGGCGGCGGCTTCGGCCCAGTCGCAGATCGCCGCATGGGTCGTCGGGGAGAGGGGGACCAGCAGCCGCTCGATGCCGGCGCGGTATTCGGCGATGAGGGCGCGTTCCATGCGGCGTTCCTCGGTGCGGCCGAAGGGGTCCAGCGCGGTGCCGCGCAGCACCTTGCCATGGCGCAGCCAGGAGAGCGCCTTGCCCATCCAGGGGCCGAACACCATTTTGCGCGGCTGGCCGGTGACGGGATCCGGCTTCGCCAGCAGCGGCGGCGCCATGTTGAACTCGATGCGCTGCGTGCCGCTGAAATGGCTGCCGAGGAAGCCCCGCCATTCCGGCAGGGAGTGCAGCCGCGCCACCTCGTACTCGTCCTTGTAGGCCATGAGGCGGTAGAGCTGCGTCGCCACGGCGCGGGTCAGCCGCTCCTGACCCGGGGCGTCGCGCCGCTCCGCCTCCCGCACCTTGGCCACGAAATCGGCGTAGTCCCGGGCATAGGCGGCGTTCTGGTACTCGGTGAGGTCCGCCACGCGGCGGGCGATCAGCGCGTCCAGCGGCAGCTCCTCGGGCCGCACCGGGGCGGGCGGGGCCAGGGCCGCCTGGCGGCCGAGGGCGAAGGCGGCCTTGTTGCGCTCGATCTGGGCGCCGTTCAGCTCCAGGGCGCGGTTGATCGCCTCGGCGGAGAGCGGCACGAGGCCGCGCTGGAAGGCGATGCCGAGCAGCCAGACATTCAGGTAGATCAGATCGCCCAGCGCCTCCTCCACCACCTGCACGCCGGGCACCGTCACCACCTCCCGGCAGGCCGACCGCACGCTGGCCAGCATGCCGTCCCGGTCATAGCGCGTGGCGGGGTTGAGGACGAATTGCGCGGTGGGTTGGAGGTCGTCGTTCAGCACGGCGATGGTGCGCTCGCTGCCGAGCAGCGGGCGGGCGGTGCGGCCCTGCGCCACCACCATATCGGCCGAGAGCAGCAGATCGGCCTGGCCCATGCCGATGCGCGGGCTGTCGATCGTCTCCGGCGCCGCGCCGGCACGGCCGATGCGAAGCTGGGCGAAGACGCCGCCGCCCTTCTGGGCGAGGCCGAGCATGTCCACCGAGCGCGTCGGCCGCCCTTCCAGATGCGCCGCCATGCCGAGGATGGCCGAGAGCGCCGTGACGCCCTGGCCGCCCACCCCGGCGATGAGGATGTTGAAGGCCGGCTCGCCCTCCCGCGGTTCCGGGATGGCCGGGTCCGCCACCGCCTCGCCCAGCTTCGGAACGGGCTTCTTCACCGGCTCCGCGCCGACCAGCGTGACGAAGGAGGGGCAGAACCCCTCGACGCAGGAAAGGTCCTGATTGCAGGCGCTCTGGTCGATCTGCCGCTTGCGGCCGAATTCGGTCTCCAGCGGCTCGACGGCAAGGCAATTCGAGGTGCGGGAGCAATCGCCGCAATCCTCGCAGACCCGCGGGTTGATCGCGACGCGCTTCACCGCCGCCGCCTGGGTGCCGCGCTTGCGCTTGCGGCGGCGCTCCGTCGCGCATTGCTGGTCATAGATCAGCACCGTCACGCCCGGCACTTCGCGGAGCTGGCGCTGCACCGCATCCAGGTCGCGCCGGTGATGGTACTCAATGCCCTTGGGCATGGACTCGTCGCCCTGATGCCTTGCGGGATCCTCGGAGACGAGGACGATCTTCTCCACGCCTTCGGCGGCGACGAGCTGGGCGATCTCCGGCACGCCGAGCTCGCCATCCACCACCTGGCCGCCGGTCATCGCCACGGCGCTGTTGACTAGGACCTTGTAGGTCATGTTGGCGCCGGCAGCGACCGCCTGGCGGATGGCGAGGCTGCCGGAATGGGCAAAGGTGCCGTCGCCGAGATTGACGAACATATGCGGTTCGGAGACGAAGGGCGCCATGCCGAGCCAGGGAATCCCCTCCGCCCCCATATGGGTGAAGAGGTCCGTCTTGCGGTCCATGTAGATCGCCAAAGTGTGGCAGCCGATGCCGGCCATGGCGTGGCTGCCCTCCGGCACCCGCGTGGAGGTGTTGTGCGGGCAGCCCGGGCAGAAATGCGGCGTGCGGTCATGCACCGGCGGCGCCTGCAATTGCGCGATGCGGTCCAGCCGGCGGATGGCGTCGTGGAGCCGCTCGGTCTGCAATTCCTCCGGCAGCCGGGCGGCCAGGGCGCGCAGCACGCCGCCGGCATCCAGCTCCGTCAGGTCGGAGAGCAGGCGGCGGCCCTGCTCATCCCGCTTGCCCACCACGCGCGGGCGCTCCTCCAGCTCATAGAGCGCGTCGCGGAGCTGCGGCTCGATCACCGGGCGGCGATCCTCGACGACCATGATCTCCTCGAGCCCGCGGGCGAAGGCGCGGGCACCCTCGGCATCCAGCGGCCAGGCGAGACCGACCTTCCAAACGCGGAGCCCGGCCATGCGCGCCAGCTCCTCCGTGATGCCGGCATCGTGCAGCGCCTGGCGCAGGGTAGCGTAGCCCTTGCCGCGCGCGGCGATGCCGAAGCGCGCCCGCGGGCTGTCCATGACGATGCGGTTCAGCCCATTGGCCCGGGCGAAGGCCACGGCCGCCGGCAGCTTGAAGTGCCGCAGCCTTTCCTCCTGCGGGATGGCGTGGTCGCGCAGGCGGATATGCACGCCATCCGGCGGGAAGGCGAAATCCGGCGTCACCGCGGCGTAATGCGCCGGGTCCACCATCACGGTGCCGGCGCCATCCATCGTCTCCGCCACGCATTTCATGCCGACCCAGAGGCCGGCGAAACGCGACATGTCGATGGCCTTCAGCCCGTACTCCAGGATCTCATGCACCCCGGCCGGGTCGAGCACCGGCATCTCGACATCCATGAAGGAATATTCGCAGCCGGAGGTGATGGTGGAGGATTTGCAGGAGGGATCGTCGCCGGCCAGCGCCAGCACGCCGCCCTTCGGCGCGGTGCCGGCGCTGTTCGCATGGCGCAGCGCATCGCCGCTGCGATCGACGCCGGGCCCCTTGCCGTACCAGATGCCGAAGACGCCATCGAATTTCTGGTTGCCGTAGAGCGCGACCTGCTGCGTGCCCCAGATGGCGGTCGCCGCCAGATCCTCGTTCAGCCCGGGGCGGACGACGATGTTCGCTGCCTCCAGCCGCGCCTTCTGGCGCTGGAGCTGCATGTCATAGGTGCCGAGCGGGGAGCCGCGATAGCCGCTGACATAGCCGCCGGTGTTCCACCCGAGGGCGCGGTCCAGCTCATGCCGCATCAGCGGCAGGCGGACCAGCGCCTGGATGCCGGTCAGCAGCAGCGCTTCTCCCGACTTCTCCCACCGGTCGTCCAGTGTGGCGTCGGGGCGTTGGATGCTGCCCATGGTTTCGTCTCCAGACCCTTGGACGTAAATGTCGGGCCGGGGTGGAGCAAGGGCAAGCCCCTGGCCCGCCCCGGATTTCCAGAAGGATGGCCCGGGAGCGGCAGGGAATCCTGCCGAATTTCCGTGTGCGCCCGCGAAGAGGCGGAAGATCCTGCTGCGAACCTGGCCGGCAGCCGGCAGGATGTCGCGGCGCGGGACACCGAGAGGGGCAAAGCCCCTCTCGCGGTTGGCCGCAGCGCATCCAACCCTCACCAAAGGCCGAAGGACCTTGGGACCCTTGAGCCTGGGCCTCGCGGGTTGAAACGGCGCTAGCATGGGCCCCATGGATACGCCCCGCCTGGACGCCATCGACCGCCGCATCCTCCGCGCCCTGCACCACAATGCCCGGCTGACCAATGCCGAGCTGGCGGAACAGGTCGGCCTCTCCCCCTCCCCCTGCTGGACCCGGGTGAAGCGGCTGGAACAGGCCGGGCTGATCCAGGGCTATGTGGCGATTCTCGACCAGGCCCAGCTCGGCCTGCCCGACACCGTCATCATCGAGGTGATGATGGAGCGCCACGACGAGGAAAGCCTGAAACGCTTCGAGGCCGCGGTCACCGAAATGCCGGAGGTGATCGAAGCCTGGCTGGTCACCGGCGAATACGACTACGTCATCAAGGCCGCGGTGGGCGGCACTGCGGGGTATGAAAGGCTGCTGCGGGAGAAGCTCTACCGCCTGCCCGGCGTCCGCCACACCCGCACCAGCTTCACCCTGCGCTGCCTGAAGCAGAGCTGGACGCCTTCTCCCTAGTGTCCTGCCCGCCGCGTTCCCTGGAAACCCAGCGAACGCGGCGGGCAGGACACTGAAAACAAACGCTGGTGGCCCGAGAACGAAGTCGGCAGAACTGCGGAATCGGGATACCAGCCTGCGATCGGCCTGAGCGTGCCCATCGGGAGATGTGCATGCTCAGGCCGTGAGGTGCTGGCGCAAAATGTCCAGGCCGCATCGGCCTGGTCAGGCCGATGCGGGTCCAGCCGCTCCACCGGCAGGCCTCAATGCGGCCCTTCAGGCAGTCGCCACCGGCGGCACCTGCCGACGGCGCCCACCGCATGCCCGGCGGAAACGGCCGTCGCCTGGCAGATCCCGCGCCGCGGCTGGGGCCGGTCACATCACCCACACGCCATCGGTCACCCCGCCGGGGGCGCTGGCGGCCCGGCCGAGGGCACCGGCATCGCTCCGCCAGCTCCCCGCCCCGGTCGCGGTGAAGCTCCAGAGACCGTCCGTGTCCTGCGCCGCCTGATGGGCCAGCCCCTCCTGGCTCAGCGCCAGATCCACCGTGAACTGGTCGCGGTCGAGGCCGGAGGCCAGGCGGCCGGTCTGCAAGGCAAGCTCGGCGGCGGACGGGACGCGGCCCAGCAGGGTCTGGAACAGCCCGGTCACGAAATCCGCATCGCTCGTCGCGGCCAGCCGGGCGCCGGCGAGGGAGGCGGCGAGGTCCACCCAGGCCATGCCGGCTTCCGCAGCACCGGCCACGGCACCCAGCGCCGCGCCCTCCTCCACCTGGCCCAGCAGTGCGGCCTGCAGCGCCGCCGCCTTGGCCGCCACGCTGTCCGCGGCGTAATCCACCTGGCCATCGGCCAGCTTCACCTGGGAGAGGCCGGACACCCACACCTCTCCGGCGTCGTTCTGAAGCTGCCGCACAGTGTCGCCATAGGCGTTGTCGGTGGTGACGTCCCGCGCCTCGAAGCCGCCGCGCAGGACGGTGCCGGCGGCGTCCAGGGTGAAGCCGGCCAGGCTCTCGCCGGCCCGCAGCACCGGGATGACGCTGTGCGACTCATCGGTGCGGACGGTGATGTCGAGGGCGAAGGCGGCGCTGTTCAGCCCGTCCGAGACCTGGATGAAGACGGTCCGCACCGGCCCGTCATCCAGGCCGAGGCTGATGCCGTCCCGCAGCTTCAGCGTGTTGCCCACCACCTCGAAGCGCCAGGCGTCTTCCTCGGAGAAGGAGAAGTAGAAGCGGCCGGTGCTGGTGTCCGGATCGGCGACCGCCAGGGTGCCGATGGTGGCGCCGATCGCGCCGGCGGTGACGGCGCCGCCGGTGGCGAAGGCGAGGGCGGTGGGGGCGGTGTCGTCCTGGTCCAGCACGGTCACCTGGTAGCGCTGGGCGAGGTCCTGGGTGGTGTTGTCGGCGAAGACCAGGCGGAGCTGCAGATCGAGCAGCGTGCTGGCGCCGTTGAAGGCTTCGAAATCGAGGGCGGCGGAGGGGGAGATGCTGATCAGCCGGGTCGCCGCGTTCCATTCCGCGCTGAAGAAGAGGCCGTAGCGGCCGGTCACCTCGATGCGGCTGAGGCCGCCGATATCGCCGGAGAGAGCCAGGTTGCCGACCCAGGCATCGGCCAGGGTGTTTTCGGTGATCAGGCTTGGCAGCACTCCGTTTACCGTCACGGCGCGGGGCATGGCAGGTCGTCTCCGGCGTCTAGGCACATGAGACAGGCGAGACCTTAAGGATCCCTTGTGTGCGTATTTTTGAGACGTAAATTCGGAGATGTGGCGGCGGTTTTCAGGACTGGTGGCGTAAAGACGGAATCGATGGCGAATAATCGGGATTGTCGGAATGGCGGAGCGCCGCCCCGGTCGGTGGCGGACCGGACGGCGCGGAGGGGAGGGGTCGGCGGCCGCGGAGTCTCGCGGGACGCCCGCTTCGCGGATGACGGCCCCCCGGCCCGGCGCTACATCCGGGGGTGATGCAGCCCGACCCCGCCATCGCCGGCGCCGCCCCGGATCGCCCCTCGGATTGCCCCCTGGCGCTGACCATGGGCGAGCCCGCTGGCATCGGCTCCGAGATCGCCGTCGGCGCCTGGGCGGCGCTGCGGGGCACCGGCCCGGCCTTCTTCCTCATCGGCGATGCGGCGTGCATCCCGGGCGTCCCGACGCAGCGCATCGCCGCGCCGGAGGAGGCCGCCACCGTCTTCCCCACCGCCCTGCCGGTGCTGCACCGCCCCCTGCCGCGCCCCGTCATCCCCGGCCAGATCGACCCGGCCAACGCCCCGGCGGTGATCGCCTCGATCGACGAGGCGGTGGCGCTGGCCAAAGCCGGCCGTGCCGGCGGCGTGGTGACCAACCCGATCCAGAAATCCGCCCTCTACGCCGCCGGCTTCCGTCACCCCGGCCATACCGAATACCTGGCGGAAATCGCCGGCACCGGCGTGCCGCCCATCATGCTGCTGGCCTGCCCGGAGCTGCGCGTAGTGCCGGTGACGATCCATGAGCCGTTGAAGCAGGCCATCGCCCGCCTCACGCCCGGGCTCATCATCGAGACGGCGCGGCTGACCGCCGCCGGGCTGCGGCGGGATTTCGGCATCGCCGCCCCGCGCCTGGCCATCGCCGGCCTCAACCCGCATGCCGGGGAGGGGGGTACGCTCGGCACCGAGGACCGGGAGATCGTGGCGCCGGCCGTCGCCGCGCTGCGGGCCGAGGGGATCGATGCGCGCGGCCCCGTCCCGCCCGACACCATGTTCACCGCCAAGGCGCGGCCGGGCTACGACGTGGCGCTCGGCCTCTACCACGACCAGGCGCTGATCCCGATCAAGACGCTGGACATGGCGGGCGGGGTGAATGTCACGCTCGGCCTCGCCATCGTCCGTACCAGCCCGGACCATGGCACGGCGCTGGACATTGCCGGCCAGGGCAAGGCCGACCCGGCCAGCCTGATCGCCGCCCTCCGCCTGGCGGCGGAGATTGCGAGGAAAAGATGCGCCTCTCCGTGAATGTCGATCACGTCGCTACCCTGCGGAATGCCCGCGGCGGCGCCCATCCGGACCCGGTGGAGGCGGCGCGCGCCGCCATGGCGGCCGGCGCCGATGGCGTGACCGTGCATCTGCGCGAGGATCGCCGCCATATCCGCGACCGCGACGTGGAGCGCATCAGCGCCGAGGTGGCGACGCGGCTCAACTTCGAGATGGCGGCGACCGAGGAGATGGTGGCGATCTGCTCGCGCCTCCGCCCCCCGGCCTGCTGCCTGGTGCCGGAAAAGCGCACGGAGCTGACCACCGAGGGCGGGCTGGATGTGCTGCGC
The DNA here is from genome assembly GCF_008360935.1 of Siccirubricoccus phaeus. GTDB lineage: Bacteria > Pseudomonadota > Alphaproteobacteria > Acetobacterales > Acetobacteraceae > Siccirubricoccus > Siccirubricoccus phaeus. The sequence continues at coordinate 237,955 of NZ_SRXO01000003.1, forward strand.
GCCGGGCCTTATCTCGCGGAAGCCGTGAAACGCCTGGCCGGCAATGGCACCGAGGTCTCCATCTTCATCGAGCCCGATCCGGCGCAGATCGAGGCGGCGGCGAGGCTCGGTGCCCAGGCGATCGAGCTGCATACCGGCAGCTATGCCGATGCGGCGCCGGCGGCACGCGGGCCGATCCTGGAGCGGCTGAAGGCGGGGGCGGCCGTCGCGGCCTCGCTCGGCCTGCATTGCCATGCGGGACATGGCCTGAGCTACGAGACCATCGGCCCGATCGCGGCGATGCCGGAGGTGGCGGAGGTCTCCATCGGCCATTTCATCGTCTCGCAGAGCGTCTTCGAGGGGTTGCCCACGGTGATCGCCCGCTTCAAGGCGTTGATCGCGGCGGCCAGGGGCTGACGCGGCGGGCGGCGCCGGCCTGGCGGGCCGGGAGGAAGGCCCCGGCGGGGCCGCGGTCCCGCTCCGTCGGGAGCCAGCGTCCTGCCCGCTCCGTTCGCCGGGCTTCCGACGAACGGAGCGGACAAGGAGGCCACTGAAGACAAAGCTGGTCGCCTGAGAACGAAGTCCGCAGGACTTCAGAATCGGGACGCTAGAGCGCGATCGGTTGAGGTCGAATCGACCGAAACCGTGAATCACGCGACCGAACAATGAGCTAGAGCGGGGCGGGTGAGCGCAGCTCAACCGATCCCGCTCTAGTAGAGATTTTCCTTGTAGTCCTTGTCCAAGCCCTTCTTCAGCAGCGTCGCAGCGCCCGGCACGGCGAGGGCGGCGCTGGCGAGCCTGGCGCCGAGGCCATTCCCGCGGTTGAGCTTGATGTGCTCGACGAACAGCGCGGCCGGGTCGATGGCCTGGGCCGCGGGCGCGACCGGCCAGAGGCCGGCACGCGCCAGCGCCGGGCTGACCTGGTATTCGATCCCGCTCACCGCCACCCGGATGGCCAGCGACGGCACCTTGCCGCGCACCTCGAACCGGGCGCGGGCGGCCGGCTCGGTGGTGAGGGCGGCCTGCCCCCGCAGGACCGCGAGCTGCGCCGCGCCAGGGATCAGCAAGGCCAACGCGACATCCGGCCGGCCGAGGATGTTGCGCAGGCTGTCGCAGCGGCGATTGCCCGGCCGGTCGGCGAACCAGAGCGTATCCCCGTCGAGCTGCGCCATACAGCCGGCCGGGTCGCCTTTCGGGCTGAGATCGGCGTGCCCCTCCGCGCCGAGCGTCGCCAGCGCCGCGAAGCGGCTGGCGGCGATGAAGCCGGCCGGGTCGCCCGGGACCGCATCCACCGGCTGCGCTGCCCACAGCTCCGAGCGGATCACCGCCTTGGCACAATGGCCGTAGCATTCCTCGACCGAGACCTGGATCTCCTCCGCGCCGGCCTGCTCCACCCTGCCATTGACGCGCAGCGTCTCGCCGATGCCCGGAATCAGGAACAGCGAGCCGAAGGCTGCGCCGGGCCGTGCGAGATCCGGATCGTCGAGCGACGCGGTCGGCATGCGCAAGCTGCGTGCATCGCCGCCGGCGAAGCCCGGCCGTCCGCCGCCAAAGGTGACGCCGAGGCGCGAGGCATCGCCGAACCCGGCGCAGACCAGCGGCGCGGCCGCGATCCAACGCAGGGCCCCTGCGTCCAGGTGATCGATGACCTTGAGGTGCATTGCACCTGGCGTCCTGCCGACGACGCTTTCGAGCGCGTCGATACTGCTGATCTGCTGGCCGTTCACGACAGCCTCCACGCCTTCCGCCGGCCTGGCGCCCGCAGGATCCGGCGCTGCATCGCGCCCCCTGCGTCGCCAGCCCTTCGGCTCATCCCGAGTTGTTGCGAATCACTCGCAACAACCTAACGGGCATGGAAGAGTGGCGGCAAGCCTTTTCGCCTGGCCGTCAGCGGGGCGGGACGGCAATGCGCTTCCTGCGCCTTGCGCCTTGCGTCCGGATCGCCCCGGCGGGCCAGGCTGGCGCCCGTTCGGTTCCCGACCTTACCGCGCTCGATCCGCCTCTCTGCCGCTGCAGCAGCCATGACCGCATTGTCCGCGCCGCGCGGCGGGGGAGGGCGGCGAGCCTCGTCCGAAACCCTCCTTCGCCCCAGCACCCCCGCCGAGGCCGGAGCCGCCGCGCCTCCGTCCGGCCGATACCAATTTCGTTATATCTCTTATAGGCGCATTGGATTGGTCGCGCCCCGCCGCGCCCCCTAACCTCCCCGTCACAATTCTCCCCAGCGGCGAGATCCGACCATGCCCCGCAGCCCCCGCCAGGCGGCCCAGCCGTGAACGCCATCGCGTCCGCCCTCTCGGTCCGCCGCACCGCCGGCGCCCTCGGCGCCGAGATCCACGGCACCGGCCGGCTCAGCGAAGCTTCCGACTCGCTGATCGCCGAGCTTCGCCGCCTCTGGCTGCAGCACAGCGTCCTCTTCTTCCGCGAGCAGCATCTCTCCCCCGCCGAGCTGGTGGGCTTCGCCCGCCGCTTCGGCACGCTGGTGGAATACCCCTATCTGAAGGGCCTGGCCGAGGCGCCGGAGGTGATCGCCATCGTCAAGGAGCCGCATGAGAAGGCCAATTTCGGCGGCACCTGGCACACCGACACCACCTATCTGCCGCAGCCCCCCATGGCGACCATGCTGATCGCCCGGGAAACGCCGCCCCATGGCGGCGACACCGCCTTCGCTTCCTGCACCGCCGCCTATGAGGCGCTCTCCCCCGCCATGCAGCGCATGCTGGAAGGGCTGCGCGGCATCAACAGCTCCGTCATCGCCGACAAATTCCGCACGCGCGAGGATGTGCGGCCCGACCTGCCGCCGAAGCTCTTCGAGGCGGAGCACCCGGTCATCCGTACCCATCCGGAGACCGGGCGCAAGGCGCTCTTCGTCTCCTCCTCCCACACCATCCGCTTCGCCGGCATGACGGAGGCGGAAAGCGCGCCGCTGCTGGCCTTCCTCTTCGCGCATCAGGTGCGGCAGGAATTCACCTGCCGCTTCCGCTGGGAGCCGGGCTCGATCGCCTTCTGGGACAATCGCTGCACCCTGCATGACGCGATCAACGACTACCAGGGCTTCCGCCGCGTCATGCACCGGGTGACCGTCGCCGGCGACACGCCCTTCTGATGAGCGAATTGGCCCTGCCCGATTGCGAGGGTCTGACGCTCCGCCTGGAGGAGGGGGTGCTGACGGTCGTCTTCGACCGGCCGGCCAAGCGCAACGCCATCACCCTGGCGATGTACCGCACCCTGACCGCCATCTTCGCCGCCGCGGCGGAAATGCCGAAGCTGCGCGCCATAGTGCTGCGCGGCGCCGATGGCTGCTTTTCCGCCGGCGCCGATATCGGCGATCTGGCGGAAGGCGAGGGGCGGCGGCTGGCGATGCTGAAGGAGCATCGCCGCATCAGCGACACCGCGGTGGAGGCGTTGGCCGCCTGCCGCAAGCCGAGCGTCGCGCTGATCGAGGGCTATTGCCTCGGCGGCGCCATGGCCTTCGCGATGGCCTGCGATTTCCGCATCGCCGCGCCGGGGGCAAGCCTCGGCATTCCGGCCTCGCATCTCGGCGTGGTCTATTCCTATGGCGATTGCCGGCGGCTGCAATCGCTGGTCGGGCTGCCCATGGCCAAGCGCATCCTCTTCCTCGGCGACCGGATGCAGGCGGAGGAGGCGCTGGCCTGCGGGTTGGTGGATGAGGTGGCGGCGGATGCGCCCGCCGCCGCCGCCGCGCTGGTCGCCGCGCTGCTGCGCCGCGCACCGCTCTCCATCGCCGGCATGAAGCTGGCGCTCGACGTCGCGGCAGCGGGGGAGGGGATGCTGCGCGCCGATGCCGTCACCGCCGCCGCCCATCTCGCCATGGCCAGCCGCGACATGCAGGAGGCAACCGCCGCCTTCCTCGCCAAGCGGCCGCCGCATTTCACCGGAAGCTGAGGGCCCCGCATGATGGACGGCACCGCCTTTCCTGCCCCCGGCGCCCTGGCCGGGCTGACCGTGGTGGATCTCACCAGCCACCTCGCCGGCCCCTATTGCACCATGCTGCTGGGCGATATGGGCGCCGACGTCATCAAGGTGGAGCGGCCCGGCAGCGGCGACGAGGCCCGCGCCATGCCGCCCCAGGTGAATGGCATGGGCGCGCCCTTCGCCCTGTGGAACCGCAACAAGCGCAGCATCGCCCTGGACCCGAAGCTGCCGGAGGACGCCGAGGTGTTGCGGCGCCTCGTCGCTCGCGCTGACATTCTCGTGGAGAATATGCGCCCCGGCGCCCTGGCGCGGATGGGGCTGGACTGGCCGCGTGCCTCGGCGCTGAACGAGCGGCTGATCCTCTGCTCCGTCTCCGGCTTCGGTCAGACCGGGCCGCTCGCCAGCCAGGGCGGCTTCGACCTGATGACCCAGGCGATGGCCGGCCTGATGGCGCTGAACGGCCCGGCGGCGGGCGAGCCGCATCGCCTGCCGATTGCCATCTCCGATGTCGCCGGCGGCATGTTCGCCTGCATCGGCGTGCTGGGCGCGCTGCAGGCGCGGGAGCGGACGGGGCTGGGGCAGTTCGTCGAGGCCTCGCTGTTCGAGAGCGCCATGGCTTTCAGCCTCTATGAGGCGGCGCAGGTGCTGGGCACTGGGCAGCGGCCGCAGCGGCTGGGCCAGGCGCATCGCGGCACCGCGCCCTACCAGGTTTTCCGTACGGCGGATGGCTACATCACGGTCGGCGCCGGGCAGAACGGCTTCTTCCGCAAGCTCTGCGCCCTGCTCGGCCTACCCGGCCTGGCGGAGGAGCCGCGCTTCGCCACGGTCGCCGCCCGGGTGGCGGCGAATGGCGCGCTGATCGCCGCCCTCTCGCCAGCCTTCGCCGCCCGGGACAACGACTCCTGGCTGGCGGCGCTGGCGGAGGCCGGCATCCCCGCCGCGCCGGTGCTGCATTACGACGAGGCGCTGGCGCATCCCCAGGCCGTGGCGCGGGGCCTGGTGGCGGAGGTGCCGGGGATGACGCAGGGGCTTTCGCACGTGCTGGCGCCGGCGGTGAAGCTCGCCGCCACGCCCTCCGCCGTGCGCCGCCCGGCGCCGGCGCTGGACGAGCATGGCGCCGAGATCCGCGAATGGGTGATGCAGCCGGCCCCGGTGGCCTGAAGGGGAGGGAAGCCATGTCCGTCGCACTGCAATCCGCCGCCATGTCCGATGCCGAGTGGCAGGCGCGCTGCGACCTCTCGGCGCTCTACCGCATCGCCGAGCATTTCGGCTGGACCGACATCATCAACACCCATATCTCCGCCCGCGTGCCCGGGGAGCCCGAGACCTTCCTGCTCAACCGCTATGGCGACATGTTCGACGAGGTGACGGCCTCCCGCCTCATCAAGATGGACATGGACGGCAAGGTGATCGGCGAGCAGGGGCCGCACAACGCCGCCGGCTTCACCATCCACAGCGCCGTGTACAAAAGCTGCCCGGAGGCGATGTGCGTGCTGCATACGCACACCCGCGCCGGCGTCGCCTGCGCCCTGGTGAAGGATGGCTTGCGGCCGATCAGCCAGGATGCGCTCTACGTGTATGACGCGCTGGCCTGGCATGAATTCGGCGTGCCGGCGACGCAGGATGAATGCGAGGCACTGGGCGAGAGCTGCCGGCGCGGCAGCGCGGTGGTGCTGCTGAATCACGGGCTGTTGGCCTGGGGCTTCACCATCCCCGGCGCGTTCAAGCACATGTACTATCTGGAGCGCGCCTCGGAGATCGAGGTGGCGGCGCGGATGCAGCAGGTGGCGCCGCACCCGATCGACCCGGAGGTGGTCGCCGCGGTCGGTGCCCGCAACAGGCGGTGGCGGGCCGATCCGAAATACGGCGTCGCGGAGTTCGAGGGGTTGCAGCGCGTGCTGGAACGGAAAGGCGGGCGCTGGAAGCAATAGGGTATCGAGAGGGGCGTCGCGCCGCAGGCGCGCCTTACGGCGCGACCCTTCTCGAGCTCACCCCGCCAAAGGCCGAAGGGCCTTGGAAACCTTGAGTTTGGCGCTTCGACCGTCGGCTCCAAAACTCAAGGGTTCAAAGGGCCTTTCGGCCCTTTGCGTGGGGGAGTTTGAGGGGGAGCAGAGCTCCCCCTCCATCAGTGGGGAAGAAGCCAGGCCACGGCGGCACATACGTCGGAGGCTGATCAATGCGGTTCACCAGACGCTCCCTGCTGCCCTTGGCGGCCTGCGCCTTGGCGCGCCCGGCCCTCGCGCAGGACTTTCCCGGCAACAACCCCGTGCGCATCGTGGTGCCCTTCGCGCCCGGCGGCAGCCTCGACATCCTCGGGCGCTACTACGCCCAGGCGCTCACCCAGCGCCTCGGGTGGCGCGTCTCCGTGGACAATCGCAGCGGCGCCGGCGGCAATATTGGCACCGAGCACGTCGCCCGCTCCAAGCCGGATGGCACCACCATGCTGCTGACGGCGGAGAATGTGGCCGTCGCCCCCGGGCTTTTCCCCGATCTTTCCTTCGATCCGCTGAAGGACCTGGAAGCCCTGGCGCTGACCGCGCGCATCGCCCATGTGCTCTGCGTCCAGCCCTCCTCCCCGCTGAGGAGCTTCTCCGAATTCGCCGCCGCGGCGAAGGCCAGGCCGGGCGATATCAGCGTGGGCAATCCCGGCGTCGGCTCCGCCGGCCATCTCGCCTCCGCGCTGCTGTCCGAGGCGGGCGTGCCGGTGACGCCGGTGGCCTTCCGCGGCGGCGGCCCGCTGTCCCAGGCGCTGACCGCCGGGCAGATCCCCGCCGGCTTCTGTTCCATGCCGGTGGCGCTCTCGCTCTCCCGCAACGGCCAGGTGCGGCCGCTCGCCGTCACCTCGCCGCGCCGCTCGATCTTCATGCCGGAGGTCGAATCCCTGGCGGAAAGCCACCCCGCCGTCGGCATCGACTCCTGGCAGGCCTTCTTCCTGCCCGGCGGCACGCCGCCCGCCATTGCCGGGCTGCTGCACCGGGAGATCAACGCCACGACGAGGCTGGACCCGATCCAGGAATGGCTGAAGGGCCAGGCCTTCGAGCCGGTTCTGGCCCCGCCCACCGAACTCGCCGAGATCATGCAGCGGGAGGTGCCGCGCTGGCGTGCCGTGGCGCAGCGGGTAGATCTGCACACGCTCTGATTCCCCACGACGTTGCTGCGCAACGCCGCGGGGGCCCCGGACGCGCGGCCTCGTGCGGCGCCGCGCCAGGGCAGCGGGCGGTTCGGTTCCGCGGGGACGCGAAAGCGGCCGCGGCGTGGGCATGGCATCGCATTTGCATGCCCTGACATCAATTGCGGTTCAAGGCGTTGCAGTGCCATGAATCGCGCCGCCATGCAGCGCGAGGCGAGGGGCGGGGGGGCATGGATTTCCGGCAGCTCACCACCTTCCTCCACGTCGCGGAGCTCGGCAGCGTCAGCAAGGCGGCACAGCGGCTGCGCATCGCCCAGCCGGCCCTCAGCCGCCAGCTCCGCCTGCTGGAGCAGGAGCTGAAGGTGAGCCTCTTCACCCGCCATGGCCGCGGCATGGTGCTGACCCAGCCCGGCCACCTGCTGCTCGGCCGGGCGCGGGAGATCCTGCAGCGCATGGAGGAGACGCGGGCGGAGCTCGCCCTCTCCGCCGCCGAGGAAGGCGGCCAGCTCGTCTTCGGCCTCATGCCCTCCCTCGGCGGGTTGCTGGCGGCGCGGCTGGTGGAGAATTTCTTGGAGCGCTACCCGGCGATGGGTCTGCGGATCGTCTCCGCCTCCTCCGGCTATCTGCAGGAATGGCTGCATGCCGGGCAGGTGGATCTGGCCGTGGTGCAGGCCACCGCGGCGGTGGAGAATCTGCGCCACACCCCGCTGCTGGATGAGGACCTCTTCCTGCTCACCCCCGGAAGCGGCAAGGCCAGCCCCCTGAAGCTGGCCGAGGCGTTGCGTCAGCGCCTGGTCCTCACCGGCAGGCAGCACGGGCTGCGGCTGCTGATCGACCGCGCGGCGCGGCTGCATGGCGTGACGCTGGATGTGGCGGTGGAAGCGGATTCGCTGGAGGTGCTGAAGGCGCTGGTGCTGCGCGGTGTCGGCGCCACCATCCTGCCGCTGGGCGCGGTGCAGGGGGAGATCGCCGCCGGCAAGCTGATGGCCGCGCCGATCGTGACGCCCGGCCTTTCCCGCCGGCTGGTGCTGGCCCAGCCCCTGGCCGGTCCGGGCTCGGGCGCGGTGCAGCATTTCACCCAGCTCTTGCGGGCGGAGGTGGCGGCGATGCTGCGGGACGGGCTGTGGGTCGGGCAATTGCCGCCGGATGCGCCGGAATAGCGCGACCGCCCCGCCTGCTCCCGCCCGGCCGGTTGACCCCGGGCGCCCGCTTCGCTTCAGTCGGCCCTCGCCCGCCAATCGGGCAGCAGGAAGGGGAGGGGAGCCATGCGCAGCTACCGCATCGCCGCCATGGGCGGCGACGGCATCGGGCCGGAAGTGGTCGCGGCGGGGGTCGAGGCCCTCAAGGCCTGCGCCGAGCGCGATGGCGGCTTCACCCTGGAATTCACCGATTTCGACTGGGGCTCCGACTACTACCGCAAGCACGGCGTGCTGATGCCGGCGGATGGCGTGGCGCAGCTCCGCGCCTATGACGCCATCCTGTTCGGCGCCGTCGGCGCGCCGGATATTCCGGACCATCTGACGCTCTGGGGGCTGCGCCTCGCCATCTGCCAACCGCTGGACCAGTACGCCAATGTCCGGCCGACGCGCATCCTGCCCGGCATCACCAGCCCGCTGCGCAACGTCGCCGGGCCGGAGCTGGACTGGGTGATCGTGCGGGAGAATTCCGAGGGGGAGTATTCCGGCGTCGGCGGCCGGGCGCATCAGGGGTTGCCGATCGAGGTGGCGACGGATGTCTCCGTCATGACCCGGGCGGGCGTGCAGCGCATCATGCGCTACGCCTTCCGCCTGGCGCAGTCCCGGCCGCGGAAATTCCTGACGGTGGTGACGAAAAGCAACGCCCAGCGTCATGCCATGGTGATGTGGGACGAGATCGCCGCCGAGGTCGCCGGGGAATTCCCCGACGTCACCTGGGACAAGATGCTGGTGGACGCCATGACCATGCGCATGGTGCTGCGGCCGCAGACGCTGGACACCATCGTGGCGAGCAATCTGCATGCCGACATCCTGTCCGACCTCGCCGCGGCCTTGGCCGGCTCGCTCGGCATCGCGCCCACCGCCAACATCAACCCGGAACGCGAAGCGCCCTCGATGTTCGAGCCGATCCATGGCTCGGCCTTCGACATCACCGGCAAGGGCATCGCCAACCCCGTCGCCACCTTCTGGACCGCGGCGATGCTGCTGGAGCATCTGGGCGAGAAGCCCGCCGCCGACCGGCTGATGAAGGCGGTGGAGCGGGTGACCGCCGACCCCGCCCTGCACACGCCGGATCTCGGCGGCAAGGCGACGACGCAGCAGGTGACGGAGGCGGTCTGCGCCGCGCTGCGCCAGGCGAATGACTGAACCGGGCGGCCGGGCAGGGCGCCCGGCCGCCGCCGCTCAGCCGCCGAGCTGCCACTCCCGGAATTTCCGCGTGGCGCTGGCGATATTGGCCGACCACCAGGCATCGCTCTTGAGAAAGACCTTGTCCTGCAGCGAGGGGCTGGTCGGCAGCTCATCCAACACCGCCTGCGGCACGAGCTTCAGCGCTTCCGTATTGGGCAGGGCGTAGCGGGTGAGCTGCATATACTCCGCCCCCGCCTCCGGATTGGTCAGCATATAGCTGAGGAAGCGGAACGCCTCCGCCTTCTTCGCCGAGGCCCGGCTGACCGTATAGGGGCTGCCGCTGACCGCGCTGTAGGCCGGGCGGTAATTGAGCTGCGCGCCGGAGCGGTTGGCCAGGATGACGCGGCCGTTGAAGGCCGTGGCGAGTGAGACGGCGCCGGAGGTGAGCTGCTGGATCGGCTCCTGGTTGGTGGTGTGCCAGATGACGTTCTGCCGGCCGAGCCGTTCCAGGCTGCGCAGGGCGCGGTCCACATCCAGCGGGTAGAGCTTGTCCAGCGCCACGCCATCCGCCAGCAGCGCCATTTCCAGCACGCTGCCGTCGACCACGTTGGAATAGAGCGAGCGCTTGCCCTTGAAGCGTTCGGTATCCCAGAATTCCGCCGGCGTTTTCGGCGCCTGCTCATCCGGGATCTGCCGCTTGTCCCAGCACATGGAGAAGAGATAGAGCGAGAGCTTCACCCCATGCGACTGCCGGTAGGCCGCGGGGATGCGGCCATGCGGATCCACCACCGCGTAGTCATAGGGGGCGAGCAAATTCTGCTCCACCGCCGAGGCGTATTCCGAGCCGGACATGACGATGATGTCCCATTGCGCCGGCCCGCCGGAGCTGGCCTGCAGACGCGCCAGGGCGAGGGAAGCGTTGGTGCCGAAATTCACCTTGATGCCGGTCTCGCGCTCGAAGGGCACGCCGAAGGTCTTCATCAGGTATTCGTTGATCACGCCGCCATAGGCCGCGACGTTGATGGTCACCGGCTGCGCCTGGCCGCGCCCCGCCGCCAGCCCGCCCAGCGCCGCCGCGCCGGCGCCGAGCAGGGCCCGCCGCCGCATCGGGATGAAGGTCTTCGCTGCCATCCGCCAAACTCCCCCACAGCTTCGCTGAAGGGGCGTTGCAAATTCCATACCTGGGGCGGGGCGGCGGATGACGGAAACTGACCGCGGCAGTGGCATATCCCTTGCTTTGCCGGCTGCCCAATATGCCCGTCCCGGCCGACATGACCCCCCCGACCCCTCCCGCGGCCTGAGCCATGGCCGCCACACCGCATCGCCTGCCGCTGCTTTGGCTGCTGCTGCCCGCGGGGCTGCTCTATGGCGGCCTCGCCCTCTATCCGCTCGCCGGCATGCTGCAAATGAGCCTCACCGAGGGCTGGGGGCATTACGCCGAGGTGACGCAGGGCCGCCTGCTATGGCGCGCCGCGACCAACACGGTTGCCATCAGCCTCACCACCACCGCCATCGCCCTGCTGCTGGGCTATGTGCTGGCGGCCGGGCTGTGGCGCTGCGGCCCGGCCACCCGCGCCCTGCTGCTGGCCTTCATCATGCTGCCCTTCTGGACGGCGGTGCTGGTGAAGAACTTCGCCTGGGCCGCCCTGCTGCAGGACAACGGCGTGGTGAACGGGCTGCTGCAATGGGCCGGGCTGACCACCGCGCCGGTGACGCTGCTGCACAACCGCCTCGCCGTCATCATCGGCATGGTGCATTACGTGCTGCCCTATGCCGTCTTCCCCATCTACACCGCCATGCGCGGCATCGACCTGCGGGTGGAGCGGGCGGCGCGCAGCCTTGGCGCCGGCACGCTGGCGCTGTTCTGGACGGTGCTGCTGCCGCTGACCATGCCGGGCGTGCTGAGCGCAGGGCTGCTGGCCTTCATCGTCTCGGCCGGCTTCTACGTGACGCCGGTGGTGCTCGGCTCGCCCTCGGACATGATGGTGTCCAACCTCGTCAGCTACTACGTGCATGAGCTGGTGGATTTCAACGCCGCGGCGGCGCTGGCCATGCTGATCCTCGCCGCCATCACGCCGGTGATCGTGCTGCAGCAATTCGCTTCCCGAGGGCAGCATGGCGGAGGCTGAACGCGGCTCCCGTGGCGGGCGGGCGCTGCTGCTGGCGGCGGCAGCACCCATCCTGCTTTTCCTGCTGCTGCCCTCCCTCATCATCGTGCCGATGGCGTTGACGCGCGGGCAATTGCTGCAATTCCCGCCGGAATGGGTCTCGGTGCGGCCCTTCCTCGACTATGTCGGGGACGGGAATTGGACGGCCTCCACCCTGCTCTCGCTGCAGGTCGCGCTGCTCGCCACGCTGGTGGGCGCGGTGTGCGGCACGGCCGCGGCGGTCGGGCTGCATGGCAGGCGCTTCACGGGTCGGGGGCTGCTCATCGGCCTCATCATGTCGCCCATCGTTGTGCCGGTGGTGGTGTTGGCGCTGGGGCAGTATCTGGTCTTCGCCCGGCTGCAATTGCTGGGCAGCCCGCTCTCCATCGGCTTGGCGCATGGGCTGCTGGCCACGCCCTATGTGTTCATCTCGGTGCAGACCAGCCTGGCGGCAAACCTGGACCCGGCGCTGATCCGCTCCGCCCGCAGCCTCGGGGCCCGCTTTCCTTCCGTGCTGCGGCATGTGTACTGGCCGGCAGTACGGCCAGGGCTCGGCGCCGGCGCGCTGCTCGGCTTCGCCGTCTCCTTCGACGAGGTGGTGATCGCCCTGTTCCTGCAAGGGCCGCAGGGCGTGACCCTGCCGGTCCGCATGTTCACCGCCATTCAATTCGAGCTGACGCCGAAGATCGCCGCCGCCGCCTCCGTCTTCATCGCCCTGGCGGTGCTGGGGCTGGTGGTGCAGGCGCTGGGACGGCGAGGGGAAGTGCAGCCGTGACCGTCTCGGGGCGCAGCGTGGAGGTCAGGGGCCTTCACAAGAATTACGGGCCGCACCTGGCGGTGCGGGACGTGTCCTTCCACCTCCAGCCGGGGGAGTTCCTGACGCTGCTCGGCCCCAGCGGCTCCGGCAAGACCACCACGCTGATGATGGTGGCGGGGTTCGAGGCGCCGGATCGCGGCGAGATCCTCGTCGCCGGCCAGGATGTCGCCGGCCTGCCGCCGGAGCGGCGGAATTTCGGCGTGGTGTTCCAGGGCTATGCGCTGTTCCCGCATATGAGCGTGCTGGAGAACGTCGCCTTCCCGCTGCGCATGCGCGGCCTGCCCGGGGCGGAGCAGCGCCGCCGCGCCGGCGAGATGCTGGAGAAGGTCGGCTTGTCTGCCTTCGCCGGGCGCCAGCCACGGCAGCTTTCCGGCGGGCAGCAGCAGCGCGTGGCGCTGGCCCGCGCTTTGGTCTTCGAGCCCGACGCGCTGCTGCTGGACGAGCCGCTGGGGGCGCTCGACCGCAAGCTGCGGGAGAGCCTGCAGCAGGAGATCAAGGCGATTCAGCGGCGGGTTGGCATCTCCATCCTGTTCGTCACGCATGACCAGGATGAGGCGATGGGCATGTCCGACCGCATCGCGGTGATGGCGGAGGGGCGGCTGGTCCAGCTCGGCTCCCCGGCCGAGGTCTATTTGCATCCGCGCACGCCCTTCGTGGCGGGATTCCTCGGCGAGACCAATTTCCTGACCGGCAGCTTCTGCGGGGTGGCGGACGGGCTGGCGGTGCTGCGCTTCGCCGATGGCAGTCTCGGCCGGGCGCGGCTGCCGGATGGGGTTGCGGTGCCGGAGCAGGGCGGCAAGGCGCTGCTCTCCGTGCGGCCGGAGCGGCTGCGGCTGCTGCCGGACGGGCCGGTGGCGGGGGTGGTGGAGTCCTGCACCTTCCTCGGCCGGCATGCGCGCTATGTGGTGCAGGCGCTGGGGCAGAGCCTGGCGCTGAGCACCACCGAATGGTCGCCCGGCGCGGCGCTGCCGGCAGGGGCGGCGGTACGGCTGGGCTGGGCGGCGGAGGATGCGCAATTATTGGATGGGTAGCTGGGGGCTTCGCCCCCCAAACCCTGACCAGGGGCTCTGCCCCTGGACCCCGCCGGGGGGAAGAGCTTCCCCCCGGACCCCGCCGTGAGTTTCAGACCCGAGGGTTGAACCGCCGGGGTCCGGGGGAGGGGCGTTGCCGGCAGTGCCGGCAATCCGGCGGAGGTGCAGGAGGCACGCCTCCTGCCGGGGGGGTGGGGGCGAAGCCCCCATCACCCCGGCGCCAGCCAATTGTACAGCGCCAGCCCGCCATCCACGACGACGCTCGTCCCGGTGACATAGCCCGAGAACCGGTCCGCCAGCAGCGCCACCGCCATCTTCGCTACGTCTTCCGCCTGGCCCAGCCTGCCCATGGCGATGGCGGCCGCCAGCTTCGGGTCCGCCTGGAAGCCGCCGCCGGCAATGGCCCCCGGCGCAATGGCGTTCACCCGGATGCCAGCCGGCCCCAGCGCCCGCGCCAGCTCCTTCATCACCATCGTCATCCCCGCCTTGCTCGCGGAATAGTGCGGCAGGTTGCGCGGCGTCTCCGCATGCAGGGAGGTGATGAAGATCATCCGGCCGGGGATCCTCGCCGCCCGCATATGCCGCCCGATTCCCTGGCCCAGCACGAAGCCGGCGCGGAGGTTGACATTCACCATCCGGTCCCAGGCCTCGGCCGAGACGTCCAGCGCCCGCTCCGCTTCCAGCCGGCGCGGGCTGGCGGCATGGACGAAGAGCGAAAGCCGCGGCGCCTCCGCCAGCACGGTGCGGAGCAGCGCCTCCGCCCCCTCCGGCACCGCCAGGTCGCAGGGCAGGAAGCGGTGCGGTAGGCCGAGCGCCTCGGCAAGCTGCTCTCCCGCCGCGGTATTGTTGTCGGCCAGGATCAATTCGGCGCCCTCGGCGGCCAGGGCGCAGGCGATGGCACGGCCAATGCCGCCCGCGGCGCCGGTGATGAGCGCGATTTCGCCTTGCAGCAGCATGTCCGGGCCCTCTCCCTGGCTCCCCAAGGCTGGCCTTTGCGGCGCCGGGCCGCAAGCCTGGGTTGCCGTCGGCGCCGGACCGGGCCATGCTGCTTGGTCGAACGACCTACCCGGGATGAGGAGACGTAAGATGCATGACCTGGTGATCCGCGGCGGGACCATCGTGGATGGCACCGGCGCCCCCCGCTTCACCGGGGATGTCGCCATCGACGGCGACAAGCTCGCCCAGGTCGGCGGTAAGGCCGGCCCCGGCAAGCGCGAGGTGAATGCTGAAGGCAGGCTGGTGACGCCGGGCTGGGTGGATGTGCACACCCATTACGACGGCCAGGCGACCTGGGATTCGGTGCTCGCCCCCTCCTCCTGGCATGGCGCCACGACCATCATGTTCGGCAATTGCGGCGTGGGCTTCGCGCCGGTGAAGAAGGCGCACCACCAGGCGCTGATCGACCTGATGGAGGGGGTGGAGGACATCCCCGGCATCGCCCTGGCCGAGGGGCTGAAATGGGATTGGGAAAGCTTCCCGGAATATCTGGACGCGCTGGCGCGGCTGCCGCGCACCATCGACGTGGCGGCGCAGGTGGCGCACCACCCGCTGCGCGTCTATGCGATGGGCGAGCGCGCCATCAACCGCGAGATGGCGACGGAAGACGACATCACGCTGATGGCGAGGCTGACGGAGGAAGCGCTGAAGGCCGGCGCCTTCGGCTTCACCACCAGCCGCACGGACCAGCACAAGACGCCCGCCGGCGAGCTGGTGCCCGGCCGCTACGCCGAGCATGAGGAGCTGATCGCGATCGGCCGCGCCATGGGCAGGGCGAAGCGCGGCGCCTTCGGCATGCTGAGCGATTTCGAGGATGAGAGCACCGAGTTCGGCTGGCTCCGGCAGATCGCTAAGGACAGCAACCGCCCGGTGTGGTTCCTGCTGACGGACCGGTCCTACGACCCGCAGCGCTGGCGCCGCCTGATGGACCACATCCGCGCCGCCCGGAAGGACGGGCTGCCGCTCTCCGCCCAGGTGGCGGGGCGGCCGGTGGGGCTGATCCTCGGCCTCACCACCTCGCTCAACCCCTTCGCGCTGCGCGAGGGCTTCGCCGAGCTGGCGCGGCTTTCGCCCGAGGAACAGCTTGTCCGGCTGCGGGACCCGGAGGTGCGGGCGCATATCCTTTCGCAGGAGGCCTCGCCGCGGCTGATGGAGGTGCTGCCGCCGCTGTCGCGCCAGATCGCCACCCGCTGGGACCGCATGTACGACCTCGGCGGCGTGCCGGATTACGAGCCGCCGCCGGAGAAGAGCATCGAGGCGCTGGCGGCGAAGACCAACCAGAGCCCGCAGGAATACTGCTACGACTTCCTGACCGGCGGCGACGGCAAGCGGATGCTGTACTTCCCGGTGACCAACTACGTGCATGGCGATCTGGAAGTGGTGCGGGAGATGATCCAGGACCCGCACACGGTGCTGGGGCTTTCGGATGGCGGCGCGCATTGCGGCGTGATCTGCGACGCTTCGCTCAACACCACCATGCTGACGCATTGGGTGCGCGACCGCACCCGCGGGCCGCGGCTGCCGCTGGAATTCGTGGTTAAGCGGCAGACCAGCGAGACGGCGGATTTCTTCGGCTTCCATGACCGTGGCCGGCTGGAAGCGGGCAAGAAGGCGGATGTCAACATCATCGACTTCGAGGCGCTGAAGGCCCACCACCCGGAGATGATCTACGACCTGCCGGCCGGCGGGCGGCGGCTGGTGCAGCAGGTGGATGGCTACGACATGACCATCTGCGCCGGCACGCCGATCTTCGAGAAGGGCGTGGAGACGGGGGCGCGGCCAGGCAAGCTGGTGCGGGCAGCGTAATCGAGGGAGGCTCTGCCTCCCTCGAACTCCCTCCGCCAAAGGCCGAAGGGCCTTTGGAAACCATGGGTTTCGGGCTCGCTGGTCGAACCTGCGACTCAGGGGTTCAAAGGGTCTTTCGGCCCCTTGCGTGGGGGGTGGACGCACTGCGTCCAAGGAGGGGAGCAGAGCTCCCCCTCAACACCCGGGAGGAAACACAATGCCCGAGACCGCGCCCGCCGAGGCGCAACGCCTCCCCGCCGAGGTGAATGCGCTGCTGCGGTTGAAGACCACCATCATCGGCATGCAGCTCTTCGAGACCGTCGAGGAGATGGAGGCCATCCCCCGCATCCGCCGGCCGAAATCGCGGCACACCACCGACCAGATCGTCAGCATGGCGTCCCGGCTGGGCTGGACGGTGGGCATCACCCAGGCGGATCTGGTGGGCGCGCAATGCGGCGCCGTCATCGGCCTCTCGCCGCGGGATGAGGAATTCCTGCGCGGCGAGCGCTATGTGAACGTATGGCACGGCACCCAGGAGGACGCCGCGGCACGGCAGGCGGCGCTGAGCTGCGTGCCCTTCGGCCGTTACCAGGCCATGGCCGTCAGCCCGCTGGAAAGCGGGCGGTTGCCCTCCCCCGCTATCTGCCTGGTCTACGCGACGCCGGGGCAGATGATCATCCTGATCAACGGGCTGCAGTACCGGAACTACCGCAAATTCGAATGGAGCGTGGTGGGGGAGACGGCCTGCGCCGATAGCTGGGGTCGCGCTCTGGCGACGGGCCAGCCCAGCCTCTCCCTACCTTGCTTCGCCGAGCGGCGCTACGGCGGCGTGCCCGATGAGGAAATGCTGATGGCGCTTTCCCCAGCCGACCTGCGCGTGGCGGTGGAGGGGATGAAGGCGCTGGCGAAGAACGGCCTGCGCTACCCGATCCCGCCCTATGGCATCCAGAACGATCCCTCTGCGGGGATGGGGGCGAGCTATGCCGGGAAGCGGTAATCGGCGGGTGCCTCTTCCCTGGCCAGGCGCGTTGCGCTAGGAAGCCCAAAGGCAAGGACCCGTAGCTCAGCTGGATAGAGCGTTGCCCTCCGAAGGCAGAGGTCGTTGGTTCGAATCCAATCGGGTCCGCCAAATTCTCTACACTAATCAAGGCGCTAGCTGAAGCGTTTTTCGGCCGGCGCGTGCTTCAGGTGCTCACGGAAGCACCACGGAAGCAGTCGGCTGGCGGGGGCGCCGTCCGGCAGGCCGGTCGAAGCAGGCTTGGCGCAGGATTTCCTCGTCTGCCGTGGAGGCCGAATCGCCGTGGCGAGCGCTGCCCCGTAACGGTTCCGCCGCTGACGCGCCTGGAAACACCTCCCGACGAAATGTGATTGCAGCCGGTTTGCCGGCTCGGGCAGTCTGGCAGACGCGACAGGCAATGAGGGCCGGTCCTGCGCGCCGCTGGCGTGCTCCAAGGCCCGTGCGCGACCGGGATCGGGGTCGGCCGGAGGGTCCGGCTGGCTGCGATGGAAAGGAAGCGCGGTTCCGCTCCTGCACGGGGGCATCTCGACGGATCAATCAATCTCCGGGCGCTCCAGCTCGCGACGCAGGTCGAGCGTCACGGCAGCATTCGGCTCGCAGCACGAACGGCGAAGCTGTCACCCGCGGTCGTCAGCCGAAGGATCAAGGGGCTCGAGGACGAACTCGGCGTATCGCTGTTCGAGCGGCGACCGTCGGGAATCAGGACGACCGCTGCGGGTGAACGGTTCCTGCGGGCTGCTCTGCGCATGTTCGCCGAGCTCGAAGGTGCTACCGGCGCGGCACGAGCAGCTGGCTCAGGCCTCGTCGGTCAGCTGGTCGTCGGGACCTATTTCTCGGCGTCGATCGGGCGTTTCCGCGACGCCCTGCTGCAGTTCGTCGGGCGGCATCAAGGTGTGGACCTTTCCGTGATCGAGGGCGACCGTGCGCAGCTTCTGGGCGACCTGCGTCGCGGCCGCGCGGATGTCGCGATCCTCCTCGGGCCGCATGACGAACCGGGCTTGGACCGCCTGGCGCTCTGGCAGGAGGCCGGGATGGTGGCCTTGCCCGAGCGCCATGCGCTTGCCGGCGCTGGCTTGGTTCTCTGGCAGGACCTGGCCGGCGAGACGTTCATCGTCGCCTCCCGCGGCTCTGGACCGGAGGTGCGGGCGACAGTCCAGAGTCTGCTTCCTGAGGGGCACACGGCCCGGTTCGCAGCGCATGACGTCGGCCGGGAGGGCATGTTCAATCTGGTCGGCACCGGCCTCGGTGTCGCAGTCCTCGCAGCGTCCGCCTCCGGCGCATCCTATCCAGGCGTCGTGTTCCGGCCCGTCGGCGACGCGACCGGGCTGACGATGGTTGAGGTTGCTGCGTACTGGGACCCGAAGCGCGACAATCCGGTTCTGCGCCGGTTCCTCGCGCTGCTCCGTGCGTGTCAGGCGGCGGGTTCACGTGGCGGCGGCGCTGGCTGAGGATTCGGCGCGCGCGATCGAGCCGCAGGCCGGCGTGCCGAGCGGAACCCCCGGTCGCTCGCGAGGAAACGCGCCAGCATCGGTGCGACCAGCTTCGTGGGCTCGACCTGCTGCCCTGTCTCGCGCGAGAGCGCGTCCGCGTAGGCGACCAAGTCGCGGTGCAGCTCCGCCGGCAGTTCGACGGTGAGCTTCACAGGCCGGTCGTCAAGGATCGGGCCGAGCTTCAGCTTCGGCATGGGTCAGCCTCCGTAGGGCTCGAGCACAAGGTCACGGTGGACGATGACGCGGACAGGAAAGCCGGGCCGCACGGTCAGCGTCGGCGGGACGGAGAGTTGCCGCCGGACGATCTCCTCGCCGGCGCGGCCGACGGTGTCCTGGCCGCTCTCGCGGATGGCGCGGGCGATGTCGCTTTCGTCGTCGCGGCCGAGTTCCAGGCCGAGGTTGAGCAACGTCGCAAGGCCCGCGGCGAGGAAAAGCCGCCCCCAGTGGTAGTCGACGCCGTCCTCGAGCCCGGCGTAGCCCGCCTCGTCCGCGCCCGGCATGCGTTCCAGCACGATGGAGCGCCCGTTGGGCAGGATCAGCCGGTTCCAGACGAGCAGGATGCGCCGCTGCCCGAAGCTGACGCGGCTGTCATAGGCGCCGATCAGGCGGGCACCCTGCGGGATGAGCAGGTGCCGTCCGGACGGGCTGTCGAAGACGTTGGCGGTGACCTGGGCGGTGATCTGCCCCGGCAGGTCGGAGCGCAGCCCGGTCAGCAGCGCCGCGGGAATGACGCTGCCGGCCTGGATGACGAAGGGGCTGGCGGGCGCCTGGAGCCGATCCTGCGAGGTCGTGCGGCGATCGGCAGGCCCGCTCAGGAAGGCGAGCCGCCGGTCGGTGGCGTCGGGAGCAATCGCCACGGCGCCCGGATCCGCTGCGAGTGGTCCCGCGGACGCAGCACCGCGCGGTTCGCCGCGCGCCTCAACCTGCACGAAGAGCCTGCTCGTGCGCGCCGCCTCGATCTCCTGGAGCCGCCGCTGTTCGGCTGGATCGGCGGTCGTTGGTGCGGCCGGCGGCACGACCGGCTGGCCGCGCTCCTGCGCCCGCACGATCGGTCGGCCCAGATCGCCCGGCAGCGGCGGTCCCAGCTGCGGGATCCCAGCATAGTCGCGCGGCAGGGTGGCCAGGCCGTCGGCCTGCGGGTTCCGGTCAGTGCTGTAGAGTTCCCGCGGCCCCTCGCCGCCGCTGCGGCCCTGCAGGGCGACGATCAGCGCCGCCCCGATGCCGAGCCCGGCCGCGACGCCAAGCCCGACCAGCACGCGGCGCGAGAGCCGCACCACGCGCGGCGGGTCGGGGCGCAGGCGGAGCGCCGCGGCGATGTCGCGTTCGCTCCCGCCCCGTTCCGGCGCCGCCCCGCTCATCTCGCGCGGCCGTCGGTGCGCAGGATGCGCACGCGCTGCTGCCGGTCGCCGAGGCGCAGTTCGGCGGCCGCGAAGAGCCGGTCGACGATCATGAAGTTCTGCCGGACCCGGTAGTTGACGAGCTGCCCCTCGCCCTCCGGCCCGATGACGAAGAGCGGCGGCATCTCGCCCTGTCCGATGCCGCGCGGGAACTCGATGAAGACCTGCCGCCCGTCGTCGAAGGCGCGCAGCGGCCGCCAGGCCGGGCTATCGCCCTCGATCTCATAGCGGAAGCGCAGCCGCGCGAGATCGAGTCCCTGCTCGACAGGGGCCGCGGCGTTCTGCCGGCGCAGGGCGATCAGCGCGTCCTGCGGATACTGCCAGGAGACCGAGGCCATGTAGGTGCGCTCGGTGGAGCGCAGCTCCAGCAGGTAGGTGCGCCGATCGGTGTTGATGATGAGGTTGGTGGTGAGGTCGGGCCGCGTCGGCTTGACGATGATGTGCACGCGGCGCGTGGGCCCCGTGCCGCTCTCGGTGTCGCCGATGATCCAGCGCACCGTGTCGCCGGCGGCGACGGGGCCGTTGCCGACCAGCGTCTCGCCCTCCTGCAGCATAATGGCGGTGACCTGGCCGGGCGCGGTGTAGACCTGATAGAGCGCGCCCGGCGTGAAGGGGTAGACCTGCACGGCATTGATGAAACCCGCGCGCACGGGCTGCACGCGCGCGGCGGCATTGGCCTGGTTGACGCGCACGGTGGGATCGGGCGGCTCCGGCGTGCGCCGCGACGGCGGAATGCGCTGAAGCTGGCCCGGCAGAGGCAGCGGCGTCGGCACCTCGACGATCTCCACGGGCCGTGGCGGCTCGGGGATCTGCGTCGCCTGGATCGGCTCGTCGTCGTAGCGGATCTCGGGCGGGCGGAAGGCGCAGGCGCCGAGGCCGAGCAGGATCAACGCCAGAGTGGGATGTGCGTGCCTCATTGCCCGAGCTCCCGCGACCAGTTGATGGCGTGGACGAAGATGCCGAGGGGGTTCTTCCGAAGGCGTTCGGCGTCGCGCGCGGGCTGGACGACGATGGTGAGAATCGCGGTCCAGCGTTCGGTGCGGGCGAGCTGGCCGTTCTCGTAGGTCCGCTCAGTCCAGGCGACGCGGAAGCTGTCCTCGGAGGCGCGGATGACGCTGGAGACCTCGACGGCGACCTGCTGGCGGCCGACGCGGCCGAAGGGATCGCTGGCGCGCGCGAAGTCGTTCAGCGCCAGCGCGCCGCGATCGGTCGCGAAGTCATAGGCGCGCAGCCAGTTCTGGCGAACGATGATCGGGTCCGCGGCGATGCCGCGCACCTGCTCGATGAAGCGCGCGAGGTGCCAGGCGATCTGCGGGTCGGTCGGCCGGAAGTTGGCGATGGCGGGGGCGACGGCCAGCGCCTCGCCGAGCCGGTCCACCTGTACGACCCAGGGCACGACGGTGCCGCGGGCGGACTGCCAGACCAGCGCCCCAGCGAGGCCGGCGATCAGGGCGAGTTCGCCAAGCGCCATGAGGCGCCAGTTGCGCGCCTGGACGCGGGCGGAGCCGATGCGCTCGTCCCAGGCCTGGGCGGCACGCTGGTAGGGCGTCTCGGGCTCCGGCGTGCGGCCGTAGCGGACGGAGGGACGGCGGAACATCAGCGATCCTCGGAGAGGCGGATGGAGGAGCCCGCGCCGCCACCGTCGCCCGAGCGGATAGCGTGGCCGAGGGTGGTGACGCCGTGGCTCAGCGCTTGGCCGCGGCGCATGCGCCGGGCCCAGGCGGGAGCGCCGGAGGATGGCGGGGGGTCAGCCGGGGGTGATGCGCCGCCACTGATGGCCGCGCTGCCGGCGGCGTGGCTGGCGCGAAGGCTGCCCGTGGCGCTGCGCAGCGGGCTCATGGCGGCCGAGCCCGTGGCCATCACCACGCCGGAAGCTCCCCCGCTGCTGTAGGCCGTGCGTGTGGCGCCGAGCGCGTAGGCCGAGCCCCGCGCACCGGCGCCGATCGCAGAGCCCGCCGCGCCGACCGCCGCGGCACCGGTGCGCACGGCCGCCGCGCCGGCGACCATGGCGCCCCCTGCCGCGAGCCCGGTGCCGACCGCCGCGCCCGCGCCGAGCTGCGGCCCGCCGGAGATCAGCCCGTTGGCGATGCCCGGCCCGAAAATCCCGAGCGCCAGCAGCGCCAGCGCCGCGAGGACGATGGACATCGCCTCGTCGATGGTCGGCTGGTTGGCGCCGAAGCCCGCGGTGAACTGCGCGAAGAGCGTTGAGCCGATCCCGACGATGACGGCGAGCACCAGCACCTTCACACCGGAGGAAACGACGTTGCCGAGCACGCGCTCAGCCAGGAAGGCCGTCTTGCCGAACAGCCCGAAGGGCACGAGCACGAAGCCCGCCAGCGTGGTGAGCTTGAATTCGATCAGCGTGACGAAGAGCTGGATCGCCAGGATGAAGAACGACAGCAGCACGACCGCCCAGGCGAACATCAGGATCGCGATCTGGACGAAGTTCGTGAAGAACGAGATGTAGCCCATAAGCCCGGAGACGGCTTGCAGCAGCGGCCGCCCGGCATCGAGGCCGACCTGCGCGACGCGGCCCGGCTGGAGCAGTTGCTGCGCGGTGATGGCGGAGCCCGAGGCGACCAGGCCGAGGCCGGCGAAGCTGTCGAAGACGACCTGGGCCAGGAAGTTCCAGTTGCCGATGATCCAGGCGAAGACACCCACGAAGAGCGTCTTCTTGATCAGGCGCGCGATGATGTCGTCGTCGGCACCCCAGGCCCAGAAGAGCGCGGCGAGGGTGATGTCGATGACGATGAGCGTCGCGGCGAGGAAGGCCACCTCGCCGCCAAGCAGTCCGAAGCCGCTGTCGATGTAGCGGGTGAAGACGTCGAGGAAGCGGTCGATGACGCCGGTGCCGTTCATGGCACGTCCCGATGTGAGTGCGGATGCGGCGCCACGACCACGGTTCAGCGGCCATGGAACATCTGCGCCGAGCCCGGCTGGTAGCCGACGCCCGGGGCAAGGAAGCGCTCCAGCTGCTCGCGCGCCTGCTCCTCGCCGCTGGCGACGCGCGCGGCCTCCAGCGCCTGGGCGCGGCCCTGCGCGGCGAGGAGCGCAGTGAGGTCGGCGATCTGCTGCGACTGGAGGGCCAGGAGCTGGTTACCTGCCTGCGCCGCCTGAAGCGCGCCGGTCGCACCCTGGCTCTGGCCGATCAGCGCCTCAATCTCGGCGCGCGTGCCGGTCAGGTTGCCGACCACCGTCGCCTGGGTCATCAGCGCGTCCTGGAAGCCGGCCACCGAGGTCTGCCAGCGCTCGCGGGCATTGGCGAACATCTGCTGGCTGGAGCCGAGCGAGGCGGCGCTGCCGTAGCCCTGGGTGAAGGCGCGCTCGATGTCGGTGACCTCGTAGGCGAGGCGCTGGGCGCGGGCGATCAGCTGCTGCGTGCGCGCGAAGGACTGCTGCAGCCGCGTGAGCGAGGAGTACGGCAGGCTCGCGAGGTTGCGCGCCTGGTTGATCAGCATCTGCGCCTCGTTCTGGAGCGAGGCGATCTGGTTGTTGATCTGGTCGAGCGCGCGGGCGGCGGAGAGGATGTTCTGCGCGTAGTTCCACGGATCGAAGACGGTCCACTGCGCTTGGGCGGGCGTGACCGCGACGGGGAGCGGCATGGCGAGGAGGGCCGCGCCGAGCAGCGCGGCGCGGATCGGACGGCGGATCATCGGGCGGTGTCCTCCGGAGGTTCGGGCAGGAGCTCGGCGGCCCAGTCGAGGCCGCGACGCAGCAGCCAGGCGCGCGCGAAGCCGGCGCGGCCATGGGTGGCCAGGGTCTCGGCGATGGCGGCCTGGTCGGTCTTGGAGGAGGCCGCGCAGAAGGCGAGCGCGACCTCCGACAGCCCCAGCTCGAAGAGCCGGTTGCCGCGGCGGGACTGGCAGTAGTAGTCGCGCTTGGGCGTCGCGCGGGCGAGGATCTCTGTCTGTCGGTCGTTCAGCCCGAAGCGCGCGTAGATCGCCGCAATCTGCGGCTCGAGTGCCCGCTCATTCGGCAGGAACACCCGCGTCGGGCAGCTTTCGATGATGGCGGGCGCGATGGCGGAGCCATCGACATCCGCCAGAGACTGCGTCGCGAAGATCACCGAGGCGTTCTTCTTGCGCAGCGTCTTGAGCCATTCGCGCAGCTGCGCGCCGAATGTGGCGTCGTCGAGCGCGAGCCAGCCCTCATCCACGATGATGAGCGTCGGTCGGCCGCCGAGGCGTCGGCCGATGGCGTGAAAGAGATAGGCCAGCACCGCGGGGGCCGCGGCGGTGCCGATCAGCCCCTCGGTCTCGAAGGCGTGGACCTCGGCCTCGCCCAGACGTTCGGCCTCCGCGTCGAGCAGACGTCCCCAGGGACCGGCGAGGGTGTAGGGCTCGAGCGCACGCTTGAGCGCCTGGGACTGCAGCAGCACGGCGAGGCCGGTCAGCGTGCGCTCGTGGATCGGCGCGGAGGCGAGGCTGGTGAGCGCGGACCAGAGATGGTCCTTCACCGCCGGGTCGATCGCGACGCCCTCACGCGCGAGCAGGCCGGCGATCCACTCCGCCGCCCAGGCGCGTTCCTCCGGCGCATCGATGCGCGCCAGCGGCTGGAGTGCGACCGGCTCGGCTCCGTCCTCCGCCAGCGCGCCGCCGAGGTCGTGCCAGTCCCCGCCCATGGCGATCGCGGCGGCGCGGATCGAGCCACCGAAGTCGAAGGCGAAGACCTGCGCGCCCGCGTAGCGGCGGAACTGCAGCGCCATCAGCGCCAGCAGCACCGACTTGCCCGCGCCGGTCGGGCCGATCACCAGCGTGTGCCCGACATCGCCCACATGCAGCGAGAAGCGGAATGGCGTCGCCCCCTCCGTCCGCGCATGGAACAGCGGCGGGCCGCCGAGATGCTCGTTCCGGTCGGGCCCGGCCCAGACAGCCGAGATCGGCACGATATGGGCGAGGTTCAGCGTCGAGATCGGCGGCTGGCGGACATTGGCGTAGAGATGCCCCGGCAGGCTGCCGAGCCAGGCCTCGACGGCGTTCACCCCCTCGCGGATGACCGTGAAGTCGCGGGACTGGATGACTTTCTCGACGAGGCGGAGCTTGTCGTCGGCGGCGCGGGCGTCCTCGTCCCAGACGGTGACGGTTGCCGTGACATAGGCCCAGCCGGCGATGTCCTGGCCGAGCTCCTGCAGCGCCTCATCGGCGTCGGCGGCCTTGTTGGCGGCGTCGCTGTCGAGCAGGACGCTCTGCTCGTTGGTCATCACCTCCTTGAGGATGGCGGCGATCGACTTGCGCTTGGCGAACCACTGCCGGCGGATGCGGGTCAGCAGCTTCTGTGCGTCGGTCCGGTCGAGGCAGATCGCGCGGGTGCACCAGCGATACTCGAAGGCGAGCGCGTTCAGCTCGTCGAGGATCTCGGGGAACGTCGCGCTCGGGAAGCCGATGATGGTGAGTACGCGCAGATGCGCGTCGCCGAGCCGCGGCGCGAGGCCGCCCACCAGCGGCTGGTCCGCCAGCAGCGCGTCGAGATGCATCGGCGTCTCGGGCACGCGGACCAGGTGGCGGCGCGTCGAGACCGTCGAGTGCAGGAAGGTCAGCGTCTCGGCGTCGTCGAGCCAGCGCGCCTCCGGCACGAAGGCCTCGATCTGGTCGAGCACGCGGTCGGTGCGGTCAATGAAGCTGCGCAGCGCCTCGCGGCCAGACGCGGCGTCGATGCCCTCCGTTCCCTCGTAGAGCCAGCCTTCGGCGCGGGCAGCGTCGTCGGCTAGCGGCAGCCAGGCGAAGGTCAGGACGTAGCTGCTCTCGAAATGCGCGCCGGCCTCTTCGAACTGGGCACGGCGCTCGGCGTCCACCAGGGCCGAGACAGGGTCGAGGAAGGTGCTGGCAGGGTATCCCCGCGCCGGGATGCGCTGCGCCTCCGCGAAGACCGCCCAGCCGGAACCGAGGCGGCGCAGTGCGCCGTTCAGGCGCGCGGCTGTCGCGGCGAGCTCGGCCGGCGTGGCGCTGTCGAGGTCCGGGCCCCTGAAGCGCGCGCTGCGCTGGAAGGAGCCGTCCTTGTTCAAGACCACGCCGGGCGCGACCAGCGCGGCCCAGGGGAGGAAGTCCGCGAGGGTCTGGGGCTTCCGGCGGTACTCGGCGAGGTTCAGCATCGCTGCCTCACGCACGCAGCCAGGCCGGGTAGCGCAGGTGCCGGCGCACGACCTCGACGAACTGCGCATCCCGCCGCGCGGCCCAGACGGCGGCGAGGTGGCCGACCAGCCAGATCAGCACGCCTGCCACCCAAAGCCGCAGCCCGAGCCCGATCGCCGCGGCGAGCGTGCCGTTGGCGATGGCGACCGCGCGGGGCGCGCCAGCGAGCAGGATCGGTTCGATCAGCGCGCGGTGCACCGGCGCCGAGAAGCCCGGCACGGGATCGGCCGGCGCGGCCATCAGATCAGCGCCCCGCCGCCGAACTGGAAGAAGGACAGGAAGAAGCTCGACGCCGCGAAGGCGATCGAGATCCCGAAGACGATCTGCACCAGCCGCCGGAATCCGCCCGACGTGTCCCCGAAGGCCAGCGTCAGGCCGGTGACGATGATGATGATCACCGCGATGATCTTGGCGACAGGTCCCTCGATCGATTCCAGCACCTGCTGCAGCGGCTGCTCCCAGGGCATGTTGGAGCCCGCGGCGTGGGCGGGGGCGGCGAGCGCGAGGCAGAGCACGAAGGCGGCCGCGCCGGCGAGGCGCGTGCGCAGCTTGGACGTCATTGGGAGTCTCCTGCTGGGGTGAGGTCGTAGTCGCCGGTCGCGGTCAGGCCGCAGACCTGGGCGAGCTCGGCCAAGCGGCGGTCGGTGCCGCGGCCGGCGAGCACGGCGATGACGTCGATTGTCTCCGCGATCAGCGCGCGCGGGACGGTGACGACGGCTTCCTGGATCAGCTGCTCGAGCCGGCGCAGCGCGCCGAGCGCGGAGCCTGCGTGGATGGTGCCGATGCCGCCGGGATGGCCGGTGCCCCACGCCTTGAGGAGGTCGAGTGCCTCGGCGCCGCGCACCTCGCCGATCGGGATGCGGTCGGGGCGCAGGCGCAGTGCGCGACGGACGAGTTCCGACAGCGAGACGACACCGTCCTTGGTGCGCAGCGCGACCAGGTTCGGTGCGCGGCACTGGAGCTCGCGCGTGTCCTCGATCAGCACGACGCGGCCGCCCTCGCGCGAGACCTCGGCGAGCAGGGCGTTGGTGAGTGTGGTCTTGCCGGTGGAAGTGCCACCAGCGACGAGGATGTTGCGGCGTTCCGCGACGGCGGTGCGCAGTGCGGCGGCCTGCCCGACCGTCATGATGCCGGCGGCGACGTAGTCCTCCAGGGTGAAGACGGCGACAGCGGGCTTGCGGATCGCGAAGGCCGGGGCGGCGACGACGGGCGGCAATAGGCCCTCGAAGCGCTCACCCGTCTCGGGGAGCTCCGCCGAGACGCAAGGGCGGTCCGCATGTACCTCGGCGCCGACATGATGCGCGACGAGGCGAATAATACGTTCGCCGTCGGAGACGGAGAGACAGCGGCCGGTGTCGGCGAGGCCCTCAGCGAGGCGGTCGATCCATAGCCGACCGTCAGGGTTCAGCATCACCTCGACGACGGCAGGGTCCTCGAGCCAGGCGGCGATGCCCGGACCGAAGGCCGTGCGCAGCATGCGCGCGCCGCGCGCGGTCGTCTCGGCCTTGAGCGGATGCAGCGACATTGGGTCCCCGTGCTGGTACCGCGGCGGGGGCGCTGCGGCGGGCGGGGATGATTAGAGAGCGGCAGGGTTTGGCGGGTTCAACGAGCAAGAGGGCTGGGTAGTGTTTTGGCGAAGAAGGGCAGGTGAAAGGAAACCATCGAACTTTCCCGAATTGACCTGCAGAGATACCCCGCCTTGCGGCGGCTTTGCGCCCATGCCTACCCGAGAGGAGTTCGTCTAGAGCCATTTCCGATCAGTCTGGGTCATATCCTGCTGCGGCGAAGTAGTTGGTGCATTCGGTTGGATTGAAGGTGTCGATGATCCTGCCGATGGCGGACCAGAGGCCGTCGATGGTTCGCTCGGCGGCCTTGCGCAGCATGGCCTTGAGCTTGGCGAAGGCGTTCTCGATCGGATTGAAGTCTGGGCTGTAGGGCGGCAGGTAGAGCAGGCTTGCGCCGGCAGCTTCGATCGAGGCGCGGATGCCCGGCCGCTTGTGGCTGCCGAGATTGTCCATGACCACGACATCACCGGGCCGCAGGTCCGGGACCAGCACCTGGTCGACATAGGCCTGGAAGGCGATGCCGTTGATCGGCCCGTCGAGCACCATCGGCGCGACCATGCCGCTATTGCGCAGGCCGGCGACGAAGGTCGTGGTCTTCCAGTGGCCGTGCGGGATGGCGGCGCGCAGGCGCTCGCCGCGTGGTGCCCGGCCGCGGGTGCGGGCCATGTTCGTCGAGGCCCAGGTCTCGTCGATGAACACCAGGCGATCGGGATCGAGGTCGAGCTGACCCTCGAACCATTCCCAGCGCCGCGTCAGGATGTCGGGGCGCTGCTGCCCGGCGGCGTGCGCCGACTTTTTTTCAGAGTGATCCGCCGCCGCGCGAAGAACCGCCACAAGGTGGCGACGCCGACCGGCACGCCGGCATCGGCCAGTTCTGTGCGCAACTCGCTGAGCGTGATGTCCGGCGTTCGCTCCAGCAGTCCAAGGATCAGCGGCGCATGCGCCTCGATCCGCCCCGAGCGGCGATCCCCACCGAGTGGACCTGGCGCCACTGAGCCCGCCGTACGCTTCAAGGAGGCCCAGTGGATCGCGCTCGAGATGCCGACACAAGCGTGCGGCGGCCGCCCGGCACGACGACCCAGCCTCGATCGCCGCCACAACCCGCTCCCGAAGATCCACCGACAGCGCCTTCGACATGCCTGCCGGCCCCCTTCCCGACAGGAAGCTTGAATCAGGTCCGCTCCGCGTCGGGGAAGGACTCTCGCGATTCAATCAGGTCGGAGGCCGCTCTAAGAGTCCTTTTGGAAAATCAGGGATGAGCGCTTCTGCGTAGGAGGATGCTGGCCATGGCGATGAGGATCATTGAACCGCCCCGGGTTTGCCGTGCATCGACACGGTCTGTCTTGCCGAGGACGCCCATGGCGCGGGCGAAGTCGCGCGCCTGGCGTGGGTTCACGCGGGTGAAGGCGACGTCTGCCGCCTCGAGTGTATCGCGCAAGCCTCGGTCATAGCCGCCGCTGGCTTCGAAGATGACCCAGGCACCATCCTTCTTGCATCGAGCTGCAAACGCCCGCAGCGCAGATGAAGTGTTGTCGATTCGGGTTGCTTTGCGGCCAGGCTGGTGAACGTCGACCCAGCCTTTGGCGACATCGACGCCAATGAAGAGTTGCTCCGTCACGATCCTGCTCCTGTCCTGCGGGGTATACGCGAGCATCCCCGATCAACTGTTCAGGCTGACGATCGACGAAGCGGACGGCTCCCAATCCGGCAAACGGGTGCGCTACCCAGGAGGCCCGCGGGCTGCCGTCCGCGAGCGAATGGTACGCGATCTGCGACAGACAGGAGGCCGTTTGGTTTGAGTCACGCTGCCAGGATCAGGTTGTCCTGTGCGGCGTAGTAGAGTGCTTCCGCCTCGGCGGGCGGGATGTTGCCGATCGGCTCCAGCAGGCGCCGATGGTTGAACCAGTCGACCCATTCGAGGGTGGCGAATTCCACGGCCTCGAGCGAGCGCCAGGGGCCGCGCCGGTGAATGACCTCGGCCTTGTAGAGACCGTTGATGCTCTCGGCCAAGGCGTTGATGCTCCTATGTCGGTCAAGGCGCGTCGGGAGTGGCTAGGCTTCGTCGCCTGATCATGGAGAAAACCTCGCGCGCCACGTAGCGTTTGAGGCAGCGCATGATCTCGGGCTTGGTCTTCCCTTCGCTCGTGCGCCGGGCGACGTAGTCGATGGTCGGCCTGTGGCCGCGCATCCGCGTCACGACGATGCGGTGGAGCGCGGCGTTGGCCTGCCGGTTGCCGCCTCGGTTCAGCCTGTGGCGATTTGTCCGGCCGCTGGAGGCTGGGATCGGGCAGGCGCCGCATAGCTTCGCGAAGGCGCCCTCCGAGCGGATGCGCTCCGGGTTGTAGCCCGCGAGGAGCAGGAGTTCGGCGGCGGTCACGTTCGCGACGCCCGGGGCAGCGGTGAGTTGCGGCGCGGTGGCTGAGACGAGGGCGTCGAGCTCGCGATCGTGCTCGGCGATCTCCTGGTAGAGCGCGAGCCAGCGTCGCGCGGTGGCCCTGAGCGCCGCCTTCGCCGACGCAGTGGTCGAGGTGATCGGCCCCGGGCGGAGTGCAGCCCGGTGACGGATGAGCGTGACCCGACCGCCGACGGCCTCGAGCCGCTCGCGCAGATCGGCGGGGGGCGCCGACGATGATGGACTTGATCGTCAGCATGGCCTGGGTCCTGGCCTTGACCGCGGCGTCGCGTACAATCCTGAGGTGGCGGATCATCTCGACAGAGCTGCTGCCGGACTTAGGCTGGGCCGCCGCGTGGCCCGCGAGGACGGCGCGCGCCGCCGCCTCGGCGTCGAGCATGTCGTCCTTGCCGTTGCGCCTGCGCGCGCTGCGGTCGGGCCGATTGACCTCGAGGACGCGGTGCCTGTCCTCGCGCAGAGCGCGGGCGAGGCCTGCGCCGGAGGAGCCGGTCCCCTCGACGCCGAAAGCCGCGACCGTGCCCAGTGAGCGCGCCCAGGCTGCGATGCGCCGAAGTCCCGTGTCGACCCGCAGCCGGGCGTGCTGCGCCATCTCCGCTCCCTGGTCCCAGGTCAGCGAGCGACGCAGCTGCTCGGGCAAGGTGATGATCGTGTATGCGATCGCGTCGCGCACCCTGCTGCGCGGGTTGGAGCGGCTCGGATGCAGCTTCACGCTGCGGGTCGCCGCCTACAACCTCATCAGACTGCCGAAGCTGCTGGCGGCGTCTGCCTGATCGGCGCAAGATGCCGTCCAGAGGCGGGAACTTCCTGCCAACCGTCGCCGAAAACTAAGCGGTTCAGTCCGCCGCGGACCACCTAACCGCCATGCAAGCGAGCTAGGCTCAGGACTCACCCATTGAGCCAGAAGGTGACGGCGGCGGCGAGAGCGATGGCGCTCAAGAAGGTGTGGGCGCAGCGGTCGTAGCGCATGGCGATGCGGCGCCAGTCCTTGAGTCTGCCGAACATGATCTCGATGCGGTGACGCTGGCGGTGGAGCAAAGCGTCGTGCGGGATAGGCCGCTTGCGACTGCGCGGCCTCACTCCCTACGAGTTCATCTGCAAGGCATGGGCAGATCATCCTGATCGCTCCATCACAAATCCGCACCACCAAATGCCGGGACTAAACGCTCGGATGTCCGTCCTTTCAAGGCCAGGGCGTACGTCACCGTTCGCCGCGCAGGCGTTGTTCTGGATGCAGAGGCGTTTGGGTGAGGAGGCAGATGACGAGCGACGGTTGATCCAGCTCTGATGCGCGGGTTGATTACCGCATGACCATGGTCGTCGCGGGGCTGCCTTTGTCTAGAGGCGGGGATCGGTATGTGACCTCCCCATAGTGTTCCCGAGGGTCCCCCTGACCGCTCCACCTCCTCGCCCAAGCGTCTCATCTGTGCCGTCGTTCTCTCCTTTGCTGATCCTGCCGATGCTGTAGCCAAGAGCCTCAAGCAGCCGCAGCAGGCGGCGCGACCATTCGGCTAATAGCCCAGGCGAACCCCACCATCTCGCGCGCAATCGCTGTCACCACCACCTGCGGCCGCTTGCCTGCGGCTTGCAGGCGCCTGTACCTGGCACAAAGACGCACTTGCGCCTTCCAGGCCGTATCGCGCACCTCCCGTGGCAGACCTGCTAAGCGGGGTCTCAGCTGCGCTGACACCCGGGCCGGCAGGCGATAGGTCCAGGCGCCTTCGATCAGCATGCGGCGCGCAAGCGGGCTGCCGGCTTTGGTGATTGCGCCCTGGCGGCGCTTGGCTCCACTGGAATGCTCCGACGGCACAAGGCCGAGATAGGCCATCAGCTGCCGCGGGTTGTCGAACCGCTGCATGTCACCAACCTCGGCCACCAGCGCCGAGGCAACAATCAGCGAGACACCCCGCATGGCCTGCAGCGCCTCGACGACAGGCGCCATGCTCCAACAGGGAACGAGGTCACGGATGCGACCCGTCAGCCGCTCGATGCGCGCCTCGAGCTCGTTGACCGCGTCGAGGTACTCCTGGCAGGCGACCTGCTGGGCGGGATGCGGGAAGGTTTGTTCCATCAGCCACTTCCGATGCGGCCAGGTCCAGCGCTTGCCATCATAGCTCCGCCCGTGCCGGAGTAGAAAACCCATGAGCCTCTGCCGGGCCTTGCGAAGCGCCTCCACCATGTCCGCTCTCGCCCTGACCAGATCGCGCATGGCCTCGTGCTCCGGGTCCGGCACCCAGACCGGCGTCAACTCGCCAGCCCGGTGCAAGCGGGCCAGCGCCGTCGCGTCCCGCCGGTCGGTCTTGATCCGCTCGCCTGGCTTGCGCGGGATCAGGCTCGGCGCAACCACCACACAGTCATGGCCTCGATCCCGGAGGTGCCGGTAGACCCCATACCCGCACGGGCCAGCCTCGTAGACGAAGCGCAGGATCCGATCGCCCCGCCCAAGCCGAGCCACGAGCTTGTTAAGCGCCGCCGGCTCGTTCGGGATTTCCCCTACGAACCGCACCTCGCCATCTCGGCCGGCCTCCGCCACACAAACAGCGATCGTCGCCTTGTGCACGTCCAGCCCGACAAAGCTGATAGTCTCTCCCACGGCCCGTCTCCTGTGCTGAGGCAAGGCGCCGGCCATCCGGCGCAACCCTCGCTAATCCTGCACAGTTCGAGGCGGGCCACCCCCGCCTCAGACGGACATCTGGTCTAAACCAAGCCCGGAGCCACGAATTTCCGCAGCCTGCTAGACCAGGGATTGCCTCGCATGCGCTCCGCCCAGGACCAGCCCAGTCACGGGCGAGGCGCTCCCTCCTGGTCCGCCCCGCCGGCCTCGTACCGCCGACGGCGCGCACCCGCCGTCTGGGCACCAAGGACCAGCGCCTGCGCGATCCGCCCCGTCGTCCCGCCCTCGTCCGGCAGCAGGGCATTCACCCGACGATGAACCGTGCTGCCCCCGCGCTCGCGCATCGTCGCAAGCGGACTCGCAAGGGGCCCGGTTACCCGTCGAGCCGCGCTCCCGACCGGCGCACCACCTCGGCCCATTTCGCGTTCTCGGCGGCGATGAAGCGATCGAACTCGGCCGGGCCCATCGGCCGGGGCTCGGTGCCGATCTCGCGCAGCTTCGCCTGCACGCCGCGCTCGGCCAGCGCCTCGAGGATCGCGCCGGCCAGGCGCTCGACCACCGGCCGGGGCGTGCGCGCCGGCACCTGGGTCGCGAACCAGGCGACCGCCTCGAAGTCGGGGATGCCGCTCTCGGCCACCGTCGGCGTATCGGGCAGCGAGAACCAGCGATTAGCCGAGGTCACGGCGAGCAGCCGCAGCCTCCCGGCGGTCACATGCGGCAGGTAGGAAGGCAGGTTGTCCACCGCGACATGCACGCGCCCGGCGAGCAGTTCGGGGATCACCCCGCCGGTGCCGCGGAAGGTCACGATCTGGAGGTCGATGCCGGCGCGGTTCTTCAGGTATTCGCTCGAGATATGCCCGGAGGTGCCGTTGCCGGGCACGCCGCAGTTCAGCTCCCCGGGCCGGCGCCTGGCCAGGGCGACCAGCTCGGCGAAACTGGCCGCGGGCACCTCCGCGTTGACGAAGACGCCGTTGGCGACCTGGTTGACCAGCGCGACCGCGGCGAGCTCGTCCGGCCGGAACGGCATCCGGGCATAGAGATAGGGGTTGATCGCCGCGGTGCCGATGGTGGCCATCAGCACCGTGTATCCGTCCGGCTCCGACTTCGCGACGTATTCGGCGCCGATATTGCCGCCGGCCCCGGCACGGTTCTCCACCACCACGGGCTGGCCGAGGGTGACGCTCAGCTTTTCGGCAAGCACCCGCGCCGTCACGTCGGTCGCCCCGCCGGCGAGGAATGGGACGACCAGGCGGATTGGCCGGCTGGGTCAGGGGGCCTGGGCGCGGAGCACGGCCGGCGCGGCGAGGATGGGCAGCGCGCTGATGGCGGCGCGGCGGGTGATGGTGTTCATCTTGGACCTCCCATTTTCGTTTTGTTCCACGCTACCGCCGCGCGGCGCGCGAGGGCAAGACGCCCGGTGCGGGCGGTGCCGGGTCAGCCCGCGCTCAACCGGCCTTCGCGCACCAGCCGGCGCCAGTCCTCGATCTCGCGCTGGACGAAGGCGGCCAGGTCCTCGGGCGAGCCAACGCGGTAGCTGCTGCCCTCGGCGGCGATCTGCGCCTGCATGTCCGGCCGGGCGGCGATCTCGCGCATCTTGGCGTTGATCTGCAGGATCACCGGCCGCGGCGTGCCGGCCGGGGCGAACACGGCGACCCAGGACGACACGGCGTAGCTCTCCATCCCCGGCAGGGACGAGACCAGCGGCAGTTCCGGCAGCCCGGGATGCGGCCCTGTTCCCGTGGTGGCCAGGGCGCGCAGGCGTCCCTCCCGCGCATGGACCAGCACCTGCCCGCCATCCACCACCATGAGCTGGACCTCGCCGGCGAGCAGCGCCGTCACGCCCTGCGGCGTCGAGCGGTAGGAGACCTGCGTCATCTTGATCCCGGCCAGGGCCTTGAGCATGGCGCCGCCGGCCATGCTGCCGGTATTGCCGACGGCGTAGTTGAGTCGCCCGGGATGGGCGCGGGCATAGGCGATCAGCTCGGCCATGCTGTGCACCGGCAGCGCGTTGTTCACCACCACGATCAGCGAGGAGTTGGTGACCAGCGCGACCGGGGCGAAATCCGCCACCGGGTCGTAGGGCAGGTTGGGCACCAGCGCGATATTGGCCGCATGGGTGCTGTTGGTGCCGTAGAGCAGCGTGTAGCCGTCGGGCCGCGCGCGCGCCACCGTCTCGGCGGCGATCACGCCATTGCCGCCGGGGCGGTTCTCCACCACCACCGGCTGACCCCAGTCGGCCGACATGTAGTGGCCGAAGGAGCGCGCGCGCAGATCGGTGGAACTGCCGGCGGTGAAGGGCACCACCGCGCGGATCGGGCGCGAGGGGTAGCGTTCCTGCGCGCGCGCGGGCAAGGCGGCAGGCAATCCGGCCAGCGCCGCCACCAGGCGGCGCCGTGCGGTGCTTGTCATGTCCCGGTTCGTCCCATGCCCGCGGCGCTGCCCGGCGCGCCGCCGGGCAGCGCCGGCGCCGGCGCGCGGATCGCCGGCCTTTCACCGTCGAAGGACACCGGCAGGCCGAGCAGGCGGTAATCCTCCCCGGGCACCGGCAGCAGCAGGCCGACGGCCTCGGTCTGCGGCTCGCGCGCCACCTCGGGGATCGTGTTGATCGGCCCGCAGGGCACGCCCGCGCGCTCCAGCCGATCGAGCCAGTCCGCGCGCGAGCGCGTCGCCAGCACGGCGGCGATCTCGCCCAGCAGCGCCTCGCGGTTCTCGAGCCGGCGGCGGTTGGTGGCGAAGCGCGCATCCCCGGCCCAGTCCGGCCGGCCGAGCACCGCGGCGAAGGCGGCGAACAGCCGGTCATTGCCGCAGCACACCATGAGCGGCGCGTCGGCCGCCTGGAACGCCTGGTAGGGCACCATGTTGGGATGCCCGGTGGCGGTGCGCGGCAGCAGCCGTCCCTCGTTCAGCCAGGACGTCAGGCGCTGGCCGGTCCAGACCAGCGCGGTCTCGAACAGCGAGGTGTCCACCACCCCGCCGCGCCCGGTCGCCTCGCGCCGGCGCAGCGCCGACAGCGCGCCGATCACCGTCCACATCGCCGTGCCGTAATCCACCACCGAGGCGCCGATGCGCTGCGGCGGCGCGCCTTCCTCGCCGCTGACCATGCACAGCCCGGCGAAGGCCTGCAGCAGCGGCTCGTAGCCCGGCCGCAGGGCGAGCGGCCCCTTGCGGCCGAAGGCGCTGATCGCGCAGTAGATCAGCCGCGAATGCCGCGCCAGCGTCTCCGCCGGGCCGATGCCGAGCGCCTCCGCCGCGCCGGGGCGCAGGTTGTGCACCAGGATGTCCGCCGGCGCGAGCAACTCGTGCAGCCGCGCGCGGCCGTCCGGCCGCCGCAGGTCGAGCACCACCGAGGCCTTGCCGCGGTTCATCTCGTGGAAGGTGAGGCTGTCGCCGCGGCGGAAATCCGGGCCCATGCCGCGCGAATCGTCGCCGCCCGGCTTCTCCACCTTCACCACCTCGGCGCCGAGATCGGCGAGGATGGCGCCGACGAAGGGGCCGGCGAGCACCTGGCCGAGCTCGACCACCCGCAGCCCGGCGAGCGGGGCGGGCGCGCTCATTGCGGCTCGATCCCGGCCTCGCGGGCGGCCTCGCGCCAGCGCTCCACCTCCTGCGCGACGAAGCCGGCCACGCCTTCGGGCGGCAGCTCGGAGGGGATCGTGCCTTCCTCGGCCATGCGCGCGCGCAGCCCGGGCTCGCGGCCGACCGCGATCACTTCGGCATTGAGCCGGGCGACGATCTCCGCCGGCGTCCCGGCGGGGGCGAAGATCGCGCTCCAGGACGCCACCGCATAGCCGGGAAGGCCCGCCGCGCCGGCGACCGTGGGCACGCCTGGCAGCGCCGGGACCGCGGCATCCACCGTGACCGCGAGCGCGCGGACGCGGCCCTGCCGGATCTGCGGCAGCGCCACGATGGCGTCGCTGAACATCACCTGCGCCGCCCCGGCGATGACGTCGAGGATCGCCTGCGCGTTGGACCGGTAGCTCACATAGGTCATGGATACCCCGGTCCGGGCCTTGAACATCTCCGCCGCGAGATGGGAGGAGGTGTTGCCGCTGGCGTAGTTCAGCGCGCCGGGATGGGCCCGCGCATGGGCGACCAGCCCGGCCATGTCGCGCACCGGCAGGTCGTTGCCGACCACCACCACCAGCGGCGTCCGCCCGATCAGCGCCACCGGCGCGAAATCCGCCACCGGGTCGTAGGGCAGGCGGCGGAACAGCACCGGATTGGCGGCGTGGGTGGTGTTCGAGGTGAACAGCAGCGTGTAGCCGTCGGGCCGCGCGCGCGCCACCGCCTCGGCGGCGAGGATGCCGCTGCCGCCGCCGCGGTTGTCCACCACCACAGGCTGGCCCCAGGCGGCGGCCAGGCGGTCGGCATAGAGCCTGGCGCGCACATCGCTGCCGCTGCCCGGCCCGAAGGCCACGATCAGGCGGATCGGCCGCGCCGGATAGGTCTCGGCCCGCGCCGGGCGCGCCGCCGCGGCAAGCAGCAGCGTCGCCGCCGCCCGCCGGGGCAGCGCCGCCCGCCCTTTCACGGCGTCCCCGCCGGGGCGAAGCGCGGCAGGCTGACCCCGAAATCCGACTGCACCTCGAGGCGCACGCGCATCCCCGCGGCGATGCTGTCGTGCGGGGCGAGGATGTTGGTGATCAGCCGCGGCCCCTCGTCGAGCTCGACGATGGCGACATTGTAGGGCAGGCGGTCGCGGAAGGCGTCGTGGTAGGCGGTGTGATAGACTACCCAGCTGATCACCTGCCCGGTGCCCGCGGCCTTCTCCCAGCCGGCGCCCTCGCGCAGGCAGGCGGGACATTCGCGCCGCGCGGGCAGCCAGCGATGGCCGCAATGCGGGCAGTGCTGGAAGCGCAGCTCCCCGGCGGCGAGGCCGGCCCAGTAGGCTTCGTTCAGCGGGGTGACCTCCGGTGTCGGCAGGGTCATGTCAGCCTCCGAGGATCAGGGTCGCGTGGGTGTGCATGGTGCCGCCCTGGTTGCTCACCAGCGCGTGGCGCACGCCGGGCACCTGCAGCGTGGCGGTGCCGCGGACCTGGCGCACCGCCTCGATCACCAGCTGCAGCCCCGGCATGCCGGTTTCCGACAGCAGGCCCCCGGCGGTGTTGATGGGCAGGTCGCCGCCGTGCTCGATGCGGCCTTCGCGCACGAAGCCCTCGGCCTGGCCGGGCGGGCAGAAGCCGTAATCTTCCAGCGTCATCAGCACGGTGATGGTGAAGCAGTCGTAGATCTGCGCCACCTGGATGTCCGCCGGGGCGAGCCCGGCCATGGCGAAGGCGTCGCGCGCCGCGTCCTTCGCCCGCGTGCTGGTCAGGCAGGGGCGCTGCGTCACCTCCCACGAGGTATGCGCCTGCCCCATGCCGAGGATCGGCACCGCCGCCTTCACCCCGAGCTCGCGCGCCCGGCGCGCCGACATCACCACCAGCGCGGCGGCGCCGTCGGAGATCAGCGCGCAGTCGTCGCGCCGCAGCGGCGCGACCAGCGGCGGGGTGGCGAGGTAGCCGTCGAGCGTCAGCGGCTTGCGGAGCTGCGCGTGGGGGTTGGCCGCGCCGTGCCGCCGCGCCGCCACCGCGACCGCGCCGAAGGCGGCCTCGGGCGTGCCGTGTTCGGCGACATGGCGGCGGTGGATCATGGCGTAGCCGGCGGCGGTCGAGAACCAGCCGAAGGCGGCGTCGTCGCCGCGCGGGCGGGCATAGGTGGCGCGGCTGCCGCTGCGCGGATTGTCGGCGTAGCAGACCAGCGCCACCTCGCACATGCCGGCCTCGATCGCCAAGCAGGCGAAGGCGACGCCCGACATGTTGGCCGCGCCCCCCTGGTCGAGCGCGATGCCG
The DNA here is from genome assembly GCF_008360935.1 of Siccirubricoccus phaeus. Taxonomy (GTDB): domain Bacteria; phylum Pseudomonadota; class Alphaproteobacteria; order Acetobacterales; family Acetobacteraceae; genus Siccirubricoccus; species Siccirubricoccus phaeus. The sequence continues at coordinate 276,547 of NZ_SRXO01000003.1, forward strand.
ATGCGCGGCTGCAGGCCCAGCGCCTCGGACAGGGTCTGGCCATACAGGATCTCGCGCGCCGAGGTCGGCGTCTTGACGAAGACCCCGTCCACCGCCTGCTTCTCGATGCCGGCGTCCTCGAGCGCGCGGCGGCAGGCCTCCACGTTCAGCGAGACGGTGGACCGTCCCGGCAGGGTGCCGAAGGCGGTGTGGCCGACCCCCGCGATGACGAACTTCCCGCGCATCATGACCTTCCTTCCCCGATCCCGGCGCGCGCCAGCACGTCGCGCCAATAGGCGAGCTGGCGGCCGAGGAAGGCGCCGGCATCGCCCGCGCTGCCCCGCATCGGCACGGCGTTGAAGACGGCGAAGCGCTCGGCCGCCTCGGGGCGCGCCAGCACCTCGCCCATCGCCGCGTTGAGCTTCGCGACCGCCTCGGGCGGCGTGCCCGTCGGGGCGAGCGCGACATACCAGGAGCTGATGTCGAAGCCGGCGAAGCCGGATTCGGCCATGGTCGGCACCTCGGGCATCAGCGGCGAGCGTTCGGGCGTCGCCACCGCCAGCGCGCGCAGCCGGCCCTGCCGCACATGCGGAATGGTCGTGGTGCTGTCGAACATCGCCTGCACCGTGCCGGCGATGAGGTCCGTCACCGCCTCGGCCGAGCCGCGATAGGGCACCACCTCGAACTCCGCCCCGGTGGCGTGGCGGAACAGCTCCGCCGCGACATGGGGCGACTGCCCGGTGCCGGAGGAACCGAAGCTGAAGCGCCCGCCGGCGGCGCGGATCCGGGTGACGAGCTCGGCCGGGGTGCGGGCCGGCATGTCGGCCCGCACGACCAGCGAGACCGGCGCGACCATCAGCATCGAGACCGGGGCGAAGTCGCGCGCGATGTCGTAGCCGGGATTGCGGTAGTAGGACGGGTTGATGCCGACCGAGCCGGTGTTGCCGATGACCAGCGTGTGCCCGTCCGGCGCCGCGCCGGCGACGTAGCGCATGCCGATCTGCCCGCCGGCGCCGGCGCGGTAGTCAAGCACCACCGGCTGGCCGATCAGCGCCGGCATGTGCTGCACCAGCAGCCGCCCGACCACGTCGGTCGGCCCGCCCGGGGCGCCGGGCACGATCATCACCACCGGCCGGCTCGGGAAGGGCGCCTGCGCCCAGGCCGGGGCCGCCAGCCCGGCGGTCAATGCCGGCAGGGCCCGGCGCCGCAGTCGCATCATGACCATCCTCCCCTCTGTTCGAGCCGGCCGGCCGCGGGCCCGCCGCCCATCGTCACCGCGCCTCGCCGATCCCCGCGCGTGCAAGAACCTCGCGCCAATAGGCGAGCTGCCGGCCGACGAAGGCGGCGGCATCCGCCGGGCTGCCCCGCATCGGCACGGCGTTGATCGCGGCCAGGCGCTCGGCCACGTCGGGACGGGCCATCACCGGGTTCATGGCGGCATTGAGCGTGAGTACCGCCTCGGCCGGGGTGCCCGCCGGGGCAAGCGCGACATACCAGGAGCTGACGTCGAAGCCGGCGAAGCCGGCCTCGGCCATGGTCGGCACCTCGGGCATCAGCGGCGAGCGCTCGACATTGGCCACCGCCAGCGCGCGCAGCCGGCCCTGCCGCACGAAGGGCACCGAGCTGGTGCTGTCGAACATCGCCTGCACCGTGCCGGCGAGCATGTCGGTGACCGCCGGCGCCGCGCCGCGATAGGGCACGATCTCGAACTCCACCCCCGCCGCGTGGCGGAACAGCTCGGCCGCGACATGGGGCGACTGCCCGGTGCCGGAGGAGCCGAAGGTGAAGCGCCCGCCGGCGGCGCGGATATGCGCGACCAGCTCGGCCGGGGTGCGGACCGGCAGGTCGGCCGGCACGACCAGCGAGACCGGCGCGATCATCAGCATCGAGACCGGGGTGAAGTCGCGCGCGATGTCGTAGCCGGGATCGCGGTAGTAGGACGGGTTGATGCCGACCGATCCGGTATTGCCGATCACCAGCGTGTGCCCGTCCGGCGCTGCGGTCGCGACATGGCGCATGCCGATCTGCCCGGCGGCGCCGCTGCGGTTCTCGAGCACCACCGGCTGGCCGATCAGCGCGGGCATGTATTGCACCAGCACCCGGCCGGCGACGTCGGTCGGCCCGCCCGGCGCGGCCGGGGCGATCATCACCACCGGCCGGCTCGGGAAGGGCGCCTGCGCCCGTGCCGGGGCCGCCAGCCCGGCGGCCAGCGCCGGCAGGGACCGTCGCATCAATCGGATCATGGGCTTTTCCCTCCCCCGGGCTGCGGCACCAGCGCCTGGTCGGCGCCGAGCGGGCGGCTCGGCCAGCGCAGGCCGCGCTCGATGCCCTCGAAGCACAGCGCGCTGGTCGGCACGGTCATCGCGCCGAACTGCGGATGCTCGATGTCGAGCAGCGCGCGGCGTTCGTGCAGGTGGCGGTCGGCCACCACCTCGGCCAGCTCGCGCACCGGCGCGCAGGGCACGCCGGCCGCGGCCAGGCCCTGGAAGATCTCCTCCTTCGGCAGCGCCGCCGTCCAGGAGGCGACCATGCCGTCGAGCAGGTCCATGTTCGCCACCCGGTCGGTCATCCGCAGGAAGCGCGGGTCGTCGATCAGCTCGGCATGGCCGAAATAGCGCGCGGCGGCGCGCCAATGGCCGTCATGGTTGCAGATGATGGCGACATGCCCGTCCGCCGCCGGATAGACGTTGTAGGGACAGACCGACAGCCCGCCATGGCGGTTGCCGGTGCGGCCGGGGAAGGCGCTGCCCTTGTCGGCCAGCAGGGCGAGGTTGGAGGTCAGCGAGGGATAGACCGCCTCCACCATCGCCACCTCCACCGCGCGGGCCGGCCCGCCGCGCTCGCGCTCGAACAGCGCGGTGACGATGGCGCCATAGAGGTGGATGCCGGCGAAGAAGTCGCACAGCGCCGGCCCGGCCTTGAGCGGCGGGCCGCCGGCCTCGCCGGTGATGCTCATCACCCCGCTCATCGCCTGCACCACCAGGTCCATCGCCGGGTAGTCGCGATAGGGGCCGCTGCCGCCATAGCCCGAGCCGGAGGCGCAGATCAGCCGCGGATTGACCCCGCGCAGCACGTCCCGCGACAGGCCGAGCCGGTCCATCACCCCGGGGCGGTAGTTCTCGACCAGCACATCCGCCCCGGCGGCCATCCGCAGCAGCGCCGCGCGGTCCTCCTCGGCCTTCAGGTCGAGCACGACGCAATTCTTGCCCGAATTGAGCATGGCGAAGGGCAGCGTGGCCCCGCCATCGCCGTGCCGGCGGCGCAGCTGCTCGCCGCCGGGGGGCTCGATCTTGATCACCTCGGCCCCGGCCATGGCCATCAGGAAGGTGGCATAGGGGCCGTTGTAGATCTGCGTCAGATCGAGAACGGTGACGCCGGCGAGCGGTCCTGCCGACATTCAGCGTCCCTCGAAGCGCGGCGGCCGCTTCTCGGCGAAGGCGGCGCGGCCTTCCTTCACGTCCTCGCTGCCCTGCAGGATGCGGCTGACCATCTGCTCGAGCCGCAGCCCGTCGGCGAGCGGCATGTCGCGCGAGCGCAGCCCGAGCTCCTTCGCCGCCTGCACCGCGAGCGGGGCATTCGCCGCGATGCGGCGGGCGAAGGCGCGCGCGGCGGGCATCAGTTCCTCGGGCGGGACCACGGCATTGACCAGGCCCCAGCGTTCCGCCCGCGCCGCGTCGATCGCATCGCCGGTCAGCAGCATCTCCATCGCGATCGCGTGGGGCAGCTGGCGCATCACCCGCTGGGTGCCGCCATTGCCGGCGATGACGCCGCGCTTGACCTCGCTGAGGCCGAAGGTGGCGTGCGGGACGGCGATGCGGATGTCGGTGGCCAGCAGCAGGGTCATGCCGCCGCCCACGCAGAAGCCGTTGACCGCGGCGATCACCGGCTTCCACACCTCAAGGCCGCGGTTCAGCAGCTGCCCCTTCTGCGTCAGCCAGTGGTCCGACAGTTCCTGCCGGCGGCCGATGAAGTCCTTGATGTCGGCGCCGGCCGAGAAGGACTTGTCCCCCGCGCCGGTGACGATCGCGCAGCGCACCGCCGGGTCGTCGCGCACGCGCATCCAGGCGTCGGTCAGCCCGGCGTAGTGCGCGGCATCGAGCGCGTTGCGCCGCTCCGGCCGGTTGATGGTGATGGTGGCGATGCCCTCGGCATCGATGTCGAGGTCGATGGACATCAGCGCCGCCCCTTCCCGCCGAGCAGGGTGCGGGCGAGCACCATGCGGTGCACCTCGGACGGCCCCTCGCCGATGCGCTTGATCCGCATCTCGCGGTACCAGCGTTCGAGCGGCATCTCCTGCGCGACGCCGAGGCCGCCGAAGATCTGCACGCAGCGGTCCACAACGCGCCCCGCCGTCTCGGTCGCCACCACCTTGGCGACCGAGGCATCGGTCTTGAGGTCGCCGCCGAGTGCTGCGGTCCAGGCCGCCTGCCACACCAGCAGGCGGGCGGCGCGCAGCTCCATCTCGCTGTCGGCGATCATCCACTGGATCGCCTGCTTGTCCGCCAGCTTCGAGCCGAAGGCCTCGCGCTGCCGGGCCCAGTCCATGGCGAGTTCGAGCGCCGCCTGGGCGATGCCGACGCAGGCGGCGGCATAGGGCACGCGGCCCTCGACCAGCCATTTCTCGCACAGCTGGAAGCCCTGGCCTTCCTCGCCGAGGCGGTTCTCGACCGGCACCTCGACATCCTCGAGGTGCAGCTCATAGGGCGACCAGGCGCGGATCACGCCGATCCGCCGCTTGGTCAGGCCCTTGGGGTTGCCGTCGATGATGAAGCAGGTGATGCCGCCGCGTTCGCCCTGCGCGCCGGTGCGGGCGAACAGCAGGCCCCAATCGGCGCTGCCCGCGCCCGAGATCCACATCTTGCTGCCGTTGAGCACGTAGCGGCCGCCGCGGTGCTCGGCGCGGGTGCGGATGCCGCGCGCCGGGTCGGCGCCGCCCGAGGGCTCGCTGATGGCGACGAAGACCTTCTGGCCGCGCTCGACCGCGGGGATGCCGAAGCGCTCGATCTGGTCGCGGTTGCCGAGCCAGATGGCATTGGGCGGATCGGCCCCGAAGGCGCCGCAGGCCGGGATATAGGCGCCCATGCGGCACTTCGACGCCTCCTCGGCGATCACCGCCTGGCCGAGCAGGTCGAGCCCGGCGCCGCCATATTCGGTCGGCGTGCGGTAGCACCACAGGCCAAGGTCGCGCGCCTTCTTCTGCAGCGGGGCCAGATCCGCCACGGGCAGTTCGCAGGCGTCGTGTGGCGCGCGATCCTCGGCCGGCTTGACGTCGTTCTGCATGAAGCGCCGCGCGGTATCGCGCAGCATCTTCAATTCCTCGGGCAGGGCCCAGGCGCCGTTGCTCACGTCCTCATCACCTCCGGATGCCGGACCGGACGCGGTGCGTGGATGCGGAGGCGGCCATGCCGCGATGCGATGGCGCCCCGGCCTTGGCCGGGCGCGCCGGATGCTTCCTCCGTCTCCTCGGCCGCGCCGGCCGGGCTTTCTTGCTCAACGGGAGGAAGTGTTGTGCCGGTGCGGAGGCGCGTCTAACACTTTAGCGGCAAGGCGCCGATGCCGCGGCGGCATCGAGACGGCCAGGGAGGGTGGAAGCGCGTGGAACTGCGCCAGCTCCGCTATTTCGCCGCCGTCGCGCGGGAACGGCATTTCGGCCAGGCCGCGCGCGCGCTGCGGATCGCCCAGCCCGCGGTCAGCCGGCAGATCCAGCAGCTCGAGGCGGAACTCGGCGTGCGGCTGTTCGACCGCCGGCCGCGCGGGGCGGTGCTGACCGCCGAAGGGCTCGCGCTGCTCGACCGCGCCGAGCGGCTGCTCGGCGAGGCGGATGCGATGCGCCGCGACGCGCGCGGCCAGGCCGACCGGCCGCGCGGGGCGGTGACGATCGGCCTGTCGCCCGGCGTGTCGGACATCATCGGCGCCGCCTTCGCCACCCGCGCCGCGCGGCAGTTCCCCGAGATCCGGCTGCGGCTCGCCATCGGCTTCATGCACGACCTTGAGAAGCAGCTCGAGGAAGGGGCGATCGACGCCGCCATGCTGAACGGGCCCGGCGCCTCGGCGCGGCTGGCGGCGGAGCCGCTGCTCGCCGAGCCGCTGTGCCTGATCTGCGCCGCCGCGGACCGCCGCTTCGAGGGGGCGGCGGTGCCGCTGCGCGCGCTGGCGGGCGTGCCGCTGGTGCTCGCCGGCCGGCCCGACAGCTGGGTGCGCCGCGCGCTGCGCGACGCGCTGGGCCAGGAGGCGCTCGGCATCGAGGTGGCGGCCGAGGCGGATACCGTCGCCCTCGCCAAGCGGCTCGTGCTCGACGGGCTCGGGCCGATGGTCGATGTCGCCTCGATGGTGCGCGCCGAGATCCTGGAGGGGCGGCTGCGCGCGGTGCCGCTCGGCGCGCTCGCTATCACCCGGCTGCTGGTCATGCCCCGCGGGCGGGAACCGTCGCCGGCGGCGGTCGCGGCCGCCGGCCTGCTGCGCGACTGCGCGCGCGAGATGCTGGCCAGCGGGCTGTGGCTGGGCGCGCGGGCGCCGGCGGCCTCAGCCGGTCCCTGACGCCCGGCGGTGCCGGGAATGGCCCCGCGCGCGCCGCGCCGTCACCCCTCCCAGGCCAGGCGCAACGCCGCCGCCGCCTGGCCGAGCGTCACGGCGGAAGCCGGGATCGCCTTGCCCAGGGTGAGGAAGCCGTGGATCTGGTCGGAGACGTGCAGGTGGCTGACCGGCACGCCCTCGGCCTCGAGCCGCCGGGCATAGGCGATGCCTTCGTCGCTCAGCGGGTCGTGGCCGGCGGTCATCACGAAGGCCGGCGGCAGGCCAGAAAGGCTGCCCGCCCGCGCGGGCGAGGCGCGCCAATCGGCCCGCGCCGCCGGGTCCGGCACATAATGGCCGATGAACCAGCGCATCGAGGCGGCGTTCAGCACATAGCCCTCGATGAAGCGGCCATAGGCCGGCGATTCCGCCGCGAGGTCGGTGACCGGGTAGAACAGCATCTGGAACATCGGCATCGGCGCCTGGCCGTCGCGCGCCATCAGGCACAGCGCGGCGGCGAGGTTGCCGCCCGCGCTGTCGCCGCCCACCGCGATGCGCGCCGCGTCGATGCCGAGCGCCCCTGCCTGCCCGGCCACGAAGCGCAACGCGGCGGCGGCGTCCTCGGCCGCCGCCGGGAAGGGGTGTTCGGGGGCCAGGCGATAATCCACCGCGACCACCACCGCGGCCAGCCGGTTCGCCAGTTCGCGGCAGAGCTGGTCATGGCTGTCGAGGTCGCCGACCACCCAGCCGCCGCCATGCAGGAACAGCAGGCAGGGCTGCGGCCCGGTGCCGGCGCCGAGCCCGCGATAAAACCGCAGCGGCACCGCCCCGCCGGGGCCGGGGCAGGACAGGTCGCGGCATTCGGCGACCGCCGGCGGCTCGGGCTGCAGCGCCTGCCGCGCGGCGGCATAGGCCACGCGCGCCTCGGCGGGCGTCATCGCCTCGAAGGGCGGCCGGAGTCGCGGATCAGGTCGAGCACCCGGCGGGCGCTGGGATGCAGGCTGGTCATGCGGGCGCTCCCTTGGCGGATTGATGCGATGCCGCCGCCTGGATTCAGCCGGCCTGCCCCAGCGTGCCGGCGGCGCGCAGCGCGGCGATCTCGGCCTCGGGCAGCCAGCCGGCCAGCGCCGCCTCGGCCCCGGCGGGATCGGCGGGCTGCGGCGGCAGGCTCAGCTCCGGCACGGTGCGGCTGAAGCGCGGCGCCGGGGCGGGCTGCGCCACGCCGTCGAACTCGACGAAGGTGCGCCGCGCGGCCATGTGCTTGTGGCGCAGCGCCTCGGCCGGGGTCAGCACCGGGGCGAAGCAGGAATCGGTGCCTTCCAGCAGCTCGCACCAGGCATCGCGCGGGCGCTGGCGGAAGATCTCGGCCAGGCGGCGCTTCGCCTCGGGCCAGCGGGCGCGGTCCGACTGCTTGGGGAAATCGGCCGGGTCGATGCCGATCCGGCGCAGCAATTCCTGGAAGAAGCGGCCTTCGATCGGCGCAACCGAGACATAGCGCCCATCGGCGCATTCGTAGCAGTCGTAATAGGGGGCGCCGCCGTCGATCACGCCCTCGCCGCGGCCCTCGGGCAGCAGGCCGGCGCCGAACAGACCGAACATGCCGGTCATCAGATGCGCCACGCCGTCCACGATCGCCGCGTCCACCACCTGGCCGCGGCCCGAGCCGCGCGCCTCGAGCACCGCGCAGACGAGGCCGAAGGCGAGGTAGAGCGCGCCGCCGCCATAATCGCCGACGAGGTTGAGCGGCGCCGTCGGCGGCTGGCCCTGGCGGCCGATATGGTGCAGCGCCCCCGTCAGCGCGATGTAGTTGAGATCGTGCCCCGCCGCCGGGGCGAGCGGCCCGTCCTGCCCCCAGCCGGTCATGCGCCCATAGGCGAGGCGCGGATTGCGCGCGAGGCAGTCGTCGGGGCCGAGGCCGAGGCGTTCGGCGACGCCGGGGCGGAAGCCCTCGATCAGCGCATCCGCCCCGTCCACCAGCCGCAGCGCCAGTTCGCGCGCGGCGGGCTGCTTGAGGTCGAGGGCGAGGGTGCGGCGCCCGCGCAGGGTGAGGTTGTATTTCAGCGGCCGGCTCATGCCGAGCTCGGGCGGGTCCGGCCGGTCGATGCGAAGCACCGTCGCGCCCATGTCGGCGAGCAGCATCGCCGCCATCGGCCCCGGGCCGATGCCCGCGAGTTCCACCACCTTCAAACCGGCCAACGGCCCCATCTGTTTCCTCCTGCGTTTGTCGCAACGCCCGCCGGCCGGCAGCCGGCTTTCCGAACGCCGTTCGGGACCACCCGACACGGCGGCGGGCGCGCCGTCAAGCCGCCGTGTTGACAGCCTGCCCGAACGACGTTCAGCATGTCGAACAAGGCGCCGGTCCAAGGCGCACCCGAGCGGGACGATTCCGCGTCCGGGAACGATCGAGGAGGAAACGGGCGTGTCCTTTGCCCTGACCGAGGAGCAGATCCAGGTCCGCGACCTGGTGCGCCGGGTGGCGCGCGAGAAGGTGGCGCCGCGCGCCGCCGAGATCGACGCCAGCGGCGAATACCCGCAGGACATGTTCGAGCTGCTGCGCGAACTCGGCCTGTTCACCCTGCCCTTCCCGGCCGAATATGGCGGCTCGGGCAGCACCCTGGCCGGCTGCCTCGCGGTCGAGGAGCTGGGCCGAGTCTGCTACAATACCGGTTACCTGCTGGTGGTGCAGTGGGTGCCGCTCGGCACCATCCTCGCCGGCGGCACGCCCGAGCAGAAGGCGCGGCTGCTGCCCGGCCTCGCCTCGGGCCAGCTGCGCGCCGCCTTCTCGCTGACCGAGCCGCAATCGGGCTCTGACGTCGCCGGCATCCGCACCCGCGCGCGGCCCGATGGGGACGGGTTCGTGCTCAATGGCGGCAAGATCTGGTGCACCAACGCCGCGGTGTCGGATTTCGTGCTGGTCGGCGCGCGGCTCGAACGCGGCGACGGCCCGGGCGAGGTGAACTTCTTCATCGTCGAGCGCGACCGCCCCGGCTTCCGCGTCGGCCGCAAGGAGGAGAAGATGGGCGCCCGCGGCGTCCCCTCCTCGGCGCTGTTCTTCGACGATGTGCGGCTGCCGAAGGAGAACCTGCTCGGCGGCGGGGCGGGCGGCTTCCGCTCGGTGATGGAGGCGCTGAACAAGTCGCGCCCGATCGTCGCCGCGCGCGCCGTCGGCCTGGCGCAGGGGGCGATGGACCACGCGATCGAGTTCGCCCGCGGCCGCCGCGCCTTCGGCGAGACGGTGGCGAACTACCAGGGCATCCGCTGGATGATCGCCGACATGGCGATCCAGATCGAGGCGGCGCGGCAGCTGACCTACGCCGCCGCGGCGGCGGTGGATGCCGGCACCACCGGCGCCGCGATGGCGAGCCTCGCCGCCTCGGCCAAGTGCTTCGCCAGCGACATGGCGATGAAGGTGGCGACCGACGCGGTGCAGATCTTCGGCGCCTCCGGCATCTCGAACGAGTTCCCGATCAACCGCTACTTCCGCGACGCGAAGGTGGTGCAGATCATCGAGGGAACAAACCAGATCCAGCGCAACATCGTGGCGCGCAACCTGATCGGCAAGGCGGAGTGACGGGCATGGCGAAGGAAACGGGCGGGCTGCCCTATGTGGGTCTGGGCCTTTATTTCGAGGACCTGACCATGGGGCGGGCCTTCCGCACCATCGGCCGCACGGTGACCGAGGCGGACATCGTCAACTTCATCAATACGACCGGCATGGCCGAGGTGCTGTTCATGAACCTCGACTTCCTCGAGAAGGAGAGCGACATCAGGGGCCGCGTCGCCCCCGGCGCGCTCGGCTACACCTTCGCCGAGGGGCTGCTGGTGCAGGCGACCATGCAGCACACCGGCTTCGCCTTCCTCGGCATGGAGCTGAAGATCGAGAACCCGCTTTTCGCCGGCGACACCATCCATGCCGAGGTCGAGGTGATCGAGGCGCGGCTGTCGCAGAGCCGGCCCGGCCGCGGCCTGGTCCGCACCCGCAACCGCGTCGTCAAGCAGGACGGCACGGTGGTGCTGACCTATACGCCGCTGCGGATGGTCAAGTGCCGAAGCGCCGGCGGGCCCGAGGCGTGAGCCAGGCCGGCGGCGGGCCGCTCGCTGGGGTCAGGGTGATCGACCTGACCAGCGCGGTGCTCGGCCCGGTGGCGACGCAGATTCTCGGCGACATGGGCGCCGACGTCATCAAGGTGGAGCCGCCGCAGGGCGACACCATGCGCCAGGTCGGCCCGACGCGCGGGCCCGACATGGCGGTGATGTTCCTCAACATCAACCGCAACAAGCGCTCGGTGGTGCTCGACCTGAAGCAGCCGGCGGCGCGCGCCGCGCTGCTGCGGCTGATCGAGGGCGCGGACGTGCTGGTGCACAACATGCGCCTCGGCGCCGCCGAGCGGCTGGGGCTGTCATACGCCGCGCTGGCGACGCGCAACCCGCGCCTGATCCATGCCAGCGCCACCGGCTTCCGCAAGGATGGCCGCCACCGCGACCGCCCGGCCTTCGACGACGTGATCCAGGGCATGAGCGGCCTTGCCGCGCTGAACGCCATGCGCGACGACGGCGAGCCGCGCTACGTGCCGAGCGCCATCGCCGACAAGTTCTGCGGCCATGTCCTCGCCTCCGCCGTCGCCATGGCGCTGTACCGGCGCGAGCGCACCGGGCGCGGGCAGGAGGTGCATGTGCCGATGCTCGAAACCATGCTCTCCTTCAACCTCGGCGAGCATCTGTGGGGCGGGGTACTCGACGATCCCTCGCTGGGGCTCGGCTATGGGCGCATGTTCACGCCCTATCGCCGGCCCTTCCCGACCAGCGACGGGCATCTGTGCCTGATGGCCAATTCCGACGACCAGTGGCAGCGGCTGCTGGGCGCGCTCGGCCGGCCCGACCTCGCCGAGGATCCGCGCTTCGCCCGCCTCGCGCAGCGCGCGGTCAACATCGGCGCGCTCTATGCCATCGTCGAGGAGGTGATGCGAACGCGCAGCACCGCCGAATGGCAGGCGCGGCTCGATGCCGCGGACGTGCCGAACGGGCCGGTGCTCGGCCTCGCCGACATGCTGGAGGACGACTACCTGGCCGAGACCGGCTTCTTCCAGCGCGTCGAGCATCCCTCGGAAGGGCGGATGCTGGTCACCGCGGTGCCGGTCGAGTTCTCCGAGGCGCCGGGCGCGGTGCGGCGCCTGCCGCCGCGCCTGGGCGAGCACACCGCCGAGGTGCTGCGCGAGGCCGGGCTGGCGGAGGCCGAGATCGCGGAACTCGCCGGCGGCTGAGCCGCCGCCGGCCTATGAAGCGCCCGCCGCCGCGGCGGAACGGGCGCGGCAACAGGGAGGAGGATCGCATGCGGCGACGCGGTTTGATGGCCGGCGGGCTCGCCCTTGCCGGGATGGCCGGCGCGGCGCGGGCGCAGGACCGCTTCCCCGACCGTCCGCTGCGGCTGGTGGTGGGCTTCGCGCCCGGCGGGCCGACCGACATCGTCGGCCGCCGCTTCGCCGAGCGGCTCGGCGCGGTGCTCGGCCAGCCGGTGGTGGTGGAGAACCGCTCCGGCGCCAGCGGGTCGGTCGCCGCGATCGAGGTCGCACGCGCGCGCCCCGATGGCTACACGCTGCTGCTCACCACGCCCTCGGCCCATGCGATATTCCCGCAGATCGCGGTGCGGCCGGGCTATGACGCGCTGGCCGATTCCAGCCCCATTGGCCTCGTCGCCATCGCCCCGGTGGTGTTCGCCGCGCATCCCTCCTTCCCGGCGCGCGACCTGCCCGGGATGATGGATCTGGTGCGCGCCCGGCCCGGCGCCTTCAGCTTCGGCTCGGGCGGCGCCGGCACCATCACGCATTTCGGCATGGAGCTGTTCATGCGCCAAGCCGGCGGGCTGCGGCTCGAGCATGTGCCCTATCGCGGCGCCGGGCCGGCGGTGCAGGATTGCGTCGCGGGCCACATCCCCCTGGTGGTGGACACCTTCGCGCCGATGATTGAGCACCATCGGGCGGGGCGGCTGCGCGTCCTCGCCGTGCTCGCCGAGCAGCGCTCCGCCGTCGCGCCCGACGTGCCCACCGCGGTCGAGCACGGCGTCGCGGGCGCCGTCGCCAACACGTACAACGCGCTGCTCGGCCCGGCGGGCATGGCCGAGGCGAGCGTCACGGCGCTCAGCCACGCCACCCGGCAGGCGACCGAGAACGACGAATTCCGTGCCTTCCTGCGCGCCATCTCCGCCGAGCCGGTGAGCGGCATGACGCCGGAGCGCACCGCCGCCTACATCCGCGGCGAATACGCCAAATGGACCCCGATCATCCAGGCGTCCGGATTGAGGATCGAATGATGACCGGTACGACGGGACCGCGTCGCCCGCTCGCCCGGCGCCGGCTGCTTGGCGGCGGCGCCACCGCGATTGCCGCCGGCGCCCTGCCGCTGGCCAAGGGGCGGGCCGCCGGCTTCCCCGAACGGCCGGTCCGCCTGCTGGTCGGCTTCACGCCGGGCGGCCAGACCGACATCTTCGCCCGCGGCCTGGCCGAGCGCCTGGGCGCGGAACTCGGCCAGCCGGTGGTGATCGAGAACCGCCCCGGCGCCGGCAGCTCGGTGGCGGTGAGCGAGGTGGCGCGGGCGCACCCCGACGGTTACACGCTGATGTTCATCAACCCCTCGGGCTTCGCCATCCATCCGCAGGTGGCGGCGCGGCCGAGCTACGACCCGCTCAAGGACTTGGCACCCGTCGCCCTGGTCGCCAACACGCCGGTCACGGTCGTCGCCGGCCCCGGCTTCGCCGGCGGCGACGTGGCCGGGCTGATCGCGCAGGCGCGGGCCAATCCCGGCGGCCTGACCTACGGCTCGGCGGGCGCGGGGACGGTGACGCAGCTCGGCATGGAGCTGTTCCTGCAGAAGGCGGGCGGGCTGCAGATCGTGCATGTGCCCTATCGCGGCGCGGCGCTGGTCGCGCAGGACCTCCTCGCCGGACGCATCCCGCTGATGGTGGATGCCTTCGCCACCATGGTCGAACAGCATCGCAGCGGCACCGTGCGGATGCTATGCGTGCTGGCGCGGGAACGCGCCGCGGCGGCGCCCGATGTGCCGACGGCGATCGAGAGCGGCGTGCCCGACGCCATCGCCGATGTCTACAACGCCGTCGTCGCCCCGGCGGCCACCCCCGCCCCAGGGATCGAGACCTTGAACGCCGCGATCCGCCGCATCACCGCCTCGGACTCCTATCGCGCCTTCCTCGCCAATTACGGCGCGGCGGCGGGCGGGCCGATGACGGCGGCCGAGCTGACGACCTACCTGCACAATGATTTCCGCCGCTGGACCCCGGTGATCCGCGCCACCGGGCTGAGGATCGAATGATGGCGGGCACGGCGTCGGGCGCCGGGGCGGGGCGGCGCGGCGTGCTGCGCCTCGCGGCGCTGGCGGCCGGCGCCGTGCCCTTCGGGGGCGCGCGGGCCGCCGCCTTCCCCGAGCGGCCGATCCGCGTGGTGGTGGGCTATGCCGCCGGCGGGCCGACCGACCTCTATGCACGGCGGCTCGCCGAGGGGCTCGGCGCCGCGCTCGGCCAGCCGGTGGTGGTGGAGAACCGCCCCGGCGCCAGCGGCACCGTCGCCGGGGCCGATGTGGCGCGGGCGCGGCCCGACGGCTACACGCTGCTGGTCACCGCCTCCTCGGCCCATGCGGTCTATCCGCAGCTGGTGGCGCGGCCGCCCTATGACCCGGTGGCGGATTTCACCGGCATCGGCGTCATCACCGTCTCCCCCACGGTGATCGCCGTGCACCGCGCCGTGCCGGCGGACAGCCTGGTGGCGCTGCTGACGATGGTGCGCGCAGCGCCGGGCCGCTTCGCCTATGGCACCGGCGGGGCGGGCAGCGTCATGCAACTCGGCATGGAGCTGCTGCTGCGCGAGGCGGGCGGGCTGCGGATGGAACACATCCCCTATCGCGGCGCCGGCCCGGCGGTTCAGGACTGCATCGCCGGCCATGTGCCGGTGGTGGTGGACACCTTCGCGCCCATGCTCGCCCATCATCGCGACGGGCGGCTGCGGATCCGGTGCGTGATGTCCGAAGGGCGCTCGGCGATGGCGCCGGAAGTGCCGACCGCCATCGAGGCCGGCGTGCCCGGCGCGGTCGCCAACACCTATGCCGCCTTCCTCGCCCCCGCCGGCACGCCGGCGGATGTGCTGGCGCGCCTCAACGGCGCGATGCGCGCGGTGACGCAGACCGAGGAATTCCGCGCCTTCCTGCGCGGCCTCTCGGCGGAGCCGGTGCCCGACCCGGCGCCGGAGGCGACCATGGCGTTCATCCGTTCGGAATACGACAAGTGGACGCCCGTCATCCGCGCGCTCGGCCTGCGGATCGAGTGACGCGGCGCAACAGAGGACCGGGGAGCAAGGTGATGAACCGCCGCAACGTGCTGGGACTGCCCCTTGCCTTCGCCACGGCCGGGCTGCCCCTGCCAGTGCGGGCGCAGGCGGCCTTTCCCGACCGACCCATGCGCATGCTGATCGGCTTCGCCGCCGGGGGGCCGACCGACATCGTCGGCCGCCGCTTCGCCGACCGGCTCGGCGCCGTGCTCGGCCAGCCCGTGGTGGTGGAGAACCGCTCCGGCGCGAGCGGCGCGATCGCCTCGGTCGAGGCGGCGCGCGCGCGGCCGGACGGCTACACGCTGATGCTCGCCACCTCCTCGAGCCACGCCATCTATGCCAGCTTGGCGGTGCGACCCGGCTTCGACCCGGCGACCGACTACGCGCCGCTGGCGCTCATCGGCGTGGTGCCGATGGTGATCGGCGCCCATCCCACCTTCGCGGCCGATCTGCCCGAGGCGCTCGGCCGGATCCGCGCCGCCAGCGGGGGGATCGCGATTGCCACCTCCGGCAATGGCGGCATCGCGCATTTCGCGGCCGAGCTGCTGCTGCGCCAGGCGGGCGGGCTACGCGCCAACTTGGTGCATTTCCGCGGCGGCGGCCCCGCGGTGCAGGATGCCATTGCCGGGCATGTGCCGGCGGTGGTCGAAACCTTCGCCACCACGCTCGAGCACCACAGCGCCGGACGTCTCCGCATCCTTGCCGCCTTCACCGAACAGCGCTCGGCCGCCGCGCCCGAGGTGCCGACCGCGATCGAGCAGGGCGTGCCCGGCATGCTCGCCAACACCTACAACGCCCTGCTGGCACCCGCGGGCACGCCCGCGCCGGTGGTCGCGCGGCTTGCCGAAGCCTCCGCCGAAGCGGCGGCGGAACCCGAATTCCAAGCCTTCCTCCGCAGCGTCTCGGTTGAGCCGGTGCCCGGCAGCACGCCGGCGCGCACAGCCGACTTCATCCGCAGTGAGCGTGCCAAATGGGAACCCATCATCCGCGCCACCGGGCTGCGGATCGAATAGGCAAGGTGCCCGCCGCGCGCGCCCATGGTCGCGAAGCCGCCGAGGAGGCAGCTCCCCCGCGCGCGCTCGGCCGCACGCTCGGCATCTTCGCCGCCGTCGCGGCGGCGCCGGATGGGCTGCCGCTGGCGGAACTCAGCGCCGCGCTCGGCAGCCCGAAAAGCAGCCTGCTCGCGCTGCTGCGTCCCCTCGCCGAGGAAGGCTTCCTGCTGCATGGCGCGGGGCGCTACCGGCTGGGGCCGGGGGCCTTCCGCCTCGCCGCGGCGATGCTCGCGGCACGGCGGCTGCCCGAGCAGCTGCGCGCGGCGATGGAATGGCTTGCCGAGCGCAGCGGCGAGACGGTGATCCTCACCTCCATCGACCGCGCGGCCGGGCTGGTGGTCTATGCCGAATGCATCGACAGCCGCCAGCCGGTCCGCTACGTGGTGCCGGCTGGCTCGACGCGGCCGCTGCATTGCTCGGCGGCGGGCCGCCTGCTGCTCGCCTTCCAGGACGAGGCGTTCCGCGAGCACTACCTGGAAACGACGCCGCTGCGCCCGCTGACGCCGCTGACCGTGACCGACCGGGCGGCGCTGCGGGGCATCCTCGAACGGACGCGGCGGGACGGCATCAGCGTGACCGTGGGCGAAACCGTGCGCGGGGCGGCCGGCTGCGCCGCGCCGGTCTTCGACGCCGATGGCGGGGTCTCGCGCGCGCTGCTGCTCGGCGCCCCGGCCGACCGCTTCGGGCACGAGATGCCGCGGCTGGCCGCGCTGCTGCGCGAGGCGGCGGCGCGCGCCTCGGAACGCGGCGCCGGCCCGCCCGCCGCCCTCATGCCTTGCCGGCGCAGGCCGGCCAACCAGGTCAAGGGAGCAAGATCGTCATGACCCATCGCCGCAGCCTGCTGCTCGCCGCCGCGGGCAGCCTCGCCGCGCCCGGCCTGCGCGCCCAGGGCGCCGAATGGCCCTCGCGCACCGTGCGCGTCATCGTCGGCTTCCCACCGGGCGGATCGGTGGACGTGCTGACGCGCATCCTCGCCGAACGCATGCAGGCGCGCACCGGGCAGGCCTGGGTGGTGGAGAACCGGCCCGGCGCGGGCGGCAACATCAGCGCCGAGGCGCTCGCGCGATCGGCGCCGGACGGGCACACCATCGCGATGCTGCCGATCAGCATCTACGCCATCAACCGCTTCCTCTATGCCCGGCTGCCCTTCGACCCGGACCGCGACCTGATCCCGGCGAGCCTGGTGTGGGATTTCCCCAACGTCGCCGTGGTGCCGGCGCAGCATGTGCCGGCGCGCGACATCGCCTCCTTCGTCGCCTGGGCGAAGGCGCGGCCCGGCGGCATTTCCTACGGCTCCTCGGGCGTCGGCACGACGATCCACCTGTCCGGGGCGCTATTCGCCGCGCGCAACGGGATCGCGGCCACCCATGTGCCCTTCCGCGGTGCCGCGCAGACCATCCCGGCGATGCTCGCGGGCGACATCCACTTCGCCACCGACGGGCTCGCCTCCTACATGCCGCTGATCCAGGAGGGCAAGGTGCGCGCGCTCGCCATCACCTCCGACCGGCGCTGGTCCACCCTGCCCGATGTGCCGACCATGGCCGAGGCCGGCATGCCGGATTTCGTCATCATGCCCTGGAGCACCTGGAGCTTCCCCGCCGGCACGCCGCCGCGCATCGTCGCGCGCCTGGCCGAGCTGGTGCGCG
This sequence comes from Siccirubricoccus phaeus, assembly GCF_008360935.1. Lineage (GTDB taxonomy): Bacteria > Pseudomonadota > Alphaproteobacteria > Acetobacterales > Acetobacteraceae > Siccirubricoccus > Siccirubricoccus phaeus. Next base: position 294,064 of record NZ_SRXO01000003.1, read on the forward strand.
AGCTGACGGCAGGCCCCGAGATGGAACGCCGCGCGATCGAGGTGGGGGCGCGCTGGCGCGCCATCACGCCGGAGGAAACGCGCGCCTTCATCCAGAGCGAATTGCCGCGCTGGCAGGAGATGGTCCGCATCTCGGGCGCAAGGGTCGAATGAGGAACACAGGCATGGAAACTTCCGCCACATCACGACGCTACGGCTTCAACGACGCGGAGCTGCTGGCGCAGCCGACGGTGTTCCGTCCGGGGCTGTTCGCCGGGCAGACGGTGCTGGTTTCGGGCGCCGGCAGCGGGCTCGGCAAGGCGGTGGCGGCGCTGTTCGCGCGGCTCGGCGCGCGGCTGGCGATCTGCGGGCGCGATCCGGCGCGGCTGGGGGCGGCCGCGGCGCTGCTGCGCGGCCTCGGCGCCGAGGTGATCGCGGTGCCGATGAGCATCCGCGACCCCGACCAGGTGCAGGCGCTGATCGAGCGCGTCTGGGCCGAGGCGGGCGGGCTCGACCTGCTGGTGAACAATGCCGGCGGGCAGTTCCCGCAGGCCGCGCTCGACTACACCGCGAAGGGCTGGAACGCGGTCATCGACACCAACCTCAACGGCACCTGGTACATGATGCAGGCGGCCGCGCGCGCCTGGGTGGCGGCCAAGCGGCCCGGCGCCATCGTCAACATCGTCGCCGACATCTGGCGCGGCATGCCCGGCATCGCCCATACCTGCGCCGCGCGCGCGGGCGTGGTCTATGTCTCGAAAAGCGTCGCGGTGGAATGGGCGCCGCACCGCATCCGGGTGAACTGCGTCGCGCCCGGCTGCGTCGAGACCACGGCCTTCAGCCTCTATCCGCCGGAAGGCAGCGCGACCTTCTACGAAGCCAACCCGATGCTGCGCGCCGGCGACGCGCAGGACATCGCCGAGGCGTGCTGCTACCTCGCCGCGCCATCGGGCAAGTTCGTCACCGGCGAGGTGGTCACGGTGGATGGCGGGCAGCAGCTCTGGGGCGACCCCTGGCCGATCGGCCGGCCCGACTATTTCAGGATCCCGCATGGCGCCGCCCCGGCGCCGAAGGAGTGAGAGCGTGGACGACAAGGACCCGATACTGTTCGATGTGGATGCGGCGAGCGGGGTGGCGACGCTCACCCTCAACCGCCCCGAACGCTTCAACGCCTTCAACCGGCCGATGCTGCTGCGCTGGCGCGAATGCCTCGACCGCGTCGAGCGCGACGGCACCATCCGCGCCCTGGTGGTGACCGGGGCGGGCCGCGCCTTCTGCGCCGGCGGCGAGATGGACGAGCTGGAATCCTTCCTCGATGCCTCCTCGGAGGAACGCAAGGGCTTCCTGTGGGACAGCGTGCACCCGATCGCGCTGACGCTCGAGCGCATCGACCGCCCGGTGATCGCCGCGCTCAACGGCACGGCGCGCGGCGCCGGGCTCGACATGGCGCTGATGTGCGACATCAGGATCGCCGATCGCGGCGTGCTGCTGGCCGAAAGCTACATCGCCATGGGGCTGATGCCGGGCGATGGCGGCAGCTGGTTCCTGCCGCGCCTGGTCGGCGTGCCGAAGGCGCTGGAACTGCTGTGGACCGGCGATGCCATCACCGGGGAGGAGGCGGAGCGCATCGGCCTGGTCAACCGCGCCGTGGCCGACGGGCAGGCGCTGGCCGAGGCGCGCGAACTCGCCGCGCGCATCGCCCGCCAGCCCGCCGCCGCCATCCGCTTCACCAAGCGCGCGGTGCAGCAGGGGATGCGGATGGAGCTGCGCGCGCATCTCGACATGGTGTCCTCGCACATGGCGGTGCTCGAGGACATGCCCGACTTCGCCGATCGCGTGCGCGCCTTCAAGGCGCGCCGGCAGGCGCCGCGAGGCGGGTGACGCCGGCCTCGGCGAGGGCGGCGATCTCCTCCTCCGTGTAGCCGAGCTCGGCGAGCAGCTCCGCGCTGTGCTCGCCGAGGCGCGGCGCGTGACGGCAGATCGCGGGCGGGCTCGCGCTCCAGTTGGCGGCGGGCGGGCGCATGGCGCGCACGCGCCCCTCGCTCGGGTGGTCGGTCCAGCGGAACATGCCGACCTGCCTGAGGTGCGGGTCCTCGAGCAGCGTCTCGAGCGTGTTGAGCGGCGTCGCCGGGATGTCGGCGCGCTCGAAGGCGGCCAGCCACTCGGCGGTGCTGCGGTGGCGCAGCTCATCCTCGAGCATGGCGTGGATCTCGCGCGCATGGATGGTGCGGCTGGTCAGGCTGGCGAAGCGCGGGTCGCGCTCCATCACCTCGGGCCGGCCGACCAGCTCGAAGAAGCTGCGCCAGTGGCGGTCGGTATAGACCATGGCGCAGACAAAGCCGTCGGTCGTCGCGTAGGGGTGGCGCTCGGGCGCGAGGGAACGCGGATAGCCCGGCGGGCCCGCCGGCGGGTCGTAGGCGAGGCCGCCCATGTGGTCGCCGAGCACGAGCTGGGTGACGGTCTCGAACATCGGCACCTCGATCGCCTGGCCTTCGCCGGTGCGGCCGCGATGCACGAGGGCGCCGAGCGCGGCATTGGCGACGGTGGCGCCGACATGGCGGTCCATGATGGCGAGCGGGATGTAGCGCGGCACGCCATCCCCCGCCTGCGCGATCAGCGAGGGGACCGAGGCGATGCCCTGGATCAGGTCGTCGAAGGCCGGGCGCGCGGCATAGGGGCCGTCCTGGCCGAAGCCGACGGCGGCGACGTAGATGAGGCGCGGATTGGCCGCGCGCACCGCCTCGGCGCCGAGGCCGAGCCGCGCCATCGCCGCGGGGCGGATGTTGGTGATCAGCACGTCGGCGCGCCCGGCGAGACGCAGCAGCGCGGCCCGGCCTTCCGCGCGCTTGAGGTCGAGCACGAGGCTGCGCTTGTTGCGGTTGGCGTTGAGGAAGAGCGGCCCCATGCCGGGATTCCGCATCGGCCCGATGCCGCGCACGGAATCGCCTTCGGGCGGCTCGACCTTGATCACGTCGGCGCCCATGTCGCCGAGGATCTGCGCGGCGACAGGCCCCATCAGGACCGAGGAGAGATCGAGCACGCGAATACCGTCGAGCGCCGCAACGGCCATGGAGTCTTCCTTCCCCTGATGCAGGCCGGCGGCGACGCTGGACGCGCGCGCGCCGGCTTCCGTAGTGTGCAGGCGCGGCGCGCGACGCGCCAGCCAATGCGGAGAGGAAACCTGCCATGCACCCGTCGCGACGCGCGATCCTGCTGTCCATGCCCGGCCTTGCCGCGGCGCGCGCCGGCCTCGCGCAGACGGCCGCCGCCTATCCCGCGCGCGCGGTGCGCGTGGTCATTCCCTCGGCGCCCGGGGGGCTGACCGACGGCTTCGTGCGGCTGGTCGGCGACGCGATGCAGCAGGCCTGGGGGCAGCCCTTCGTGATGGACCACAGGCCGGGCGCGGGCGGCATCGTCGGCACCGAGCATGTGGCGCGCGCGGCGCCGGACGGACACACGCTGCTGATGGGCAATATCGGCCCGCTGGGCATCAATCCCGGCCTCTATCCGCGCCTGCCCTACGACGCCGCGCGCGACCTCGCGCCGGTCTCGCTGGTCGCCGTCTATCCGAACGTGCTGGTGGTCAACCCCGCGGTGCCGGCGCGCAACGTCGCCGAGCTGGTGGCGCTGGCCAAGGCGCGGCCCGGCGCGCTGCGCTTCGCCTCGGCGGGGATCGGGCAGTCGCAGCATCTCTCGGGCGAGATGTTCAACGTGACCGCCGGGGTGCAGATGACTCATGTGCCCTATCGCGGCACCGGTCCGGCGCTGTCGGACGTGATAGGCGGCCATGTCGAGATGATGTTCAGCAACCTGCCGCCGGCGGTGGAGGCGATCCGTGCCGGGCGGCTGCGCGCCCTCGGCGTCACCGGCACCGCGCGCAGCGCGGTGCTGCCCGAGGTGCCGACCATCGCCGAGGCCGGCGTGCCCGGCTATGAGGTGTTCTCCTGGATCGCGCTGGTCGGCCCCGCCGGCATGCCCGGCGAGATCGTCGCCAGGCTGCACGCCGAGACCGCGCGGGTGGCGCGGACCGAGGAGGCGGGCCGCTACTACCTCTCCCTCGGCGCCGAGCCGCGCACGGAGCTGAGCCCGGAGCAGGCCGGCGCCTACATGCAGCGCGAGCGCGAGCGCTGGGCGGAGCTGATCCGCCGCGCCGACATCCGCCCGGAATAGCCGCCGCCGCGCCCCTTGCCGCGTGCCGGGGCGCATGCGATCCTGATTGCTCCAATGATTGACCGCGGCGCCCATGGCGGCGCCGCGGCGTGATGGGTGGACGTCGATGCGGCTGACCGAAGTCAAGACGCAGCGCGCCTTCGAGGCGATATCGAGCCAGATCACCGAACGGATCCGCCGCGGTGAACTGCGCGCGGGCGACCGCCTGCCCAATGAGCGCGAACTCGCCGACGCCTTCGCGGTCAGCCGCCATGCGGTGCGCGAGGCGCTGCGCTCGATGGAATCGGTCGGGCTGCTGCATCTCCGCAAAGGGGCGACCGGGGGCGCCTTCGTCTCGGGCGGGCGGCCCGAGGCGGTGGCCGAGGCGATGCGCGGCATGTTCTATGTCGGCGGCATCTCGCTGGCGGAACTGACCGAGGCGCGGCTCGAGATCGAGACGGCAGTGCTGCGGCTCGTCTGCGGCAGACTCGACGAGGCCGGGCTCGCGCTGCTCGAGGACAACGTCGCCGCCGCCGAGCGCGCCACCGAGGCGGGCGACAACGCCGCCAAGGTGACGCTGAACATCCGCTTCCACGAATTGCTCGCCACCCTGACCGGCAACACGGTGCTGGTGGTGATGATGAAGGCGCTGCTCGACATCCTGCGCGAATTCGCCCAGCGCGTCGGGCCGGTGACGCAGATGGACGTCATCGCCTCCCGCCGGCGGCTGCTGCGCCACCTGCGCGCCGGGCGGCAGGACAGCGCCGTGGCCGAGCTGGTCCGCTGCCTGCGCGCGGTGCACCGTCACTACCTCGGCGCGCTGAAGGGGCGCGGGGCCGCCGCGCCGGGGATGCCGGGGCGATGAGCGCGCCCGCCGCCGCGTCCGGCCCGCTGGCGGGGATGCGGATCCTCGACCTCAGCACGCTGATCGTCGGGCCCTATGCGACGCAGATCCTCGGCGACTACGGCGCCGACATCATCAAGGTCGAGGCGCCGGACGGCGACATCATGCGAAACTCCGGGCCGGGGCGCGGGGCGGGGATGGGGCACATGTTCCTCCATGCCAACCGTAACAAGCGCTCGGTGGTGCTCGACCTCAAGCGGGAGGAAGGGCGGCAGGCGGTGCTCGCGCTCGCGCGCGGGGCGGATGCGCTGATCTACAACCTTCGGCCGGCGGCGATGGACAGGCTCGGGCTCGGGCACGACGCGGTGGCCGCGGTCAATCCCGGCATCGTCTATGCGGGCGCCTTCGGCTTCAGCCAGCGCGGCCCCTATGCCGACCGGCCGGCCTATGACGACCTGATCCAGGGCATGGCGGGCATCGCCTCGCTGTCGGCGATCGCGGCGGGGGAGCCGCGCTACGCGCCGCTGGTGCTGGCCGACCGGGTGGTGGCGCTGCAACTGGCCAATGCGGTGCTCGGCGCGCTGCTGCACCGGGCGCGGACCGGGCGCGGCCAGCGGGTGGACGTGCCGATGTTCGAGGGGCTGCTCGAACTCGTGCTGGGGGAGCATCTCGCCGGCCTTGCCTTCCGCCCGGCGGAGGGGCCCTTCGGCCATGCCCGCAGCCTGTCGCGGGAGCGGCGGCCCTTCCGCACCGCCGACGGCCATGTCTGCCTGCTGCTCTACAACGACGCGCAGTGGCGCCGCTTCCTCGGCTGCATCGGCCGGTCCGAACTGATGGAGGATGCGCGCTTCGCCACCTATGCCGAGCGGATGCGGCATGTGGACGTGGTCTATGGCTTTCTCGCCGAGACGCTGGCCGCGCGCTCGACCGAGGAATGGCTGGCGCTGCTGGCCGAGGCCGACGTGCCGGTGGCGCGCATGGCCGCCATCCCCGACCTGCTCGAGGACGAGCACCTGCGCGCGATCGGCTATTTCCGTGAGATGGAGCATCCGAGCGAGGGCGCCATCCTCGGCCTCGCGGTGCCGTCGGAATGGTCGGATTCGCCGCCCTCCATCCGCCGCCACGCGCCGCTTCTCGGCGAGCATACCGAGGAAGTGCTGCGCGAGGCCGGGCTCGATGCCGAGGCGATCGCCCGGCTTTGCAAACCCACCGAGAAGATCTGAGGGACATGGACCGCGACACGCTCGCCGAACGCATCGTCAGGGCGCCCTTCCATCGCTGGCTCGGCCTTGAGGTCGCGTCGGCGGACGCGACCGGCGTCGAGCTCGTCATGCCCTGGCGCGAGGAGATCATCAGCCGCGCCGATCCGCCCATCATGCATGGCGGGGTGGTGGCGGCGCTGATCGACACCGCAGGGCTCTATGCCGTGCTGGCGGCGGGCGGCAGCGCCATCGGCACCGCCTACATGCATGTGGACTACCATCGCCCGGTGGTCAGCGGCACGGTGCGGGTGCGCGCCCGCGCGCTCAAGCTCGGGCGCCGCATCTCGGTGGCCGAGGCGATGGTCTATGGCGAGGGGCCGGAGCCGCTGGCCAGCGGCCGCGGCGGCTATTTCCCGCCATGAACGACGGACGGAAGGACGCATGACGACGATGATGGGACTTGCCGGCACGCTGGCGGGCATCCGGGTGCTCGATCTCAGCCAGGGCATCGCGGGGCCGCATGGCGCCTGCCTGCTCGGCGACCTCGGCGCCGATGTGGTGAAGGTCGAGCCCCCCGAGGGCGACTGGGGCCGGCGTCTCGGCGCCGCGCCGGGGGAGGTCGGGCCCACCTTCCACAGCTTCAACCGCGGCAAGCGCAGCATCGTGCTCGACCTGCGGCAGGAGAGCGCGCGCGAGACGGCGCGTGCGCTCGCCGCGCGCGCCGATGTGGTGATCGAGAGCAACCGCCCCGGCGTGGCGCGGCGGCTCGGCCTCGACCATGCCACGCTGTCGGCCGGGCGGCCGGAGCTGATCTACGTGGCGGTCAGCGGCTTCGGCCAGGACGGCCCCTATGCCGAGCGGCCGGCGACCGATTCCATCGTGCAGGCCTTCACCGGCCTGCCGCACGGCGCCAGCACCACCGGCGAGCCGCTGCGGATCCGCTTCGGCATCGTCGATGTCGGCGCCGGCGTCTATGCCAGCCAGGCGGTGCTGGCGGCGCTGCTGCTGCGCGCCCGCACCGGGCGGGGCGGGCTGCTCGACATCAACCTCACCCATGTCTCCGCCGCGCTGCAGGCCTACAAGCTGGCCGAGGCGGCGGGCCCCGCGGGCAGCGAGCCGCGCGAGCTGGTCGCGGGCATCGGCACATATGCCACCGCCGATGGCCACCTGGTGGTGGCCGGCGTGCAGGAGCGGCATTTCGGCATCCTGCTCGACGTCGTCGGCCGCGCCGACCTGCGGAGCGATCCGCGCTTCGCCGAGCCCGGAGCGCGGCTGGCCAACCAGGCGGCGCTGCGCGGCCTGATCGCCGAGGCGATCCGCCTGCGGCCCACCGCGCATTGGGTGGCGGCGATGGGCGCGGCGGGGCTGCCCTGCCAGGAATTGCTGACCTATGGCCGCTTCCGGCAGGACCCGCATGTGCGTGCGGTGAACCTCGTGGAAGATGTTGCCTATGCGGGGCAATGGCCCCTGCCATCCGTGCGTTGCCCCGGCCTTCCGCAAACGGAGTTCGCGGCCCGCCGCGCCCCCGCGCTCGGCGAGCATACGCGCGAGATCCTGGCCGAGGCGGGGCTCGGCCACATGTCCGACTGCGAAACCCAGCGCCAAGAGGCCATGCGATGACTGCGAAACTCAAGGAACAGCTCGGCTACGACGCGCCGATCTTCGCCTTCAACCATTGCCGCGACGTGGTCGTGGAATGCACCCGGGCCGGCGGCTTCGGGGTGCTGGGCAGCAGCCTCTTCTCGCCCGAGGAGCTCGACCAGGAGCTGAACTGGATCGACCGCCATGTCGGCGACCGCAGCTATGGCGTCGATATCCTGATGACCTCCAACTACGACGAATCGACGCAGAAGGTGGCCGGGCCGCTGGCCGATTCGCTGCCCGAGGCGCAGCTGCGCTTCGTCGATGAGGTCCTGGCGCGCGAGGGCGTGGCCCCGCTGCCCAAGGAGGTCGAGCGCGAGCGCCGCGCCACCATGGCCGCCCGCGAGCGCTACATCACCCGCGAGGGCGTGCGCGCCCTGGTCGATGTGGTCTGGCGCCATCCCAAGGTGAAGCTGCTGGTCAGCGCGCTCGGCGTGCCGCCGGCCGACATCATCGCCAAGGCGCATGAGCGCGGCATGCTGGTGGGCGCCGTCTGCGGCGCGCCCGAACATGCCGAGCGGCAATGCGCGGCGGGCGTGGACGTACTGGTCGCGCAGGGCAGCGAGGCGGGCGGGCATACCGGCACGATCTCGACCATGGTGCTGGTGCCGCAGGTGGTGGATGTGGCGAAGGGCCGCGCCGCGGTGCTCGCCGCCGGCGGCATCGCCCGCGGCAGCCAGATGGCGGCGTCGATGGCGCTCGGCGCGGATGGCGTGTGGTGCGGCTCGGTCTGGCTGGTGACGCGGGAGAGCGACCTGCTGCCCAACCACAAGGCGGTGCTGCTGAAGTGCCGCAGCCAGGACACCCTCCAGAGCCGCAGCATGACCGGCAAGCCGGTGCGGATGAACCGCAGCCGCTACACCGATGCGTGGTCGGCCGCGGGCGCCCCGGCGACGCTGGCGCCGCCGATGCAGAAGGTGCTCTACGAATACGCCCGCAGCCGCATCGACCGCGCCCAGCGCGACGACCTCTATTCCTATCCGGTCGGTCAGGTGATCGGCATGGTGCGGGAGGAGACCACGGTGCGCGAGGTGATGCTGCGGATGCAGACCGAGTATCTCGAGACGCTTGAGCGCATGGGACGGCAGACGGAATCAGCCTGACGCCGGCCGGCCGGCGCATGGCGCGCCGGCCGCCGGACATCGGGACAAACGGGAGGACGGAAGATGACCATCAACAGGCGCGCCCTGATCGCGGGCGCTGGCGCGGCGATCGCCCCGGCATGGGCGCCGGCGGCCCTTGCCCAGGCCTATCCGGCGCGTCCGGTGCGCCTGATCGCGCCGATCCTGCCCGGCGGGGTGACCGACATCCTGGCACGGCTGTTCGCGCTGCGGCTGACCGAGCGCATGGGCCAGCCGGTGGTGGTCGAGAACAGGCCCGGCGCCGGGCTGATCATCGGCATGGAGCATGTCGCGCGCTCGGCGCCGGACGGCTACACCATCATCATCGCCAGCCAGGGCGCGATGGCGGTGAATGCCTCGCTGTTCGCCCGCCTGCCCTACGACACGCTGCGCGACTTCGCGCCGATCACCCAGGTGGTCGAGTTCCCGGTGATGCTGGTGGTCAGGCCGGATTTCCCGGCCGCCGACATCAACGCCTTCCTGGCCATGGCGCGGGCGCAGCCCGGCGCGCTGACCTTCGGGTCGGCCGGCATCGGCACCATCTCCCATCTCGGGATGGAACTGCTGAAGGCGCAGGGGAATGTCGACCTGACCCATGTGCCCTTCAACGGCGAGGCGCCGCCGCTGCAGGAGGTGATCGCCGGGCGCGTCTCGGCGCTGCTCGCGACCTTCGCGGTCGGCATGCCGGCGGTGCGCGGCGGGCAGGTGCGCGCGATCGGCATCGCCTCGCGCCGGCGCTCGGCGCTGGCGCCGGAGATCCCGACCCTGGCCGAGACCGGCTTCACGGATTTCTCCGTCACCGGCTGGTTCGGCATGCTGGCGCCCGCCGGCACGCCGTCGGCGGTGGTCGAGCGCCTGCACGGCGAATTCGTCGCCGTCCTGAACGAACCGCAGAGCCGCGAGCGGCTGCTCGCCCTCGGCGTCGAGCCGCAGGGATTGGAATCGCCCGCCGCCTTCGGCCGCTTCATCGCCGAGGAGACCGCCCGCTGGCGGGAGGTGGTGACGCGCGCCGGCGTCCGTGCCGGCTGAAACCCGCCCCCGCCCCGCCACAGGAGGAAACAACGAGATGAACGCAGCCGAAGCCACCCCAACCCTGGTGCGGACCGAGCGGCGCGGCGGGGTGATGGTCATCACCCTCGACGACCCGCCGACGCGCAATTCCCTGACCAACCCGCTGCGCGCCCAGCTCGGCGCGGCGGTGGCCGAGGCCGAGGCCGACCGCTCGGTGCGCGCGGTGCTGGTCAATGCCCAGGGCCCGACCTTCTGCGCGGGCGGCAACCTCGAATCCATCCGCGACGACTGCGCGCCATGGAACGTGCACCAGCGCTTCCGCCGCTTCACCCAATGGCTGTTCCCGCTGATCTGGCTCGACCGCCCGGTGGTGATGGCGGTGCAGGGCCAGGCGGTGGGCGGCGGGCTCGGCCTCGCGCTCACCGGCGACCTGCTGGTGGCCGGCGAGAGCGCGGTGTTCATGGCCGGCTTCTTCCGCCTCGGCGTCATCCCCGACATCGGCGTGATGTATCACCTGCCGCGGCTGATCGGCATGGCGCGCGCCAAGCGTTTCCTGTTCGAGAACGCCACCATGACGGCGCGCGAGGCGCATGAGATCGGCCTCGTCGCCCATGTCGTGCCCGACGCGCAATTGCAGGAGGAGGCCTTCGCCCGCGCCGAGCGCCTGGCCGCCGGGCCGACCGCGGCGATGGGCCTGGGCAAGCAGTTCATGGCCCGCAGCTTCGAGACCAGCCTGCTCGACATGTTCGGCTATGAGGGGCTCGGCCAGATCCTCGCCATGACGCATCCCGAGTTCCGCGAGGGCATCGGCGCGATGATCGACAAGCGCAAGCCAGATTTCCCCGGTGCGGCGCAGGGGGGCTGAGCCGGCATGGACGACACCGAGGTGGGCTACGTGCCCGGCCCCCGCGCGCTGTTCGGCCAGGCCGAGCTGCGCCGCATGATGCACCCGCGCTCGGTCGCCGTGGTCGGCGCCTCGGAGACCCCGGGGTCGTTCGGGCGGCGCACCATCGAGAATCTCGACATCGGCTTCCCCGGCCGCATCCTGCCGGTCAACCCGCGCTACCGAGAGATGTTCGGCCGGCCCTGCTACGCCTCGCTCGAGGACCTGCCCGAGCCGCCGGACTGCGTCATCCTCACCGTCCCGCGCGAGCATGTCGAGCCGCTGGTCGAGCGCGCCGCGGCGATCGGCGCCGGCGGCGTGATGCTCTACAGCTCGGGCTATGCCGAGGTCGGGCGGCCGGAGCGCGTCGCCGCGCAGCGCCGCCTGGCCGAGATCGCCGCGCGCACCGGCCTGCGGATCCTCGGTCCTAATTGCGCCGGCATCGCCAACCTGACGCTGCCGGCCGGCCTGACCTTCATGCCGAAATTCTTCGAGATGCGGCGGGTCTGCGGCCCGGTCGGGCTGGTCTCGCAGAGCGGCGCGCTCGGCTATGTCGTGCTGCAGGCGATGGAGCGCGGCATCGGCTTCTCGCACTACCTCACCGCCGGCAATTCCTGTGACGTCGATGTCTGCGACCTGGTGAACTACCTGGTCGAGGAGGAGCAGACGCGGGTCATCGCCTGCATGCTCGAAGGCGTGCGCGACGGGGCGCGGCTGCTCGGCGCGGCGCAGGCGGCGCTGCGGGCGGGCAAGCCGCTGGTGGTCTACAAGCTCGGCGGCAGCGAGATCAGCCGGCAGACCGCGATGTCGCACACCGGCACGCTGGTCGGCGCCGACGAGGCCTATCGCGCCGCGCTGCGCCGCGCCGGGGCGGTGATCGTGGACCATTGGGAGGAGGTGCTGGAGACCGCCACCCTGTTCGCCCGCGCCGGCGCCCCGCGCTGCCCGGGCGTGGGCGTCATGGCGCCTTCGGGCGGGGCGGCGGTGATGGCGGCCGACGAGGCCGAGCGCGTCGGCCTGTCGCTGCCGCCGCCGCAGGCGCAGACCTCGGCGAAGCTCGAGGCGGTGATCCCGGAATTCGGATCGAGCGCCAACCCGAGCGACATCACCGCCGAATCGGTCAAGGACGTGACGATGTACGGCACCTGCATCCGCGCCTTCGCCGAGGATCCCGGCTATGGCGCGGTGGTGGTGCCGATGATGTCGGTGCACCTGCCCGGCGCGGTGGAGCGCGCGCACTACATGGCGAAGCTGGCGCCGGAACTGCCGGTGCCGCTGTGCGTGGTGTGGCTGAACGAGTGGCTGCAGGGGCCGGGCAGCGAGATCTACGATGGCTGCGAGAACCTGCCGACCTTCCGGACCATGGCCCGCTGCATCACGGCGCTGGCGCGCTGGAATGCCTATCATGCCGGGCGGGCGGAATTGCTGCGCGAGGACGCGCCGGCCGCCGCCCCGCCCGGCGCCGCGGCGGCGGCCCGCTCCGTGCTGGCCGCCGCCCCGCCGGGGCGGACCCTGGGCGAGCGCCTGTCGAAGGAGGTGCTCGCGGCCTACGGCATCCCGGTGACGCGCGAGGTGCTGGCGCGCGATGTCGAGGCGGCGGTCGCCGCGGCGCGCGGGATCGGCTTCCCGGTCGCGCTCAAGGCCGATTCGCCCGACATCCCGCACAAGACCGAGGCCGGCGTGATCCGCCTGGGCATCGCCGACGAGGCCGCGCTGAGGGCCGCCCATGCGGCGATCCTGGCGGCGGCGGCGCGCGTGCCCGGGGCGCGGGTCGATGGCGTGCTGGTGCAGCAGATGGCGCGGCCGGGGGCGGAGATGATGGTCGGCGCGCGGCTCGACGCGCAGTTCGGCCCGCTGATCACCTGCGGCTTCGGCGGCGTGGCGGTGGAGGTGACGCGCGACGTCGCCACCGCCCTCGCCCCGGTCGGCGCGCGCGAGGCGGGGGCGATGATCGCCTCGCTGCGCGGCCACCGGCTGCTGACCGGCTACCGCAACCTGCCCGCCGCCGATACCGGGGCGCTGGCGGAGATCGTCGGGCGGCTGTCGCGGCTCGCTTGCGACCTCGCGGACGAGATCGAGGAGATCGACGTGAACCCTGTCATCCTCGGCCCCGGCGGGGCGCTGGCGGTGGACGCGCTGGTGGTGCGCCGCGCCGCGGCGGGCGCGCCATGATCGGCGCCGCGCTGCCCGACGAGGCCACCGCGCGGGGCTGGCGCGAGGCCGGCTGGTGGGCCGGGGTCACCATCCTCGACGCGCTGGCCGAGGCGGTGCGCCGGACGCCGGGCAAGACCGCCGTGGTCGCCCCCGGCGGGGTAAGCATGACCTATGCCGAGCTCGACGCCGAGGCGGGGCGCCTCGCGGCGGGGCTGGCGGCGCTGGGGGTGGGGCCGGGCGACGTGGTGGCGCTGCAGCTGCCCAATTGCGCCGAGTTCGTCTGCCTGCACCTCGCCATCAGCCGGCTGGGCGCGGTGACCAACCCGCTGCTGCCGAACTACCGGGCGAAGGAGCTGGGCTACATCCTGCGCCATGGCGGGGCGAAGGTGGCGGTGATCCCGGCACGGCACCGCGGCTTCGACTATCCGCCGATGTATGCCGCGCTGGCGGCCGGGCTGCCGGGGCTGCGCGCGGTCGTGGTGATGGGCGGCGAGGCGCCGGGCATGGTCGGCTTCGCCGATCTGCGCGCCGGGGCGGCGGCCCCGCCGCCGGCGCGGGTGGACAGCGGCGAGATCACCGCGCTGATCTTCACCTCGGGCACCGAATCCACGCCCAAGGGCGTGATGCACAGCCACGACACGACGATGTACGCCACCCGCACCATGGCGCGGCTGATCGGCCTCGGCGCCGATGACGTGGTCTGGATGCCCTCGCCGATCGCGCATGGCAACGGCTTCCTGTGGGGCATGCGCCAGGCGCTGACCATCGGCGGCACGCTGGTGCTGCAGGACGCCTGGGACCCGGAGGAGGCGCTGCGCCTGATCGAGACGCATCGCTGCACCTTCACCCTCTGCGCCACGCCCTTCGCGGCGATGCTGGTCGAGCAGCCCTCGGCGGCCAGCCGCGACCTTGCCTGCTTCCGCATCTTCGCCACCGCCGGGGCGCCGATCCCGCGCCACCTCGGGCCGCTGGCGCGCGAGCGCATCGGCTGCACGCTGATCGGCATGTGGGGCATGACCGAATGCTTCGTCGGCACCGCCTCCCCCCCCGATGACCCGGATGAGCGGCTGTGGGGAACCGATGGGCGGGCGATGCCGGGCACCGAGGTCGCCATCTTCGACGAGGACCGCCAGCGCATCCTGCCGCCGGGCGAGGTGGGGGAACTGGCGACCCGCGGCCCGCATGTCGCGCTCGGCTACCTCAACGACCCGGAGCGGACGCGGCAGACCTTCACCCCCGGGGGCTGGCTGTTCACCGGCGACCTCGCGACCCTCGACGCGGCGGGCTGCATCCGCATCGCCGGGCGGCGCAAGGACATCATCAACCGCGGCGGGCTGAAGGTCAGCGCCAGCGAGGTGGAGGAGATGCTGCTGCTGCACCCTGCCGTGCGCGAGGTGGCGGTGGTCGGCGTGCCCGATGACCGGCTCGGCGAGAAGGGCTGCGCCTTCGTGGTGCCGCGCGGCGATGCCGCGCCCGACCTCGCGGAGCTGGTGCGCCACCTGGAGGCGCGCGGGGTGGCGAAATACAAGTTGCCCGAGTATGTCAGGATGGTGCCGGGACTGCCGATGACGCCGAGCGGCAAGGTGCAGAAGTTCATGCTGCGCGAGAGTTTCATGCGCGAGCATGGGCAGGCGGGCGGATCGGCCTGATCCCCGCCGGGCACCGCGAAACAGGTGCGAGGCGGGGGGCGCGGGACCGGCGCAGAATGACTGCAACCAGAGGAACGGACAGGAAACAACCATGACCATAGACCGGCGCAGCCTTCTCAAGACCGCGGCGGCGGCCAGCACCGCGGGCGCCCTGCCGTGGCGCAGCGCGAAGGCGCAGGCGGCGAACACCATCAAGCTCGGCCTCATCATCGACATGTCGGGCACCTACCGCGACATCACCGGTCCGACCTCGATCGCCGCCACGCGGCTCGCCATGCAGGAATTCGCCGGCCGCGGGATCAATGTCGAACTGGTCTATGGCGACCACCAGAACAAGCCCGATGTCGGCGTGGCGCTGGCGCGGCAGTGGCTGGACCGCGACGGCGTGGACGCGCTGATCGATGTCGGCACCTCCTCGGTGGCGCTGGCGGTCAACGAGGTCTGCCGCGAGAAGAACAAGGTCCATCTCAACAGCTCGGCGGCGAGCACCGACCTCACCGGGGCGCGCTGCTCGCCCAACACCGTGCACTGGACCTACGACACCTGGATGCTCGCCAATTCCACCGGCGGGGCCATGGTGCGCGCGGGCGGCGACAGCTGGTTCTTCATCACCGCCGACTACGCCTTCGGCCATACGCTGGAACAGCAGACCGGCGGCTTCGTGCGCGCCGCGGGTGGGCGCGTCCTCGGTTCGGTCCGCACGCCCTTCCCCGGCACCACGGATTTCTCCTCCTTCCTGGTGCAGGCGCAGGCCTCGCGCGCCAAGGTGATCGGGCTGGCGAACGCCGGCGCGGACACGATCAACTGCATCAAGCAGGCGGCCGAGTTCGGCATCACCCGGCGCGGCACCAAGCTCGCCTCGCTGCTGATGTTCATCTCCGATGTCCATGCGCTCAGCCTGCAGGCGGCCCAGGGCCTGGTGCTGACCGAGACCTACTACTGGGATCTCAACGACCGCACGCGCCGCTTCGCCGAGAAGGTGCGCGCGATCACCCCCACCAACCTCCCCGGCATGGGCCATGCGGGCTGCTATTCCGCCGCGCTCCACTACCTCAAGGCGGCATCCGACATGGGCGTGGCGGCGGCCAAGGCGAGCGGCGCGGCGGCGGTGGCGCGGATGAAGGCGATGCCGACCGACGACGACTGCTTCGGCCCCGGCTCGATCCGCGCCGACGGGCGGAAGCTGCACCCGGCCTATCTGTTCGAGGTGAAGAAGCCGGAGGAAAGCCGCGGCGCCTGGGACTACTACAAGCTGCTGCAGACCACCGCGGCGGACCAGGCGTTCCGGCCGCTGGCCGAGGGCGGCTGCACGCTGGCTTAGCTGGCCTGCCAGGAGAATCGCGGTGCGGCGGCCAGCGACCCCGGCCGCCGCACCGGATGCCCCGATGGCGGGCACGCCCCGGGGCAGGCACTGAGAGCGGAAACAAGAAGGACTGACTGCTATGAATCACATTGCGCCCGGTTCAGGCGCCGGAACACCGGCCCATGGCGGCGATTTCGACGCGATCGTCATCGGCGCCGGCTTCTCCGGCATGTATCTGCTGCACCGCCTGCGCGACCAGCTCGGGCTGTCGGTGCGGGTGCTGGAGGCCGCGGACGGCGTCGGCGGCACCTGGCACTGGAACCGCTACCCCGGCGCGCGCTGCGATTCCGAGAGCCATTCTTACTGCTACTACTTCTCGAAGGAACTGCTCGAGGAATGGGAGTGGTCGGAACGCTACCCCACCCAGCCCGAGATCCTGCGCTACCTCAACCACGTCGCCGACCGCTTCGATCTGCGGCGCGACATCGCGCTCAACACCCGCGTCAGCGCGGCCCGCTTCGACGAGGCGGCGAACCTGTGGCAGGTGACGACCGCCGAGGGCCGGACGCTCAGCGCGCCCTTCCTCATCACCGCGGTCGGCTGCCTGTCGGCCGCCAATGTGCCGAAGATCCCGGGCCTCGAGGATTTCGCCGGCCAATGGTACCACACCGGCGAATGGCCGCAGGAAGGCGTGGACTTCGCCGGCAAGCGCGTGGGCCAGATCGGAACCGGCTCCACCGGCATCCAGGCGGTGCCCGTGATCGCTGAGACCGCGGGCCATCTGTGGGTGTTCCAGCGCACCGCCAACTACAGCGTGCCCGCCCACAACGCCCCGCTGTCACCCGAGGCCAAACGCTGGATCCGCGAGCACCGCGAGGATATCCGGGAGGTGATGACCACCAACACCAACGGTCATCCCTTCCATATCGAGGACCGCTCGGCGCTCGCGGTGAGCGAGGAGGAGCGCCAGCGCCTGTATGAGCAGGCCTGGGCCAAGGGCGGGCTGCAGTTCCGCGCCACCTTCCGCGACCTGCTGACGGACAAGGCGGCGAACGACACCGCCTCGGAGTTCCTGCGCGCCAAGATCCGCTCGATCGTGAAGGACCCGAAGACCGCGGCGATCCTGTCGAACATCGACCACCCCTATGCGACCAAGCGCCCGCCGATCGACAGCGGCTATTTCGAGGCCTTCAACCGCGACAACGTCACCCTGGTCGATCTGCGCGCCGCGCCGATCGAACGCATCACGCCGCGCGGCATCAAGACGAAGGATGCGGAATATCCGCTCGACATCATCGTCTTCGCCACCGGCTTCGACGCGCTGACCGGGCCGCTGCTGCGGATCGACATCCGCGGCCGCGACGGCCGCACCCTGCGCGATGCCTGGGAGGCCGGGCCGGTCAACTATCTCGGCCTGCAGGTGCCGGGCTTCCCCAACATGTTCACCATGACCGGGCCGGGCAGCCCCTCGGTGCTGTGTAACATGCCGGTGGCGATCGAGCAGCACGCCAACTGGATCGCCGATTGCATCGCGGGGATGCGCGCGAAGGGACTGAGGCGGATCGAGGCGCGGCCCGAAGCGGCGCAGACCTGGGTGCGCGACGTGAACGCCGCGGCCGAATCGACGCTGCTCCCCGAGGCCGGCAGTTCCTGGTATCTCGGCGCCAACGTGCCGGGCAAGCCGCGCGTCTTCATGCCCTATGCCGGCGGCATGGCGCAGTACCGCGCGATCTGCGACGAGGTCGCGCGCAAGGACTACGAGGGCTTCGCCCTGTCCGCCTGACGGCAGGCCGGGCGGCGGGCGCGTCCCGCCCGCCGCCCGCGCCCCCGGTTCAGGTCGGCTCCATTCCGGCCTTGGCCATCAGTTCGCGGTTGACCGCCAGTTCGCGGCGGATCCGCTCGACCAGCGGCGCCTCGCCGATCTCGGGCGGCGCCATGCCCTGGGTGGCCATGAAGGCCCGCACCGCCGGATCGGCGAAATGCTCCGTCAGGGCGCCGCGGATGCGCTCGATGATCGGCGCCGGGGTGCGCGCCGGGGCCTCCACCGAATACCAAGTGGTCGAGATGAAGCCGGGGAAGCCCTTCTCGATGAAGGTCGGCACATCGGGCAGTTGCTCGGTCCGCGCGGCTGTGGGCACCGCCAGGGGGCGCAGCCGCCCGGCCTCGATATGCCCCTTGCAGGCACCGAGCAGGGCGAACATGCAGTCGGTGCGCCCGGCGATGGTGTCGGTCATCGCCGGCGGCGAACCCGCATAGGGGACGTGCAGCATCTCGATGCCGGCGCGATTGCAGAGGTCGAGCATCGCCATGTGCGCGGTGGTGCCGACGCCCCAGGTGGCATAGGAGATCGACTCGGGCCGCGCGCGCGCCGCCGCCAGCAATTCCTCAAGGCTGTTCCAGCGCGGATTGGCGACCAGCAGATAGAGGCTGTCGCAGACCTGGGTGATGTGGGTGAAGTCGGTGATCGGGTCGTAGCCTGGGTTGCGCAGCGCCAGCGGCGTCAGCGTGAAGGTGGAGATGGTGCCGAGCAGCAGCGTCAGCCCGTCCGGCCGCGCGCGGGCGACGTAGCGCGCCCCGATCGAGGTCGAGGCGCCGGGCTTGTGGTCCATGATGAAACTGCCGCCCAGGCGCGCCTGCAGCCCGTCGGTCACGATGCGCCCGATCACGTCGGAGGCGCCGCCCGGCGCATAGGTCACCACCAGCGCGACCGACTGCCCGGCCGGATAGGGCGCCTGCGCCTGGGCGGCCGGGGCGGCAAGGCTTGCCGCCGCGCCCGTCAGCGCGCCGCGGCGCGTGATGTTCGTCTGTCGCATGGTCATGCTCTCGCTTCCTCATCCGATCGTTCGGAGCCGGCGGCCCGCAGCGCCCGCGGCTCATGCCGGCTCGACGCCGGCGCGGACCATCAGCTCCCGGTGCAGCGCCAGTTCGCGCCGGATGCGGGCGAGCAGCGGGCCCTCGCCGATCTCCGGCGGCAGCATCCCCTGGGCCGCCATGAAGGCCTGCACCGCGGGATCGGCGAAGTGCTGGGCGAGCGCGTCGCGGATGCGCACCACGATCAACGCCGGCATGCCTGGCGGCCCCTGCACCGAATACCAGACGGCCGAGACGAAGTCGGCAAAGCCCTTCTCGATGAAGGTCGGCACGTCGGGCAGTTGCGGCGGCCGCGTCGCGGTCGGCACGGCGAGCCCGCGCAGCCGCCCGGCCTCCATGTGCCCCTTGCAGGCGGCGAGCAGCGCCGGCAAGCAGTCGGTGCGCCCGGCGATGGTGTCAGTCATCGCCGGCGGCGAGCCCGCATAGGGGACGTGCAGCATCCGCACGCCCGCGCGGCGGCACAGATCCTCCATCCACAGATGCGAAGTGGTGCCGATCCCCCAGGTCGCGTAGGAGATCGACTCCGGCCGCGCCCGCGCTGCGTCGAGCAGCGCCTCAAGGCTCGGCCAGCGCGGATTGGCCGCGAGCAGGAACAGGCTCTCGCAGGCCTGGGTGATGTGGGTGAAGTCGTTGATCGGGTCATAGCCCGGGTTCCGCATGGTCAGCGGCGTCAGCGCGAAGGTCGAGACGCTGCCGAGGAACAGCGTGCTGCCGTCCGACCGCGCACGCGCGACATAGCGCGCGGCGATCGAGGTCGAGCCGCCGGTTCGGTGCTCGAGGAAGAAGGTGCCGCCGAGCCGCTCCTGCAGCCCCTGTGTGACGATCCGCCCGATGACGTCCGAGGCGCCGCCCGGCGCTAGCGCCACCACCAGGGCGACGGACTGGCCGGCGGGGTAGGGCGCCTGCGCGCGCACCGACGGGGCGGCGAGGCTCGCGCCGGAGGTGAGAACCGCGCGGCGGCGGGTGATGGTCCCATATGCCATGACGGCTTCCTCCTCCCTTGCTTGCGGCGCGAGAGCGCCGGACCCCGTGCCGCCGGCCTCAGCCCTGGCGGGCGGCGATGCGGGCGAGGATCGGCCGCCAGCGCTCCGCCTCGACCTGCATGAACGCGCTGAATTCAGCCGGCGTGCTGCCGGCGAGGAATTGCGCCTCGTCGGTCAGGCGCCGCTCGATCCTCTGGTCGCGCAGCGCCTCCACCGTGGCGCCGTGCAGGCGGTCGATCACCGGCTGCCGCGTGCGCGCCGGCGCCACCAGGCCGAACCAGCTCTGCGCCACCAGGCCCGGCGTCACCTCGCCGAAGGTCGGGATCTCCGACGTCGTGGGCACGCGCCGCTCGCTGGTCCAGCCGAGCAGCCGCCCCTGCCGGTTGTGATAGACCGGCAGCGCGGTGCTGCCGGCGACCACCATCAGGTCGAGGTTGCGCGCAAGGAAGTCGTTGAGCTGCCCGGCATCGCCGCGATAGGTCACGTCCTGCATCTGCAGGCCGAGCCGTTCGAGCACCATCAGCATCGCCATGTTGGTCAGCGTGGTCGGGCCGTTGGTGCCGTAGGTGATCTGCCCCGGGCGCGCCCGCGCCGCCGCCACCATGGCGGCGATGTCGGCCGGCCCGTCATGCTGGGCGATGATCGCGAAGGGGAAGGTCGAGACCAGCGAGATCGGCGCGAAATCCGCCACCGCATAAGGCAGGTTCGGCACGATCACGGGATTGATGGTCAGCGTGGTGCCGGCGGCCATCAGCAGCGTCTGGCCGTCCGGCCTGGCGCGGGCGACCGATTCGGCGCCGATCACGGTATTGCCGCCGGGACGGTTCTCGACCAGCACGGTCTGGCCGAGCAGCTGGCCCATGCGCTCAGCCAGCAGGCGCGTGACGACATCGGTGCTGCCGCCGGCGGCGAAGGGCACGACGATGGTGACCGGCCGCTGCGCGCCGCCCTGCTGGGCCAGCGCCGTGCGGCCCAGGCCCGGGCCTGCCGCCAACGCACCCATGCCGGCGGCAAGACGGCGGCGCGTAAAGGACAACGAACCCATCTGCTTCCTCCCCATTTTTCCTTGTTCTTCTTTGCCCTGGGTGCGGGTCCGGCCGTACCGCCATCGCCCCGCCCCGCGGCGCATCATCGCGCTTCCGGCCGGCGACGGCCGGCGCGCAGCAGGCTAGGCGCCAACCGTCTCCGCCACCTCCAGCCGCGCGAGCAACTGCCGCGGCCGCACCTGCTCGCCTTCCGCGACACGCAGCTCGACAACCTTGCCGGCGGCCGCCGCGGTGACCGCGAGGTGCATCTTCATCGCCTCGAGCACCAGCAGGGCCGCGCCCTTCTCCACCTGCTCCCCCGCCGTGACCTTCACCGCTACGACGCGCCCGCTCATCGGCGCCAGCACCTCGCCGCCCGCCGCCCCGTCCTGCAGCCGCGCATCCGACAGCGGCGCCGGCTCGAAGCGCAGCACCCGCCCGCCGAGGTCGAGCAGCAGCGCCTCGCCGTCGAAGGCGTGGCGGGCCGTCGCCTGCACGGGGCCGATGCGGAAGCGCAGCCGGTCGCCCTCGCGCGGCAGCAGCGCCACCGCCAGCCCCAGCGCGTCATCGCCCGGCGGGGCGGCGCCCTCGCCCAGGCTGACCGCGAGATGGCCCTCGGTGCGCGCGATGCGGGCATGGCGCAGCGTCTCGCCATGGCGCAGCCGCAGCGGCCGGCGCATCCGCCCCGCGCTCCACCAGCCCTGCCCGGCGCCCTCGCGCCCTTCCAGCAGCACCGCCGCCAGCGCCCAGGCCGCGTCGTCCGGCGCCGGGGCCGGCGGCATGGCCAGGCGATGGTCCACCCAGTCGGTGGTCGCCTGCCCCCCGGCGAAGACTGGGTCGCGCAGGATGCCGAGCAGGAAGTCGCGGTTGGTGGTCGGCCCCAGCAGCGCCAGTTCCTCGAGCGCGCGCACCAGCCGCCGCCGTGCCTCCTCGCGGTCGCGGCCATGGGCGATGACCTTGGCGAGCATCGGGTCGTAGAAGGCCGTCACCTCCTGCCCCGCCAGGATGCCGGCATCCACGCGCAGCCCCGGCCCCGCCGGCGGGTCGAAGACCAGCACCGGGCCGGTCTGCGGCAGGAAGCCCTGGCGCGGATCCTCGGCATAGAGCCGCGCCTCGATGGCGTGGCCGCGCAGCGCCACCTCATCCTGCGCGAGCGGCAGGCGCGCCCCTGCGGCGACCTCGATCTGCAACGCCACCAGGTCGAGGCCGGTGACGCATTCGGTGACCGGGTGCTCGACCTGCAGGCGCGTGTTCATCTCGAGGAACCAGAAGGCGCCCTCGGCGTCGAGCAGGAACTCCACCGTGCCGGCCCCGACATAGCCGACAGCATGGGCGAGGCGCACCGCCGCCTGCCCCATCGCCGCGCGCAGCGCCGGGTCCACCGCGGGGGAGGGCGCCTCCTCGATGATCTTCTGGTGGCGACGCTGCACCGAGCAGTCGCGCTCGCCCAGATGCAGGCAGTTGCCATGGGTGTCGGCGAAGACCTGCACCTCGACATGGCGGCCCGACAGCACGGCGCGTTCAAGGATCAGTTCGCCGTCACCGAAGGCGGATTGCGCCTCGGCCGCCGCGAGGGCGAGGGCGGGGGCGAGGTCGGCCTCGCGCTCGACGAAGCGCAGCCCGCGCCCGCCGCCGCCGGCCGCCGCCTTGACCATCAGCGGCAGGCCGAGACCGCGCGCCACCGCGAGGATGCCGGCCTGGTCGAGGCCGCGGCATTCGAGCCCGGGCAGGCAGGGCACGCCCGCCGCCGCCGCCCGTTCCTTGGCCTCGCGCTTGTTGCCCATGGCCTGGATCGCGGCCGGGGGCGGGCCGATGAAGGTCAGCCCCGCGGCGATGCAGGCGGCGGCGAATTCCGCGTTCTCGGCCAGGAAGCCGTAGCCCGGATGCAGCGCGTCGGCGCCGGTCAGCGCCGCCGCCTCAAGCAGCCGCGGCACCGAGAGGTAGGATTCGCCCACCGGCGCGGGGCCGATCTCCACCGCCTCGTCGGCCAGGGCGACATGCGGCGCGCCGGCATCGGCGGCGCTGTGCACCGCCACCGTGCGATAGCCCAGCGCGCGCGCGCTGCGGATGATGCGCGCGGCGATCTCGCCGCGATTGGCCACCAGGATCTTGGAGAAACCCGCCACCGGCGCCCCCTATGCCTCGCCGGCCCAGGCCGGGCGGCGTTTTTCCAGGAAGGACCTTGTGCCCTCGATGCCTTCCTCGGTGGTGACGCAATCGGCGAAGACCTCGGCGGCGAATTCGATCATCGCCGCGTCGTCGAGCAGCGATGCGGCGTTGAGCACCCGCTTGGTGCCCGCCAGCGCCCCCGGCCCGCAGCGCCGCACAGCGCGCTCGATCTCGGCGAGGCGCGCCTCGATCGCCGCATCGTCCTCGCACAGGTGATGCGCGAGGCCGAGCGACGCCGCCTCCCGCCCGTCGATCCGCGCGGCGGTGAGCGCGAGCCGGCGCGCCTGCGACAGGCCGAGCCGCCGCACCACATAGGGGGCGATCTGCGCCGGGGCGACGCCGATGCTCGCCTCCGGCATGGCGAATTGCGCGTCGGGCCGGGTGAGGGTGATGTCGGCCGCGCAGGCAAGGCCGAAGCCCCCGCCCATCGCCGCCCCCTCGACCACCGCGACGACCACCTGCGGCGCGTGGTTGACGGCGCGGAACAGCTCCCCGCCCAGGCGGTTGCGCTCGCGCGCCGCGACGCGCGGATCCGCGGCCTGGTCGTGCAGGCTCTGGTCGCGCTCGCGCATGTCGCCGCCCGAGCAGAACCAGCCGCCGGCGCCGCGCAGCACCACCAGCCGCACCGAGCGGTCATCGGCCAGCGCCGCGAACAGCGCGCGCATCTCCCGGTTCAGCGCGGCGCTCATGGCGTTGCGGCGTTCCGGCCGGGTGAACAGCACGTCGAGCCGCATGCCGCGGCGGGCAAGCGCCAGCGCCTCATGCTGACCGGTGGCGATCTCCATCTCTCGTCTCTCCGTCGTCACAGCCGCGCCGCGCCGAAGGTGATCGGGCTCAGCGGCCGCAGCGCGCCCTCGCGGCAGATCGACAGGCACAGCCCGAGCACCCGGCGCGTGTCGCGCGGGTCGATGATGCCGTCGTCCCACAGCCGCGCCGTGGCATAGAGCGCGGTGGAGACGCGGTCGTATTTCTCGATGATCTCGCGGCGCAGGGTGGCGATCCGCTCCTCGTCCACCGGCTTGCCGGCGCGCTGCAGCTTCGCCTCGGTCACGGTGCACAGCACGCCCGCCGCCTGCTCGCCGCCCATCACCGCGATGCGCGAATTGGGCCAGGAGAACAGGAAGCGAGGGTCGAAGCTGCGCCCGCACATGCCGTAGTTGCCGGCGCCGAAACTGCCGCCGACGATGACGGTGATCTGCGGCACGGTGGCGTTGGTGACCGCCTGGATCATCTTCGAGCCGTGCTTGACGATGCCCTCGGTCTCGGCCTCCCGCCCCACCATGTAGCCGGTGGTGTTCTGCAGGTAGATGATCGGGATGCCCGACTGGCAGCACAGCTGGATGAACTGCGCCGCCTTGACCGCGCCGCGCTGCGTGATCGGGCCGTTGTTGCCGATCAGCCCGCAGGGATGGCCCTCGATCCGGCCGCGGCCGCAGATGGTGTAGGGGTCGAAGGCGGCCTTGAACTCCAGGTAGTCGGAATCGTCGAGGATGCGCGCGAGGATCTCGCGCATGTCGTAGGGCGTCTGGTGGCGGGGCGGCACCAGGCCGAGCAGCTCCTCGGCCGCATGGCGCGGCGGGCGGGCCGGCGGCACCTCGATCTTCGGCCGGCGGTCGTTCCAGTAGAGCTTCTCCACCACCTCGCGCGCCAGGGCGATCGCGTCGGCGTCGTCCTCGGCGAGGTATTCGGTGGTGCCCGGCCCGGTCGCGTGCATGTCGGCGCCGCCGAGCTCCTCGTCGTCGGCGATCTCGCCGGTGGCGGCGCGCAGCAGCGGCGGGCCGGCGAGGAAGACGCGCGCGCGCCGCCGCACCATGATGACATGGTCCGACATGCCGGGCACATAGGCGCCGCCGGCGGTCGAGCTGCCATGCACCACCGTCACCTGCGGGATGCCGGCGGCCGACAGCCGCGCCTGGTTGAAGAACTTGCGGCCGCCGCGGACGAAGGTCTCCTCCTGGCGGAACAGGTTGCCGCCGCCGCTCTCGACCAGCTGGATCAGCGGCAGCTTCTCGCGCAGGGCGATGTCCTGCGCGCGCAGCGCCTTCTCGGTGCCCATCGGCACCGTGGTGCCGCCCTTGATGGCGCTGTCATTGGCGATGACCATGACGCGCGTGCCCGCGACCTGGCCGATGCCCACGATCAGCCCGCCGCCGAACACCTCCTCCACCCCGTCATCGTCATGCATGCCGAGCCCGGCGAGGGTCGAGAGGGCAAGGAAGGGCGCCCCGGGGTCGAGCAGCAGCTCGACCCTCTCGCGCGGCAGCAGCTGGCCGCGGCGGCGGAAGCGTTCGCGCTCGCGCTCCGAACGCTGCCGCACCTTGTCCTCGAGCGCGCGGAAGCGGGCGATCTCCGCCAGCATCCGCTCCCGGTTGTCGTGAAAGGCGGGCGCTGCGGTGTCGAGCCGCGATTCGATCACCGGCATCGCCGGACCTCCCGCCGCCTCAATGCCGCTTCCGCTGCCGGTGCGACAGGCCCATGTCCTTGGCGATGATCTGCAGCATCACCTCATTGGCCCCGCCGCCGATCGAGCTGATGCGCGAATCGCGGTAGATGCGCGAGACCGGGTTCTCCCACATGAAGCCCTGGCCGCCCCAGAACTGCAGGCAGCCGCTCGGGATCACCTGCAGCAGCTGGCCCGCCTTGAGCTTCGCCATCGAGGCCAGCCGCGTGACGTTGCCGCCATTCACATAGATCTCGACCGCGCGGTAGATCAGCGAGCGCAGCGCCTCGATCTCGGTCTGCCATTCGGCCAGCTTGAACTGGATCCACTGGTTGTCGAGCAGGGCCTGCCCGAAGGCCTGGCGCTGGCCGGTGTATTCGGCCGTCATCGCCACCGCGTCCTCGAGCTGCGTGATGCTGCGCGTCGCCCCGTAGAGGCGTTCCTCCTGGAACTGCTCCATCTGGTAGATGAAGCCCTTGCCTTCCTCGCCGATGCGGTTGCGGACCGGCACGCGCACCTCGTCGAAGAAGATCTGCGCGGTGTCCGAGCAGCGCAGGCCGAGCTTGTCCAGCACCCGCGCCACCGTCACGCCCTTGGTCTTCATCGGCACCACGATGAGCGACTTGTTGCGGTGCGGCGCGCCTTCCTCGCCGGTGTTGCACAGCAGGCAGATCCAGTCGGCCTGGGCGCCGTTGGTGATCCACATCTTGCCGCCGTTGATGACGTAGTCGTCGCCGTCGCGCCGCGCATGGGTGCGGATGCTCGCCACGTCCGATCCCGCGCCTTCCTCGCTGACGCCGATCGCGCCGACCATGTCGCCGGCGATCAGCGGCACCAGGAACTCGCGGCGCAGCTCGTCCGAGCCATGCTTGGCCAGCGCCGGGCAGCACATGTTGGTCTGCACGCCGATCGAGGTGGACACGCCCTGCGCCGCGACATGGCCGAGCTCCTCGGCCATCACCGTCTCGTAGGAATAGTCGAGGCCGAGGCCGCCGAAGGAGGGCGGGCGGGTGATGCCGAGCAGCCCGGCCTTGCCGAGGATCTTCATCACCTGGTGGGCGGGGTAGCGGCCAGCCTTCTCCCACTCATCGACATGGGGGTTGATCTCCTCCTTCACGATGCGGGCGATCGTGCGGCGGATGGCCTCGTGTTCCTCGGTGAACAGCATGCGCGTCTCCTCGTTCGTTGTGTCGGTCAGAGCGTCTGGATCAGGGCGTCCACGGCGACGCCGCCGCGCCCGCGCGGGTGCAGGATGAAGGGGTTGACGTCCACGCCGAGCAGCCGGTCGCGGTGGCGGTCGGCGAAGACCGACAGCCGCGCGAGTGCGGCGGCCAGCGCCTCGACATCGGCCGGCGGCGCCCCGCGCGCGCCTTCGAGCAGCGGCCAGGCGCGCAGCTCGCGCAGCATCCGCATCGCCTCGGCCTCGCTGAAGGGCGCCACGCGGAAGCTGACATCGCCGAGTGCCTCGACATGGATGCCGCCGAGCCCGGCCATCACCACCGGGCCGAAGACCGGGTCGCGGTGGACGCCGAGGATCATCTCGGTGCCCCGCCCGACCATGGGGGAGACGATCACGCCCTCGATGCGCGCGCCCGGCGCCTTCTCGCGCGCCGAGGCGCCGATGCGCGCGAAGGCGTCGCGCACCGCCGCGGCGGAGGCGAGGCCGAGCGCCACGCCGCCCACCTCGGTCTTGTGGGCGATGTCGGGCGAGAGGATCTTCATCGCCACCGGGAAGCCCAGCGCCTCGGCCGCCGCCGCCGCCTCCTCGGCCGTGCGGGCGATGCGGTCGGGGACCATCGGGATGCCGGCGCCGGCGAGGATCGCCTTGGCCGCGCGCTCATCGAGCGGGCCGGCCGGCAGGTCCGGCTGCGGCGGCAGCACCGGCGGCGCCTCGGCCGCGCCGCGCTCGGCGAAGGCGCGCCCGAAGCGCACCAGCGCGGCGATGGCGCGCGTCGCCTCCACCGGGTCGCGATAGACCAGCATGCCGCGTTCCTCGAGGCTGCGGCGGACCTCCGGCGCGGCATCCATGGCCAACGCGAAGACGCGGTCCGAGAACTCGGCCGACAGCGCCTCGAAGATCGGGCGCAGGCGCTCGACGAAAACGGGGTTGCGGCCGAGATGCGCCATGAACAGCACCGCCGTCGGGCAGCCGCCCTGCTGCATGAGGATCCGCAGCGACTTCGGCCACAGCGAGAAATCATGCAGCGCCGCGCCGGTCAGGTCCACCGGGTTGCGAAGCCCGCCCGCCGGCACCAGCGCGCGCAGCTCCTCCCGCGCCGGGGCCGGCAGTTCCGGCACGTCCAGCCCCTCGCGCCGCGCGGTGTCGGCGGTCAGCACGCCCGCCCCGCCCGAGATGGTCAGCACGCCGAGCGCCGGCGTGGTCGGGAAGCGCCCGAGGTTGCAGGCGTAGCCGATCGAGAGGAACTCCTCGAGCGAGCGGGCGCGGTGCACGTCGTACTGGCGGAACAGCGCGTCATAGACCTCGTCCGCGCCGGCCAGCGAGGCGGTGTGCGAGGCCGCCGCCGCGGCGCCGACATCCGAGGCGCCGACCTTCATCATCACCACCGGCTTGCCCAGCGCGCGGGCGCGTTCCAGCGCGCCCACCAGCGCCTGCGGCCGGCCGCAGCCCTCGATATAGGCGAGCACGACGCGCGTCTCGGGATCCTCGAGCGCATAGGCCAGGGTGTCGGTGAAATCCACATCCGCCTGGTTGCCCGTGGTGGCCCAGAGGTTGAGGCCGATCCCCTGGTCGCGCGCGAGGCCGAGGCAATAGGAGCCGAAGGCGCCAGACTGGCTGACGATGCTGACCCCGCCCGGCTTCGGCCAATTGCCCGAGACGATATAGGTGAAGGAGGCGATGAGCCGCCGGCGCACATTGATCGTGCCCATGCAGTTCGGCCCCATCAGCCGCATGCCGTGCCGGCGCGCCAGCGCGACCAGGCTGTCCTGCGCCTGCCGTCCCGCCTCGTCCACCTCGGCGAAGCCGGCGCTGAACACCACCGCGGCGCGCACGCCCTTGGCCGCGCAGGCCTCGATCGCGCCATGCACGTCGCGCGTCGGCACCGAGACGATGGCGAGATCGACCTCGCCCGGCACATCGGCGATGGAGCGGTAGGCGGGCAGGCCCTGCACCGTCGGGTAGTTCGGGTTGACGGGCAGGATGCGGCCCTCGAAGCCGGCCTCGATCAGGCCGGCGACGGGGCGGCCGCCGATCTTGAGCGGGTCGGCCGAGGCGCCGATCACCGCCACCGAACGGGCATTGAAGAAGGGCGCGACCGTGGCGGCCGCCGGCCAGGAAGCGAGGGTCACGGGCGCCGCGCCCACCGGCGCGAAGCGCCCCGCATGGCGCGCCGCGATACGCGGCCCGCGCCGTCGTGCCGCAGCGCGGCCCGCAAGCGAGTCGTCATCCTGAACTTCCCCACCCATGACCGCGGCTGCGTCGCGCCGCGTGCCTCGTTCTCGTGGTCCAATCATTGACGGCCGGAACAGGGCTGTCAAGGATGCCGGGACGGCTGGCGCGATACCGCCCTCGTGCCGCAAGATGGCGCGGCGGGCGCAACGCGCCGGCGCAAATGGGGAGGAGGCCAGGACGCATGTCCGATCTGCCGAAGCGCGTCGAGTTCCACGAGGAAGGCCCGCGCGAGGGCTTCCAGATCGAGCCGCGGGTCTATCCGCTCGAACAGCGCGCCGCGCTGGTCGAGGCGCTGGCCGAGACCGGCCTCAAGGCGGTGCAGGTCGCCTCCTTCGTCTCGCCCAAGGCGGTGCCGCAGATGGCGGATTCCGAGGCGCTCTTCGCCGCCATCCGCCGCCGCCCCGGCGTGCGCTACGAGGCGGTCTGGTTGAACGAGCAGGGCTTCGAGCGCGCCCGCGCCACGCCCGGCGTCGATCTCGCCGGCAAGATCAGCCTCTATGCCTCCGACGCCTTCGCGCGGCGCAACAACAACTGCTCGGCCGAGGAGATGCGCGGGCGCGTGCTGCGCTGGCTCGACCTCTATGCCGAGGCGGGGCTGAAGGTCGAGCGCGCGCTGGTCATGGCCGCCTTCGGCTGCAACTTCGAGGGCGAGATCCCGCCGGCCCGCGCGGTGGACGAGCTGGTCTGGGCGCACCGCACCTGCGCCGAGCGCGGCATCGTGCTGCCGAAGGTCTATCTCGCCGACACCATGGGCTGGGCCAATCCGCAATCGGTCCGCCGGCTGGTGGGCATGCTGCGCGAGGCGCTGCCCGCCACCCGCATCGGGCTGCACCTGCACGACACGCGCGGGCTCGGCGCGGCGAATGTGCTGGCGGCGCTCGAGATGGGCGTCGATCTGTTCGACAGCTCGATCGCCGGGCTCGGCGGCTGCCCATTCGCGGGGCATGGCGACAGCCGCGGCGCGGGCAACATCTGCACCGAGGACACGGTGTTCCTCTGCCACGAGATGGGCATCGAGACCGGCCTCGACCTCGAGAAGCTGATCGAGGCGGCGCGCCTCGCCGAGCGCATCATCGGCCGTCCGCTCGGCGGGCATGTCATGCATGCCGGCTCGCTCGCCAAATACCGCGCGCGGGCGGGCGCCGCCGCCGGCCACGGCTGATCGCGACCAGGGGCGGGACATCCGCGAGGGAACCACGAATGAGCTTCATACCGACCGAGGAGCAGCAGGCGATCTCCGACGCCGCGCGCCGCTTCGCCGCCAGCCGGCTCGCGCCCGGCTACCGCGCGCGCGAACAGGCCGGCGCGCTCGATCGCGCGCTGCTGCGCGAGATGGGCGGCCTCGGCCTGATCGCGCCCGAGATGCCCGAGAGCCATGGCGGCCTCGGCCAGTCCTGCGTGACGGCGGGGCTGGTGGTCGAGGCGGTGGCCCATGCCGACATCAATGTCAGCTACGTCCAGCTGCTCGGCTCGCTGATGGGCAGCATCATCCTGCGCCACGCGGCGGCGCCGCTGGCGCAGGACTGGGTGCGGCGCATCGTCGGCGGGGAGGCGATCGTCGCCATCGGCCTGACCGAGCCGCGCGGCGGGTCGGATGCGGCCAACCTCGCGCTGCGCGCCGAGCGCGCCGGCAATGGCTGGGTGCTGTCGGGCGAGAAGACCTCGATCAGCTGCGCCGACCAGGCCGAGGGGATCGTCGTCTTCGCCCGCAGCGGCCGCCCCGAGGACGGCGCGCGCGGCGTCAGCGCCTTCCTCGTGCCGCTCGACGCGCCGGGCATCTCGCGCTCGCGCTTCGACGATTTCGGCACCTGCGCGGTGGGCCGCGGCTCGGTCTTCTTCGACGGCGTGAAGGTGCCGGCCGACCACATGCTCGGCGAGGAGAACCGCGGCTTCGTGCAGGTCATGCAGGGCTTCGACTACAGCCGCGCGCTGATCGGGCTGCAATGCATCGCCGCCGCGCAGGCCTCGCTCGACGAGAGCTGGGCCTACATCCAGGAACGCCGGACCTTCGGCGCGCCGCTGGCGCAATACCAGGGCGTGACCTTCCCCCTCGCCGAGGGGGAGACCATGCTCGCCGCGGCGCGGATGCTCTGCTACCAGACCCTGGCGCTGCGCGACCACGGCCTGCCGCACACCTCGGAAGCGGCGATGTGCAAGTGGCTCGCCCCCAAGACGGCGGTGGAGGTGATCCACCAATGCCTGCTGACCCACGGCCATGCCGGCTATTCGAAGGACCTGCCGCACCAGCAGCGGCTGCGCGACGTCATGGGACTCGAGATCGGCGACGGCACCGCGCAGATCATGAAGCTGGTGATCGCGCGCGAGAAGATCGGCCGCGTCGCGGTGCAATACGCGCGGCAGGGCTGATGCCCTGCCGCTGCTCGGGCGTCAGGCTCTTGGCCCGCTCGCGCAGCTGGAACTTCTGGATCTTGCCCGAGGGCGTCTTGGGCATCTGCTCCACCACTTCGAGCCGTTCAGGCAGATACTGCTTGGCGATCCGCTCGCGCAGCAGGAAGGCGTTGAGTTCGGCGAGGCTCGGCGCGCCGGCGCTGGGGCGCGGCACGACGAAGGCGCAGGCCCGCTCGCCGAGCCGCGCATCCGGCATGGCGACCACTGCCGCCTCCTGCACGGCGGGGTGGCGGTAGATCAGGCCCTCCACCTCGACGACGGGAATGTTCTCGCCGCCGCGGATGATGATGTCCTTGGCGCGGCCGGTGATGCGGACATAGCCGTCCGCATCCAAGCGCGCGAGGTCGCCGGTCTCGAACCAGCCCTCGGCGTCCGTGGCGAACCATTCCGGCCGGCGCAGATAGCCGACGAAATTGCTGGCGCTGCGGATCTGCAGCCGGCCCTCCTGATCGGCCGGCAGCGGCTGGCCTTCCGCATCCACCACCCGCAGCTCGACGCCGGGCAGCGGGCAGCCATCGGTCTCGAAGGCCTTCTCGGGCGGGTCGTCCGGCCGGGTGGTGGTGGCGGCGCCGTTCTCGGTCATGCCCCAGGCGGAGATGATGGTGGCGCCGAGCGACTCGGCGGCGCGCCGCGCCAGCACGCGCGGGATCGGCGCCCCGGCCGAAAGGAACATCCGCAGGCTGCGGACCGAGGCGGGCCGGCGCGCGCCCACCTCCGCGAGATCCGACAGGAAGGGCGTCGAGGCCATGGTGAAGGTGACGCCCTCGGCCTCGATCAGGTCGGCCGCCTCCTCCGGCTGCCAGATGTCCTGCAGCACCACCTTGGCGCCGAGCAGGATCGGCGCCATCAGCCCGTACATGAAGCCGGTCTGGTGCGCCATGGGCGAGGACATCATCAGCACATCCGCCGCCCCGAGGCCGATGCGCCCGATATAGCCGCGGACATTGCTGAACAGCGTGTTGGAGGTGTGCATCACCCCCTTCGGTTCCCCGGTGGTGCCGGAGGTGAAGAGGATCTGCACCACATCGTCGGCCGCCGGCCGGCCGGCGGCGAAGATCGCGCGCGCATCGGCCCCGGGCTGCGGCGCCAGGAGCTGGTCGAAATCCTCCTCGCCCTCGCCGCCGACCACCAGCAGCCGGGCGAGCCGCGGCAGGCGCGGGCGCAGCGTCCGCGCCATCGCCGCGTGATCGAAGCCGCGATACAGCCGCGGCACGATGAACACCTTGCTCTCGGCCAGGGCGAGCATGAAGCCGAGCTCGCGCTCGCGGAAGATCGGCATCAGCGGGTTGGTCACCGCGCCGATCCTCAGGCACGCCAGGTGCAGGGCGGTGAACTGCCACCAGTTGGGCAGCTGGAAGGAGACCACGTCGCCGCGCCCCACCCCCATCCGCGACAGGCCGAGCGCGATGCGTTCCGCCCGCGCGGCGAGCTCGGCATAGGTCAGCGAGGCGCGCTCGCCGGTCAGGCTGTTGCGGCCGACGATGGCGGTCGCGCCCGGTTGCGCGGCGACCGCCGCATCCAGGCTGTCGGTCAGCAGATGGTCGCCCCACAGCCCCGCCGCGCGCATGGCGCGGATGCGGGATTCGGGCAGGATCGGGTCGAACTGCATGGACGTTGCCTCCGTTGATTGGGGGCCCGCCCTGTCAGTCGCGCCGGGCGAAACTCCGGCCGATCAGCTGGCGGTGCACCTGGTTCGTACCTTCCCATATCTGGGTGATCTTGGCGTCACGGAAAAGGCGCTCGACCCGGTAGTCCTGGATGTAGCCGTAGCCGCCATGCATCTGGATCGCGTCGGTGGCGATCCGCATGGCGAGGTCGGAGGCGCGCATCTTCGCCATCGAGGATTCGAGGCCGTAGCCCTCCTCGCCGTCCTCCATCACGCCGCACAGGTAGTCGAGCCACGCCTCGGCCATGGCGAGGTCGGTCGCGGCATCGGCGATGGTGAACTGGTTGGCCTGGAAATCCACGATCCGCCGGCCGGAGGAGCGGCGGTCATTGGCATAGGAGACCATGTCGCGGAAGGCCGCCCGCGCGATGCCGAGCGCATGCGCCGCCACCGAGGGGCGCGAGCGGTTGAGCGCGGCGAACAGCAGCTTCAGCCCCTCCCCCGGCGCGCCGATCAGGTTGGCGCGCGGCACGCGGCAGCCCTCGAAGGCGAGCGCGGCGGTGGAGGATGCGCGGTGGCCGAGCTTCTCCTCCAGCCGCAGCACCTTGTAGCCCTGCACCGCCTGCCGCTCGATCACCAGCAGGCTGATCGCGCCCTTGGGGTCGGCGATGCCCTCCCACTTGCCGAAAAGAAGCAGGAAATCGGCCACGTCGCCGCTGGTGATGAAGACCTTGCCGCCATCGACCACGATCTCGTCGCCCTCGGGGCGGAAGCGCGTGGTCATGGCGGTGGCGTCGGAGCCGCCGACCGCCTCGGTGATGGCGAGCGCGCCGAGCGCGCCCTCGGCGATGCGCGGCAGCACGCGCGCCTTCAGCTCCTCGGAGCCGAAATCCATCAGCGGCCCGAGCGCATGGTAGTTGGTGGCATAGATGATGGCGGTGGAGGCGCAGGCCTCGGCGAGGATCTTGACCACCTCGAGATAGGTGCGGAAGCGCAGCCCCACCCCGCCATGGGCCTCGGGCAGGAAGATACGGTTGAGGCCGAGCTCGTTGATGCGGCGGATATTGTCCCAGGGGAATTCGCCGCTGCGGTCGTGATGGGCCGCGCGCGGGGCGATGTGCTCGGCGCAGAGCCGGCGCACCTGGTCGAGCAGCAGCGTCTCCTCGGCGGTCCAGCCGCGGCGGCGTTCGAGGCGTTCGAAGATGGGGTTCATGGGTTCCTGCCTTTCCTGCGCTGGCGCCGCCCGGTCATGCCGGCCGCATGCCGGAACGGCGGACGACATCGCCCCAGCGCTCGATCTCGCGGGTGATGAAGGCTGCGATCTCCGGCGGCGACATGGGCTCGCCCGGATTGGCGCCGAGTTCGGCGAAGCGCGCGCGCAGCGCCGGTTCGGCCAGCGCGGCGATGATGGCCTCGTTCAGCCGCGCCACCGCCTCGGGCGGCGTGCGCGCGGGCGCGAGCGCCGCGTTCCAGGTGCGGCAGTCGAAGCCCGCGACGCCCGCTTCCTCGAGCGTGGGCACGCCGGGGAAGACCGGCGAAGGGGTGCGGGTGCTGATCGCGAGGGCCCGCACGCTGCCCGAACGCACCAGCGCCGAGGCGGTGGAGACCGGGTCGAACGTGAACTGGATCTGTCCCGCCACCAGATCCTGCAGCGCCGGGCCGTTGCCGCGATAGGCGACGTGCAGGATGTCCACCCCGGCCAGCAGCCGCAGCAGCTCGCCCGCCAGGTGCGGCGTGCTGCCCACCCCGGCCGAGCCATAGGTGAAGGCGCCCGGCCGCGCGCGCAGCAGCGCCAGGAAGGCGCGCGCATCCGCCGCCGGCACCGCCGGGTGGACGATCAGCGCCATCGGCACCTCGCTGAACATGGCCACCGGGGCGAAGTCGCGCTCGGTGTCGTAGGGCAGGGAGGGCAGCAGCGTCGGGTTGACCGTGTGGCTGGTGGTCGCCACCAGCAGCGTGTAGCCGTCGGGCGCCGCGCGCGCGACGAATTCCGAGCCGCCGACGACCCCTCCGCCGGTGCGGTTCTCGACCACCACGGGCTGGCCGAGCCGGGCGGTGATCGCCTGCGCCACGAGGCGGGAGACGACATCGGTGCCCCCGCCCGCGGCATAGGGCACGACAAGACGCACCGGACGGTCGGGAAACGCCGCCGATGCGGGCGCCGCCAGCGCCACGCCGCCCATCCCGGCCATCAGCGACCGGCGCGAGATGCCAGGATTGTGCTTGTTGTTCATCGCCGCCGCCTCCCTGCCTTGTGGCAGGCGCGGGCGGCGATCCGCCCGCGCCCGTGATGGTCCGGTTCCCCGCGCCCCTCGCTCAGCGGAAGGGCGAGAAGTCCGGCTTGCGCTTCTCGACGAAGGCGCGCTTGCCTTCCATCGCTTCCTCGGTGTGGCCGAAGCCGTCGAGCGCGGCCATCGCCATCTTGGTGGTGCCGTAGGCATGGGCCGAATCGGCGTTGAAGGAATACTTCAGGAACTTGATGGCGGTCGGGCTCAGCGCCGCGATCTCCGCCGCCCAGCCCTTGGCCTCGGTCATCAGCTGGGCCTGCGGCACGATCTTGTTGACGAGGCCCATCTCCTTCGCTTCCTCCGCCGTGTACTGGCGGCAGAGGAACCAGATCTCGCGCGCCTTCTTCTCGCCGACGATGCGCGTCAGCAGCGCCGTGCCCCAGCCGGCGTCGAAGGAGCCGACGCGTGGCCCGGCCTGGCCGAAGCGGGCATTGTCGGATGCGATGGTCAGGTCGCACAGCACATGCAGCACATGGCCGCCGCCGATGGCGAAGCCGTTCACCGCCGCGATCACCGGCTTGGGGATGTCGCGGATGGTGTTCTGCAGCGTCTCGACCTCCCACAGCCCGTTGGCGCTGGTGCCGTAGCCGCCGGTCTCGACGTATTCCTTCTGGTCGCCGCCGGTGCAGAAGGCCTTGCTGCCCGCGCCGGTCAGGATCACGCAGGCGACCTTCTGGTCCACCCAGGCGCGCTGGAGGGCGTTGATGAGTTCCTCCACCGTGCGGCCGCGGAAGGAATTGTAGCGGTCGGGCCGGTTGATGGTGATGATCGCCGTGGAATCCTCCACGGCATAGAGGATGTCGGTGTAGTCCATCGGTGTGTTCTCCTGGAGATGGGCGAGAAGGGAAGGCGCGGGGCGCGGCGGCCCCGCACCCGTCACGACATGGTCAGCCCGCCCGAGACGCTGAGCGTCTGGCCGGTGATGTAGCGCGAGCGGTCGGAGGCGAAGAACAGGATCGCGTCGGCGATCTCCTCGGGCTTCGCCACGCGCTTGAGCGGGATGGCTCGGGCCAGCGCCTCGCGCATCCGCTCGGGCTGGGCGGCGAAGAGCGGCGTGTCGGTCGGCCCCGGGCAGACCACGTTGCAGGTGATCTCGTGGCGCGCCATCTCGCGCGCCAGCGACTTGGTGAAGGCGATGACGCCGCCCTTGGCGCCGGCATAGACCGTCTCGCCCATGCTGCCGACGCGCCCGGCGTCGCTCGCCACCGTCACCACCCTGCCGCCGCCGCCTTCCATCATCGGGTCGAGGAAGGCGCGCACGAAGCGCACGCAGCCGAGGTAGTTGATCTGCACGATCTGTTCCCAGAACTCGGGCGGATTCTTCACGAAGGGCTCGATGCGGTCCCACCCGGCGGTGCTGATCACCGCATCGGCGCGCTTGACCTTCGCATGCACCGCGGCGGCGAAGGCGGCGACCGCCTCGGGCTTGGTGACGTCGAGCGGCAGCGCCTCGGCCTGGCCGCCGGCGGCGGCGATGCGCGCGGCGGTCTCGCGCCCGCCATCGAGGTTGAGGTCGCCGATGAAGACGCGCGCGCCGGCCTGCGCCAGCGCCAGGCAGGTGGCGCGCCCGATGCCGGAGGCGCCGCCGCTCACCACGGCGACCTTGTCGTTGAGTTTCATCTCTCGCTCCTACTTTCGTCTGCTTTCGAGGAAGGCCGAGACGCGCTTGCGCGCCTCCTCCGTGGTCATCAGCCGCCGCGTCGCGTCGTGCTCCATCGCGTAGCCGTCCGGGGCGCGGTCGGTCGAGGCGCGGATGCACGCCTTGCAGGCGGCCAGCGCCGGCCCCGCGAGGCCGGCCACCTGGTCGGCCAGCGCGCGCGCGCGCGCCGGCAATTCGGCGCCCGGCACCGCCCACTGGACGATGCCAAGGCGCTCGGCGGTGGCGCCGTCCACCGCCTCGGCGGCGAGGATGATGCGCGCCGCGACGCCCGGCCCGCACAGCCGGGTCAGCCGCTGCGTGCCGCCGGCGCCGGGGATCAGGCCGATGCCGGCTTCCGGCAGCCCGATCCGCGCCTCCTGCGCGGCGATCCGCAGGTCGCACGACAGCGCCAGTTCCAGCCCGCCGCCGAGCGCCGGGCCGTTGATCTCGGCGATGGTGACGAGCGGCAGCCGCTCGATACGGTCATAGAGGTGATGGAAGGCGGCGACATGGCGCAGCATGTCGCGCACCCCATCCTCGGCGCCGAACCGCCCGCCGATCTCCTTGAGATCGGCGCCGGCCGAGAAGAACCGCAGCGCGCTGCGGATGTGCAGCGCGCGCGGCAGGCCCTCGCGCTCGATCCCGTCGAGCACGCGGTTGAAGCCGGCGAGGAACTCCTCGCTGATGGCATTGGCGGGCGCGCGGTTCATCGTCACCACGACGACGCCTTCGCGCCGCTCGACCTCGAACATCCTGATTCCTTCCTTCCCTTCTGCGGGCGCCTCAGCCCATCCGGCAGGCCGCCGATGGCGGCGGCGTCGCCTCGGCGGCCGGCACCGTCATCTCGATCGCGCGGTGCACGCGCCCGCCGTCGCGCACCACGCGGCCCATCAGGTTCGGCATCACCAGCTGGTGGTCCTCGGCGCGCATCCGCACCATGCCGAAGGGCGATTCGAACTCCAGGCCGTTCATCGCCTGCGCCACCTTGTCCGCATCGGTGCTGCCGGCCTTGCGGACGCCCTCGAAGATCAGGCGCATGCCGGTATAGGTCTCGGCCTCGTATTCGCCGGGGTCCTGGTTGAAGCGGCGGCGCCAGGCCTCGACGAAGCGGCGGTTCTGCGGCGTGTCGAGGGAGGCGTCGTAGTTGATGACGCCATAGGAGCCGACCACGTCCTCGCCCGCCGCGCGCAGCGTCGTCGGCACGATATAGGCGTGCCCGACGATCGTCAGCTCCGCCGCCAGGCCGAACTGCCGCGCCTGCTTGGCGAAGTTGATCGCGTCCCCGCCCGAGAGCACCACCCACACCCCCTGCAGCCCGGCCGCCTTGAGCTGCGAGATGTAGGGCGCGTAGTCGCGGGTGCCGAGCGGCGGGAAGACGCTGAGCGCGACCTCCTTGCCGGTTTCCTGCGCCGCGCGGGTGAAGCCGGCCGCCGAATCGCGGCCCCAGACGTAGTCCGCCGCGCAGATGCCCCATTTGCGTTCCGGCCGGCCGCGCAGCCACGGCCCCACCACCATCAGGTCCATCGCATCCGAATGGTTGGCGCGGAACAGCCGCCGCCCGCAGGCTTCGCCCGTCAGCCGGTCGGCCTTGTTGACCGTCGAGACGTAGAGCGCGTTCCACCGATCGAGCTGGCCCGCGATGGCAAGCCCGCTCGCCGAGGAGATGGCGCCGATCAGCAGCCCGTGGCCGCCCAGCGCGAGGCGCTCGGCGGCGCGGCGCGCGGCGTCGGGGTTGCTCTGCTCGTCGCCAATGCGGAACTCCACCTGGCGGCCGTCGATGCCGCCGGCGGCATTGGCCTCATCCACCGCGAACTGCACGCCGCGGATCACCTCCTCGCCCAGCACGGCATAGGCGCCGGTCTGCGAGGTGGGCACGCCGACGCGGATCGGCTCGCGCCGCGCCTGGGCGCGCGCCGCCCCGGCAAGCCCGGCGGCGGAAGCGCCGAAGGCGGTGGCGCCGATGATCGCTTCTCTCCTGCTTCGCATGACGTTCCTCCTGTTCCCTTGGTTGACGCTAGACGCCCAGATGCTCGTGCAACACCGCCTCGTCGAGGCCGGCAACCGGCCCCGAGGCGACGATCCTGCCCTTCGCCATCGCGTGGAACTGCCGCGCGGCGCGGCGGATCAGCCCCAGATGCTGCTCGATCAGCAGCAGCGCCGTGCCTTCGCGCGTCGCCAGGCGGTCGAGCGCCTCGCCGAGCTCGTCCACCACCACCGGCGCCAGCCCCTCGCTCGGCTCATCGAGGATGAGCAGGTCCGGATTGGCCATCAGCGCGCGCCCGATGGCGAGCATCTGCTGCTGCCCGCCCGACAGCGCGGTGCCCGGCGTCGCCGCGCGCTCGGCGAGGATGGGGAACATCGCGCAGACCGAGGCGAGCGTCCATGGCCCCGGCCGCCGCACCGCGGCGCCGAGCAGGAGGTTCTCGCGCACCGTCAGGTTGGGCAGGATGCGCCGGCCCTGCACCACCACCGCGATGCCCGCCCGCGCCGCCCGGTAGGGCCGCAGCGGCAGCGTCTGCGCCGCCCCGTGGAAGCGCACCGCGCCCGCCCGCACCCGCGCCAGCCCGAGCACG
Organism: Siccirubricoccus phaeus; assembly: GCF_008360935.1. Classification (GTDB taxonomy): domain Bacteria; phylum Pseudomonadota; class Alphaproteobacteria; order Acetobacterales; family Acetobacteraceae; genus Siccirubricoccus; species Siccirubricoccus phaeus. The sequence continues at coordinate 333,414 of NZ_SRXO01000003.1, forward strand.
GCATTGACCGTGGTGGTCTTGCCCACGCCGTTGCGCCCGACCAGCGCCACGCGCTCCCCCTCGGCCACCGCCAGGCTGACGCCGTGCAGGATATGCGCCTCGCCGTAGAAGGCGTGCACGCCGTCGAGTTCGAGGATCATGCCGCCGCGCTCCCGAGATAGGCGCGCACCACCTCGGGGTGGCGGCGGATCTCCTGCGGCGTGCCCTCGGCGAGGATGGCCCCGAGTTCGAGCACGGTGATGCGCTCGCAGATGCGGAACACCACCTCCATGTCGTGCTCGACCAGCAGCACCGTCACGCCCCGCGCGCGGGCGAGCTCGCGCAGCCGGTCCGCCAGCGCGAGGGATTCCTCGGCCGTCAGCCCCGCCGCCGGTTCATCGAGCAGCAGCACGCGCGGCGGGCCGACCAGCGCGAGGGCGAGATCGAGCCGCCGCTGGTCGCCATAGGCGGTCTGCTCGGCCGGCACCGCGGCGAGCCGCGCGAGGTCCAGCTCATCGAGCAGGCGCGGCGCGTCGGTCGCGCCGACGCGCCGCGCCGCGAGGTCGAGCTGCGCGCCCACCGGCAGGGCGGGGAAGATGCTGGTGCGCTGGAAGGACCGCGCCAGCCCGGCATGGCGCCGCGCCGCCGGCCCCAGGCCGGTGATGTCCTGGCCGAACAGCCGCACGCTGCCGCCGCTGCCCGGCGCGCGGCCCGACAGCACGTCCACCAGCGTGGACTTGCCCGCCCCGTTGGGGCCGATCAGGCCGCGGATCTCGCCGGGCACGAGGTCGAGATCGACGCCGCGCAGCGCCGCGACGCCGCCGTAATGGCGCGCGAGACCCCGCGCCGAGAGCGCCGGCGCGCTCATGCCTCGGCCCCGTGCCGCCGGCGCAGCCGCCGCGGCAGGCCCGACAGCCCGTCCGGCAGGAACACCATGACCAGCACCAGCAGGATGCCAAGCAGGCCGAGCCAGCGCTCGGTCACCTCGACCAGCTGCTCGCGCAGCAGGAAATAGACCGCCGCGCCGGCGAGCGGCCCCCATACCGTGCGCGTGCCGCCGAGCAGCGCCATGATCAGCGCCGAGCCCGAGACGCTCCAATGCACCGTCTCAGGGGAGACGAAGCCGTTGTAGAGCACGTAGAGCACGCCGCCCGCCGCGGCGATGCCGCCCGACAGCGCGAACACCGCCGCGCGCGGCAGCACCGTGCCATAGCCGAGGAAGCGGGCGCGTTCCTCGTTCTCGCGGATCGCCTCGGTCAGCAGGCCGAAGCGGCTGCGCGCGAGCAGCGCGGCGAGCGCGGCCAGCGCCACCATCGCCAGCCAGGCGATGAGGAACATTCCCTCGGCCCGCTGGAAGGTGGCGGCGGGCAGGCCGAAGATCTCGCGCGGCAGGGCCACGGTCAGCCCGTCGGCGCCGCCGGTCACGCCGCGCGCCTTGTTCGCCGCCTCGAAGCAGGCCTGGCCGAGGGCGAGCGTCAGCATGGCGAAGGCGATGCCGTGCACCCGCACGACGATCAGCCCGAGGCCGAAGCAGACCGCCGCCACCGCCAGCACGGCCAGCGGCAGCGCCGCTTCCGCCGGCAGCAGCCCGGGCGCGCCGAGGCCGATGCCGGCGAGATAGGCGCCGGCGCCGAACATCGCCGCATGGCCGAAGCTGACCATGCCGTTCTGCCGCGCCAGCACGCCGACGGACAGCGCGAGGATGGCGTAGATGCAGGCCTGCGCCAGCAGCGAGAGCAGCACGCCCGGCGGCACCAGCGCCGCGATCGCCGGCCCCGCCGCCGCTGCCGCCAGCGCCCCGGCGGCGATCCGCCCTGCCCCGCTCACAGCCGCTTCCCCGCCAGCCCGGTCGGCCGCCACAGCAGCACCGCCGCCATGGTCAGGAACGGGATCAGCGCCGCGATGTCGGGCAGCAGCACCGCGCCCAGCACCTGCACCTGGCCGAGCAGCAGCGCCGCCAGCGCCGCGCCGCCCAGGCTGCCCAGCCCGCCCACCACTACCACCACGAAGCAATCCACCAGGATCTGCCCGCCCATCGCCGGGGACAGCGACAGGAACGGCGCGGCGATCACCCCCGACACCCCGGCCAGCGCGGCGCCGAGCGCGGTGACCAGCATCGCCACCGCGTCGGTGTTCACCCCCTGCACGGCGGTGATCGCCGGATCGAGGCTCGCGGCGCGGACGAACAGCCCGGCGCGGGAACGGTGCAGCCAGGCCAGCAGCGCGGCGGTCAGCGCCGCCGCCATGGCGATCACCGCCAGGCGATAGACCGGGAAGGCGTCGCCGCCCAGCGCGACGGAACCCGCCAGCAGCGCCGGCGCATCCATCGAGCGGCCCTCGGTGCCCCAGATCCACTGCACCGCATCCTCGATCACCAGCAGCAGGCCGAAGGTGACGATCACCGTCACCAGCGGGTCGCGGTCCTGCAAGGCGCGGAACACCAGCCGGTCGAGCACTGCGCCGAACAGCGCCAGCACCACCGCGCTCGCCGCCAGCCCGGCCCAGAAGCCGCCCGCCTGCGCCGCCGTGTAGCCGGCATAGGCGCCGAGCATGTAGAAGGCGCCATGGCCGAAATTGACCACGCGCCGCAGCCCGTAGATCAGCGCCAGCCCCGCCGCCAGCACCAGCAGCAGGCTGCCATAGACGAGGCCGTTGAGGATCTGGATGGTCACCGCGCCGCCTCCGCCCGCCGTTGCGCGCCGAGCGGCGTGAGCAGCGCGCCGAGCAGCATCTCAAGGCTGTCGGCGATGTAGTCGTCGATCGTCATCCGCCCCGCCAGCCGCCAGGTCTTGAGCGCCCATCCATGCGCCATCATCACCACGCGATAGGCGGTCAGCTCGGCATCCACCGGCCGGAACAGCCCCTGCGCGATGCCGTCGCTGATGCAGTCGGCGATCAGCGCATTCGTCTCGACCTCGCGCCGCTTGATGTGCTCGCGCAACGAGCGGCGCAGCGAACGCGATTCCTGATAGGCGAGCAGGGTCGCCTCGGGCCTTTCGGCGACGATCCGGCAATAGGTATCCACCGCGGCGGCGAAGCGCGCGAGCGGATCGCGCAACCCGGCGAGCGCCGCCGGGATACTGCTGGCATAGGCATCAAGCAGGCTGTCGAGGACCAGGAGCAGGAGTTCCTCCTTGTCCTCGACATAGTTGTAGATGAGCCCGGGGCTGACGCCGACGCGAAGGGCGATGTCGCGCATCGTCGCCGCGTGATAGCCGCGGCGCGCGAACAATTCGCCCGCCGCCTTGGTGATCTGGGCCCGGCGCTCGGCGGTCAGCCTGGCCGCGGCGGGCTGGCCGCCGCCGGCCGCGCGCGCCGACACGGGGGCACCGCGTCCCGCGCTCACCGACCGGCTCCGCGTGCGCCGGTGTCCCGCCGGGGCGCCATGCCGCGGCACTTCCGCCCGCCCGCCCGGGCGGGCGGGCGCCCTTCGATGGAAGGTCCGATCATCGCCGCGCGCCGGTCAACGCGGCGGCGCCCCGCCCGAGGCCGGCATGTCGTGGGCGAGGAAGATCTCGCCGCCATAGCCGGCGGCGAGCGGGATGCGGAGTTCGCGCCCGCCGGGGACGGCGCGCACGAATTCCGGCTCGACGGTGATGACGGGCGCGCTGCGCGCGGCGCCGATCGAGGCTTCGGCGGTGGTCTCGCGCGCCAGCTTCATCAGGTTGATGCGGGTCGGGAATATCATCTTGCGGCGCCCGTTGGCGGCATCGTCCAGCGCGTCGGCCGGCCGGATCCAGACGGAATCGACCGCCTCCCCGCCGTCATGCAGGGCGAGATGGTCCTCCGGCGCGACGGTTAGGAAGAAATGCGTGTCGAAGCGCTTGGGCTGGGTGCGCGGCGTGATCCAATGCGCGAAATGCACCAGCAGGTCGGTCGCCGGCACCAGGTCCTCGGCGGCGAGGATATCGGCGAAGGCGGCCTCGCGGCGGCACAGCGCGGCGCGCGGCGCCTCCAGCCGCTGCACCACCTCGGCGCCGACCAGCCCCTGCTCGCCGCGCCGCCGGGCCAGCAGCACGCCGCATTCCTCGAAGGTTTCGCGCACCGCCGCGACGTGGATGGGCGTGGCGTGCGAAGCACCGCCGAGGGCCTCGGCGATCGCGGCATCGTCCGGATCGACGCGGCCGCCGGGAAACACCAGCGCGCCCGAGGCGAAGTCGATCTCATGGTGGCGGACCACCATGAACACCTCCATGCCCTGCGGGCGGTCGCGCAACAGCAGCACGGTGGCGGCGGCGCGGGCGGAAACCGGGGAAGCGGGGCTGGCGGACATGGGCAGGGGAGCCTCGGGCGGCGTGCAGGCAGGGGCCGGCTGCACAGGCGGCGTGGGGCGCCATCGCGGCGCGGGGAGGCGTGGTCAGTGGCGGCGCAGCAGCACCTCCCCCACGGCATGGTCGCTGCGCTTGGACAGCACGAGGCGCGCGCGCTCGCGCGTCGGCGCGACATTGCGGCGGAGGTTGACGAGGTTGACGCGCCGCCAGATGTCGCGCGCCATCGTCTCCGCCTCCGCGCGCGGCAGGTCGCGGTAGCGGTGGAAATAGGAGGCCGGGTCGCGGAAGGCGGTGCGCTGAAGCAGCAGGAAGCGCTCAAGGTACCAGGCCTCGATGTCGGCCGTCTCGGCATCGACGTAGATCGAGAAGTCGAAGAAGTCCGAGGCGACGACCGCGGCGGCGGTGGTCTGCAGCACGTTCAGCCCCTCGAAGATCAGGATATCGGGCCGGCGCACCGCCTGGTGCTCGCCGGGCACGATGTCGTAGGCGAGGTGCGAATAGACCGGCGCCTGCACCTCGAGCCCCGACTTCGCATCGGCGAGGAAGCGGATCATCCGGCGCTGGTCGTAGCTTTCGGGAAAGCCCTTGCGATGCATCAGCCCGCGCTGTTCCAGCACCCGGTTCGGATGCAGGAAGCCGTCGGTGGTCACCAGATCCACCCGCGGATGGTCGGGCCAGCGCGCCAGCAGGAAGCGCAGCGTGCGCGCCAGCGTGCTCTTGCCCACGGCGACGCTGCCGGCGATGGCGACGATGAACGGCCGGCGTTCCGCCGCGCGGCCGAGGAAGGCGGCCTTGTCCGCCGCCAGCCGCCGCGCCGCCGCCACCTCGAGGTTGATGAGGCAAGCGAGCGGGGTCAGCGTCTCGGTCACCTCGGCGAAGGAGACCGGCTCGCTCAAGCCGCACAGCGCGGCGTACTCGGCTTGCGTCAGGGCGGGCGGCGTGCCGGCTGCGAGCGCGGCCCAGTCGCGCCGCGTGAAATGTTCCCATTCCTGCGGGCGGGGTTTCGCGCAGGACGCGCCGCGCGCCGAGGCGAGCATGACCAGCCGCGGCATCAGCCGCCATGCTCCGCGGTGCGGGGAGGCGAGGGAACCACCGGAAAGGCAGCGCGGTCCATGGCGGGCCCGGCCTCAGCTCAGCGCCAGGCCGGCATAGCCGCGCGCGGCGATGTCCTCGGCCCATGCGCGATAGGTCGGCGCGCTGCCGGTGTAGCGCGCGACTCGGCGCACCTGCCGGCCCTCGACATTGACGTTGACGCCGGTCATCCAGGAATCGACCTCCATGGAGAGCAGCCCCTGGGCGACCTCCATCACATGGTCCATCCACTTTGCCATCGCCTCGGGCGTCGCCTCGGCGCGGGTCAGGCCATTGGCCTGCATGTGGCGCAGCAGGCGCGTCACCCAGTCCACGTTGAACTCGATCGAGCGCGGGATGTTGCCGAGCGCGGCGTGCGGGCCGAGCAGCATGAACATGTTCGGGAAGCCGTCCTGCAGCATGCCGACCAGCGATGTCGCGCCGTCCTTCCACATCTCCTTCAGCGCCACGCCGTCCTTGCCGCGGAACTCGATGCGGTCGAAGGCGCCGCGCAGGGCATCGAAGCCGGTGGCATAGACGATGATGTCGAACTCGTAGTCCCGCTCGCTGGTGCGGATGCCGGTCGCGGTGATGCGCTCGATCGGCGTCTCGCGGGTGTCCACCAGCGTCACGTTGGGCTGGTTGTAGACCTCGTAGTATTTCGTCTCGAGCGGCACGCGGCGGGTGCCGAAGCCATGATTCTTCGGGATCAGCTTCTCGGCGACCTTCTGGTCCTTCACCCGCTGACGGATCTTGTTGGCGACGAAGTCCGAGATGACCCGGTTGGCCTCGCGGCTGGTCAGCATGTCCTTGAAGTTGCCGACCCAGATGCCGAAGCCGCGCTCATTGTAGAGCTTCTCGAGGATCGCGTTGCGCTCCTCCTCGGACACCTCGAAGGCGCCCTTCTCCATCGGCGTGTGCAGGAAGCAGGAGAAGGTCTCCTCGCAGCGGCGGAAGATCTCGTCGTAGCGGGCGCGGATCTGCTCCATCTCCTCGGGCGTGATCCTGCCGTTGCCGAGCGGGGCGCACCAGTTCGGCGTGCGCTGGAACACCACCAGTTCCCGCGCCGTCTTGGCGACCTCCTGGATGGTCTGCACGCCCGAGGCGCCGGTGCCGATGACGGCGACGCGCTTGCCGGCGAAATCCACCGGCTCCTTGGGCCACAGGCCGGTGTGGAAGGACTGGCCGCGGAAGTCGCCGATGCCGGGGAAGTTCGGCATGGTCGGCGCCGACAGCGCGCCGATCGCGGTGATCAGGAAGCGCGCGCGGTGGCGGCTGCCATCCTCGAGCGTGACGGTCCAGCTGCGGCTGGCCTCGTCCCATTCGGCCGCCTTGACCCGCGCGTTGAACTGGATGTCGCGGCGCAGGTCGTATTTGTCGGCGACGCGGTTGAGGTAGCGCTCGGTCTCCGGCTGCGGGGCGAAATGCTCGCTCCAGCTCCATTCCTGCAGCAGGTCCTTGTCGAAGGAAAAGCCGTAGGAATAGCTCTCGGAATCGAAGCGGCAGCCGGGGTAGCGGTTCCAGTACCAGGTGCCGCCGACGCCGGTGCCGGCCTCGAAGACGCGCGCGCTGAGGCCGAGCTCGCGCAGCCGGATCAGCTGGTAGAGGCCCGACATGCCGGCGCCGATCACGATGGCGTCGAAGGTGGTGCCAGGGGCACCGGCGGGCGCGGTGCGCGTCTCGGTCATGGTGGTCATCGGATTCGGTCCTTTGCAGGAGTGGCGGCGCGCCGGTCAGTCCACGCGGGCACCGGAAATGCGGACGATCTCGGCCCAGCGGTCGATCTCGGAGGCGATGATCCGGCGCGTCTCCTCGGGCGAGGAGAAGGCGACCTCGAGCCCGAGCATCTCGCGGAAGCGTTCCTCGACGCCCGGCGCGCCAAGGGCCCGCTGCAGCACGGCCGAGCTGCGCTCGACCGCGGCGCGGGGAATCCCGGCCGGGCCGATCACGGCGAAGAACACGTCGGTGACGCAATCCGGCACGCCGGCTTCGGCCATGGTCGGCACATCGGGCAGCGCCGGCGCCCGCGCCGCCCCGCTCACCGCCAGGGGGCGGAACTGCTCGGCGCGGATCGCGGCGAGGCCGGTCGTCATGGTCTCGAAGGTGAAGGCGACGTCGCCGCGCATCATCGCGGTGTTCGACGGCGCATTGCCGGCGAAATGGACGGGGAAGATGTCGATCCCGGCGCGCACGCGCAGCAGCTCGCCAGACAGGTGGCTCGACGAGCCCACCCCCGGGGTGGCGTAGGACAGCTCCCCCGGCCGCGCCCGCGCCGCGGCAATCAGCTCCGGCAGGGTGCGGATGGGCGATTGCGCGCTCACCACCAGGATGTTCGCCGTGCGCGCGATCTGGGCGATCGGCTCGTGGTCGCGGCGCGGATCATAGGGCAGGCGGCGGAACAGCGAGACATTGATCGCCAGCGCCCCGCCCGCAGACACGCCCATCGTGTAGCCGTCGGGCGCCGCCTTGGCGATGGCGTCCACGCCGATATTGCCGCCGGCGCCGGCGCGGTTCTCGACCACCACGGGTTGGCCGAGGCCCTCGCGCAGCATTTCGGCCAGCAGCCGTCCGAGCACGTCGGTCGAGCCGCCGGCGGGGAAGGGCACGATGAAGCGGATCGGCCGGGCCGGCCATGCCTGGGCGCGGGCCGGGGCGGCCAATGCGGGCGACAGCAGCGCCGCGCCGATCAGCGCCTGGCGGCGCGGCAGGGCCGCACCCTTCGGTCGTTCCATGGTTTCCCCCACTCCACTTTTTATTTCAGTTTGCTTTTCCAGCGTCTTTGTCCAGCGGGTGGCAGCCCGCTGAACAGGCGTTCAGTCTGCGCAGCCGGCGCGGCAATCGTCAATCACCTCTCCAGCGGTCCACGAGCTCGCCATCGGGCGACGCATCGGCGGATGCCGCCTCGGGCGGCGGACCGCCGCGAGGACCGCGCATCGCCGCTTTTTCGGTTGCAGGAGATTAATTGCCCGGCTAATTAGTTGCCTGCGATGAGAGTGGATGCAACCCTGCTCGGTGGTCAGGAACGCTTCGGCGTGCTGCTCGGACAGATCGCCCGCCATTGGCGCGCGCGCCTGGACCGCCGGCTGAGCGAGTTCGGGCTGACGGATGCCCGCTGGGTGACGCTGCTGCACCTCGCGCGCAGCGGCGACGGCCTCACCCAGAAGGATCTCGCCGCCGGCGTCGGCGTCGGCGGGCCGACGCTGGTGCGCACCCTCGACCGGCTGGAGCGCGAAGGCATGGTCGTCCGGGTGGGCGACGCGCAGGACCGGCGCGCCAAGACCGTCCATTTGACGGACAAGGCGATCCCGGTGCTGCGGGTGATCGAGGACACGGCGGCCGCGGTGCGGTCGGAACTGCTGAGTGGCATCTCCGCGGCGGAGCTTGATCTCTGCCTCGCGGTGTTCGATCGCGTGGCGGCCAATCTCGCCGCCGCGGCGGCAAGGACGGATTGCGAGAATGGACATAGGGCAGCCTAGCGGCATCCCGGCGGAGACGGCCGGCCGGCCTGCGCGGATGCGGGTGATGCGGCGGATCGTGGGGCGGGCGGCCGCGGTGGTGGTGGGCGGGGCGATCCTGGTCGCCGCCGGTTCGTGGCTGATGAAGCAGTTCACCCACATCCATGTCGATGACGCGCGCATCGCCGCCGACATGGTCGTGCTGAGCAGCCGCATGCCCGGCTGGGTGACGGCGGTCAACGTCGCCGAAGGCGATTCCGTTGCCCAGGGGACGGTGATCATCGCCATCGACGAGCGCATCGCCTCGCTCGACCTGCGCAACGTCGAGGCGCAGCTCGCCGGCGTGGCCGCCCGCCGCGCCGAGACCGAGGCGCGCATCGTGATGATCGACCACCAGACCGCCAGCCAGGAACAAGCCCAGCGCGCCCGGGTCGAGGCGGCCGAGGCGGCGCTCGCCGGGGCGGAGGCGCAGTTCAAGCTCGCCCAGGCGGATTTCGCGCGCGCGCAGGAACTCGTGGCCACCGGCGCCGGCACCAGGGCCCGCTTCGACCAGAGCCGCGCCGCCCTCGATTCCGGCCGGCAGGCGGTGCTCGCCCGCCGCGCGGACCTGACCAATGCGCGCGCCACCCTCGCCGAGGTCATCGCGGCGCGCGAGCAGCTCAACGTGCTGCGACGGCAGCTCGACACCCTGTCGGCCGAGGAGGCGAGCCTGACGGCGCAGCGCGAGCGCGCCGCGCTCGACCTCGCCGACCGGCGCATCGTCATGCCGTTCAACGGCCGGGTGGACCGCGTCTTCGTCGATCCGGGCGAATACGTCACGCCGGGCCAGCGCCTGCTGATGGTGCACGATCCCGACGCGGTGCGCGTGGATGCCAACGTCAAGGAAACCGACATCCGCTATTTCCGCCCCGGCGGGCGGGTGCGGGTCACGGTGGATGCCTATCCCGGCCAGGTCCTCGACGGCACGGTCGATCGCATCGGCCAGGCCGCGACCAGCGAATTCGCGCTGCTGCCCAATCCGAACCCGAGCGGCAACTTCACCAAGATCTCCCAGCGCCTGCCGGTGCGGATCCGCGTGCCGCAGCAGGAAGGGCGGCTGCGCCCGGGCATGATGGTGGAGGTCGAGGCATCCATCCGTGACTGACCAGGCGCCGGCACCCGGCTCGCTCCCCGCGCTTATGAAGCGCTGGGGGGCCAACTACCGGTGGTATGTCACGATCACGGCGATGATGGGCACCATCAGCACCGTGCTCAGCTCGACCATCGTCAATGTCGCCCTGCCGGACATCATGGGGACATTCGGCATGGGCCAGGACAAGGCCCAGCTGATCTCCACCGGCTTCCTCGCCGCGATGACCGGCACCATGCTCATCAATGCCTGGCTGGTGGACAGTTTCGGCCAGCGCGCCACCTTCTCCGGCACCATCGCCGTGTTCATCGTCGCCTCGGCGATGGGCGGCCTCGCGCCCAGCGAGCCGGTCCTGATCCTTGCCCGCGTGCTGCAGGGCGGCGCGGCGGGGGTGCTGCAGCCGCTGGCGATGGTGACCATCTTCCAGGTCTTCCCGCCCGAGCGGCGCGGCTCGGCCATGGGCATCTATGGCATCGGGGTGGTGCTGGCGCCCGCGCTCGGGCCGACCATCGGCGGGCTGATGGTGGACAACTTCAACTGGCGATTCGTGTTCTTCCTGGTGCTGCCGTCCTGCATCGTCGGGCTGTTCCTCTCGGCGCTGTTCATGCCCGGGCGCGCGTCCAGCGGCCCGCGCAAGCCCTTCGACTGGATCGGCTTCGCGCTGCTGTCGGTGTTCCTCTTCGTGCTGCTCAACGGGCTGTCCAACGGCCAGCGTCATGGCTGGCTGTCGCACATGGTGCTGGCCGACTTCACCCTCGCCGCGGTCTCGGGCCTCGCCTTCCTGGGGTGGGAGAGCTGGACCGCCGCGCCGATGCTGAACCTCGCGCTGTTCCGCTTCCCCAGCTTCTCCGGCGCCTCCATCGTCGCCATCGTGTTCGGCGCCGGCATCTTCGGCTCGACCTACCTGGTGCCGATCTTCGTGCAGACCATCCAGGGCTATACCGCGACGCGCTCGGGGCTGGTGCTGATGCCCGCCGGGCTCATCCTGACCATCGCCTTTCCCATCGCCGGGCGGCTGACGGACAAGCTGCCGGCCGACGTGATGATCACCGCCGGGCTGCTGCTGTTCGCCTGGTCCTCGCTGCTCATGGCCGGGCTCGACACCAATACCTCCTTCTGGTCGCTGGCGATATGGATCGCGCTGGGGCGCATCGGGCTTTCCCTCATCATGCCGAGCCTGAACGCGGGGGCGCTGCGTGCGCTGCCGCCGCACCTGCTGGGCCAGGGTTCGGGGGCGCTCAACTTCGTCCGCCAGCTCGGCGGGGCGATCGGGACCAACCTGCTCGCCGTGATGAGCGAGCGGCGCGGCCAGCTCTACGCCCATGCCTTCGCCGCCTCCCAGGACACCGCCAATCCGGCCACAGTAGACATGCTGCGGCAACTTCTTTCCTATCTCCTGGCCGAGGGGGGCATTGCCGAAGGCGGCGTCGCCCCGGGCTTCGGAGCGGAGAGCATCGGCCTGGCCGAGGGACAGCGGCTTGGCTACGCGCTGGATTATCTCGGTCGCATGCTGGCCGCGCAGGCGATGATGATGGGCTACCGCGACGGCTTCCTGCTGGTCGCCATCGCCTTCGTCGTCGCCATCCCGCCCGCCTGGCTGATGCGCCTGCGCTCCCGCCGGGCAGGCTGAACGCCGCCGCGCCATCGGGTTTCGCGGAGGTGCTTCCGCGAATGGCGGGGCCATGCCAGCCTGGGATGGCGACTTGACGGATGCCGGTCCGACCCGATAGCTGCGGATGGCGATCGAGGAATGAAGGGGGATAACGTCGTGGATTTCGCTCTGACGCCGCAGCACGAGGCGCTGCAGGAGGCCATCGGGCGCATCTGCGCCGATTTCGGCGACGAATACTGGCTGATGCGCGACCGCCAGGGCGGGTTCCCGACCGAGCTGCACCAGGCGCTCGCGAAGGGCGGCTGGCTCGGCGTCTGCATGCCCGAGGATGTGGGCGGCACCGGCCTCGGCATCACCGAGGCGGCGCTGATGATGCAGACCATCGCGCAATCCGGCGCGGGCATGAGCGGCGCCTCGGCCATCCACATGAACATCTTCGGGCTGCAGCCGGTGGTGGTGTTCGGCACCGAGGAGCAGAAGCAGCGGATGCTGCCGCCGCTGATCGAGGGCCGCGAGCGCGCCTGCTTCGCCGTGACCGAGCCCAATACCGGCCTCGACACCACCCAGCTCAAGACCCGCGCCGAGCGGCGCGGCGACCGCTATGTCGTGCATGGCCAGAAGGTGTGGATCAGCACGGCGCAGGTCGCCGAGAAGATGCTGCTGCTGGCGCGCACCACCCCGGCCGAGCAGGCGCGCAAGCGCACCGAGGGGCTGTCGCTGTTCTACACCAACTTCGACCGCAGCCGCATCGAGGTGCGCGAGATCGAGAAGATGGGCCGCAAGGCGGTCGATTCCAACCAGGTGTTCATCGACGGACTCGAGATTCCGGTCGAGGACCGCATAGGCGAGGAAGGGCAGGGCTTCCGCTACATCCTGCACGGCATGAACCCCGAGCGCATCCTGATCGCCGCGGAGGCGGCGGGCCTTGGTCATCTCGCGGTGTCGCGCGCCGCCGCATATGCCAAGGAGCGCGTGGTGTTCGGGCGCCCGATCGGCCAGAATCAGGCGATCCAGCATCCGCTCGCCGAATGCTGGATGGAACTCGAGGCGGCGCGGCTGATGACGATGAACGCCGCCTGGCGCTACGACAGCGGGCTCGAATGCGGGGCGCAGGCGAACGCGGCGAAATACCTCGCCGCCGAGGCCGGCTTCAAGGCATGCCAGCAGGCAGTGATGACGCATGGCGGCTTCGGCTACGCGAAGGAATATCACGTCGAGCGCTACCTGCGCGAAAGCATGATCCCGCGCATCGCTCCGATCAGCCCGCAGCTCATCCTAAGCTTCGTCGCCGAGCGCGTGCTCGGGCTGCCGAAATCCTACTGAACGCGCCGCCGCAGGGCGGTCCCTTGAGCAAACCAGGAAGATGCCGATGAAGGTTCTCGTCCCCGTCAAGCGGGTGGTCGATTACAATGTGAAGGTCCGCGTTAAGGCGGATGGGTCGGGCGTCGAGACGGCGAACGTCAAGATGTCGATGAACCCGTTTGATGAGATCGCGGTCGAGGAAGCCGTGCGCCTGAAGGAGAAGGGCGTGGCGGAGGAGATCGTCGCGGTGTCCTGCGGCCCGAACGCGGCGCAGGAGCAGCTCCGCACGGCGCTGGCCATGGGGGCCGATCGCGGCATCCTGGTCGAGCATGACGGCGTGCTGGAGCCGCTGGCGGTGGCCAAGCTGCTGAAGGCGATCGTCGGCAGGGAAGGCCCGGCGCTGGTCATCCTGGGCAAGCAGGCGATCGACGACGACATGAGCGCGACGGGGCAGATGCTGGCGGCGCTGCTCGGCTGGGGCCAGGGCACCTTCGCCTCCAGGGTCGAGAAGGAGGGCGATGCCCTCAGGGTGACGCGCGAGGTCGATGGCGGGCTGGAGACGGTGTCGGTGAAGCTGCCGGCGATCGTGACCGCCGACCTGCGGCTGAACGAGCCGCGCTACGCCTCGCTGCCCAACATCATGAAGGCGCGCAAGAAGCCGATCGAGACGGTGAAGCCGGCCGATCTGGGCGTTGATGTGACGCCGCGGCTGAGCGTGCTGAAGGTCGAGGAGCCGGCGAAGCGCCAGGCCGGCAAGAAGGTGGGCTCGGTGCAGGAACTCGTCGAGAAGCTGCGCAACGAAGCGAAGGTGATCTGACCATGGCCGTGCTTGTTCTCGCCGACCACAAGGACGGCGCGCTGACCCAGCCCACCCGCAGCACGGTGGCCGCGGCGCGGAAACTTGGTGATGTGCATGTGCTGGTGGCCGGCGAAGGGGCCGGCGCGGCCGCGGCCGCCGCGGCAAGGCTGCCGGGGGTGGCGAAGCTGCTGACCGGGTCCGAGGCGCCGGCGCTGGCCGAGCCGCTGGCGGCGCAGCTGGTGGCGCTGGCGCCGGGCTATTCGCACCTGCTGGCCCCGGCCTCGGCCGCGGGCAGGAACGTGATGCCGCGCGCCGCGGCGCTGCTCGACGTGCAGGTGCTGTCCGATGTCTGCGGCGTGGTCGATGCCGACACCTTCATCCGCCCGATCTACGCGGGCAACGCGCTGGCCACCGTGAAGTCGGCGGATGCGAAGAAGGTGCTGACGGTGCGCGCCACCTCCTTCGACCCGGTCCCGGCCGAAGGCGGCAACGCGACGGTGGAAGCCGCCCCGGCCGCCGCCGACCCCGGCCTGTCATCCTTCGTGGGCGCCGAGATCGTGAAGTCCGAGCGGCCGGAACTGACGGCGGCACGGATCGTCATCTCGGGCGGGCGGGCGATGGGCTCGGCGGAGAACTTCGCCATCATCGAGAAGGTGGCGGACCGGCTGGGCGCCGCGGTCGGCGCCTCGCGCGCGGCGGTGGATGCGGGCTACGCGGCGAACGACATGCAGGTCGGCCAGACCGGCAAGATCGTGGCGCCGGAACTCTACATCGCGGTGGGCATCTCGGGCGCCATCCAGCACTTGGCGGGGATGAAGGACAGCAAGGTCATCGTCGCCATCAACAAGGACGAGGAAGCGCCGATCTTCCAGGTGGCCGACTACGGGCTGGTGGCGGACCTGTTCAAGGCAGTGCCGGAACTGGAAGCCGAACTGGCGAAGTGAAGGTCGGGGGAGGAGAACCTCCCCCGAACCCCCTCCCTTCCTTGACCATTGGCACCGGCCGCCGCCGCCGGTCCCCAAATGACAAAGAAGGTTGAGGGGGGGCGGGGGGAGAAGTTCTCTTCTCCCCCCGTTTCAGGGTTCAGCCCGCGAGGACGATGCCTTCCTCGACCAGCGCGGCGATCTCGGCGCTGGTCGCGCCGAGTCCTTCCAGCACCTCGATGCTGTGCTCGCCGATGCCTGGCGCGGGCCGGATCGCCGCCGCCGCTTCCGGCGGCACCCCGGGCAGCCGGGGCACGAGGATGCGGCCATAGGGCGCCTGGTCCAGTTCCGTCAGGATGCGCGAATGGCGCACCTGCGGATCGGCGCGCATCTCGGCATAGCTGTTCACCGCGCCGCACAGCACGTCGTGGCGGCTCAGCAGCTCGATCCAATGCGCGGTCGGCGCGGTGGCGAACAGCGCGCCGAGCCCGGCATCGATCTCGCCGCGCCGTTCGAGCCGGCCGGCGACCTTGGCGAAGGACGCATCCCCCGCCCAGTCGGTCCGCCCGATCGCCTGGGCGAGCTTGGCGAACATCGGGTCGGTCAGCGCGGTGACGTTGATGTAGCCGTCGGCGGTCGCGTAGGTCGCCGCCGGCACCGCCACGGGCTGCACCGTCTTGCCGCCGGCGATCTCGTGCTCGACCACCGCCATGGCCTGGAAGGCGGTGGTGGCTTCGAGCAGCGACGCCTCCACATGCCCGCCCTTGCCGGTGGTGGCCCGGCGATAGAGCGCCGCGCCGGTCGCCTGCGCCGCATAGACGCCGGTGCAGATGTCGGCCACCAGCACGCCCACCTTGCGCGGCGTCCCGCTCGCATCGCGGTTGACGCGCATCAGCCCGGTCATCGCCTGGAACACGGAATCCGATCCGGGCCGCTTCTCATAGGGGCCATCCTGCCCGTAGCCATTGACCGAGACATAGACGAGCCGCGGATCGCGCGCGGCGAGGTCGGCGTAGCCGAGGCCGAGCCGCGCCGCGACGCCGGGGCGGAAACTCTCCACCACCACGTCGGCGCCCTGGGCGAGGCGCGCCAGCAATTCGCGTCCCTTCGGCCGCGTCGCGTCAATGGCGATGGACCGCTTGCCGAGGTTGCCGGCGATGAACAGCCCGCACTTGCCTTCGAGCCCCCAGCCGATGCCGCGGCCCCAGTCGCCCGCGGGCGGCTCCACCTTGATCACCTCCGCTCCCTGCTGGGCGAGGATCGAGGCGCAGGACGGCCCCGCGAGCCCCTGGCTGATATCGAGCACCCTGAGCCCGCGATAGGGCGGCTCCCATGCCGGCATGGCGTTCCTCCTTCTCAGAACCTGGCCCGGTCGTAGATCTCGGTCCGCAGCGCCTGCTCGAAGCGGTCCACGTCCACGCCGGTGCGCTGCACGATCTCGCGCCATTTCCGCAGATTGGCAAGGAAGGCCTCGATCACCGGCTCCGGATTGCGGGCGCCGCGCTGGCGCGCCACGGCGATGGCGTTGCGGACCTCGTCGCGGTTGTATTCCTCGAGCAGCCGGGTCAGCGCCGGGTCGGGCGGGAAGGTCGTCACGCCGCGCTCGCGCGCGCGGCGCTCCACCGTCTCGTCGTCGCAGACGTAGCCGACCGCGACCTGCGCCAGGGCGCGCGGGACCAGGCGCAGGAAGGCGGCGCGGTCCTCGGCGCGGATGCCGTTCCAGCTGTCGCGGTTGAAGGCGATCAGCGCGCCGCCGAAATACGCCCCCATCGGCAGGTCCACCACGTTCTTCGCCACGTCCCACAGCGACAGCGTCTCGAGCCAGGCCACCGAGCCGATGACGCAGTCGAGCTGGCCGCGCTCGAGTGCCTCATAGGCCTCGGCATTGGGGATGTTGACGCCGACGCCGCCCATGCGCTGCGCCCAGCGGCCATAGACATTGCCGGCCGCGCGCATCCGCAGCCCGCGCAGGTCGTCCATGCTGCGAACCGGCTGGCGGCACATGACGCGGTATGGCGTGGTCGAGTAGGCGCCGACATAGACCGTGTTGTTGCGGCGATACTCGGCCAGGCAGTCGGGGCAGTTCAGCAGCACCGTCTCGTTGATGGCGCCCATCGTCGCCAGCGGATCGGCGGCGAGCAGCGCGAGGTCGCTCATCGCCGTGTTCAGCGGGATCTGGTTCGGGTGGTAGAGCGAGACGACGAAGCCGCCATCGACCAGCCCGGTGCGGATGGCCGAGAGCGTCGCCGGCCCGGCGACCAGCGAGCCGCCCGTGTGCAGCTGGATCCGCAGCGACCCGCCGGTCGCGCGCTCCGCCTCCTGGAACAGCGGGATCAGCCCGTCGCGGTTGCTGCCGTGGCTGGGCGGCAGGTAGCTGGAATAGGTCAGCGCCCGCTGTTGCGCCGATGCGCCGGCCGGCAGCAGGCTGCCCAGCGCCAGCGCGGCGCCGGCCAGCAGGGTTGTCAGTCCCGATCGTCTCGTCATCTCCGTTCCTCCCTTGTGGTTGATGGCCGGTCGCGCGCGGGGCGGCAGCCTCAGCGCCCCATCAGGTCCGGCAGCCAGAGCGAAATCTGCGGATAGGCGATCAGCAGCGCCATGATCACCGCCTCGGCCGCCAGGAACCACAGCAGGCCGCGGAAGATCGTCGGCAGCGGCACCTCCTTGCCGACGATGCCACTGACGACATAGGCGTTCATCCCCACCGGCGGCGTCAGCAGGCCGATCTCGAGATACTTGATGACCAGCACGCCGATCCACACCAGGTCGAGGTTGAGCGCCTGGAACATCGGCAGCAGCACCGGCAGCGTCAGCAGCATCAGCCCGAGCGGATCGAGGAAGCAGCCGAGAAACAGGTAGATCAGCGAGGCGCCGATCACCACCAGCAGCGGATCCACCGCCCAGCTTCCCATCAGCCCGGCAAGGAAGCCCGGCATCCCCGACAGCGCCAGGAAGCGCGACAGCAGCACCGCGCCGATGGCGATGAAGAAGATCGAGGCGGTCCCCTCCAGCGCCTCCATCACCGCCGCGCCCATCGCCGCGCGCGACATCCGGCCCTGCAGCGCGGCGATGCCGCAGGCGGCGAGCGCGCCGACCGCCGCCGCCTCGGTCGGCGTGGCGACGCCGCCATAGAGGCTGCCGATCACCGCCAGCACCAGCACCGGGATCGGCCAGACCTGGCGCAGCGCGGCCAGCCGCTCGGCCCAGCCGGCCGGCTCCTCCGCGCGCGGCGCCAGCGCCGGGTTCAGCCAGCAGCGCAGGATGATCATCGCCGCATAGACCGCCGCCGTCAGCAGCCCCGGCACGATGCCCGCGATCAGCAGCCGGCCGATCGGCTGCTCGGCGAAGATGCCGTAGAGCACCATCAGGATGCTCGGCGGGATGAGCGAGCCGAGGGTGCCGCTCGCCGCCACCACGGCGGTGGCGAGGCCGGGCTCGTAGCGCGCGCGCAGCATCTCGGGGATGGCGAGCCGGCCCATCGCCGCCGCCGTCGCCATCGAGGATCCCGAGGCGGCTGCGAAGCCCGCGGCGGCGAAGTTGGTGGCGACCGCGAGCCCGCCCGGCAGGAAGCCCAGCCACAGCCGCGCGGCGCGGAACAGGCTGCCGGTCATGCCGGTGTGGTAGGCCACCGCCCCCATCAGCAGGAACATCGGCACCGCCGAGAGCGACCAATGCGCGGCGAATTCGAAGGGCAGCGCGCCGAGCGCGCCGAGCGCCGCCTGCGGGCTCCGCAGCACCGCGATGCCGACGACCGATACGCCGCCGAGGGCGACGCCGATCGGCACCCGCAGTGCGATCAGCACGAAGACGGCGCCGAGCCCGGCGAAGCCGATCTGCAGCGGGGTCATGCGGCGGCTCCGGGCCGGGGGCGGCAGGGAGGCGGGCGGCGCTGCGGCATCTACTCCACCCTGATCCCGGCTTCGCGGATCAGCGCTCGCCAGGTCGCGAGGTCGGCGGTGAGCAGCGCGCGCAGCTCCTCCGGCCCGCCCTGGCCCATCACCAGCCCGCGCGCTTCCCACTGGGCGCGGAAGGCGGGATCGGCGGTGGCGGCGCGCATTGCCGCGGCAAGGCGCGCGATGATCGGCTGCGGCGTGCCCGCCGGGGCGAAGAGCGCCTGCCAGAAACTCGCCTGCACGCCGGGCAGCGTCTCCTGCATCGCCGGCAGGTCGGGCATCAGCGCGATCCGCTCGCGCGCGGTGACGGCGATGGCGCGCGCGCGGCGGTCGGCCAGCAGCGGCGCCGCATCCGACACCGTGGCGAGGAAGGCGGGCAGCCGCCCCGCCGTCAGGTCCACCAGCGCCGGCGCCGCGCCGCGATAGGGCACATGCACGAAGGGCGCGCCGGAGGCGCGGTGGATCATCTCGATCATCAGGTGGTTCACCGCGCCGATGCCCGAGCTGCCGAAAGTCAGCCCGCCCGGCGTGCGCCGCGCGAGGTCGAGGAAACCGGCGAAGTCGGCCGCCGGCACGTCGGGGTGGAGCACCAGGATGAAGGGCGTGTCGTAGAAATGCGCGATCGGCGCCAGTTCGCGCAGCGGGTCCTGCGGCACCAGCTGCGGCTGCAGCGCCGGCGCGATGGCGAGGCTCGCCGCGCCCATCAGCAGCGTGTAGCCGTCGGGTCGCGCGCGCACGACATGGGCGGCGGCGATGGCGGCCGCCGCGCCGGTGCGGTTCTCCACCACCACCGGCTGGCCGAGCTCGCGCGCGATCCGCTCGGCCGCCGCGCGCGTCGCCGTGTCGGTCAGCGCCCCGGCCGGATAGCCGGTGACCAGCGTGACCGGCCGCGCCGGCCAGGCCGCCTCCTGCGCGCGCGCGATCCCCGGCGCGGCGAGCGCCGCCGCGAGGAGTGTCCGCCGATGCAAACCGTTCATCCCGTTCCTTCCTGTGACCATGCCGCCCGGCGTCCGGACGCCGGCGATGAATTCCCGTTGCCGCGCGCCGGGCGGGTGCCGGCGGCGCGACCCCGCAGCCTAATCCGCCCTGATCCCGGTCTCGCGGATCAGGCGCCCCCAGGATTCGATCTCGGAGGCCAGCATCCTGTGCAATTCCTCCGGTCCGCCGCTCGCGATCACCACGCCGCGCGGCCCCCACAGCGCGCGGAACTCCGGCGCGCCGGTGGCCGCGCGAAGCGAGGCGGCCAGGCGCGCGATCACCGGCGCAGGCGTCCCCGCCGGCGCGAACATCGCCTGCCAGAATGCCGCATGCACGCCGGGCAGCGTTTCCTGCACCGTCGGGACGGCGGGGATCGCCGCGATCCGCTCGCGCGAGGAGACGGCGAGCAGCCGCAGCCGGCCATCCTCCAGCTGCGGCTGGGCGTCGGAGAGGGTGGCGAAGGTCGCCTGCACCCGGCCCGCCTTCAGGTCGAGCAGCGCCGGCGGCGCGCCGCGATAGGGCACTTGGCCGAAGCGCAGCCCGGCGGCGCGTTGCACCATCTCGGTCAGCAGGTGGTTGACGGAACCGGTGCCGGAATGCGCCACCATCACCTCGCCCGGCCGGGCGCGCGCGTAGTCGAGGAAGCCGGCGAGGTCGCGCGCCGGCAGTTCCGCATTCACCAGCAGCACGAAGGGCGTGTCGTAGGTCTGCGCGACGGGCGCCAGTTCGCGCAGCGGGTCCTGCGGCGGCAATGACGGCTGCAAGGTCGGGTTGATCGCGAGGGTCGAGGTGCCGAGCAGCAGCGTGTAGCCGTCCGGCCGTGCGCGCACGACATGGGCGGCGGCGATCGAGGCCGCGGCCCCGGTGCGGTTCTCCACCACCACGGGCTGGCCGAGATCCGCCGCCATGCGTTCCGCCACCGCCCGCCCCACGACGTCGGACAGCCCACCCGCGGCATAGCCCTCACCAGCGTGACCGGCCGCGCCGGCCAGGCCGCCTCCTGCGCGCGCGCTGCCGCCGGCGCGCCGAGTGCTGCCGCCATCAATGTCCGCCTGCCGATGCCGCTCATCGCCTCTCTCCCCATCCGCGCCCGTGCCGCGCGCCCCGTTGACGCATCATCGCCCCGCCCGCAGCCTGCGCGCGAAGAAGCAGGAGGACGCCATGACAGAAAGCCCCGCCGAGCCCGGCATCCTTGGCGCCGCGGCGCTGACCGTCGCGGACCTGTTCCGCGACCGCGCGGCGCGGCACCGCGACCGCGTCGCGCTCGAACAGGATGGTCGGCGCTGGACCTATGGCGCGCTGGAGGAACGGGTGAACCGCCTCGCCCGCGCGCTCGCCGCGCGCGGCGTCGGGCGCGGAGAGCGCATCGCCGTGCTGTCGGAGAACCGGCACGAATTCGTCGAGGCCGAACTCGCCGCCGCCTCGCTGGGCGCCATCGTGGCCTGCCAGAACTGGCGCCAGTCGCGCGAGGAACTGGCCTATTGCCTCGCCCTTGCCGACCCTTGCCTGTGCCTGGTCTCGGAACGCTTCGAGGCGCGCCTGGCCGAGGCCGGCGGCGGCGCGCTGCCGGGCCTGGTGTTCGGCCCGCGCTACGAGGCGGCGCTGGCCGCCGAAAGCGCCGCGCCGCCGCCCGACCGCGCCGAGCCGGAAGACGGCCTCGTCATCCTCTACACCAGCGGCACCACCGGCATGCCGAAGGGCGCGCTCATCAGCCAGCGCGCCATGGTCGCGCGCGCCATCATCGCCCGCGCCGACCAGAGCGCCTTCCCCGAGGAGACCTTCGTCGCCTGGTCGCCGATGTTCCACATGGGCGCGACCGACAGCGCGCTGGCGGCGCTGATGCATGGCGGCAAGGTCATCATCCACGACGGCTTCGACCCGGCCGCCCTGGTCGCGGTGCTGGCGCGCGAGGAGCTCGGCTGGCTCTCGGTCATGCCCGGCACCGCCGAGCCGCTGCTCGAGGAACTGCGCCGCACCGGCGCGCGCCCGCGCGGGGTCCGGCTGGTCGGCGCCATGGCCGACCTGATCGCGCCGGCCGCCATCGCCGAGCTGACCGAAAGGCTGCAGGCGCCGTTCCGCAACACCTTCGGCTCGACCGAGACCGGCCCCGGCCCGGCCAGCCGCGGCCGCATCCCGGTGGGCGCGACGCCGGCGCGGCTGTCCAAGGTGCAGAGCTCCTACTGCCGCATCCGCCTGGTGGACCCCGAGGACCGCGAGGTGCCCGACGGCGAGCCCGGCGAGGTCGCCTTCCGCGGCCCGAGCCTGTTCAGCGGCTACTGGCGCGCGCCCGAGACCAATGCGCGCGACTTCCGCGGCGGCTGGTTCCACATGGGCGACGTGATGCGGCGCAACCCGGACGGCACGCTCGATTTCGTGGACCGGGTGAAATACCTCATCAAGTCGGGCGGCGAGAACATCTACCCGGCCGAGATCGAGCGCGTGCTGCTCGCCTCCCCGCGGGTGAGCGAGGCGGTGGTGGTGCGCCGCCCCGACGCCCGCTGGGGAGAGGTGCCGGTGGCCTTCGTCGCCCGCCGCGACGCGGCACTGACCGAGGCCGAGCTGATCGCCGCCTGCCGCGCCGCCATCGCTGGCTACAAGGTGCCCAAGGAGATCCGCTTCATCGAGGAAGCCGCGCTGCCGCGCAGCACCACCGGCAAGATCCGCCGCCACGAGCTGGAGGCGCTGCTGTCCCCGCCTCCCGCCTGAACCGGCGGGCATCGCCCAGGGCGCGGCGCGCGTCACGGCGCCGGCGCCCGGGGCGGCGCCACCTCGCGCACGGCCTGCAGCAGCATCCACGCCGCCATCGACCAGGTGCCGAGCGGCACCGCCCAGCGCGTCGGCCAGATCAGCACGTCGAAGGCGACCGCGCCGGTGGCCTCGCCGACCTGCGTCATCTCCCACGCCTCCTCGGCGCCGGCCCAGCCGAAGGCGGCCAGATAGACGGCCGAGAGCAGCAGCGCCGCCGCCTCCACCCCGCGGCGCGCGGGCGCCGGCAGCGCGTCGGTGAACAGCGTCACCGCGATGTGGTGGCGCTTGCGCTGCACATGGGCGAAGGGGAAGAACACCGCGGCCGCCATGAAGTAGTAGGAGACCATCTCGAGCGTGCCGGGCACCGGCCAGCGGAACAGGTATTTCAGCGTCACGTCGAGCGTGACGTTGACCATCATCAGCAGCAGCGCCGCCCCGGCGATCCACAGCATCGCCGCGGTGGCGGCATCGAGCGCGCCTTCGGCGGTCCGCATGACCGCGCCCCCCTGCCGCTCACAGCCCCATGCGGCGGGCGATGATCCCGCGCATGATCTCGCTGGTGCCGCCGCCGATGGTGCCCACGCGCGCGTCGCGGAAATACATCTGCATGTCGTGGTCCATCATGTAGCCGGCCCCGCCCATGATCTGGATGCCCATGTCGGCGCAGCGGCTGTTGTTCTCGGTCGCCACGACCTTGGCGATGGTGGTCTCGCTCACCGGGTCGAGGCCGGCATCCATCATCTCCGCCGCTCGGTAGGTCAGGGCGCGCGCCGCCTCGGCCATCATCCGCATGTCGGCGAATTTGTGCGCCACCGCCTGGAACTCGGTGATCCGCCGGCCGAAGGCGGTGCGATCGAGCGCGAAGTCGCGGGCGTCGTCGATGATGCGCTGGCAATTGCCGCTCGCCGCCGCGGCGAGGCAGAGCCGCTCGACATTGAGCCCGCGCATCAGGTTGCTCCAGCCCTGGCCGCGCCCGCCCAGCATGCGCGCGGCGGGCACGCGCACATCGTCGAAGAACACCTCGTTCACATGGATCATCCGCCGCCCCAGCGCGCGCAGCGGCCGGATGGTCAGCCCCGGGCTGCGCGCATCCACCAGGAACACGGTGATGCCGCGATGGCCGGCATCGGCCTCGGTCTTGGTCACCACCGCGAGGTGGTGCGCGACATGGGCGCAGGTGATGTAGATCTTCTGCCCGGTGATGACGAAGTCCTCGCCGTCCTGCACCGCGCGGGTGCGGATCGCCGCGGCGTCCGAACCGGTATGCGGCTCAGTCAGGCAGAAGGCGAGCCGGGTCTCGCCGCGCAGCAGGCCCGGCATGATCTCGGCCTTCAGCGCCTCCGATCCGCCGAGCAGCTGCCGCCCGCCATAGATCGCCGTGGTCAGCCAGGCCGAGGCCATCTGCGCGCTGTGCCAGGAGACGGCCTCGACGAAGACCGCGAGGTCCTTGAACGAGCCGCCCGCGCCGCCGATCGCCGTGGGGAAGGGCAGGCCGAGCCAGCCGTCCCGCGCCAGCGCCTCATAGGCGTCGAAGGGGAACTCGCCGGCCTCGTCGAGCGTGCGGATGCGCTCGCGCGGCAGCACGCGGGCGAGCAGCGCCCGCACGCTGTCACGCATCATGCGCTGTTCGTCGGTCAGGCCGAAATCGCGCCCAGGATCCTGCATCGCCATCATCCTTCCCCCTGCGCGCCCGCCAGCGCCGCCGCGCGTCCCGCCGCCGCGCGCGCCCCGGCGACGATGCGCGCCACCACCTCCCCCGCCGGGGGCAAATCGTCGATCAGGCCGACCGCCTGGCCGGCCCAGACCAGCCCCTCGTCGAGCGCGCCGCCGACCGCGGCGCGTTCATTCGCCGCCCAGTCCACCATGGCGAGCACGCTGTCGCGGTCCGCCCCCGCCTTCTCCGCCGCCTGGATGCGGCGGGTCCAGGCGCTGTCCAGCACCCGGCCGGGCATGCCGAGGCTCTGCTTGATGACCAGCGTGTCCTCGGGCTGCGCCGCCAGCAGCGCCGCCTTGTAGCGTTCATGCGCCGCCGCCTCGCGGGTGGCGACGAAGCGCGTGCCGAGCTCGATCCCATCCGCGCCGAGCGCCAGCGCCGCGGCCAGGCCGCGCCCGTCCACGATGCCCCCGCTCGCCAGCACCGGGATGCCGACGGCATCCACGACCATCGGCACCGCCACCATCGTCGTCAGGTCCGAACGGCCGAGATGGCCGCCGCCCTCGTAGCCCACCGTCGCCACCACGTCGGCGCCGGCCTGTTCCGCCTTGCGCGCCTGCTCGGCGCCGGCCACCAGCACCAGGGTGCGGGTGCCGGTGCCCGCCAGGCGGTCGATCCAGGGCCGCGGATTGCCCGCGGTGAAGGAGAGCACCGGCACGCCTTCCTCGACCGAGAGATCCACCAGCGCCGAGATGTCGATCCGCCCGATCGGGAAGTTCACCGCGAAGGGTGCGGCGGTCAGCGCCTTGGCCTTGTGGATCTCGGCGCGCAGCAGCTCGGGCTGGTGCAGCCCGGCCATGGCGATCTGGCCGAGGCCGCCGGCCGCCGAGACCGCCGCCGCCAGCTCCGCCCGCGCGACGCGCGCGAGCCCGCCCTGCACGATCGGGTAGCGGATGCCGAGCACGCGCGTCGCGCGCGTCTCCATCCGGTCGGCGGCGCCGTTCATCGCGCGCTCAGCCCGGCCGGCGGCGATAGAGCAGGGTGGCGCGCATCTCCTGCGCCACCGTGCCGTCCTGCTTCACGCAGCGCCGGTCGAGCGTGACGGTGCCGCGGTCCGGCTTGCTCGATTCCTTCTTCGCCACCACCTTCGCCACCATGCGGATGGTGTCGCCGTGCTTGACCGGGGAGAGCATCTTCCAGCCGTCGATCTGCAGCAGCGCGAGCAGCGTGCCGTCATTGATGCCGCTGGCGTAGGTGAGGCCGCCCATCACCGCATAGACCAGCGGCCCATGGGCGATCGGCTCGCCGAACTGGGTGGTGCGGCAATACTCGAAATTGGTGTGGACCTCGTTGAAGTCGCCCGACAGGCAGGCGAAGTTGACGATGTCGGTCGAGGTGATGGTGCGCGCCGGCGTCGTCAGCTCCTGGCCGATCTCGAAATCCTCGAAATACATCCCGCGCGGCTTGCCTGCGGTGGTCATGCTCCGTTCCTCCTCACGCCTTGTCCTTGCCGAGCAGCATCGTGCAGTGGGAGGACAGGATGCCGCCCTCATTGTGCACCAGCGCGATCTCGGCGCCTTCCACCTGCCGCGCGCCGAGGCCGCCGCGCAGCTGGCGCACCGCCTCGACGATGCCGAACAGCCCGCCCGCCGCGCCCGCATGGGCGTGGGAGAGCATGCCGCCATGGGTGTTCACCGGCACCGCGCCGCCGCCGATCGCCGCCCGCCCGTCGAGCCAGTAGCGGCCGCCCTCGCCGCGCGGGCAGAGCCCGAGCTCCTCGGCCTCGATGATCGGCACGATGCTGAAGCAGTCGTACAGCTCGGCCACGTCGATGTCCGCCGGGCCGAGCCCGGCCATGCGATAGGCCGCGGCGCCCGAGCGCGTGGCGCCGAACTCGGTCAGGCTCGGCGCGCACATGATGTGCTCATGCGTGTGGAACTCGCCGATGCCGAGCAGGTAGGCCGGCTTCGCGCGCAGGTCGGCCGCCCGCTCGGCCGAGGTGACGATGAAGGCGCCCCCCGCATCGGAGATCAGGCAGCAATCGAGCATGCCGAGCGGATCGGCGATCGGCTTGGCCGCGAGCACCTGCTCGCGCGTCAGCGGCGCCTTCATGTGGGCGTTGGGGTGCAGCAGCGCGTGCCGGCGCGTGGTCGCGGCCACCTCGGCCATCTGCTCGCGCGTGGTGCCGTATTCCAGCATGTGGCGGCGCGCGATCATGGCGTAGAAGCCGGGGATCGAGGATCCGTAGGGCTGCTCGAAATACGGGTGGCCGACCGCGGTCAGCGCCGCCACCGCCTGGTCGCGGCTCTGGCCGGTGGCGCGGTTCTCGCCGGCGGTCACCAGCACCACCTCGGCCTGGCCGGCGACGATCGCCTCGGCCGCGTGCTTCAGCATCACCGCCGGCGTCGCCCCGCCCACCACGAGGGAGGCGTTGAAGCGCGGCTGCAGGCCGAGATACTCGCACAGCACCGAGCCGAGCATGAAATAGGGCTCGGTGAAGGAATAGGCGGTCAGCAGCCCGTCGATGTCCAACGGCTTCAGCCCGGCATCGTCCAGCGCGCGCTTCGCCGCCTGGGCATTCAGCCCGAGTCCGGTCATGCCCGGCACCTTGCCGATGTCGGATTCGCCGACGCCGACGATCGCCACCCGGTTCCGCAGGCTCGTCTCGCTCATCTTCCCGCTTCCTTGCCGCGGCGTCCCGTCGCGCCGTTCACAACCCGATCTCCCGCGCGATCAGCTGCCGCTGGATCTGCGAGATCCCGCCGCCCACCGTGGAATTGCGCGCATCGCGCCAGTAGCGCTGCATATCATGGTCATAGGTGTAGGCATGCCCGCCCAGCACCTGCATCCCGAGCGTGGTCAGCCGCACCAGCATCTCCGACGCATGCAGCTTCGCCATGCTCGCCTCCACCATCGTCGCGTGCAGCGTCTCGGGGAACTCGCCCTCGGCGTCCCGGCGGCGCACCGCCCCGCGCGGGCAGTGGCGGCGGACGAAGGCGGCCGCACTCTCGCGCAGCAACTGCTGCTCCTCGGTGGGGGCGAAATCCATCGCTCAGCCCCGGCCGCCGGCGCGGCGGAACTGCGGCACGGCGGCGCCCTCGCCGCGATCCTCGAAGCAGACCGCGACGGCATCGCCGATCGCCGTGTCGAGCGCATCATCGCCGAGGATGTTGGCCATCATGCGCGGGCCTTCCTCAAGGTCGATCAGCGCCACCACATAGGGCACGCGCGGGGCGAAGGCGGCGAGCGGCGCGCGGCGGATGATCGTGAAGCTGTGCACCGTGCCGCGGCCCGTGGCCTCGACCCAGCGCAGGTCGGCGGACCAGCAGGCGGGGCACAAATGGCGCGGCATGAAATGCGTCTGGCCGCAGGCATCGCAGCGGCGGATCAGCAGCCGCCCCTCCCGCGCGCCCTGCCAGTAGGGGGCGGAATCGGCGTTGACGACGGGGCTCGGCAGCGTTTCGGTCATGCTCTCGGGTTCCTGTCGGGCTCAGCGGCGCGCCGCGGCGGCGGCGGCCGGGAAACCGGCGGGCCGGCGGTCGAGCATCGCCGCCAGCCCCTCGCGGAACTCGGGGTTGGACATGGCCAGCGCCTGGCCCAGCCCCTCATAGGCGAACATCTCGTCGAGGCTGCTCTCGAAGCTGCGCGCCATCAGGATCTTGGCGAGGCCCATCACCTCCGCCGGACCGGAAGCGAGGCGCTGCGCCTCGGCGAGTCCCGCCGCGTCGAGTTCGGCATCGGGCACCACGCGGCCGACCAGGCCGATCGCCAGCGCCTCGGCCGCCGTCAGGCTGCCGCCACCGAACAGGAAATCCTTGGCGCGCGCCATGCCGATCAGCCGCGGCAGCGTGTACATCATGCCGATGTCGGGAATCGCGCCGAGGCGGAAGAAGCCGGCCATGAACACCGCGCCCTCGGCGGCGATCAGCCGGTCGCCGGTGAGCGCGAGGCCCATCCCGCCACCAACCGCATGGCCGTTGACGCCGATCACCACCGGCTTCTCCAGCGTCATCAGCGGCACCAGCCAGCGGCCGAGGCGGCGGAAGCGGCGATGCACCGGCCAGGGGTCGCTCGCCTCGCGCAGCATCCGCAGGTCGCCGCCGGCGCAGAAGCTCGGCCCCGCGCCGGTGAGATAGACCGCGCGCACGGCGGGGTCGGATTCGGCTTCCTCGACCGCGGCGCCGAGCGCGACGCGCATCGGCTCGTCGAGCCCGTTGCGGTTGCGCGGATTGTCGAGGCGCAGCACCAGCACCGCGCCCTCGCGCCGCCGCCTGACCAGCTCCCCGCCCGGATCGGTGCTCATGGCCTTGCCCTTTCTCCTTCCGCGTCACGCCGAGACATGCTTCAGCCAGCGCCCGCCATCGACGACGAGGTTCTCCCCCGTCACATAGGCGGCGAGCGGCGAGGCGAGGAACACCGCGGCATTGGCGACATCCTCGGTCCGCCCGAAGCGGCCGAGCGCGGTGCGCCGGCGTTCCAGCTCCGCCACGCCGCGATCCTCGTAGAGCCGGCGCACCCCTTCGGTGTCGGCGATCGGCCCTGGCGAGATGGTGTTGCTGCGGATGCCGTCCGGCCCCCATTCGACCGCCAGGCTGCGGCTGAGCGAGAGGATGCCCGCCTTGGCCGCCGCTGCATGGGCCGCGCCCGGCCAGCCCGACAGCGCGTTCATGGTGATGATGCTGATGATCCGCCCGCCGCCGCGCGACGCCTTGAGCGCGGCATAGGCGGCGCGGCAGCAGTGGAAGGTGCCGTTGAGGTCGATGTCCACGACCGTCTTCCAGCCATTGGCCGAGAGGTCGGCGGTCGGGCAGAAGAAGTTGCCGGCGGCGTTGTTCACCAGGATGTCGAGCGCGCCGAAGCGTTCGACCGTGCGCGTCACCGCCTCGTGCACCTGCTCGTAGGAGCGCACATCGGCCTGGAAGGCGGCGACCTCGGCACCCTCGGTGGCGAGGCGCGCCGCCGCGGCATCGAGCGTTGCCTGCCTGCGGCTGGCGATCACCACCCGCGCGCCGAGCCGAGCATAGGCGGAGGCGATGGCGAAGCCGATGCCGCTGCCGCCGCCGGTGACGAAGGCCACCTGGTCGGCGAGCAGCCCGGGCGCGAAGGCGGTGCCGGCGAGCATGTCAGGATCCCTTGCGCGGCGCGGATTGCCGCCGGCGGGCGGCGGCCAGCGCGGCGCGGTGCGAGGCGGTGGTGGTGGCGAGGGCGAAGGCGTCCGCCTCATGCGCCAGCGCATTGTCGAGGCCCTGGCCCCAGCGCTGGCGGCACAGCGACTTGGTCAGCGCCAGCGCCTCGCGCGGCAGCGCCGCGACCTCCTGCGCCAGCGCCAGCGCCGCGGCGTCGAAGCCGGCCACCGGCGCCACCCGCCGCGTCAGGCCGAGCCGCCGCGCCTCCTCGGCCGGCAGGGTGCCGCCGGTCAGCAGCAGGTCGAGCGCGACGGCGCTGCCGAGGCGCGCCTGCAGCAGGAAGGCGGCGCCGCCATCGGGCACGATGCCCAGATGCACGAAGGGAAAGCCGAGACGCGCATCCTCGGCGAGCAGCAGGATGTCGGCCGCGAGAGCGAGCGAGGCGCCGCCGCCATAGGCCGCGCCCTGCACCGCCGCGACCACGATCTTGTCCATGCGGATCAGCGCGAGGTGCTGCGCCTGCGCGAGCAGGATGCGCTCGCGCCAGGCGAAGGCGTCCTCGGGCATGTCGTCGAGATCGGCGCCGGCGCAGAAGGCGCGGCCTTCCCCGCGCAGCAGCAGCACGGTGATGTCGGGGTCGGCGGCGACCTCGCGCAGCCGCGCGGCGATGGCGTGGCGCATCGCCGCGGACAGCGCGTTGAGCCGGCCGGGCCGGCACAGCCGCAGCACAGCCACGGCGCCATCGCGTTCCAGCGCGACGCCCTCCGCACTCATGGCGCGTCGCCTCCATCGCGCTGATCTGAGCGCATGGCTGTTCCTCCCGCGGGGCAGGACGTCGCCGTCGCGGCGCGCACCATGCCTCCGAGGATGAACGCAGCAATGCATGTGCCAGCGGCGCGGGCCGCCGCATCCGGGCCGGTGCATGCGTCTGCCCTTCCCGGCATTGTCGGCGCTGCGGACATGATGTCCGCGCCGCGCGCAGCGAACGCCATCGCGCTATGGAGGGCTTGCATCGGCGATGGCGCGACGTGACACTGCGGGGCCGTTGCATCGATGCCGCGAGGACGCTGGCACGCCGCGCGCAAGGCACGTCGCGCAAGACGGGCCGCGCCGGAGGCGTCGGGGGGGGGCTGGCGCCACCCGGGCGCCACGGGATGCGGCGGTCCGGCGGGCGGGATTTGGAAGAATGAGCGGAGGAACTCCATGGACTTGACGCTGACCCCGAAACACCGCGCGCTGCGCGAGGAGGTCGATGCCTTCATCGCCGCGCATCGCGACGCCGCGCCGCGCCCGGGCGGCGGGCGCAAGCGGCCCGACCGCAAGGCGCTGGACTGGCAGGCGCTGCTGCTCAAGCACGGCTATTTCGCGCGCACCATCCCGCGCGAATACGGCGGCTTCGGCGCGCCGCACGACGTCATCGAGCTGGCGATCATCGCCGACGCCTTCAGCCGCGCCGGCATCTCGCCGGGCATCCACAACCAGGGCATCAGCATGCTGGTGCCGACGCTGCTCGAGGTCGGCACCGAGGAGCAGAAGCGGCGCTGGATCGGCCCCACCATCCGCGGCGAGACGATCTGGTGCCAGGGCTATTCGGAGCCGGGCTCGGGCTCCGACCTCGCCGCCGCGCAGACCCGCGCCGCGGTCGAGGACGGGCATTTCGTCATCAACGGCCAGAAGATCTGGACCAGCTCGGCGCATTTCGCCGACATGATGTTCCTGCTCTGCCGCACCGAGCCCGACAAGTCGAAGCATGCCGGCCTGTCCTACCTGCTGCTGCCGATGAGCGCGCCGGGGATCGAGGTGCGCCCGCTGCGGACCATGACCGGCCGCGCCGAGTTCAACGAGACCTTCTTCACCGACGTGCGCGTGCCGGTGGACCAGATCGTGATGGGCCGCGGCGACGGCTGGCACGTCGCCAACGTCACGCTGAAGTACGAGCGGATGCTGCTCGGCGATCCCAACAAGCTGCAGCAGCGGCTTGAGGCGACCCGCCGCATGATGGAGCAGCCGGGCGCCGACGGCGCGCGCCTGCTCGACCGCGCGGAATGGCGCGACCGGCTGCTGCGCCTGCAGGGCGAGGTGATCGCGGCGCGCAACCACAACATGCGCCTGCTGACGGAAACCGCCGAAGGGGTGGATTCGGGCCTCGGGCGCTTCATCGTGAAGTATCACGGCACCATGCTCGCGCACCGGCTCGCCTCGCTGGCGCTCGACGTCATGGGCAGCACCGGCCTGCTCTATGAGCCGCAGGGCGAGGTGGCCGAGGACGATCCCGCCACCACCTGGCAGATCGACTACATGTACGACATCGGCCTCATCATCGGCGGCGGGTCGTCGAACATCCAGAAGAACATCATCGGCGAGCGCGGCCTCGGCCTGCCGCGCGAGCCCAAGGCGGCGGTGCCGGCGGGGAGGAACTGAGATGCGGTTCGGATTGACGGAAGACCAGGGACTGTTCGGCCGCTCGCTGCGCGGCTTCCTCGCCGACCGGCTGCCGCTCGACGCGCTGCGCCGGCTCGCCGAAACCGGCACCGGCTTCGATGCCGAGCTGTGGCGCGGCCTCGGCGAGCTCGGCCTGCATGGGCTGCTGGTGCCCGAGGAGCATGGCGGCGCCGGGCTCGGCATGCTCGATGCCGCGCTGGCGGCCGAGGCGCTCGGCTACCATGCCGCGCCGGCGCCCTTCGCGGCGGCGCTGGTGATGGCCGTGCAGGCCTTCCGCAGCGCCGGCGACGCCGAGCAGCAGCGCCAGTGGCTGCCGCGCATCGCCGCGGGGCAGGCGCGCATCGGCCTCGGCTTCGCGGGGCTGGCGGGGCAGACCGGGCGGGCGGCGCTGCGCCTTGAGGGCGGGCGCCTGTCGGGCGCGCTGGACGGGCTGATGGATGGAGGCGAGGCCACCCATTTCCTCGCCTATCTGGCCGATGGCCGCGCCGCGCTGATCGAGGCCGGCGCCCCGGGCGTGACCGCGACGCTGCGCCGCAGCGTGGACCGCACCCGCGCGCTGGTCGATCTCGACCTCGCGGGGGCGGCGCCGGTGGCGCTGCTGCAATCCTCGAACGATCCGCTCGCCGCGGCGCGGCGGGTGCGCGACGCGGGACGGGTGATGCTGGCGGCCGACACGCTCGGCGCCGCGCAGAACATGCTCGACCGTGCCGTGGCCTATGCCAATGAGCGGGTGCAGTTCGGCCGCGTCATCGGCAGCTTCCAGGGCGTGAAGTACATGTGCGCCGACATGGCGACCATGCTCGAACCCTGCCGCGCCATGGTCTGGTATGCCGCCTACGCGCAGGACGCGGTGCCGGAGGAAGCCGCCATGGTCGCCTCCCACGCCAAGGCCCATCTGGCCGAGGTCGGGCGCGAGGTCGCCCGCCTGGCGACCGAGGTGCATGGCGGCATGGGCTTCACCGACCTGCTCGGCCTGCACCACCAGTTCAAGCGCATCACCTTCGACCGGCAGGCCCTGGGCGGGCCCGAGCGCTGCCGGCACGACGCGGCGGTGGCGCAGGGCTGGGTCGCCGCCTGAGCAAGCATTTCTGCGAAGAATGAAGGAGGATAGCCATGTCATTGCGTGAAAAGGGCGCGATCACCGGGGTGGGCGAAACCGCCTATTCCCGGGAATCGGGCCGCAGCGTGCTGTCGCTGCAGCTCGAGGCCTCGCTGAAGGCGATCGAGGATGCCGGCCTGAAGCCGTCCGACATCGACGGCGTGATCCCCTATTCGGGGGTCGTGGCCGAGGATTTCATCACCAATCTCGGCCTGCCCGACCTGCGCTACTCGGCGGTGACGCCGCTTGGCGGGGCGAGCTGCGTCGCCGCGGTGCAAAGCGCCGTCGCCGCGATCGCCGCGGGCATCTGCAACCATGTGCTGATCCCGGTCGGGCGCAACGGCGCCTCGGGCGGGCGCATCGGGACGCGGGTGCAGCAGATGCCGCAGTTCCGCCTGGTCGGCGAGTTCGAGATGCCGCTCGGCGCCATCGCGCCGGCG
Source organism: Siccirubricoccus phaeus (assembly GCF_008360935.1). Lineage (GTDB taxonomy): Bacteria > Pseudomonadota > Alphaproteobacteria > Acetobacterales > Acetobacteraceae > Siccirubricoccus > Siccirubricoccus phaeus. Next base: position 366,332 of record NZ_SRXO01000003.1, read on the forward strand.
CAGCTCTACGCGCCGATGGCGCGCCGGCACATGGAGCTCTACGGCACCACCAGCCGGCAGCTCGGCGAGATCGCGGTCTCGACCCGCGCCAACGCCATGCTCAACGGCAACGCCGTGATGACGAAGCCGATGACGATCGAGGACCACCAGGCCTCGCGCATGATCTCCGACCCCTTCCGGCTGTTCGATTGCAGCCTTGAGAGCGACGGTTCCTGCGCCATCGTGGTCAGCGCCGCCGAGCGCGCCCGCGACCTCCGCAAGCCGCCGGTGGTGGTGATGGGCGTCGCCGAGGGCCACCCGGATTCGCCCAGCGTCATCACCCAGCGCCCGGACATGACGCGGCTGGGCATCGCCAAGGCGGCGCCGCGCGCCTTCGAGATGGCCGGCGTCAAGCACGACGACATCGACGTGGCCGAGATCTACGACTGCTTCACCTACATCGTGATGTGCCAGCTCGAGGATCTGGGTTTCTGCAAGAAGGGCGAGGGCGGCCCCTTCGTCGAGAGCGGCGCGATCCGCCTCGGCGGCAAGCTGCCCGTCAACACCCATGGCGGCCTGCTCAGCCAGGCGCACATGGTGGGCATGAACCACATCGCGGAGCTGGTGCGCCAGCTGCGCGGAGAGGCCGGCAAGGCCCAGGTGCGCGACGCCGAGATCGGCCTCGTCACCGGCTATGGCGACATGGGCGACGGCTCCGTCGCCATCATGAGGAGGGGATGATGAGCGCGACCGGAACCTACAACAAGCTCGTCCCCGAGCCGACGCCGCACAGCGCGCCCTACTGGGAGGGGCTGAACCGCCGCAAGCTGCTGCTGCAGAAATGCCGCGGCTGCGGCAGGATCCGCCACTATCCGCAGCCGATGTGCCCGTCCTGCCATTCGATGGAAGTGGAATGGGTCGAGGCCAGCGGTCGCGGCGTGATCCACAGCTGGACCATCACCCACCACGCCTTCCACCCCGGCGTGCGCGAGGACCTGCCCTATACCCTCGCCACGGTGGACCTCGAGGAAGGCGTGCGGATGCTCGCGCAGCTGCGCGGCGTGCCGGACGACAAGCTGCGGATCGGCCTGCCCGTGCGCGTCGAGTTCGAGACGGTGAAGGACGGCCTCACCCTGCCCTACCTTGTCCCGGGAGAGCCGGCATGAAGATCGACATCGACGCGCTGCGAAGCCATATCGGCCGCAAGATCGAGGAGACCGACGAGGCGACGCTGCCGCCCATGCGCGGCATGACCGTCGTCTTCGAGCGCCCCGAGCCCGCGCCCAAGCGCGGCGACCCGGTGCCGGCGGGCTGGCACTGGTGCTTTTTCGTGCCGCTCGCGCCGCGCTCCGTGCTCGGCCCCGACGGGCTGCCCACCTCCGGCGGCGTGCTGCCGGAGATGCCGCTGCCGCGGCGGATGTTCGCCGGCCAGGCCTATACCTTCCACGCGCCGATCCTGGTCGGCGACGAGCTGCGGCGCGAGACCGAGCTCGCCGACCTCCAGCTGCGCGAAGGCGGCACCGGGACCATGGTGTTCGCCACCGTGCGGCGGCGGATCTACAACCCGCGCGGCCTCGCGGTGACCGAGGACCAGCACACCGTGTTCCGCGAGGCGGCCGACCCCGCCGCCCCCACGCGCGCGCCCAAGCGCGACCCGGCGCCCACCGATGTCGCCTGGCGGCGCACCTATGCCCCCGACACGGTGACGCTTTTCCGCTACTCGGCGCTGACCCTCAATCCGCACCGCATCCACTACGACCGCACCTATGCGATGCAGGAGGAAGGCTATCCGGGGCTGGTGGTGCATGGGCCGTTCTCGCAGCAATGCCTGCTCGACCTGCTGCGCGACAATCTTCCGGGCAAGGCGATCCGCAGCTTCACCATGCGGGCGCGCGCGCCGCTGTTCGACACCGCGCCCTTCACGGTGATCGGCCGGCCGACCGCCGAGGGCGCCGAGGTCTGGGCGGTGGGCCCGGATGGCGGCATCGCCATGCAGGCGAGCGCCACGCTCGGCTGAACCGCGCCTGGCGGGGAGGGGTGCGGCCCCTTCCCGCCATTCGCTTCCGGCCGGGGCGGGGATCAGCCTTCCAGCAGCACCCGCCCGGGCAGGCCCCCGCGCGCGACGAGGCCCAGCGCCTCGGCCGCCGCGGCAAGCGGCAGGCGCCGATGGATGCGCGGCCGCAGCCGCCCTTCCAGGAACAGCGCGAAGATCGCCGCCTGCGCCGCCGCCACGCGGGCCGGCTCGCGGTCGCGGTGGTCGGCCCAGTTCAGGCCGAGCACGCCGACATTCTTGACCAGCAGGTAGTTGCTGCGGATCTGCGGGATCTCCCCGGCGGCGAAGCCGACCACCACCAGCCGCCCGCAGGGGGCGAGGCAGCGCAGCGCGGCGGCGGTGACGGCATCGCCCAGCGGGTCGATCACCACATCCACCCCGCGCCCGCCGGTCGCCGCCGCCACCTGCTCGCGCAATTCCGCCCCCTGGTCGAGCCGCAGCGCGGCATCGGCGCCATCGGCCAGGGCGGCGGCGGCCGCCGCCTCGCTGCGGATGCCGGCCAGCACCCGCGCGGCGCCGAGCGGGCGGGCCAGTTGCAGCGCCGCCGCGCCCACCGCGCCCGAGGCGCCGAGCACCAGCACGTTTTCCCCCGCCGCGAGGCCGCCGCGCGCGGCCAGCGCGAAATGCGCGGTCTGGTAGTTGAGCCCGAGGGCGGCCGCATCCGCCGCGCCGATCCCCTGGGGCACCGGCAGGCAGGCGGCGGCGGGCAGCGCCACGCGCTCGGCGAAGGCGCCGTATTCGACATGCGCGATCACCCGCGCCCCGCGCGCCGGGGCCGCCGCGCCGCGCGCATCCAGCACCCGCCCGACGATGGTCTTGCCGGGGATGAAGGGCAGCGGCGGGCGCGTCTGGTAGCGCCCGCTCACCACCAGCGCGTCGGGGTAGTTCACCTCGGCCGCCTCGAAGCCCAGCAGCACCTCGCCCTCGGCCGGCGCCGGCTCGGGCAGCTCGCGCAAGACGATCGCCTCGGGGCCGGCGTAGTCGGTCAGCAGCGCCGCCTTCATGGCGCGAGCACCGCGGCGTTGTCGGCGCCGAGCGCCGGGGCGGGGCGGATGCCCGGCGGGCCGCGCAGCGCCGGGGCGAGCGGCACCGGCAGCGCCGGCATCTGCTGCCCCTCGGCATTGGCGAGGCGGTGGCCGAACAGCCCGCGCGCGGCGAAATGCGGGTCGTTCATGGCTTCCTCCACGGTGGCGACGATGCTGCAGCAGCAGTCGCGCCCGGCGATCGCGGCGCGCCAGGCATCGGCGTCGCGCGCCGCCACCAGCGCGGCCACCCGCGCCGCGGTGCCGGCGGGGTCGCGCGCATCGTCGCGCCATTGCGGCTCCAGCCCGATGATGTCGCAGAACACGGCCCAGAAGCGGTCCTCGATCGGCGCGGCGGCGAGCACCCGGCCATCGGCGGTCGGATAGAGCCGGTAGCGCGGCGTGCCGCCGGTCACCAGCCCGTCGCCATTGCCGGGCCAGCGCCCGGTGGCGAAGCCCTGCCCCATCGCCCAGTAGAGGAAGGGAAACAGGTTGTCGGTCATGGCGATGTCGAGCCGCTGGCCGCTGCCGGTCGCCTGGCGGGCGTGCAGCGCCATCAGGATGTTCATCACCGCCGGGTAGGCGCCGCCGGCGATGTCGGCGATCAGCGCCGGCGGCACCACCGGCCGCGCGGCGTCGCCGAAGCTCAGCGAGAGCAGCCCGGCATCGCCGATGTAGTTGAGGTCGTGCCCCGCCGCGTCGCGCTTCGGCCCGCTCTGCCCGTAGCCGGTGATCGAGCACCAGATCAGCCGCGGGTTGCGCGCCATCACCTGCCCGGGGCCGAGGCCGAGGCGCTCCATCACGCCGGGGCGGAACTGCTCGACCAGGATGTCGGCGCGCTCGATCAGCGGATCGAGCCGCGCGCGCTGCGCGGGGTCCTTGAGGTCGAGCGCGACGCTGCGCTTGCCGCGGTTGAGCAGGGCGAAATTGGCCGAATCCGCCCCCCAGGGCGGCTGGTAGCCGCGCATCTCGTCGCCCGTGCCGGGGCGTTCGACCTTGACCACCTCGGCCCCCGCCTCGGCCAGGATCAGCGTCGCCAGCGGCCCCGGCAGCAGGGTCGAGAAATCGAGCACCAGCAGCCCGGCGAGCGGCCCGGCGGCGGCGCTCATTCGGCGATCCCGTGCGCGCCGTCGATGGTCAGCGTCGTGCCGGTCATGAAGTCCATGCCTCCCTCGAACAGCGTGCCGACCAGCCGGCCGACCTCCTCGGCGCGGCCGTACCGCCGCAGCGGAATGCGCGTCATCAGCCGCTCGTGCAACTCCTGCCCGGCCAGGGCCTCGCGGTTGAGGTCGGTCTCGATGTAGCCGGGGGCGACGCACAGGGCGCGGATGCCCTCGGGCGCCCATTCCACCGCGAGGCAGCGGGTGATCGCCCCGACCGCCGCCTTGGCGGCGCAATAGGCGAGCGCGCCCGGCACGCCGAGCCGGGCGTAGAAGGAGCCGATATTGACGATCAGCCCGCCCCCGGCGGCTATGAGATGGGGGCGGATCTCGCGGCAGCCGACCATCACCGCGGTGGCGTCGAGGCGCATCACCGCCTCGAACTCCGCGGTGGTCAGCCGGGCGCTGCGGCGGTGATGGACGGCGCCGGCATTGTTGACCAGGCCGACCACCGGCCCTTCCTCGGCGGCGCGGGCGAAGGCGGCGCGCAGCGCCTCCTCCTCGGTCACGTCGCAGGCGATGCCGAGGCCCGAGGCGCAGACGCCGCTGCGCGACAGCCCGACGACGCGGAAGCCGCGCCCGGCGAGGTCGGCGGCGATGGCGGCGCCGATGCCGCGGCTCGCCCCGGTGACGACGACGGCGCCGCGCGTCGGCGCGCTCATGGGCGGCGCACCAGCGGGCACTCGCTCTCGGCGAGCGGGCGATAGGCCTCCTCGCCGGGGATCGTGCCGGCCACCTCGAGCAGGTCCCATTCGCCGCGGCTGTCCTGCGGGCGCTTGGCGCGCAGCAGGTACATGTCGCGGATGACGCGCCCATCCTCGCGGATGCGGCCGTTGCGGGTCATGAAGTCGTTGATGGGCGTGGCGCGCATGCGCGCCATCACCGGCTCGGCGGCATCGGTGCCGGCGTCGCGGATGGCGTTGAGGTAGTGCGTCACCGCGCCCCAGACGCTCGCCTGCATCATGGTCGGCGGGCGGCCGTGGATGGCCTCGAAGCGGCGGGCGAAGGCGCGCGTCTCGTCATTCTGGTCCCAGTAATAGGCCTCGGTGAAGACCAGCCCCTGCGCCGTCTGCAGCCCCATCGCGCGGACATTGGTCAGCAGGCAGAGCAGCGCCGCCGGCTGGATGCCGCGCCGCGCCAGCCCGAACTCGCCCATCTGCTTGACGATGTTCACGAGGTCGAGCCCCGCCGCCGCGATGCCCACCACATTCGCCCCCGAGGCGGCGGCGCGCAGCAGGTGGGAGGAATAGTCCGTCTCCCCCAGCGGGGCGCGCACCGCGCCCGTCACCTCCCCGCCCAGGCGGCGGACGAGCTCGGCGGCGTTCTGCTCGAGCGAATGGCCGAAGGCGTAGTCGGAGGTGAGGAAGAACCACTTCCGCCCGCCGCCGCGCACCAGCGGCGTTACCGTGCCCTTGGCCAGGGCGTAGTTGTCGTAGGTCCATTGCACGCCGAGCGGCGCGCAGGCCCTGCCGGTCAGCTCCGTGGTGCCGGGCGCGGTGGCGATCGCGATGCGCCGCTTCTCCTGGGCCAGCGGCTGGACCGCCAGCGCCACGGCGGAATTGCCGATGCCGAAGATGGCGTCCACCTTCTCCTGGTCGTACCAGCGCCGGGCGATGCCGAGCCCGACATCGGCCCGGTTCTGCAGGTCGCCATGGATCAGCTCGATCGGCGCGCCGAGCACGCGGCCGCCGAAATCCTCGATCGCCATGCGCGCCGAGACGACATCGCCCATGCCCTGCTGGTCGGCGAAGACGCCGGACATGTCGTCCAGCACGCCGAGCTTCACCACGCCGTCCGACACCGCGCCCTGCGCCCGCAGCGCCGGCGCGCCCAGCGCCGCCAGCCCGCCGGCCGCCAGCGCCGCGCGCCTCGTGACATGCCTCATGGTCATGGTCGCTCCCTCCTTCGTTCCGCCGCCGCGCGGCGGTTCATGCTTCGCCCGCGCCGGCGCGGCGCACCGGCTCGGGCCGCAGCGTGCCGGCCCTGGCCATCGCCGCCAGTTCCCGCTTCAGCACCTTGCCGCTCGCGGTCAGGGGAAAGGCGTCGACCCGCAGGAACCATTCCGGCATGTCATAGCGCGACAGCCCCTCGGCGGCGAGATGCGCGAGCAGCGCCTCGGCCCCGATCTCGCCGATGACGGCGAGGCAGACGCGCTCGCCCAGCCGCTCGTCGGGCACCGGGAAGGCGGCGGCGCGCGCCACCGCCGGGTGGCGCAGCGCCAGCGCCTCGATGCGCGCGGGATGGATGTTGTGCCCGCCGCGGATGATGAGGTCCTTGCTGCGCCCGACCACGCGCAGGTTGCCGCGCGCGTCGATCATGCCGAGATCGCCCGAGAGGAACCAGCCCTCGCGGTTGAAGCTCGCCTCGGTCGCCGCCTGGTTGCCGAAATAGCCGAGCATCAGCGCCGCGCCGCGGCCGCCGATCTCGCCGATCTCGCCAGGTGCCGCGGGGCGGTCCGGATCGGCCGGGTCGAACAGGCGGATCGTGTAGGCGCGGCCGCCGCGCCCGCAGGTCTCGACGATCACCTCGGTCGGGTCGTCGGGGTGGGTGTACTGGTGCGAGGAGTTCTCGGTCATGCCATAGACGTTCTGCGGCCGCACGCCGAGCCGCACGAAGGCCTCGGCCACCGCCGGCGGGATCGGCGCCCCGGCCATGTAGAAGCAGCGCACCGCGCCGAGCGCATCGAGGCCGCGTTCGCCCGCCGCCGCCAGCACGTCCATCGCATGGGTCGGCACGCCGAGCACATAGGTCGCGCGGTTGCCGAGGATCCAGTCGAGCCGCCCGGTGCCCGCCGGCGGGTCGTCGGTGACCAGCAGCGCGCCGGCGACCAGCCATTGCGCCACCGCCACCCAGGCGATGTGGTGCGACAGCGGCGACAGGGTGAGGATGACGCTGTCCGGCCCATGCCCCCAGTCCCGCACCAGGTCGCGGGCATTGGCGAGCAGCGTGTTGTCCGAATGCATGACGCATTTCGGCGTGCCGGTGGTGCCGGAGGTGAAGGCGAGATAGGCGACCTTGTCGGGGTCGGCCACCGCCGGGCCCGGCGCGGCGCCGGGGCCGGGGAAGCCGGCGGGCGTCAGCACCGCGGCCAGCCCGGGCAGGGCGCCGAAGCGCGCCACCGGGTCGGCCAGCCGGTCGGCGCCCCAGCCCGGCTCGCTCAGCAGGGCGCGGGCGGAGAGCGCGGCGAGCAGCGGCGGGATCTCATCGGCCGTGTAGGTGCGGTGCAGCGAGGGGTTGCAGGCGATGCCCTGCCGCGCGCAGGCGAGGAACAGCACCAGCGTCTCCAGCCGGTTGCCGGCCCAGATCGCCACCCGTTCCCCCGCGCCGATGCGGAGCGCCCCGTCCAGATGCGCCGCCACCCCGTCCACCCAGTCGCGCAGCGCGCGCCAGCCCAGGGTGCGCGTGCCGTCGCGCGCCGCGGGGGCCTCGGGCCGCGCCTCGGCATGGGCGGCGAGCAGGCCGTAGAGCGTCTCCCGCCGCCACAGCCCGGCCTCGTAATGCGCCCGCGCGGCAGCCGGATGATGCAGGGTGAGGAAGGGCCGCATCGGCTACAGCGCCCCTTCCGCCTTCAGCGCCGCGACCCGCGCCGCGTCGAGGCCGAGCCATTCCCCGAGCACCGCCGCGGTGTCGGCGCCAAGGCGCGGCGGCGGCAGCCGCGGCCGGTTCGCCGCGCCGTCGAGCAGGATGCCGGTGCCGACCTGCGGCATCGCCGTGCCCTGCGCCTCGACCTGGTAGAACAGGCCGCGCGCGATCAGCGCCGGGTCGGCCACCACCTGGTCCACCCGGTTGATCGGCCCCGCCGGCACCCGCGCGGCGGCGAAGGCGGCAAGCCATTCGGCGCGCGGGCGGCCGCGCAGGATGTCCTGGATGTCGGCGACGATCGCGGCGCGATGGGCGCGGCGCAGCGCGTTGCTGCCATGGCTCGGATCCCGCCCGCGCTCCGGCCGGCCCACCGCCTCCCAGAAGCGGCGCCAGATGCCGTCATTGCCGAGGCCGAGGGTGATCGGCTCGTCCGCCGTCTCGAAGGCCTGGTAGATGGCGATGACGCTGTCCCGCCCGCCCGAGCGGCGCGGCACCTCCCCCGACCCCAGAAAGGGGACGATGCGGCAGGTGAGGAAGCGGGTCATGCTGTCGGTCAGCGCGATGTCGATGCTGCGCCCGCGCCCGGTGCGCGCGCGCGCGAACAGCGCCGCCATCGCCGCCATGGCGGCGTCCTGGCCGGCCAGCATGTCGGCCGCCGGCGCGCCCACCTTCTGCGGCTCGCTCTCGGGCGTGCCGGTCAGGTCCATGACGCCGGAATAGCCCTCGGCGATCAGGTCGTAGCCGGCATGGTCGGCGCGTTCCCCGGTCAGGCCGAAGCCGGTGATCGAGACATGGATCAGCTCCGGCCGCGCCGCGCGCAGCTGCTCGGGCGCAAGGCCGAGCTTGGCGAGGCTGCGCGCCGGCTGGTTGACCAGCAGCACGTCGGCCTGCCCGATCAGGCCGCGCAGCACCTCCGCCCCGGCGGCGGAGGTGATGTCGAGGGTGACGCTGCGCTTGTTGCGGTTGACGGCGACGAACCACAGCGATTCGCCGTCGAGGAAGGGCGGGCCCCAGGCGCGCGCGTCGTCGCCGGCGCCGGGCCGCTCCACCTTCACCACCTCGGCGCCGAGGTCGCCGAGCAGCATCCCCGCATAAGGCCCGGCGATCGAGGTGGTGAGGTCGAGCACCCGCACCCCGTCGAGCAGGTCGAAGGCGCCCGCCCCGGCGGCGAGCAGCGGCAGCGCGGCGCCGGGCGGGACGTCGTGTCCGGGGGTGGCGACCTTGTCGGCCTGGTCCATTGGGCGATCCTCCTCATGCCGCGACGCCGCGACGCCGCGACGCCGCGGCGGCCGGCGCCGCGCCGGCGGGCCGCGCCGGGCGCCCGGGGTTGCATCCGACGTGCCAGCGCCGCGGCCCGGCGGAGGCCCGCCATCGCGCCGCCGCCCCGGCCCTTGGCGCGGACAGTTGCGCCGGCCTAGTGTCCATGGCAAGGACACTCATGCGGGGAAGAAACGCCATGCCGCGAACGCAGCCGGTCGCGTCGCCGGGATGCGGCGCCGCCATCGTCGAGCATGGCGGAAGGATCGCCGCCCATGGCCTCGCGCGCTCGCGCGAGGTGGCGGCCTGCCTCGCCGACCCGGCATGGATGGCGGCGCTGCGCGGGCGCCGGCTCGCCACCCTGGCCACCCCGCGCGGCCGCTTCCTGGTGCTGCTGATGCCGCTGGACGGGGCCGACCTGGTCGTGTTCAGCGAAGCGCCGGGCGATGCGGTGCTGGAGTTCGTCGCCGCGGTGGATTTCGCCTGGGACATCATCGAGCACGTCGTCACCGACCCCTTCGACGCCATGACCGTGGTGGATGACCGGGCGCGGGTCGCCTACATCTCGCCGGTGCATGAGGCGTTCTTCGGCCTCGACCGCGGCGGCGGCATCGGCCGCCCGGTGCGCGAGGTGATCGAGAACACCCGGCTCGACCGCGTGCTCGCCACCGGCAAGCCGGAAATCGGCGAGATCCAGCGCATGCGCGGGGCCGAGCGGGTGGTCTCGCGCATCCCCATCGCGCGCGAGGGCCGCGTGGTCGGCGCCATCGGGCGGGTGATGTTCAAGGGGCCGCAGCAGGTCGAGGCGCTGGCCCGCCACGTCAACGCGCTGCAGCGCGAGGTGGATTTCTACCGCCGCGAGGCGGCGGCGCTGCGCGGCGACGCGGTCGGCAGCCTCGACGACATCGTCGGCGAGAGCGCGGCGATCCGCCGGCTCAAGCGCGACATCGTCAAGCTCGCCCCGCTCGACGTGCCGGTGCTGATCCATGGCGAGAGCGGCACCGGCAAGGAACTGGTGGCGCGCGCCCTGCATGCGCTGAGCCCGCGCTGCGCCGCCGCGCTGGTGGCGGTCAACGGCGCCGCGCTGCCGGCCAGCCTGGTCGAGAGCGAACTGTTCGGCTACGCGCCCGGCGCCTTCACCGGGGCCGACCGCAAGGGGCGCAAGGGCCGCTTCGAGCAGGCCGCCGGCGGCACCATCCTGCTCGACGAGATCGGCGAGATGCCGCCCGAGACCCAGGCCAAGCTGCTGCGCGTGCTGCAGGAAAGGACGGTCGAGCGGGTCGGCGGGGAGGCGCCGCTGCCGGTGGATTTCCGCCTGGTCTCGGCCACCCATTGCGACCTCAAGCGCATGGTGGCGGAAGGGCGCTTCCGGCTCGACCTGTTCTACCGCATCAGCCCGGTGGTGATCGAGGTGCCGGGCCTTGCCGAGCGGCGCGAGGACATCCCCCTGCTCGCCCGCCACTTCCTGCATGAGCTGGCGCAGCGCCACCGCCGGCCCGAGCCCGAGCTCGACCCGGCGGCGGAGGCGCTGCTGCGCCAGGCCGACTGGCCCGGCAATGTCCGCGAGCTGCGCCACGCGGTCGAGCGCGCGCTGATCTTCGCCGAGGGCGAGCGCCTGACCCCCGCCGCCTTCCCGGATGTCGCCGTCGGCCTGCCGCGCCCGCCCACGGCGGCGGAACCGCGGGGCGCGCGGCTGGCGGACAGCATGGCCGCGCTCGAGGGCGCGAAGATCCGCGAGGCGATGCAGCGCAACCGCGGCAACAAGAAGCGCGTCGCGGCGGAACTCGGCATCTCGCGGACCTATCTCTACAAGCGGCTCGCCGAGATCGATGCGTGAGGCCGGGCGGCGGCCAGATCGATGGCGGCGGTGTTGGGCCACGCCAGCCGCGGTGGAGCCGCGCGGTCATGCCGCAAGGAACTGCTGCCGGAGGCGGGCAGGAAGGGTCGAACCCGGCGCCTTCCTGTACCGCACCCGGTTCTCTGGACAATGGGTCGCCTTATCCGGCGTGACTGAAGGCCTCCTAATTCCAGGCGGCACGCGTGGCGTCTGGGCTGTCCTGGCGGTTCTTCTCGATCAGCCACTCCGCGTCGTAGCGGGCGACGAAGGCGTGGCTCGGCGCCATGACTCTGAACCTGATCTGCTTCGCGAAGGCGTCCGACATGAAGTTGCTGCCGTGGGCACGGCGGAGCGCGAAGCCGCGGGCGGCGCCGGAACCGAGCCGGCCGAACCACTGGCGCGCCGCTATGCCGACCGCCGGGACGGCCTCGTAGCGGGTGCCGCGTTTGGCCACATGCCAGCCGGGCAGTTCGGCGTCCGGTGCTCAGCGACGCCGAACAGCCAGACCTTGCCGTCGGCGACCATGGCGGTCTGGCTCGCGGCGGTCGCCCATATTGCGACCAGCGCCGTGGTGACGATGCAGCGCTCATGCGTGGCAGTATCGGCCATCGCCGGTCCAGGGTGAACGCGGGAGGTCGGCGCGCATGGCCGCACCGCGTCCGACCGGGCGGGCCTCGGGCTGCGGCAACCGTGCGGTCGGCCGCTGGCAGGGGGCGGCGTAGAGCGAGGAGCGTGCCGCCTCCCAGACCCGACAGAACAGCGCGAGGCCGTAGCGCCGGCCGGCCGCTGGCGAGTTGCTTCGCCCATCACCGCGACCGCCCGCGGCGCAGAGGGCCGCGGTGCTCGATCCTGGCGTGCAGCAGCTCGACCGTCGTGCTCAGCTCGCCGATGCGCTGCAGGGCGGCGGCGGGTTGGCCGTCGGCCGGATCAGCCTCGCCGCGCAGCAGCCGCAGCACGACCTCCCGCTTGCGACCAACGCCCGGACGCGGGCCGAAAACGAGCGGGTCTGACCGCGGTGCGCCCTGCCGCGGCGGGGCAACCTGGCCTGTGGATAGCGCGGACGTCCTGCGCCCGCCCTCGCCACTGCAAGCCCTGCAGCCGCTTTATCATGTTCAATCTGGTTCATGACGGACGTCATCATGCCGGTCTCTGGCCGGAAAGAGGGCCGTTCAAGGAAACCGGGTTCAGCTCTCTATCAGGCGTGGCCATGTCCGCCGCTATGTCATCAGCGAGTGTGCGGCCTTTCTGCAGCCTTCGACCCAGCGCCTCAACGAATGCGTCGTAGCGCTCCTTACCTTTCACTCTTGCAGCAGCGGGCATTGTGTCGGGCAGCGGAGGTGCTGCAGTGAGCCAGTGCTTCACGAACAGCGCGAAAGCTTCGTTGCCGATAGTGACGTGGCGTTCCAGCCGCTCGTTGGCGCGCGACAGACGATCAAGTCGACGTGCCAGGGCCGCCTCGAGCCGCTCGGCGCCGTCCGGCGACAGGTAGCTCTCGAGCGCGACCTCGACAACGACGGCTTGGCTGACGCGTTTCCGTGCCGCATAGTCGGCGAGGCGGCGCATCAGATTGGGAGGGAGCCGGAAGGTCGCTTTGTTGCGCATGGCGGGTCAAAGGGCAATCCCGTCGCCGGGGTCGAGTGCTGCCTGACGCGCGACCCGGCGTGCACGCGCTGCGAGGGAACGCGTTCGCACGACATCGTCGTCCTGCTCGTCCTCCATGAAGTCGAACTCCTTCTCCGGCGGCGGCCCGGGCTCAGGAGCGACCTGATCGTGCTCAGGCAGGGTCGGCTCCCGGCGAATGCCGCCGTCGGCATTATCGCCCGCGCCGACGGCTGCTTGTGCTTCCTCACGCTTGACCGGCATAAGCGCGCTCCAGTCATCTGCACGAGGTGCACACGGCGCAGCCGCCGCGGGATCTGGTGGCGCGACGACGCGGCCGCGAAGCTGCCGGTCCTCGTAGTAGCGCGCCTTCCGCGCGCGGATCGGCGGGCAGCCCGACACCAGCACGATTTCGTCTTTTGGCGGCAGCTGCATCACTTCGCCCGGCGTCAGCAGCGGCCGCGCTGTCTCCTGCCTGCTGACCATGAGGTGGCCGAGCCATGGCGAGAGGCGGTGCCCCGCGTAGTTCCGGCTATCGCGGAGCTCCGTCGCCGTACCGAGCGCATCGGAGACGCGCTTGGCCGTGCGCTCGTCATTCGTCGCGAAGGCTACGCGGACATGGCAGTTGTCGAGGATCGCGTTGTTCGGCCCGTAGGCGCGCTCGATCTGGTTCAGCGACTGAGCGATGAGAAAGGACCGGATGCCGTAGCCCGCCATGAAGGCGAGCTGGCTCTCGAAGAAGTCGAGGCGCCCGAGGGCGGGGAACTCATCGAGCATCAGCAGCAGCCGATGACGCCGTCGCTCGTTCTCCAGCGCCTCGGTCAGGCGGCGGCCGATCTGGTTCAGCACGAGCCGCACCAGTGGCTTGGTCCGCACGATGTCGGAGGGGGGGACGACGAGGTAGAGCGTGACCGGTTCGCGCGCCTCGACCAGGTCGGCGATCCGCCAGTCGCACCGGCGGGTGACCTGCGCGACGACCGGATCGCGGTAGAGGCCAAGGAAGCTCATCGCGGTCGAGAGCACGCCCGATCGTTCGTTGTCCGACTTGTTGAGCAGCTCGCGCGCGGCGGAGGCGACGACGGGGTGGGGCCGATCGCCGAGATGCGGCGTCGTCATCATCGCCGCCAGCGTGCGCTCAATCGGACGGCGCGGATCGGAGAGGAAGCCCGCCACGCCGGCGAGGGTCTTGTCCTGCTCGGCGTAGAGGACGTGCAGGATGGCGCCCACCAGCAGCGAGTGGCTGGTCTTCTCCCAGTGGTTCCGCCGCTCAAGCGCGCCCTCGGGGTCGACGAGGATGTCGGCGATGTTCTGCACGTCGCGGACCTCGCTGTCGCCGCGGCGAACCTCGAGCAGCGGGTTGTAGGCGGCGCTCGCCGGATTGGTGGGATCGAACAGCAGCACGCGGCCGAAGCGCGCCCGCCAACCGGCGGTGAGCTGCCAGTTCTCGCCCTTGATGTCGTGCACAATGGCCGAACCCGGCCAGGTCAGCAGCGTTGGCACCACGAGGCCCACGCCCTTGCCGGAGCGGGTCGGCGCGAAGCACAGCACGTGCTCCGGCCCATCATGGCGGAGGTAGCGCTGGGCGAACCAGCCGAGCACGAAGCCGTCGGGGGCGAGCAGCCCGGCGTCCCGGACTTCGCGCTCCGTCGCCCAGCGGGCCGACCCGTAGGTGGTCACGTCGCGCGCTTCACGGGCGCGCCACACCGACATGCCGATGGCGATGCCGATCGCCGCGAAACCCCCGGCAGCGGCAATGACAGCGCCCTCGTAGAAGATCCGCGGCGCATAGGCATCGTACCAGTACCACCACAGGAAGAAGGCGGGCGGAGGATAGACGGGCACGCCCCCCCACACATCCATCGGCTGACCGAGCTGCGCCTGATAGCCGAGGCGCCAGGCTACCCACTGAGTCGCGCCCCAGACCGCAGCCAGCACGATCAGGAAGACGACGAGGACCTGATCCCAGAGGATCTTCGTGGCAGTCATGGGCGGGTGGGGAGCACAGCGACCATGCCGCGAGAGGTGCGCGATCGACGCGGTGACCTGCAAGCGGCCAGAGGTCGGCATCGTGCCGGCGGCGAGCGCGTCGCACGAAACGGCGGAGGGTGATGCCAGTCTAATGCGGCGGCGCGGCACGCGGTCAGAGGCTGAGGCCTCGCTTGCGCGCCGGCGTGAGCTCAAGACTGCCGCCCGGTGCAATGCTCCCCGCCACGGCCAGTCCCCGCTGTCGCTCCATCGCGGGTTTCCACGGCACGAGCTGGAAGCCGAGCCCGTCGTCGATCATCGCGAAGCGCCCCGAGGCCAGGTCGAGCCGCCGGGTGAAGACCCCGGAGACGTTGTCCCCGTGTCGCGCCGGCCGCCCCGCCTTCCCTGTCTCGGCCGTGACCCGCGCGGCAGCCGCCTCCACCTCGCGCTGCCGCAGCGTGTTGAGCAGGTCGCGCGCGAACACAACGCGCTGACCCTGCCGGCGCGCGAGACCTGTGGTGACGAGATGCTCCGTCCGGCGTGCGAGCGCGCCTTCGACTTCGGCGCCGAAGCCCTGCCCGGCCAGCGGCAGCGGCTCGCGGTCCACCAGGCGCCGGTCGAGCCAGGTCGCGCCATCGGCTGTGACCTGCGCCTCGACCGAGATGTCTGATCGCACTGCGAGAGCGCTGCGCTCCCTCCCGCCGGCATCCTGGTAGCGGCGGAGCTCGACGACCGCGCCCGGGTGCCCGTCGCCGGTTGCGTCGATGTCCGCGAAGCGGACGTGATGCACGCGACCGTCGATGCCGTCGATGATCGCGTAGCCGCTGCCCTTGAGCTCGTCGGCGATGCCGCGCTCGACGAGGCGGCCGATGATCGGCTCGGGCCGGTCACCATGGATGGCGAAGTCACCTGCGGCGCGCTTGGCTCCGAGCCCCTGCATGGCGCGGTGCATGGTGCTGATGATGTCGCCGCGGGCGCCGAGGTCGCGCAGCGTCTCCTCCATGCCGGGCCTGAGCGTCCAGACTGCGGGGCCATGGCGCTCGGCGAGCCCGAACCGCTCCAGCGTCTGCGCCCGGCCGATCATCAGGCGACGGAGTTCCGGATTGACAGCGTCCGCGTCTCCGGGACGCAGGTCCAGGATGCCGGCACCCTCATCGGCGGCGGCGCGCAGCGCGCGGTCGAGACCGGTCCAGCGCTCGGCACCGACCTCTGCCTCGAGCGCGCTGCGGATCTCCCTTTCGGTCCTTGGCCCGAGTTCGAGCTCGACCAGCGCCTCGGCGCGACCACGGAAGCCGCGCGAGATGTAGTCGCGCGAGATCACCAGGTCGTCGCCATCCTCGGCCCGGCCGCGCAACAGGACATGGACGTGGGGGTTGTCGGTGTTCCAGTGATCGACCGCGACCCAGTCGAGACGGCTGCCCAGATCCTGCTCGGCCTGGCGCATCAGGTCGCGCGTCCAGGCCTTCAGGTCCGCGAGGGCGGGCGCATCCTCCGGGCTGACGATGAAGCGGAAGTGGTGCCGGTCATCGGCACAGCGTTCCGTGAAGTCTCGGGCATCGGCGCTGTCCGAGTCCGCATCGAAGAGCGGCGCCTTGGCGCCGTCGCGCGTGACCCCGTCGCGCTGGAGATAGCCGATGTGGGTGGCGAGAGAGGCGGAGCGGAAGCGCGTGCCCTGGTGGCGCACGACGCGCGCCTTGATCACGACGCGTCGCGACGGCGAGCGGAGTGCGGCCCGTGCCGCGGCGGCGCGGCCCCGCCCGAACTGCGAGCGGTTGCTGCCCCGCGCCCCGCCACCGAAGCCAGGGCCTGTGTGGCCTGCATTGCGGACAGCGCGCATGACCTGGCCGACGAAGCTTCGCACGCGGCGCGTGGGCGCACGCGTGTCGCCGATGCGGCCAGGTCGAACATGGAGGTCGTCGTCGCGTGTCGTCATGACCGCTGATCCGACCGCGCGTCGCGGCGGCTGGCGCTGAGGCCGTTGATCTGCCTGGGCTTTTGGCAGGAAGCGCCAGCCGCCGCTTTGGCGCGGGACGCGATTTACCGTGCTGGATCAGGCACATACGACCGACCGCCAGCCCTGCTTTTATCTGGCGATCTGCGGTCGGGGTTCCTCTGTCCTTCGCCTCCTTCGCTCTGGTCGTCGGTCCGGGAGTATCCGACAGCACGACAGAAGCACCCGCGCTTGCGCGCACGCGCGACGACGGCGAGGCAGCCGCGCTGCGCGATGGCCTGCGTCCCAACGCCATCGCTCATGGTGAGCCCCCGGCGTTGCGACGGATGGCGAAGATGGAGCCGCGATGACCCGCTGGACCGTCCGCCTCGTGCGCCTCGGCTGCTCGGGATCGGCCGACGAATGGCCGCGCGGGTGGTGTATGGGCTGCGATTGTCGCACCGCCAGGCGTCCCGCCGCGCGCGATCCAAACCGGGATCGGCGGCTCGCCCACTGCGCCGTGCAGGCCGTCACTCGCCTGGCGCGGCGAGTTCACAGGCAGCAGGGCAGCCGGAGAGCGTGGCGAGAATGACGGCGGCAAGACCGAGAGCGCCACGGTGGCGGCGCAGAGCGCCGGCATCCAGACGACGCCCGCCGCGCACGCGTCGAGCGTCGGGTCGGCCGGGAAATCGCAACCCCCAGCGCTCGGCGACGGCGTCGGCCGCGTCGTCGGGCCGTGCGTCGTCGAGCTGTTCCCAGTCGCACACATAGCGCGGGTTGCGTCGGAGGAACTCCCAGGCGATTTCGCGCGCCGAGGCGTTCTCCAGCTCTGCGTAGGCGGCCGCCGACCGCCAGTCTCGCGACGGCATGGCAAGGCTCCGGCACAGCGCGGAGCGCACGCTCCGCGCGCAGCATGCCGAGAGATGCGACTATCCGGTGTGTTGTGGAGGCGCGCACCGGGCAACACGTGTTGCCGTCGGCACAACGCCGGTCAGTTCGCCGAGCCTTGGCGAAGCAGATCGCGGTAGCCGGCCTCGGTCATCCATCGGGCGCGGGCGAGATGGCTGTCGTGGATTCGCCGTGCCTGGTCGGCATCGTGATCGGGGTCGAGGCCGAGGACGATGCGAGCGACTTCCCGCCAGTCGGCGCCCTCGGCGGCGGCATCCAGCAGGCGGAGGTAGAGGATCTTGTGGGCCAGGTCATAGGCCGTGACGCGCGGTTCGTCGGGTGGGGTCTCGAGGATCCTCGCGGCGGTCATGCGGGCGCCCCCTCTGCCGGCGTCTCATCGCGCTGTCGCCGCAGGGTCACCCATCCGGGCAGCGAGCGCCAGCCGGGGCGTTACATGGGAGCGGGGGCGCGCGATTTACACACTATAGAAGATAAACTCAAAGTATGTAACGATCCGACCGTGCCGGCATGGATATGCGCCGGCTGGTGGGGAGGAACGTGCGTCGGATCAGGCTGGAGAAGGGCCTGACGCAGGAGGCGTTCGCCGAGCGGTCCGGGTTCAGCCAGCAGTATCTCAGCAGCCTGGAACGCGGGCGCCGTAACCCGACCATCGTCACACTCTTCGAGTTGGCGTCCGCCCTGGGCGTCAGTCACGTCGCGCTCGTCGCGCCGGATGGCGAAAGCGGCGCGGCCGCACCGCTTCGCCGAGGGGGTCGCTCAGGAAAGACAACGACCGCACCTAAGGGCCCGTGACGCCCCAACATTTAAGGCGACGCACCGCGGCATAGGCCCGCTTGACGCATTGGCGTTTCAGGAATAGGTATCGATGAAACACCAATGCGTGGGGTGTGCCTTGGCTGCTCAGATTCTCCCTTTCCCGAAGCCCGCCTCGGCCCCGTCGTCGCCCATCGCGACGTATCTCTGGGTCGGTGAGGCCCATCGGAAGCTGGCGGATCTGCACGCAGCAGGCCATCTGCCGGCCCGCCGGCTGGTCGTGGAAGCTTCCCGCCTGCGTCATCAGCGAGAGCTCGTCGCCGCGGTCCGAGACGCTGGTGGCGAGATCGTCCTGGATACCGAGGTGGCCGAACTCGCAAGCGTCGGGAAGCATGCCGGGCAGGTTCGGGGTGCACCGTGGGCGCTGCCGGAAGGTGCCGGCCCGCTTGGTCCCGATCATTTCCGGCCGGACGCGTCGACCGACGTAATTGGCCAAATTGCCCGTTTGGCGGTGTCGTCCGGCGTCACCGCTGTCTTGTCGCCAGCGCATCATCTCGGTGACCCGGGGTTCCGCGACTGGATAAGTGTCGATTCCGACGCGTGCCTTGCCCTGCGTAAGGCGCTTGACCGCGAGGGCGGCCAGGCCATTCCGATCGACTACCCATTGATCGTTCCGAGTGCGATGCTGAACGACCCGAGCCAGCGGGGATTGCTGGTTGCGATGCTGGGCAGGCTACCCATCGACCACGTCTGGCTGCGCGTCGTGGGTTTGGGCGCAGATGCCGGCCCCTTGCAGATGAGCCGCTACCTCTCCGCCGTGGCAGGGCTGCACAATCTCGGCAAGCCCGTGATCGCCGATCATCTGGGCGGGCTGCCAGGCCAGGCTGCATTGGCGTTCGGCGTGGTCTCCGGAATCGCGCAGGGCATCGGCGAACGCGAGCGCTTCGATACGGGCGACTGGCACAAGCCAGCCAAGCCGCGGGCCGACGACGCGAAGTTCGGTCGCGCTGTCCGGGTTTCGATACCCGGCCTCAACCGCACGCTCACACGCGCCGAGCTCGACGTGCTCGCCAGCGCGAAGAATGGCCGCCGCATTTGCGGGTGCGCCGATCGCGCGTGCTGCAAGCATGGCTACGACAGCATGGTCGCTGATCCGCGCGGGCATGCGGCGCGGCAGCTATTCTGCAGCATCGCGAGGCTGGAGGCCGTGCCGGACCTTCGGCGCGAGACGTATTTCCTTGGCCATGACGGTCCGATGGCGAAGGCGGATAGGACGGCACGCGAGATCAAGGCGCTGCGGCCGGACGCCTCTGAAGCGGCGCGCCACAACGTTGACCCGGAAGCCTTGATGAAACGGCTGGCGGATCACAGCCGGACGACTGAGAAGATGCGGACGACCTTGGAAACCATTCACGAGACCCGTGGCAACGACGTGCCGCGCGCGCGCGTGGCTGCCCTCCGAAGTGGAGGCGGACGCAAGTCGGCAACCGGGAAGCCATGAACGCACGCTCAGGGGCGATGCCCCGCTATATCGAAGATCTGAACGCGCTCGGTGGCCTGTCCGGCACCGACATCGCTAACATCGCCGACGTGTCCAAGGCGACGGTCTCTCGGTGGAAGGCCGGCACCGTCAAGCCGCAGCCGGACACGCAGCTGGTCCTGTCCGACCTTCACTTCATCGTCCAGCGGCTCACCGAGTACTACAGTGCGGATGAAATCCGCACCTGGCTCTACGCGCGGCATCCGCAACTCGATGGCCAGCGTGCCATCGACCTGATCAACCAGAATCGGTCCGAGGATATCCTGCGCATCCTCGATCGGCTGGACTCGGACGTGTATCTCTGACGCATGGCCGCGGCCCGCTCCCCCCGCGACAACCACCTGCTCGACGCCGTAGAGGCTTTGCCGCGGGAGGCCTGGAGCGGCCCAGTGTGGCGCGTCGTGCGGGAAGGGCGCGATCCGACACAGTGCAGCGCGGTCGGCGGCCGCTGGGACGATCGGAGCTTCGAAGTGCTCTACACCTCGACGCATGCCGATGGCGCCCGGGCCGAGATGTTCTTCCATCTCAGCCGCGGCCAGCCCGTGATGCCGTCACAGGTGCGCTATAGCCTGCACGAGCTTCGCGTCACGCTCGATGCCTGCGTGCGCATCGCCTCGCTGGAGGTCCTGGGGGGATTGGGTCTCAAGACCGGGACATTCGGTCAGCTGTCCTACAGCGAACGGCAGCTCGAATATCCGCGCACGCAAGAGATCGCCGAGGCCGCCCATTTCCACGGCCGCGACGGCCTGTTCGTACCGAGCGCGCGCTCCACCCATCCCAACTTGGTCATATTCTGCGGCGTCGCCGGACCGGAGGCGGTCGAGGTCGTGCGCGACCACGGCATCGTCGACTGGACGGCTTGGCGAAATGCGCAGCGCAACGGCTGAGCGACGCGCCGCCCGTGCGTCAGGGATCACTGCTGCCCAACAGATTGCCCTGCGCCGCCACGCTCCTACGACCGCGCCGCGCGGTGGGCGCCTTCGTCGCATCCGCCGGAAGCGCCGCCTGCAGCGCCAAAGCGCGCAGCGTCGGGCCGCTGCAGATGCGTTCCAGAACGTCGGCCTGCGCGGCCTCCAGCGCAACCAGGCCGCCAAGCACGTTCAGCACGTTGGTAGGCGAGGCCTGCGGGCCCTCGTAGCCTTCGCCTGACGCGGTGCCTATCTCGTCGGCCGCTCAGTGCCACGGCATGAGTACGTCGATGTGGCTGTTGGGCCAGCCGTTGATGAGGTGCGCCAGTACGTCGGCGAGGTAGCGCTGCAGGTCAACGTTGTTCAGCTTGCAGGTCTCGATGAGCGAGGCAACCACCGCCGAGCGGGCCCCGCCCTCTCGGGCGGGGCCCGCTGGCCGCTCACTCCCTGCTGCGGTTGCCGTTGGGGCGGGACCAGATCAGCTCGAACTCGCCGCCCTCCATCTCGAAGAGGTTCGCCAGGATCGGCGCCGGCAGGGAGGGGTCGTCGAGCTTCACCGAGAGGTAGTCGCGGCCCTCGTTCGAGGTCTTCTTCCACGCCGCCCCGATCTCGGCCCGGCCGGCAAAGATGCGGAAGTCGGGGGCCTTGTCGCTGCTCTTCTCGGCCGGCCGAACCTGGACCTTGGCGTCGAGGGTGAGCGTCGAGACCGTGCCGGTGAAGCCGTCGCCGGTGCGGGTGAAGGTGCCGATGGTCGCCATGACTGTCTCCTGTCTGTCGATCGGGCCGCGCCCATCGCGGCCTCGATGGCGATCGTCCGGCCGGGGGCGGGCGCCGACACACCCGCTTGCGGGCCGCAGCGCAGCGGAGGACGGGGCTGGGGGACTTTCTTGCCTCGCGAGGAATGGCCCACCCAGGGTCCCCGCGCGGCTTGCCGCGTGGGGTGGGTAGCCAGGGGAAGAAAGTCGCACCGGCGCCGTTGCGGCCGAGGCGCCCGAGGCGTCAGCCGTCCCTCGGCCAGATCAGGCCATCCGAGGGAGCGTGGCAGCGCGACACCGGACGGACCACGGAGACAGCAGGCGACAGTCGCCGCGCCCGGCACAAGCGCGACGAACCAGGCATCGCGGTCACGGCGCCCATGGCGTGCACAAGGGAGGATCTGGCCGGAACGGGGAAGGCGAAACGCTGGCCCTGTTGCGCATCATCCCGGCTGGGTGGGGCGCGGCGTGGATGTCCTCGACGAGGGCCGCTCTCTTTCGGGGTCAGCCGCGCGATCCCGATGACGGCGCGGGCAGGCGTGCCGTGGAAGGGGATGGCAGGCGAGGCTGATGCGGTCCCGCCCCTTCGGTAAACTCCGCGTCAGGAGGGACAACGGTGACCTGCCTCGGCTGGGCGCCGGCGCCCGCGAACGCAGCCAGTTGCACTGCCGCGGAAACACCGACGGCTAGGCCGCCGATCGCCGCGAAGACGTGCCGCCAGGCTTCCGACGGCACGAGCAGCGCCGAGATCCCAAGCACCGCGTGGTAGCCGGCCACGACCGCCGGTGCGGCGAACAGCAGCGCGATGACGGCCCGCAGGGCGAGCGAGCGCACGGACGCGAAAAGCAGCTGTGCGGCGAACAGCGCCACCACGCCGGCGACGAGGCCAACCAGCGCCGCGCCGATCACGCCCGCGCCCGTCTCGAAAGCCCACATGCCGACCGTCAGCCCGACGAAGATCGGCACGGCGTAGATGGCGAGCGTGAACAGCAGCACGAGCGCCGTGCCGAGGCCGAACAGGCTGACGACAATGCCAAGCGTCATGCGACCCTCCCCGGTCGAGGCGCGATGATGCGCCCCGATTGTAGCGGATCGCGGGCGTGCAGCGGTTCGCCTTTGCGCGAGCGCATCATGGTGCGGGCGGCGCTACCCGCCGCCCCCGCGGAAGTCGAAGAGTGGGATGCCGAGGCGCTTCGCCTTGTCGGCCAGGTTGTCGGTGACACCCGAGCCCGGAAAGACGATGACGCCGATCGGCAGCGTCTCGAGCAGCGCGTCGTTGCGCTTGAAGGGCGCGGCCTTGGCGTGGCGGTGCCAGTCTGGCTTGAAGACGATCTGCGGCACCTTGCGCTGATCGGACCAGCAGGCGGCGATGCGCTCGGCGCCCTTCGGCGTGCCGCCATGCAGCAGCACCATCTCGTGGTGCTTCGCGTGCACGCGGTCGAGCGCGGCCCAGATGCGCTGGTGATCGTTGCAATCGACCCCGCCGGCGAAGGCGATGCGCACGCCCGGGGGCATCAGTGGCTCGGTCTCGGCGCGGCGCCTGGCGGCGAGGAAGTCGCGGCTGTCGATCATCGCCGCGGTCATCGTGCGCCGGCTGACCATTGACCCCGCACGCGGGCGCCAGGCGGAGCCGGTGTGGTTCTCGAAGTGCTCGGCCGCGGCGTCGCGGAGGAACTCGAAGGCGTTGCGGCGCTCGATGAGCGTGAGGCCCTGGGCGAGGAGGCGTTCCAGCTCGACGGAGCGGACCTCGGAGCCGTCCTGCTCGCGCTGGGAGCGCTGCTGCGCGGCCTCGTTGGTGTCGAGCTCGCGGCCGATGCGGTCGATGCCGCGATGGAAGAGGTTGACCAGCGACCAGAGGAGGTCGGGCAGGTCGGGCTCGAGGCGCGTCTCGCCGAGGCTTGCGACGAGTGCGTCGAAGATGTCGCCGACGGCACCGGAGAGGCGGTCGGGATCGGGCAGCGGCCGCGGATCGGGCTCGTCTGCGAAGGGGCGGTAGCCGTGGAGCTGCAGCTCGTCGAGCAGGTGCGCGGTGGCGGTGGCGGCGTGGGTAGGTTCGGCGTCGTCGAAGCGGTCGGTCATGGCCGGGTCCTCGCTGTCACGGGCCGCGCCCATCGCGGCCTTCGTGGCGATCACCCGGCCGGGGGCGGGCCGGACCGGCACCCGCAGGCGAAGCCGGAGGGCCGCAGCGCAGCGGAGGACGGCGGCGCGCGGCTTTCTTGCCTCGCGAGGAAGCGGCCCGTCAGGGCCGCGGGGAAGAAAGGCGCGCGACGGCGTTGCGGGGAGGGAGCGGCTCCGGCCCGATCGCCGGGGAGAAGGCCGTGGACGCGGTCATGTGCGAGGAGAGCCGCTTGGATGAGTTCAGCGCGCAAGAATCCCGAGTGAGTCCCAGGCATCCGAGCATGTCTATCGCGTCGACATTCGCGCCTTGCCGCAATTGAACGGCTGCTTCTGGCGGAGACTGGACAGTCCGCCTTTTCGCGCTGGGCGGCCTCTATACGGACATCGCCTCATGCGGGCGTGAGTCGGTTATGTCGCGAACAGATGACCAGGCGCTTTGCGCCGCGTGTCATCGCGACGTAGAGATGCCTGCGGTCCATCTCGGCGGGATCGAGGATAACTGCGAGATCCGCCTCAAGTCCTTTGAGCAGCAGCGTGCTGCCGACGGTCCGTCGCGCAAAAGGTCGTCCGACCAGCCGCGATCGCTCGCGCTCCTGAACCGCTGCTTCGGCAGGAGCCAAGGTGGCGTCGTCGCTGCAATTCTTGAGCATGCGCAAAGCGCCGCGCAGGATTGCAGGCCGGTGGGTACGGACGCCCGCCTCCTTGCCGATTTCGACCAGAAGATCCGCAGCGGAGCGGTAGCAGGGCGCTCCCGCGAATCGCACCGCAGCCGCTTCGGCCGGCGAGGCGGGTTTACGCTCGCGGCCCTGGCGCAGGGTGGCCACGCGCGCGAGCAGGTTGGTACCCCCGGTGTTGGTCATGACACTGCTGGCAAAATTTACAACATGCTCCAGGGCCCCCGGCGAGGCAAGATCGAGCCCTTCGCCGAATGCGACGAGATCGCGCATATCGACGTTCTCGACCGTGACCGCCCCAACAATCTGACTGGCGAACTGGCGCTGGCCAGCCGGGTTGCGCGAGTCGGCGATGATCAGAACCTTTTCGTCCTCGGCTGCCGCTATGCCGCCTGCACGCAAGCGTTCCTGATGGTCGCTAGCGCCGTCGAGACGGATCCAGGAAACATTTCGTGGTGCTTCCGCGAGATCGATGCCCTGCCCTGCGATCAGCGCGCGGCGAACATCGAGAAGATAACGGCCGAAGCCCTCCTCCCCGACATTGATCCATCGCCAAGGCGTATCGAGTTCGGCTGCAATCGGGAAATACGCGCAGACATGCTTGTCCCAGTCTGCGAGCGCATTGCCTTGAAAGCCAAAGATCGCCTGCAAAGGGTCACCGAGAACACAGGTGTCGAGACTTCGCGCCGCGAAGGCCACGATGGCGTGCTGGATTTCCGAGCAATCCTGATATTCGTCGACGATAAGCCGAGCGTATGTCGCGGCGAGCACATCGGCGACATGGCCGTCGCGCAGCACGATGGCCGCTGCGCGGCGGATTGCCGGGTAATCAGTGCGCGGATTCTGAATCGACATGATCGCCGGATCGTGCCCACCCCGCTTGGGGAACAGGGTCAGCAGGCGAATGCACCAGCCGTCGATGGTCGACAGCCGGTACTGCGACGGCCTGACCCCCGCGTAGTCGAGCCGCGCGCGGAGAGCCGCCACACCGGCGTTGGTGTGCGTGAGGACAAGGATTGGCTTCGAGCTCTCGTGGCGCCCGAGCGCCTGAGCAATCAGATGTGTTTTCCCGCATCCAGCGGGCGCCGTCACGGTGCCACGGGCGATCGAGAGAAGATCGACCTCAGGCATCCGCACACCAGTTGAACACGGCCTCGATCGCTGCGCGAAACTCGGGGCGCGCATTCGGCAGGTCGGGGCCGATGATGTCGCGCGCGGCCTCTTCCATGCAGCTCACTGTCTTGAACCAGCTGTTCTTCTTGTACTTGGCGGCGTCGGCGAGAGTAGTCCGGATAAGGTCTGTCATCCGTCCGCGGCAATCCGCGAGGCTCATGATCCCAGACGAGGTGGTATCAATGTGCGCGGCGATCAGCTCCTCGCCGTGGATTTCGACCGCCCTTTCCAGCAACAGGTGGACCCCATTGTCGCTAACTCCGGCGAACAGCGCCTGTTCCAGCGCCTGCCCGTCCTGCCATTTGAACAGATCACCGCCCCCAACCTCGAAGACACCTTCCTCGCCCGCGTCGGGTTTCACGTCGTCGTCGCGTAGCACTGCAACGCGGTAACCGAGCGACGCTAGCGCGTTCGCTCGAACGTAAATCTTAGTAACGCCGCCCGCGTCGACCAGCGCGACGCCATGGGCATTAAGGGATACTTGGCCGGCGGTCATTCGGTGCAGATCGAGCCCACGAAGGAGGCCGACCTCGCTGGCACCTTCACAGATGAGCACCGATCGCGCGAGAAAGGCGTCAGGCTGCACACGAATCGTTCCCTGGATCGCGTCCTCGGTGCCGACTAGCCCGGATTATGCGCGAGGGCTGCCTGTGGTGGAGTTCCTCGAGGCTCGCCGGCATGAGGGTCTCGGGACCTACGTGTTTCCCGGCCAAGGCGATGACAACGCCTTTGGCAGCTTCCCGAACCATTGGCGGCAGATCTTCGAAGACACGGCGCTCTCCGACATCACGCCCCACGTCCTGCGGCACAGCTTCGCCAGCATCGCCAACGACCTGGGCTTCACCGAGGTGACGATCGCGGCGCTGGTCGGCCACTCGAAAGGTTCGGTGACGAGCAACTACATCCACACGCTCGATACGGCGCTGATCATGGCCGCCGACACGATCTCGGGCTACATCCAGGGCCTGCTCGATGGGATCGAATTCAAGCAGACGGCCTACGCCCTCGATCGTGACTCCCACAAAGCGGCCCTCGCTCGGTTCCTTCAGAAGGCTGTCGGAGACGTAGACGGGGTGAACGATGCTGAACAGCGCCTCGCAGCATGAGCGAGGTAGCGAGATTTCAGTTATTGCAGTTATAGCCTGTCCGACCTATATTGGTCGGGCAGGAGAAAGCCATGACCAGCCAAGTCGTCCAGTTCACCGGGCTGTCTGACCAGGACCGCAAAAAGGTGTCTCCTTTGCCCAAGCTGGCGGAGGGCGATCATGTCGAACTGCACGTCCGACGCCCCGACGGCCGGGAACAGACCTTGTCACTCCCGCCAGCCGCGAACAGCGTCGTCGAGGCGCTGCTGTCGCGCCTTCTCAGCGGCCAGCGCGTCGCGCTGCTGACCGAGGATCAGGAGCTGAGCCCAATGGAAGCGTCGGCAGTGCTCGGCATCTCACGACCGCTCGTTGTCCACCGGATGGACATCGGCGATCTGCCGTTCCGCTATGTCGGCAAGCACCGCCGTGCTCTGCTGAAAGACGTGCTTGTCCTGAAGGACCGTCTCGACGCGCATCAGAAGGCGCTCGACGCGCTGGCCGAGGACACAGAGGACTTGATCAGCAAGCATGGGCTCTAAACCACCTGTCGCGGTCTATGATGCCTGCGTCCTCTATCCCTTCCACCTTCGCAATGTCCTGATCCAGTGCGCCGTCGACGGCTTAGTGGTGGCGCGCTGGACGGACGACATTCACGCGGAGTGGATCAGGAATCTCGCGGCCAATTCGGGCATCCCGATCACGCGGCTCCAAGCCACGCGCGACCGGATGAAGGCTGTCCTGCCGGAGGCCGACGTCAGTGGCTATCAGACTTTGATCCCGACTCTGTCGCTGCCAGATGCCAACGACAGGCACGTTCTTGCCGCCGCCATCAACGGCGGCGCCGCGGTGATCGTGACCTGGAACGCGAAGCACTTCCCGACCGCGCAGCTATGCCATCATGCCTAGCCCGAGCGACCCCTAGGGTCAACAGACTCGACCGTCTTCTACCAACCTCTCTGACGGATCGTCCGACGCCCGCTCTCGCACGCGACATCCTATCCATTTCCCCGCCATCGCTTCCCCCCAAGCTGCTTACGCGATGCTTACGCGGGAAATTTTGCTGGCGTGGCGTTTGCCAGAGAGGCCTCTAACCTACTGTCATTCCGTATCTTTTTCAACAACCTTCGGGCGCAGACACCCTTGACACAAGCCTTCGGAGCGTATCCGGAACGATTTCGCCAAGCCTTCTCTTTCTACGCCATAGCCCTCTAACCTACTACGTAGATTGAGTTTTCCTGGCATCTCCCTCCGCATCGCGTATCCGTCTGCACGTCGAAGTTTCGGCCCGGGTGCTGCCGTGGTGCTTCCGGAAATGGAGCCCACGGGTCCCAACTCGGACCAGGAGCACAGGACGTGGGAAAGCTCAGCAAGCGCACCGTCGATCAGGCAATGCCGCGGGATGCGGACTACTTCATCTGGGATGACGAACTGCCCGGGTTCGGCCTCCGGGTGTTCACCTCGGGACGGCGCAGCTACGTCGTACAGTATCGTGCCAAGGGGCGCACCCGGCGATTCACGATCGGCGTGCATGGCGTCTGGACGCCGGAGACGGCACGGCGGGAAGCCCGCGTGCTCCTCGGCCGCATCGCGCAGGGCGACAATCCGGCAGAGCAGAGGGAGCTCGACCACCGCGCGATCACGGTCAAGGAGCTCTGCGAGCGGTACATGGCCGACGCGAAGGCAGGCCTGATCCTCGGCAAGAAGCAACGGCCGAAGAAGGCCTCGACGATCTACACCGACGAGGGGCGCATCAAGCGCCACATCGTCCCGCTGCTCGGCACGCGGCGCGTGAAGGACCTCACCAGCGCCGACGTGACGCAGTTCATGCGCGACATCGCGTCCGGCAAGACGAAGGCTGACGTGAAGACGCGCAGGCGCGGGCGCGCCATCGTTCGCGGCGGCATGGGGACGGGTCGCCGCACGGTTGGCTTCCTCGGCGCGCTGCTGACCTATGCGCGCGAGGCCGGCATCATCGACTCCAACCCGGCGCATGGCATCCGGAAAGCCGCTGACCAGAAGAGGACGCGGCGCCTCTCGGAAGACGAGTATCGGCTGCTCGGGAAGCTGCTGGCGAAGGCACTCGCTGACGATCAACTCCGCACCTCGGCGAAGATCACCCGTCTGCTCGCGCTGACCGGATGCCGCCGCGGCGAGATCCTCAACCTGACCTGGTCCGAGGTGGACACCGCCAACAGCTGCCTTCGTCTGCACGACACGAAGGAGGGCGCATCCGTCCGTCCGATCGGACTTCCCGCCGTCGACATGCTGGAGGCGGATCGGCCGCGTGAAGCGGTCGGCCCGGTGTTCCGCGGCTTCCTCGATGGCAAGCCGTTGATCGGCTATCCGAAGCACTGGGACAAGATCTTCGCGAAGACACCGCTCGCCGATGTCACCCCTCATGTCCTGCGCCACAGCTTCGCCAGCATCGCGAACGATCTCGGCTTCACTGAGTCGACCGTCGCCGCGTTGCTGGGACATGCGCAGGGATCGGTGACCAGCCGCTATATCCACGCGGTCGACACGTCGCTGATCATGGCTGCGGATAGGACTCACGCCGGAGTAGAGATTTCGGGGCAGCAGAATGACGCCAGACAGAGTCGGAGCGACGCATATGCGTGGACATGGTGCTGCGAGCAGCGACGATAGCAACAAGGTGGGTGCCGTCTGCTCTCCGCACGCTCAGCGACGGCAGGCTTCCGGCTGGCCTGCTCCCTTTGTCCGGCCCAAACCATAGAGCGCGGCGCAAGGCAGCGACCGACACAAGGAGCCTTCATGCAGTCCTTCCGCTACCTCGTCCCGCAGCTGCGGCTGTTCCAGGGTGCTGGCTGCCTTGCGCATCTCGGCCGCGAACTGGCGCGCCTCGGCAGCCATCGAGCCGTGATCGTCTGCGGTTCCTCGGTGAGCAGCGGACCGCTGGTCGAGCTCGCCCGCGAAGCGCTGGGCCCGCGCTTTGCCGGAATCTACGCAGGCGTACGCCCCCACAGCCCGCTGCCGGCCGTGCAGGAGGCGGCCGAGGCGCTGCGCCGGCTGGATGCGGACGCCGCGGTGGCAATCGGCGGCGGGTCCGCCATCGTCACCGCGCGTGCGGCCGCGATTCTGCTCGCAGAAAATGCGGATGTCGCTGCCCTCTGCACCCAGCCGGACGCCACCGGAGAGCTGAAGAGCCCCAAGCTGGCAGCGCCAAAGATCCCGCAGATCGTAGTCCCGACGACGCCCACCACGGCAATCCCCAAGGCAGGCAGCGCCATTCTTGATCCTGTTGCCAATTCGAGGCTGGCCCTCTTCGACCCCAAGACGAGGGCACAGGCCATCTTCCTGCCGCCGGAAGCCGTCGAAAGTGCGCCGCGACCGCTGTTCGCGAGTGCGGGCGTCAACACCCTGACGTTGGCCGTCGAGGGCCTGCTGTCGCGCCTGGAGAATCCCATCTCCGATGCGCTTCTGATGCACGCCGTGCGCCTGCTGAAAGCGCGCCTGCCCGATACCATGCGCAGCGATGATCCTGCGATGCGGGCCGATCTGATGGCGGCCTCGATCCTGGCCGGTCAGGGGTCGGACTTCACCGGGGCGGGCTTGGCGATCCCGCTTGGTCACGCGATCGGCGCGAGATTTCACGTGGACAACGGCGTCACGGATGCGATCGTCCTGCCGCACGTTGTACGCTACAATGCGCCTTTCGCGCGGAAGGGGCTGAGGAAGCTGGCCGATGCCTTCCAGGCTCCAACTACGAGCGAGGAGGAGCTCGAAGCTGCGGTGATCGCCGAACTGGGGGCGATCTCCACGGCACTCGGCTTTCCGCGGCGGCTGCACGACATCGGCGTTGGGGCAGAGTGCTTCGACGACCTGGCCAAGGTGACGTTGCAGGACTGGTTCGTCCGGAACAATCCGCGCCCCATCGCCGACCCAGCGGAAGTACGGAATGTCCTCGAGGAGGCCTGGTGAGGAGTCTCCCCCAAGAGTCGCAAAGAAGGCGCCTGGCGGATGCGTGAGCCGACGATGCCTTAGGAAGCGCCGAGCAGCCGTCTCAGCTCCGTCTTCAGGACTTTGCCGTAGTTGTTCTTCGGCAGCCCGGCCACGAAGCGGTGCTCCTTCGGCCGCTTGAAGCGCGCGATGCGTTCCAGGCACAGGGCATCGAGCGCGGCCGGCGTCGGCGAGGCGTCGCTCCGCGCGACGACGAAGGCCACCACCTCCTCGCCCCAATCGGCATGGGCGCGGCCGACGACCGAGACCTCTGCCACATCGGGGTGGAGCAGCAACACCTCCTCCACCTCGCGCGGATAGATGTTGGTCCCGCCGCTGATGATGAGATCCTTCGAGCGGTCCTTCAGCGTCAGGAAGCCGTCCGCGTCCAGCGCGCCGACATCGCCGGTCCAGAGCCAGCCGTCGCGGAGCGCGGCGGCGGTGGCCTCGGGATTGCGCCAGTAGCCCGACATGACAGTGTCGCCGCGCAGGATGATCTCGCCCGTCTCGCCCGCGGGCAGCGGCTTGCCGTCCGGATCCACCACGCGCAGCTCGACGATCCCCTGCGCGTAGCCGACCGAGGCCAGCCGCTCGAGGTAGCGCGGATGCGCCGTGTCGGCGTGGCAGGCGCGGGGCAGGACGGTGATGGTCATCGGGCTTTCGGGCCACCGAAGGCTACATGGCGGATTGGCAAGAGGCTGAGGACGGCTCGCTTCTGCTGTTCGAGAATCACTGCCCGATCTGCGCCGCCGCTGAATTCTGTCAGGGCTTCTGCCGCGCGGAGCTGGAAGTCTTCAGGATGGTGCTTGGACCAGCGGCTGCGGTCGAACGCACAGAGCATATCGTGAGCGGCGCGCGCCGGTGCACCTACGTCATTCGCCCGGTGGAGGCTTGAAGCTGCCGCCTCGCCCGGGATCGGAGCGCGTATCCGGTTTCATTGGCTCGCATCTCAGACTGGCGAGGCGCTGATTGAGTGCTCGGCGGCGGCGCAGTCGAGCTTCCTCCTCAGGCCCGCAGTCCCGGCGGCTGGACGTCAAGCCACCGCCTCATGCAGCAGCCTGCCACGCACACCCGCCTAAGCGGCCTTCGAATTGCGCTGCCCTTTCTTCCGCAGGAGGAGACGTGGGCCAGGGCCTTCCGCAGCAAGCCGGTCATCAGGGTTGCGCAAGGGGCAGTCGGAAAGCGAAAGGCACCCGCATCCAATGCAGCCCTCAAGGTCGTTCCTGAGCTGCAGAAGGGCTGTGATCCGCTCATCAATCAATGTCTGCCAAGCGGCCGTGAGGCGGTGCCAGTCCTTCTTCGTCAGCGACCGGTCGGTGGGAATCGAGGACAGGTAGTCCTTGACGATCGCCAGGGGGATCCCCGCCCGCTGCGCAATCCTGATCACCGCCACCCTGCGCAGCACGTCACGGGTGTATCGGCGCTGGTTGCCATCCGAGCGCCAGCCCTCGATGAGCCCCTTCGCCTCATAGAAGTGGATCGTCGATACCGCGACCCCGCTGCGCTTCGCGACGACGCCCACACTCAGGTGGGTTGGCTTCGGCTTGGCTGTCGGCATGGCTATCCTTTCCAGACCTCACCCATACTTCGGGAGCCACTTGACCTCAATCATAGTTGAGGTCTTATAAGTCCCGTCGGCCTGCGCATGCGGGCTGTCTGCGCAGTGCGGCGCGGGCCCACTCAGCGCGGAGCCGACATGTCGACGACCACCAGCCAAACCAGCGGCAGCCCTATCAGAACAGTCCCCATACTGCTCTCGGTCCTGGCTCTCGTTCTCATCTTCGGCGGCATTTACTACTGGAGAGCCTCGCGCATCGCGGCGTCCTCCGCAGGCTATGCGCCGCCCCCGGTGGAGGTCACGGCGATCCAGCTGCAGGCTGAAACCCTACCGCAGTTCCTCAGCGCCACGGGTTCGCTCCAGGCTGTCCGAGAGGTGATGCTCGCGCCGGAGGTGGCGGGCCGCGTCGTGGAGATCCGGTTCGAAGCAGGCATGACGGTAAACACCGGTACGGAGCTTGTCCGCCAGTTGGATGCGCCCGAGAGAGCCGATCGCGCTGCTGCAGCCGCCCGCTTGAGGTTCGCCGAAATCCAGATCGGCCGGTCGCGGGAATTGGCGCCTACCGGGGCAGAATCGCGGCAGATCACCGTCACCAACATCACAGCGGAGACCGACCTGCGGAGCTTGGAGGGGTTCCGCAGGATGGTCATCAAGACCGGGAGCGACGGCCTGGTGCGCCTCGAGGATGTGGCGACCATCGAGATCGGTGCGCAGGACTACAACCGCTCCGCCTTCTCGGACGGCGAGAGGGCGATTCTTGTAGGCCTGACGCCGACGCCGGATGGCAATCCGCTCGAAATCGTCGCGGCCGCGAACGCGCTCATTCCTCAGATCGAGCGGGCGGCGCCGCCGGGCATTGCGGTCCGAAGCACCTTCGATGTCGCGCGGTTCGTGAATGCGTCGATCGACGAGGTCGAGCATACCCTGATCGAGGCCGTCGCCATCGTCGTCGTAGTGATCTTCCTGTTCCTCGGCTCGCTCCGGGCGGTGATCATCCCGGTGGTGACCATCCCGCTCTCGCTGATCGGGACGGCAGCGCTGATGCTGATGTTCGGCTTCTCGCTGAACCTGCTGACACTGCTCGCGATGGTGCTCGCCATCGGACTTGTGGTGGACGATGCCATCGTCGTGGTCGAGAACATCCACCGCCATATCGAGGAGGGGCTGTCCCCGGTCGAGGCGGCGCTGGTCGGTGCACGCGAGATCGTCGGGCCGGTCATCGCCATACCCAGCAGGCCCTGCGCTACCTTCCCGGCGTCATGGCAGAACCCTATGGCAGCGATCTCCGCTATGGCTGGAGCACGGTGCGCGGCTACTCCCTGCAGGGCGCGCAATTCCTCGACGGCATGCGGCTGCCCTTCAACACCTATGCCGTACCGCAGGTGGAACCCTGGGGCCTGGAACGGCTTGAGGTGCTCCGCGGCCCGGCCTCCGTGCTCTACGGCCAGATCCCGCCCGGCGGCATGCTGAACATGATCAGCCGACGGCCGACCGACGTCGCGACGCGGGAGCTGCAATTGCAGACCGGGAGCTTCGGCCGGCTCCAGGGCGCCTTCGATCTGGGCGGGAAGCTGGACCAGGATGGGCGCTTTCTCTACCGCTTCACCGGCCTCGCGCGCGATTCGGACACGCAGTCCGACGAGGTGCGGGACCGGCGATTGTTCCTGGCGCCCAGCCTCACCTGGCGCATCAGCCCCGACACCAGCCTCACCTTGCTGTCCTACTGGCAACGCGATGATTCCGGCGTGCAGCAATTCCTGCCGCCGCGCGGCACGCTTTGGTCGAACCCCTATGGGACCGTCCCGATCAACCGCTTCGTCGGCGAGAAGGGCGCCAATAATTTCGACCGGGACCAATGGGGCATCGGCTACGCCTTCGCACACCGCTTCGATGACCGCTTCGCCTTCCGCCAGAACCTGCGCTACTCCCGCCTCGACATCGACCTGAATGTCGTGCGCGGCATGGGGCTGCAGGCCGATCAGCGCACGCTCAACCGGGTGGCCGTCGCCATCCGGGACCACGCCGATGCCTTCACCCTCGACAATCAGGGCGAGGCGCGGTTCTCCACCGGCCCGGTCTCGCACACCGTGCTGGCCGGGCTGGACTACCGGCGTGCCTTCGCCGATTACGGCTTCGGGCGCGGGACCGCCTCCTCGCTGGACCTCTTCAACCCGGTCTATGGCGGCGCCTTCACCCTGCCGACCAGCTACAACATGGCCAGGACCTTCACGACGCAGGACCAGGTCGGCCTCTATCTGCAGGACCAGCTCCGCTTCGATCGCTGGACCCTGACGCTCAGCGGCCGGCATGACTGGGTGGAGACCGACACCGACAACCGCCTGACCGACCGCCGGACCCGGCAGAGCGACCGCGCCGCCTCCGGCCGGGTCGGGCTGAACTACCTCTTCGATTTCGGCCTGGCGCCCTATGTCTCCTGGTCGCAATCCTTCCAGCCGCAGATCGGCACCGATGCCGCCGGCTCGCCCTTCCGCCCGACGCGCGGCGAGCAATGGGAGATCGGGCTGCGCTATCAGCCGCCGGGCCTCAACGCCGCCGTCAGCCTCGCCGCCTTCGACGGCACGCTGACCAATGTCCTGACCACCGACCCGGTGAACACCATGTTCCAGGTGCAGACCGGCGAGGCGCGGGTCCGCGGCATCGAGATCGAGGGCAGCGCCAGCCTCGGCATGGGACTGAGCGCCCTGGCCAGCTACAGCTACACGGACAGCGAGGTGACGCGCACCACCGTCGCGGCCAATCTCGGCAAGCGGCTGACGCTGACGCCGGAGCACAGCGCCTCGCTCTGGCTGGATTATACCTTCCCGGAGGGGCCGCTCGCCGGCCTCAGCATCGCCGGCGGCGCTCGCTACTTCTCCGGCGCCTATGGCGATGCCGCCAACACCCTGGAAGTCCCCACCAACACGCTGTTCGATGCCGCCATCCGCTACGAGCTGGGGCGCTTCGCGCCGGCGCTGGAGGGGGCGCGCCTGGCGGTGAACGCCGCCAACCTTGGAGACAAGCGGGTGGTGACCTGCGCCAACACCTCGGACTGCTTCTTCGCGGCGCGGCGCACCGTACTCGCCACGCTGAGCTACCGGTGGTGAGCGGCGCGTGGCGCGGCATCTGGACCTGATCGGACGCATCTTCGTGTCCTCGAGATAGCGCAGCCAGGGCCGGCGCCGAGAGTCATCCATCTTCATTGCTGCGATGCGGGGCCCGCTGCCCCCCGGGCCGCAGGGCGCAGCGCAAGCGCGAGCCGGCGAGGGCGAGATGCGGCTTGCGCCGGGCCACTGCCCGACCTTCCGCTGCCGGTAGCCGCCCGAACGCCCCGCAGGCGGGTCTCCGCAGATGGCGGCCTTCTCCCCCGCCCGCGCCGAATCCGTTCCGGGGCGGCAGCAGGAATCCGACAGGCCGCGAGACTATGTTAAGCTGACTTAACCTACCTCCGGACCCAAAGGTGAGATTTCAGATGGCGATCGCAGACCTCTTTCCAGCGCCGGACGGAATCCTCTCTCTCTCGCCCAAGAGCAAGAGTGACCTGTTCGAGATGCTGGCGGCCGAGGTGGCAGCCCGGCTCGGCTTGCCCAAGGATGACGTCCTCGAGGCCATTCTGGCCCGTGAGAAGCTGGGTTCAACGGCCCTGGGGCGTGGCGTCGCCATGCCGCATGCCCGCGTGGACTGGTTGGAATCCCCCGTCGCCGTCCTCGCCCGGCTCACCCACCCCATCGATCTGGAGGCACGCGACGGCGAGCCGGTGGACCTGGTCTTCCTCGTCCTCTGGCCGGAAGCTGCCTCGGAAGGCTTCCTGCCGGCGCTGTCGAATATCTGCCGCGTCCTGCGCGACAACCAGCTTCCCCGGCAGCTCCGCCGCGCCCGTTCCGCCTCCGAGGCCTTGCAGACACTTCAGGCCGCGGACCGCCCCGCGCCCTGACCGCGCCTCTATAAGGTCCTGATGCACCCCGTGCCCCGATCGCGGGCGGGCACGGACCCCCGAACCTGTGGAGAGCCGGGCGCCCGATGCAAGACGCCTTCTACCTACTCGCTGCGGTCCTGCTGCCCTATGCGGGGGCCCTGATCACGGCCTTGCTGCCCGCCAATGCCCGCACGGTGGCATGGCTCGCGGGGGGCACCGCGCTCCTGACGCTGCTGATGGTGGTGCTGGGCTACTCGGACATCGCGGCCGGGAGGATCCCTCGTGTCGCGCTGCCCTGGGCGCCGGAGCTCGGCCTCTCCTTCACCCTGAGGATGGACGGCTTCGCCGCCACCTTCGCCGTGATGGCATCGGGCATCGGCTTCCTCGTCGTCCTCTACAGCCGCTACTACATGTCGCCGGACGACCCGATCCCGCGCTTCTTCTCCTTCCTGCTGGCCTTCATGGGCTCGATGATGGGGCTGGTGCTCTCGGCCAACCTCATCCAGCTCGTCTTCTTCTGGGAGCTGACCAGCCTCTTCTCCTTCCTGCTGATCGGCTATTGGCAGAACCTCGCCGCGGCGCGGGATGGCGCCCGCATGGCGCTGACCGTCACCGCCGGCGGCGGCCTGGCGCTGTTCGCCGGCGTGCTGGTGCTGGGCCATATCGTCGGCAGCTATGAGCTGGATGCCGTGCTGGCGGCCGGCAACCTCGTCCGGGCGCACCCGCTCTACCTGCCGGCGCTGGTCCTGATCCTGCTTGGCGCCATGACGAAAAGCGCGCAATTCCCCTTCCATTTCTGGCTGCCGCACGCCATGGCCGCGCCGACGCCGGTCTCCGCCTATCTGCATTCCGCGACGCTGGTGAAGGCCGGCATCTTCCTCCTGGCGCGGCTCTGGCCGGTGCTGGCCGGGACCGATGCCTGGTTCTGGATCCTCTGCCCGGTCGGCCTGATCACCCTGCTGGTGGGCGCCTATGTCGCCATCTTCCAGCACGACATGAAGGCGCTGCTCGCCTATTCCACCATCAGCCATCTCGGCCTGATCACGCTGCTGCTCAGCCTGAACAGCGACCTCGCCATGGTCGCCGCCGTCTTCCACATCATCAACCACGCGACCTTCAAGGCCTCGCTCTTCATGGCGGCCGGCATCATCGACCATGAGACCGGCACCCGCGACATCCGCCGCCTTTCCGGCCTCAACCAGTCCATGCCCTTCACCGCCCGGCTGGCGCTGGTGGCGGCCGGGGCCATGGCGGGCGTGCCGCTGCTCAACGGCTTCATCTCCAAGGAGATGTTCTTCACCGAGGCGCTGACGGCCGCGACCACGCCCACCCTGCTGCACAGCATCCTGCCCATCGCGGCGACGCTGGCCAGCATCCTGGCCGTCACCTACTCGCTGCGTTTCATCCATGGCGCCTTTTTCGGGCCGGAGACGGATGATCTGCCGAAGAAGCCGCACGAGCCGCCGCAATTCATGCGGGTGCCGGTGGAGATCCTGGTCTTCGCCTGCATGGTCGTCGGCATCCTGCCCTCCGCCACGGTCGGTCCGCTGCTTGACCTCGCCGCGCGCTCGATCCTGGGCGACGCCACCCCGGAGTACAGCCTGGCCGTCTGGCACGGCTTCAACCTGCCGCTGGTGATGAGCCTCATCGCACTCGCCGGCGGGGTGGCGCTCTACCGCCTGCTGTACCGGCATCTGAATGCCGGCATCGATGGCACGCCGCTGCTGGAGCGGCTCGATGGCCGCCGGGCCTTCGATCAGGTGATGGTCTTCATCTCCTGGCGCTTCGCCCGCGCGCTGGAACGGCTGATGGCGACCGACCGGCTGCAGATGCAGCTCCGGCTGCTGGTCTGCATCGCCTTCCTCGCGGCCACCCTGGCGCTGCTGCCGCATGGCCTCGCCCCTGGCGGCGTGCAGCTCACCCCGGTCGATCCGGTCGTCGCGCTGATGTGGGTGGTGGGCGGCGCCTGCGCCATCGCCGCCGCCTACCAGGCCAAGTACCACCGGCTGGCGGCGCTGGTCATGCTGGGCGGCGCCGGGCTGGTCACCTGCCTGACTTTCGTCTGGTTCTCCGCGCCGGACCTGGCGCTGACGCAGCTTCTGGTCGAGATCGTGACCACGGTGCTGATGCTGCTCGGCCTCCGCTGGATGCCGAAGCGCATCGAGAGCGCAGGCTCGGGCCATATCCTCGCCCGGCTGCGGCGCCTGCGCGACCTCGCCATCGCCGCGGCCGCCGGGCTCGGGCTGACGGCGATCTCCTACGCCACCATGACGCGCGTCTCGCCCGACGGCATTTCCCGTCAATTCCTGGAACGTGCCTATACCGAAGGCGGCGGGACCAATGTGGTGAACGTGATCCTGGTGGATTTCCGCGGCTTCGACACCATGGGCGAGATCACCGTGCTCGGCATCGTGGCGCTGACGGTCTTCGCCCTGCTGCGCCGCTTCCGCCCGGCGGCGGAGAGCGTCGGCATGCCGGAGCAGCAGCAGGGCGAGGCGCGGGACTGGCTGCTGATCCCCGCCGTGACCATGCGCCTGATCTTCCCGGTGATCATCGCCGTTTCGCTCTACCTGCTGCTGCGCGGGCATGACCAGCCGGGTGGCGGGTTCATCGCCGGGCTGATGCTCGCCATCGGCATCCTGTTGCAATACATGGCTGGCGGGACGCGCTGGGTGGAGGACCATCTGCGCGTGCTGCCCCTGCGCTGGATGGGCTTCGGCTTGCTGCTGGCGGCGGGCACGGGCGCGGCGGCGATCGCCTTCGGCAAGCCCTTCCTGACCTCCTACTTCGCCTATGCGGATCTCGGCCCGCTGGGGAAGCTGCCCCTGGCGAGCGCGGTGATCTTCGATCTCGGGGTCTTCGCCCTGGTCTTCGGCGCCACGGTGCTGATGCTCATCGCGCTCGCCCACCAATCGGTGCGCCGCCCGCGCGCGGCGCCGCCACCGCCGGTCGCCGCCCTGCCCGAACCCGCCGCCGCCGCCGCCGGAGAGAATTGATGGAGCTCGTCCTTGCCCTTGCCATCGGCATCCTTGGCGGCTCCGGCGTCTGGCTGCTCATGCGGCCGCGCACCTTCCAGCTCATCATCGGGCTGTCGCTGCTCTCCTATGCGGTGAATCTCTTCATCTTCAGCATGGGCCGCTTCCCCGTCGGCGCGGCGCCGATCCTGGAGCCGGGCGGCAAGGGCGATCCCGCCAGCTTCGCCGACCCGTTGCCGCAATCCCTGGTGCTGACGGCCATCGTGATCGGCTTCGCCACCACCGCGCTCTTCCTGGTGGTGATGCTGGCTGCCCGCGGCTTCACCGGCGGCGACCATGTGGATGGGAGGCCGCCGCGGTGAATGGCTGGCAGCAACACCTCGCCATCCTGCCGATCGCGCTGCCGCTGATCCTCGGCGCGATCATGGTCGCGCTGGACGAGCACCGGTGGCGGCTGAAGGCGGCGATGGGCCTCGCCTCGATCCTCGCCATGCTCGCCGCCGCGGCCGCCCTGGCGGTGCAGGCGCATGCCGGCGGGGCGGCCTCCCTGCAGGTCTATCGCCTTGGCAATTGGCCGGCCAGCTTCGGCATCGTGCTGATGGTGGACCGGCTCTCCGCCCTGCTCCTGCTCGTCACCGCGCTGCTCGGCCTGGCGGCGCTGCTCTATGCGCTGGCGCACTGGCAACGGATGGGCGCGCATTTCCACGCCCTGCTGCAATTCCAGCTCATGGGGCTGAACGGCGCCTTCCTCACCGGGGACCTGTTCAACCTCTTCGTCTTCTTCGAGGTCCTGCTCGCCGCCTCCTACGGGCTCGCGCTGCACGGCTCGGGCGTCGCGCGGGTGAAGGCGGGGCTGCACTACATCTCGATGAACCTGGCGGCCTCGCTGCTCTTCCTGATCGGCGTCAGCATGATCTACGGCGTCGCCGGCACGTTGAACATGGCCGACCTCGCCGCCCGCCTCCCGCGGATGCCGGCGGCGGACCGGCCGCTGCTGGAAGCGGGTGCCGCCATCCTCGGCGTCGCCTTCCTGGTGAAGGCGGCGATGTGGCCCCTCGGCTTCTGGCTGATGCCGACCTATGCCGCTGCCAGCCCGCCCGCGGCGGCCATCTTCTCGATGATGAGCAAGGTCGGCGTGTATGCCGTGCTGCGGCTCGTCCTGCTGCTCTTCGGGCCGGAGACGGGGGAATCCGCCGGTTTCGGCAATACCTGGCTGATGGCCGGCGGCGTCGTGACGATCGTCTTCGGCGCCATCAGCGTCCTCGGCACGCAGGACCTGCCGCGCCTTGCGGGCGGCTGCGTCCTCATCTCCTCCGGCACGCTGCTCGCCGCTGTCGGCGCCGGGCAGATCGCGGTAACGGGCGGGGCGCTCTTCTACCTGACCAGCTCCGCGCTGGCGATCGGCGCCCTCTTCCTGCTGATCGAGCTGCTGGACCGCGGCCGCGACCTCGGCGCCGACGTCCTCGCCGTGACGCTGGAAGCCTTCGGCGACGGCGATGACGAGGAGGAGCAGCAGGGCGATGACGGGATCGGCGTGCCCATCCCCATGACCATGGCGGCCCTTGCCACCTGCTTCCTCTGCTGCGCGCTGGTGCTGGCGGGCCTGCCGCCGCTCTCGGGCTTCATCGCCAAATTCGCGATGCTGGACGGCATCCTGAACCCCGCCGGGCTGGGGAAGGGGCCGGCCCTGGTCACGCCGGGCGGCTGGGCCCTGCTGATCGCGCTGATCCTCTCCGGCTTCGCGACGCTGCTGGCGATGACGCGCGCCGGCATCCGCAACCTCTGGGCCGATCTCGACCGCGCCGTGCCGCGGGTCGGCGCGGTCGAGATCGCGCCGGTGCTGCTGCTGATCTTCGTCTGCATCGGCATGACCGTGGCTGCGGGCCCGGTGATGCGCTACATGCAGGCCACGGCCGCCTCGCTCCATACGCCGCAGGATTATGTGCGCCAGGTGGTGGGGCGGCCGCGATGAGGAAGCTGCTGCCCCACCCGCTGGTCTCGGCGGCGCTCCTCCTCCTGTGGCTGGTGCTCGACCAGACCCTGGCGCCGGGGCCCGTGCTGATCGGCAGCATCATCGCCCTGATCGGCGGCTGGACGCTGGCCCAGCTCGATCCGGGCCGGCCCCGGCTGCGGCGTCCGGGCGTCGCGCTCCGGCTGGCGGGCCAGGTGCTGCTGGATGTGGCCCGCTCCAACCTCGCCGTGGCGCGCGCCATCCTCGGGCGACCCAAGGATCGTCGCGCCGGCTTCATCCGGATTCCTCTGGCCCTGCGGGATCCCAGGGCGCTGGCCGTGCTGGCCGCCATCCTCACCGCGACGCCGGGATCCGCCTGGGTGGAGTATGATGGCGAGGAGGGTTGCCTCCTGCTGCATGTGCTCGACCTGGGG
Organism: Siccirubricoccus phaeus; assembly: GCF_008360935.1. GTDB lineage: Bacteria > Pseudomonadota > Alphaproteobacteria > Acetobacterales > Acetobacteraceae > Siccirubricoccus > Siccirubricoccus phaeus. The sequence goes on from NZ_SRXO01000003.1 coordinate 407,419, forward strand.
GAAGAGGAAGAGTGGATGCGCCTCGTCAAGGACCGCTACGAGCAGCCCCTCATGGAGATCTTCGCATGACGGCAATGGTACTGAGCTGGTGCCTTCTCCTCGCGCAACTCATGCTTGCCCTGGCGATGCTGTGCGCGACCTGGCGCGTGCTGCGCGGGCCGCGCGCCCAGGACCGCGTGGTCGGGCTGGATACGCTCTACGTGAACGCGATGCTGCTGCTGGTGACCTTCGGCATCCGCTCCGGCACGCAGGTCTATTTCGAGGCGGCGCTGGTGATCGCGCTGCTCGGCTTCGTCAGCACCGCGGCGCTGGCGAAATTCCTGATGCGTGGCGAGGTGATCGAATGATTCCGCAGGCGGCCGAGCTCCCCTGGTTCGCGGCGCTGCCGGTGGCGCTGCTGCTGCTGGGCGGCGCCGGGCTGACGCTGATCGGCTCGATCGGGCTGCTGCGCCTGCGCAGCTTCTATGAGCGCGTGCATGCCCCGACGCTCGCCACCTCCTACGGCATGGGCTGCATCCTGATCGCCTCGATGATCTTCTTCTCCGTGCTGCAGACGCGGCTCGTCATCCATGAGGTCGTGATCGGCGCCTTCATCGTGCTGACGACGCCGGTCACGCTGATGCTGGTCGCCCGGGCCGCGCTGCACCGGGACCGGCTGGAGAAGAATGCGACGGTGCCACCCTCGATCAACCAGCCTGCCACCTGACATCGCCGGCGTGGCCCGGCGGCCGGCGGGCTTCGCGGCCGCCTCCTCCTGCCCGCGGCAGCGGCGGGACAGGCAGGAAGAAGATGACGACGCGGCGATGGCGCCGCGCGAAAGGCCGGCGCCTGCCGGGCGGATGCCAGGCTGGCGCCGCATCTTTCAGGCAGTGCGGATCCAGACGGATTTTACGTTGAGGTATTCCTCGACATGCTGCTTGCCGCTCTCGCGCCCATAGCCGCTCATCTTGTAGCCGCCGAAAGGCACGGCGGGGTCCATCGCCTGATAGCAATTGATCCAGACGGAGCCGGCGCGGATGGCGCGGGCCAGCTTATGCGCCTTGGTCACGTCACGGGTCCATAGCCCGCTGCCGAGGCCGAATTGCGTGGCGTTGGCGCGGGCGATCACCTCCTCGATGTCGTCGAAGGGGATGGCAGAAATCACCGGCCCGAAGATTTCCTCCTGTGCGATGCGCATCTCGTCCTTGACGTCGGCAAAGACGGTGGGCGGCACGAAGAAGCCCTTGGCCATGTCGCCCTCGGTCAGCCTTTCGCCGCCCGAGAGCGGGCGGGCACCTTCCTGGCGGCCGATCGCCAGGTAGCCGGTGACGCGGTCGAGCTGTTCCGTCGAGACCAGCGGGCCGACCTGCGTCGCCGGGTCGCTGCTGTTGCCGACCTTCAGCGACTTGCCGTAGTCGGCGACGCGCTGGGAGAATTCCTGGTAGATCTTCCGCTCGACGAAGAGCCGCGTGCCGGCGGAGCAGATCTGGCCGGAATTGGCGAAGACCGCCATGCCGGCGCCGGGCACCGCCGCATCCAGATCGGCATCGGCGAAGACCACATCGGGGCTCTTGCCGCCGAGTTCCAGCGAGACGCGCTTCAGATTCCCGGCGGAGGCCTGGATGATCTTCTGCCCGGTGAGATGGGAGCCGGTGAAGGCCACCTTGTCCACGTCGCGGTGATTGGCCAGCGCGGCGCCGGCGGTCTCGCCATAGCCGGGCACGACATTCACCACCCCCGGCGGCACGCCCGCCTCCTGGCACAATTCGGCCAGGCGCAGCGGCGTCAGCGGCGCCTCCTCGGCCGGCTTCAGCACCACGGTGCAACCGGTGGCCAGCGCCGGGCCGATCTTCCAGATCGTCGCGGTCAGCGGGCCGTTCCAGGGGATGATGGCGCCCACCACCCCGACCGGCTCCTTCAGGGTGAAGGAGGCATATTCGCCTGGCAGGGAATTCTCGATGGTCTCGCCATGGATGGAGACCGCCTGGCCGGCATAGTAGCGCAGCATGCCGAGGGCGCGCAGCTTGTTGCCCACGGTGCGGCTGATCGGCGCGCCCATGTCGAGCGTGTCGAGCGCCGCCAGCTCCTCGAAATGCTTCTCCACCAGCTCGGCCAGCTTGAGCAGCAGATTCTGCCGCTCGAAGGGCTTGAACTTCGACCAGGGGCCGGTGAAGGCGCGACGCGCCGCGGCGACGGCACGGTCGATATCCTCCGCATCGCCCTCGGCGACCTCCGCCAGCACTTCGCCGGTGGAGGGGTTGATGGTCTGGAAGGTCTTGCCGGAGGCGGCCTCCAGCCATTTGCCATCGACCAGCATCCGTTTCGGCTTGCCGTCGAGGAAGGGATGCCGCGTGGTGAATTGCGTGATCTCGTTCATCTCATGCGCCTTGCCAGAGCGTGACCGCCTGCGGTGACGTCACCGCAGGCGTGACTCACGCGATCGAATGAAGGCCTGGAGCGCGGGCCGCGAGCGTCGGCGAACGGCTCATGCTCCAGGGGTAAGGGATGGTCAGAGCAGCGCCGCGACGGCCTTGGTCTCGGTGTAGAGCTCGATCGCCTCGTAGCCCATCTCGCGGCCCCAGCCGGATTGCTTGTAGCCGCCGAAGGGCAGCGCGACGTCGTTGAAATTATGCACGTTGATCCAGACCGAGCCGGCCCGCAGCTTGCGCGCCAGCTTGTGCGCGACGCCGATGTCGCGGGTCCAGATGGACGCCGCCAGCCCGTATTCCGTGGCGTTGCCCTGCTTGGCGATGCGGTCGAGGTCATCATCGCCGTAGCGGATGGCGCAGACCACGGGACCGAAGATCTCCTCCCGCACCACCTTCATCTCCGGCGTGGTGCGCGTCAGGATGGTCGGCTCGACGAAATAGCCGGCATTGCCGTGGCGCTTGCCGCCGGTGACCACCTCGGCGCCCTGTTCGCGGCCGGAGGCGAGGAAGCCGGTGACGCGGTTGAGCTGCTCCTCGGAGACCAGCGGGCCGATGCGCGTCTCCGGATCGAGGCCCGGGCCGATCTTCAGCTTCGTCGCCTCGTCGGCGAGGCCGGTCATCATCCGGTCGAACACCTTCTCATGCACGAAGAGGCGCGAGCCGGCGGTGCAGCACTGGCCCATATTGAAGAAGATGCCGTTGGCCGCGCCCGGGATGGCGACCGAGAGATCGGCATCCGGGAAGACGATGGCCGGCGACTTGCCGCCCAGTTCCAGGCTCACCTTCTTCAGGTTGCCCGCGGCGGCCTGGACGATGAGCTTGCCGACCTCGGTGGAGCCGGTGAAGGCCACCTTGTCCACATCCGGATGCGCGGCGAGCGCGGCGCCCGGCACATGGTCGCCGGTGACGATGTTCACGACCCCGGGCGGGAAGCCGGCCTCCAGGATCAGCTCGCCCAGGCGGAGCGCGGAGAGCGGCGTCTGCTCGGCGGGCTTCAGCACGATGGTGCAGCCGGCGGCCAGCGCGGGCGCGATCTTCCACACCGCCATCAGCAGCGGGAAATTCCATGGGATGATCTGGCCGACCACGCCGACCGGCTCCCGAATGGAATAGGCGTGCCACTCGCCCGGCGCCGAGATCGGGATCTGCTGGCCGCAGATCTTGGTGGACCAGCCGCCCATATAGCGCAGCAGCTCGCAGCCGAAGGGCAGGTCGACGGCGCGCGCATCGGTGATGGGCTTGCCGTTGTCGAGGGATTCCAGCTCCGCCAGCTCCTCGGAATGGGCCTCCAGCACATCCCCCAGCTTCCAGACCAGCTTGCCGCGTTCGGTCGGCTTCAGCCGGCTCCAGGGACCGGCCTCGAAGGCCCGGCGGGCAGCGGCGACGGCCAGGTCGATATCCGTGGCATTGCCCTCGGCGACGCTGGCGATCTGCTGGCCGGTGGCGGGATCGAGCACCGGGAAGCGCTTGCCGGAGCTGGGTTCCACCCATTTGCCGTCGATCAGCAGCCGGTGCGGCCGGGCGATGAAGTCGCTTGTGACGGGGCTGAGCCGGCCATGCGCGCTGGCGAGGTCCATCTTGTGCTCCTCCAGTCGTTATATCTTGTCGTTTATAACGAAAGCTTGGCTCCCTTGTCGAGCCAGGGCTGTCGGCGGGGCGTCCCGGCCGGGCGTTGCCGGCCTGGGGCTCCCCATGCCCGGCAGAAACGCTATAATCGCACGATTATAGCGATGCGGGAAGCAGCCCATGTCGATGCGCCGCCTCTACCCCGATCCGGCCCCGCGGCCCGCGATCTTCGAAGGCCTCCCCGCACCGGGCAGCACAGGCCCAGGCTGCTGCGCCATCCGCTTCCCGCCGGTCCGGCCCGCCGCCGCTGCCCTCTTCGCGGCGGCGGCGGAGCCCCAGTCGCCGCCCCGGCGCCGGCGGATCTGGGACCTTGGCGCCACGCTGCATTGCTCGATCATCGGCACCTGCCTGTCGACGGACGAGCTCCGCCGGCTGCTGCGCAAGCTCGGGCTGCCTGCGGGCGACATGACGGACCACGAGTTGCACAAGATCGGCGTTGAGCTGGCGGCGCAGCAGGGCCAGGCATCGCGCCTGCTGAACAAGGCGCTGGAGGAGCGGCACCGGTCGGCCATTCGCCGCTTCGGCGCGGCGGCCGGGCGCGACTCCGTCAGGCGCCTGTGGCGGGAGGCGCTGGAGTCAGGCGACATCCCTGGCGCCTATTGGGCGCTGCTCACCCATCCCGCGACGGACCAGCCCCTGGTCGCCGAGGCCTTCGGCGATGTGCACATGCTCTCCCACCTGGTGGGCGCGGCGAATCGCGCGGATATCCGCCGCCTCGCGGCGCAGGACCGGGAGATTGCCACGCTGCGCGAGACGGTGGCGCGGCAGCAGGCAAGGCTGCGCCACGACCTGACGGAGCGTGATGGCCGCATCCGCGGCCTGCAGGCCCTTCTGGTGGCGCAGGCCGGGCGCGAGGCTGCACCCTCTCCGGCCGTCATGTCCGAAGACCCCGCCGCCGAGTGGCGGGAGGCGTTGCGGCGCGAGGCGTCGCGCCGCGACACCGCCGAACGGCGGCGCGCCGCGGCGGAGGAGGCCCTGGCAAGGCGGAGTGCGGAATGCCAGGCCCTGGCGGCGGAAGCCGAGGCGCTGCGGCGCGAGCTGGCCGCGGCGGAGGCCGCGCTGGCGCCGGCCCCGGCCCCGCCTTCCGGCCCGGTGCCGGCCATGGTGCTTTATGTCGGTGGCCGTTCCGGCCAGACTGCGGCGCTGCGCGCGGCGGCGGAGCGCGCGGGCGTTTCGCAGCTCATCCATCATGACGCCGAGGCCGGGGCGGCGCAGCTCCCCGGGCTGATCGGGCGCGCCGATCTCGTCGTCTTCCCGGTGGATTGCGTCAGCCATGACGCGGCGCTCAACGTCAAGCGGCTCTGCCGGCAGCTTGGCCGGGCGTTCCGGCCGCTGCGCTCGACCGGTGCCGCCAGCCTGCTGGCCGCGCTCCGCGCCGGACATGGCGGCGGGCGCTGAACGCCCTGTCCCGCGCCGCCAGAGCGCGGTCGGTTGAGGTCGACCGAAGCCGAACTACGCGACCGGACAATGAGCTGGAGCGGGACGGGTGAGCGAAAGCGAAGGCGGGATGCTGTTGTTTTCAGTGGCCTGCTTGTCCGCTGCGTTCGCTGGAAAATCCAGCGAACTTCGCGGGCAGGACTGGCAGCCGGGTCGGCCTGCAGCGGGCGTAGCCTGGCGATGCCAAGGCGGCACTGCGCCCGCGCCGCCGGGACGGCGCCGAATCGGGGCATCTCACGGCGCAAAGCTTGGGTAAGGTAGCCGGCGGAAAGCGGCAGCGCCGGGAGAACCAAGGCCGCCGCCCCGGCGGACCCCGCGCGGGCCGTCCCGCAAGAACCGGAGGAAATGTAGATGGACAGACGCATGATGCTGACGGCCGGCGCCGTCCCGGCGGCGCTCGGCCTGGCCGCGCCGGCCCTGGCGCAGACCCGCCCCAAGGTGAGCTGGCGCCTCACCTCCAGCTTCCCGCGCAACCTGGATACGCTCTACGGCGCCGCCACCACCTTCGCGCGGATGGTCAGCGAGGCCACCGATGGCGATTTCACCATCCGCATCTTCTCCCCGGGCGAGATCGTGCCGGCGCTCGAGGCGCGGGAGGCGACCTCCAAGGGCTTCGTCGAAAGCTGCTTCACCGCTTCCTCCTACTCCATCGGCACCGATCCGGCCTTCATGTTCGGCACCGTCCTGCTGTTCGGGCTGAACAGCCGGCAGCAGATGGCCTATCTCTACGAGCTGGGCGGCAATGAGAAGCTGAACCGCCTGCTCTATGAGAAGCACAACGTCCTCTGCTGGCCGCTGATCAGCACCGGCGCGCAGATGGGCGGCTGGTTCCGCAAGGAGATCCGCTCGCCCGAGGATCTGAAGGGGCTGAAATTCCGCATCGGCGGGCTGGCGGGGCATGTGTTCCAGCGCCTTGGCAGCGTGCCGCAGCAGATCGCCGCGGGCGACATCTATCCCTCGCTGGAGCGCGGGACGATCGATGCGGCCGAGTGGATCGGGCCCTATGACGACGAGAAGCTCGGCCTCCACAAGGTCGCGCCCTATTACTACTATCCAGGCTGGTGGGAGGGGACGGGCATTCTCTCCCTCATCGTCAACAAGCAGAAATACGACGAGCTGCCGCCTGCCTATCGCAGCATCGTGCAGACTGCGGCGGCGGCCACCACCTCGCTCGGCCTGGCCAAATACGACGCGCTGAACCCGCAGGCGCTGAAGCGCTTGGTGGCGGCGGGGGCGCTGCTGCGGCCCTTCCCGCAATCCGTGCTGGATGCCTGCTTCGACGAGACGACGAAGATGCATGAGGAGTATTCCCGGGCGGACCCGGTCTATGCCGAGATCTACAAGGAGATGACGGCGTTCCGGCAGGACGGCTATCAGTGGCTGCAGCTCTCCGAATACGCCTTCGACAGCTACCAGATCCGGCGGCTGCGGCGGTAGGCGGCGCTCCGCCAGCCGCGCCCGGCAGCGCCTGGGCCGGCTGGGGCCTGCCCGCGCTGTCGGAGCAACTCCGATCGGACGGAATCGCCTGACCGGATTAACTCTCTAATTGAAGACAAGGGCTGGTGTCCCGCTTCCGCGTCGCCGTGCTGGCAGCTTCGTCGCGGAGCTCATCGGACATCGCCCTCCCGCTGCCGCTTCCGGCAGGCGCCCCGCGTCATTCAGCCTGGGCGAGCTGGGGTCCCGCGCCGGACGACGACGCGCAATTCGCCCAGCTTGCGCGCCTGCGTGCCGGAATCGAGGTGCATGGCGGCACCCGGATCGCCCGCGGCGCCGCAGCGATCGGCGCCGCCATGGCCGCCTGTATCGGCCTCAAGCCGCATATGGATGCGGTGACGCATCACGTCACGTAATCCGGCGATTTCGCCATGACGCACTCGCAATGGCTGATCACCGGGGAGGACAAGGACGGCAACCGCATCGGGCTGCATCATCACAGCATGGAGGTCTATCACCGCGGCGAAGACGGCACCTGGTACTTCTTCCTCGCCCACCCCTTCGGCGCCGATTTGTCCTGGGCCATGCCCCGTCCGCCGCGCACGGATCGAGGCGTCCGGCGAAGGCCTGGCCCCGGCATGGGGGGGCTGCGCAGCCGGCCGTTCCGCCTTCTCAGCCCCGCGCCACGAACAGGGAATTCCCCACCGTGCGGAACGCCTCCGCATAGCCGCGCGCCTGCAGCAGCGTCGCCATGTCGGAGCCGGCATCCTGGTCGCCGCCGCTCACCACCTCCGCGCAGATGATCCGCGGCCCGGCGCCGCGCCGCAGGCTGGAGGCCGCCAGCACCGCGATATCCTGGCCTTCGATGTCGATGCTCAGCAGGTCCGGCCAGATGCCGCCACAATGCCGCGCCACCACCTGGTCCAGCGTGATCACCGGAATGGACCGCACCTCGCGGATGGCGAAGGCCGGATGCGCTGCGACGAAGGCCTCGGCCGCCGCGCGGTCGAAGCTGTTCCGCCCGGACCGCTCGTCGATCATGTAGAAGGGCAGCTCGCCCTCCGCCGGGCCGACGCCGATATTCACCATCACATCCTCCGGCCGCAGCTCGGCGAAAGCGGGGATGAGGTTCGGGTTCGCCTCGACGCAGACGCCGCGGCCGCCCAGGGCATAGAACAGCGCGGTGTTGCTGCAATGCACCGGATGGTGGGCGCCGATGTCGAGGTAGCTCGGCCGCTCCACGCCGAGCTGGCGGAACAGGTTCAGCAGGATCAGGTCCTCGCCGAACTGGGCATAGCTCAGCGGCCCGAAGGGCTGGTCCGGATGGCCGCGATAGCCCCAGGGGCCGAGGCCGGGACCTTCCCCCGGGGCTTCCAGCCGCGCCAGGATGCGCCGCAGCGGCTCGCCCAGCCGCTGCTCGATCACCGCCTCCAGCGTCGCCGCCGGCGTCGCCTCGGGCTGGGTCACGCCGCGACCTCCGCCACCGGCGCCAGCGCCGCCAGCACCTGCGCGGCCACGCCCTCCGGCGCCTGGTGCTGCAGGCACAGCGCGGTGGCATAGCCCTTGGCGCAACTGTCCATCCAGGTCCGGGTCATCCACCAGCAGCCGCCGCAGACCGGCGGCGCAATGTTGAGATTCTGCGGATAGCCGAAATAATCCACTGGCGTCGGGCCGAACAGCACGGCGGAACGGGTGCCGAGCGACGCCGCCAGGTGCACCAGCCCGCCCTCATTGTCCAGGTGCAACTGGCTGCCGGCGAGGATCGCCGCCACCTCCGGCATGCTGGTGCGGCCGATCAGCACCTGGTCGCAGGAGGGGATGGGCGTGCTGGTGGCGGTGCCGAGCTGGATGACGGCCAGGTCGGGCCGCGCCGCCTTCACCTGCGCCACCACCGCGTCGAAATGCGGGTAGCATTTCGTGGCGCGGCGGCCGGCGATGATGAATTCCGTGTCGAAGCCGTTATGCACCGTGACGTAGCCGCCCGGGCTGAGGCCGAAGCGGCGCAGCGCCGCCGCCTCCTGCGGCACCGCCATCCGGTCGCCGCGATACTCCAGCCCGGCCAGGTGGTGCAGGAAGTCCCGCCGGCTGCGGCCGCCGAACACCGCCTTCTGCGCCAGGAAATTGTCGTGCCAGGGGTGCTGTGCGACGAAGGGGTCGATCACCGGGCGGTTGCGGATCAGCGTCGCCACCGCCTCCGCCAGGGCCGGGTTGTCCCGCACCGCCGCCCAGCGCAGGTCTTCCTGGTAGAGGACGACCATCTGGTTGGCGCGCAGCGCCACATCGTATTCCCGGCGCAGCCCGTCGAACAGGATGTCGTAATGCACCTGCCGCAGGCCCGGCAGGCCGCCCAGCGCCCAGGCGGCCAGCGCCGGGCGCGGGCAGAAGATGTCGAAGCCCGCGCCGCCGGCATGCGCTTCCAGGTCGCGCAGGAAGCGGCCGATGACCAGGAAATCGCCGATCCCGCCAGTGATGGCGACGGCGATGCGGGGCACCCCGCCCGGGGTGCGCTGCCGCTCTTCACGCAATGCCTGCCGCAACTCCCGCTCCCGCATGCCGGCGCCGACCTGGCGCAGCAGCAACGTACCCTTGCGGAGCGCGGTGCTGAAGCCGTAGCCCGCCGCCGCCATCAGCCCATGCTGCCGCCAGGTCGCCTGCAGCAGCGCCGCCGCATGGCGGAACCGCGGCAGGATGGCCCCGGCCGGCGGGGGCGTGAAGCCCCCGCCGCCCAGGGCGCCGCCCGGCAGCGCCATCAGACGATAGCCCAGTCGGCCGCGGTGACGCCGAGGCCGATGCCGGCCACCGCCACGCCGTCCTGCACTTCCCAGAAGCCATAGGTATCGCCCTGGGCGAAGAGCAGGTCGGCGACCCCGTCGCCGGTGTAGTCGCCGCTGCTGACGAGGCTCCAGCCCGGCGCCAGATTGCCGACCGAACCGGCCGCGGCCACCGCGCCGTTGCCGTCCAGCCGCCAGGCGGCGACCGAGCCGTCGGTGTGGCTGAACACCAGATCCTGGTGGCCATCGCCATCGACATCCGCGACGGCGCCGAAGCTCCAGCCCGCGGCCAGCTTGCCGATGCCGGGGCCGGCGGTGGCGACGCCGTCCTGCACCAGCCAGGCGGCGACATCGCCATCGGCGCTGATGAAGACGAGGTCGTCCGTGCCGTCGCTGTTCACATCGGCGGTGCCGCCCAGGGTCCAGGCGGCGTTGGTGGTGCCGACCACCGTCTCGCCGGTGACTGCGCCGTTCGCGACCGTCCAGGCGAGGATCCGGTCATCGGCGCCGCGCAGCAGGATGTCCTGCGTGCCGTCGCCATTGACGTCGCCGAGGCCGGCGAAGCTCTCCCCTTCGCCCAGCAGGCCGATGCCCTGCGTGGCGGTGACCACGCCCTGGCTGGTCGTCCACAGGGCGATGTCCCCGGCCTCGCTCTGGAACACCAGATCGGCGATGCCGTCGCCGGTGAGGTCGCCGGCCGCCACCGCCGACCAGCCGGCGGCGGTGACGCCGAGGCCGGTGGCGGCGGTGACGTGCCCGTCCTCCACCGCCCAGAAGGCCAGCGTGCCGCCGCTGTGCTGGAAGAGCGGGCTGGAGGTGAGGGTGCCGAGAAAGTCGTTCGCCAGCGGCAGCAGCGAACGGTCGCCATCGGTGAAGTGCAGCCGCTCCACGCCGGTCAGCGTGTCGGTGCCCTCTGCGGTGGTCACGGTCCAGGTCTCGAAGCCGGTCTTCACCACCGTCGCCTCGGCCCGCGCCGCGCCGATGACGGCGATGTCGAGGCCCGCGCCGCCATCGATGCTGTCATTGCCGGCGCCGGAGGTGATGACGTCATTGCCGGCCAGGCCGTTCAGCACGTCGTCGCCGGCGGTGCCGAACAGGTTGTCGTCGCCCGCCGTGCCCTCGGGGTCCGGCAGCACGTCGTCCTCGCGGGCGGCGAGGTTCTGCACGCGCTCGTCGAGGTCCGGCGTCGTCTCGGCCGTGCCGTAGGCCGCCTCCGGCGTGCCGTAATGCGCCGCCATGTAGTCGGCGAAGGCCTTCTGCTCGCGCCCTTCCGTCGTGTAGCTGCTGGGGTCGGCCGGGTTGAACAGGTCCACCCGGTCGGTCGGCGTGACGACCGCGCCGCCGCTGCCGCCGAGATAGCCGTCGCCGCCATCGGCCAGGAAGTTCAGCGTCACCAGCCGGAAGCTGCGGCTGGCATCGCCGACCACCGCGCCATCCTGCACCACCACGTCGATGAGGTAGCCGGCCTCATCCACCACGGCCAGGCTCAGCACCCGGTCACCCGGGGCCCGGCTGGGGTCGAAGCTGAATTTCAGGCCGGAGACCTGCGGGAAGCTGCCCGGCGTCGCGCCCGGCGCCACGCCGCGGACGGCGTTCTCCAGGATGTCGAGCAGGCCCTGCGCGGTCACCGTGACCAGCGACAGGCCGTTGTTGAAGCGCAGCGCGTTCTCGATGTCGAGCTGGGTGACGCGGCCGCCCGCCGGCGGCTCGTAGCTCGGGATCTCGCCCGCGCCGACGGTGCCGACGCCCTCGCGGATGCCGCCGCCATTCTTGATGCTGATGACCACGCTGTCGTCGACCGACCTGGCGTAGGAGAGGTTGGCGTCGGCCGAGAGGTTACCGAAATTCGTCTCCTGGGTGCGGGTGAAGGCCCGCTGGCCCTGGAGATAGACATCGGTGTAGCCGGCGACGACGGCGGTCTTGGCGTCGATGATCGCGTCGACGGCGTCGACGAGCTGCTTCACCTCGCCGCCGCGCGTGCCATCGGCATAGGGATCCTCACCCTCGCCATAGAGCTCGTCGACCGTCTGGTCATCCGCCACATAGGCGCCGGACACCTCGGGGTCGATGCTGTCGGGCAGGATCACGCCATTCGCGTCGAAGCCGATCACCAGCCGGCCGACATCGTAGTACTCGCCGCCCGTGTTCACGACCGCGACGGCATTGCCGTCCACGCCGGTACGGATCACCGGATAGGTCTCGTCGGCGGTCACCCCTTCCGTCAGCCGGTCGGTCTCATCCGCGAAGACCGAGTGGCTGCCGCCGGCGATGATGATGTCGACGCCCGCGAGCTTGCCCGCCAGCTCCAGCTCCAGCCCGTATTGCTGCAGATGGCTCAGCAGGATGATCTTGTTGATCCCCTGCGCCGTCATCTGGTCCACATAGGGCTGCAGGATCTGCGCCAGCTCGTCGGTGTTGTTCTGCCCGCCATCGCCGGCCGAGTCCAGCACCCGCACGCCGGTGACGGAGGAGATGCTGGCCAGCACCTGGGTAGTGAGGCCGAGCACGCCGATGGTCTCGCCATTCTCCTCGATGGTGGTCCAGGGCGCGATCTGCTTGTCCGCCGCCTCGGCCGCGATATTCGCCGGGTCGAGATCGGCGGCGGTCGTCGCATAGCTCGCCGCGTCGCGCAGCGCATCGGTGAACAGCGGCGCCAGGTCGGCATCGCCGGAGAAGTCCAGATTCGCCGAGAGGTAGGGGAACATGGCGCCGATCGCGGTGGCCAGGCCGCCCGACTGCGTCATGTCGATGGCGTTCAGGATGGTGCGGGTGCCGAGGTCGAATTCATGGTTGCCGAAGACGCTCGCCTGCACGCCTAGGGCGTTCATGATGGCGATGTCGACGCGGCCGAGATCGGAGGTGAGGCCGGAGAGCGTCTCGACCGGCACGCCGAGGAGCTGCGCGTAGAATTCCTGCAGCACCGCATTCATCGTCGGATCGCCCTGGGCATTGAGGAAGGGCGAGGGGATGTAGTTGTCGCCGGAGGCCAGGGTGATGCTGTTGGCGTACTGGTCTTCCAGCCTGTCCACGATGGCGGCGAATTGCGGCGCCCGATCCACCGCCTGCACGCCGGCCTCGAAATCCGAGGCATGCAGGATCTGCAGGGTGAAGGCCGGGCCGGTCGGCTCCTCCGCCGCCGCGACCGCGCCGGGCGAGCCGATCGCCGTCGCGTCGCCCGGCGCGGCGAAGGCGCCATCGGTGCCCGCCGCCGCAAGCTGCGTGACGGTGGCGGCGTTCAGCCCCGCGGCGTTGTCGAAGGTGCCGAAGGGGGCTGCCTCCGGGGAGGCGCCGAAGGTCAGGCTCGCCCGCAGCGCGTTGCTGGCGTCGTAGAGATGCACCGCGTCGCCATCGGTGCTGAGGCCGACGCCGGAGCCGCTATAGGTGCCGATCTGCAGCCCCGCCGGCGCGGTGCCGCCGAACCAGGTGTCGATGAAGGCGGCGATTGTGGCTTCGGGATCGTCGGTCTCGAGGAAGATCACCGATTCGCCCGCGGCGATGGTGGTGATGCCGTTGAGCGCCACCGCGGCGGCCGGCGAGCCGGAGCTGTCATCCATCTTCCAGCCGGTGATGTCGAGGTCGAAGCCCGTGCCGTTCGTCACCTCGAACCAGTCGGCGCCGACCGGGCTGTCGCCGCTGGACCAGGGCGCCACTTCCGAGATGAAGACCCGGCCGACGGTGCCGGGGGAGCCGATCTCCGCCGCGTCGCCCGGCGCGGCGAAGGCGCCGTTGGTGCGCACCTCGCTGAGCGCCGTGACCTCGGCATTGTTCAGCCCGGCCGCGTTGTTGAAGCTGGTGAAGGGGGCGTCGGCCGGGGAAGCGCCGAAGCTCACGCTCGCCTGCTTCTCGCCGACGGCGTTGTAGAGGTTCACCGCGTCGCCGCCGGTGCTCAGCCCGACACCGCCGCCGCTATAGGCGCCGATCTGCAGCCCGGCCGGGGCGGTGCCGCCGAACCAGGTGGCGATGAACTCGGCCTTAGCCGCCTCGAGGTCGTCGGTCTCGAGGAAGATGACCGACTCGCCGGCGGCGATGCTGGTGATGCCGGTGAGGCTGACGGCCTGGGCGAAAACGTCGGAGCTGTCATCCATCTTCCAGCCGGTGACATCCACCGCACTGGTGCCGGCATTCGTCACCTCGAACCAATCGGCGCCGACCGGGCTGTTGCCGCTCGACCAGGGCGCGATCTCGGAGATGTAGAGGCCCGCCGGCGCCGGGTTGTCGGCCACATCCGTCAGCGTCAGGGTGTAGCTCGTCGTCGCATCCGGCGTGCCGCCCACGCCTTCGTCGTCGATCGCGACGGTGACGGAAAAGCTCGACTGCGTCTCGTAGTCCAGCACGGTGCCGGCCTTGATGTAGAGGCCGGTGTTGTCCACCTCGAACATCGCCGCATCGGCGCCGCTGAGCGAGAAGGTATGGGAGCCGAGGCCGTCATCGGTAATGACGACATTGGCCACCCGGACGCGGGAGGAGGTGCCGGTGTCCTCCTCCAGCGTGGTGACGGCGCCGTCCAGCGCGATGGCGGTCGGTGCGGTGTTCGCCGCGGCGGAGGGCGCATAGACCCAGAGCTGCGGGTGGTCGAAATCGCCGCCGCCATTCTCGCTGACGACATAGAGGATGCCGTCATCATCCATCGCCAGCCCCTCATGCTGCTGGTCGGGCAGGGCGAGGGGGTTGCCGGGATCGGTGAAGATGGTGAGCGTGCTGAGGATGTTGCCGTCGCGGTCCACCTCGACGATCCGGCCATCCTCCTGGCTCAGCACCAGCAGGTGCTCGGCCTCGTCGGTGCCGGTCAGCAGGGCGACGTTGGAGAAGGCGAAGACGTCGGCGATGTCGGTGAGGCCGAGCAGCCCGGGGTCGAACAGGTTGGTCGAGTTCTCGGTGCTGGCGGAGCCGTTGCTCGCCGTGCCGGCGTCGAAGTCGATCGTGGTCTGGAAGATGCCTTCCGGGTCGGCTTCCTTGACGAAGATGTAGCCGTTGGTCAGCGGGTCGTAGGTCAGGCCTTCCAGGCCGATATTGCCGACATTGGTGCCGAGGGTGACGGTCTGCGCCTCGTCGCGGGTCAGGGTGCCGTCGGCCTCGTAGGTGAAGAGGACGGCGCGGCGGTCGCGCTCCTCGGTCATCACGAACATGCCGTTGCCAATATAGGCGAGGCCTTCGGGATCGTAGAATTCGGTGTTCTGCGGGCTGCCGCCGGGCGCCAGCGTCATCGAGTCGATGAGCTCGCCTTCCTTCGAGATCTGCACGATCGAGGTGCCGCCATCGCCGACGACGAAGAGCGTGTCGGTATCCCGGTTGTAGGTGACGGCGGAGACTTCCTGGGCCAGGACACTGTCTTCCGGGGCGTCGGTCCGGGTGGGCTCGGGCAGGTCGTAGCGGCCGATGCGGACATAGGTGGAGAGATCGATATTCGTCCCGGACATAAGGATGGCTCCCGCAGGCTGGCCGTGAGGCGTTCCGTCCGCCATGGCAAGAAAGGCGGACGGATCTCGCTCTACCGGGAGGCGACGCGGTCATCTCGCGTCTTGGGACGACGGATTTGTAATGGTTTCGTTAAAATTTGAATTGTGCGCTACCATACTCTGACAATGGCGCCCGCCGCTCGGGGGCCGGCCCGGCCCGATCGCGGCCGGCGAGGCTGGGATCCGACCCCAGGAGGGCGAGGCGCCCATCCCCGCCGCCCATGTCCGCCCGAGCAAGAAGGCGGCAGACATCACGGCACATCGCCCAGTGAAAGAGCAGTTCATGTCC
Source organism: Siccirubricoccus phaeus (assembly GCF_008360935.1). GTDB lineage: Bacteria > Pseudomonadota > Alphaproteobacteria > Acetobacterales > Acetobacteraceae > Siccirubricoccus > Siccirubricoccus phaeus. The sequence goes on from NZ_SRXO01000003.1 coordinate 422,840, forward strand.
AGGACACCTCCTGTAAGGCAGTGTCCGGCCATGGATGCCCCGGCCGTCGGGTGGTGTTATCGTCGATAATCCGATCGGTTATCCTTTCTGCGACGGTCGGCGGAGACCTCTTCCGGAGGCGAAGGACGGCGATGGATGCCTCGGATACGGACCAGGCGGTCCTGGCAGCTTCCTGTTGCTCGCAGGCTGGGGGGGCGCAACCGCGGGCGGGGGGGCTGCTGCCGGCTCGCCGGCCCGGGGCCGCAGCCCAAGCCCCTGGGGCCGCCGCATGATCGCGCTGGTCCGCGTCGCCCTCTCGCGTCCCTACACCTTCGTGGTGATGGCGCTGATGATCGTGCTCGGCGGCGGCCTCGCCGCGCTGCGCACCCCGGCGGACATCTTCCCCAACATCCCCGTGCCGGTCATCGCCGTGGGCTGGACCTTCAACGGGCTGACGCCGGAGGACATGGCGGGCCGCGTCCTCACCCCCTATCAGCGCTCGCTCACCACCACGGTGAACGACATCGAGCATATCGAGGGCACCTCCTATCCCGGCCTCGGCATCGTGAAGATCTTCTTCCAGCCGGGCGCCGATGTCCGCCTTGCCAATGCCCAGGTCACCGCCGTCTCCCAGACCCTGCTGCGCCAATTGCCGCCGGGCACCACGCCGCCGCTGATCCTGAATTACAACGCCTCCACCGTGCCCATCCTGCAGCTCGCCCTCTCCGGGGTCGGGCTCAATGAGCAGCAGCTCTACGACCTCGGCACGAATTTCATCCGGCCCCAGCTCGTCACCGTGCCGGGCGCCGCCATGCCGGGCCCGGCGGGCGGCCGCACCCGGCAGATCCAGATCGACCTCGACCCGCAGGCGCTGCAATCCAAGGGCCTCTCGGCGCAGGATGTCGGCAACGCCATCGCGGCGCAGACCCAGATCACCCCCGCCGGCTTCGTCAAAATCGGCGACTACCAGTACAACCTGCTGCTGAACAACGCCCCCGGCACGGTGGCGGAGCTGGCGGCGCTGCCCATCCGCACCGTCAATGGCGCGACGCTCACCATCGGCGACGTCGCCAATGTGCGGGACGGCGCCCAGCCGCAGCAGAACGTGGTGCATGTGGACGGCCAGCGCTCGGTGCTAATGACGGTGCTGAAGAACGGCTCCGTCTCCACCATCAGCATCGTGAACGGCATCCTCGCCATGCTGCCGCAGCTCATGCCGAGCCTGCCCTCGCAGCTCCGCATCGCGCCGCTGAACGACCAGTCCATCTTCGTGAAGGCCGCCATCACCGGCGTCGCCTTCGAGGGCGCGCTGGCCGCGGCGCTGACCTCGCTGATGATCCTGCTCTTCCTCGGCTCCTGGCGCTCCACCGTCATCATCGCCACCTCCATCCCGCTGGCGATCCTGGCGGCGATCTTCACCCTGGCGGCCTTCGGCCAGACGCTGAACGTGATGACCCTGGGCGGCCTGGCGCTCGCCGTCGGCATCCTGGTGGACGACGCCACCGTCACCATCGAGAACATCAACTGGCACCTGGAGCAGGGGAAGGACGTCCGCACCGCCATCCTGGACGGGGCGCAGCAGATCGTGGTGCCGGCCTTCGTCTCGCTGCTCTGCATCTGCATCGTCTTCGTGCCGATGTTCTTCCTGCCCGGCGTCTCCGGCTTCCTCTTCGTGCCCATGGCGATGTCGGTGGTCTTCGCCATGGTTGCTTCCTTCATCCTCTCCCGCACCCTGGTGCCGACCATGGCGGCCTATCTGCTGAAGCCGCATGCCGGCGGGCTGCACGGTCATGGCCACGCGCCGCCGCCCACCCATCTCCTCGGCCGGTTCCAGCGCGGCTTCGAGACGCAATTCGAACGCTTCCGCCTGGGCTATGGCAGGGTGCTGCGCCTCGCCATCCGGCTGCGCTGGACCACCCTGCTGCTCTTCCTGATCTTCGCCTTCGGCAGCCTGGCGCTGGTACCCTTCCTCGGCCGCAATTTCTTCCCCGAGGTGGATAGCGGCACCATCGCGCTGCATGCCCGCGCCCCCGCCGGCACCCGCATCGAGGAAACCTCCGCCCTCTTCGACCAGATCCAGCGGGAGATCCGCCGGCTGATCCCGCCGGAGGAGATCGACACCATCGTCGACAGCATCGGCCTGCCGAACAGCACCATCAACGTCACCTACAGCTCCTCCGGCACGGTCGGCCCGATGGATGGCGACATCCTCATCAGCCTCAGGCACGACCACCGGCCGACGGCCGAGCATATCCGCCGGCTGCGGCTGGAGCTGCCGCGGTTGTTCCCCACCGTCACCTTCTCCTTCCTCCCCGCCGACATCACCAGCCAGATCCTCAATTTCGGCGCGCCGGCGCCGATCGAGGTGCAGGTCACCGGCCCCAACATCGCCCAGAACCAGGAGCATGCGCAGCGCATCCTGCGCGCCATCCGCGGCATCGACGGGCTGGTGGACGCCCGCATCCAGCAGCCCGCCGGCAGCCCCACCCTGCGCTTCCTGGCCGACCGTACCCGCATCAATGCGCTCGGCCTGGATGAGCGCGACGTGACCACGAGCCTGGCCGGCGCCATCGCCGGCTCCCTGCAGACCGCGCCGGTCTACTGGCTGAACCCGGCCAACGGCGTGACCTACCCGGTGGTGGCGCAGACGCCGGAATACCTGGCCGATACGATGGAGGAGCTGGAATCCCTCCCCGTCACCGGCCCGCGTGCGCCGGAGCCGCAGATGCTCGGCGCGCTCGGTACGCTGGTGCGCGCGAACTCCCCCTCCGTCGTCTCGCAGTACAACATCCAGCCCATGGTGAGCGTCTATGCCGCGACCCAGGGCCGCGACCTCGGCGCCGTGGCCGATGCCGTGCAGCGGGAGATCGCGAAACTGGATGCGGAGAAGCCCGCCGCCGTCCGCGTCACCCTGCGCGGCCAGTACCAGACCATGACCACCGCCTTCACCGGCATGGGCTTCGGCCTGCTCGGCGCGGTGGTGATGATCTACCTGCTCATCGTCATCAACTTCCAGTCCTGGGCCGACCCCTTCGTCATCGTCGCCGCCCTGCCTTCGGCGCTGGCCGGCATCGCCTGGATGCTCTTCCTCTCCGGCACGCCGCTTTCCGTGCCGGCGCTGACCGGCGCCATCATGTGCATGGGCGTTGCCACCGCGAATTCCATCCTGGTGGTGAGCTTCGCGCGGGAACGGCTGGAGGCGGTGGGCAATGCCGCGATCGCCGCCTTCGAGGCCGGCACCACCCGCTTCCGCCCGGTGCTGATGACGGCGCTCGCGATGATCATCGGCATGGCGCCCATGGCCTTCGGCCTGGGCGAGGGCGGCGAGCAGAACGCGCCGCTCGGCCGCGCAGTGATCGGCGGGCTGCTGGTCGCCACCTGCGCCTCCCTCATCTTCGTTCCCACCGTCTTCGCCATGATCCACGGGCGGCGGCGCCATGCCGCCAGCGCCGTCCGCCCGGGAGGAGCCACCGCCCATGCCTGAAGCGCCCGTGCCAGAAACCCAGCCGGCCGAGCCTCCCGCGGCCGGAACCGAGGCCGAGCAGCCTGCCGCCAGCCCGCGCCGGGTGGGGCTGGTGCTCTGCCTCGGGTTGCTGGCGCTGCTCGGGGCCGGGGCGCTCAAGGTCAGCGCCCGGCTCGACGCGGAGGAGGAGTTGCGGGAAGTCACCGCCGCCGTCGCGGTGCCGAGCGTGCGCATCATCCAGCCCAGCGCCGTGGCGCCGCGGCCGCTGACCCTGCCCGGCCGGCTGCAGGCCTGGGCGGAGGCGCCGGTCTATGCCCGCACCAATGGCTTCGTCGCCCGCCGCCTCGCCGATATCGGCGACCGGGTGCAGGCCGGCCAGGTCCTGGCGCTGATCGACACGCCGGACCTCGACCAGCAATTGGCCGCGGCGGAGGCGGCCGTCGCCACCGCCCGCGCCCAGCGGGACCTCGCCGCCCGCACCGCCCAGCGCTGGAACGAGCTGAACGCCCGCGCCGTCGTCTCCCAGCAGGCGACGGATGAGCGCCGGGGCGACCTGGCGGCGCGCACCGCCCAGCTCAGCCAGGCGGAGGCGGAGGTAAACCGGCTGCGTGCCCTGACCGGCTTCAAGCAGGTGACCGCGCCCTTCGACGGCACCGTCACCAGCCGCGCCATCGATGTGGGCGGGCTGATCGTCTCCGGCAGCACCAGCTCGCCGCCGCTCTTCACCGTGACCGATATGAGCCATCTGCGGCTCTATGTGCGCGTGCCGCAGGCCTATACCGGCTCCATCCGCCAGGGGATGAAGGCCGAGTTCAGCGTGCCGGAATATCCCGACCGCAGCTTTACCGCGGAGCTGACCCGCACCGCCGATGCGGTGGATGTGCAATCCGGCGCCATGCTGGTGCAGTTCACCGTGGACAATGCGGATGGCGCGCTGAAGCCCGGCGGCTATGCCCAGGTGCGGCTGGAGCTGCCGCCCCAGGCCAGCGCCGCGCCGCAGCTCCGCGTGCCGGCCAGCGCGCTGATCTTCCGCGCCAGCGGCACCGCCATCGCCGTCGTGGATGCCGAGGGCAGGGTGGTGGTGAAGCCGGTGCGCATCGCCCGCGACCTGGGCGCCGAGCTCGACATCGCATCCGGCCTGGAGCGGGGGGACCGGGTGATCGACAGCCCTTCCGACGCCATCCGCAGCGGGGACCAGGTGCGGCCGACGGAGGGGTGAACGGGGGCTTGGCTCCCGAACCCCCGCGAAGAGGACGTCGCGGCCAGTGCCCGCGACCCTGCACCGCCGCCGGGGAGAAAGAGCTTCCCCCCAGATCCCGCCGTGAGTCTCCAGGTTCAACCGTCGGGTCTGAAACTCACGCCGGGGTCCGGGGAGGCGCCCGCCTCCCCGGCGGGGGTGCGGGGGGCAGCGCCCCCTGCCGCGAGCATGGAGCGAAGCAACTCCCACCCGCTACTCCACCCGAATCCCCCCGGCCCGGGCGATGGCGCCGAATTCCGCCTTCTCCGCCCGGATGAATTCCAGCGTCTCCGCCGGCGTGGAAAGCCGGGGGGCCGCCCCCAGCTCGCGGATGCGGCCCGCCACCGGCGCCTCCTGCAAAGCCTGGTTCACCGCCGCGTTCAGCCGCCCGATCACCTCCGGCGGCGTCGCCTTGGGCGCCATGAAGGCGTACCAGGCGACCCATTCCCGCGTATCCAGCCCGGCCTCCAGCGCCGTCGGCACCTCCGGCAGCCGGTCCGACCGGGTGCGGCCGGTGACGGCCAGCGCCCGCAGCCGGCCGGAGACCAGATGGCCATGGCTGGCGCCGAGGCTGTCCACCGTCACCGGCACCTCCCCGGCGATCACCGCCAGCAGCGATTGCGGCGTGCTGCGATAGGGCACCGCCGGCAGGTCCAGCCGATGGCGGCGCTTGAAATCCTCCGCCACCAGATGCGGGATGCTGCCGGAGGCGGGCAGGCCGTAGCGGTGCGCGCCCGGCTCCTCCTGCACCCGCGCCACCATCTCCGGCAGGCTGCGGAAGGGCGCGCCGGGGTTCGCGGACCAGACCAGCGGCGAGGTGACGGCGACGGCGATTGCGGCCAGGTCCTCCACCGGGTCCAGCGGCATGTTCGGGTAGATGGCGGTGCCGATGGAGATCGCCCCGACATGGGCGAACATGAAGCTGTAGCCGTCGGCCGGGCTGCGCTGCAGCTCCTGCATGCCGATCGTGCCATTGGCGCCGGGCCTGTTGTCCACCACCACCGGCTGGCCGAGCAGCTCCGAGAGGCGCGGCGCCAGGATGCGGGCATAGATTTCGTAGCCGCCGGCGGCGCTGGGCACGATGCAGCGCAGCGGGCGGCCGGGCCAGGGGGCGGGCTGAAGCCGGGGCTGGGCGAGGGCCGGGGCTGCAGCGAGCAGTCCGAGCACGGCGCGGCGAGGCGGGCGCATGGATGGTTCCTCCCGGTTTTCCCGGGATGAGAGCAGGAATGCCCCGGGCGGGGAACCATCCGCGCGACCCGGGGCAGGGGGGCAGGCCGGGGGCGGGCCGCGCCCGGGAAGACGCGCCAGAGCGGGACCGGCCGATGCGGCCTCACCCGGTCACGCTCTAGAGCGGGATCGGTTGGGCTGCGCTCACCCGCCCCGCTCTAGCTCATTGTTCGGTGGCGTGATTCACGGTTTCGGTCGATTCGACCTCAACCGATCACGCTCTAATCGGCCCGCACGCCGGTTTCCGTCACGAAGCGCGACCAGCGCGCCGTCTGCGCTTCCAGATAGGCGCCGAATTCCACGCGGCTTGCCGGCATCGGGTCGGCGCTCAGCGCCTGCGTGCGCTGCCGCAGCTCCGGCCTGGCGAGGATCGCCGCCAGGTGGCGATGCAGCAGGTCGAGGATCGGCTCCGGCGTCCGCGCCGGCGCGAAGAGCCCGTACCAGCCGACCAGCTCGGCCGCCGGGAACCCGGCCTCCGCCATGCTGGGCACGCCCTGGACGGCGGCCACGGAAGTGGGCGCGGTCACCGCCAGCGCCCTGACGCGGCCGGACTGGATATAGGTCAGCGTCTCCGGCAGCGGGTAGATCATGGTGTCGGCGCGCCCGGCGAGCAGGTCGACGAAGGCGGCGGCGCCCACCGGGTAATTCACCTGCTCCAGCCGAAGCCCCGCGGCGAGGTGGAACAGGACATTAGCGACATGGGAGGAGCTGCCGACGCCCGCCGTCGCATAGACCAGCTCGCCCGGCCGGCTGCGCGCCAGGGCGACGAATTCCGCCACGGACCGGGCGGGCAGGGTGTTGCGGACGATGAGCACGTTGGGCGCCGAGACCAGCAGGCTGACCGGCGCCAGATCCTCCAGCCGGTAGGGCACCGACCGGTAGAGGAAGGGGCTGCTGGTGATGCCGGTGCCCGCCAGGAGGAGCGTATAGCCATCCGGCTCCGCCCGGGCTGCCACCGCATAGCCGATATTGCCGCCCGCGCCCGGCCGGTTCTCCACCACCACGGGCTGGCCCAAAGCCGCCCCCAGCTCCTGGGCGAAGAGGCGGCCGACCATGTCCGTGGTGCCGCCGGCGCCGAAGGGCACGATCAGGCGCAGGGGCCGGTCCGGAAAGGCCTCCGCACGCCCGGCAAGCAGCGCCAGGACCAGCGCCGCGCCCAAAGCGGCCAGGTATCTCCTCATCGTTTCCCCCGGGGCAGCTGGCGCCGACGCGGCGCCAGGGCTGCCTTTGCCGGCGCTGCCGCCATGCTCGCTCTTGCTGGCCGGAAGGCTGCCGCAGCGGGTCGCCGCCGTCAACGCGGCGGCAAGGCCCGGCCCCGGGCGGCAGGGCGGTGCAGGCCGCCGGCCTGGCGGCGCAGGTGCCGGCCACCCGGCAGGGCCTCCACGCCGTCACGCCGCGCCCCGCCGAAATCCCGCGCCCGGTCAACGGGCTGCGCCACATGCACCCTTCAGCGCGCGGCCATCATGGTCTAGTTGTGTCGGCAGCAGCGGCAGCCCGCATCCCAGCGGCTGCGCTCATCCGGCAGGGGCTCAGCATGGCATCGTCTCCGGCGCGTCGTGGCCAGATGCATCTCGGCGCGTTCTTCCACCCCACCGGCAATCATGTCGCCTCCTGGCTGCATCCCGGCGCGCAGCCCGATGCGGGGCTGAACATCGACCACTACATCGAGATCACCCGCATCGCCGAGCGCGGCCGCTTCGACATGATCTTCCTGGCCGATGCGGTGGCGACCCGCGACGGCAACCTGGACGCGCTGAAGCGCTGGCCGCAATACATGGCCTATTTCGAGCCGACGACGCTGCTCGCCGCGCTCGCCGTGGCGACGCAGCATATCGGCCTCGTCTGCACCGCCACCACCTCCTACAACGAGCCCTACAACATCGCCCGCCGCTTCGCCTCGCTGGACATGATCAGCAAGGGCCGCATCGGCTGGAACGTCGTCACCTCCGCCAACCTCACCGAAGCCTATAATTTCGGCCGGGAGGCGCATTTCGAGCATGGCGAGCGCTATGACCGCGCCCTCGAATTCACCGAGGTGGTGCAGGGGCTGTGGGATAGCTGGGACGACGACGCCTTCCTGATCGACCGCGCCAGCGCCACCTATTTCGATCCCACGAAGCTGCATTACCTGCACCACAAGGGCGAGCATTTCTCCGTCCGCGGGCCGCTGAACGTGGCGCGTTCGCCGCAGGGCCAGCCGGTGCTGTTCCAGGCCGGCTCCTCGGAGGCGGGGAAGGAGGCGGCGGCGCGCTTCGCCGAAGGCGTCTTCACCGGGCAATACACGCTGGAAGGCGCGCAGGGTTTCTACCGCGACCTGAAGGGGCGCATGGCGAAATACGGCCGCACGCCGGACCAGCTCCTCATCCTGCCCGGGCTGAACGCCATCCCCGGCCGCACCGAGGCGGAGGCGAAGGAGAAGCACGCCGCGCTGCAGGCGCTGATCCACCCGGATGTGGGGCTGGAGCTGCTCTCCAACGCCCTCGGCGGCTTCGACCTCAGGCCCTACGACCTGGATGCGAAGCTGCCGGAAGCGGCCTATGCGATGACCACCAATGGCAGCACCACGGCGCTGCGCAACGTGCTGCGCTGGGCGCGGGAAGAGGAGCTGACCATCCGCCAGCTCTACCAGCGCTTCGCCGGCGCGCGCGGCCAGCGCACGCTGGTGGGCAGCGCGGTGCAGATCGCCGATGAGATGGAGCAGTGGTTCCTGAACCACGGCTCGGACGGCTTCCTCATCCAGCCCTCGCACCTGCCGGAGGGGTTGGAGGATTTCGTCGAGCTGGTGGTGCCGATCCTGCAGGAGCGGGGGCTGCTGCGGCGGGACTATGAGGGGACGACGCTGCGCGAGCATCTGGGCCTGGCGCGGCCGGTCAGCCGCCACGCCGCCCGGCCGGAAGCGGCGGAATAGGCGCAGGCCGGGGCGGCGCCCTGCCTCAGGCCTTCGCTGCCCGCGCCTCCTGCCGCGCAGCCTGCCACACCTCGCGCGCCGCGTCGGCGTTCAGCGCCGCGATCCCCAGCCCCACCACCAGGTCCGGCCAGGCGCTGCGCCACAGGAACGCCGTACCAGGCCGGCCGCGATGATGGCGAGATCGGCCATCGCGTCATTCCGCGCTGAGAGGAAGGCCGCCCGCATCAGGCTGCCCGCTTCCCGCCGGCCGTCCACAGCGTCGCCACCCCCGGCACCAGCAGCAGCAGCGCCAGCCCCATGCCGAGGCGCGCCCGCGCCGGCGCGGGCCAGCCCAGGGCCAGCAGGATCAGCAGGTTCACCGAGGCGTCCTCGAGGAAATCCACGCTGTCGGCGAAGAGCGCGACGGAGCCGATGCCGAGCGCCACGGCGAATTCCACGCCGAAATAGCCGAGGTTCAGCGCCGCCACCCAGGCGACCCTCCGGCGCAGCCCGTCATCCATCCGCTCCACCCTTGCCATGCTGCCAGCACCGTCCCACCGCCACCGGCATGCCGATTGCTTTCCACCCGGCGCCGGAGGTGATCGAAGCCGGGTCGCTCCGCTCTGGAAAGGCCGCCATGCCCCTTACGTCAAGCGCGCATCCCGTCGCGGATGCGGGCCGCTTTCACCCATTGCCGCACGCCGGTGCCGCCAGGATGAGCACGCCATGAATTTCGAGACGACACGCCGCGGCGGCTTCGCCCTTGCCGCCGCCCTGCTGGCTGCCGGCCGCGCCACCGCCCAGCAGGCGCGCGGCGAGTTGCGCATCGGCATGACCGCCGCCGACATCCCCACCACCCGCGGCGCGCCGGACCAGGGCGCCGAGGGCATCCGCTGGATGGGCTTCACCCTCTATGACAGCCTCGTCTACTGGAATCTGAACCAGGAGAGCGAGATTCCGCACATCGTGCCGGGCCTCGCCGAGCGCTGGTACCAGAACCCGGAGAACCAGGCGGAATGGATCTTCGAGCTGCGCCGCGGCGTGAAATTCCACGACGGCGCGGAATTCGACGCCGATGCGGTGATCTGGAATTTCGAGAAGCTGCTGGACCGCAACGCCCCGCATTACGACCCGCAGCAGCGCCTGACCCTGGCCTTCCGCATCCCCAGCGTGAAAAGCTGGCGGAAGATCGAGAGCCACAAGCTGGCCATCGGCACCGGCACGCCGGATGCCTACCTGCTGGACCAGATCGTCTTCCTCCACATCTCCAGCCCGGCGCAGTGGAAGAAGCTGGGCGGCTGGGACGCCTTCAGCCGCTCTCCCTCCGGCACCGGCCCCTTCAGGGCGCAGGAGATCACGCCGCGGCAGCGCGCCGTGCTGGTGCCCAATGCGGAATACTGGGACGTGCCGCGCCGCCCGAAGGTGGAACGGCTGCTGCTGCTGCCCATCCCGGATCCCAATACCCGCGTCGCCGCCCTGCTCTCCGGCCAGGTGAATTTCATCGAGGCGCCGCCGCCCGACGCGGTGCCGGCGCTGCGCGCCCAGGGCATGGTCATCAAGACCAACCCCTACCCGCATATCTGGCCCTATATCCTCCGCATCGCCGGGGAGAACACGCCGCTGGCGGATGTGCGGGTGCGGCGCGCGCTGAACCTTGCCGTCAACCGGGACGAGATCGTGGCGCTGCTCGGCGGCATGGCGGTGCCGGCCACCGGCATGGTCCTGCCGGACAGCCCCTGGTTCGGCAAGCCGGGCTTCCGGATCCGCTACGATCCGGCGGAGGCGAAGCGGCTACTGGCGGAGGCCGGTTACGGCCCGCGCAAGCCGCTCAGCATCACCTTCATGATCTCCCCCTCCGGCTCCGGCCAGATGCAGCCCCTGCCGATGAACGAGGTGGTGCAGCAGCAGCTCCGCAATGTCGACGTCGACCTGAAATTCGAGGTGGTGGAGTGGAACGCGCTGCGTGGCCAGCGGGTGAAGGGGCCGTTGGATGCCAGCGCGCGCGGGCTGCATGCGCTGAACAACAGCATGGGCATCTCCACGCCCTTCGATGCCTTCCAGCGCTTCTTCTCCTGCGACGCCGCGCCGCCCGAGGGGCTGAACTGGTCCGGCATCTGCGAGCCGCCGCTGCAGGCGCTGCTGGACCAGGCGACGCGGACCTTCGACGAGGCGGAGCGCGACAAGCTCCTCGCCCGCGTGCACGAGCATGTCGTGGACAATGCCTATTGGCTGTGGGTGGTGCATGACGTGAACCCGCGGGCGCTGCGGCCGGAGGTGCAGGGCTTCTTCCAGGCGAAGAGCTGGTACCAGGATCTGACGCAGGTCACGATCCGGCGTTGAGTTTGCGGCCGTGCCGCAGCCCGCCACCTGCGAAGGGCCGAACGGCCCTTTGAACCCCTGAGCCTGGACCCGACGGTCGCAGCCCAAACTCAAGGTTTCCAAAGGCCCTTCGGCCTTTGGTGGATCGGACGCACTGCGTCCGATGCCCGAGAGGGGGAGAGCCCCCTCTCGGAATCACGCCGCGGGCAGCTCCTCCTTGCTCGCCAGCACCTTGTCCACCCGCCGCCCATCCATGTCGATGATCTCGAAACGCCACCCGGCCCAGACGATCCGGTCCCCCTCCCGCGGCACCCGGCGCAGCAGCGCCAGCATCAGCCCCGCCACCGTGTGGTAGGTGCCGCGCGCCGGCAGTTCCGGCAGGTCCAGCCGCGCCCGCAGCTCGTCGCTCGGCATCATCCCGTCCAGCAGCAGGCTGCCATCGGCCCGCTGCACCGCCTCGCCCGGCGTCGCCGGCTGTTCCTCCGGCCCCAGCTCGCCGATGATCGCCTCCAGCAGGTCGCTCGCCGTCACCACCCCCTCGAAGCTGCCGTATTCGTCCAGCACCAGGGCGATGCCCAGCGGGTCATGCCGCATCCGCTCCAGCGCATCCATCGCCGAGAGATTGTCCGGCAGCACCAAAGGCTGGCGCAGCGCCCGGCCGAGGCTCAGCGCCTCGCCCTCCAGCGCCAGGTCCAGCAGGTCCTTCGCCACCACCACGCCGACCACATTGTCGATCCGCCCATCCGCCACCACGAAGCGCGTCACCGTATGGGCGCGGATGGCGGCGGCGATGTCGGGCGCCGTGGCGTTGCGGTCGATCCAGGCGACGTCGTTGCGCGGCGTCATCAGCGCCCGCACCGGCTTGTCCGCCAGGCGCAGCACGCGCTCGATCATGTGCCGCTCCTCGCGCTCCAGGGCGCCGGCCTCCACGCCCTCGGCGACCACGGCCTTCACCTCCTCCTCCGTCACCGCCTGGTCCTGCGGCCCGGTGGCGCCGAGCAGCCGCAGGAAGAGGTTGGAGGATTGCCCGAGCACCCAGACCACCGGCCCGGTCCAGCGGGCCAGCCAGGCCATGGGCCGCGCCACCACCACGGCGAATTTCTCCGGGTCGCGCAGCGCAAGCTGCTTCGGCACCAGCTCGCCGAGGATGAGGTTGGCATAGGTGATGGCGACGACCACGAGGAAGAAGGCCGTCTCCGTCGCCAGCGGCGCGAAGCCCGGGATCTTCGCCAGCAGCTCCGCCAGCGGCCCCGCCAGCCGCGCGCCGCCGAAGACGCCGGCAACGATGCCGACCAGGCTGATGCCCACCTGCACGGTCGGCAGGAAGCGCTGCGGGTCCTCCGCCAGGGCCAGGGCGGCGGTGGCGCCCGGCCTGCCCATGCGCTGCAGCGTCAGCAGCCGGCCGCGCCGGGCGGAGACGATCGCCAGCTCGCTGAGGGCGAAGGCGCCGTTCAGCGCCACCAGGAGCAGCAGGATGGCGAGTTCGATGACGGTATCCATGCGCAGCCTATACCGCCTTCGGCGGCAGGACGGCAGGGCTGCGGCCGCGGAGCGATGCCGGCATGGATCACGTCCTGGGACGCTGTATCAATTTATTAACCATTTCTCTGGACAGGCACGGGCGCCGCATTTACTCTTTCTTCATCCCCGGATGAGGAGCGCGCAGCATGTCGGACCAGCCCATCGCCGCGACCGTGCTCGCCTTCCCGGAGCGGCCGGAGGACCGGCTGCGCCGCGCGCTGCGCGGGCTGGAAGTGGCGCTGGCCGAGCAGGCCGCCGCGGTGGCCGGGCTGCGCGCCGAGCTCGGCGCCCTTTCCGGCGCCATGGCCGGGCTGGAGGGCAGCATGACCGGCTATGTGGCGGAGCTGGACCGCACCGCGAGTGCGGTCGCCGGCGCCAACCAGGCCGCCCGCGTGCTGGAAGCCACCGCCGACAGGATGCTGCTCGCCGCCAACGCCTGAACGCCCCGGGCGCGCCGCCCGCGCGCTGGCCTCCTTCCGCCATCCGCCGCAGGATGGGGGCGGGAGGACCCCGGAAGATGCCGCACCCGCTGATCGCCGAATTCCGCCGCGCCCGGGTGGTGCCGGTCATCCGCACCCACAGCGCCGCGCATGCCACCACCGCCTGCGACTGGCTGCGGGCGGAAGGCATGCATATTCTGGAGATCACGCTCACCACGCCGGATGCGGTGGGGCTGATCCGCCGCCTGGCCGTGGAGCCGGACCTCGTCATCGGTGCCGGCACCGTGCCGGATCAGGCGGCGGCGGAGGCCTGCCTGGCGGCCGGGGCGCGCTTCCTCGTCACCCCCTGGGTGGCGCCGGAGATCGCCGCCGCCGCCCGTGCGGCCGGGGCCTGCGCCATGCTGGGCGCCGCCACGCCCACGGAAATCCGCGCCGCGCTGGCCGCCGGCGCCGAGGTCGTAAAAATCTTCCCCGCTGCCTCCTTCGGCGGCCCGGCGCATGTGAAGGCGGTGCGCGCCGTGTTCCCGGAGGCGGTGTTCTGCCCCACCGGCGGCGTCGATGCCGCCAACGCCCCGGCCTATCTGGCGGCCGGCGCCGCCTTCGTCGGCATCGGCGGCAAGCTGGTGGATGAGGCGGCGATCGCCGCCGGCAACCGCGCCGCGATCGCCCGCGCCGCGCGGGACGCGCTCGGGCTGATGCAGGCCTGACCGCCATGGCGGCGATCCTCTGCCTCGGCGAGCCGATGCTGGAGCTGAACCAGCTTCCGCCGGATGGCAGCGGCCGGGTGCTCTACCTGGAAGGCCATGGCGGGGATACCAGCAACGCCGCCATCGCCGCCGCCCGCCAGGGGGCCAGCGCCGGCTATCTCACCGCCATCGGCCAGGACCGGCCGGGCGACTCCTTCCTGGCGCTGTGGCAGCGGGAAGGCGTGGATGCACGGCACGTGCTGCGCCGGGCAGAGGCGCCGACCGGCCTCTACACCGTCACCCATGACGCGGCGGGCCACCATTTCACCTTCTACCGCCGCGGCAGCGCCGCCAGCCTGCTGACCCCGGCCGAGATCCCGGAGGACGCCATCCGCGCCGCGCGGGTGCTGCATGTCTCCGGCATCTCCCAGGCCATCTCGCCGAGCGCCTGCGACGCGGTGTTCCATGCCATCGCCGTGGCCAGGGCGGCGGGGGTGGCGCTGTCCTACGACACCAACCTCCGCCTCGGCCTGTGGCCCGCGGCACGGGCGGCGGCGGTGATCCATGCGGCGATCGCCCAGGCGGATATCGCCCTGCCCTCGCTGGACGATGCCCGGGTGCTGACGGGGAAGGAGGCGCCGGAAGCGGTGCTGGACTTCTACCTGCGGCTCGGCTGCCCTTTGGTGCTGCTGAAATGCGGCGGGGAGGGGGTGTGGGTGGCAACGCCGGGGACGCGCCTTCGCATCCCGCCCCATCAGGTCCAGGCGGTGGACGCGACCGGCGCGGGCGACACCTTCGCCGGCGCCTTCCTGGCGCGCTGGGTGGCGGGTGACGCGCCGGAAGCAGCGGCGCGCTATGCCAATGCCGCCGCGGCGCTCTCCACCACCGGCTATGGCGCCATCGCGCCGATTCCGCGACGGGAGGAGGTGCTGGGGCTGCTTGGGGGCTCCACCTCCTAGAGCGGTTTCACGCTGACTGTGCAGCGCGAAACCGCTCTAGAGCATGCTGTGTTTAGGCGGAAGCATATCCTGAGTTGGCGAGATAGTTGGCGCATTCGGTTGGGCTGACGAGGTCGAGGATGGCGCCGACCTTGCGCCAGGTGGTGCCGATAGTTCGCTGCTCGGCGGCGCGCATGAGGTGCTTGATCTTGGCGAAGAGTTGCTCGATCGGGTTCAGG
>NZ_SRXO01000030.1 GCF_008360935.1 Siccirubricoccus phaeus
CGCAGCGAAAAGACCGACCAGAGCTTCGCCGCGATGATCTACCTCGCCACCACCGTGATCCACTCACGCTAAATCTCAACAGACCCTAGAGCGGTTTCACGCTGACTGTGCAGCGCGAAACCGCTCTAGCTTATGGATGGTAGAGCAGATTCACGCCTCCGGGCGATGCCGCCCTCCGCCGATCTGCTCTAGTATCCTGCCCGCGAAGTTCGCTGGATTTCCAGCGAACGCAGCGGACAAGCAGGCCACTGAAAACAACAGCTAGTGTCCAGATTCCGAAGTCCGCAGGACTTCGGAATCTGGACACTAGGCCCCTCGGCGGGGAGGGCGGGGGGCGTGGCCCCGCCCGCGCCATGCCGGGCAGCCGATTCGCGGCAGCCACTCCCACCCCTGACCCTCCCCTGCGGGAGGGTAGCAGGTCAGCTTGTCCCCTCCGTCGCCCTCGGGCGAAGCCGGGTCAGCCTTCTTCGGTATCCAGCGCGTAGCCGGCGGAGCGGACGGTGCGGATCACATCCTCCTCGCCCTCGCCATTGATCGCCTTGCGCAGCCGGCGGATATGCACGTCCACGGTGCGCGGCTCCACATGGATGTCGCGGCCCCAGACGGCATCCAGCAGCTGCTCCCGGGAGAACACCCGGCCGGGATGCTGCAGGAAGAATTCCAGCAGCCGGTACTCGGTGGGCCCCAGATGCAGCGGCCGGCCGTTGCGGGAGACGCGGTGCGCATCCTGGTCCATGGAGATGTCGCGCCAGGCCAGCGTCCCCTTGGCGGCGATGCTGCCGGAGCGCCGCAGCAGCGCCCGGATGCGCGCCAGCAGCGCATCCATGACGAAGGGCTTGCCGATATGGTCGTCCGCGCCGGTGTCCAGCGCCCGGACGGCATCCTGGTCCTCGGTCCGCGCCGTCACCATGATGATCGGCAGGTCGCGCGTCGCCGGGCGGCGGCGGAGCTGGCGGCAGACCTCGAGGCCCGACATGGCCGGCAGCATCCAGTCCAGCAGCACCAGGTCAGGCTTCGCCTCCGCCACGCGCAGGAGCGCTTCCTGCCCGTCCGCCGCTTCTTCGACCCGAAACCCCTGCTTCTCCAGATTGTAACGAAGCAGGGTCAATAACGGCACCTCGTCCTCAACCACCAGAATGGTCGGCCGGGCATTGCCCTGCACCATGTCGGGCATCGGCAAGGTCCCCTCAGCTCGGCGGCCGGGCCACGGCGAAGGCCGAGCTGTCCGCCTTGGGCCGCTCTTCCGCAAGGGTCTCGCCGGAGACGGCGTAATGCACCGTCTCGGCGATGTTGGTGGCGTGGTCGCCGATGCGCTCCAGGTTCTTGGCCACGAAGAGCAGATGGGTGGCCGCGGTGATGTTGCGCGGATCCTCCATCATGAAGGTCAGCATCTCGCGGAAGATGCCGTTATAGACCTCGTCCACCGGCTCATCCGCCGCCCAGACCTCATCGGCGCGGTTGGCGTCGTCATTCACCAGCGCATCCATCGCGCCCTTCAGATTCTCCTGCACCAGCCGCGCCATGCGCTGGAAGCCGTTCAGGCTGCCGAGCGCCGGCTGCTGGGCGAGCACGATGGCGCGCTTCGCCGCGTTGCGGGCGTAGTCGCCGATCCGCTCGATATCGTGGATGATCTTCATGGCGGCGACGATGAGCCGCAGATCCTGCCCCACCGGCTGGCGCAGCGCCAGCAGGCGGATGCAGAAGGCCTCGATCTCGGCCTCCAGCGCATCGATCGCCGCGTCGCGGCTCATCACCTCGGTCGCCAGCTCGGCGTCGCGGCGCACCAGGGCGGTGGTGGCGTCCGCCACCTGCCGCTCCGCCAGCCCGCCCATGCGGGCCACCATCTCGCGCAGCCGCCGCAGCTCCTCGGCATAGGCGCGGACGGTGTGTTCGGCCATCTGTTCCATCACCCTGTCCTCCGCCTCAGCCGAACCGGCCGGTGATGTATTCCTGCGTCTTCGGGTGCTTCGGCGCGGTGAAGAGCTGCCCCGCCGGCGCCACCTCGATCAGCTCGCCCAGGTAGAAGAACGCCACCTGGTCGGCACAGCGCGCCGCCTGCTGCATGTTGTGCGTCACAATGGCGATGGTGAAGTCGCGCTTCAACTCATCGATCAGCTCCTCGATCTTCAGGGTCGAGATCGGGTCGAGCGCCGAGGTCGGCTCGTCGAACAGGATCACCTCCGGCCGCACCGCGATGGTGCGGGCGATGCAGAGGCGCTGCTGCTGGCCGCCGGACAGGCCCATGGCGGAGCTGTTCAGCCGGTCCTTCACCTCGCCCCAGATCGCCGCGCGGGACAGCGCCCATTCGATCCGCTCATCCATCTGCGCCTTGTTCAGCTTCTCATGCAGGCGGATGCCGAAGGCGATATTGTCGTAGATCGACATCGGGAAGGGCGTCGGCTTCTGGAACACCATGCCGATCTTGGCGCGCAGCGCGTTCATGTCGACGCCGTCGGCGATGATGTTCTCGCCGTCCATCAGCACCTCGCCCTCGGCCCGCTGGCCGGGATAGAGGCTGTACATGCGGTTCAGCACCCGCAGCAGGGTGGACTTGCCGCAGCCGGAAGGGCCGATCATGCCCGTCACCTGCTTTTCCGGCAGCAGGAAGTTGATGCCCTTCAACGCCTTGTTGGCGCCGTAGTAGAAATCGAGGTTGCGCACGGTGACGCGCGCGGTCTCGTTCAGCGCGACGGCGGAACGCGCCTGCATGCCGCCGAAGGAAGCATTCTGGGTGGTGCCGGAGGTGGTCTCGGCATCGCTCGGGGGGGTCATGGTGACGGCTCCTCTCGGTTCACTTGCTGCGGCCGAGGACGCTGCGGGCGAGAATGTTGAGCAGAAGGACGGCCAGGGTGATCAGCAGCGCCCCGGCCCAGGCCAGCTCGATCCAGTCCTGGAAGGGCGAGCCGGCATAGGAATAGATGGTGATGGGCAGGCTCGGCATCGGCCCCGTCAGGTCGGTGGTCCAGGCGTTGTTGCCGAGGCTGGTGAAGAGCAGCGGCGCGGTCTCGCCGGCGATGCGGGCGATGCCCAGCAGGATGCCGGTGATGATGCCGGAGATGGCCGAGCGCCAGCAGATGGTGACGATCATCTTCCATTTCGGCGAGCCGAGGCCGATCACCGCTTCCCGCAGCGTGTTCGGGATCAGCGTCAGCATGTCCTCCGTCGTGCGCACCACGATCGGGATGATGATGATCGTCAGCGCTGCGACGCCGGCCCAGCCGGAGAAGCCGCCGAAGGGCAGCACCAGAAGCTGGTAGACGAACAGGCCGATCAGGATGGAGGGTGCCGAGAGCAGGATGTCCGAGACGAAGCGGACGACATTCCCGAAGCTCGAGCCCTTGGCGTATTCGGCGAGGAAAGTGCCGACCAGCATGCCGATCGGCGTGCCGATGGCGGTCGCCAGCGCCACCTGGATGAGGCTGCCGACGATGGCGTTGAGCAGGCCGCCCTCCGATCCCGGCGGCTTCGTCACCTCGGTGAAGACCGAGGGATTCATCGCCCCGAAGCCCTTGAAGAAGAGCGTCACCAGGATGGAGGCGAGGAAGATGAGGCCGATGCCGGTGGCGGCGAAGGAGAGCAGGCGGACCAGCCGGTCCGTCGCCTTGCGGCGGCGGCCGAGCGCGGCGGCGACCGCCTGGTCCTTCACCGGGCCGAGGGGCTGCATGGTGGTGGCGCTCATGGCGATCAGGCCTTCAGCCGCGAGCGCAGCAGGAAGCGCGAGGCGGCAAGCACGATGAAGGAGAGCACGAAGAGGATGAAGCCGAGGGCGAGCAGCGCCGAGAGCTTGAGGCTGCCCATCTCGCTCTCGCCGAATTCCAGCGCGACGACCGAGGCGATGGTGTTGCCCGGCCCGAACAGGCTGGTGGAGATGCGGTTGGCATTGCCGATGACGAAGGTGACCGCCATCGTCTCCCCCAGCGCCCGGCCGAGGCCGAGCATGATGCCGCCGACCACCGAGATGCGGGTATAGGGCAGCACCACGCCGCGCATCACCTCCCAGGTGGTGCAGCCGAGGCCGTAGGCGCTTTCCTTGAACACCGGCGGCACCTGCTCGAACACGTCGCGCATGGTGGCGGCGATGAAGGGCAGGATCATGATGGCCAGGATGAGGGCGGCGGTGAAGATGCCGGTGCCGAAGGGCGGGCCCTGGAACAGCTCGCCGATCAGCGGCAGCTCGCCGATCGTGTCGATCACCGCCGGCTGGACGTACTGCCCCATGATCGGCGCGATCAGGAAGAAGCCCCACATGCCGTAGATGATGGAGGGGACGGCGGCCAGCAGCTCCACCGCCGTGCCGACCGGGCGGCGCAGCCAGGGGGGCGAAAGCTCGGTCAGGTAGAAGGCGACGCCGAAGGCGACCGGCACCGCCAGCAGGATGGCGAGCACCGCGGTGACGATGGTGCCGTAGATGGAGACGCCGGCGCCGAACACCTCCGTCACCGGATCCCATTCGGTGGACCAGATGAAGGGCAGGCCGAAGGCGCGGAAGGCGGGCAGGCCGCCGATGAACAGCTCGACGATGATGCCGCCGAGCAGCAGCAGCACGAAGCCGCCTGCGGCATGGCAGGCGGCCGAGAAGACGGTGTCGCCGAAGCGGCCGGGCGAGGCCGTGCGGTGCGGCTTCGCATCCATCGGCGCCCCGAGGGGGAGTGTGGCGGCCTGCTGCAAGCTCAGTGCTCCGCGGCGGGAGGTTGGCGAGAGAAGGGCCGGCCCCGGTCACCCGGGGCCGGCAGCGGGATCAGAGGGTCCAGACCGGCTGGCCGTTGGCCTTCACCTCGGCCTTCCAGGCGGCGCGGATCATGTCGTGCACCGTGTTGGGCAGCGGGATGTATTCCAGCTCCTGCGCCATCTGGGTGCCGTTCTTGAAGGCCCAGTCGAAGAACTTCATGACGTTCAGGCTGCGGGTCGCGTCGGTCGGGTTCTTCGGCAGCAGGATGAAGGTCGGGGAGACGATCGGCCAGGAGGTCTCGCCCTGCTGGTCGATCAGGTTCGCCGCCATGCCCGGGACGTTCCAGTTGGCGCTGCTCGCCGCGGCGACGAAGGCCGCCTGGGTCGGGGCAACGAACTGCCCGGCCTTGTTGCGGAGCTGGGTGGTGACCAGCTTGTTGGTGGTGGCGTAGGCGTTCTCGACATAGCCGATGGCGCCGCGGATGTTCTTCACCGTGCCGGCCACGCCCTCATTGCCGCGGGCACCGGTGCCGGCGGGGAAGCGGACGGAGGTGCCGATGCCGACCTTCTCCTTCCACTCGGGGGAGACGGCGGAGAGATAGGAGACCCAGACGAAGGTGGTGCCGGAGCCATCGGCGCGGTAGGCCGGGGCGATGGCGAGGTTCGGCAGGGTCAGGCCGCGGTTCAGCTCCACCAGCTTGGCGTCGTTCCACTTGGTGATCTTGCCGAGATAGATGTCGGCCACCAGCTCGCCGGTCAGCTTCAGCTTGTCCGCCTCGACGCCCGGGATGTTCACGATCGGCACGACCGAACCCATGACGGAGGGGAATTGCAGCAGGTTCGCCTCGGTGAGCTGCTGCGCGGTGAGCGGGGCGTCGGAGGCGCCGAAATCCACGGTGCGGTTGCGGATCTGGTTGATGCCGGCGCCCGAGCCGACCGACTGGTAATTCAGCGCGATGCCGGCGGCGCTGCGGGCCGCCTCGGCCCATTTCTGGTAGACCGGGTTCGGGAAGCTGGCGCCGGCGCCGGTGATCTGCGCCTGCTGCGCCAGCACGTTGCGCGACAGAAGGGGGGAGGCCAGGGCAAGGCCGGAGGCGGCAAGCAGGGTGCGACGATTCACGCGTCTTCTCCACGGTCGTAGGGGCCGGGGCGGTGCTTGCCGCCCCGGCATTCGGTGCGGCCTGAACTAGGCGCGAGATGCGACCTCAGAGTTGCAGTTTGATGAAGCTTCGATGACAGTCGCCAGATGACCTTTCGAAGTTATCCGTATGCTTACCCCTGATCCGTAACGGCGGCGGCAGGAAACCAGGCGGGGCGCCGCTTCTCCCGGAAGGCGGAAAGCCCCTCCCTTCCCTCAACCGAAGCGCGCTGCACCCAGCCCTCATGCGCCAGCAGCGCCATTTCCCGCTCGCTCAGCGTCAGCCCGGCGGCGCCCAGCATGCTGGCCTTGGTCACGGCAACGGCGCCAGGGGCGGAGAGCAGGATGGCGGTGAGGATCTCTTCCAGCCGCGACTCGATCGCCGCCTCCTCCAGCACCTCATGCACCAGGCCGATGCGCAGCGCCTCCTCCGGCCCGAACCGTTCCCCGGTCAGGGCGTAGCGGCGGGCATGGCGCAGCCCCATGGCGTGGACCATGTGGGTGGAGATGGGGGTGGGGCTGACGCCTACCCGCACCTCCGTCAGGCCGAACACCGCCCGGGGCGTGGCCAGCGCCACGTCCACGCAGCAGGCCAGGCCGGCTCCGCCGCCGAAACAGGCGCCCTGGATGACGGCCAGCGTCGGCCTGGGGAATTCGTTCAGAAGCTGCATGGCGCGGGTGGTGGCCAGCGAAGCCTCATAGGCGGCTTCCGGCGGGTAGCCGGCCACCTCCGCCAGCCAGTTGATATCCGCGCCGGCGGCGAAATGGCGGCCGGCGCCGCGCAGCACCAGGGCGCGAACCCCCGGGTCGTCCTGCAGCTCGCCCAGGGCGGCGATCAGCGCCTCGAGGAGTTCGGCATTATAGGCATTGCCGCGCTCCGGCCGGTTCAGCAGGGCGGTGGCGATGCCGCGGTCATCCCGGCTGAGCCGGATGGGGGCGGATTCGGTCATGGCGGTCCTCCGTGGCGGGCCAAACTGGCAGGCCGGCCGGGCGAAGGCCAGCCGGGCGCCGGGGCATCCCCCGGCCCCGGTCCCGGCGGGCGGCGCTACTCCACCGTGATGTTCGCCCGGCGGATGACCTCTCCCCAGCGCTCCACCTCGGCGCGGAGGAATTCGCCGGTCGGCCCGGGCGGGCGGCCTTCCACCACGAAGCCGAGATCCTGCAGCTTGGCCGTCATCCCCGGCTCCCGCACGATGCGGCCGACCTCCGTGGCGACGCGCTCGACGATCGGCGCCGGCGTGCCGGCCGGGGCCAGCAGCATGCACCAGGAGCTGGCGACCAGCCCCGGGACGCCGCCCTCGATCACCGTCGGCAGCTCCGGCGCGAAGGCAGCGCGCTCGGCCGCGGCGATGCCGAGGGGGCGGATGGTGCCGGCCTCGAACTGCGCCTTCATGGTCGAATAGGTGTCGAACATCAGGCCGATATTGCCGGACATCAGATCCTGCAGCGCCGGCTGGGTGCCGCGATAGGGGATGTGCTCCATCCGCAGCCCGGTCTGGATCTTCAGCAGCTCCATCGCCAGATGCGCCGTCGCGCCGATGCCGCTGGAGCCGTAATTCACCCGGCCCGGATTGCGCCGGGCGTAGTCCAGGTAGTCGGCCAGCGTCCGGCCCTCGATGGCCTTGCTGCCGGCCAGCACCAGGGGCGCCGTCACCACCAGGGAGACGGGGGCGAAACCCGCCACCGCATCGAAGGGCATCTTGCCGGCCTGCAGCGTGGCATTGGCCGCATGCGCCGGCAGCACCATCACCAGCGTATGGCCGTCCGGCGCGCTGGCGGCGGCCGCGGCGGCGCCGACGATGCTGTTGGCGCCGGGCCGGTTCTCCACCACCACCGGCTGGCCGAGCACCTTGGAGAGCGGATCGGCCACCAGCCGCGTCGAGATATCCGTGGTGCCGCCCGGGGTGTAGGGGACGATGATGCGCACCGGCCGCGTCGGGTACTCGGCGGCGGCGGCGCGGCGGGGGAGCAGTGCGGCGGCGCCGAGGCCACCCGCCGCCAGCAGCGCGCGGCGCGAAAAACCAGGCTTCACTTTCAGCAGCGACATCCGGCGTCCCTTGATTATTCAGCGATGGGCGACCCCGGTACAGGCCGGGGCCGCGTTCGGCGGCACTTTTATGGCAATCGGCCGGTGCGGCAACCCGGGGAGGGTGATCGGGGCCGCTGCCCCAACCCGGCAGGGGGCGCTGCCCTCTGCTGGGGAGGCGCGGTGAAGGCAGTGCCTTCACCCGGCGTGAGTTCCAGACCCGATGGTTCAACCAGCAGACTCAGGGCGGGGTCCGGGGGGAAGCCTTCCCCCCGGCGGGCGTGCAGGGGGCAGCGCCCCCTGCCGGGGCATGGTGGCGAAGCCCCCATCCTCACGAGACCAGCCCGCAAGCCGCCGGCACCTTCGCCGCCGCCCGCCGCTCCAGCCGGAAGCTGCCGCAATGCGGCCCCTGCACCCGGCCGGAGAATTCCCGCCCCGCCGGATCCACCCGGCCGAGGAAATCCACCACCACATAGCCGGAAGGCCGCAGCAGCCAGTCCCGCCCATGCAGGACCAGCGCGCCGGTCTTCGCGTCATAGCTGCCATCCATGGTGAAGCAGCCGGTCGGCACCCGCGGGTTGCGCGGATCGGCGTAGAAATGGAACAGGGCCCGGGCATGGGCCCGCCCTGCCTCGGCGATGGTCAGCGTCACTCCGGTCAGCCCCTGGGCGCAGTCATAGGTGCCGCTCCAGGCGCCGAGGATCTCCCCCGGCTCCGCCATCGCCGCCCCGGCGGCCATGGCCAGCCCGGCCGCCAGGGCCAGCACGCGCCGGCGCATCAGCCGGCGGCGGCCTTCACATGCCGTGCCACCTCCTCATGCGTCGCGAACCACACCTCGCCGCGGCCCTTGATGTGCTCGATCAGCCGTTCCAGCAGCGGCATCCGGCTGCGATGGCCGATGATGTGCGGGTGCATGGTCAGCAGGAACAGCCCGCCCTCCGCATGGGCACCGTCGAACTCCGCGCGAAAAATCTCCTCGACGCCGGAGGGCGGCGTGTAGGGCCGGTGCGCGCTGAAGCGGAGGAAGTTGAAATAGGGCGCGTCGTCCCTGATCCATTCCGGCGGCAGCTCCACGATGCCGGTCGGCGCGCCCTGGTCCAGCAGCTCATAGGGGTCGTCATCGCCCATCAGGCTGCTGTCGTAGAGCAGCCCCAGCTCCCGGATGATGGCGAGCGTATCGACCGAGAAATCCCAGCTCGCCGTGCGCATGCCGACCGGCCGGCGGCCGGCCGCCTTCTCCAGCACATCGGCGGCGCGCAAGGTCAGCTCTCGCTCCACCCCCGGCGGCAGGGCGGTGTTCGCCTCATGGATCCAGGAATGGATGCCGATCTCATGGCCCTCCTCGGCCACCGCCCGCACCTCCGCCGGGTGCAGCAGGGCGGAGACGGCGGGGTAGTAGAAGCTGGCCCGAATGCCATGCCGCGCCAGCAGGGCGCGGATGCGCGGCACGCCCTGGCGGTTGCCATACTGCCCCTGGCTGATGCGCATCGGGCTGGGGTCGCCGTCGCGCAGCGGGATGGTCTCGTGATCCGCATCGAAGGACAGCGCCACGGCGCAGCGCGCCCCGCCCGGCCAGGCGCCCGGCTTCAGGCTGCGCCCGGCCCGGGCATTGCCGACGATCCGGCGCCATTCCGCTTCCGGCCATTCCCAGGGTTTCGTCTCGCTCATCGCCTCTCCCTCCGCGCATGCGGTTCAGTGGCACGTGGTTTGCACAATCCTTGGCCATTTGCCGGGCCGGACGAAAGCACGGACTTCACAGGCCCAGCCTTCCGGAAGAGGTACACCCATGGATATCGGCGTCTTCATCCCGATCAACAACAATGGCTGGATCATCTCCGCCGCCTCGCCGCAATACATGCCGAGCTTCGAGCTGAACAAGCAGGTGGTGCAGAAGGCGGAGGGCTACGGCCTCGACTTCGCCCTCTCGATGATCAAGCTGCACGGCTTCGGCGGGAAGACCGAATTCTGGGACCATGGGCTGGAAAGCTTCACCCTGATGGCCGGCCTTGCCTCGGTGACGAGCAGGATCCGCCTCTACGCCTCCACCGCGGTGCTGACCATCCCGCCGGCGATCGTCGCCCGCATGTCGAGCACCATCGACAACATCTCGGGCGGCCGCTTCGGGGTGAACATCGTCTCCGGCTGGCACAAGGTGGAATACACCCAGATGGGGCTTTGGCCGGGCGACGCGCATTTCGCCCGCCGCTACGACTACAGCACGGAATACGTGCACATCCTCCGGGAGCTCTGGGAGACGGGCGAGTCCGACTTCAAGGGCGAGTTCTTCCAGATGGACCATTGCAAGCTGAGCCCGCGCCCGCAGGCGCCGATGAAGGTGGTGGCGGCCGGCCAGTCCGATCGCGGCATGGAATTCGCCGCTCGGTACTGCGACTTCAACTTCGCGCTCGGCGAGGGCGTGAACGAGCCGACCAAGGCCGCCAACGTGCCCGCCCGCATGCTGGCGCATGCGCAGAAGACCGGCCGCGATGTCGGCAGCTACATGCTCTACATGGTCATCGCGGAGGAGACGGCGGAGGACGCCTTCGCCAAATGGGATGCCTACAACAAGGGCGCGGACCGCGAGGCGCTGGCGCATCTGCTGGGCCATGCGGCGCATGACACGGACACGCAGGAGACCTCGATGGCCGCCGCCATCCTGCGCGCCCCCTCGCCGATCAATTTCAACATGGGCACGCTGGTCGGCACCTATGCCGAGGTGGCGCGCATGCTGGACGAGGCGGCGGGGATGCCGGGGGTGAAGGGCATCATGCTGACCTTCGACGACTTCCTGCTGGGCATGGACAAATTCGGCCAGCGCATCCAGCCGCTGATGCAGTGCCGGAGCCATGTGAAGCTGGCGGCGTAGCGGAACAGCAACACGGCCTGATGGGGCTCTGCCCGTTGGCGGCAGTGCCCGCCAACCCCCGCCGGCAGGTCGAACCGGCAAACTCAGACCGGGGTCCGGGGGGGTGGTCCACCCCCCGGCGGGTGTGCAGAGGGCAGAGCCCTCTGCTGGGGGTTTGGGGGCGACGCCCCCAATCCTCCCTCCTTACGCCCGCATCGCCGCCAGCATCGGCACCGGCCCGGCCGGCAGGAACAGCGCCGCCGGCCCTGGCCGGCCCAGCAGGTAGCCCTGCACCGCGTCCACGCCCTCCGCCTGCAGCATCACCAATTGCTGCGGCGTCTCCACCCCCTCCGCGATCGTCGCCAGCCCCAGCCCGCGCGCCAATTGCACGATGGCCCGCACCAGCACCTGGGCGCGGGGGTCCTCGGCAAGCTGGCCGATGAAGCTGCGGTCGATCTTCACCTTGTCGAAGGGCAGATCCCGCAGATAGGCGAGCGAGGAGTGGCCGGTGCCGAAATCATCCAGCGCCAGCCGCACCCCGATGCCGCGCAGCGCCATCAGCGTCTGCCGCGCCCGGGCCATGTCGCCGATCAGCGCGGATTCCGTCACCTCCAGCGTCAGCCGCTCAGGCGCCAGCCCGCTTTCCGCCAGCGCCGCCTCCACCGTCCCCACCAGATCCACGGTCAGGAAATTCGGCGCCGAGAGGTTGACCGAAATGCCGAGCGGCGTGGCCCAGGCGGCGGCCTCCCGGCAGGCGCGGCGCAGCACATGCCGGTCCAGCCGGGACATCAGCCCGTGGCGCTCCGCCGCCGGCAGGAAATCCGCGGGGCCGAGCGGCGAATCCTCCGCCCGGCGCGGCCAGCGCACCAGCGCCTCGGCATCCATCAGCCCGCGCGGCGGCGCCGCGGCGAAGATGGGCTGCCAGGCCACCAGCAGCGGCGCGGAGCCGGACGCGCCGGCCAGGCTCAGCCGCAGCTCGCTGGCGATCTCATCCCGCCCGAGGGTGGAGCGCACCCCGCCGCCGCGCAGCCCGCCCCCTGCCTCCCCCAGCTTGTGCCGCACCGTGCCGGTGCCGGAGCGCTTGGCCCGGTAGAGCGCGGCATCGGCCAGGCGCAGCGCCGCCTCCCCATCCGCCGCGTCATCCGGGTAGAGGGCGAGGCCGAGGGCGGTGCGCAGCAGGATGGGCTGGCCCTCGAAGCTGAAGGGGTCGGCGAAGGCGGCGTGGATGCGCTGGGCCAGCATCATGGCATCCGGCCCGCGCCGCAGATTATTGGCCAGGACGACGAATTCGTCGCCGCCGAGCCGCGCCACCAGATCATCCTCCCGCACCACCGCGCGCAGCCGCCGCGCCACTTCGCGCAGCGCCGCATCGCCGGCGGCGTGGCCCAGCAGATCGTTGATCTCCTTGAACCGGTCGAGGTCGAGGCAGAGCACGGCGGTGGGCGGGCCGTCCAGCCCCGAGAGCTTGGCCAGCGCCACATGCAGCGCGCCGCGGTTGACGCAGCCGGTCAGCGGGTCCTGCGCCGCCAGGGCGCCGAGCGCCCGGAGCGCCGCATGCATCTCGAGCGCGGACATCACCCCCTTGGCGAGTTCGCCGAGCCAGCGGAGCTGCCGCGGGCTGATGCGGCGCGGCACCGTATCCTTCACGCAGAGCGTGCCGACCGCATGCCCGTCCCGCTGCACCAGCGGCACGCCGGCATAGAAGCGGATGCCGGGCGCGCCGGTGACCAGCGGGTTGTCGGCGAAGCGGGGGTCGGTGGTGGCGTCCTCCACCACCAGCGTCTCCCCCGGCTGCAGGATGGCATGGGCGCAGAAGGCGTGCTCACGCCGCGTCTGCCGCATCGGCAGCCCGACCGAGGCCTTGAACCACTGCCTCTCGGCATCCACCAGCGTCACCGCCGCGATCGGGGTTTCGGCGATATCCGCGGCCAGCCGGGCGAAGAGGTCGAACCGCTCCTCGCGCGGCGTGTCGAGCACCTGCAGCGCCTGCAACGCGGAGAGTCGGGCGGCCTCGGTCTCGGGCAGGGGCGCGGAGGGCATGGGGCCAGCATGCCCAAGCGTCGGATGAGAAAGGGTAAACGGCGTGGGTGGCGGCCAGGCGCCAGACGGCCCGGGCAGGTCGCCCGGCTGGCGGTCGGCCTGCCGTGCGGACGTCATCAGGGGGACCCGGCTGCCGCTCCCGTGCCGGCCTGCAAGAGCATTGTCCAGAATATAGTGCCTTGCTCTCGGTTGGCCCCCGGGCAGGCCGGGCAGGCCGGGCGGGCACCCGGGCGAAGCCGGCCCTCGCCGGGCGCCCCGGCCCCGGTGGAAGCCCGCTGGAACGGGCGGAAAAATTCGCAAGCCCCGCAGCGCTTCACGAACAGCCGCGCCGGCCGAGCCCCTCCCGCGCCAGCCGGGCGGAGAATCCGGCGCGGTCCAGCAGAGGCTGCAGCCGTGCGACCTCCGCCGCCCCGGCCGCCGCCTCGGCGAGCTGCCCCGCCTCCCCCGCCGCCTCCGCCGCGCGGGGGCAGCCGCAGCCGGAAAAGCGCGCGGCGGCAAGGCCGAGGGAGCGCCCGGCCGCTGCCGCCGCCTCCCGCCCCACCAGCAGCCCGGTGATCGGGGCGTGCAGCCGCGCCTCCGCCTCGCGGAGCGCCGCCAGCCCCTCCCCGAAGCCGCAGCCCGGGCGCTGCGCCGCGGCCGGGCCGGCCAGCAGCAGGGCCAGGGCGAAGGAAAGTGCGAGATGCGGGGCGAGATGCAGGGCCGGCCGACGCGCCTGGCGCAGCCGGGCCTGCCGCGCGCCGGGACCCGATGCAGGGTGCCGCGCACCCAGCCTGGGCGCCCGGTCCTGCCGGAGTCCGGCCGGCGCGGCTTCGCCCGCTTCCCGGCCGGGGCGCGCAACCCCCTCCGCGGCCGGCCCACTGCCGAGACCGGCCCTCATGCCGCCGCCCAGCCGCAGCGCGCCAGCGCCGCCCGCATATGCGGCGGCACCGGCGCCGCCACCGAAACCGGTGGCGAGAGCGGCAGGGCGATGGCGCGGGCCAGCAGATGCATCGGGCCCGGGCCGCCGCCATAGCGGGCATCGCCGAGGATGGGCCAGCCGGCATGGGCGCAATGGGCGCGAAGCTGATGGGTGCGGCCGGTGCGCGGCTGCAGCTCCAGCCAGGCCAGGCCGGGCGCAGCGCCGAGACGCCGCCATTCGGTCACCGCCGGCCGGCCGGCCGGGTCCACCGTCATCCGCCAGCCCTCCTGCGCCGTGCTGCGCTTCAGCAGCGGAGCGTCGATCACCCCGGATTCGCCCGGCGCCCCGCGCACCACGGCCCAATAGGTCTTCCGCGCCTGGCCGCCGGCGAACAGCGCGCCAAGCTCCGCCAGGGCCGGCTTGGTACGGCCGAGCACCAGGCAGCCGGCGGTGTCCGCATCCAGCCGATGCGCCGGCTGGGGCAGGCGCCTGCGGCCGGCGGCGAGGGTGGGCAGCCAATCCTCCAGCGAGGGCCCGCCGCGCGGCCCGGCATGCACGGCAAGCCCCGCCGGCTTGTCCAGCACCAGCAGCCTGGCGTCCTGGTACAGCACAAGGTCCAGCGGGCCGCCGGTCACTCGAAGGCGACCCAGGCGCGGGGCGGCGGGGCCGTCAGGTCGCGCTTCGCCGCGGCAATCTCGGCATCCAGCGCGGCGAGGAAGCGGGAGCGGTCCTCCTTCGTCAGCGGGGCGGGGCCGGAGGTGGCGAGGCCCCTCTCCCGCATCTCCCGCGCGACCTCCCGCCCCGCCAGGGCGCCGCCGATATTGTCCGGCGTCCAGGGCCGGCCCTTGAAGCCGAGGGCGCGGGCACCGCGGGCCAGGCAGCGGCCGGCGAGCGGGATATCGGCGGTGATGCAGACATCGCCGCGGGCGATGCGCTCGGCGATCCAGTCATCCGCCTGGTCGGCGCCTTCCGGGACCAGCACCAGCTCCACATTGGGCAGGCCGGGCGGGCGGATGGGCCGGCTGCCATTGGCGACGAGCTTCACCGGCAGGGAGAGACGGGTGGCGACGCGGAACACCTCCTCCCGCACGGGGCAGGCATCGCCGTCGATGTAGAGGGTGGTCATGGCGGGACCATGCGGCCGGGGCCGCCGGGCGGCAAGCGGTTGGCGCGGCGCCGGCTGGCTGCTTCGGCCGGGATGGCCGGGCGGGACAGGCCGGGCCCGGGCAGGAGGGCCCAGGCTGGACGCCGTCGCGGCCAGGCGCGTCTTGCGCGCTCGACCCCGTCGAGCGCGCCTCGAGCCCACGCCATGGTCCGGCTTTCGTGTCAAGGACTTCGCCGCGCGAAGCGCGGTGCCGCTGCGCGGCATCCTTGACACGAAAACCGGACCATGACCCTCGCGACAGGTCGCCTTCGACGGTGTCGAAGGCGCCTCGAAGCGCCTTCAGCGACGGAGCAGGAGGGGCCAGGCGCCCAGGGGGGCGGCGAGGACGGTAAGGGGCCAACGGCAGGCGTTACCTGCCGCCTGTCGCCACTCAGCGCACGCGCACCTCCGCCCGCGCCGCGCTGCCCTCGGCATCCAACACCGTCACCCGGTAGAAGCCCGGCCCCTCCGGACGCCAGGCGGCCTCGCGCTTGGCGGGCTCGGCGGGCAGGGGGCGGCCATCCACCAGGAAGGTCAGGGGACGGCGGCCGCCGCTGGCGCGGAGGGTGACATGCGGCGCGTCCTCCTCCAGCACCGCGCCGGGCGGCGGGAAGACCAGGCGGAGCCGATCCACCGCCTCGGCCAAGGCGGGGGTGGCGGCGGGGCGGCCCGGCAAGGCGGGGCGGGGCGCCGGCGGCAGCCTTTCGAACAATTGCGCCAGCAAAGGTAGGGCGGTGCGGGCGCCGGTCGCCCCTGGCAAGGGGGTGCCATCCGGGCGCCCGACCCAGACTCCCGCCACATGCCGGGCATCGAAGCCCACCGCCCAGGCATCCCGCCCGCCCCAGCTCGTCCCGGTCTTCCAGGCGATGCCGGGCGGGCCGCCGGCGGGGAAGGGGTTCACCAATATGCCCGCCACCTGCGCCGCGGCCCGCGGGGCGAAGGCCTGGCGCACCGCCCCCCCTTCCCCCGGGCGGAAGACCAGGGGCCGGGCGCGACCGCCATCGCCCAGCGCGGCCTGCACCGCCATCAGCTCCCGCAGCGTGGTGCCGAGGCCGCCCAGCGCCAGCGGCAAGGCGGGATCCACCCCCGGCGGCAGCCGCGGCGGCGCCCCCGCCGCCTTCAGCGCGGAGACGAAGCGCAGCGGCCCCAGCTCCGCCAGCAGCGCGACGGCCGGCAGATTCAGGGACTGCCGCAGCGCATCGGCCACGGTGATGCGGCCGGCGAAGCCGCCATCGAAATTCTCCGGCGCATAGGCGCCGAAGCGGCGCGGCAGGTCAGTCAGCAGGGTCTCGGGCGCGGCGATGCCGGCCTCGAAGGCCAGGGCGTACAGGGCGGGCTTCAGGGCAGAGCCGGGGGAGCGCACGGCGCGCGTCAGATCCAGCATGCCGGCCCGGTTGGCGGCGCCGAATTCGCCGCCGACCAGGGCCAGCACCTCGCGGCTCTCCAGCTCCGCCACGATCAGGGCGAGAGAGGCGCGCTCCGGCAGGTCGCGCAGCGCCCTGGCGGCGATCGCCTCGGCGGCGCGCTGCAAAGGCAGGGAGAGGGTGGAGGCGATGCGCGCCTCGGTGGCGCCACGGGCCAATTCGCGCGCCAGGTGCGGCGCAGCCTGGGGCAGCTTGCGGCGGAAGGCGGGGACGGGGCGGGCCAGGGCCGCCGCGGTATCCGCCGGGCTGATGCCGGGCGCAGCCCGCGCCCGCTCCGTCAGCACGGCGTCGCGGGCGGCGCGGGCGGCTTCGGGATGGCGGTCCGGCCGCAGCGCCTCCGGCCGGCGGGGAATGGCGACCAGCAGCGCCGCTTCGGCCGGGTCGAGCTGCGCCACGGGCCGGCCGAACCAGGCGAGCGCACCGACCCGCGCGCCCTCCAGATTGCCGCCCATCGGCGCCAGGGTCAGCCAGAGGCCGAGGATCTCCTCCTTCGAGTAATGCGCCTCGAGCTGCAGGGCGCGGAGGATCTCGATGGCCTTGCTGCGCAGGGTGCGGGGGCGGGGCTCCAGCAGCCGCGCCGCCTGCATGGTGAGGGTGGAGCCGCCGGAGACGATGCGGCCGGCGCGGGCCCATTGGAAGGCAGCGCGGGCCAGGGCGATCGGATCGACGCCGGGGTGGTGGCGGAAGCGGCGATCCTCGGCGGCGATGAGCAAATCCAGCAGGTGCGGCGGGACATCGGCGGTGGTGGTGGGCAGGCGCCAAAGGCCGCCGGGGGCGGGGAGGACGGCGAGGCTGCGGCCCTCGCGGTCCAGCACCTCCGTGCCATGGACGGCGAGGCGGGCGAGGTTGGGGGGGTAGAGGCGGTCGAGGGCAAAGGCGGCGGCGGCGAGGGTGGCGAGGGCGGCAAGCGAGGCGAGGGCCAGGCGCCGGCCCATCCCCACCCCATTGGCGGCAGTGCCGCCACTCTCCTGCCGGCGGCGGAGGGAAAGCCGGTTCCCTCCCCCGCTCTGCGGGGGGTTGGACGCACTGCGTCCAACCGGGTGGGGGTGGCTGGCCCATGTGGCACCGAGCCGGGCCAGTCCCAGGCGCAAGCCCTTGGCCATCCACACCCCCACCCCAGCCCTCCCCCGCAGAGCGGGGGAGGGAGACGTCCTTCCCTCCCCCGCTGATGGGGGGTTGGCGGCACTGCCGCCAACAGGGTGGGGGCGATCCCCAACCCGGCCGTGGGGGTGGTCTCCATCCCGGTCGTCGGGGTGGTGTCCCGCCTGGTGCCAGGGCTGGTCCGCCCCCACTGGCGTCAATCCGCCGGCCGGATGGTGATCCGCCCGGTATTCTGCCGGGCGAAGATCTGCGGCCGGTACATATCCTCGAGCTGCGCCCCCGGCAGCTCGAACTGCCCGGCCGTCACCGCCCGCACCCGCACCGCGAGGCGGAATTCCGGCGCCTCCGGCGTCAGGTCCAGCGCCGCGGCGAAACGGTCATCCAGCGCCGGCGAGGCCACCGTCTCGGTCAGGGTGCCGAGCCAGGGCATGCCCGGCACCTCCCCCGCCGCCAGCCGGCCGATGATCTCCCACCCCGCCGGCAGCCCCTGCTGCAGCAGGGCGCGGTGGCTCTCCCGCGTCTCCGCCCTGCCTTCCAGCAGCAGCACGAAAACCTGGTTCTGCCGCAGCGCCTCCAGGTTCAGCGGCTGGCCGTCCAGGCCGAAGAAGCGCCGCGCCACCCGCATCCCCGCCCGTCCCGCCGGCAAGGGCTGCGCCGGGATGCCGGTGACCGAGGTGGTGACGTAAAGCGGCGCGTCGCCCAGGTTCCGCGCCGCCGCCGGCGCCGCCAGCGCCACCGCGAATTGCGCGGCCGCCGGCTGTTCCCGCCCCTCCAGCGCCACCCGGGCCGGGCGGCCATCCCGCCCCAGCGCCTGCGCCGCCAGCACCGCCCAGGCGGCTTCCTGGGTATTCGCGACCATGGGGGTGAAATTCGGCCCCGGCAGGCGCGCCTGCAGCGCCTGCATCTCGGCCGGCAGCCTCCCGCTCTCCCGCAGCAGGGCGGCCACCGCCAGCAGGTCGCGCTCCGCGCTGCCGTAATCATAGAGCCAGGGCTGCCGCGCCCCGGCCGCCAGCGCGGCGCGGAAAGCCTGCTCCGCCCGCGCCGTGTCGCCGCCGCGGGCGAAGGCGGCGGCGAGCTGGGCCTTGGCCAGCGGCGTCGGCAGCGCGTCGAGCTGTTCCAGCAGCCGCCGCGCCGCCCCCAGCAGCGGCCGGCCGGCGAGCGACAGCACATGCAGCCGGTAGGCCTGGGCCGCCCGCTCCTCCGGCGTGTCCGGCGTGCCGTCCTCCACCTGCTCGGCGATCTGGCGCAGCGCGTCGGAGAGCGCCGCCTCCGGCACCGCGGCGCCGGCCAGCCGGGCGCGCAGCAGCCCCTCCACGGCGAAGGCGCCGGTCCAGTACTGCGCCTCGCCCTGGGCGGACCACAGGCCGAAGCTGCCGTCATAGCGCTGCTTGTTCAGCACATGCTCCACCGCCTGCTGCAGCCGGGCGGCGCGCTCCGGCAGCAGCGGCGTCTCCGGCGGCGTGGCGGCGAAGGCGAGGAGCTGGGCGGCGGATTGCTCCAGGCAGGCGAAGGGGTAGAGGTCCAGCAGCCGCAGCATGCCTGCCGAATCATAGCGCACCACCCCGCCGAAGCTGGCCGTCGCCCGCAGGGTGCCGGCCAGGAAGCGGGCGGTCGGGATCTCCAGCCGGCCCTCCTGCCCCGGCGCCAGGGTCTGGCTGGCGATCTCGGTGGTGAGGGGGCGGGAGGAGCGGATGGTGATCCGCGCCTCGCGCTGCACGGTGAAGCCGCCCGGCCCGGTCACCGCCAGCCGCAGCACCCCCTGCCCTGCCCCGGTGGCGCGCAGCGCGGTGGCCGGCAAGGCGCGGGCATTGGGCGCCAGCCGCGCGGCGAGCTGCGCCGGGCCGGCCAGGGCGATGGCGCCCTCGGCGGCCAGGGTCGCGGCGATCTCGCCCTCCGGCAGGTCGAGATTGTGCAGCAGCACCGGCAGCCGCGCCTCGTCGCCCGGGGCGAGGAAGCGGGGCAGCAGCGCCTCCGCCACCACGGAATCGCGCACCGTCAGCGGCCTGGACGCGGCGCCGACCCTGCTGCCGGCCCAGGCGACGGCCATCAGCCGCAATTCGCCGGCGAAATCCGGAATATCCAGCGTGACATTCGCCGTGCCGTCCGGCGCCACCACCACCGGCCCGCTGAACAGCGCCACGGTCCGCTGCGGAATCTCGATGCTGCCCATGCTGAATTCGTCGCCGCCCTGGCGCAGCACCGCCAGCTCGCCCTCCGGCGGCGGCACCAGCCGGCCGTAATCGTCGCGGATATCGACGCCGAGCCGCCTTTTGCCCATGAAATGGCCGAGCGGATCGGGGGTGGCGAAGCGGGTCAGGCGAAGGATGCCCTCATCCACCGCGGCGAGGGTCAGCGTCGCGCCGGAGGCGCGCCAATCGAAATTGTCGCCGGCGCCGGTCAGCCGCAGCGGCACGGTCAGGCGCTGGCGCGGGGCGATGCGCTCCGGCGTGCCGATGGCGACCTCGATGCGGCGGGAGGCGGGGTCGAGCTGCAGCCAGGCGAGGCCCAGCGCCCTTCCGGGATGCCCCTGCCTGGCCTCGCCCGGCCGGAAGGCGGTGACGGCGACATAGGCGCCCGGCCCCCAGGCGGCATCGACCGGCACCTCCACCTCCGTGCCGCCTTCCGCCACCTCCACCTCGCGCAGCGAGACCAGCCGGTCCGTCAGCACCGCGATGCTGGCCGGGCCGGCGAAGGGCGGGGTGATGCGCAGCCGGGCGACATCCCCCGGCGCATAGGCGCGGCGGTCGGCGGCGACATCCACCTTGTCCGGCACCTCCGGCGTCTCGCCCCCGGCCCAGCCGGCGCGGAAGCGCAGCGAGGTGATGGCAAGGCCGCCCCCTGGGCCGCCCCCTGGGCCATTCGGCTCGCTCACCTCCAGCCGGTAGCGGCCGAAGGGCAGGCGGCGGGCGAAGCGGGCGGGGGCATCGGCGGCCACCGCCAGCTCGGCGCTGTCCACCGCCTCGTCCCGCCACACCGTCTCGTACCGCGCCTGGCTGCCGCGCATGACGATGCGCCAGTCGGGCCTTTCCCGCACCAGCCGCACCCGCAGCCGGGCGGCGACCGGCCGCGCCTCGCCATCCAGAGCGAGGATGTCGAACCCCGCCTCGGCATCGGCGTCGATCGCGAGGTCGGCGAAGCGCGGCTTCACCCCGATCATCCGCTCCGCCGCCCGCACCGGCACGGTCAGCGCGGTGCGGGAGGCCCGCCCCCCCGGCTCGTCAATGGCGATGGCGATCTCCGCCCGGAGCGGCCGCGTGGTGTCCGGCACCCGCGGCAGCGTCACCTCCAGCCGGCCGTTCCCCTGATCGTCCAGCGCCTCGATCTCGAGCGGCAGGAGGTCCGGGGAATACTGCTCATCCACCAGGCCGAAGACGTAGTCGCGGTACTGCTCGAAGGGCGAGCGCAGCGCCTGCAGCCTGAGCTCCGCGCTGCCGGTCAGCCCGGCGGCCGGGGCGCCGTAGAGGAAGCGGGCGGCCAGCGGGATCTCCAGCGCCTGCCCCGGCACCAGGGGCCCCAGAGGGGAACCATTCGCAGGCCCGGCCCGCACCTCCAGCCGCTCCGGCACGAAGGCATCGACGCGGAATTCGGTCTTGCCGATGGGCCGGTCGTTGGGGTCGGCCAGCACCTCCAGCGTCCAGACCCCCGTCGGCGCCCCGGCGCCGATCGGGATGGGCCAGAGGATGGCCGCCCCGCGCTCCCGCGCCGGCACCGCCTCCGCATAGACGGAGCCATTCGGCCGCCGCAGCCGGAACCGCGCCGGGATGTCGAGCGGCGCACCGCCGCCATCGCGCAGCAGCGCCGCCGCCTGCACCGTCTCGCCCGGCCGGTAGATGCCGCGGTCCAGCCAGAGGAAGGCCTCCATCGGCCCGGGATGCTCGACGCCCGTGGCGCCGCGGTCGGAGAGGTCGAAGGAGGCGGCCTCGAGGTCGAGCTGGACGAAATCGTCGCCGAGGAAGGCCTGCACCGCCTTGGGTGCCATCGGCCCCTGGCCGCGCAGCAGCGGCGCGGCGAAGCGGACCAGCCCCTCCGGCCCGGTCTCCGCCTCGGCCAATATGTCGTTGTTGGTCGCCATCAGCCGCAACTTCGCGCCCGGAAGCGGCCGCCCGGCCTGCAGCCCGCGCGCCTGCACGGCGAGGCCGGCGCTGCTCCGCCAGGCGGTCAGGCCCAGATCGGTGACGATGACCGGCAGGGCGGCGGCATTGCCGCGCGTGCCGTCGGCCGGCTGCACTACCAGGGCGTAGAGGCCGGGGCCGGCGCCGCGCAGCCCCTCCGGCAGCGGCAAGGCGTGGCGCTGCAACCGGTTCGCCTCGAAGCGCGGCAGCTCCACCCTGCCTTCCCAGACCACCTTGCCCCAGCTCTCCGGCAGATCCTGGGCGGTCCAGCTCTCGATCTGCTCGCCGACCGTCCAGCCATTGCGGGCGAAGGGGATCAGCGTCCGCTCCGTCACCCGCACCACCCGCAGGCTGAGGGCGGAGATGTTCACCGTGGTCATGCCCACCCGCGGCGCCTGGCCGCGCGGCAGCAGGAAGGAGCGGGCGTCGAAGATGATCTGCGGCCGGCGGTTGGGCATCGCCACCCGGAGGGCGGTATCCCGGTTCAGCCGCAGCCCGTCCTCCCCCGGCAGGCCGGCGCGCAGCAGCAGCCGCGTGACCTGGCCGTTGGGCAGGCCGGCGACGCAGAGCTGGTCCCCCTCCCGCAGCACCGCCAGGCCCGGGATGGGCGGCTCCGCCCGCACCCAGTCCTGCGGTTGCCAATCGGCGCGGCGGGCCGGCGGGACGGTGAAGCTCAGGCAGGCCCGGGCCGGCTCGCTCTCCGCCTCGGTATTGACCCGGGCGACCAGCAGCCCCGCCTCGCGCCGGGCATCGGCCAATTGCTGGCGGTAGCCGGGATTGTCCGGCGCCCGGTCCAGCACCGCCTCCAGCGCCTGGATCCGCTGCGCCGGCCGGTCGAGCTGCCGCAATGCCTCGGCCATGAGCAGGAGGGAGGGGATTTCCGGCAGGCCGGCCGGCACCGTCTGGAAATTCTGCCAGGCCGCCTGCAGCGCCCGGGCCGGCTCCGCCGGGGTGCGGCGGAGCTGGGCGCGGGCCAGCGCCAGCCAATGGTCCGGCCGCGGGTCGCCGCCGGCGATCCGGTCCTCCCAGGCCTGGGCCGCCGCTTGCCAATTGTTCTGCCGCTCCGCCGCCGCCGCCCGGCTCTCCGCCGCCGCCTTCTGCGCCGCGGTGGCGCCGGCGGGGAAGCGGCGGCCCAGCTCCCGCTCATACCCCGCCGCATCGCGGGCGAGGCCCGGCAGGTCGAAGCCCTGGGCATGCAGCCCGGGCGCGGCCAGCACCAGGCCGAACAGCAGGATCAGCAGGCGCAGCATGTGCGAGAGGCCCTCCCGGCGCGTTGGATGTATCCTCGTGTCCTGCCCGCTGCGTTCGCCGGATATTCCGGCAGCGGGCAGGCAGGCCACTGAAAACAAAAGCTGGTGTCCCGATTCCGACGTTCGCAGGAATCCGGAATCGGGACACTAGCCTGGGACGGGCTGACCAGGGGTGAAAACGCCCTGATCGAATCTTCGGAGCCGATTCTTGCGGAACCGCCATGAAAGATCCTCATGGCATGGAAGTTGCTGCATATCAGCGGAACGTTTTACGGAATGGTACGGTCCCGCGGGCGATGATCATCCAAGATCCATCGCCGCATCACCATTTCGGGCTGTGGGTCCGGGCGGGGCCGGCCGTATAAGCCGAATGGGAGGGGTGTGGCATCTCAAATTCCGGGATGCGTGCCCCGTGCCGTGCGCGAGGGTTGGACAGAATGCGACGTCTTCCGGTTTTCTCTGCCTGTCTGGCCTTGCTCCTCCTGGCGGCGGCGCCCGCCGGCGCCCAGCAGGCCGGCGGTGGCGTGCCGGTCACCACGGATGCGGTGCGGCAGGGCGCGGTGCCCATCGAAATCCTCGCCAACGGAATCGTTGCCTCGGAATCCGTGGTCACCGTCCGCACCAGGGTGGATGGGCAGATCACCCAGGTGCACGTCACGGAAGGCCAGATGGTCAAGCGCGGCCAGCCGCTCTTCACCCTCGACTCCCGGCTGAACCAGGCGGTGCTGGCGCAGCAGGAGGCACAGCTGATGCGCGACCGCGCCCAGGCGGCACGGACCGAGGCGGATGCCAGGCGCTACCAGTCGCTGCGCGGGGAAAGCTTCGCCTCCCAGCAGCGCTTCGAACAGGCCCAGGCGGATGCGCTGGCCGCCGCCGCCACGGTGCGGGCGACCGAGGCGATGATCGCCCAGACCAAGCTGCAGGTGGAATTCGCCACCATCACCGCGGAGATCGACGGCCGCCTCGGCGCCCTGCCGCTGCGCGTCGGCAATTTCGTGCGCCAGGCGGAAAGCACCGCCATCACCACGCTGACCCAGGTGGACCCGATCCTGGTGCAATTCGCCGTGCCGGAACGCTGGCTGGCCGAGGTGAAGGCCGCCATGGCCCGCGGCACCGCCCGGGTCCGGGTGCAGCCGGAGCAGGACGGCGCCCCGCCGCCGGAGGGCGAACTGGTCTTCGTGGACAGCGCGGTGGACACCGGCACCGGCACCATCCTGCTGAAGGCCCGCTTCGCCAATGCCGAGATGCGGCTCTGGCCTGGGCAATACGTCCAGGTCACCCTGACGCCGCGCGCCGAGGACGGCGCCATCACCGTCGCCACGGCGGCGGTGCAGACCGGGCAGCAGGGCCGCTACGTCTTCGTCCTGGCGCCGGACAACACCGCCAGGCGCCGCACCGTCACCCTGGAACGCACCCTCGGCGACCGCGCCGTGGTGCGCGGGGAGCTGAAACCCGGCGAGAAGGTGATCGTGGACGGCGCCCAGCGGGTGACCGAGGGCAGCCGGGCGGTGGAGCGCAACCCCGAGCCGGCGGCGCAGCGCGTCTCCCAGGCGGGCTAGGCCGTGCCGGCGAAGAACGGGATCGTTGTGCAGGCTTTGATTGCGTCGCGCGATGGCGGGCCCGGCCCCGCCGCATCGCGTCCTGATCAGGAAGGGCGGGCAGGATGAATATTTCCGAGCTTTGCATCCGCCGCCCGGTGATGACCGGGCTGCTCTCCCTCGCCGCCATCGTCGCCGGCATCATCGCCTATACCAGGCTGCCGGTCGCTGCCGTGCCGCGCGTCGATTTCCCCGTCATCACCATCTACGCGAATTTCGCCGGTGCCAGCCCGGAGACCATGGCGACCAGCGTCGCCCTGCCGCTGGAACGCGAGCTGTCCACCATCGCCGGCGTCGACAGCATGTCCTCCATCAACGGCCAGGACACGACGCAGATCACCGTGCAATTCGTGCTCGGCCGCAACATCGACGCGGCGGCGCAGGACGTGCAGGCGGCGATGACCCGGGCCCAGCGCCGCCTGCCGATCGACATGACCATCCCGCCGAGCTACCGCAAGGTGAACCCGGCCGATGCCCCGGTGGTGCTGCTGACGCTTTCGGGCGCCGATACGCCGCTCTACCGGCTGAACGACATCGCCAGCACGATTATCGCCCCGGCGCTCTCCCGCGTCCCCGGCGTCGCCCAGGTGCAGACCTATGGCGAGCAGCTCTACTCCGTCCGGGTGCGGCTGGACCCGGACCGCATCGCCGCCATGGGCCTCGCCTTCGACACGCTGCAGCAATCCATCGCCCAGGCGAATTCCAACACCCCGGTCGGCGTGCTGACCGGGCAGCGCCAGCAGCTCACCCTGCGGGCCAATGACCAGCCGCAGAACGCCGATGAATTCGGCCGGCTGGTGGTGGCCGGCCGCGCCCAGGCCCCGGTCCGGCTGAACGAGATCGCCGAGGTGGTGGACGGCGTGCAGAATGAGCGCGTCGCCGCCTGGCGGAACGACAGGCGCGCTTTGGTGCTGGCCGTGCTGCGCCAGCCGGACGCCAATACGGTGGAGGTGGTGGACGGGGTGAAGGCCAGCCTGCCCGCCCTGCAATCCGCCCTGCCGCCGGGCGCCGAGCTGAACGTCATGCTGGACCGCTCGCTCTCCATCCGCGACGCGGTGCATGACGTGCAGGAAAGCCTCGTCATCGCCATCGGCCTCGTCGTGCTGGTCTGCTTCCTCTTCCTCCGCAAGCTGACCGCGACGCTGATCCCGACCGTCGCCGTCCCCATCAGCCTCTGCGTCGCCTTCGGGCTGATGTATGCCCTTGGCTATGGCATCGACAACGTCACCCTGCTCGGCCTGACCATCGCCGTCGGCCTGGTGGTGGACGACGCCATCGTGATGCTGGAAGCCATCGTCCGCCATATCGAGGAAGGCATGGCGCCGATCCCGGCGGCGATCCGCGGGGCGCACGAGATCGGCTTCACCATCATCTCCATCACCCTGTCGCTCATCGCCGTCTTCCTGCCCATCCTGCTGATGGGCGGCGTGGTGGGGCGGGTGTTCAACGCCTTCGCCGCCACCGTCTCCCTTGCCGTCATCGCCTCCTGCGTTGTCTCCCTGACCCTGACGCCGCTGATGGCCAGCCGGCTGAAGGGGCATCACGGCAAGCCGGGCCTGCTGGACAGGGTGCTGGAAGCCGGCTTCGTCGGGATCGAGCGGGCCTATGCCTGGGGCCTCGACCTCGCGCTGCGCTTCCGCTTCGCGGTCTGGATGCTGTTCCTCGCCTCGGCCGCCGCCGCGGGCTGGATGGCGGTGCAGATCCCGAAGGGCTTCTTCCCGGTGGAGGATACCGGCTTCCTGCTGGTGAACACCGAGGGCCCGCGCGGCGCCTCCATGGCCGCCATGGCGGATATGCAGGGCAGGCTGGTCGCGGCGCTGCGGGAGACCCCCTATGTCACCAATGTCGTCTCCAACCTGGGCGCGACGGGCGGCAGCATCTCGATGAACCAGGGCCGGCTTTTCGTCGAGCTGAAGCCGCGCAGCGAAAGGCCGCAGGTCCAGCACGTGATCCAGGAGCTGCGCCGCACCGTCAACGCCTTCCCCGGCCTGCGCGTCTTCATGCAGCCGATCCAGAACATCAATTTCGGCGCCCGCCAGACCCGCACCCAGTATCTCTACACCCTGCAGGGGCTGAAGTTGGACGAGCTGTACGACTGGGCGCCGCGGCTGGAGGAGCGGCTGCAGAAGCTGCCCCAGCTTCAGGACGTGAACACCGACCTTCAGCTCGACAGCCCGGTGGTGCAGGTGAATGTGGACCGGGACCGGGCGACGACGCTCGGCGTCACCGTGGACCAGGTGCGGCAGGCGCTGTTCTCCGCCTTCGGCGCAAGGCAGATCAGCACCATCTACGGCCAGGCCAATGCCTATCCGGTGATCCTGGAAGCCCTGCCGGAGGACCAGCGGGACGAGCAGGGGCTGGCCAAGCTCTATCTCCGCTCCACCGGCAGCCGGCTGGTGCCGCTTTCGGCGGTCGCCACCATCGAGCGGCGCTCCGGCCCGCTCAACGTCTCCCACCAGGGGCAGCTTCCGGCCGTGGTCATCGGCTTCAACACCCCGCCCGGCGTGGCGCTGGGCGATGCGGTGAACGCCATCCGCGCGGTGGAGCAGGAGCTGGGCATGCCGCCCACCATCGTCACCGGCTTCTCCGGCGCGGCGCAGGTCTTCCAGCAGGCGCTGGCCGGCCAGGGCATGCTGGTCATCGCCGCGGTCTGCATCATGTATGTGGTGCTGGGCGTGCTGTATGAGAGCTTGATCCATCCGCTGACCATCCTCTCCGGCCTGCCGGCGGCGGCGCTCGGGGCCTTCGCCACGCTCTGGTATTTCGACCTCGACCTCTCGGTCATCGCCGTCATCGGCGTGCTGCTGCTGATCGGGCTGGTGAAGAAGAACGCCATCATGATCGTGGACGTGGCGCTGCAACGACAGCGCGCCGGCGCCGCGCCGCTGAGCGCGGTGCGGGAGGCCTGCATCCTGCGCTTCCGGCCCATTCTGATGACGACGCTCGCCGCCGGCGCCGGCGCGGTGCCGATCGCCGCCGGCTGGGGCGCGGCCGCCGAGCTGCGGCAGCCGCTGGGCCTCGCCGTGGTGGGCGGCCT
Source organism: Siccirubricoccus phaeus (assembly GCF_008360935.1). Taxonomy (GTDB): domain Bacteria; phylum Pseudomonadota; class Alphaproteobacteria; order Acetobacterales; family Acetobacteraceae; genus Siccirubricoccus; species Siccirubricoccus phaeus. The sequence continues at coordinate 27,282 of NZ_SRXO01000030.1, forward strand.
CGCCGTCTCCCAGGTGCTGACGCTGTTCGTGACGCCGGTGCTCTATCTCGGCTTCGACGGGGTGGCGCGGCGCCTCACCTCCCGCCGCCGCCAGGCGCCGCTGGATGCGGTGGCGCCGGCGGAGTGATCTCCCCACGACGCCGCTGCGCGGCGCCGCGGGGGCCCGGGGCGCTGGTGGCCCGAGGCATCGCGCAGCTTGCCGCGGCAAAGCCGCGGCAGGACACCGGGCAGCGTCAGTCCCCGACAGAGTGATGTCAGAGGCCAAGAGATGAAGATTCCCACCCTGCCCTTCACCGTCACCGACTGGTCCGGCGTGGCGGAGAGCCGCCACCGGGGCGAGACCGGGGAGGCGATCTGGCGGACGCTGAACATCGGCGAGGTGCGGGTGCGCCAGGTGGAATACACGCCCGGCTACCTGGCGGACCATTGGTGCGACCGCGGCCATATCCTCTACGTGCTGGAGGGGGAGCTGGAGACCGAGCTGCGCGATGGCCGCCGCTTCACCCTGCGCCCGGGGATGAGCTACCAGGTCTCCGATTTCGGCGATGCGGCGCATCGGTCCTCCACGAAGATCGGGGCGAAGCTCTTCATCGTGGATTGAGCTTGACCCCGGGCGGGTGCCGAATTTCCGCGCATGAGCGCGATCAGCCTGCCACCCTGAGCCTGAGCTGGAGGCCTGGCTCTCCCGCCGCGCCGCCGCCCATGGGGTGAACGTGGAGGAGGAAGCGGTGGCGATCCTCAGGGAGAAGCGGGCCCGGGAGGAGCCTTCGCCCCGCGACCCTGCGGCGGAGAAGGCGAGGTGGGAGGCGCTTTTCGCCATGGCGATCAAGCCACCGCCCGGCGCTCCGAACTTGACCGACCTGCTGCGCGAGGACCGTGACAGCAGGTGAGTGCCCGCTCGGACGCCATCGTGGTGGACGCCTCGGTGGCGCTGAAATGGCTGCGCGACGAGGAGGATGACGCCTGGGCCCGGGCCATGGTCGGAGGCGACCGGCCCCTGATCGCCCCTGCCCTGCTGCTGACGGAATGCTCGAACATCCTCTGGCGCCTGGCCCGGCGCGGCGAGATCGCCCGGGACGGCGCCTGCACCTGCTGGACCGATTGCTGGCGGTGCCGCTGACCCTGATGCCGATAGATCCGACGCTAGAGCAGATCGCCGGAGGGCGGCATCGCCCGGAGGCGTGAATCTGCTCTACCATCCATAAGCTAGAGCGGTTTCGCGCTGCACAGTCAGCGTGAAACCGCTCTAAGCGAGGCGGTCCTCCGCCTCGCCACCCGCCTCGACCACCCGGTCTATGACTTCCTCTACCTCGCCCAGGCCCAGGGCGCCGCCCTCGCCACTGCGGATCGCCGTCTCGCCGCCGCCCTCGCCCGCACCGCCGCCCTGCCGGCCGCGCGCCTGCTCACTCCGCCGGCGCCCGCCTAACCCCCGCCGGGACGTGGCCGCTCACATCCGCCCCGGCCTCCGGCGCCAGGCTCAGGAAGAAGGGCATAGAGGCCGCCACCACTGCGCCCGCCACCAGGAAGGCCACGGCGAAATCCGGCACCCCGATCGCCGCCCGCCCGGCCAGATGCGCCGAAAGCTCCAGCGTCGTCGTTGCCAGCACCACGCCGAGCGCCGGCGAAAGCTGCTGCGCCGTGCCGGAAAAGCTGGTGGCCGCGGAAAGCCGCGCATTCGGCACATCCGCGAAGGCCAAAGTGTTCAGCGCGGTGAATTGCAGGGAGCGGAACAGCCCGCCCAGCGCCAGCAGGGCGAAGATCAGCGCCAGCGGCCAGCCGGGCGTGAACAGCGCCGCCACCGCCACCCCCGCCGCCGCCAGCAGCGCATTCCCCACCAGCACGGTGCGGAAGCCGAAGCGTCGCAGGATGGGCCGCGCCAGCGGCTTCATCGCCATGGCCCCCAGCGCCGTGGCGAAGCTCACCAGCCCGGCCTCGGAGGCGGTCTTGCCGAAGCCCACCTGCAGCAGCATCGGCACCAGGAAGGGCGTCGCCCCCGCCCCGCTGCGGAACAGGCTGCCCGCCAGGGTGGAGCGGTTGAAGGTGGGGATCCGCAGCAGGGAAAGGTCCAGCGCCGGCCGTGCCACCCGGCCGCAATGCCGCACCACCGCCCAGCCGAACCCCGCCCCCAGCAGCAGCGCCACCTCCGGCATGCCGCGCGGCAGCACGCCGCGGCCGAAGGTCTCGAGGCCGGTCATGAACAGCGCCAGGGCCAGCCCCAGCAGGGTCAGCCCCTTGAGGTCCGGCGGCCCGGGGTCGGAGGGCTCCAGCCGGGGGATCTTCCACGCCACCATCAGGATGCCGAGCAGCCCGATCGGCACGTTGATGAGGAAGACGGAGCGCCAGCCGAAGGCATCGGTCAGGAAGCCGCCCAGGGGGGGCCCGCTGACCGGGCCGATCATGGCCGGAATGGTCAGCCAGGCCATGGCGTTCAGCATCTGGTCCTTGCGCACCTGGCGCAGCAGCAGGAGGCGGGCGACCGGCACCATCATGGCGCCCCCCAGCCCCTGCAGCACCCGGGCGCCGATCATCTCCGGCACCCCCGTCGCCCGGCCGCACAGCACGGAGGCGATGGTGAAGACCGCGATCGCCGCCATGAAGACACGCTTCGCCCCGAAGCGGTCCGCCACCCAGCCGGAGACCGGGATGAACACCGTCAGCGCCACCAGGTAGGAGGTGATGGCGGTGCCGAGCCGGGCCGGCTCCACCCCCATCTCCCGCGCCATGGCGGGCAGCGCCGTCGTCACCGCCGCGCTGTCCAGGTTCTGCATGAAGAGCGCGCTGGCCACGATGGCGGCGATCAGCCGGTGGTCGGTCCTGACGGGGGGTGGGGCAGGCGGCGAGGTCTCGCTCATGCCCCTCGTCCTAGACCTCCTGCGGTCGGACGACCACCCGGCCGGAGGCTCTCCGGCTCTTCACCTCCGCCATGGCTGCACGGAATTCATGCAGCGGAAAGCTGGCATGCAGCTCCGGCCGCAGGGCGCCGGCTGCCCACCATTCCGTGAGCTGCGCCCAGATGGCGCGCGCCCGGGGGGCATGAAGCTGCCGGTTGTCCCCCGGCGACCAGCCGCAATAGGTCCCCCAATTCAGCCCGGCCACGCCGATATTCTTCAGCAGCAGCAGGTTCACCGGCAGTTGCGGAATGCCGCCGGCGGCGAAGCCGATGGTCACCAGCGTGCCGCCATCGCCGAGGCAGCGCAGCGATTCGTCGAAGACCGGCCCGCCCAGCGTGTCCAGCACGGCGCCAACGCCGGCGCCGCCGGTGGCCTCCAGCACCGCCGCGCGGAAGGGCTCGGCGCTGTCCAGCACCAGGTCGGCGCCGCGGGAGAGTGGCACGCCGCGCTTCGCCGCGCCGCAGCGGGCGATGACGCGGAGGCCGAGGGCCCGGGCGATCTCCACCCCCGCCAGCCCGACGCCAGCGGCCGCCCCCTGCACCAGCACCCATTGCCCGGGCGCCAGCCGCGCCCGCCACAGCAGGGCGGCGGCGGCGGTGGGATAGCTGATGGGCATGGCCACGGCGGGTTCCAGCGGCAGCCCGTCCGGGATGGTGGTGACATGGATGGCATCCGCCACCACCTCCTCCGCCAGCCCGCCCCAATCCACCACGGCGAAGACCCGCGTGCCGGCGGGCAACGGGTCCGCCACATCCGGCGCGCTTTCCAGCACCGTGCCGGCCACCTCCGTGCCGGGGGTGAAGGGCAAGGGCGGCTTGCGCTGGTATTTGCCGGCGACGACGAGCTGGGTGGCGAAGGAGACGCCCGCCGCCTCCACCCGGATGCGCACGCCGCCGGGGCGCAAGGGCGGGGGTGGAATCTCCTTCAGCTCCAGCTCGTCGAATTCGCGCCAGCTTTCGCAGACCAGGGCGCGCATGTCGGTGTGTCCTTTCCTGCTGCTCCTGCCGCCGGGTGTGGGGAGGCTCCCTCCCCCGCTCTGCGGGAGAGGGCCGGGGGTGGGGGTGTCTCTCCCCCCGCGAAAGCCGGGCATCCACCCCAACGCCGGCATTCCGTCCGACATCGAGGCATCCGCCACCGAACGCCCCCCAACAACCAGGCACTCCACCCCACCCTAACCCTCCACGGCGAAGCGGGGGAGGGAACGGGCCCGGACTTAATCCGCCCGAATATTCGCCTCCCGCACCAGCTTGCCGTAGCGCTCATACTCCGCCGTGGCGAAGGCGGCGAAACCTTCGGGCGGCTGCGCTACCGGCTCGGCACCCATCGAGGCGAGGCGCTCCGCCGCCTCGGGCTGCCGCACCCCCGCCGCCACCGCCTGCTGCACCCGCGCCAGGATCGAGGCCGGGGTCCGCGCCGGGGCCCACATGCCGTACCAGGTGGTGATGGCATAGCCCGGCACCCCGGCCTCGGCGACGGTCGGCAGCTCCGGGAAGCCGGCGATGCGCTGCTCCGTCGTCACCGCCAGCGCCTTCAGCCGGCCTTCCCGCACCAGGGCGGCGCTGCTCGCCAGGCTGTCGAACATCACCTGGACGTTGCCCGCCACCAGATCCGGCAGGGCCTGGCCGCTGCCGCGATAGGGCACATGCGCCAGATCGACGCCGGCCAGCAGCTTGAACATCTCCCCCGCCAGATGCGGCGCCCCGCCATTGGAGGAGGAGGCATAGGCAAGCTGCCCCGGCTTCGCCTTCGCCAGTGCCACCAGCTCCGCCACGCTCCGCACCGGCAGGTTGGGCGTCACCACCAGCACCAGCGGCACCGCGGCGATGCAGGTGATGGGGGCGAAATCCGCCACTGCATCGAAGGGCAGCCGCAGCATATGCGGCAGGATCACATGGGCGGAGGCATTGGCCAGCAGCGTGTGGCCGTCCGGTGCGGCGCGCGCCACCTGCTCCGCCCCGATGGCGCCGCCCGCCCCGGCCCGGTTCTCCGCCACCACCGGAAACGGCAGGGCGGCGGTCAGGCGCTGCGCCGCCACCCGCCCCAGCAGGTCGGTCGGCCCGCCCGGCGGGTAGGGGATGACCAGCCGGATCGGCCGGTTCGGCCATTCCGCCCCCGGCCCGGCCCCCGCCCCCGCCCCCTGGGTCAGCCCCCGCCCCGGGGCGAGCCCCGGCGCCGCCAGCAGCCCCGCCAGGGCCGCGCGTCGCGTCATCCGCATCCTGGGTCTTTCCTCCCGTCCGGTTCCGGGCAGGATAGGGCGGATCGCGCCAGGGCGGGAACGCCCCGCCGCGAGGCACGCGGCCGGGACCGGCCGGACCGCCCACAAGCCCAAGGCGGCAACATCATCGGGGGAAGCGGCATGAAACCGTATCAGGGCCTGTTCGTGCTGGATGCCAGCCAGGGCATTGCCGGGCCATATTGCGCCACGCTGCTCGCCGCCTGCGGCGCCGATGTGGTGAAGATCGAGCCGCCCGCCGGCGACTGGTCCCGCGGCCTTGCCACGCGGGAGGGCAGCCAGAGCGTGATGCATGTCAGCTTCAACCGCGGCAAGCGCAGCGTGGTGCTGGATTTGCAGGCGGAGGCCGGCCGCGCCGCCCTGGCCCGGCTGGCGGCCAAGGCCGATGTGATGCTGGAAGCCTTCCGCCCCGGCGTCGCAAAACGCCTCGGCCTGGTGCCGGAGGCGGGGAAGCCGGATGTCGTCTTCCTCTCGATCTCCGGCTTCGGCCAGCAGGGGCCGGAGAGCGAACGCCCCTGCACGGATGGGGTGGCCCAGGCCTTCACCGGGCTGGTGTCGCTCAATGTCGGCGCCGACGGCATTCCGCACCGCACCGGCCCGCTCATGGCGGTGGACATGACGACGGGGCTTTCCGCCTGCGTCGCCGTGCAGGCGGCGCTGGCCGAGCAGGCGCGGGACCGCGCCGCCGGCGCCCCGCCGCGGCGCCGGGTGCTGGATGTCTCCCTGATGCAATCCGCCGCGGCGCTGATGGGGTTCAACATGGCGGAGGCGGGGCTGCTCGGCACGGTGCCGCCGGCGGCCAATGTCCCGGCCGGCACCTATCAGGGCAGCGACGGGCGCTGGTTCATGGTGGCCTTCCTGCGGGAGCCGGAATGGGTGACGTTTTGCGAGGTCGCCGGCCGGCCGGAGCTGGCGGCGGACCCGCGCTTCCAGGGCTTCCCCAGCCGGGCGCAGCACCGGGACGCGCTGGTGCCGACCCTGCGCGAGACCTTCGCGCAGCTTCCGGCGCCGCATTGGGTGGCGCGCTTCAAGGCCGCGCGGCTGCTCTGCGATCTGGTGAACACCCCGCTGGACTGGCTGGCGGATGCGCATGTGCGGGCGGTGGAGGCGGCGGTGCCGCTGGCGCAGCCCGGCCTGGGGACGCTGCCCTTCCCGAAGCTGCCGGGGCTCGGCCCCTGGAGCGTGCCGGCGCCCGCGCTGGGCGAACATACGGAGGAGGTGCTGCGGGAGGTGGGGTTGTGAGGCGGCGCGCCACGGCCCCCGCTTGCCGGAACCGTCCCCCCTGGGGGCATGATGGCCCCGTCCGACTGACCAAGGCCCCGCCATGACCCTCGCCGCTGCCGTCGCCGCCCAATTCCCCCTCGTGCAGCGCCTGCTGGATGGCGTGGCCGAGATCGGCCGCGACCCGCCCGGCATCACCCGCGACGCCTACGGCCCCGGCGAGAACCGTGCCCAGTCCCTCATCGCCGAGGCCGGCGCCGCCCTCGGCCTCGCCGCCAGCACCGATGCCGGCGCCAACCTCACCCTGCGCTGGGCGGGCACCGACCCCGCGGCCAAGCCCATCCTCATCGGCTCGCATCTGGACAGCGTCGTCCAGGGCGGCAATTTCGACGGCGCGGCCGGAATCATCGCCGGCATCGGTGCCGTCGCCGCGCTGCAAAAGGCCGGCATCCGCCCCCGCGCGCCCATCGAGGTGCTGGCTTTGCGCTGCGAGGAGGCCGTCTGGTTCGGCCTCGGCCTCATCGGCTCCCGCTGCCTGCTCGCCCGCCTGCCGCCAGGCGCGCTGGAGCTGCCGCATGCCCGCACCGGCCGTACCCTGGCGCAGAGCATCGAGGCGTGCGGCGGCGATGCCGCCCCGCTCCGCGCCGGCCGCCCGCTGCGCGACCCCGCTGCGATCGGCGCCTATCTGGAGGTGCATATCGAGCAGGCGCCGCAGCTCGTCGAGGCGCTGGCGCCGGTCGGCATCTGCCTCGCCAACCCCGGCAATGTGCGGCACCCCTTCATCCGCATCACCGGCGCCGATGCGCATACCGGCCTGCCCCACCGCTTCCGCCGCGACGCCGCCCTGGCCGGCGCCGATCTGGCGCTGGAGCTGGAGAAGCTCTGGCTGAAGGAGGAGGCGGCGGGCCGGCCGATGGCCGTCACCATCGGCCGCTTCCACACGCCCTTCGGGCATCACAGCCTCACCATGGTCTCCGGCGGCTTCGAGATGTCGCTCGACCTCCGCGCCTACGATGCCGCGCATCTGGCGGCGCTGGAGCAGGAGCTGGGCGAGATCGCCCGCATGGTGGCGCAGCGCCGCGACGTGGATATCGTGCTGGGCGAGCGCAGCGCCGCCGCCCCCGGCCTGATGGACCGCGGCATCGTCGCCGGGCTGGAGGCGGCGGCGCGGCGCTGCGAGCTGGCGGCGCCGCGCCTCAACAGCCCCGGCAGCCACGACGCGAACAACTTCGCCGCGTCCGGCGTGCCCACCGGCATGCTGCTGGTGCGCAATCGCAATGGCAGCCACAACCCGGAGGAGGCGATGGAAACCGAGGATCTGCTGGCCGCCATCTGCGTGCTGGCCGAGTACCTCGCCGCCTGAGGCTATTATGCGAGGCTATTATTCAGCGGCCTGCCCTCCCCTGCCTGCCCGGGCAGGCAAGCGGCAGGGCGGAAGCGGAGGAAGCCGACCATGCAGCGCGACACGCGCGGCCTGCCCCTGACGACCGACAGCGCCGAAGCCGCCGCGGCCTTCGACGCCACCATCGAGGGCTATCTGAAATACCGCTTCGATACCTCCCAGCGGCTGAAGCCCGCCTTCAAGGCGGACCCGGAATTCGGCATGGCGCATGTGCTGAAGGCCGCCTTCATGCTGCTGGGCTACAAGCAGGATTTCATCGCCCCGGCGAAGGCGGCGATCGCCGCCGCCGAGCGCTGCACCGCCCGCGCCACGCCGCGCGAGCAGGCGCATGTCACGGCGCTGCGCTACTGGGCCGATGGCGAGATGGACCGCGCGCTGGCCGCCTGGGCGGCGATCTTCGCCGCGCATCCCGCCGATATCCTCGCCTTCCGCCTGCACCATTTCTGCGCCTTCTGGCTCGGCCGGCCGGAGGCGATGCTGACGGCGGTGGAGGCCACGCTGCCGCGCTGGGAGGCGGGGATGCCGGGCTATGGCAGCGTGCTGGCCTGCCGCAGCTTCGCCAATGAGGAATGCGGCAATTACACCGTGGCGGAAGCCGCCGGCCGCGATGCCATCGCGCTGGACCCCGGCGATCTCTGGGCCGCGCATGCCGTGGCGCATGTGCTGGAAATGCAGGGCCGCCGCGGCGAGGGCATCGAATGGGTTGCCTCGCTGGAGCGGCACTGGCAGGGCGGCAACAACCTCATGCACCACCTCTGGTGGCACCGCGCCATGTACCATCTGGAGCGGCGGGAGCATGACCAGGTGCTGGCGCTGTACGATACCGGCTTCCGCAACCTCGGCAGCGCGGTGACGGAGGCGCAGCCCGACCTTTACATCGACGTGCAGAACGCCGCCTCCATGCTGTTCCGGCTGGGGCTGCATGGCGTGGATGTGGGCGCGCGGTGGGAGGAGCTGGCGGCGAAGGCGGAAGCGCGCATCGGCGATTGCCTCTCCGCCTTCACCCTGCCGCATTGGATGATGGCGCTGGCGGCGACCGGGCGATGGGGCGCGGCGCAGCGCATGCTGGCGGCGATGCGCGACTACGCCGGCGCCAATGCCGGCACCAACACCCCGCTGGTGCGCGACTACGCCCTGCCGGTCTGCGAGGCGGTGCTGAAGCATGGCGAGGGCGATTTCGCCGGTGCGGTCGCCGTGATGCGCCCAGCGCTCAGCGGCATGTACCGGCTGGGCGGCAGCCACGCGCAACAGGATGTGCTGGAACAGCTCTTCCTGCACAGCGCCATGAAGGCGGGGCTGCAGGAGGATGTGCGGATGCTGCTGGAACGCGTGGCGGGGCGGCATCCGGTGCCGCCGGAGCGGCGCGTGGGGTATGCGGAGGCGGCGCGGCGCATCGCGCATTGAGGAGGGCGTCGCGCCGCAAGGCGCGCCTCGCGGCGCGACGCCCTTCTCAGACTCTACCCGCGAAGGGCGGAGGGCCCTTTGAACCCTTGCGTTCGGCGCCGGCGGTCGAGGCGCAGAACTCGCGCTACAGCTTGCCGTGCTCCCGCAGCACCTCCTCCGCCACGCGCAGCGCGTCGATGGCGGCGGGGAAGCCGCAATAGGCGACGGCGTGGGTGAAGAGCTCGCTGATCTCCTCCGCCGTGCAGCCATTGTTCAGCGCCGCCACCAGGTGGATGCGCAGCTCATGCGGCCGGTTCAGGGCGCAGAGCATGGCCAGCGTCACCAGGCTGCGCTGCCGCCGGTCGAAGACCGGCCGGGTCCACAGCGTGGCATAGGCGAATTCCTCGGAAAGCCGGCGCACCGCGGCATTGAAGGGGTTGGTGCCGGCGTCGCGTTTGTCGATATAGGCGTCGCCCAGCACCTCCCGCATCACGCGCCGGCCGCTCTCGCGCAGCGCGTCATGCGCCTTGTCTTCTTCCATGGCGTTTCCTCCCTTGGTTCAGGCCGCTGAGGCGTAGGCATTCTCCAGCGTGCCGATGCCCTCGATGGTGACGGCCACCTGCATGCCCGGCCGCATCGGCAGCGCGCCGAGCGAGGTGCCGCAGGCGATGACGTCGCCCGGATGCAGCGTCATCTCCCGCGAGATCAGGGAGACGATGCGGGCGGGCGGGATGATCATGTCGCTCAGCGGATAGTCCTGCCGCACCCTTCCGTTCAGCGCCACCTTCACGCTGAGCGCGGACCAGTCGAGGCCGGTGGCGATGGCGGGGCCGATGGGCCCGAATGTGTCGGCGCCCTTGGCCCGCGCCCATTGCGGGAAGGCCGCATCGGCGAGGAGCAGATCGAGCGCCGTCACGTCATTCACGCAGGTCAGGCCGAAAATCGCCGCTGCGGCCTCTGCCTCATCCGCGTTCGAGACCCGCTTGCCGATGACGAGGCCGAGTTCGCCCTCATACAGCACCTTGCCCTCATAGCCTGAAGGCGGGCGGATCGCCTCGCCCGGGCCGATGACGCAGCGCGGAGTCTTCAGGAAGTAGAGCGGGAAATCCGGGATGGCATTGCCCTGCTTCGCCGCCGCCGCGTGGAAATTGTTCCACAGCCCGAGGAAGGCACCCGGCCGGACCGGCGCGAGCAGCGTCACCTCCGCCAGGGCCAGCGTCGCGCCGGTGGGCGCCGCGCCGGCGAAGAGATCGCCTGTGTGCACGGCGATGCGCTCGCCTTCCAGCGTGCCGAAGCCTTCCTGCCCGCCCCGGCTGAACCGCACCCAAAGAGACAAGTTCAGAACCTCCATAATGGAATATGTTCAGGACCGAGACACATCGCCCCTCGAAGGATCAGGCGCCGTGGCGAGCCATGGCGGCAAGCCCGCCGGCATGGCCTGGAGAAAACCGTCGAGCTGCGCGATCTCACGCCCAGGGCAGCACTAGCCCCGGCTCATCCCATTCCATCGCCGCCAGCTTGCCGGTGAGGGACAGGGTGATGTAGGCCGTCCGCATCCCCTCCCCGCCGAAGCAGATATTCGTCGGCATCCGCTCCGGCATCTTCACCACCCGCAATATCTCCCCGCTGGGAGAGACGGTGGTGATCTCGCCGCTCACCAGCGTCGCCACGCAGACATTGCCGGAAGCCGTCGCCGCGATGCTGTCCAGCCGCCGATAGCCGGGGAATTGGCACACCACCTGGCCGCCGCTGGTCGAGGGCCAGGGATCCTTCCGCAGCACGCCCGGCCCTTCCACATCCCAGGCCCAGAGCCGCCCGGTCTCCGTCTCCGCCACGTAAAGCCGCCGCCCATCCGGCGAGAGCGCGATGCCGTTCGCCCCGCCGAAGATGGGATGGGCCGCCTCGACGATCCGCGAGCCGTCATTCGCCGCCCAATAGACGCCGCCATGGTCGCGCTCCCGCGCCCTGACCTTGCCGAGATCGCTGAACCAGAACCCACCCTCCCCCGGCGAGCCCGCCGGCGCGAAGACGATGTCGTTCGGCCCCTTCAGCCGGTGCTCGCCGCAGCTTTCGTACAGCACCCTCACGCTGCCATCGGCGGGGTCGATCACCTCGATCCGCCCGCCCTTGTACTCCGGCGGCACGCCGGCGGGGCGCAGCATGTTGGGCTCCTCATGCCACAGGAAGCCGCCATTGTTGCAGCAATAGATCTTCCCGCCCGGCCCCAGCGCGATGCCGTTCGGCCCGCCCCCCGGCGTGGCGATGACGCGCTTGCTGCCATCGGCGCCGATACGCGTGATCCGCCCGGCGGCGATCTCCACCAGCACCACGCTGCCATCCGTCATGGCGATCGGCCCTTCGGGGAAGCGCAGCCCCTCGGCCAGGATTCGCAGCTCGCTCATGCATTCCCTCCCATCTTTGGGGGAATGCTGCCCCAGCCGCGCCGCGCGCGCCAGAGGCCTGCCCAGCGGCACCCCGCAACAACCTGCGCTGCCCGTTGCCCTGCCGCGGCCTTGCCGCGGCAGGCTGTGCGAGGCCCTGATCCAAAGGCTCGCAGGGGCCCCATGGCGGCGCGCAGCGCCCGCCTGGGGCGTAACCCGGGGGGGCCCCGCGGCGTCGCGCAGCGACGTCGTGGGGAGACCTAGCGCGGGATCGGTTGAGCTGCGCTCACCCGCCCCGCTCTAGCTCATTGTTCGGTCGCGTGATTCACGGTTTCGGTCGATTCGACCTCAACCGATCACGCTCTAGCGCGGGCTCCAGATCTCGATCGGCCCGCGCTCCTCCGGCACCTCCGCCACCAGCTCGTAATCGCGCTCCAGCACCTCATCCAGCATGGCGGCCGCGGTCTCCCGCAGGCTCGGCCACCAGCCGCGGTCGATGATGATGAGGCGCGGCCAGGTGGCCAGGATGCGCGCCACCTCCTCATCCGTATCGACGCCGGAGATGCTGGTGAACTCCTTCCCCGTGAGCTGCGCCGGGAAGACGAAGCGCGTCGGGATGGCGGCATCCGCCAGCACATAGACGGAAGGGTGGTAATTCACCACCCAGATCGGCTGCCCCGGCTCGATCCGCGCCCGCACCTCCGCCGCCACCTGCCGCACCGGATCCGGCGCGAAGATCCCGATGCCGCGGTCAATGCGAAAGGTGGCGTCGGCGCGCCAGGAGCCGATGGCGAGCACGGCGATGATGACGACGAAACCCCGCCGCCGCCAGCGCGGCGGCAGGCGCAACGCCATGGCCCAGGCGCCGAGCGCCATCAGCAGCGAGAGCGGCGGCAGCCAGATGACGAAGTAGTGCGGATAGAAGAAGCCCGGCCCGGCCACCGCGATGCTGGACACGGCGAACCACAGCAGCGCCACCCGCACCAGCATGCCGCCCGGACCGGGCCGCGCCACCCAGCGCCACAGCGCCATAGCCGCCAGGGTGAAGGGCCAGGTCAGCGTCAGCACCGTCACCAGGATGCGGTGGAAGCTCTCCACCGGCCCCAGCCGGCCGAGGCTGTAGCGGAAGGGGGCGAGGAAGCTGCCCTCGATGAAGGCGTCCAGCGCCCCGTGCAGCGCATAGGCCAGGGCGAAGAGCAGGGTCGGCGTCAGACAGAGCAGCGCATAGGCCCCCGCCATGGCGAAGGCCCGCCCCCACATTCGCCCCTGGGGCAACAGCCGCCGCCATAGCGCCGGGAAGACCAGCAGGGCGAAGGCCAGGCATCCCTCCGGCACCACCACCGGCTTCACCACCAGGGCGCAGCCGATCAGCAACCCCATCGCCACCAGCGAAGGCCAGTCCGGCGCCTCCCCCTGCCGCAGCGCCCTTGCGGCGCCGCGCAGGCCGATCGCCATGGCCGCCGCCACCATCGGGGCGAAGAGGATTTCGGTGTTGCTCGCCAGCCCGCCCAGCCGGACGGAGTGCGAGGCATAGGCCAGCCCCGCCCCCAGCCCCAGCAGCCGCGACCCGCCCGCCGCCCTGACCCCGCCATAGAGCGCCCAGGCGGTCAGCCCGACGCAGAGCGCGGCGAGCAGGCGGATGGCGATAAGCCCCTTGCCGAACGCCAGCATGGCCAGGGCGAAGAGCGCCGGCGCTCCCACCGGGTGCATGTCCCAGGCGGCGACATAGGGCCAGCCCCCCTGCAGCCATTCCCGCGCCTGGACCCAGTAGAGCCCCTCATCCGTGTCGATCACCGCGTTGAAGAAGCCGAGGCTGCGCAGCACCACCGCCGCCAGCAGCAGGAACAGCGGCACCGCGGCCGCCCAGGCGACCCGGCGGAATCTCATGCCCATGCGCGTGGCGCCCCCGACATCACTGCCCTTGGGCTGCCCCCTTATCATGCAGCCCAAACCGGTAAAGCCCGCATTTCCCGACCGTGCCGGCTTGACGCCCCGGGAATGGCCGGCAAGCCTGCCGGCCATGGACCCCGTGACCCTTGCCGTGCTGGACAACCGGCTGCGCGCCATCGTCGAGGAGATGGGGGAGGCGATGCTGCGCACCTCCTACTCCCAGATCCTCAATTCCTCCCGCGACTTCTCCATTGCGCTGTGCGACGCGCAATGCCGGCTGGTCGCGCAGGCGGACCACATCCCGGTGCATGTCGGCGCCATGCCCTGGGCGGCGAAGGCGATCGCGGAGGCCTTCCCGCAGCCGGTGGAGGGCGACACCTACCTGCTGAACGACCCCTATTTCGGCGGCAGCCATCTGCCCGACCTCACCATCGTCATCCCCGTCTTCGCCGAGGGCGCCCTTCGCTTCTGGTCCGTGGTCCGCGCGCATCACTCGGATATCGGCGGCGCCACCCATGGGGGGTACAACCCCGGCGCGACGGAAATCTGGCAGGAAGGCGTGCGCGTCCCGCCCATCCGCCTGGGCGAGGGCGGTGGGCTGCGGGACGACCTCATCCGCATGCTGGCGACCAATACCCGCATCCCGCGCGATTTCACCGGCGACCTGATGGCGATGATCGGCGCCGCCCGGCTCGGCGAGCAGCGCCTGAAGCCGCTGCTGGCGAAATACGGCGCGGATGGGCTGGAGGCGGCGGTCTCCGCCATCCTCGACCTTTCCGAAGCGCATGCCCGCCGCATCCTCGCCGCCTGGCCGGATGGGGAGTGGCGCGGCGAGGCCTTCCTCGACGATGACGGCTTCGACCGGGTGGATGTCGCGATCCGCGCCCGGGTGGTGAAGCGCGGCGACAGCCTCACCGTCGATCTTTCGGAGAGCGATCCGCAGACCACCGGCTTCGTCAATTCCAGCTACCCCAACATGCGCAGCGCCGTTGCGATGGCGTTTGCGTTCCTGCTGGACCCCGATGTGGCCAAGAATGACGGCGCCTTCCGCCCCGTCGAGGTGATCGCCCAGGAAGGCACGGTGGTCTGGGCCAGGCCCGGCGCGCCGGTGACCATGTGCACCTCCCACTGCTCCAACGAGATCGTGGAGGCGATCATCCGCGCCCTGCAGCATTGCTGCCCGGAGCGCGCCATGGGCGGCTGGGGGCGGCGCTTCCGTGTCGCCATCACCGGCCAGGATGCAAGGCGGCCAGGTCGGCGCTTCGTCTGGCATCTCTTCCAGGCGCGGCCGGGGGGCGGCGGGTCGGCCGGCGGCGATGGCTGGTCCACCAGCGGCGAATGGCACAGCGCGGGCGGGCTGAAATTCGGCAGCGTGGAAATGGCGGAAGCCCGCTTCCCGTTGCTGTTCGAGAGCCATGAATACCGCCCCGGCTCGGCCGGCGACGGGCAGTTCCGCGGCGGCCTCGGCGGCCGCCTTTCCCTGAAGGTGGAAAGCGACGGTCCCTGCCGCGCCAACACCGCGGGCGATGGCGTGCGCCATGGCTCCGCCGGCATGTGCGGCGGCGAGGACGGCAAGCCGCACCATTACGTGCTCCGCCGCGCCGATGGCACGGAGCGGGTGCTGAAGACCAAGGAGGTCGGCATCACCGTCAACCCCGGCGACCGGGTGATCGTCGAGGCGAGCGGCGGCGGCGGCTGGGGCGACCCGGCGCAGCGCGACCCTGCGGCGCGGGCGCGCGACGCGGCGGAGGGGCTGGTCTGATGCTCACCTACCGCATTGGCATCGATGTCGGCGGCACCTTCACCGATGTGGTCGGCATCGCCTCGGATGGCGGGCAGATCCTGGCGAAGGCCGCCTCCACCCCGGCGGACCAGTCGGAGGGCGTGGTGAATGGCCTGGCCAATCTGGCCAAGGCACTCGGCCTCGACCTCGCCAGCCTGCTGGCGCGGACCGAGCGCATCGTCCATGGCACCACCGTCGCCACCAATGCCCTGCTGGAGAAGCAGGGCGCCCGCCTCGCCCTGCTGACCACCGAGGGCCACCGCGACGTGATCGAGATGCGGGAGGGGTTGAAGCCCGAACGCTACAACATGCGCATGCCCGCCCCGGCGCCCCTGGTGCCGCGCCGGCTGCGCCTGCCGGTGACGGAGCGGCTGCGCGCCGATGGCAGCGTGCTGGTGCCGCTCGACCCCGCCTCGCTGGACGCCGCCATCGCCGCGGCGAAGGCGGCGGGGGTGGAGGCCGTCGCCATCGCCTTCCTGCATGCCTGGGCCGCGCCGCAGCATGAGAACGCGGCGGCGGAGAAGGTTCGCGCCGCAATGCCGGGCGTCTTCGTCACCACCTCGGCCGAGGTGCTGCCGCAGATCAAGGAATTCGAGCGCTTCTCCACCACCGCGGTGAATGCCTATGTCGGCCCGGTGGTCTCCCGCTACCTGGCGAAGCTCGCCGGGCGGCTGGAGAGTGCGGGCTTTGCCGGCCCGCTCTTCGTCATCCTCTCCCATGGCGGCATCGCGCCGGTGGAGGAGGCGGCGCGGCTCGCCGTCGGCACCGCCCTCTCCGGCCCGGCCGGCGGCGTCGCCGCGGCGGTGGCGCTGGCGAAGGAAGGTCTCGGCCAGGACCTCATCACCTTCGACATGGGCGGCACCTCCACCGACATAGCGCTGATCGTGGGCGGCGAGGCCGCCCTCGGCCGTGGCCGCGATGTGGGCGGCGAGCGGATCGCGCTGGAAAGCCTGGATATCGTGACGCTCGGCGCCGGGGGTGGCTCCATCGGCCATCTCGGCCCGGGCGGCACCCTGCAGGTCGGCCCCCGCTCCGCCGGCGCCGTGCCCGGCCCGGCCTGCTACGGCCAGGGCGGGACGGAACCGACCGTGACCGATGCCAACCTCGTTCTCGGCTATCTCGACCCGGCGAATTTCCTCGGCGGCGCCAAGACGCTGGATCTGGCGGCGGCGCAGGCGGCGGTGGCGCGGCTCGCCGCGCAGCTCGGCATCGCGCCCATGGCCTGCGCCGCCGGCATCCATGCCCTGGTCAATGCCCGCATGGCGGATGGGGTGCGCGTCGCCACTGTCCGGCGCGGCGTCGACCCGCGCGACTCGGCGCTGCTCGCCTTCGGCGGCGCGGCCGGGCTGCACGCCACGGCAGTGGCGCGCGAGCTGGGCCTGCAGCGCGCCGCCGTGCCGCTCTTCGCGGCGGGGCTGTCGGCCTGGGGCATGCTGCACACCGATCTGCGCTACGAGCTGGCGCAGAGCGCCATCGGCGCCGGCGGCATCCCGGAGGACGCCGAACTCCGCCGGCTGTTCGACTCGTTGGAAGCCCAGGGCCGCAGCCGGATGGCCGGCTGGTATCAGGGCGAGGTCACGGCGAAGCGCAGCGCCGATATGCGCTATGGCGAGCAGGTCTTCGAGATCGCCGTGCCGCTGGACGGCATCGACTGGGAAGGGCCGGACCTGGCGGGGCAGTTGCGCGCCGCCTTCCACGCCCGCCACCGGGCGCTGTTCACCTACGATTTGCCGGAGGAGGAGGTGGTGCTGGTGAATGCCCGTATCGCCGTGGTCGGCGCCCTGCCCATGGGCGGGGCGGCGCAGCGCGAGGGTGCGGGCGGCCCCGCCGCCCCGCTCGGCAGCCGCCGCATCGCGATCGACGGCACCGCGCTGGAGGCGCCGGTGTACGGCTTCGACGCATTGGCGCCGGGCCAGGAGATCGCCGGGCCGGCGCTGGTGGAAAGCGCTACCACCACCGTGCTGCTGAGGCCGGGCGACGCGGCGCGGATGGATGAGCGGGGATGGCTGGATATCGCGCTGCATTGAGGGAGGGCGTCGCGCCGTAGGCGCGCCTTACGGCGCGATCCTCCCCCAAACCCCCACCCGCCAGGGCCGAAAGGCCCTTGGAACCCTTGAGTCTGCCGTCTCTCCCAGGCGCCGTCCGTTGCCCTGCCGCGGCTTTGCCGCGGCAGGCTGTACGAGGCGCAGGGAGAACAGCGACACCGGGGCGGTGCAGACGCTCGGCGGATGCGTGGGGAACTCAGCCGGGCCCCGGGCTGCCCATCCGCAGCGCGCAGCCCAGCACCGGCGTGCCATTGGACACCGCGCCGCCGGACATCATCCGCTGCGCCAGGGTGGGGTTGTCCAGCACGGTGTTGCCGCAGCCCTGCTTCCGCAGGCTTTCCGCCGCGGCCCGGCTGACGCTCCAGCCCTCGCCGCCGGTCACGTCGGCGCAGGCCGTCAAGCCCAGCAGCGCCATGATCGCGGCGCCTCGCAGGGTCTCCATCCCGCCCGTCTCCTCAACCCAGCCGTGTGACTCCGGTCGAAACAAGTAGCCCGCTTATGCATCGATTCCGCCATCACGATCCCGAGGGGCTTGCCTTCCGCCCTGGGCCGGGCTTGCCTCTGCCTCCCGACTCCCGCGAGGAACGACCATGACCAAGCTCGCCACCTTCACCGATGCCAAGGGGACCCGCCTCGGCGCCGTGCTCGAGGATGGGCGCATGCTCGACCTCGCCGCCGCGGGCCTCGCGCAATCCGACATGCTGGCGCTGATCGAGGCCGGCCCGGCCGCCCTCGCCGCCGCCCGGGCGCTGGCCGCCAACCCGCCCGCTGCCGCCATCCTGTCCGCCGGCGGCTGGACTCTGCTGGCGCCCATCCCTCGCCCGCGCCGCAACGTCTTCTGCGTCGGCCGCAACTACATGGACCATGTGGCGGAGGGCGACCGCACCCGCGGCATCACCAATTCCGAGCTGCCGAAATACCCGCAATTCTTCACCAAGGCGCCGGACACCGTCATCGCCCATGAGGATTGGGTGCCCGCCCATACCGGCGTGACCCAGTGGCTGGACTACGAGGTCGAGCTCGCCGCCATCATCGGCAAGGAGGGCGCGAACATCGCCAAGGAGGACGCGCTCTCCCACGTCTTCGGCTGGACCATCGGCAACGACATCACGGGGCGCGAGCTGCAGCGCCGCTATGGCCAGTGGTTCAAGGGCAAGTCGCTGGACCGCTCCTGCCCGCTCGGCCCCTGGATCATCCCGACGGAGGAGCTGGACGCGCTGAACACCGGCATCCGCCTCTTCATCAATGGCGAGAAGCGGCAGGACAGCCACACCAGCAAGATGATCTTCGACGTGAAGGAGATCATCCACCAGCTCTCCCTCGGCTTCACCCTGAAGCCGGGCGACGTCATCATCACCGGCACGCCGGAGGGCGTCGGCTACGCCATGCAGCCGCCGCAGACGCTGAAGCCGGGCGATGTGATCGAGGCGGAGATCGACGGCATCGGCCGCCTGCGCAACGTGGTGAAGGAGGGCTGAGCCCAGGCGGGGGGCGGGCCCTGCCCCGGCCCAGGCGCGCAGGGGCACCGCCTGGCGCCAGGCTGCCGGCGGCGGAGCCGCGCCGCCCAAGCCTGCGGCAGCGCCCTGTCCGCTCTCCGGGCAACGGCCCTTTCCCTGGGTGATTTCCGCGCCCCGGCCTGGTTCCCCTGCGCAGCCGAAACTGGCAGCCTTTCCGCCGCCACCGGAGAGAGGGGAAGCCGGATGCGTCGCCGCCATCTGCTGCAAGCCAGCGCAGGGATCACCGCCGCCAGCCTCGCCGGCCCCGCGCTGGCGCAATCCGCCCGGGACCGCGTGCTGCGCTTCGTCC
This sequence comes from Siccirubricoccus phaeus, assembly GCF_008360935.1. Classification (GTDB taxonomy): domain Bacteria; phylum Pseudomonadota; class Alphaproteobacteria; order Acetobacterales; family Acetobacteraceae; genus Siccirubricoccus; species Siccirubricoccus phaeus. Next base: position 46,317 of record NZ_SRXO01000030.1, read on the forward strand.
CGCAGGCCAACCTCACCTCGCTAGACCCCATCTGGACCACCGCCGCCGTCACCGAGGCGCATGGCTGGGCGGTGTTCGACACGCTCTACGGCCTGACCGACGACCTCAAGCTCCAGCCGCAGATGGCGGAGGGCCACAGCGTTTCCGACGATGGCCGGATTTGGCAGATCCGCCTGCGCGAGGGGCTGCGCTTCCATGACGGCGCGCCGGTCCTCGCCCGGGACTGCGCCGCGAGCCTCGCCCGCTGGAGCAAGCGCGACACCTTCGGCCAATCCCTCGGCGCGGTGGTGGAGGCCTGGGAGGCGGCGGATGACCGCACCCTCCGCATCCGCCTGAAATCCCCCTTCCCCATGCTGCTGGAAGCGCTGGCCAAGCCCGCCGCCGTCGTGCCCTTCATCATGCCGGAGCGCCTGGCGAAGACCGACCCCTTCCAGCAGGTGACGGAGATGGTCGGCTCCGGCCCCTACCGCTTCGTCGCCAATGAATACGTCTCCGGCAGCCGCGCGGTATACGCCAAATTCGAGGGCTACGCCCCGCGCCCCGAAGCCCCCTCCCGCACCACCGGCGGCAAGCGCGCGGTGTTCGAGCGCATCGAGTGGCACATCATCCCGGACAGCGCCACCGCTGCCGCCGCGCTGCAATCCGGCGAGGTGGATTGGTGGGAGCAGATCAACGCCGACCTCACCCCGTTGCTGCGGCGGTCGCGCGGGGTGAAGGTCGATATCACCAACACCCTCGGCTATATCGGCGTGGCGCGCTTCAACCACCTGCAGCCGCCTTTCGACAACCCGGCCATCCGCCGCGCCGTGCTGCTGGCGGTGAACCAGGACGACTATCTGCGCGCCGTCACCGGCAACGACCCGGAGGCCTTCAAATTCTGCCCCTCCGTCTGGCCCTGCGGCACGCCCTATGAGAGCGCGGTGGGCACGGAACCACTGCAGGGCGCGCGCAACCTGGACCGCGCCAGGGCCGCGCTCGCCGCCGCCGGCTACAAGGGCGAGAAGGTCGTCATCATCAACCCGTCGGACTTCCCGACCATCGGGCCGATGGGCCAGGTGACGGCCGATCTGCTGCAGCGGCTGGGGATGAATGTCGAGCTGGTCGAGACCGATTGGGGCAGCGTGGTGCAGCGCCGCACCAGCCGGGAATCCGTGGACAAGGGCGGCTGGAGCATCTTCCACACCTGGTGGGCCAGCATCTCCATCATCAACCCCGCGGTGAACGCCACGGTGCGCGGCCAGGGCGAGCGCGGCTGGTTCGGCTGGTACAGGAACGACCGGGTGGAGGAGCTGGCGGCGCAATGGCTGCAGGCGGCGACGGAAGCGGACCGCAAGCGCCTGGCGGACGAGATCCAGAAGGAGAGCCTGGAGAACGTGCCGGTGTTGCCGCTCGGGGAGTTCTTCATCCGCACGGCCTATCGGGATTCGCTGGACGGCATCCTGAAGGCGAGCTCGCCGCTGTTCTGGAGTGTGCGGCGGAAGTGATTGAGGAGGGCTTTGCCCTCCTCAAACTCCACCCACCAAAGGCCGAAAGGCCTTTGGAAACCATGAGTCTGGACCCGTCGCGCGATCAGCGCCTCACGCGTCGCCAGAGCGCAATCGCCGCGAAGGACGTGCCGATGACCAGCACGGAAACACCGGTGGTCAGCGTGCCCAGCGCATAGATCTCGGGCGTCGTCACGGTGGTGGTCAGCCCCTGCAACTCCAGGGGCAAGGTGTTGCGGTCGCCAATCGCCTGCGACGTCCGCGCAATCTCATCCCAGCTCAGCGTGAAGCCGAACAGCGCCACGCCCACCAAACTCGGCCCGATCAACGGCAGCACCACATGGCGGAACACCTGCCACGGGGAGGCGCCCAGGTCGCGCCCCGCCTCCTCCAGTGCCCCGGGGAAGCGGTTGAACACGGCGAACATGATCAGCAGGCCGAAGGGCAAGGTCCAGGTGAGATGCGCGCCGAGGCCGGAGGAGAACAGCCCCATCGCCGTGGTGTAGCCCTCATTGATCCAGGCGATGTCGTAGGCCTCGCCCAGCGCCTTCACCATGTCATCCAGCAGCCGGAACTCCAGCGCAATGCCGAGGGACACGACGATGGAGGGCACGATGAGGCTGGCGATGCTGAGCTGGAACAGCGCCCCCTGCCCTGGAAAGCGCCGGCGGAAGGCGTAGCCCGCCGCCAGCGCAATCACCGTGGTCAGCACCATCACAACCAGGCCGAGCGCCACGGAGCGCCGGAAGGCCGACCAGATATCGACGACGCCCACACCCTGCCATAGCACCCGGTACCAATGCAGGGAGGCACCCTGCATCGGAAAGGTCAGCCCCCCTTCCGGCCCCTGGAAGGAGAGCACCAGGATCGTCAGCGTCGGCCCGTAGAGAAACAGCAGGAACAGCGAGAACAGGGCGGCAAGCGCCCAGAAGGCGAAGGGCCGACGATCCTCCATGCCTTACAGCTCCCGCCGGATATCGACCAGCTTGGTCAGCACCGCAATCATCAGCAGCACCAGCGCCAGCAGCACCATGGCCTGCGCCGCCGCGGCGGGGAATTGCAGGTAGGACATCTGCACCTGGATCACCTTCCCCACGGAGGCGATCTGCTGCCCCCCCATCACGCCAATGGTCACGAAATCCCCCATCACCAGCACGATGACGAAGATCGCCCCGATGACGATGCCGGGCTTGGCCAGCGGAATCACCACATGCCACAGAATCTGCCAGCCGGAGGCCCCGGCATCCCGCGCCGCCTCGATCAGCCGGCGGTCGATGCGCATCAGGCTGTTGAACACCGGCACCACGACGAACAGCGTGTAGAGGTGGATGAAGGCCAGCACGACGGAGAATTCGGAGAACAGCAGCCAGTCCTGCGGCTGGTCCACCACACGCAGCGCCAGCAGCGCCTGGTTCACCGCCCCCTCCCGCCCCAGCAGCGGAATCCAGGAGATCATGCGGATGACGTTGGAGGTGAGGAAGGGCGCGGTGCAGAGCAGGAACAGCGCCATGCGCACCCCCTCCCCGCGCACATGGAAGGCGAGGAAATAGGCGACGAGGAAGCCCAGCGGCACGGTGACCAGCGCCACCTCCGCGCAGAGCCGGAAGGTGGAGAGATAGGTGCGCAAGGTGGTGCAGCCGCCGGAGGAGAAATCCGCGCAGCCCTCGAACATCTCCCGGTAGTTCCGCAGGGTGAGGTCCGGCACCAGGGAATACTCGGTGTAGTCCCAGAAGCTGACCACGGCGGTGGCGATCAGCGGCAGGATGAAGAAAAGCAGCAGCACCAGCCCGAGCGGCGTCGCCTGCCACAGCGGTGCCCGCCCGGCCGGCGGCGCCGCGGCCGCCACCGGCGCGGCCTGCGCCGCCGGCACGGCCACGCTCTCCGCTTGCGCCGTCACGCCCGCCTCTCCGCCATCGCCATGGTCATCGCCAGTCGTCCGTCAAGATTCGCGTCGCCCGTTGTCCCGCCGCGGCTTTGCCGCGACGGGCTGTGCGAGGCGTCGCCCAGCACAGCGAACCGGCGTCCCCATGGCGTTGCGCAGCAACGTCATGGGGCACTAGGCCGCGATGAATTCGTTCCACTTCCTGACCATGTAGTCATTCTCGTCCATCACCGCGTTCCAGCAGGCGACGGCGCCCATGCGCGCCTCGTAGCTGCCGCCGTCGCGCACCGCGCCGGCCTTCTCCATCACCGTGCCGTCCGGCGCCTTGATGTCCTGCGCCGCGGGCTTGCCCAGCATCCAGTAATCCCACTCATAGCCCTGCATCTGCGCCTGGGCGGTGGAGAGCACGGCGGAGTAGTAGCCCTGCCGGTTCAGGAAGGCGCCGGCCCAGCCGGAGAGAAACCAGTTGATGAAGTCGTAGGCCGCATCCAGCTTGCGCCCGGTCAGCGTCTTCGGCAGGCCGAAGCCCGCGGCCCAGGCGCGGTAGCCTTCCTTCAGCGGCTGGTAGACGCAGGGCACGCCCTTGCTGCGCACCGCGGTGACGGCCGGAGACCACATGGACTGGATGACGGTCTCGCCCGAGGCCATCAGGTTCACGCTCTCGTTGAAATCCTTCCAGAAGGCGCGGAACTGGCCGGCGCGCTTGGCTTCCGTCAGCACGCGCATGGTCAGGTCGATCTCCGCCCGGGTCATGTTGCCCTTGTCGGCGTATTTGTGCTGGCCCAGCGCCTCCACCACCATCGCGGCATCCATGATGCCGATGGAGGGGATGTTGAGGATGCTGGCCTTGCCCTTGAATTCCGGGTTCAGCAGCTCCGCCCAGCTCTCGATCGGCCGGCCGATCCGGTCCGGCCTTATCCCGAGCGTGTCGGCATTGTAGGTGGTCGGGATCAGGGTCAGCCAGCGCGTCGGCTCATTGGCGAAGCTGCGGGCGTTCTGCTGCGGCAGGTACATCACCTTACTCGGCGCCGTGCCCTGCAGCCCGATCTTCCGGCCGCCGATCTCGCCCCTGGTGAAGATCGGGGTGAGCTCGTTCACCAGCTTGATGCGGTTGGCATCCATGCCGACGAGGTTGCCCGAGGGGATGATCTTCTTCAGCATCCAGTACTCGGAATCCAGGATGTCGAAGCTGTTCGGCTGCGTCACCGCGCGCCGCACCACATCGTCCGAGGTGACGGGGATGTAGTCGAGCGTGATGCCGAGATCCTGCCGCACCTTCTCCTTGATGCCCTGGTGCTGGTTCACCGCGGTGCCGACATAGCGCAGCGTCACCGCGCCCTGCGCCTGCACCGCGGGCGCCGCCAGCCCCGCCGCGGCGCCGGCCAGCAGGAAGCGGCGGCCGATCTTACCGGTCTGGTCCATTCTTCTCTCCCCTCGCGTTACGCCTCGGCCGCCAGCGGCCGCAGATCGCGCTCATCCCAGCTCAGCCCCACCGTCTCGCCCGGGGCCAGGCCATCGGCCGTCTCCCGCAGCACGATGAATTCCTCCCCCGCCGCATCGGCGAGCGTCACGGCGAAGCCCGTGCCCATGTATTCCACGCCGCGCACCGTGGCCGGGTAGCCCTGGCCCATAAGCGCGATGCGCGTGCGGTCCGTGCGCACCGCCACCGCGCCGCCTTCCAGGGGGAACACGTTGTGCCCGCCGATGAAGCGCGCGGCGAAAATGGTGCGTGGGCTGTCGAACACCTCGAAGGGCGTGCCCATCTGCTCGATGCGGCCGGCCCGCATCAGCACCACCAGGTCGGCCAGCGCCATCGCCTCGTCCTGGCTGTGCGTCACATGCACGAAGGTGATGCCCAGCTCGCGCTGGAAGCGCTTCAGCTCCGCCCGCACCCGGCCGCGCAGGAAGGGGTCGAGCGCCGAGAGCGGCTCGTCCAGCAGCAGCGCGGCGGGGTTCGTCACCAGAGCGCGGGCGAGCGCCACGCGCTGCTGCTGCCCGCCGGAAAGCTGCGCCGGCAGCCGCGCCGCATAGGCCGCCATCTCCACCAGCCGCAGCATCTCCATGGCGCGCGCATGCCGCTCCGCTTTCGCCACGCCCTTCATGCGCAGCGAAAAGGCGACGTTGTCGAGGCAGGAGAGGTGCGGGAACAGCGCGTAGGACTGGAACATCATCGCCGTGCCGCGGCGCGCCGGCGGCAGCAGGGTGATGTTCTGGTTGTCCAGCAATATGTCGCCGTCGCTCGGCGTCTCATGCCCCGCCAGCAGCCGCAGCGTGGTGGTCTTGCCGCAGCCGGAGGGGCCGAGCAGGCAGCAATAGGTGCCGGCGGCGATCCGCAGGTCGAGGGCTTCGAGGGCGGTGGCGGCGCCGAAGCGCTTGCTGGCGCCGATGAACTCGACGGCGCCGCGGGGACGCTGGAGGGTGGCGACGGACAGCTTCAACTCTCCCGACGGGACGCTGGCGGGAGGGTTAGCAGGTAGCGTGCCAGCTTCGGCCGGCGCTCACGGCCCGGCATTGGGGCGGGGGCAGGGCCGCTTCGGCGGGCATCTGCCCAGGGAAAGGGCAATGCCCGCCAGGAAGGCCGGGGCGGCAGCGCCTCCCCGGCCTCGTCCCGTCAGCGACGGCGGCGCAGCCCGACCAGCCCGGCCAGGCCGAGGCCCAGCAGGCCGAGGCTCATCGGCTCCGGCACGGCGAAGAGCGCGTCGCGCACCTCCTGCGCCACCGGGCCGAAATTGGTGAACACGCCGTCCACGCCCATCTTGTAGTAGGTCTCGTATTGCGCCGGCGTATAGAGGAAGGTGTAGGGGTGCACGTACAGCCCCGCCGCATGCGCCCGGGCGACGCAGGCAGCGGTGGTCTGGCCAGTGGAAGGCCCGATGCCGTCGGCATAGGTGGCGATCTGCGCCGCCGCCGCGGCGGTGGCCGGGCAGGCGCCCAGCATCGTCACGGGAATGTCGGTCTTCCCGTTCATGTAGGCGACCTGGCCCTGATCGAAGGATTGCAGGAAGGCGGTGCCGTTCCCGGCCGAGAAATAGCCATTGTACTTCGGGTCGTTCAGCACGGCGAGGATGGCGTCCGTCACCGGCAGCCCACTCTGCTTCGCTTCCGGGTAGATGCCCATCTTCTTCCCGGTGTCGAGGAAGTCCTGATAGGCCATGTCGGCCACCTGGGCGATGGTGGCGATCTGGTAGTGGGTGGAGGGGTCGTAATACCCGTCACGATAGGTGCCGTAGCCGTTGGAGTTGCGGAAGGTGACCGTCAGCTCCAGCAACTGCGCATAGGTGAAGTTGGTGACGTTGTAGCTGCCATTGCCGGAGCGCAGCGCGGCGATGTCCGGATGCGTCGCGGCATAGGCGACGACGTTGGTGGTCGCGTTCAGCGTGCCATCATGCAGCATGACCGCGACGCCGTCCTTCGTGACGTACACATCGCCTTCCAGGAAATCCACCCGCTGCTGGACGGCGAGCTGATAGGCCTGGATGGATTCTTCCGGCAGGTAGCCGCTGGCGCCGCGGTGGTTGATGATGAGGGGCGGCTGGCCGTTCAGCGTGGTGGGGGTCAGGGGCGCCGCGGTCGCGGCCCCCGCCACCAGGGCCACCAGGCCCGGCGCGGCGTATCGAAGCAGTTTCAGCAACACGGGAATTCTCCAAGGCAGGCAGGCGCCGCGCTGGCGCCCGCTACTCGTTCTTAGGCCGCGCTCGTCTCGATTTCGGGTTAATCTGCCAAGAAACAATTGTGATAGATCACTGATACTAAATCGAAAATTAAGACATTGCCAGGGGGAATCCCACCGCAAGGGAAGCCATTTCTGTCGGTCGCAGAGCGTTTGCCGGGAACGGGCACCGGCCGGAAGGCACCCGGAAGCAGGCGAAGGCCGCCGGGCGGCGGCGCCGGCCGGGGCGGGAAGCCGCCGGCAAGGCACAATCGCGGGCGATGCGGGGCGCCGGCCGCTGCGCCCCTCCCGGCAGCGCCTCACCCCGGCAGCGCCTCATCCCGGCAGGGGCCGCGCCGGCACCCCGCCCATCACCGCCCCCTCCGGCACATCCGCCGCCACCGCCGCCCCCACCCCGATCACCGCCCGGGCGCCGATGCTCACATAGGGCCGGCAGGCCGTGCCGGCGCCGATCAGCGCCGCCTCCCCCACCCTTACCCCGCCCGGCAGCACCGCGCCGGGGCCGATATGCGCCAGCGCCCCCACCGCCGCGTCGTGTTCCAGGATCGCCCCGGTATTGATGATGGCCAGCCGCCCCACCTGCACCGCCGCCCCCAGCACGGCGCGCGGCAGCACCACCACCCCTTCCGCCACCACGGCGCTGGCGGCGCGGATGGCCGAGGGGTGCAGCAGCGCCGGCAAGGCGAAGCCCAGGGCCTGCAGCCGCGCCGCTGCCGCCTGGCGCTGCGCCGCATCCCCCACCGCCACCACCGCCGCCGCCACCCCATCGGCGAGCAGCCCGGGCAGCGCCGATTCGTCGCCCAGCACCGGCAGGCCCAGCATCGCCGCACCGGGCGGCCGGGCATCGACGAAGCCCACCGCCTCCCACCCCGGCAGGTCCCGCAGCATCTCCCGCAGCGCCCGCCCATGCCCGCCGGCGCCCAAAATCACCAGCTTTTCCGCCATGACCCGCCCTTATCCTGCCTGTCGCATTGGCAGCGCCGCCCGGCCGACCGATATAATGCCTGGACCCAAGACGCGCCGGAGCGGACAACAAGGCATGGCCAGCAGCGAATGGGAAATCCCGCCGGAGCTCCAGCCGGACCCGACCGAGCATGAATTCGACCTCGATCTGGCGCTGCGCTCCATCGTCGGCGTCAAGGCGCTGGTGCCGCCGGACGCCTTCACCGCCCAGAGCCTCGGCACGGAGCGCGCCGGCAGCGGCGTGGTGATCCGGCCGGACGGGCTGATCGCCACCATCGGCTATCTGGTGACGGAGGCCGAGACCATCTGGCTGACCACCCATGACGGCCGCGCCATCCCGGGCCACGCCCTGGCCTATGATTTCGAGACCGGCTTCGGGCTGATCCAGGCGCTGGGGCGGCTGGAGCTGCCGGCCCTGCCGGTGGAGAGCGGTCCGGCGCCGAAGCCGGGGGATGTCTGCGTGCTGGCCTCGGCGGGCGGGCGGAAGCATGCGCTGCGCTGCACCGTGGCGGCGCGGCAGGAATTCGCCGGCTACTGGGAATACATGCTGGAGGAGGCGCTGTTCACCGCACCGGCGCATCCCTCCTGGGGTGGGGCGGGGCTGATCGGCGGGGATGGCAGGCTGCTCGGCATCGGCTCCCTGGTCATGCAGCAGCAGGATGGCAAAGGAAGGCGGGTCGATCTCAACATGGTGGTGCCGGCCAGCCTGCTGCCGCCGGTGCTGGACGATTTGCTGAGCTTCGGCCGGCCGAACCGGCCGGCGCGGCCCTGGCTGGGGCTTTACGCGGCGGAGGATGAGGAGGGGGTGGTGGTCTCCTCCATGGCCCGCGGCGGGCCGGCGCAGAAGGCCGGGCTGCATGAGGGGGACCGGCTGGTGGCCGTGGGCGGGACCCGGGTCTCCGACCTGACGGGGCTGTGGCGGGCGGTCTGGGCCTGCGGGCATGCGGGGACGAAGGTCAGGCTGACCATCAATCGGCAGGCGGTGCCAAGGGAACTCGTGCTGGCCTCGATCGACCGACGGAGCTTTTTGAAGGCGCCACGGCTGCATTGAGGCGGGGCTCCGCCCCGGACCCCGCAAGGAGGGCGCTGCCCTCCTTGACCTCCCGCCAAGGGCCGAAGGGCCCTTGGAACCCTTGAGTCTTGCATCGCGCTGTCCCCGCGGGCGCCCCCTACCCTTCCCGCCGCAACCCGCGCACACTCGCCCGCAACCAACCCAAAGGGGAGCGCCATGGCGGAGACCAGCTACAATGTCGGCGATCTGGTTGCGGAATTCCTCGCCCGGATCGGCGTGACCACCTGCTTCGGCATAGTCTCCGTCCACAACATCCCGATGCTGGACGGCATCGGCCGGCGCAACGCCATCCGCTACGTCATGGCGCGCAACGAAATGGGCGGGGCGCATATGGCGGATGCCTATGCGCGGGTCTCCGGCCATCTCGGCGTGATCTTCACCTCCACCGGGCCGGGCGCCGCCAATGCCGTGGCGGGGCTGGTGGAGGCGCAATTCGGCGGCTCGCCCGTGCTGCACATCACCGGCCAGACGCCGACCAGGTTCATCGACCGCGACATGGGCTCGGTGCATGACGTGCCGGGCCAGACCGCGATGCTGGCCGCGGTGGGCAAAGCCGCCTTCCGCGTGCGCTCCGCGGCGGAGGCGCTGGGCGTGCTGACCCGCGCCGCGACCCTGGCCCTGACGCCGCCCATGGGCCCGGTCTCCGTGGAAATCCCGATCGACATCCAGCGCACCGCCATCCCCCGCCCGGCGATGCTGGACAGCCTGGTGCTGCCGGTGCCGCCGCCGCTGCCGCCCTGCCATACGGAGCTGGAGGCGGCGGCGGAGATCCTGGCGCGGGCGAAGCGGCCGATGCTCTGGCTCGGCAATGGCGCCAAAGCAGCGGGGCCGGAGGCGCTCTCGCTGCTCGAGCTCGGCTTCGGCGTCGTCTCCTCCTGGAATGGCCGCGGCATCGTGGCGGAGGATCACCCGATGAGCCTCGGCGGGCTGCATGGCAATGGCAGCCCGCGCGTCCTCGAATTCTACCGCTCCTGCGACGCCATGCTGGTGGTGGGCAGCAAGCTGCGCGGGCATGAGACGATGGAATTCGGCCTGAAGCTGCCGGCGCCGCTGGTGCAGGTGGATGTCGATCCGCGCGCCAATGGCCGCACCTATCCAAGCGCCGCCTTCGTCTGCGGCGATGCCGGGCTGAGCATGGCGGCGCTGGCGCAGCGTCTGCGCGGGCGGCTCTCGGTCGATCCCGGCTTCGCCGCGGAGTTCGCCGCCATGAAGCGCCAGGCGGTGGCGGAGTATTGCGACACGCTCGGCCCCTATGCCGAGTTCCCGGCGCGGCTGCGCGCGGCCCTGCCGCGGGATGCGCTCTGGGTGCGGGACGTCACCATCAGCAATTCCTCCTGGGGCAACCGCATCTTCCCGGTCTATGGCCCGCGCGATGCGGTGCATCCGGTGAGTGCGGCGATCGGGCCGGGATTGCCGCTCGGCATCGGCGCGGCGCTGGCCGGGGCCCAGGGGGGACGGCATCGGAAGACCGTCGCCATGGTCGGCGATGGCGGCTTCGCGCTGAACCAGACGGAGCTCTGGACCGCGGTGCAGGAGCGGGCGGAGCTGGTGGTGATGGTGATGAACGACCGCGGCTATGGCGTCATCAAGCACATCCAGGGCGCGCTGCAGGATGGCCGGATGTTCTTCGCCGATCTGCAGGGGCCGGATCTGCAGCAATTCGCCGCCGTCGCCGGGCTGCCCGGCTTCAAGGTGAGCAGCGTGGAGGAGCTGGGGCCGGTGGTGGCGAAGGCGGTGGCGACGCCCGGGCCGAGCCTGGTGGAGGTGGACATGCAGGCGATCGGCGCCTTCCCGCCCTATGCCCCCTACAACACCATGGGCATCTACGCCCGGAAGGCGGCGGAGTAGCCTTTCCGCCAGGGGCGCGCTGGCTTGGGGGCGTGGCGGCGGCAGGGCGGTGCCGGCCTGCCGCCGGCCCGCCGCACCGCCTGGCTTCGGCGCGGCCACGCCATCGCGCGTGACATCGGCGCCCGGCCCGGGCGAAATACGGGGAACGACAAGATCGGGAGGATCGCCGCATGCCCATGCGCCGCCTGTTCGCGCACCCTCGCGCCATGCTGCCTGAGGGCGCCGGCCCCATGGCCCCGCCCGGCGGGATCTCGCGCCGGGGGCTGGGGGTGGGGCTGGTCGGGCTGGCCCTGCCCGGCCTCGCCCTGCCAGCCGCCGCCCAGGGCCAGGCCTGGCCCGGGGACCGGGTCATCGAGGCCATCGTCCCCTACCCGCCCGGCGGCGGCGTAGACATCGTCACCCGGCTGATGATGCCGCTCGTCGGCCAGCAGCTCGGCGGCGCCCGGATCGTGGTGACCAACCGGCCGGGCGCCAGCGGCCAGCTCGGCTTCGAGTACACCTTCCATGCCGCGGCGGATGGCTACCTGCTCTGCGCCGTCAGCTCCCCGGTGCTGCAGGCCATTCCGCTGGAGCGGCAGGCGCGCTACCGGACGCTGGAATTCACCTTCCTCGCCAATGCGGTGGATGATGCGAATGTGGTGCTCGTCCTGGCGGACTCGCCGCTGCAGACGCTCGCCGACCTGGCGGCGGCGGCGAAGGCGCGGCCGGGCGGGCTGAGCTATGGCAGCACCGGCGTCGGGTCGGACGACCATATCGCCATGCTGGCCTTCGAAGCGGGGGCAGGGCTGCCGCCCATGGTGCATGTGCCCTTCAACGGCGCCGCCCCTTCCATCCAGGCGCTGCTCGGCGGGCATATCGACCTGCTGGTGGCCAACGCCTCGGACGGGCTGGCGCTGCGGCGGGATGGGAAGGTGCGCTATCTCGGCCAGGCCTCGGTCAATCGCTGGTCGGCGCTGGCGGATGTGCCGACCTTCCGGGAGCAGGGCTTCGACGTGCTGATGAGCGCGACGCGCGGCTTCGTCGCCCCACCGGGCCTGCCGGCGCCGATGCGGGAGCGGCTGGAGGCGGCCTTCACCGCCGTCTTCGCCGATGCCGGCTTCCGGCGAGAGGCCGAGCGCCTGGGCATTCCGCTGCGGCCGCTGGTCGGCGGCGCCTATGCCAGCATGGCGGCGGAGACGGAGGCGGGGCTGCGGCAGCTCTGGCAGGTCCGGCCCTGGAAGGAGGGTTAGAGCATTTTCAAGTCCGGTGGAATCGCCGGACGAGTCGGAAAATGCGACCAACAAAGGGCCGGAGCGGGTTCGCCGAGCGCAGGCGAGGTGAAGCCGCTCCAGTTCCCTGCCCGCCGAGTTCGCCGGATGTCCAGCGAAGGAAGCGGATGAGCAGGCCACTGAAAGAAGGCCAGCGTCCCCGAAGGGCCGCAGGACATCCCGGACACCGGGCATTTCTCGGGTCGGCGGAATTGCCGGCCAGTCGGAAATGCGACCGGGCGATGGGCCGGGGCGGCTTCATGTCGCCGCGGCCAGCGCCAAGCCGGCCCGGCGGCCGGGCTGACAAATTATTTCATATGGAGAACATACTGATCGGGACCTGCAAGCGTCGGCTCTGCCGCCATGCTGCTTGCCATGAGGATTGCCCTTTCCGCAGGCATGGGGACATCATAATGAAACAGCGCGGCCCTGGCGGCGCCGGGTCCCGGTAGCATCCGTCGCCGGGATGGTGAAGCGGCGCCGTCTTATCGAAGTTGAAACAACTATGGGTTGTGCTGCCTGGGGGCCGGCCCATCCCGGCCAACAGGGGCCGCACTCCTGTTCCCTTTGCAAACCATCTGGTTGATAATAGGGTCGAAATCTTCGCCTTGATTGCTGCTGATTGAAAGGTTCACGCGTGGCTGTTCGGGACCTCCGGGCGCGGGGTGGGGCTACTGCGGACATGGATTCCGGGCCAACGGGACCTCGACGGTTACTCCCCGTACAGCCACGCACCATGGTGGAGCAGGCGGCGGAAGCCATCGTCGCCGCCGCGGCGCGCGGCATCTTCCTCCCCGGCGACCGGCTGGTGGAGGCCGAGATCGCGCGCGACCTCGGCATCAGCCGCGTCCCGGTGCGGGAAGCGCTCCGGCTCCTGGAAAGCCAGGGCATCGTCACCTCCACGCCCTATAAGGGCATGCGGCTGATGCAGGTGACCAATGAAGGCGTCGCCGCGCTGATGCGGGTGCGCCTGGCGCTGGAAGTGCTGGCGGTGCGGGAAGCCCTCTCCCTGCCCAGCGGGCCGGCCCGTTTCCTCGGCCTGCGCGACGCCGCCGCCGCCTTCGCCGCGGCGGTGGCGGCCGCCGACCCGGCGCTGCGCGTGGCGGCGGAGGAGCAATTCCATGGCGAGCTCTGCGCCGCCTCCGGCAACCCGCCGCTGCTGGCCCTGTGGCAGAGCCTCTCCCGTCAGCTCTCCGTCGTCTGGGGTCTGGGGCAGACGGCGCTGGACGCACAGGGCGCCGACCGGGAACATCAGGCGCTGCTGGCGGCGCTGGAAGCCGGGGATGAAAGCGGCGCCGTCGCTCTGCTGACGGCCCATATCGGCCGCTACCATGGGCAGGATTTCGAGGCGCTGATCACGGATCGCCGGCGACGGGGGTGAGGGTTGGGGGCTTCGGCCCTGAACCTCCGGCAGGGGGCGCTGCCCCCGTTGGCGGCAGTGCCGCCAACCCCCGCCGGGGGGAAGGCTTCCCCCCAGACCCCGCCCTGAGTCGGCTGGTTCAACCTTCGGCCGGGTCACTTCACCACATAGATGTCATAGGTCGGGCCGGTCGGCGGGCGCTGGCCGATGCCCACCGCCAGCACCCGGTTCAGCCAGGCCAGCTCGGCATCCGCCGTCTCGAACCGCACCGCGGTGCGGAAGTAATACTCCTTGGCATCCACATTCTCGCCCCGGCCGAGCCGGGCCAGCACCTCCGCCGGGCCGGTGCGGACACCGCTGTAATGCATGTAGATCGTCTGGCCGCGATCGGTCTTCAGCACCAGGCGCACATCCATATGGGCGGTGCCATCGGCTTCCACCCGCAGCCAATCGGCGGTGGTGCCGGGCACCACCTCGCCCTTCAGGGAGGGACCTTCGAAGCTGCCGCCGGTCACCGGGATGATGCGCAGCTCCCCGCCGCGGGCGGCCGGGCCGGTGCTCATCTGCGGCGCGCCGGCGGCCAGCGCGATGCGGAACAGGAATTCCGTGGTCAGCGGTAGCGGGGTGATGGCCATCCTCGGTTCTCTCCCTTCATGGGCGGCGCGCCCGAACCGGCGCCGCCTGGTGTCCCGGCGCGGCTTTGCCGCGACGGGCTGTGCGAGCTCTCGGCCCTTGCGGCGACCCTGGGGCCCCCGCGACGGCGCGCAGCGACGTCGTGAAGAGTTAGCGCTGCCGCCAGGGCAGGCCGCTGGCCTTCCAGCCGGCGACCTGGCCACGATGGCCCTCGGCATCCGCCGGCCCCTCGAACCCGTCCGCGACGTTGAAGGCATGCGGGAAGCCAGCCGCCTGCGCCGCCTGACCAGCCGCCAGGCTGCGCGCGCCGGAGCGGCAGATGAAGTAGATCCTGCTGTCCGGGGTCAGCCCGGCCTTCTTGAGCTGCTCGGCAAAGGCGCCGTTCACCTGCATGGAGGGGTAGAGCTGCCAGGGGATCAGCACCACCTGCTTGCCCAGCCCCGAAAGCTCCGGCAGGCCCACGAAATTCCATTCGGCATCGGTGCGCACATCCACCAGCGCGGCCTCGGGCTGGTCGCGCAGCGCCGCCCAGGTCTCTTCCGGGCTGATATCGGGCACGCCGGGCATGGTCCCTCCTTCCCCTCTGCCTGGCCAAGATGGCGCTGCCGGGGCGCCGGGGCAATCCATACGGCGCTGGGCGGCGGCGGGAGGATGGGCGGCCAGGGCGGCCAGGGCGGCCAGGGCGGCCAGGGCGGCCAGGGCGGCGCTGCACCACCAGGGAGGACCGGCTGGCAAGGGCGGCGCTGGGCTGCTGCCCTGCGGGCGGGCGTGGCCGGCACACCCCTCCCCAACCCTCCCCGCAAAGCGGGGGAGGAGGCGCCTTCCCTCCCCCGCTGGCGGGGGAGGGTCAGGGTGGGGGTGGGGCCCACGGGCGTATCGAGGGGGGCGGTGGCGCCCTGCGGCACGGCCCCCAAGGGTCATGGCGGACGCCCCGCTCTTCCCCCCTCCCCCGTCATGCCCTAACCTCCCAGGCATAACCGACGCCGGCCTTGGTCACGCGGCACCGCCCTTGCTGGGCGGCCCTTCCCTGCGTGCGACCTTGGGGGTGACCGGCCATGATGACCCTGATGACCAGCCTGATCGGCCTCGGCAGCCATCTCGCCGGGTGGCGGCACAAGGATGCCTGGTCAGGCACCTGCATGAATCTCGACCACGCCATCCACATCGCGAAGACCGCGGAGCGCGGCAAGCTGGACATGCTGTTCCTGGCGGACGGCAATGCCGTGCGGCAGATGGACAAGCCCATCCTCTTCGCCTCCAACAGCCGTTCCGACCGGCCGGCGGTGTTCGAGCCCTTCACCCTGCTCGCCGCCCTCTCCCAGCACACCGACAAGATCGGGCTGTTCTGCACGGCGACCACCACTTATGACGAGCCCTATCTGCTGGCGCGGCGCTTCGCCTCGCTGGATCATCTCTCCAAGGGGCGGGCCTGCTGGAACATCGTCACCGGCTCCTATGCCGGGGATTCGGTGAATTTCGGCCGGGCGAAGCATGTGCCGCGGGCGGAGCGCTACGAGCGGGCACGGGAATTCGTCGAGATCTGCAAGGGGCTCTGGGATAGCTGGGCGGAGGATGCCTTCCTGGAGGACAAGGCGACAGGGCGCTTCCTGGATCCCGCCAAGGTCCAGCGGCTGGACCATGTTGGAAAACATTTCTCCGTCCAGGGGCCGCTGAATGTCGCGCGGCCGATCCAGGGCTGGCCCGTGCTGGCCTCCGCCGGGCAGTCCGAAGCGGGGATGGAGCTGGCGGCGGAGCATGCGGAGGCGGTCTTCTCCGTCGCCCTGACCAAGCCGGAAGCGCAGGAATTCTACGCCAACCTCAAGGGGCGGCTCGGCAAGTATGGCAGGGCGCCGGAAGACTTACGCATCCTGCCCGGGGCGACGCTCTATATCGGGCGGACCGAGGCGGAGGCGGATGAGCTGTATGAGGAGCTGCAGGAGCTGATCCTGCCGGAGCTCGGCGTGGAGTACCTGTCCAAATTCTGCGAGGAGGATTTGACCGGCTATCCGGTGGACGGGCCGATGCCGGTGCTGAGCGGCGAGGTGGACGGCATGGTGAGCTACCGCAATGCCATTTCCGAGATGGCGCAGCGGGAAGGGCTGACGGTGCGGCAGACCTATCAGCGCGTGGTGCCCTCGATCGGGCATGTGCTGTTCAAGGGCACCCCGGTGCAGATCGCCGACCAGATGGAGGATTGGTACCGCAGCGGCGCCTGCGACGGGTTCAATTGCGACATGCCGGTGCAGCCGCGCTGCCTGGAGGATTTCGTGAACCTGGTGGTGCCGGAGCTGCAGAAGCGGGGCATCTTCCGGAGGGAATATGAGGGGGCGACGCTGCGGGAGCGGATGGGGCTGAAGCGGCCGCCGCGGCGGGTGCGCGATGCGAGGCTGGCGGCGGAGTAGGGGTTGAGGGAGGGCTTTGCCCTCCCTCAAACTCCCACCCACCAAAGGCCGAAGGGCCTTTGGAAACCACGAGTCTTAGGCGCGTCGGTCGAGACGCAAAACTCTAGGGTTCAAAGGGCCCTTCGGCCCTTTGCGGGGAGAGTTTGAGAGGGGCAGCGCCCCTCTCAACCCACCAGCCGAAGCTTCACCCCCCTGACCTCCGCCTCCTCATGCTCCGCCGCCGCGATCGCCCGATCCAGTGCCGCCCGCAGCTCCCTGGCGCTTTCCAGCGTAATCTCCACCCCGGCGCGCGCCCCGGGGTCGAGCCGCGCATTCATGAAGTCCAGCGTGATGACATCGCCCAGCGGCGCATGCCGCGCATGGTCGTAGGCCACCACCGCCTGGGTCAGCGGGAACCAGTCATCCCCGCGCTTGGCCATGCCCTCTGCGGGCAGGATCTCGATGATGGAGGTGCACATGGCGCGCGCCTCAGGCCGCCAGGTGCTTGCCGAAGAAGGCGAAGACCTTCGCCCAGCCATCCATCGCCTGCTCCGGCCGGTACAGCGGCCGGTGCCAGTAGAAGAAGCCATGGCCGGCGCCGTCATAGCGGTGGAATTCGTAGTCCTTCCCCGCCGCCTTCAGCGCCGCCTCGTGCTGGTCCACCTGCTCCGGGCTCGGCGCGCGGTCGTCATTGCCGAACAGGCCGAGCAGCGGGCAGGAGAGATCCTTCGTCATGTCGATCGGCGCGACGGGCGTCTTCGCGTTCAGCTCCTCCTTGCCCATCACCACGCGGCCGCCCCAGAGATCCACGCAGGCATCCACATCCTTGCGCTGCGAGGCGTAGATCACCGCATGCCGCCCGCCGGAGCAGGAGCCGAACACGCCGACCTTGCCGTTGTTCTCCGGCCGGCCGCGCATCCAGGCGACGGCGGCGGCGGTGTCGCCCACCATCTGGGAATCGGGAATGCCGCCCTCGGCGCGCACCTTGGCGGCGACGTCGTCCGGGTTCCCCTCGCCGGCGCGCTCATAGAGGTTGGCGCAGATGGCGTAATAGCCGTGATGCGCGAAGCGGCGGGTGGTCTCGATGTAGAGCTCGCTCCAGCCCGGCAGGTGATGGATCAGCACCACGCCCGGAAAGGGCCCCTTCCCTTCCGGCTTGGCGACATAGGCAGTGATCTTCGTGCCACCGTCGCCGGTGAGGGTGACGTTCTCGCAGGTCATGCCGCGGTAGAATGACATCGAACTTCCTCCATGACGGCGGGTCTTGGGCCAGGACCGGACGGTCGGCGCGCCTTGGCGGAGTATTCGCCGCGCCCCGCCGGCGCGCAAGGCGGCGCGGTTGGGGGCCTTGCCGTCAACCGCCGGCGGAAGGCCCCGCATTCCCGCCAGTTGCCGGCAAGGCTTCCCGTCCCCGACGCCGCCCGCAGCTCTGCAGGCGCAACCGTCGCGCAAATCTTCATCGAAATGGTGCAAGGCCCGCCCGGTGACATGCGCTAGGGAGAACCGGAAACCCGGCCGCAGCGGCAACCGCGCCGGCACGCCCAGGCAGGAGAGCACGCATGACCCAACGCGAGCTGATCGGCCACACCTATGACGAGCTCGAAATCGGCCAGAGCGCGAGCCTCGAACGAATCTGCACGGACAACGACCTGGTCGTCTTCGCGCATGCCTCGGGCAATCTGAACCCGCGCCACCTGCCCGGCCTCGCCGAGAAGATCACCGGCGAGGGGCCGGTGGCGCCCGCCATGTGGGGCGGCTCGCTCTTCTCCGCCCTGCTCGGCAATGTGCTGCCGGGGCCGGGCACCGCCTATCTGCACCAGAGCCTCAGCTTCCACGGCCGCATCCAGGCCGGCGACAGGCTGACCGTCACCGTCACGGTGCGGGAGAAGGCGCCGGATGGCCGCATCCGGCTGGAATGCCGGCTGCTGCGCGAAGACGGCGTGCTGGTGACGGACGGCATGGCGGAGGTGCTGCCGCCCACCAGCCGCATCCTGGCCGACGAGATTGCGCTGCCGCAGCTCACCCTGGCGAAGCGCGGCAAATTCGAGCGGCTGCTGGCCGCCTGCGCCGGCGTGCCGGCGATGCCGACGGCGGTGGTGGCGCCGACCGACGGCCCTTCCCTCGGCGGCGCCTGGGAAGCCGCCCGCGCCGGGCTGATCGAGCCGATCCTGGTCGGGCCGGAAGCGCGCATCCGCGCCGCGGCCGAGAAGCTGGGCTGGGACCTGGCCGGCATCCGGCTGGTGAACACGCCGGACGAGCACACCGCCCCGGCCCGCGCCGTGGCGCTGGTGCATGAAGGCGCCGCCCGCGCGGTGATGAAGGGCAACATCCATTCGGACGAGGTGCTGCGCCACGTCACCAAGGCGGAAGGCGGGCTGCGCGCCGGGCGGCGGATCAGCCATGTCTTCGTGCTGGACGTACCGGGGCGGGAAGGCCTGCTGCTGATCAGCGACGCCGCCATCAACATCGCGCCGGACCTGACCACCAAGGCCGATATCGTGCAGAACGCCATCGACCTGGCGCATGCCATCGGCCTGGCGCAGCCGCGCGTCGGCATCCTTTCGGCCGTCGAGACGGTGAATCCGGCCATCCCCTCCACCCTCGACGCCGCCATCCTCTCCAAGATGGCGGAGCGCGGACAGATCAAGGGGGGGATCGTGGACGGGCCGCTGGCCATGGACAACGCCGTGGATGTGGAGGCGGCGAAGACCAAGGGCATCGCCGGCATGGTCGCCGGCCACGCCGATGTGCTGATCGCGCCGAACCTGGAATCCGGCAACATGCTGGCGAAGCAGCTCGTCTTCCTCTCGGATGCGGATACCGGCGGGCTGGTGGTGGGGGCGAAGGCGCCGGTGATGCTGACCAGCCGGGCGGATGACGAGCATGCACGGCTGATGTCGGCGGCGCTGGCGCTGCTCTACAGCCATTGGAAGGCGACGGGCGCCACGCTGGTAGCGCAGGAGGGCTGACATGGGGGCTTCGCCCCCAAGCCCTCACCAGGGGCTCGCCCGTTGGCGGCGGTGCCGCCAAGCCCGGCCGGGGGGAAGGCTTCCCCCCGGACCCTGCCCTCAGTCCGCAAGCTTCGCCGGCCGGGGGTGCGGGGGCGGAGGCGCCGCATGACCTCCCCGCTGGTCCGGCTGCGCACCGCCGAGGCGCAGCTCATCGCCCGCCGCGCGGCGCCGCCCGAGCCGGCAGCGGCGGTGGCCGAGGGCCTTGCCGCGGCCTGCGGCGAGGTGCCGGCCGGCTTCGCCGCCGCCGGGCAGGCCATCGCCGCCGCCGTCGCCGCCCATGGCGCCAGCTTCCCGCCCGGCGGGGAACCCGCCTATCACGACCGCCACCACCAGGCGGAGGCCATGCTCTGCGCCGGCTGGCTGGCCCGGGAGGCGCGCCGCGCCGCCCTGCTGGACACGCGGCAGGCGGGGCTCTGCGTCCTCGCCATGGCCGGCCATGACCTGCTGCACGAGGGTCTCGCCGCCCCCCAGGGCGCGCTGGAGCAGCGCTCCGCCGCGGCGGCGGACCGCCTGGCCGCCACCCTGGCACCCCCGGACCGCGCCGAACTCACCCGGCTGATCCTCGAGACCATCCCGGAGGCGCCGCCCGCCGGCGACCTCGCCGCCGCGCTGGTGCGGGAGGCGGATCTGTTCGGCAGCCTCACCCCCTGCCTCGGCTGGCGGCTGAGCCGCGCCCTGGCGCGGGAGATGGCGCAGGCGGGCATCCCCGGGGCCGCCCGCATCGCCACCCATGCCGGCCGCCTCGCCTTCCTCGCCGCCGCGCCCGGCATGTCACCGCCGGCGGTGGCGCTCGGCCTGGACGCGGCGCGGCAGGCGCAGCTCGCTGCCTTCCGCAGCCTCGCGGCAACGGCGGAGGCGGGCGCCGCCCTGCTCGACGCCCTGCCGGAAGAGGCAGGCCGGCAGCGCTGGCGGGCGGCGCTCCGCGGCCAGGGCCTGCCGGAGCTGCCGGGGTGAGCCGGAAACCCTTCCGCATCACCTTCACCGTCACCCTGGTGACGGCCTTCGCCCTGCTCTTCACCCTGGCGGTGGCGGCGGTGGTCTGGGGCTACCGCGAGACCGGCGGCCGCGCCGCGCTGGACACCGCGGAGCGCGCCCTCAGCCAGGCGGCGGAAACGGCGGCGGCCAGCACCCATGCGCTGATCCGGCCGGTGGCGGCCCTCGCCGCCGTGCTGCCGGAATTCGCCCCGCTCACCGAGGGGCTAGACCCCATGGCGCGCGACACCGCCGCCCTGCTGGCGCTGCTGGAAGCCGAGCCGGCGGTGCAGGTGGCCTCGGTGGGGCTGGTGGACGGCACGCTGCGGCAGGTGGTGCGGGTGGCCGCGCTGGGCCCGGAGGTGGCACCGCCGGTGCCGGCCGGCGGTGCCTTCGCGCTGCGCGAAATCCCTCCCCAGGGGTTGGCGGCCGGCGGCCCGGAACATTGGAGCTTCCTCGACGCCAGGGGGCAGCTCCTGCAGCGCCTCACCCGCCCGGCCAGCGGCGCGGATTTCCGCCAGACCCCCTGGTATCTGCAGGCGCGGGGCGATGAAGAGGTGCGGGTCTCCACCCTTTACGACCTGGCGCTGGTGGGCCGCCCCGGCCTCTCGCTCAGCCGGCAGGTGCCGGGGGCGGGCGCGGTGCTCGGGCTGGATGTCACGCTCGATCAGCTCGCCGGGCTGCTGGCGCGGCTGCGCGGCAGCCCGGGCAGCGTGCTGTTCCTCTTCACCGAGGACGGCATCCTGCTGGCGCATCAGGACCCCGCCATCGCGGCGCCGGCGCTGGCCGGCGGCCGCACCCGCTGGACCACCCTGGCCGATGCCGCGGACCCGCTGCTGCGCCTGGTCTGGCGGGACTACGCCCAGGGCCGGCTGCGCCCCGGCCAGACCGCGCGGCTGGAGGGGGAGGAGGCGCCGATCCTCGTCCGCCTCGCCGCCGTCACGGAGCTGGCCGAGCCGCGGCTGCTGGTCGCCGTCGCGGCGCCGCTCGCCGATTTCACCGCGCCGGTGGACCAGGCGCTGCGGGACGGCACGCTGCTCGCCGCCGCCGCGCTGCTGGCCGGGCTGCTGGCCATCGGCACCCTCGCCTGGCGCATCGCCCATCCGCTCGGCGTGCTGACGCGGGAGGCAGAGGCGATCCACCGGCTGGAATTCACCGAAGCCGCGCCGGTGCGCAGCCATATCACGGAGATCGCCCGGCTTTCCGGCGCCATGGCCGGCATGAAATCGGCGCTGCGCGTCTTCGGCGCCTATGTGCCGCGCAGCCTGGTGCAGCGGCTGATGGCGGAGGAATCGGCGGCCCGCATCGGCGGCGAGCAGCGCCGGATCAGCGTGATGTTCAGCGATGTGGAAGGCTTCACCTCCCTGGCCGAGGGGTTGCCGCCGGCCGAGCTGATGCGCATCGCCTCGGCCTATTTCGAGGAGCTGACCGGCGAGCTGCTGGCCTGCCACGCCACCATCGACAAATATATCGGCGATGCGGTGATGGCGCTGTGGAACGCGCCGCAGGACGATGCCGCACATGCGCGGCACGCCTGCCGCGCGGCGCTGCAGGCCCGGCTGCTGACCAACGCGCTGTGCGAGCGCTTCGCGGCGCGCGGCTGGCCGCGGCTGCGCACCCGCTTCGGCCTGCATAGCGGGGAGGCGGTGGTGGGCAATGTCGGCTCCTCCGACCGCATGTCCTACACGGCGATCGGCAGCATGGTGAACCTCGCCTCCCGGCTCGAGGGCATGAACAAGCTCTACGGCACCCAGATCCTGATTTCCGAGGCGACGCGGAAGGCGGCGGGTGAGGGCTTCATCACCCGGCCGGTGGATTGCGTCCTGGCCAAGGGCGCGGCGCAGCCGCTGGAGCTGCATGAGCTGCTGGGCCTCGCCACCGTCGACAGCCTGGCCGAGGCGAAGCTGCGGCCGGACCCGGCGGCGCTGGCGGGGCTGCCGGCCTGGCGGCGGATGATGGGCGCCTACCGCGCCGGCCGCTTCCAGGCGGCGGAGGCGGCGCTGGCCGAGGCCGGCGACCCCGCCGCCGACCCGCTGCTCGCCGTCTATGCCGCACGGCTGGCCGGGCTGCGGGACGGCGCCCCGGCGGGCTGGTCGCCCGTGCTGCGCCTGACGACGAAGTAGCGCCGCCATGCATGAGACGCCCGCCCCCGCGCCGCGCAAGAAGGTCAAGCTCGCCTTGCAGGGCGGCGGGGCGCATGGCGCCTTCAGCTGGGGCGTGCTGGACCGGCTGCTGCAGGACGACAGGCTGGAGGTGGAAGGGATCGTCGGCACCAGCGCCGGCGCCATGAACACGGCGGTGCTGGCGGATGGGCTGGCCGCTGGCGGGCCGGCCCTGGCGCGGCAGATGCTGCGGTGCTTCTGGGAAGGGGTGGGGGCGCTCGCCGCCGCCTCCCCGGTGGGGCCGACGCCGCTGGACCGCGTGCTCCGCCCGGGCAGCATGGGCTTTTCGCCCGGCTGGATGGCGACCGATTTGCTGTTGAAGGTGTTCTCGCCCTACGAGTTGAATCCGCTGAACCGGAACCCGCTGCGCGAGGTGCTGGAGAAGGTGGTGGATTTCCCCCGGCTGCGGGCGGCGCCGGGACCGGCCGCCTTCGTCTGCGCCACCAATGTGCTGAACGGCAGGCTGCGGGTGTTCGAGCGGCGGGAGCTGAGCGCGGCGGCGGTGATGGCCTCCTCCTGCCTGCCGCAGCTCTTCCAGGCGGTGGAGGTGGAGGGGCAGCATTACTGGGATGGCGGCTATTCCGGCAACCCGCCGATCTTCCCGCTGATCTACATGGGCGGCGGGCCGGACATCGTCATCGTCCAATTGAACCCGATCAACATCCCGGAGGTGCCGCGGGACATGCGGGCGATCATGGACCGGGTGAACACGCTGGCCTTCAATTCCTCGCTGATGCGGGAGATGCGGATGATCCGCTTCGTGACGGAGCTGATCGACCGCGGCGACCTGGACGGGTCGCGCCATCTGCGGCTGTTCATCCACACGATCGATGCGGAGGCGGAGCTGGCGGCGCTCGATGCCTCCTCCAAGCTGAACGCGGATCCGGACTTCCTGCGGCAGCTCTTCGAGCTCGGGACGGCGCGGGCCGAGCGCTTCCTGGCGGAGCATTGGGAGGCGATCGGGACGCGGTCCTCGACGGATGTGGAGGCGAAATTCTGCTGAGATGGGGGCTTCGCCCCCGGCGGAGGTCCAGGCCGGACCTGGCAGGTCGGCCCGGCAAGCTCAGGCCGGCTCCGGCGGCTGGTCCACCCCGGGGCGGAGGCCGAGCCTCCTGCCGGGAGTTCGAGCAGATCGCCGGAGGGCGGCATCGCCCGGAGGCGTGAATCTGCTCTACCATCCATAAGCTAGAGCATGCTGTGTTTGCTCTGAATCGGGGGTTCCGAAACGGGCTGAGATCTGATTCAAGCTCTGGGCTGGGCGATGGAGGCCAGCCAGGATGCGGCCATACTCCGAGGATCTGCGTGAGCGT
>NZ_SRXO01000031.1 GCF_008360935.1 Siccirubricoccus phaeus
CGCCCGCCGCGCGGCCGCGGCGGCCGTGGGCGGGACGCCGCGCGCGGCCGCGGCGGGCGCGACGCGCCGCGCGAGCGCGGTGGGCGGGAGCGGGACCGGGACCGCGGCCGGCCGGAGCGGGGCGAGCGCGACCGCGCCCGCCCGGAGCGCGGCGACCGGCCGGAACGGCCCGAGCGCGCGGACCATGGCGACCGCCCCGAGCGGGGCGACACCCCCGCGCGCGCCGAGCGCCCGGAGCGCGGTGCCCGCGCCGACCGCCCGGACCGCGGCGACCGCCGCGAGCGCGACCGCGCCGCCGCCGCCCCGCGCGAGGATATGGAGCGCGATGCCCGCCCGCCGCGCGAGCGCGACCGCCGGGAGGACCGGCGCGACGACCGCCGCCGCGACCGGGACCGCGACGATCTGGGCCCCAGCGTCCGCGGCTTCGGCGATGCGGTGCCGGCCTTCATGCTGATCCCGATCCCCCGCCCGAAGCGCGACGCCGCGCCGGAGCCGGAGGCCGAAGCCGAGGCCGCCTGAGGCCGCCGCCCTTCCCCGCTTGCGGGGGAGGGTCGGGGTGGGGGCTGCGCCGCGGCGGGAGTCCGCCGGGCGCCGATCCCCTGCCTCATCTTCCTGGAACCTCACCCCCACCCAGCCCTCCCCCGCCAGCGGGGGAGGGTTCATATTCATACTCCTACCCGTCCGTCAGCCGAGGAGATCGCCATGTCCGCCGCCAGCGCCGCGAAGCCGAGCTTCGTCTGGGAAGACCCGCTGCTGCTGGAGGAACAACTGACGGAAGATGAGCGGCTGATCCGCGATTCCGCCCGCGAATTCTGCCAGGGCAAGCTCTTCCCCCGCGTTCAGGAGGCGTTCCGCAAGGAGCATTTCCACCGGGAGATCATGAACGAGTTCGGCGAGATGGGCTTCCTCGGCGCAACGCTGGAGGGCTATGGCTGCGCCGGCGTGTCCTATGTCGCCTACGGGCTGATGGCGCGGGAGGTGGAGCGGGTGGACAGCGGCTACCGCTCCGCCTTCTCCGTGCAGTCCAGCCTGGTCATGTACCCGATCTACGCCTTCGGCTCCGAGGCGCAGAAGGAGAAGTACCTGCCGAAGCTGCGCAGCGGCGAATGGGTCGGCTGCTTCGGCCTGACCGAGCCCGATGCCGGCTCCGACCCCAACTCCATGCGCACCCGCGCGAAGAAGGTGGCGGGCGGCTATCTCCTCTCCGGCTCCAAGACCTGGATCACCAACGCCCCCATCGCCGATGTCGCCGTGGTCTGGGCCAAGGATGATGAGGGCATCCTGCGCGGCTTCGTGCTGGAGCGCGGGATGAAGGGCCTCGCCTTCCCGAAGATCGAGGGCAAGTTCTCGCTGCGCGCCAGCGTCACCGGCATGATCATGATGGACGAGGTCTTCGTCCCGGAAGAGAACCGCCTGCCCGGGGTGAAATCGCTCGCCGGCCCCTTCTCCTGCCTCAACCGCGCCCGCTACGGCATCGCCTGGGGCTCGCTCGGCGCCGCCGAGGATTGCTGGCACCGCGCCCGCGACTACACGCTGAACCGGAAAATGTTCGGCCGGCCGCTCGCCAACACCCAGCTCATCCAGAAGAAGCTCGCCGACATGCAGACCGAGATCACCCTCGGCCTGCACGCCGTGCTGCGCGTCGGCCGGCTGTTCGACGAGCACAAGGCCGCGCCGGAGATGATCTCCCTGGTCAAGCGCAACAATTGCGGCAAGGCGCTGGATATCGCCCGCATGGCGCGGGACATGCACGGCGGCAACGGCATCGTGGACGAGTACCACGTGATCCGCCACGTCATGAACCTGGAGACGGTGAACACCTACGAAGGCACGCATGACGTCCATGCGCTGATCCTCGGCCGGGCCATCACCGGCCTGAACGCCTTCGGGGGCTGACCATCGGCGGCTTCGGCGCCGAGGATGTCGCGGAGATCGAGCGGGCGATCCAATTGGCCATCGCCCCCGCCTTCCTCCTCACCGGCATCTTCAGCCTGCTCAACGTGCTGGCCGGGCGGCTCGGCCGGCTGATCGACCGGGAGAGGGCGATCCGCCAGGGCACCGCCAGGCCCCTGCCGGGGGAGGCGCGGCGCCTGGCCCAGCGCGCCTGGCGCATCCATCGGGCGATCGGCGGCTCGGTGCTGGCGGCGATTCTGCTGTGCGGCCTGATCGTCACCGCCTTTGCCGGCATCTTCCTTGGCCTGCGGGTCGCCTGGCTGCTGGCGGCGCTGCTGGTCGGCGCCATGCTGGCGATGATGGCGGCGCTGGCCCTGTTCCTCGGCGAGGTCCGGCTTGCCGCGCAGCATCTGCCCCTCGATGGCGAGTGAGGTGCTGGAGATCGCGGCCATGGGCGCCGCCGGGGATGGCATCGCCCGCCACGCCGGCGGCACCGTCTTCGTGCCCGGCGCGCTGCCGGGGGAAATCGTGCGGGCGGAAATCGCCGGCCAGCGCGCGAAGCCGGAAGCCTGGCTGCGCGAAAGCCCGGACCGCATCGCCCCGCTTTGCCGACACTTCGGAAGCTGCGGCGGCTGCACGCTGCAGCATTGGGCCGCCGCGCCCTATGCCGCGTGGAAACGGGAGAAGCTGGTGGCGGCGCTGGCAGCCGCCGGCTTCCGCGACGCGCCGGTGGCGGAGCTGGTCCGCGTGCCTGCCGCCAGCCGCCGCCGCGCGGATCTGGCGCTGCGCCGTGCCGCCGGCAGCATCACGCTGGGGCTGCACGCCACCGGCCAGGGCGCGGTGGTGGACCTCGCCGAATGCCATGTGCTGGACCCCCGCCTGGTCGCGCTGTTCGAGCCGCTGCGCGCCCTGCTCCGCCGCCTGCCGGCGCTGAAGCGGGAGGGCTCGGCGGTGCTGAACCTGCTGGATACCGGCCCGGATCTGCTGCTGCGCACCGATGGCGTGCTGGACGCCGCCGGCCGCGCCCTGCTGGCCGGCTTCGCCCAGGCGCATGGCCTGCCCCGCATCGCCTGGGCCCAGGGGAGGGCCCAGGGGAGCGGCCAGGGGAACCGCCCGGCGGAGAATGCCGTGCAGCTCGGCCCCGTCGCACTGCGCTTCGGCAGCGCCAGCGTGGCGCCGCCGCCCGGCGCCTTCCTGCAGGCCAGCCCGGGGGGCGAGGCTGCCATCATCGCCGCCGTGCTGGCCGGGCTGCCGCCGAAGCTGCCGGCCAGGGCGCGCATCGTCGAGCTGCATGCCGGCCTCGGCACGCTGAGCTTCGCCCTCGCCACCCGCGCCCGGGTGGAGGCCTATGAGGGGGCGGCCGAAGCCGTCGCCGCCCTTGCCGCCGCCGCCGGGGCATCCGGCGCCCGCATCCGCGCCACGCGGCGGGATCTGGACCGCCAGCCCCTGGCCCCGGCCGAGCTGCACGGTGTCGCGAGCCTGGTGCTGGACCCGCCCTATGCCGGCGCCGCGGCGCAGATGCCGCTGCTGGCCCGGGCCCGGCCGCCGCGCATCCTCTACGTCTCCTGCAACCCGGCGGCGCTGGCGCGGGACGCCAAGCCCCTGGCCCAGGCCGGCTACCGGGTGGTGGCGGCGACGCCGATCGACCAATTCCCCTGGTCGGCGCATCTGGAAGCGGTGGTGGCCTTCAGCCTCGGAACGACTTGATCCGCGGCGCTTCCACCCCATCCTACAGCCCGACCCGCTCCGGGGAGAGAAAGCCATGTCGAGCATCGCCAGCCGCCGTCTGATCCTCGGGGGGGCCGCCGCGGCGCTGGCCGCCCCTGCCCTGCTGCCGGCCGCCCCCGCCGGCGCGCAAGCCGCCGCCGCCCCGGCCCAGGCGCCGGGCTTCTACCGCTTCAAGGTCGGCGGCTTCACCGTCACCATGGTGCATGACGGCTTCGCCACGCGGCCGGTGGAGAATTTCGTCCGCAACGCGTCCCTGGCGGAGGTGCAGGCCGTGCTGGCGGACAGCTTCCTGCCGACCGACAGCTACCGCATCCCCTTCACGATCACCTTCGTCGAGACGCCGAACGCCTTCGTCATCTTCGATACCGGCAATGGGGTGACGCCGGCCGGCGCGACGGCCGGGCGGATGATCGAGAACATGCGTGCCGCCGGCATCGACCCTGCGCGCATCACCCATGTGGTCCAGAGCCATTTCCATGGCGACCACATCAACGGGCTGCTGACCGGCAGCGGCGCCCCCGCCTTCCCCAATGCGGAAATCGTGGTGCCCGCCACCGAATGGGCCTGGTGGACGGACAGCGGCAACGAGACCCGCAGCCCGGAAGGCCAGCGCGGGAACTTCGCCAATGCCGCCCGGCGCTTCGCCCCCTACCAGGGCAAGATCCGGCAGATCGCGGACGGGGCGGAGGCGGTGCCGGGCATCCGCGCCATCGCCGCCTATGGCCATACGCCGGGACACACCATGTACCGGATTGCGGATGGCGCGGCGCAGGCGATCTTCGTGGCGGACATCACCAACCGGCCGGAGCTCGGCTTCCCGCGGCCGGATTTCCATATCGTCTTCGACTTCGACCCGGCGATGGCGGAGGCGAGCCGGCGGCGGGTGCTGGACATGGCGGCGACGGACCGTATCCGCATCACCGGCTACCATTTCCCGTTTCCGGCGAATGGCTATGTGGCGAAGCAGGGCAGCGGCTACCGCTTCGTGCCCGCCGATTGGTCGAGCGCCGTCTGACTTGCGGGAGGGCTCTGCCCTCCCGCGAACTCCCACCCGCAAAGGGCCGAAGGGTCCTTTGCATCCTTGAGTTTGGCGTCTCGACCGTCGCGCCTAAGACTCATGGTTTCCAAAGGCCCTTTCGGCCTTTGGCGGATCGGACGCACTGCGTCCGATGCCCGGGGGAGGCAGAGCCTCCCTCGGAGTCACAGCCCGAAGCCGATCCGCAAGCCGAGGCTGTTCAGCCCTTCATTCGCCCGCGCGCTGCCGGCATTGCTCTCATGGTCGAGGAAGAGCGAGACCGACCAGCGCGGGTCGATCTGGTAGCCGATCTCGCCGCCGACGCGGAACAGCAGGTTCCCGCCCAGGCTCTTCCGGTCCGGCTCATTCGTCACATGCTTGCCGTTATTCAGCGAGCCGCCGAAGAAGAAGTCGAAGCGGATGCCGTCGCCGCGCCGGAACACGTCCCGCGCCAGCATCGTGGTCCAGGTCAGGCCGGCATAGCCGTAGCTGGTATAGCCCTCGGTATTTGCCGCGAAGCCGAGATGCACCCGCGGCTGGAACACCCAGCGATAGAGCGGCGGCATGTCCGTGGTGAGCCGTGCCGGCACCGGGCTGGCGAAGAGCACCTCCCCCAGCACATTGGCGCCGCGCTCCTTGGCACCGATATCATGCCAGGCGCCGCCCAGCCGCACCTCGCTGAAGATCCCCGCCAGGCCCTCGCCCGCATGGATCCGCGGCAACCCTTCCTCCGCCCGGGCGGCCACCGGCGCCAGCGCCGCCGCCAGAACCACGCCCCAAACCCCACAGCGCACCGCGGCCCCTCCGAATTTCTCTCAGAGAGATTATTGGGGGCGGCGCGCGATTTCGCCAGGGGCTGGCGTGCGGCCCGGCCTCAGACGTGGAAGCTCTCGCCGCAGCCGCAGCGGCCCTTTTCGTTGGGGTTGGTGAAGGTGAAGCCGGCGGACATCGCCTTCACCTCATAATCCATCACCGTACCGATGAGGAACAGGCTGGCCTTGCGGTCCACCAGCACCGTCACCCCCTTGTCGGTCACCTTCTCATCCGTTGGCTCGGCGGCCGCCACCCAGGTGAGGTCGTAGGCCAGGCCGGAACAGCCCTTGGTCTTCACCCCGATGCGCAGCAGCTTGCCCGCTTCGCCCTGCGCGTAAAGGCCGCGCAGCCGCTCGGCGGCGGCCTCCGTCAGGGACATCAGCGGCGGCAGGGCGCGGCGGGCGCGGGGCGGGGCGGTGGTCGTGCTCATCTCCGGCACCTCAATACATGTTCAGGGCGAGGCGGGCATCCTCGCTCATCCGCGTCTGGTCCCAGGGCGGGTCCCAGACCACCTCGACCTCGACATCGGTGACGCCGGGGACCAGGCGGACGCTCTCCTCCACCTGCCCCGGCAGCTCCTGCGCCGAGGGGCAGGACGGTGTGGTGAGGGTCATCTCCACCTTCACCTTGCCGTCATCCGCGATCTCGACGGCGTAGATCAGGCCGAGCTCATAGATATCGACCGGGATCTCCGGGTCGAACACCGTCTTCAGGACGGCAATCACCGCCTCCTCGCTGACACGGGGCGTGGGCGGCGGGGTCTCGCCCTCCGGCGTCCAGGCGCCATGGGTCGGCGTGGCGGTGCTGGCCTCGTCACTCACTGCTCGCCTCCTTCGCGCCGTCCAGGGCGGCGTTCAGCGTGTGCCAGGCCAGGGTGGCGCATTTCACGCGGGAGGGGAATTCATGCACGCCGGAGAGGGGCTGCAACCGCTCCATCTCCTCCTCCAGCGCCGCCTGGCAGTGCGGGCAGGTGCCGGTCATCGCCAGTTCCCGGAAGCTGTCGGAGAGGGCATGCGCCTCCGCCGCCGTCTTGCCCTTCACCGTCTCCGTCAGCAGGGAGGCGCTGGCGGTGGAGATGGCGCAGCCACGGCCCTGGAAGGCGGCGTCGGCGATGCGGCCATCCGGCGCCAGCTTGAGGAACAGCTCCAGCCGGTCGCCGCACATCGGGTTGTCGCCGCGGGCGCTGCGGTCGGCATCCTCCAGCCGGCGGAAATTCCGCGGCTTGCGGCCATGGTCCAGGATCACTTCCTGATAAAGGTCGCGCAGATCGTCGAACATCACTAGGTCTCCGACGGCCGATGCACGGCGCCGGGCCATGCGGCCTTCTGCCGATCGGACGTCATGCGAAGAACTCCCGCGCCTTGGTCAGCGCCTCGGCCAGGTAATCCACCTCCGCCTCCGTGGTGTAGAGGCCGAAGCTGGCCCGGACCGTGCCGCCTTCCACCCCAAATCGGGTGTGCAGCGGCTCCGCGCAATGCCGGCCGGCGCGCACCGCGATGCCGGCGCGGTCCAGCAATGTCGCCAGGTCATGGGCATGGGCGTAGTCGGTGGCCATGGCGAAGACGCCGCCGCGATCCTGCGCCCGGCCGAGCAGGGTGACGCCCTCGATATCCGTCAGCCGGCGCATGGCGCGGTCCACCAGGTGCCGCTCATGCGCCTCGATCGCTTCCATGCCGATCGCCGTGACGTAGTCGATGGCGGCATGCAGCCCGACGGCTTCGACGATGGGCGGCGTCCCCGCCTCGAATTTCGCCGGCGGCGGGGCCCATTCGCTGCGCTCCAGCGTGACGGAGGAAATCATGTCGCCGCCGCCGAGGAAGGGCGGCATACGCTCCAGATGCTCCAGCTTCGCCGCCAGCACGCCGATGCCGGTGGGGCCGTAGAGCTTGTGGCCGGTGAAGACGTAGAAATCCGCATCCAGCGCCTGGAGGTCCACCCGCCGGTGCACCGCCGCCTGGCTGCCATCGAACAGCACCTTGGCGCCGGCCGCATGCGCCATGCGGGCGATGCGCTCCGCCGGCGCGACGGTGCCGAGCACGTTCGACATATGCGCGATGGCGACCAGCCCGACCTTGCCGTCTTCCAGCTTGGCGGCGAGGTCCTCGAGATCGATCTCGCCGCTGTCGGTCACCCGCACCACCCGCAGCTCGACGCCCTTGTCTTCCTTCAGCAGGTGCCAGGGGACGATGTTGGCGTGGTGCTCCAGCTCGCTGAACAGCACCGCCTGGCCCGGACGCAGCATATGGCGGCCCCAGCTATGGGCGACGAGGTTGATCGCTTCCGTGCTGTTCTTGGCGAAGACGATGCCGCGCGGGTCGGGCGCGTTCAGGAAGCGGGCGGTGGCGAGGCGTGCCGCCTCATAGGCCTCGGTCGCCGCCTCGGAGAGGAAATAGGCGCCGCGATGGACGTTTGCGTAGCGTTCCTCCATGCAGCGGACCATGGCGTCGATGACGGCGCGCGGCTTCTGGGCGCTGGCGCCGCTGTCCAGGAACACCAGGTCCTTGCCACGGATCTTCTGCGACAGGATGGGGAAGTCGCGCCTTACGCGCTCCACATCGAAGCTCACGCCGCCTTCTCCCACCAGCCGGCCACTGCCGCCTGCAGCGCGTCCCGCGCCACCGGATCCTGCACGCCCTCCACCGCCTCGGTCAGGAAGGCCTCCACCAGCATCGCGCGCGCCTTCGCTTCGGGAATGCCGCGGGCGCGCAGGTAGAAGAGCTGGTCGGCATCGATCTCGCCCACCGTCGCGCCATGGCTGCACTTCACGTCGTCGGCGTAGATTTCAAGCTGCGGCTTGCTGTCGATCTCGGCTTCCGGCGAGAGCAGCAGCGCCTGGTTCATCTGGTAGCCATCGGTGCGCTGCGCCACCTGGTGGACATGGATCTTGCCCTGGAAGACGCCGCGGGACCGGCCGGACAGCACGGTCTTGTAGGTCTGCCGGCTGGCGCAATCGGGCGCCGCATGGTCCAGCACCGTGGTGGTATCGGCATGCTGGCCGTCGCGGAGGAGCTGCGCGCCGTTCATGTGGCAGGCGGCCTTGGGGCCCTCCAGCACCACATGGATTTCGTTGCGCACCAGCTTGCCGCCGGCATTCAGGGTGAAATTGTCGTAGGTGGCGCCGGAAGCCACGCGGGCATAGGCGGTGCCGAGCTGGAAGGCAGCGAGGCCCTCCTGCTGCAGCCGCGCATGGGTCAGCGTCGCGCCCTCCGCCAGCTCGATCTCATAGACCGGGTTGTGCAGGTAGCGCGCCTTGGCCGGGCCGGTGGCGGTCTCGATCAAGGTCAGGCTGGCGCCCGCCTCCAGCCGGATCAGGTGGCGCGGGTGGAAGGCGGCCGGGCGCTCGCCGGCGGAGGCGAAGCTCAGCAGTTCCAGCACCCCGCCTGCCACGCCGGCCGGCACCGTCACCACGAGCCCATCCTCGAAGAGGGCGGTGTTCAGGGCGACCAGCGCCGCCTCCGCCGGCCGCGCCAGGGCGCCGAGGCGGGCTTCCAGCGCCGGCAGGGCGGCGGCGAGGCTGGCGGCGGCGAAGGGCGCTTCCTCCAGCGTCGAGAGATCCTCGCGGAAGCGGCCATCCTGGAAGACGGCGCGGTACGGGCCGCGCGGCGCCGGCAGCGCCGGGTCATCGTCGATCGCGCTCAGCGGCTCCTCGAAGCCGGCCTCCGCCACCAGCCGCAGATCGGTGTATTTCCAGGCCTCCGCCCGGCGAGTGGGGAAGCCCTGAATACGGAAGGCCTCGGCCGCCGCCTCGCGCAGGGCCCGCAGCCAGGGCAGGCGGGCGCCGGGCAGGCGCTGCCGCAACCCGTCGAAGCGGTGCAGGAAGCCTTCGACGCCGGCGGGAATCGCGCTCATGCCGCCTTCACCGACGCATAGCCGCTGGCCTCGAGCTGCTTCGCCAGCTCCGGCCCGCCGGATTGCACGATGCGGCCGCCCATCAGCACATGCACCCGGTCCGGCACGATATAGTCCAGCAGCCGCTGGTAATGGGTGATGACCAGGGCGGAGAAATCCGGCGCCCGCAGCGCATTCACGCCATCGGCGACGATCTTCAGCGCATCGATGTCGAGGCCGCTATCGGTCTCGTCGAGGATCGCCAGCCGCGGGCGCAGCAGCGCCATCTGCAGCACCTCGTTGCGCTTCTTCTCGCCGCCGGAGAAGCCGACATTGACGCCGCGCTTCAGCATGTCCTCCGGCATGGAGAGCGCCTTCATCCGCTCCCGCGCCAGCTTGAGGAATTGCATGGCGTCCAGCTCCGCCTCGCCGCGGTGGCGGCGCAGCGCGTTCAGCGCGGTGCGCAGGAACAGGGCGTTGCCTACCCCCGGCAGCTCCACCGGGTACTGGAAGGCGAGGAAAAGGCCGGCGGCGGCCCGTTCCTCCGGCTCCAGCGCCAGCAGGTCGATGCCGTCGAAGGTGACGGAGCCGCCGGTGATCTCATAGCCCTCCCGCCCCGAGAGGACGTAGGAGAGGGTGGATTTGCCGGAGCCGTTCGGGCCCATGATGGCGTGGATCTCGCCGGCGGGCAGTTCCAGGTCGATCCCCTGCAGGATCGGCTTGCCCTCGACCTCGGCGGTCAGTCCTTCGATCTTCAGCATCTATCTTTCCTTCGGAAGCGCGGCCGATTCAGACTTCCGCGCCATTCGGCGCTCCAGCCATCGGACGCGACCTAACCCACCGAGCCTTCGAGGCTGATCTGCAGCAGCTTCTGCGCTTCCACCGCGAATTCCATCGGCAGCTCCTTCAGCACCTCGCGGCAGAAGCCGTTGACGATGAGGCCGACCGCGTCCTCCTCGGAAAGGCCACGCTGGCGGCAGTAGAAGAGCTGGTCCTCGGCGATGCGGCTGGTGGTCGCCTCATGCTCCACCTTCGCCGTCATGCAGCGATTCTCGATATAGGGCACGGTGTGCGCGCCGCAGCGGTCGCCGATCAGCAGGCTGTCGCACTGGGTGAAGTTGCGCGCCGCGCTCGCCGTCGGCGCCACCCGCACCAGGCCGCGATAGGTGTTCTGCCCCTGCCCGGCGGAGATGCCCTTGGAGATGATGGTGGAGCTGGTCCGCTTGCCGACATGGATCATCTTGGTGCCGGTGTCGGCCTGCTGGTGGTTGTTGGTGATCGCCACCGAATAGAACTCGCCCACCGAGTCATCGCCGAGCAGCACGCAGGACGGGTATTTCCAGGTGATGGCGGAGCCGGTCTCCACCTGGGTCCAGCTCACCTTGCTCCGCCTGCCGCGGCACTGGGCGCGCTTGGTGACGAAGTTGTAGATGCCGCCGCGGCCTTCCGCGTCGCCCGGATACCAATTCTGCACCGTGCTGTACTTGATGGTCGCATCGTCCAGCGCCACCAGCTCCACCACCGCGGCGTGAAGCTGGTTCTCGTCCCGCATCGGCGCGGTGCAGCCCTCCAGATAGCTGACCGTGCTGCCCTCATCGGCGATGATCAGCGTCCGCTCGAACTGGCCGGTGCTCTTCGCATTGATGCGGAAATAGGTGGAGAGCTCCATCGGGCAGCGCACCCCCTTCGGGATGTAGACGAAGCTGCCATCGGTGAAGACCGCGCTGTTCAGCGCGGCGTAGAAATTGTCGCCCTGCGGCACCACCGTGCCGAGATACTGCCGCACCAGCTCCGGATGGGTCTGCACCGCCTCGGAGATCGAGCAGAAGACGATGCCCTCCTTCTCCAGCCTTGCCTTGAAGGTGGTGGCGACGGAGACGCTGTCGAACACCGCATCCACGGCGACCGGCAGGCGCCCGGCATCGGCCGGGGCCTCGCCGGCACCCTCGACGCCGGCCAGGATCGCCTGTTCCTTCAGCGGGATGCCGAGCTTCTCATAGGTGCGCAGCAGCTCCGGATCGACCTCCTCCAGGCTCTTCGGCTTCGCCTTCTGCACCGGCGCCGCATAGTAATAGGCATCCTGGTAGTCGATCGCCGGGTACTTCACCGCGGACCAGCGCGGCTCCGCCATCTTCTGCCAGAGCGCATAGGCCTTCAGCCGCCATTCCAGCAGCCATTCCGGCTCGTTCTTCTTTTTCGAGATGAAGCGGACGATCTCCTCGCTCAGCCCTTTGGGGGCGAATTCCATCTCGATATCCGTCTCGAAGCCCCACTTATAGGTGCCCTCAGTGACGGACTGGACAGTCTCGATGGTCTCGGTGACAGCGGGCATGCTGGTCCTATTCGGCAAGGAGAACGGCTTCGGGGGCGGCCGAGGGGCCGGCGGCAGGCAGGCGGCGGGGCAGCGGCCCCGCGAGATCGGCCAGGGTGATGCCGGAGAGCGCGTCGCGGATGGCCTGGTTCACCGGGTCCCAGCGGCCGCGGACGGGGCAGATGCCTTCCGCCTCGCAGCCGCCGCTGCCGCCATCGACGCAGGCGGTCAGCGCGATCGGGCCATCCACCGCGACGATGACCTCGGAGAGCGGCACCTCGCGCAGCGTCCGGGTCAGCCGGTAGCCGCCGCGGGCGCCGCGCAGCCCCTCCACCAGCCCGGCCTGGCCGAGCAGCTTCAGCACCTTGGCGACGGTCGGCTCGGCAACGCCGGTGGTGACGGCGAGGCCCGGGGCGGTCTGCACCTGGCCCTCCGGCCCGGCGCCGTCCCGCGCCAGCCCGGCCATGACGACCACGGCATAATCGGTGAGTTTCGACAGCCTCAGCACGGCCCTGCCCTTTTCATGCAGCCCAAATAGGACCAAACGGGTCCGCTTTGAAGGGGGGAGCCATGCGGTTGTTGCCTGCCAGGGTCGCGGCTAGCCTCCGGCGCGGCCAGTGCCCTGCCCCTGAAGGTCCCTGGGCCGTGTCCAGGACCGGGAAGGGATCGGCAGCACTGCAAGGCGAAATTCCATGTCCCGGCCGCGCCTGCGAGGCTGGGACAGCAGAGGGACCGACATGCCGAGCATCACCACCGAGGATGGCGTCGAGCTGGCCTATGAGGAGGCGGGGAGCGGCATTCCGTTGCTCTTCGTCCATGAATTCGCCGGCGACATGCGGAGCTGGGAGCCGCAGCTGCGGTTCTTCGCCCGGCGCTACCGCTGCATCGCCTTCAACGCCCGGGGCTATCCGCCGAGCGGGGTGCCGCATGACCAGGCCGCCTATTCCCAGGATCGGGCAACCGACGACATCGCCGCGGTCATCAAGGCGCTGGGCCTGGCGCCGGCGCATGTGGTGGGGCTTTCCATGGGCGCCTTCGCCACGCTGCATCTCGGCCTGCGCTACCCGCATCTGGCCCGCAGCCTGACCGCCGCCGGGGTCGGCTACGGCGCGCAGCCGGGCAAGCGGGACCAGTTCCGCGGGGAGGTGAATGCCACGGCGGACAAGATCGCCGAGGAGGGGATGTGGAAGATGTCCCGGGTCTATGGCAGCGGCCCGACAAGGCTGGTCTTCGAGGAGAAGGACCCCCGGGGCTACGCCGAATTCCTCTCCCAGCTTTCGGAGCACGATACCGACGGCGCCGTGCTGACGATGCGCGGGGTGCAGCGGGAACGGCCGAGCTTGTTCGAGCTGGAGGCCGAATTCCGCAAGCTGAAGCTGCCCACCTTCATCGTCTGTGGCGATGAGGACGACCCGACGCTGGAGCCGGGCCTCTTCCTCAAGCGCACCATCTCGACCTCCTCGCTCCTCGTCATGCCGCGCTGCGGCCATACGATGAATATCGAGGATCCGGACGCCTTCAACCGCGCCGTGCTGGACTTCATCACCTGGGTCGACGCCGGCCGCTGGTGGGAACGCAACCCGGCGACGCTCGCTGGCGGCATCATCGCCGGGACGGCGAAGGGCTGATGGCGGGGGCGGCTCGGGGCCGCCTTCCCCTGCCCCGGCGGGCAGCTCGCGCCGCCATCCAGCCCCCCGGGGCGGCTCGCGCCGCCCTCCCGCAGGGCCGAAATCGGTGGCGGCTTCACGCCGCCCCCGGCCGGGGCTAAGAATCGTTAGCCACCTATGAGAGAGAGGGGACGCGCCAAATGGGCATGCTGGATGGGAAGGTTGCCGTCGTCACGGGATCCGGCGGCGGCATCGGGCGGGAGATCGCCATCCACATGGCGCTCGCCGGCGCCAAGGTCATCATCAACGATATCGGCGCCTCCCTGAGCGGCGAGGGCCAGTCCGCCACCCCCGCCCAGCAGACCAAGGCCATCATCGAGCAGCGCGGCGGCCAGGCGGAGATCAACACGGACAGCGTCTCCTCCTGGGAGAGCGCGGGCAAGATCGTGCAGTCGGCGCTGGATCATTTCGGCCGCATCGACATCGTCGTGAACAATGCCGGCATTCTCCGGGATCAGATCTTCCACCGGATGACGCCGGAGGAGTGGGATGCCGTCATTGGCGTTCATCTCAACGGCTCCTTCTACGTCTCCCGCCATGCGGCGACGCATTTCCGCAAGCAGGAGAGCGGCGCCTACGTCCACATCACCTCGACCTCCGGCCTGATCGGCAATTTCGGCCAGGCGAATTACTCGGCAGCGAAGCTCGGCATCGCGGCGCTGTCGAAATCCATCGCGCTGGACATGAAGCGGTACAATGTCCGCTCCAACTGCCTGGCGCCCTTCGCCTGGAGCCGCATGACCAGCTCCATCCCGGCCGAGACGCCGGAGCAGAAGGCGCGGGTCGAGAAGATCATGCGCATGGGGCCGGAGAAGAACGCCCCGCTCGCCGTCTTCCTCGCCTCCGACGCGGCGAAGGAGGTGAACGGCCAGATCTTCGGCCCGCGGATGAATGAGCTGTTCCTGTTCAGCCAGAACCGCCCGATCCGTGGCATCCACAGCAGCGAGGGCTGGACGCCGGAGGCGATCGCCGAACACGCGCTGCCGGCGCTGAAGAGCTTCTTCATCCCGCTGGAGCGGTCGGGCGAGGTCTTCTCCTGGGATCCGCTGTAAACTCCCCACGAAGCCGCTACGCGGCTCCGCGGGGGCCCCGGAGTCCCTCCGGGATCAACGCTTCGGCACAGCCTGTCGCGGCCAAGCCGCGACAGGACACCGGGCGGCGTCAGGTGGCCGGCTGCTGGCCAATGGCCTGACCTCGCCCGCTTGAGGCAAGATTCATGAACCGACTCCACCAGGCCCTCTTCCAGCCCCGCCGCATCGCCCTTGTCGGCGCCTCCTCGGACCGCACAAGGCTGACGGCACGGGCGCAGCTCTACCTGCGCAAGCACGGCTTCGCCGGCGACATCCTGCCGGTGCATCCACGCGAGGCGGAGGTGCTGGGGGAGAAGGCCTACCCCTCCGTCACCGACATCCCGGGCGAGGTGGATTTCGCCTATATCCTGCTCGGCACCCAGCATGTCGAAGGCGTGGTGGATGCGGTCGCGGCCAAGGGCATCCCCGCCGCCTGCGTCCTGGCCGATGGCTTCGCGGAAGCCGGGCCGGAGGGCGCCGCGCTGCAATCCCGGCTGCTGGCCACCGCCCGCGCGGCGGGGCTGCGCATCCTCGGCCCCAATTCCATGGGCGTCATCAACCTGAACGACCGCATCGCCTGCTCGGTGAATGCGGCGCTGGAAGCGGAGTCGCTGCCGGCCGGGCGGATTGCGCTGGTCAGCCAGTCCGGCTCGATGATGGGCGCCATCATGTCGCGCGGCGCGGCGCGGGGCATCGGCTTCTCCCATCTGGTCGGCACCGGCAACGAGGCCGACCTGACCGCCGGCGAGGTGGCCAGGCTGCTGGTCGACGATCCGCAGGTGGATGCCATCCTGCTGTTCCTGGAAGCCATCCGCGCGCCGGAGCATTTCGCCGACCTCGCCCGCCGGGCGCATGCGGCGGGGAAGCCGGTCATCGCCTACAAGCTCGGCCGCTCCCCTTACGGGGCGGAGCTTGCCACCTCCCATACCGGCGCCCTCGCTGGCTCGGATGCCGCGGCGGAGGCGTTCTTCCGCGCCCATGGCATTGCCCGCGTCACCACGCTGGAGGGGCTGCTGGAGCTGCCGGCCCTGCTCATCGGCCGCACCCCGCCGGCGAAGCCGCACCGCGCCGTGGGCGTGATGACGACGACGGGCGGCGGCGGCGCCATGGCGGTGGATTGCCTCGGCGTCGCCGGCATCGAGGCCCGCGCGCCCGACGCGGCCGCTGGCGCCGCGCTGGATGCCGCCGGCTTCGCGCATCATGGCCGCCTGCTGGACGTGACCCTGGCCGGCACCAAGCCGGACCGGGTGGCGGCGGCGCTGAACGCCCTGCAACAGGCGGGCGATACCGACCTGGCGCTTTCCGTCATCGGCTCCTCGGCCCAGTTCCGGCCGCAGGATTCGGTGGCCGGCATCCTCCGCGCCCGCGAAGCCGGCCATGCCAAGCCGCTCGCCGCCTTCCTGGTGCCGCAGGCGGAACAGTCCCTGCGGCTGCTGGCGGAGGCCGGCATCCCCGCCTTCCGCACCCCGGAATCCGCCGCCGACTGCATCCGCGCCTGGTGCGACTGGCGCGCCCCCCGCGCCGAGGCGCCGCCCCCCGCCACGCCGCACCCCCTGCCCGCCCGGCCGGACGAGGCGGAGGCCCGTCGTCTCTTCGCCGCCCTCGGCCTGGACTCCCCCTTCGCCGTGATGCCCAGCGCGGAGGCCGTGCCGGCGGGGATCACCTACCCGGTCGCGCTGAAAATCCTCTCCCCCGACCTCGCCCATAAGACGGAGGTGGGCGGCGTGAAGCTCGGCATCCCGGATGCCGCCACGCTGCGCGCCGAAGCCGCCGCCATGCAGGCCCGCGTCGCCGAACGCGCGCCCCAAGCCACCCTCGCCGGCTTCCTCGTCCAGCCCATGGCCAAGGGTCTCGGCGAGGCCATCCTCGGCTTCCGCCGGGACCCGGAGGTGGGGCCGGTGGTGCTGCTCGGCACCGGCGGCGTGGCGGCGGAGCTGTTCCGCGACGTCACCCTTCGCCTTGCCCCCGTCACCGAGGACGAAGCCCGGGAGATGATCGCCGAGGTGAAGGGGCTGCAACTCCTGGCCGGCTGGCGCGGTTTGCCCCGTGGCGACCTCCCGGCCCTGGCGCGCGCCGTCGTTGCGGTGTCACGTCTGGCGGCGCGGGAGGATATCGCCGAGGCCGAGATCAACCCCTTGATGGTCCATGGCGAAGGCCAGGGTGTGACCGTGGCCGATGCCTGGATCGTCCCCCGGGTCGTACGGAGATGACGCCATGCCCTCCACCATCATTCCCTGCCTGCGCTACCGCGATGCATCGGCGGCGATCGACTGGCTGAAGCGCGCCTTCGGCTTCGCCGAGCATGTCGTCTACAAGGACGACCAAGGGGTCATCGTCCATGCCGAGCTGGTCTTCGGCGACGGCATGATGATGCTGGGGACGATGCGGGAGGACAGCTTCGCCGCGCTGCAGGGCGTGCCGGAAGGCCGGGTGACCCAGAGCCCCTACGTCACCGTGCCCGACCCCGATGCCCACCATGACCGCGCCGTGGCGGCCGGGGCGGAGGTGGTGATGCCGCTGAAGACCGAGCCCCATGGCCGCGGCTATTCCTGCCGCGATCCGGAGGGGCATGTCTGGAATTTCGGCGATTACGACCCCTGGGCGGCTCGGTAGCGCCCTGCCCGCTGCGTTCGCCGGATTTCCAACCGACGGGGCGGGCAGGCAGGCCGCTGAAGGCAAGGCCCCGTTCCGATACCGAAGCCCGGCGGAGTCGCCGGATGATCCGGAAGAGGCGGCCAGACAGAATGCCGGGGCGGCTTCGCTGCGCGCGGGCGGGGTAAAGCCGCTCCGGGCGGCCGTGCCGGCGCCGCGGCATGCGGCCGGACGAAAACCCGGCCGGGGCAGCATCCCCGCGCATACCCCGGGTGACGCCGTCCCGCTCCCCTGCCATCCTGCCCCGGCCATGCCCGATCCCGACGCCCTGATCCGCGGCCGCTACGGCATCAAGCCGGAGGCCCCCCTGCCCTTCCCGCCAGCGGCCGAGATGCCGCCGGGGCTCGCCGCCATCCTCGACCGGCGCGTGACCCGCCGCTACGCGCCGGAGCCGGTGCCGGAAGCGCTGCTGCGCACCGTGCTGGCCGGCGCCCAATCCGCGCCAAGCAAGTCCGATCTGCAGCAGTATTCGATCATCCTGATCCGCAACTCGGAAAAAATCGCGCAGATCGCCGACTGGATCACCGGCATGGACTGGATCAAGCAGGCCCCGGTCTTCCTGCTGTTCTGCGGCGATGTCCGGCGCGGCCGGCGCGTCGCGGCGCTGCATGGGCGGGAGCATGCCAACGACAATGTCGACACCTTCCTCAACGCCACGGCGGATGCGGCGCTCGCCCTCGGCTTCGCGGTGATGGCGGCGGAGGCGGCCGGCCTCGGCACCTGCCCCATCTCCTATGTGCGGAACCATGTGGAGAAGATCGGGCCGATGTGCGGCTTGCCGAAGGGGGTCTTCCCGGTGGCCGGGCTGACCCTCGGCTTCCCCGCCGGGCCGCGCAATTGGCTCTCGCCGCGGCTGCCCCAGGCGGTGGTGGTGCATGAGGAGCGGTATGACGAGAGCGGGCTGGAAGCCGCCCTGCCCGCCTATGACGTCGCCCGGCCGCCGGCCAGGCCGCGCTATCCGGAAATCCTCGGCCCGAAGCCGGAGGGCTGCGGGTGGAGCGAGAATGCGGCGCGGCAGCTTTCCGTGCCGGAACGCTTCGGGCTGCGCACCTGGCTGAAGCTGCAGGGCCTCTCGCTTGACTGACGACGCCCCGCCGAAGCCAGAGGCCCCGACCGACGACAATCCCGGCGGCGCGGCCGAGGCGCGGCCGGCCGCCAACCGCGCGGTGCATCCGCGGCATGCGGCCAGCCTGATCCTGTGGCGCCAGGGGGCGCGCGGGGTGGAGGTGCTGATGGGCATCCGCCATGCCCGGCACCGCTTCATGCCCAACGTCATGGTCTTTCCCGGCGGGCGGGTGGACCGGGCGGATTACCGGGCGAAGGCGCTGGACGAGCTGCCGGGCTTCACCCGCTTCTGCCTGGAACGGGCGGCGGCGCCCTCCCTGGCGCGGGCCGTGGGCATCGCGGCGGCGCGGGAGCTGCATGAGGAGACCGGGCTGGTGCTGGGGCGGATGGAGGGGCAGGCGCTGCTGCCCTCGCTCGGCGTGATCGAGTATCTCTGCCGCGCGGTGACGCCGCCGAACCGCTTCATGCGCTTCAACGCCCGCTTCCTCATCGCCCCGGCCGAGGCGGCGCATGGCGCCATCCGCGGCTCCGGCGAGCTGGAGGAGCTGCGCTTCTTCACCATCGAGGAAACGCGGCACCACAAGGTGGCGACGATCACGGCGAAGGTGTTGTCGGAATTCGCCGCCTGGCTGGCGATGTCGCCGGCGGAGCGGGAGGCGCGGGAGCTGATCTGCTTCCGGGGGATGGATGGGAGGCTGCCGGAGGGGCCGGCTAGGTTGAGGAAGGGCTCTGCCCTTCCTCAAACTCCATCCCGCCAAGGGCCGAAAGGCCCTTGGAACCCTTGAGTTTGGACCCGACGGTCGAGGCGCAAAACTCACGGTTTCCAAAGGCCCTTCGGCCTTTGGCGGGGAGAGCTTGAGAGGGGCAGAGCCCCTCTCAAACCGCGGCGAAGCTCTCCCCCTCCGTCCGCCTGACCGCCCCTTCCTGCTCCAGCTTGATCAGGTGGCTCAGCAGGCTGCGCCCCGCCGGCCGCACCAGCCGCGGGTCCAGCGGCCCGTACACCGGCCCCACCAGCGCCTCCGCCGTCGCCTCGCCAGCCTTTTGCAGCGCCGCCAGCACCCTCGCCTCCCGCTCCTCTCGATGCGCGTGCAGCGCCTTCAGGAAGGGCTTCGGCTCGGTGATCGCCGGCCCATGCCCCGGCAGCAGCAGCGCGTCGTCGCGCGCCATCACCCGTTCCAGGCTGCGCATGTAATCCGCCATGTCGCCATCCGGCGGGCTGACCACGCTGGTGGACCAGCTCATCACATGGTCCGCGCTGAACAGCACCCCGTTGCCATCCATGGCGAAGCAAAGATGGTTGGCGCAATGCCCCGGCGTGTGCAGCGCCTCCAGCCGCCACCCCTCCCCCTCGATCGTCCCGCCATCCGGCACTAGGTGGTCCGGGTGGAAGCCGTGGTCGCCGCCCTCGCCCCCCGCCTCCGGCGGCGTCGCATGCGGGCCGAAGCCCCAGGTGGCCGCGCCGGTCGCCGCCACCAGCGCCTTCGCCCCCGGCGAGTGGTCCCGATGCGTATGGCTGATGATGACATGGGTGACGGTCTCGCCCTTCACCGCCTCCAGCAGCGCCGCCAGATGCGCCGCATCCTCCGGCCCCGGATCCAGCACCGCCACCTTGCCGCGCCCGATGATGTAGCTGTTGGTGCCGCGGAAGGTGAAGGCGGAGGGGTTGTTGCACACCACCCGCCGCACGCCGGGCGCCGCCTCCTCCACCGCGCCATGCGCCAGGGGATCGTTCCGGTAGAAGGGTATGCTCATTCCACTGCCCCCAAATGCCGGGCACGCGCATCCGCGCCCCTGGCTTTCGCCGCGCCGGCGGCGATGCGCATCCGCGCACCCGGCCCGCGCCGGCGCGAGGGCCGCAGCACGGTCTCCCCATGGCTCATCCTCATCCGGCTTCCTCCCCCTGCTTCTCGCGCCGCCGCACCATTTCCCGGTGCAGGATGTAGAGCCCCGCCGCCACGATCAACAGGGAGCCGCCGAGCATCGCCAGATCCGGCACATCCGCGAACACCACCCAGCCGAGCAGGATCGACCAGATCAGCCCGGAATAGGAATAGGGCGCCACGGCGGAGACCTGGGCGCTGGCATAGGCCTCCGTCAGCAGCCATTGCGCACAGCCGCCGATGAGGCCGACCAGCACCAGCAGCCCCAGCTCCTCCCAACTCGGCGTCACCCAGAAGAAGGGCAGCCCGACCAGGGCGAAACCGCTCATCAGCAGCGACTGCCAGAGGGTGATGGTGGTGGAGGTTTCCGTGGAGGAAAGCTGCCGCACCAGCAGCGTCGTCAGCGCGGAGAACATGCCGCCCGCCACCGCCACCCCGATGCCAAGCGCCGCGCCGCCGGCGAAGCCATCCCCCCGCCCGGCCGCGATGACCAGCACGCCGAGGAAGCCCACCACCACCGCGGACCAGCGATGGATCCGCACCACCTCGCCGAGGAAGGGGATGGCGAGGATGGTGACGAACATGGGCTGGGTGTAGTTCAGCGCCGTCTGCTCGGCGATCGGCAGCAAGGCGAGGGAGAAGAAGCCGCAGGCCTGCG
Organism: Siccirubricoccus phaeus; assembly: GCF_008360935.1. Lineage (GTDB taxonomy): Bacteria > Pseudomonadota > Alphaproteobacteria > Acetobacterales > Acetobacteraceae > Siccirubricoccus > Siccirubricoccus phaeus. Next base: position 20,581 of record NZ_SRXO01000031.1, read on the forward strand.
CCGCGGTGCCGCTCGCCGCCCGCAGCGCATGGCCGCCGACGCGCTTCGTGCGCAAGGTCGCCAGCCCGGCGCCGCGCATGGCGATCAGCATCACCACCGGCAGGGCGAAGGCGCTGCGGAAGAACATCAGCTCCACCAGCGGGATGACGTCCGAGAGATGCTTCACCACCGCGGACATGCAGGTGAAGAGCGCATGCGCGGCGAGCATGCAGAGCGCGCCGCGGCGGATATCGTGCCGGAAGGCCATCAGCGCCCCGGCGCGGCGCGGCCGGCCGCCTGCGGCCCGGGGGCACGATCCGCCCTTGCTCCGGCGTCCGCCGCCGCCGGTGTGCCGGCAGGTGTTTCCCCCGCCGGCTGCGGCGCGCACTGCTCCGCGGCCTGGTCCGGCATGGGCGCTGCCGCGGCCTGAGCCCGGGTGCCCGCAGGCGCAGCCTGACTCGGCACGCGCTCCGCCGCGCCCTGCCGCCCCGCCCGCTCCTTCGCGCCGCCCTGCCCCGCGCGTTCCTCCGTCTCTCGTCTCGCCGCGTGCTCCTCCGCACCCCGGCTCCCCGCGCGCTCCTCAGCCTCTTGTTTTTCGGCCCCTTGTTTCCCCGCGCGCTCTTCGGCGCGACGCACCCTCTCCCGGTGCACATTGTAGAGGCCGGCGCCGATCACCACCGCCGCGCCGCCCAGCGTGGTCCAGGCCGGCACCTCGCCCCACAGCAGGTAGCCCAGCCCGATGCCCCAGAGCAGCGGCGTGTATTCGAAGGGCGCGATGGCGGAGATCGGCGCCAGGGCGAAGCCGCGGGCGAACAGCATCTGCGCCACGGCATTGCAGAAGCCGAACAGCAGCAGCGCCGCCACCGCGGCGAGGCTCGGCAGCAAAGGCGGCGGGCCGGCGGCGGGCCAGAAGGCCTCGAAGGGCAGGAAGGCGAGCCCCGCCGGCACATGCGTCAGCAGCAGCCAGAAGGCGATGGTGTGCGGCCCGTCCGTCTGGGTCAGCACGCGGGTCCAGATGCGGGTCAGCGCCATGGCCACCGTCGCCACCAGCAGCATGGCGGATTCCCAGCGCCACAGCTCGCCCCCCGGCTGCAGCATGAAGAGCACGCCGCAGAAGCCGATGACGGTGCTGGTCCAGCGCCGCCACCCCACCTTCTCGCCGAGCAGCGGAATGGCCATCAGCGTCATGATCAGCGGCGAGGCGGCGGCGACCGCGTAGCTGTCCGCCAGCGAGACGCCGAGCACCCAGGCCGAGTACCAGGTGATGGAAATGGCGCAATGCAGCAGGCTGCGGATCGCCAGCAGCCGCCTGTTCACCGGCATCAGCCCGCGGCCGCGCGCCAGGGCGAAGACCAGCAGTGCGCCGATCGCCCCGCGCCAGGCCAGCGCGGCGGCCGGCCCCACCTCCGGCAGCACCCATTTCACCGCCGCATCGGCGGCGGAGATGACGCCATAGCCCAGCGCCACCTGCGCCAGGCCCCGGACCGCCTCCTCCCCCGTCGGCGCCGCGCTGTAGGCGGGCTGCGCCGTTCTTGCCTCGCCCGGCCTGATGCGCATCAGCGGCGCCCGCCGGGGAATTGGTCGTTCATCGGTCCTCGCGTCGGAACAGCAGATAGTTGTCCAGCTCCGCCACCGGACGGTAGCGCTGCCGGGTCGCGGCAAACAGCGGATGGCGGTCGAAATACGCCAGCAGGTCGAATTCCCGGCCGCCGCAGGGCGGGATGCCGCTCCGGCGGCTGACCAGCAGGGCGGCGGGCGGGGCGGCGGCGAATTCCTCGGCCACCTGGCGGAGGAAGGCGGCCTCGGCGGGCGGCATCGCCGCAGGGGCGGGGCAGCCGGCATGGGTGGCCTGCAGCAGCCAGGTGTTCATCATCGGCAGGGTGGAATGGGCGCCGGCATAGAGCAGCGCCGGATAGACCGGGAAGATATCCGGCGAGAGCACCAGCACGCGCTGGCCGGGGATTTCCCGCTGCAGCAGCGCGGCGAGGCGGCCGGCGCGGGACCAGCCCCAGGTGATCTCCCGCCAGGGGGCCTCGGCGCCGATGGCGTTGTGCAGCAGCAGGGCGAAGGCGGCGATGGCGGCCAGGCGCGGGGCGGCACGCTGCGGGGCGGGCAGGGCGCGGTCCAGCCAGCGCGCCGCCAGCAGCACGGCGAGCAGCCCGGCGAGGAGGCGGACCGGCAAGGCGTGGTAGGTCCAGCCGCGGCCCTGCACCAGGGCGGCGAGGGCGGCGGCAAGGCCGGCCAGGGCGAGAATCTTGGGCAGACCAGGGGCTCTGCCCTTGGACCCCGCCGGGGCCAGGACCTGGCCCCGGACCCCGGTCCGGGTTTCAGACCCGACGGTGGAACCTGCAAACTCACACCGGGGTCCGGGGGGGGGGTGGACCACCCCCGGCGGGGGTTCGGGGGCAGCGCCCCCGACCTGCGGCCACAGCGCCACCACGGCCAGGGGCAGCAGCAGGATCAGCGCCGTCCCCAGCCTTTCCGTCAGCAGCACCTGCCACCAGGCGAGGTCGCCACCCGCCAGGTACCAGTCCTGCACCAGCGGCAGCACCACCCGCCCGTAATCCGGGAAGGCCAGCAGGATCAGCAGCAGGTAGAGCACCCAGAACGCCGCCATCGCCCAGGGCAGCGGATCCCGCAGCGGGTCGCGCAGCGTCCGGCGGCGCAGCAGCACCGCCGCCTCCACCAGCGCCGGCACCACCAGGAAATGCGGCTTCAGCGCGAAGCCCGCCGCCGCCAGCAGCGTCGCGCCCCAGGCCAGGCCCTGCTCGCTCGGCACCCCCTGCATCCGCCGCGCCGCCAGCAGCAGATAGGGCAGCGCTGCCACCAGCATCAGGTGCTCGCGCTGGGCGAAATCATAGCCGGCGGCCAGGCAGAGCAGCGGCAGCGCCGCCCCCAGCACCGCCCGCTCCACCGGCGCCGCGGCCGCCTCGGGCGCCAGGCGCAGCGCCAGCCGGCAGGACAGGGCGCAAAGCCCCAGCACCAGCGCCTGCAGCGCCAGCGCCGGCGGCAGCCCCGTCCAGCCCGCCAGCGCCAGCGGCAGCCTGGCCAGCAGGAAGATCAGCGGCGGGTTGACGTCGACGAGCTGCCGGTAGAGCGCCTCCCCCGCCTGCCAGCGCTGGGCGAATTCCAGGATGGCCCCGACGTCATGGTTCAGCGGCGGCGCCAGCAGCGTCGCCAGGCAGAGCAGCACCGGCAGCCGCGCCAGCCAGCGCCAGGGCCCGGCCCCCGCCGGGGGCGGGACCGCCGCCGAGACGGCATGGCTCGGCGGCGGAAGGGTTTCGCTGGGCGGCATGGCGGCGGCTCCTTCCCCCGCCCGGGCCCTGCTTGCAACCCGATTGCGGCCGATAAGCGGCCCGCTTCGCCTTGTTTCCGCCGGCCGCGGCAGGCATGAACCGCGGCGTGGAACCCGCGGAATATCAATTGATGGACGCGGCCGAGGACGGGATGTGGTGGTACCGCAGCCTGCACGGCCAGGTCCTCGATGCGCTGGCAGCGCTCGGCCCGCCGGAGGGGGTGCTGCTGGATGCCGGCTGCGGCACCGGCGGCTTCCTCGCCCGGCTGGCCGCCGCGCGGCCGGGGCAGCGCGCCATGGGGCTGGAATATTTCCCCGCCGCCGCCGCCCGCGCCGCGGCCAAATCCGGCGCGGCGGTCGCCGCCGGCTCGGTCAACGCCCTGCCCTTTGCCGCCGGCAGCTTCCGCACCCTGGTGAGCCTCGACGTGCTCTGCCATGCCGCGGTGGACCCCGCCGCCGCCCTGGCGGAATTCCGCCGCGTCCTGGCCCCGGGCGGCCGCCTGGTGCTGAACCTGCCGGCCTTCGAATGGCTGCATTCGGCGCATGATTTGCGGGTGCACAATGCCCGCCGCTATACCGCTGCCGGCGCCCGGACGATGCTGGCAGCTTCCGGCTTCACCGGCATTCGCCAGCATTACTGGAACACGCTGCTGCTGCCGCTGATGGTGCTGCAGCGGAAGGTGCTGGCCCGGGCGCCCGACCATGGCTCCGATGTCGCCCCCTTTCCGCCATGGCTGGACCGTAGCCTGCTGGCCGTGGCAGGGCTGGAACGCCGGCTGCAACGGCTAGACCTGCGCTTTCCGGCCGGCGGCTCCGTCCTGCTGACCGCCATGGCCGGGCCGGCCCCGGCCGCCCACCCTGCCCTGCCTGCCCGCGAAGCTGCCGCAACCGCACCCGCACCCTGAGGACCCCGTGAGGACCGAGATGCCCCCCCTGACTGCCGACCACCCCGTCGGGCTTTCCATCGTCGTGCCGGTCTATCGCGGCGCCGCCACGGTGGGGAAGCTGGTCGCCGCCCTCTCCGCCCTCCGCCCCGCCGGCGGCCTCGAGATCGTGCTGGTGAACGATGGCAGCCCGGACAATTCCGGCGATGTCTGCCGGGAACTGGCGGCGGCGGCGACCGTCCCGCTGACCTATCTGGAGCACGCCCGCAATTTCGGCGAGCACAACGCGGTCATGACCGGGCTGCGGCACGCGCGCGGCGCCTATGTCATCACCATGGATGACGACCTCCAGAACCCGCCGGAGGAGGTCGTCAAGCTGTACGACCATGCGCGGCTGGGCGGCTGGGACGTGGTCTATACCCGCTATGCCGAGAAGAAGCATGAGGGCTGGCGCAATATCGGCAGCCGCTTCGCCAACCGGGTGGCGGACCAGTTGCTGGACAAGCCGAAGGGGCTCTACCTCTCCTCCTTCCGCTGCATGAGCGCGCTGGTGGTGCAGAACATCACCAAGTATCGCGGCCCCTACCCCTATGTGGACGGGCTGATCATGCAGGTGACGCAGCGCATCGACAGCATCGAGGTGCTGCACCTGGCGCGCATGGAGGGCCGCAGCAATTACACGCTGAAGCGGCTGGTGCTGCTGTGGCTGAACCTGGCGACGAATTTCTCCGTCCTGCCGCTGCGGCTGGCGATCATCGCCGGAATCGCCATGGGCATCCTCGGCGTGATCGGCGCGCTGATCGTGGTGATGGAGGCGCTGACCAGCGGCACGCCTTCCGGCTGGGCCTCGCTGATGACCACGACGCTGCTGCTCACCGGGGTACAATTCCTCATCCTCGGCGTGCTGGGCGAGTATGTGGGGCGGGCCTTCCTTTCGGCGAACGGCAAGCCGCAGGGGGTGGTGCGCGAGGTGATCCTGGCGCGCGACACGGCGGCGGCGGAGCCGGCGCGGCAGCGGGAGGATGCGCTGCGGTGACGCTCTACTGGCTGTCGCTGGCCGCGGCGATCTGCACCTCGCTGGGCGGACAGGTGCTGCTGAAGGCGGGGGCGATCGGGGATGGCGGGTTCCTCGCCCAGCTCTTCCGGCCGACGACCATCATCGGCCTGGCGGCCTATGGGGGGGCGGCGCTGCTCTACATTATTGCGCTGCGGAAGATCCCGATGAGCATCGCCCTGCCCTGCACCGCGGCCAGCTATGTGGCGGTGGCGCTGATCGGGCATTTCATGTTCGGGGAGGCGCTGGGGGCGCAGAAGCTGGCGGCGATCGGGCTGATCTGTGGCGGGGTGTTGTTGCTGGCGACGGCGTAGGTGCGAGTTTCAGACCCGACATTTGAACCTGCCGACTCACACCGGGGTCCGGGGGGTGGTCCACCCCCCGGCGGGAGTGCAGAGGGCAGCGCCCTCTGCCGGGGGTTTGGGGGCGGCGCCCCCATCATCACCCCCCGAACCGCGGCGCCCGCCGCCCCAGGAACGCCGCCACCCCTTCCGCGAAATCCGCCGTCCGCGCACAGGCGAGGAACGCCTCCCGCTCCGCCGCCAGCTGCCCGTGCAGATCCCGCCCCGGCGCCGAGCGCAGCAGCGCCTTCACCTGGCCCTGCGCCTCCGCCGGCCCGGCGGCGAGCTGGCGGGCCAGCGTCGCCGTCTCCGCCGCCAGCTCCGCCCCCGGCACCACCCGGTTCACCAGCCCGAGCGCCAGCGCCTCCGCCGCCGTCAGGCTCTCCCCCAGCAGGGCGATGCCCATGGCCCGCCGCCGGCCGAGCAGCCGGGAGAGCGCATAGGTCCCGCCGCAATCCGGCACCGTGCCAAGCCGCCCATAGGCCAGGGTGAAGCGCGCCTCCTCCGCCGCGATGCAGAGATCGGCGCCGAGGGCGAGGCTCATCCCCGCCCCCGCCGCCGCGCCCTGCACGCTGGCCAGCACCGGCACGGGCAGGGCGGTCAGCGCCTCCACCGCCTCATGCATCGGGTCGAGGATGGCGGTGATGCGGGCCTCCTTCCCCGCCCCCTGGAAGGCGGTGACATCGCCGCCGGCCATGAAGGCGCGGCCTTCCCCGGCCAGCACCACGCAGCGCAGGGCGGGGTCCGCGGCGAGGCCGGCGACGGCGTCGCGCAGCGCCTCGGCCAGGGCCTGGTCGATGGCGTTCAGCCGCTCCGGCCGGTTGAAGCGCAGCCAGGTGATGCCGCCGGCGGCGGTGACGAGGAGGGGGGCGGTCATGCGCGTCTCCCGAGAGAAGTGGGCGCTCCCTCCCCCGCCTTGCGGGGGAGGGTTGGGGTGGGGGTGTGGGTGGGCTCCCGATGCCTCGCAGGCACCCCCACCCCTGCCCTCCCCGCAAAGCGGGAGGGAAAAAGGCTATTCCGCCGCCACCTGATCGGGCGGCGAGAAGGCGCGGATGGGCGGCAGATTGCCGGTGAAGCGGCTGACCTGCACGGTGGTGATCTGCCCGGTGCAGCCCTGCGCCAGGCGGGAGGTCCCGGCATCCCGCGTCAGCACATTCGGGTTGCCGTGGACGCAGAGCGCCTTGTCGTCCGCCGGGTCCTCCGGGTCGTACCAGGCGCCGGTCGGCAATTGCACCACGCCCTGGCGGACCGCCTCCGTCACCTCGGCGGTGGCGAGGCAGGCGCCGCGGCCATTCTCCAGCCGCACCACGTCGCCCTCCGCGATGCCGCGCGGGGCGGCATCCAGCGGGTGGATGCGCATCACCTCCCGCCCCCGGCGCTTCTTCTCCGCGCTGTGGCCGCCGAAATCGAATTGGCTGTGCAGGCGGGTGGCGGGCTGGTTGGCGATGAGGTGCAGCGGCGCCTCGCCGCCCGGCACCTCCTGCGGCGGCAGCCAGGCGGGGTGGCCGGGGCAGTCCGCGTAGCCGAAGCCGGCGATGGTCTCGCAGAAAATCTCGATCTTCCCCGAGCGGGTGGGCAGGGCGGCGCCCTCCGGCTCCTCGCGGAAGGCCCGCAGGATGCCGCCATCATCCTCCGCCTGGGGCAGGGTGATCTCGCCCGCCTCCCAGAAGCTCTCGAAATCCGGCGCCGGCAGGCCCTTGGCTGCCAGATCCGCCTGGGTCTTGCCGTAGAGATGGCGCAGCCAGTCCCGGGCGCTGCGGCCCTCGGTGAACTCCGCCTCCTTGCCCAGCCGCGCCGCCAGGGCGGTGAAGATGGTGTAGTCGTCCCGCGCCTCGCCATAGGGTTCGGCCAGCTTGTGCATGGCGACCATCAGCGGGTCGGTCTGGCTGCTGCCGATATCCTCCCGCTCCAGCGTCATGGTCACCGGCAGGACGATATCGGCGTGGCGCGCCGTGGCGGTCCAGCCGATCTCATGCACCACCAGCGTCTCCACCTGGCGGAAGGCGCGGCGCAGCCGGTTGAGATCCTGGTGGTGATGGAAGGGGTTGCCGCCGGCCCAATAGACCAGCTTCGGCGCGGGGTAGCGGCGGCGCTCGCCATTGTACTCGTATTCGCCGCCCGGGTTCAGCAGCATGTCGGCGATGCGGGCGACCGGGATGAACTCGCCGCAGCGATTCCGCCCCTGCGGCAGCGCCGCCGGGGAGACGGCGTTCTGCCGCCGGCCGGTATGCGCCAGGGCGCCGAGCGCATAGGCATAGCCGCCGCCCGGCAGGCCGATCTGTCCCAGCATCGCCGCCAGGACGAGGCCCATCCACACCGGCTGCTCGCCATGCTCGGCGCGCTGCAGGGAATGGGCGACGGTGACGAGGCTGCGCTTGCCGGCCAGCCGCCGCGCCAGGGCGGCGATGGTCCCGGCCGGGATGCCGGTGATCGGCGCGGCCCAGGCAGCATCCTTCACGACGCCGTCCGTGCGGCCCAGCAGATAGGCTTCGAATCTCTCCCACCCCACCGTGTAGCGGTCGAGGAAGGCGCGATCATGCAGCCCCTCACTCGCCAGGGTATGGGCCAGGGCCAGCATCAGCGCCGTATCGGTGTTGGGGATGATGGAGAGCCATTCGGCCCTCGCCTCCTCCGGCAGATCGTCCCGCAGCGGGCCGACCAGGATGAATTCGCAGCCGCGCCCCGCCGCCGCCTGCATCGCGCCGCGCTCGACATGGCGGGAGATGCCGCCGCCCGCCACCATGCTGTTCTTCAGCGCCATGCCGCCGAAGGCCAGCACGATCTCGGAATGCGCCGCCACCGCCTCCCAGCTCACATTGCGGCGGCTGACATCCTCCGTCGGGCCGACGATATGCGGCAGCACCACGTTGGAGGCGCCGGCGGAATAGGAATTCACGCTGCGCACATAGCCACCCAGGGTGAAATTCAGGAAGCGGTGCACCTGGCTCTGCGCATGGTGGAACCGCCCGGCCGAGGACCAGCCGTAAGAGCCGCCGAAGATCCCGGCCGGGCCATGGGCGTCGCTCACCCGCTTCAGCTCGGCGGCCAGCAGGTCCAGGGCACGGTCCCAGGAGACCGGCACGTATTCGTCGCGGCCGCGGCGGTCATCGGCACCCGGGCCGTTTTCCAGCCAGCCCCGGCGGATCATCGGCCGGGCGATCCGCGCCTCATGCCGCAGTGCCTTGGGGAAATTCTGCAGGATGCGGTTGGGGTCCGGGTCGCCCGGATGCGGCCGCACCACCAGCTCCCCCTCCTGCCAGGCGGCGGAAAAGACGCCCCAATGGGCGCTGTGGGGGCGAAAGCCGGTTTCGGCCATGCTGGGCTCCTCGGGCTGGTGCCCTGCCCCGCCCGGCGCAGGCAGGGAGGGTCGGCGGGCCACTGACGATACGGGCTGCTGTCACGGTTCCGGAGACCGCCGGGCTTCGGCACCATGGCAGCATCCCGCAGCCTGCCCAAGCCGGGGTGGTCCTGGCAAGCTGCCCCGGTCATCTCTGGTGCCCTGCCCGCGGCATTCGCTGATGGCCTGCGGCGGCGGCGGCGCGGGCTGTTCCGGCGGGACTATCCGGGCGCCACGCTACGGGAGGGGCCGGGGAACCTTCTTCCCGGCGTGGATGGGGGCTCCGCCCCCATGCCCCGGCCAGGGGCTCTGCCCCTGGACCCCGCCGGGGCCAGGACCTGGCCCCGGACCCCGGTCCGAATCTGCAGGTTCAACCGTCGGGTCTGAAACTCGGACCGGGGGGGCAGCGCCCGGTGCCGGGGGGTCATGCGGGCGAAGCTCCCATCGCCGCCGCCGGGCTCCCTTCCCGCGCCGCCGCCGCCAGCAGCGCCAGGGCGCAGGAGGCCAGATGCGTCGCCAGGCTGTCCGCCCGGCTGGTCAGGATCACCGGCACCCTTGCCCCCAGCACGATCCCCGCCGCCTCCGCCCCCGCCAGGAAGGAGAGGCTCTTCGCCAGCATGTTCCCCGCCTCGAGGTCCGGTACGATCAGCACATTCGCCCGCCCCGCCACCGGCGAGACGATGCGCTTCGTCGCCGCCGCCTCCGGGCTGATGGCATTGTCCAGCGCCAGGGGCCCGTCGATCAGCGCCCCGGCGATCTGGCCGCGATCGGCCATCTTGCACAGCGCCGCGGCTTCCAGCGTGCCGGGGATTTTCGGGTTCACGCTTTCGGTGCAGGAGAGGATGGCCACCCGCACCTCCGGGAAGCGCAGCGCCCGGGCCAGGTCGATGGCGTTCTGCACGATGTCCACCTTCTCCGCCAGGTCGGGCAGGATGTTGATGGCGCCGTCGCTGATGATGAGCGGCTCCGCCCGGCCCGGCACCTCCATGACATAGCAATGGCTGATGCGGCGGCCGGTGCGCAGCCCGCCCTCCTTCGCCACCACCGGCGCCATCACCTCATCGGTATGCAGGCTGCCCTTCATCAGCGCCGCCGCCTCCCCCCGCCGCACCGCGGCGACGGCGGCCTCGGCGGCGGCGTGGCTGTGCGGCACATCGACGCAGGGGATGGCGCCGAGCTCCAGCCCCGCCCCGGCGGCGATGGCGCGCAGCTTCGCCAGGGGGGCGAAGATGGTGGGGCGGATCAGGCCGCGCCGCGCCGCCTCGACGGTGCTTTCCAGCGAGACGGGGTCGCAGGGATGCGCCACGGCGGTCGGCACGGGCGGAAGCCCGCGGCAGGCCTCCAGCAGGTCGGGATGGGGCGTGGGGGCGGCGCACATGCGGCGCTGCTTGCCCGAGGGCGCCGCGGCCGGTCAAGCGAGGAGTCCGGGCGGGGCGGCATCTCCACGGCGCCATGGCAGGCGATGCCGGGCTCCCGCCCGGTCCGGCGCTGGCGCGGCGGTGGTGCGGCCCTCCTTATGCGGAAGCGCATGCGGCGCAGGTTGAGGAAAGGCGAAGGCGCGATCCGGCTGGCCCGTCCCGCGCCCCCGATGCGCCGCCATGCAGCCGGCGGGGTTCACGAAGCGAGGGCAAAGCCGCCGCGCATTAACCGGAAAACAAACAAGGCAGGGTAAGCCGGTCTGGCGACGGGCCGGCAAAATCGCCAAGCCTTCCAGGCTGCCCCGCCCGGCAAGACAGCTCCGGGTCCGTGAAATCGGTAAACCCCGAACCGTGGAACAGGCGATGCCGGCCATTTCGCTGCTGACGACGACCCAGATCGCCGCGCTGACGACGACCTCGATCGCGGCCCTGACGACGTCGCAGATCGCCGCCATGGCGACGACCCAGATCGCGGCCCTGACGACGACGCAGGTGGGGGCGCTGGCCTCGACGCAATTGGCGGCGATGACCGCCGCCGAGGTCGCGGCGATCGAGACGACGGACCTCGTGGTGCTCGGCACCTCGCAGCTTCGCGGCCTCACCTCGGCGCAGGTGGCGGCGCTGAGCACGACGCAGGTGGAGAGCCTCACCACCACCCAGCTCGCGGGGCTGACGACCTCGCAGCTCCGGGGGCTGGAGACGGCGGATCTGGCGGCGCTGACCACCACCCAGATCGGGGCGCTGAGCACCGCCCAGCTCGGGGCGCTGAGCTCGGCCCAGACGGCGGCGCTGGAGACCACCGATCTGGCGGCGCTGACCACCACCCAGCTCGCCGGCCTCGGCTCGGTGCAGGTGAGGGCGCTGGGCACGGCGCAGATCCAGGCGCTGACGACGACGCAGGTGGCGGCGCTGACGACGACGCAGTTGCGGGCCCTGACCTCCACCCAGGCAGCGGCGCTCACCACCACGCAGGTCGGGGCACTCGGCACCGCCCAGATCGCCGGGCTTGGCACCACCCAGATCCGCGGGCTGGAAACCACCGATCTGGCGGCGCTCACCACCACCCAGATCGGCGCGCTGACCTCCACTCAATTGAATGCGCTCACCTCCACCCAGGCGGGGGCGATCGAGACCACCGACCTGGCGGTGCTGACCACCAGCCAATTGGCAGGCATCGGCTCCACCCAGCTCGTCGGGCTTTCCACCACCCAGATCGGCGCGCTGACCACCACCCAGCTCGCGGGCCTCGCCTCGACCCAGATGGCGGGGCTCACCACCACCCAGGTGGCGGTGCTGACCACCACCCAGATCGAGGCGCTGGGCAGCACCCAGCTCCGGGGGATGACCTCCTCCCAGACCGCGGCGCTGACCACGACGCAGATCGGGGCGCTTTCCACCACCCAGATCGCCGGCCTGACCACCACCCAGATCAAGGGGCTGGAGAGCACCGACCTGGTGGCGCTGACCACCACCCAGATCGGGGCGCTGACCACCACGCAATTGGCGGCGCTGTCCTCCACCCAGGCGGCGGCGATGGAGACCACCGATCTGGCGGTGCTGACCACCACCCAGCTTGCCGGCTTCGGCTCGTCGCAGATGCGGGCGCTGGGCACGGCGCAGCTTCAGGCGCTGACGACGACACAGGTGGAGGCGCTGACCTCGACGCAATTGCGCGCCCTGACCTCCACCCAGGCGGCGGCGCTCACCACCACGCAGGTCGGGGCGCTGGGGACGGCGCAGATCGCCGGGCTTGGCACCACCCAGATCCGGGGGCTGGAAACCACCGATCTGGCGGCGCTCACCACCACCCAGATCGGCGCGCTGACCTCCACTCAATTGAATGCGCTCACCTCCACCCAGGCGGGGGCGATCGAGACCACCGACCTGGCGGTGCTGACCACCAGCCAATTGGCGGGCATCGGCTCCACCCAGCTCGTCGGGCTTTCCACCACCCAGATCGGCGCGCTGACCACCACCCAGCTTGCCGGGCTGGCCTCCACCCAGATGGCGGGGCTGACCACCACCCAGGTGGCGGTGCTGACCACCACCCAGATCGAGGCGCTGGGCAGCACCCAGCTCCGGGGGATGACCTCCTCCCAGACCGCTTCGCTGACCACCACGCAGATCGGGGCGCTCAGCACCACCCAGATCGCGGGGCTCGGCACCACCCAGATCAAGGGGCTGGAGACCACCGACCTGGTGGCGCTGACCACCACCCAGTTCGGCGCGTTGACCACCACGCAATTGGCGGCGCTGTCCTCCTCCCAGACGGCGGCGATGGAGACCACCGATCTGGCGGTGCTCACCACCACCCAGCTCGCCGGCTTCGGCTCGTCGCAGATGCGGGCGCTGGGCACGACGCAGCTTCAGGCGCTGACCACGACGCAGGTGGAGGCGCTGACCTCGACACAATTGCGCGCCTTGACCTCCACCCAGGCGGCGGCGCTGACCACCACCCAGATCGGCGCGCTCGGCACCGCCCAGATCGTGGGCCTTGCCACCACCCAGATCCGCGGGCTGGAGAGCACCGACCTGGCGGCGCTGACGACCACGCAGTTCGGCGCCCTCACCTCCACCCAGCTCAACGCCCTCACCTCCACCCAGGCCGGGGCGATCGAGACCACCGATCTGGCGGTGCTGGCCACCTCCCAGCTCGCCGGCTTCAGCAGTGCGCAGCTCGTGGGACTTTCCACCACGCAGATCGGGGCGCTGACCACCACCCAGCTCGCGGGGCTCGCCTCGACCCAGTTGGCGGGGCTCACCACCACCCAGGTGGCGGCGCTGACCACCACCCAGATCGAGGCGCTGGGCACGGCGCAGCTTCGCGGTCTCACCTCCGCTCAGACGGCAGCGCTGACGACGACGCAGATCGGGGCGCTGAGCACCACCCAGATCGCCGGGCTGGGCACCACCCAGATCAAGGGGCTGGAAACCACCGACCTGGTGGCGCTGACCACCACGCAGATCGGCGCGCTGACCACCACCCAGCTCGGCGCCCTCACCTCCATCCAGGCAGCGGCGCTGGAGACCACCGATCTGGCGGCGCTGACCACCACCCAGCTTGCCGGCCTCGGCTCGGTGCAGGTGAGGGCGCTGGGCACGACGCAGCTTCAGGCGCTGACGACGACCCAGATGGAGGCTTTGACCTCCACCCAGCTTCGGGCGCTGACCTCCACGCAGACGGCCGCGCTGAGCACCACGCAGATCGGGGCGCTGGGGACGGCGCAGATCGCCGGTCTCGGCACCACCCAGATCCGCGGGCTGGAGAGCACCGACCTGGCGGCGCTGACGACCACGCAGATCGGGGCGCTGACCTCCAGCCAGCTCGGGGCGCTGACCTCCACCCAGGCGGGGGCGATCGAGACCACCGATCTGGCGGTACTCACCACCTCCCAGCTCGCGGGTATCGGCTCCACCCAGCTCGTCGGGCTTTCCACCACCCAGATCGGCGCGCTGACCACCACCCAGCTCGCGGGGCTCGCCTCCACCCAGATGGCAGGGCTCACCACCACCCAAATGGCGGTGCTGACCACCACCCAGATCGAGGCGCTGGGCACGGCGCAGCTTCGGGGGATGACCTCCTCTCAGACCGCGGCGCTGACCACCACCCAGATCGGGGCGCTGAGCACCACCCAGATCGCCGGCCTGGGTACCACCCAGATCCGCGGGCTGGAGACCACCGACCTGGTGGCGCTCACCACCACCCAGATCGGCGCGCTGACCACCACCCAGCTCGGCGCCCTCACCTCCACCCAGGCGGCGGCGGTGGAAACCACAGACCTGGCGGCGCTCACCACGACCCAGCTCGCCGGCCTCGGCTCCACCCAGATGGCGGCGCTGACCACCACCCAGCTTCAGGCCCTGACCACGACACAGGTGGCGGCGCTGACCACCACCCAGATGCGCGCGCTGACCACCACCCAGATGGCCGGGCTGACCACCACCCAGCTCGGGGCGCTGGGGACGGCGCAGATCGCCGGCCTCGGCACCACGCAGATCCGGGGGCTGGAAACCACTGATCTGGCCGCGCTGACGACCACGCAGGTCGGCGCACTCACCTCCAGCCAACTTGGCGCGCTGACTTCCACCCAGGCGGGGGCGATCGAGACCACCGATCTGGCGGTGCTCACCACCTCCCAACTCGCGGGTATCGGCTCCACCCAGATCATCGGGCTTTCCACCACCCAGATCGGGGCGCTGACCACCACCCAGCTTGCCGGGCTGGCCTCCACCCAGATGGCGGGGCTGACCACCACCCAGGTGGCGGTGCTGACCACCACCCAGATCGAGGCGCTGGGCAGCACCCAGCTCCGGGGGATGACCTCCTCTCAGACCGCTTCGCTGACCACCACCCAGATCGGGGCGCTCAGCACCACCCAGATCGCGGGGCTCGGCACCACCCAGATCAAGGGGCTGGAGACCACCGACCTGGTGGCGCTGACCACCACCCAGTTCGGCGCGTTGACCACCACCCAGCTCGGCGCCCTCACCTCCACCCAGGCGGCGGCGGTGGAGACCACCGATCTGGCGGCGCTCAGCACCACCCAGCTTGCTGGCTTCGGCTCCACCCAGATGGCGGCGCTGAGCACCACCCAGCTTCAGGCCCTGACCACCACCCAGATCGGCGGGCTGGGAACGGCGCAGCTCCGGGCCTTGACCTCCACCCAGGCGGCGGCGCTGACCACCACCCAGATCGGGACCCTCTCCACCAGCCAGATCGCCGGCCTTGCCACCACCCAGATCCGCGGGCTGGAGAGCACCGACCTGGCGGCGCTGACGACCACGCAGATCGGCGCGCTGACCTCCACCCAGCTGGCGGGGCTGACCTCCACCCAGGCCGGCGCCATCGAGACCACCGATCTCGCAGTGCTCAGCACCAGCCAGCTCGCCGGCTTCGGCACCACCCAGCTCATCGGGCTTTCCACCACCCAGATCGGCGCGCTGACCACCACCCAGCTCGCCGGCATCGGCTCGGCGCAGGTGGCGGGGCTCACCACCACCCAGGTGGCCGCGCTGACCACCACCCAGATCGAGGCGCTGGGCACGGCGCAGCTTCGCGGCCTCACCTCCTCCCAGACGGCAGCGCTGACCACCACCCAGATCGGCGCTCTCTCCACCACCCAGATCGCCGGCCTTGGCACCACCCAGATCCGCGGGCTGGAAACCACCGACCTGGTGGCGCTCACCACCACCCAGATCGGCGCCCTGACCACCACCCAGCTCGGCGCCCTCACCTCCACCCAGGCGGCGGCGCTGGAAACCACCGATCTGGCGGCGCTGACCACCACCCAGCTCGCCGGCTTCGGCACCACCCAGATGGCGGCGCTGACCACCACCCAGCTTCAGGCCCTGACCACCACCCAGATCGGCGGGCTGGGAACGGCGCAGCTCCGGGCCTTGACCTCCACCCAGGCGGCGGCGCTGACCACCACCCAGATCGGGACGCTCTCCACCAGCCAGATTGCGGGGCTCGGCACCACTCAGATCCGCGGCCTGGAAACCACCGACCTTGCCGCGCTGACGACGACGCAGATCGGCGCGCTGACCTCCACCCAGCTCGCGGCGCTGACCTCGACCCAGGCGGGGGCGATCGAGACCACCGATCTCGCAGTGCTCAGCACCAGCCAGCTCGCCGGCCTCGGCACCACCCAGCTCATCGGGCTTTCCACCACCCAGATCGGGGCGCTGACCACCACCCAGCTCGCCGGCATCAGCTCGGCGCAGGTGGCGGAGCTGACCACCACCCAGGTGGCGGTGCTGACCACCACCCAGGTCGAGGCGCTGGGCACCGCCCAGCTTCGCGGCCTCACCTCCTCGCAGACCGCGGCGCTGACCACCACCCAGATCGGGGCGCTGAGCACCACCCAGATCGCCGGGCTGGGCACCACTCAGATCCGCGGGCTGGAAACGACGGATCTGGCGGCGCTGACCACCACCCAGATCGGGGCCCTCACCTCCACCCAGCTCGGCGCCCTCACCTCCACCCAGGCGGGGGCGATCGAGACCACCGATCTGGCGGTGCTCACCACCACCCAGCTTGCCGGCCTCGGCTCCAACCAGGTGGCGGCGCTGACCACCACCCAGCTCCAGGCGCTGACGACGACGCAGGTGGGAGCCCTCTCCACCACCCAGCTCCGGGCGCTCACCTCCACCCAGGCGGCGGCGCTCACCACCACCCAGGTGGGGGCGCTGACCACCAGCCAGATCGCCGGCCTCGCCACCACCCAGATCCGCGGGCTGGAAACGACGGACCTTGCCGCGCTGACCACCACCCAGATCGGCGCACTCACCTCCAGCCAGCTCGCGGGGCTGACCTCCACCCAGGCCGGCGCCATCGAGACCACCGATCTCGCAGTGCTCAGCACCAGCCAGCTCGCCGGCTTCGGCACCACCCAGCTCATCGGGCTTTCCACCACCCAGATCGGCGCGCTGACCACCACCCAGCTCGCCGGCATCGGCTCGGCGCAGGTGGCGGGGCTCACCACCACCCAGGTGGCCGCGCTGACCACCACCCAGGTCGAGGCGCTGGGCACGGCGCAGCTTCGCGGCCTCACCTCCTCCCAGACGGCAGCGCTGACCACCACGCAAATCGGGGCACTCTCCACCACCCAGATCGCCGGCCTCGGCACCACCCAGATCATCGGCCTCGAGACCACCGACCTGGTGGCGCTGACCACCACCCAGATCGGTGCCCTGACCTCCACCCAGCTCGGCGCACTGCTCGACGCCCAGGTGGCGGCGCTGGAGACCACCGATCTCGCGGCACTCACCACCACCCAACTCGCCGGCCTCGGCTCCAACCAGGTGGATGCCCTCACCACCGCCCAGCTCCAGGCGCTGACCACCACCCAGGTGGCGGCGCTAGGCACCACGCAGCTCCGGGCGCTGACGTCCACTCAGGCGGCGGCGCTGACCACGACCCAGATCGGGGCGCTCTCCACCAGCCAGGTTGCGGGGCTCGGCACCACCCAGATCCGTGGGCTGGAGACCACCGACCTCGCCGCGCTCACCACCACCCAGATCGGCGCGCTGACCTCCACCCAACTCGGCGCGCTGACCTCCACCCAGGCCGGCGCCATCGAGACCACCGATCTCGCGGTGCTTTCCACCACCCAGCTCGCCGGCTTCGGCTCCACCCAGCTCGCCGGGCTCTCCACCACCCAGATCAATGCGCTGACCACCACACAGCTCGCCGGCCTCGGCACCGCCCAGATGGCCGGCCTCACCACCGCCCAGGTGGCCGCACTGACCACCACCCAGGTCGAGGCGCTGGGCACGGCGCAGCTTCGCGGCCTCACCTCCTCCCAGACCGCGGCGCTGACCACGACGCAGATCGGGGCACTCTCCACCACCCAGATCGCCGGGCTCGGCACCACCCAGATCATCGGCCTCGAGACCACCGATCTGGCGGCGCTCACCACCACCCAGATCGGCGCTCTGACCACCACCCAGCTCGGTGCGCTGCTCGATGCCCAGGTAGCGGCGATGGAGACCACCGATCTCGCGGCACTCACCACCACCCAGCTTGCCGGCCTCGGCACCGGCCAGATGGATGCGCTCACCACCGCCCAGCTCCAGGCGCTGACCACCACTCAGGTCGGGGCGCTCTCCACCACCCAGCTCCGGGCGCTGACCTCCGCCCAGGCGGCGGCGCTCACCACCACCCAGATCGGGACGCTCGGCACCAGCCAGATCGCCGGCCTCGCTACCACCCAGATCCGCGGGTTCGAGACCACGGACCTGGTGGCGCTGAGCACCACCCAGATCGGCGCCCTGACCTCCACCCAGCTCAACGCCCTCACCTCCACCCAGGCGGGCTCGCTGGAGACGACCGATCTCGCGGTGCTCAGCACCACCCAGCTCGCGGGCTTCGGCTCCACCCAGCTCGGCGGGCTTTCCACCACCCAGATCAACGCGCTGACCACCACCCAGCTCGCCGGGCTCAGCACCGCGCAGGTCTCGGGCCTCGCCACCACCCAGGTGGCGGTGCTCACCACCACCCAGCTCGACGCCCTGACCACCACCCAGCTCCGCGGCCTCACCGCCGCCCAGGTGGCGGCGCTGACCACCACCCAGATCGGGGCGCTCTCCACCACCCAGGTCGCCGGCCTCGGCACCACCCAGATCGTCGGCCTCGAAACCACCGACCTGGCGGCGCTTTCCACCACCCAGATCGGCGCCTTGACCTCTACCCAGCTCGGCGTGCTGCTGGACACCCAGGTGGCGGCGCTGGAGACGACCGACCTCGCCACCCTCGCCACCACCCAGATCGCGGGCTTCGGCACCGGCCAGGTGGCGGCGCTCACCACGGCGCAGCTCCAGGCGCTGACCACCACCCAGGTGCAGGGCCTCAGCACCACCCAGCTCCAGGGCCTCACCGCCGCCCAGGTGGCGGCGATGGAGACCGCGGATCTGACAGCGCTGGCCACCACCCAGTTCGCCTCGCTCACCACGGCGCAGATCGCGGCGCTGACGACCACCCAGGTGGTGGCGCTGACCACGACGGAGATCGTCGCCCTCACCACCACCCAGATGGCGGGGCTGACCACCACCCAGATCGCCGCCTTCACCACCACGCAAATCGGGGCGCTGGAGACCACCGATATCGCCGCCCTGAGCGACACCCAGGTCGGCGGCTTCACCTCTACCCAGACCGGCGTCATGTCGGATCCGCAGATCAACGCCATGTTCGCCGTCTGAGGAGCCCGTCCTGGGGGCTTGCCGGCGGGCTGGCCGGCCGGTTGAGCCGGCGGACGCGCCGGGGACCGGGGGCGAAGTCCCGCAGGCGCCAATACCCCCGGCAGGGGCTCTCCCCTGCGCCCTCGCCGGGAGAAGAGTTTCCCCCCCGATCCCGCCTCCAATCGCCGGCTCCGGAACGCAGGCCGGGGTCCGGGAAGGGCCCCTCCCCGGCGAGGGTGGCGGCGCTGCCGCCAATGGGCGGCGCGCCCTACCGGGGTTTGGGGCACCGCCCGATTCTTCCCCTCCCGCCCCGGCCCGGCTTCCGGCATGGTCGGCGCCGCATGTCCGTCCCCGGCGCTTCCGATGACTGGTCCGTCCTGCTGGCGCGGCGCGATGCGCCAGGGCCGTTGCCGCCCGGGCCGCTCGCCGCGCTGTTCGGCCCGGTGCTGGCGCCGCCGGAGGCGCCCGATGGCTGCCGGGTCGTCGGCCGCCTGGCCCAGACGCTGGATGGCCGCATCGCCACCGTCTCCGGTTCCTCGCAATGGATCGGCGGGCGCGGCGACCTGCTGCACACCCACCGGCTGCGGGCCCTGTGCCATGCGGTGCTGGTCGGGGCCGGGACGGTGCGGCAGGATGATCCGCGGCTGACCACCAGGCTTTGCCCCGGGCCGCACCCGCTGCGCGTCATCCTGGACACCAATCGCCGCCTCTCGCCCGATTACGGCGTGTTCCGGGAGGGGCCGCCGACCCTGCTGCTGGCCGCCGAGGACGCCCCCGGCCCCGATCGTTGCGGCCGGGCGGAGGTGCTGCGCCTGCCGCGCGGGAAGCAGGGCGGGCTTGCCATCCCCGCCATCCTGGCGGCGCTGGCGGCGCGCGGGCTGACGCGGCTCTTCGTCGAGGGCGGGGGCGTCACCGTCTCCCGCTTCCTCGCCGCGGGCTGCCTGGACCGACTGCATGTGACGGTGGCGCCGGTGCTGCTCGGCTCCGGCATTCCCGCCTTCACCCTGCCGGAGGCAGCGCGCATCGCCGATGGGCTGCGCTTCGCCTGGGAGGTGCATAAGCTGGAGGAGGATGTGCTGTTCGACATTCCGCTGCACCGCGCCCGGCCCGAAATCTGCCGGTGAGCGGCACCGCCACCGCCCTGTGGTACACCGCCCCCGGCCGGGCCGAATTGCGCGAGGAGGCGCTGCCGCCCTGCGCGCCGGGCCAGGCGCTGGTGCGGAGCCTGACCAGCGGGATTTCCCGCGGGACGGAAAGGCTGGTCGGTGCCGGCCGCGTGCCACGCAGCCAATGGGCGGCGATGCGCGCCCCGCTGATGGCGGGCGATTTCCCCTTTCCGGTGAAGTACGGCTATGCGGTGGTCGGGCGGGTGGAGGCCGGGCCGCCCGAATTGCTCGGCCGCCGCATCTTCTGCCTGCATCCGCACCAGGACCTGTTCCTGGCGCCGGCCGCGATGTGCATCAAGGTGCCCGATGCGGTGCCGGACCATCGCGCCGTGCTGGCGGCCAATATGGAAACCGCGCTGAACCTGATCTGGGATGCCCGGCCGCTGCCGGGGGAGCGGACCCTCGTCATCGGCGCCGGCGTGGTGGGGCTGCTGGCCGCCGCGCTGCTGGCCCGCATCCCGGGCCTCGCGCTCATCGTCACCGATATCGACCCCGGCCGCACGGCGCTGGCCGAGGCGCTCGGGGCCCGCTTCCTGCCGCCGGAGGAGGTGCCGGGCGAGCAGGAACTCATCCTCCACGCCAGCGCCAGCGAGGCGGGGCTCCGCCTCGCCCTCGACCGCGCCGGCTTCGAGGCGCGCATCCTGGAAGCGAGCTGGCATGGCGAC
Organism: Siccirubricoccus phaeus; assembly: GCF_008360935.1. Classification (GTDB taxonomy): domain Bacteria; phylum Pseudomonadota; class Alphaproteobacteria; order Acetobacterales; family Acetobacteraceae; genus Siccirubricoccus; species Siccirubricoccus phaeus. The sequence continues at coordinate 41,399 of NZ_SRXO01000031.1, forward strand.
CGCGCCGTGACGCTGCCGCTGGGCGAGGCCTTCCATGCGAAGCGGCTTGCGCTGCTCTCCTCGCAGGTCGGCGCCGTCTCCCCTGCCCTGCGCGGCCGGCGGAGCCATGCGGAGCGGCTGGCGCTGGCCCTTGCCCTGCTCGACGATGCCCGCCTCGATGCGCTACTCGCCCCGCCCACGCGCTTCGCCGCGCTGCCGGCGGCGCTGCCGGCGCTGCTGGATGGGGGCGGCGCCCCCTGCCCGCTTGTCACCTACATATAATACAGAGTGCGTCCGCATGTTCAGCCTGACCGTCTGCGACCACATCATGATCGCCCACAGCTTCCGCGGCGCCGAATTCGGCCCGGCGCAAAGGCTGCACGGCGCCACCTTCGCGGTGGAGGCGGAATTCCGCGCGCCGCAACTCGATGCGCTGCATCTGCTGGTGGATATCGGCCTGGCGAAGCAGGAGCTGCGCCGGGCGCTGGACACGCTGGACTACCGCAATCTGGACGGCGAGCCGCAATTCGCCGGCCTCAACACCACGACGGAATATCTCTGCCAGCATATCCACGGGCTGCTGGCCGCGGCGCTGAAGGCAGGGCGGCTGGGGGCGCAGAGCGGCAACGTCACCGCGCTGAAAGTGCTGCTGCGGGAGAGCCCGAATGCCTGGGCGGCCTATGAGGGGCCGATCGCATGAGCCTCGCCCTGCTGGTGCCGGGGCCCTTCGACATGGTTTCCGGCGGCTACATCTATGACCGCCGCATGGTGCAGGGGCTGACGGCGCTGGGGCAGGAGGTGCGGGTGGTGGAACTCGCCGGCCGCCACCCGCTGCCGGACGAAGCCGCCACCGCGGCGGCCAGGGCGGCGCTGGACAACCTGCCGGAGGGGACGCGCCTGCTCATCGACGGGCTCGGCCTGCCCGGTTTCGCGCCCTTCGCCGCAGAGCTGGAAGCCCGCCGCGCCATGGCGCTGATCCACCACCCGACGGCGCTGGAGCATGGCGCGCCAGAGACCGATCGCGCGGCGCTGCGGGAGATGGAGGCGGCGCTCTTCCCCCGCCTCGCCCGGCTGATCGCCACCTCCCCCCTCACCGCCCAGCGCCTGGCCGCGGATTTCGGCGTGGACAAGGCACGGATCGGGGTGGTGGAGCCGGGGACCGATCCGGCGCCGCGCGCCAGGGGCTCGGGCGGGCCGGGGGTGGCGATCCTCTCGGTCGGGGCGCTGACGCCGCGCAAAGGGCATGACCTGCTGCTGCAGGCGCTCGCCCGGCTGCCGGATCTGGAGTGGCGCCTCACCGTCGTCGGCGCGGTGCGGGACAAGGTGCATGCGCACGGCTTGCGTGCCCTGGCGGAGGAGCTGGGCATCGCCCAGCGCGTGACCTTCGCCGGGGAGGTGGATGGGGTGGCGCTGGAGGCGCTCTATGCCGGCGCCGATCTCTTCGCCCTGGCGACGTACTGGGAAGGCTACGGCATGGCGGCGGCCGAGGCCCTGGCGCGCGGCCTGCCCGTCGCCGTCACCGCCGGCGGCGCCATTGCCGAGATCGTGCCGGTGGAGGCCGGGGTGGTCTGCCCGCCGGGAGATCTGGTCTCGCTCACCAAGGCGCTGCGGCGCTGCCTGTTCGACCATGCGCTGCGCGCCGAGATGGCGGAGGCCGCCTGGCAGGCGGGCCAGCGCCTGCCGCGCTGGACCGACCGCGCCGAGGCCCTGCTGGTGGAACTGCGCCAGGCGGCCCAGGCATGAGCGAGGGCTTCGAGCCGGGCTGGCTGGAGCTGCGGGAGCCGCATGACGCGCTGGCACGGTCCGAGGCGGTGGCGGCGCATCTGCTGGCCCTGCTGCCGGCGCGGCCGCGGCTGCTGGATCTCGGCGCCGGCACCGGCAGCCTGTTCCGCTGGCTGGCGCCGCGCATCGGCCGCGCCCAGGCCTGGACGCTGGTGGACCGGGACAAGGCGATGCTGGAGGCGGCCTTCGAGACCATCGCCGACCGGGCGGAGCAGGTGGGGCTGAAGATCACCTTCCCCAACCGCAAGACGCTGCTGGTGCATGCCCCGGGGGGCGCCTGGCGGGTGGAGGCGCTGGCCGCCGACCTGGCGGAGGCGCCGCTTGTGCTGCCCCTGGCCAGCCATGACGCGGTGGTGAGCTCGGCGCTGTGCGACCTGGTCTCCGCCGCCTGGGTGGAGCGGATGGCGGCGGCGTTGCGCCTGCCCTTCTATGCCTCGCTCTGCGTCGATGGGCGGGAGGTGTTCTCGCCGCCGCACCCGGCCGATGCGCTGGTGCTTTCCGCCTTCCGCCGCGACCAGGGGCGGGAGAAGGGGTTCGGCGGGCCGGCGCTCGGCGCCCGGGCGCCGGCGGCGATCGCGGCGGCGTTCGGGGCGCGTGGCTTCACCCTGCATCGCGGCGCCAGCGACTGGCAGGTGCGGGCGCGCGGGCCACAGCCGATGGACATCCCGCCGCATCCCTTCCTGACGGAGCTGGTACTGGGCCATGCCCTGGCGGCGCGGCGGCAGGAGAGGCGCGGCGCGGCGGCGATCGGCGACTGGACGGATGTGCGGCTGAACCAGATTGCCATGCGGCTTCTGTCGCTGCGGATCGGCCACCGGGACCTGCTGGCGGTGCCGCCGGGGCGCTGAGGTGGGGCGCCGAGGTGGGGCGGGCGGGCTGGTTACGTCCGCGCCCGGCCGCGAGGGCGGCCTTTTTCGCTCCCATCCGGCATGGCAGGCCCGCAGCACCCACCCTGGCGCCGCCCCCGCAGCCGTGTAGGCTCGCCCCCATGCCAGATGGCGAGGAGACAGCAGCCCCACCCCTCCGCCGCCCGCAGCGCCTGGCGCTGCTCGGGCTGGGCTATCTGTGCCTGGTGCTGGCCGCCATCGGCGCGGTGCTGCCGGTGATGCCCACCACCATCTTCCTCATCATCGCCGCCTGGGCCTTCGGCCGCGCCTCCCCCACCCTGCAGGCCAGGCTGCTGAACCACCCCCGCTTCGGCCCGCCGCTGCGCGCCTGGCGAGCCCATGGCGTCATCAGCCGCCGCGGCAAGCGCGCCGCGCTCTCCGTCATGACGGTGAGCTGGGTGGCGATGACGCTCATCTTCCGCCACTGGACCGCCTCCGCCATCGCCGGCGCCTGCCTGCTGGCGGTGGGCGGCTTCCTCGTCACCCGGCCCTCCGAGCCGCCGCCCTGAAGGAGAGTCCGCAATGGCCGAATACCCCATCGCCCTGACCGCGCTGGAGGTGCCGCCCCGTGCCCAGGCCAGTTCCTACCCGCCGGACCTCGCCGCGAAGATCGGCGGGCGGGAGAAGCGGGTGCTGGGCGACCGCTTCGGCCTGCGGAATTTCGGCGTGAACCTCACCCGCCTGCCGCCCGGCGCCGCCTCCGCGCTGCGCCACGCGCATGGCGCGCAGGATGAGTTCGTCTACGTCCTGCAGGGCCATCCCGTGCTGCTGACCGATGCGGGGGAGACGCCGCTGGCGCCCGGCATGTGCGCCGGCTTCCGCGCCGGCACCGGCGATGCGCACCGGCTGGAGAACCGCAACGCCGAGGATGTGCTCTATCTCGAAATCGGCGACCGCTCTCCCGGCGACAGCGTGGTCTATCCGGATGACGACCTGGCGGCGATGCTCGGTCCCGACGGCAAGTGGCGCTACAGCCGGAAGGACGGCACGCCGCTCTGAAAGCGCGGCCCGCTTTGCCTCCGGCCTTCCCCGCGCGCCGGCGAAGGCCATAGCATCGCCCGAAACGCCGGGGCATATCCGTGCCGTCCGGCCCCAATTTGCGGAAGAACCTCCCATGCCCCTGCTCGGCTGCATCGCCGATGACTTCACCGGCGCCACCGACCTGGCGAACACCCTGGTCAAGGGCGGCATGTCCGCCGTGCAGGTCATCGGCGTCCCCGGCGGCGAGCTGCCGGAGGCGGATGCCGTCATCATCGCCCTCAAATCCCGCACCGCCCCGGTGCGGGAGGCGGTGGCGGAAAGCCTCGCCGCCTGCGAGGCGCTGCTGACGGCCGGCGCGCAGCAGATCTTCTTCAAATACTGCTCCACCTTCGACAGCACGGAGACCGGCAATATCGGCCCGGTGGCGGATGCGCTGGTGAAGCGCCTCGGCTGCGGCTTCGCCCTGGCCAACCCCGCCTTCCCGACCAATGGCCGCACCGTCTATCAGGGCCATCTCTTCGTCGGCCAGGTGCTGCTGAACGAGAGCGGCATGGAGAACCACCCGCTGACGCCGATGCGCGACGCCAATTTGGTCCGCGTGCTGGGGCGGCAGACGGATGGCGCCGTCGGCCTCATCCCCTTCGCCACGGTGGCGCAGGGCGCCGCCGCCATCCGGAAGGCGATGACGGTGCTGAAGGAAAGCGGCCGCCGCTACGCCATCATCGATGCCGTCACGGATGCGCATCTGCTGGCGATCGGCGAGGCGGCGGCGGAGCATGCGCTGATCACCGGCGGTTCCGGCGTCGCCATGGGGCTGCCGGCGAATTTCCGCGCCAAGGGGTTGCTGCCGGCGCGCGGCGCGGCGGCCAGCGCCCTGCCGCCCATGCGCGGCGCCGCGGCGGTGCTCGCCGGCTCCTGCTCCCGTGCCACCCTCGGGCAGATCGGCTTCGCGCGCGACCATGCGCCGACGCTGGAGCTCGACGTGCTGGCGACGCCGGATGCCTCGGCGCTGGCGGCGCAGGCCTTCGCCTGGGCCGAGGGCAAGCTCGGCGACCGGCCGGTGGTGATTGCCGCCAGCGCGGTGCCGGAACGCGTGGCGGCGCTGCAGGCGCGGCTGGGGCGGGACGCCGCCGGCGCGCTGGTGGAACATGCCCTCTCCACCATCGCCGAAGGGCTGGTGGCGCGCGGCGTGACGCGGCTGGTGGTGGCGGGCGGCGAGACCTCGGGCGCCGTGGTCTCCCGCCTCGGCGTCACCGCGCTGCGCATCGGCCCGGAGATCGACCCCGGCGTGCCCTGGACCTATGCCGAGCCGGTCGGGCTGCACCTGGCGCTGAAGAGCGGCAATTTCGGCGCCCGCGATTTCTTCCTGAAGGCCTTCGCCCCGTCCGATGACCGGAGCGCCGGAGGGCGCGAAGGTCTGAATCGGCCGGGAGAAGGTTCCGATGACCGGAGCGCCGGCGGGCGCGGAGGTCTGAATCGGCCGGGAGGAGTGCCGGCATGAGCGCGGAGGCAAGGCTGCGCGAGGCGATTGCCGCGCATGGGCGCTCGCTCTTCGAGCGCGGCTATTCCGTCGGCTCGGCCGGCAACATCAGCGCGCGGCTGGAGGACGGGTTCCTCATCACCCCGACCAATTCCTGCCTCGGAAGGCTGGACCCGGCGCGGATCAGCAAGCTGGATGCCGAGTACCGGCATGTCGCCGGCGACAAGCCCTCCAAGGAGGTGTTCATGCACCGCGCCATGCTGGCGACGCGGCCGGAGGCGGGCGCGGTGGTGCATCTGCACTCCACCCATGCCACCGCCATCGCCTGCCTGGCCGCGCCGGGGGAAGCAGCGCCGATCCCGCCGCTGACGCCCTATTTCGTCATGCGCATCGGCCGCGCCCTGCCGGTGGTGCCCTATTACCGCCCCGGCGACGCGGCGATGGAGCCTGCCATCGCCGTGGCTTCGCGCGCGGCGCGCGCGGTGCTGCTGGCCAATCACGGACCCGTGGTCAGCGGGAAGAGCCTGGACGACGCGGTCTATGCGGCGGAGGAGCTGGAGGAGGCGGCGCGGCTGGCGCTGCTGCTGCACGGCCGGCCCGCGCGCGAACTCAGCCCCGCGCAGGTGGAGGATCTGCTGACCACCTTCGGCTGACCACACGAAAAGGGGAGGAGACATGGACCAGGCGTTGCTGGACCGGATCGCGATCCGGACGCTGGTGGAGAATTGGGCGGTGTGGCGGGATGCCGGCGACTGGGACCGCTTCGCCACCTGCTGGCATGAGGATGGCGTGATGATGGCCACCTGGTGCCAGGCGCCCTGGCGGGAATTCATCGCCGCCAGCCGCGCCGAGTGGGAGAAGGGCGTCTCCATCCTGCATTTCCTCGGCGGCCACAGCGCCGACCTCGCCGGCCACCGTGCCATCGCCCAGACCAAGATGACGATCAGCCAGCGCGCTTTGGTGGAGGGGGTGGAGGTGGACGCCGTCTGCACCGGCCGCTTCTACGACTTCCTGGAGAAGCGAGAGGGCCGGTGGGGCGTGGTGCTGCGCCAGCCGATCTACGAGAAGGACCGGATGGACCCGGTGGACCCTTCGGCGCGGCTGGCGCTGGACGCGGCGCTGCTGGCGCGCTTCCCCGCCGGCTACCGCCACCTGGCCTATCTGCAGACCCGGATCGGCTACGCGGTGAAGACCGACATGCCTGGGCTGCAGGGGCCCGAGGTGGAAGCGCTGTATGCGCGCGGCGCGCGCTGGCTGGCAGGCGGCGTGCCGAACTGAACCCCGGGTCGCGAAAAGGGCGCCACCCCTTGCGGAATGGCGCCCTCTCGCCGGGATCAGCAGCGAGGTCAGGTGGTCGGGGTCTCGCTCTCGGCCGGCGCGGATGCCGGGGCCTCAGCGGCAGCGGCCGCGGCGGCCTTCTTCGCGGCGCGGGTGGCGGCGGCCTTCTTCGCCGCTTCCGAGCGCGAGGGGTTGGTCGCCTTCGCCGCGGCGGCCTTCTTCGGCGCCGCTGACTTCGCCGTCAGCTTCTTCGGCGCGGCCTTCTTCGGCGCGGCCACCTTGCGGGCGGCCGGCTTCCTGGCGGTGGTGGCCTTCTTCGCCGCCGGCTTGCGGGCGGTGGCGGCCTTCTTCGGCGCGGCCTTCCGCGCCGCCGGCTTGCGGGCCGTGGTCGCCTTCTTCGGGGCGGCCTTCCGCGCCGCCGGCTTGCGGGCCGTGGTGGCCTTCTTCGCCGCCGGCTTGCGCGCCGCCGGCTTCTTCGCGGCGGCGGCCTTCTTCGGCGCCGCCTTCTTCGCGGCGGGCTTGCGCGTCGCCGGCTTCTTCGCGGCGACGCGGCTGCGCGCGGTCGCCGGCTTCTTCGCGGTGCGGCGGGTGGTGGACACGGCCATCGCCTGGGCGCGGGCCGCCGGCGTCTCGGGGGTATCGGTCACAGTCAGGATCTCCTTCAGCGTTCCGGTGTTGGTCGGGCCGCGCCAGGCGCCGGCTTCCGCGGGAAGCCGGCCGGCCAGGCCCGGGTGACAGCGGGGGCGGTCGTGCGGAGCGGGCAGCGTGCGGATCCCGTGGCGCGCCTTGCCGTCTCGGTCGCCGTCCTGAAGCCGCGTGCAGGCCGCGCCCCCGGAGCGATGCGCGCGGCCTGCGGCGGCGCCATCCCTGCGGTCTCGCCCGTACCGCGATGCGCGAAAGGCGCGCCCCGCAGCCTTGCGGGATGTGCGGCGCCAGAGCCTGCCGTCATCCCATCCTGTCCGCGGTCCATGGACCGTCCTTCCCTGCTGCGGCACGCCGTTGACGTAGAGCGATGCGACAGGCAGTGAGTTCCTCATGTCGAATCGCGTGCATCGTCGTGCGCGCGAATCACGCTATCTGCACACGCCTCCTTCGTGTCAACAGAAACTGCGTGCGTACGCGCGCATTTTTCGCGTGCGCCGTCGCAGGTGATCGCGCAGCGCGCCTCGCCTTGCGCCGCATGCCGGAGGAAGCGCATCGCCGCGCACCGCATCCGCCGCCGCAGCGGAGATGCGCAGGGCGGAGACGATAACGGCCGCCGGGATCGCCGGCGGCCGTGTCTGCACTCTGCGGGAGGGCCCTGCGTTGCCGCAGGAGGCGCGGCGTGGCCGCCCCGCCGCCCGTTGCCCTGAAGTGGCTTTGCCGCTTCAGGCTGTGCGGAGCCCCGGCAGCATGGCTTCCCGGGGGCCCCGCGAAGCCAGACCAGCGGCTTCGCGGGGAGCTAGAGCAGATCGCCGGAGGGCGGCATCGCCCGGAGGCGTGAAGCTGCTCTACAATCCATAAGCTAGAGCGGTTTCGCGCTGCACAGTCAGCGTGAAACCGCTCTAGCGCGCCGCCATCGGCGGCACCGGGCGCTGCTCCACCCCGGTGTACCAGGAGAGCGGGCGGATCAGCCGGTTGTCCGCGCCCTGCTCCAGCACATGCGCCGACCAGCCGGTGATGCGGGAGGCGACGAAGAGCGGGGTGAAGAGCGGGATCTCGAACCCCATCAGGTGGTAGGCGGGGCCCGCCGGGAAATCGAGGTTGGGGTGGATCTTCTTTTTCTCCAGCATCTCGGCGGCGAGGATCCGGCTGATCTCCATCCAGGTCCGGTCCTGCACCACCTCCGCCATCTTCTCGGCGTATTTGGTCATCGTCGGGACGCGGCTGTCGCCGGATTTGTACACCCGGTGGCCGAAGCCCATGACCAGCGCCTTGTGGTCGAACCTGCCGTGCAGCCAGTCCTTCGCCTTCTGGGGATCGCCGATCTCCTTCAGCATGTGCATCACCGCCTCATTGGCGCCGCCATGCAGCGGGCCCTTCAGGGCGGCGATGCCGGCGGTGATGGCACCATGCATGTCCGCCTGGGTGGAGGTGACCAGCCGGGCGGTATAGGTGGAGGCGTTGAAGGTGTGCTCCGCGTACAGAATCATGGAGACGTCGAAGGCCTTCAGCACCTCCTTCTCCGGCACCCGCCCCTGGACCAGGTGGAAGACGTTCTCGGCGAAGCTGTGCTTCGGGTCCGGCGCCACGGGCGCCAGCCCCTTGGAGGCGCGGTAGGCGGCGCCGATCGCGGTCGGGATCTTGGCGAACAGGCGCTTCGCCTTCCGCCGCTGCGCCGCGTCGGAGATGTCGCCGGTCTCCGGGTCCTCCAGCCCCATGAAGGAGACGGCGGTGCGGATGGTGTCCATCGGGTGGGCGTCGGCGGGGAATTCCTTGATCACCCGGTGCAGGGCCGGGCTGATCTCCCGCTCCGCCGCCGTCTCCGCCTTGAAGGCCTCGAGCTGCTGCGCATTGGGCAGCTCGCCCTCCCAGAGCAGGTAGGCGACCTCCTCGAAGGAACAGTTCTCCGCCAGGTCCTGCACGGCATAGCCGCGATAGGTGAGGCTGTTGGTCTCCGGCATCACCTTGGAGATGCTGGAGACATCGGCATAGACGCCGACCAGGCCCTTGTAGATGGTCGGCTGTTCGGTGGATTCGCTCATGCGTTCGCTCCTCTGGGTCGTTGGGCGATGCGGCGCCGCCATCCCGCCTGGCCCCGATCAGGTACTTTACGGGGCGCCCTCGGGGATGTGGTCGTTCCCCGGGTTTCGCACAGCCTCCCGCGGCGGGGCCGCGAGGGGCGAAGGCGGCGTCAGTTGGGACTGGATTGCTCTTCTTGGGCCGGGGATGCCGGGCTCCCGCGGCCGGTGGGCGCCCCGCCGCGGGTGGCGGGGCGCCAGGGCGGTAGCGCTCAGAAGATGCCGGGCTTGCCTTCCAGCAGCTCGCCCCGCGGCAGGGCGACGGTCAGCTCGGTCAGCTCCCCGGCCTTCAGCCGCGGCAGGTCCTGCACCACCTCGAGGAAGCGATTCGCCTCCCGCGTCGAGACGATGCCCTCCGTCAGGATCCGGAACTTGTTGATGTAGTCGTCGCGGCCGAAGGGCTTCGCCCCATTCGGGTGGGCATTCGCCACGCCCAGCTCATCGACCAGCCGGGTGCCGTCCTTGAACAGGATTTCGACGCGGCCGCCGAAGGAAAGCTCGTTCGGGTCGCGCGAGTGGTATTTGCGCGTCCATTCCGGATCCTCGGTGGTCTCGATCTTGTGCCAGAGGGCGACCGTGTCCGGCCGCGCCGCCCGCTTCGGCGCGTAGCTGTCCACATGGTGCCAGCGCCCGTCCTGCAGGGCGACGGCGAAGATGTACATGATGGAATGGTCGAGCGTCTCGCGGCTCGCCTTCGGGTCCATCTTCTGCGGGTCGTTGGCGCCGGTGCCGATCACGTAATGCGTGTGGTGGCTGGTATGGATGGTGATCTTCTCGATCGCCTCGAAATCGGTGATCCGCTCCCGCATCCGGAAGGCCAGGTCGATCAGCGCCTGGGACTGGTACTCGGCGGAGTGCTCCTTGGTGTAGCTGTCGAGGATGGCGCGCTTCGCCTCGCCCGGCGCCGGCAGCGGCACCTCGTAATAGACCGGCTCGTAGGCGGCGGCGCGGCCCTTCTGGTCGGCGATGGTGCGGCCGGAGAGCACCCAGCCGATGACGCTGTCCTCGCCTTCGTAGATCGGGCTCGGCGCCCCCTCGCCGCGCATGGCGCGGTCGGCGGCCTCGACCGCCAGCTTGCCGGCATGCGCCGGGGCATAAGCCTTCCAGGAGGAGATCTCGCCCTTCCGGCTCTGGCGGAAGCTGATGGAGACGTGCAGCGCCTGCTGCACCGCCTGGTAGATCACCTCCTGCTTCAGCCCGAGCAGGGTGCCGATGCCGGCCGCCGCCGAGGGGCAGAGATGGGCGATGTGATCCACCTTGTGCTCATGCAGGCAGATGGCGCGGACCAGGTCGATCTGGATCTCGTAGCCGGTGGCGAGGCCGCGGATCAGGTCCCGCCCGCTCTTCTCCATGGTCTGCGCCACGGCGAGGATGGGGGGGATGTTGTCGCCGGGATGGGAATAGTCGGCGGCGAGGAAGGTGTCGTGCATGTCCAGCTCGCGCACCGCGGTGCCGTTCGCCCAGGCCGCCCATTCCGGGGAGAAGGTCTTGCCGCCCGGCAGGCCGAAGATGGTGGCGCCGCCCTTCCGGGGATGGCCGAGCGCCATGGCGCGGGCGGAGACGACGGGGCGGCGGTTGATGGCGGCGATGGCGACGGAGGCGTTGTCGATGATCCGGTTGATGATCATCTCCTGCACGTCCTTTTCCACCGCCACCTTGTCGGCGGCGACGCCGGCGATCTTCCAGGCGAGCTGGTCCTCCCGCTTCAGCAGGGCCTTGGACGGGTAAAGCTTGACGGGATGGAGCTGCATGAACCGGCGTTCTCCCCTGTTGGAAACCGTGGGCTGCACTTCTCCCCCGCCTTGGCGCATTCGTCCATTCCGATTGAGCGCCGGCTTTGATCGTTTTTTCGGATCGCCGTCATCGCCGGAGCGGAATGCCGCGCCCGGGGGAGGATGACGGGACGGGCGGGCAGGTTCGGCGCTAGGCTGCGGCCGGACTCGGCCGGGCAGGGAGGCGCCGCACATGGATTTCCGCATCCTCCGCCGCATGGGGCATTTCCTCGCGGTGGCGGAGGAAGGGCATTTCGGCCGCGCCGCCGCCCGGCTCGGCCTCTCCCAGCCGCCGCTGACGGCGCAGATCCAGGCGCTGGAGGCCGAGCTCGGCGTCCGCCTGCTGGAACGCACCCGCAAGGGCGCCCGGCCGACGCGGGAGGGCGAGGCGCTGCTGCCCATCCTCCGCCGCCTGGCCGAGGATGCGAAGCAGGTGGAGGCGCTGGCCCGGGAGCTGCGCGCCGGGCGGCACGCGCCGATGGTGCTGGCCTGCGTCACCTCCGCGCTGTTCGACTATCTGCCGCCCCTGGTCCGCGCGCTGCGCGCGGCGCAGCCGGATTCGGCGATCACGGTGCAGGAGATGGACACGGCGGATGCGGTGGAGGCGCTGCGCCGCGGCGAGGTGGATTTCGCCCTGGCGCGGCTGGACCGCGACCGGCCGCCGCTCAGCGTGCTGCCGCTGGGCCAGGATGCGCTGGTGGCGGCGCTGCCGGAGGACCATGCGCTGGCGGCCGGCGAGGCGCCGCTGCCGCTGGCCGCGCTGGCGCAGGAGGCGCTGGTGCTGCTGCCGCGCTCCATCAGCCCGGCCTATTTCGACCGCCAGGTGAGCGCCTGCCGCGAGGCGGGGTTCGAGCCGGTGGCGATGCGCGAGGTGGGCTCCGCCATGGCGCAGCTTGCCTTCGTCGCGGCGGGGCTGGGCGTGGCGCTGGTGAGCTCCGGCATGGCGCGGCTGCGGCCGCAGGGCGTGGCGTTCCGGACGCTGGCGGGGCCGGTGGGTTCGGTCGGCGTGGCGCTGGTGTGGCATGCGGAGCGGGCGAGCGATGCGGCGCAGGCGGCGCTCGGCGTGGCGCGGCGGGTGTTCAGCGTCACCTAGAGCAGATCGCCGGAGGGCGGCATCGCCCGGAGGCGTGAATCTGCTCTACAAGCCATAAGCTAGAGCGGTTTCGCGCTGCACAGTCAGCGTGAAACCGCTCTAGCGTCCCGATTCCGCAGTCCTGCGGACTTCGTTGTCGGGCCACCAGCTTTTGTTTTCAGTGGCCTGCTTGCCCGCTGCGTTCGCTGGAAATCCAGCGAACGCAGCGGGCAGGACACCAGAGCGCGATCGCTTTCGGTGGAATCGTCGGAGCGCTACCCTGTGGGTGAGATGGCGGGCATCACGGTCTCCGGTGCCGGACCGGGTGTTAAGGCCCGGTCATGCCAGAGGCCCGATTAAGGAAGGGCTGCAGGAATGCCGCTTTCCTGGGACGCCCTGATTGGCAGCCCGGCGCGTCCTGCTACTCTCCGCCGGACCTGGCCCGCCGCGCGGCGCGGCCCTCGCCGGAGTCCCGCCCTGCCCGCCCGCCTTCCGCCGCGCGGTCCCCGGCGCCGGGGAGGGTGCCGCGCCGGGGCCGGGTGGCGCCGGCCGGCCACCCCCGGCACCTCCATTCCTGCTTCGGAGTTCGACCCATGACCCGCCTCCTCCGCCTCGCCGGCGCCCAGCTCGGCCCCATCCAGCGCGCGGACAGCCGCGCCCATACGATGGAGCGGCTGATCGCCCTGCTGGAAGGCGCGGCGAAGCAGGGGGCGGAGCTGGTGGTCTTCCCCGAGCTGGCCTTCACCACCTTCTTCCCGCGCTGGTGGATCGCCGAGGATGACCCCGAGCTGCTCGGCTATTTCGAGCGGGAGCTGCCGGGGCCGCAGACCAGGCCGCTCTTCGACAAGGCCAAGGCCCTCGGGGTCGGCTTCTATATCGGCTATGCCGAGCTGACGCCGGAAGGCAAACGCTTCAACAGCGCCGTCACGGTGGGGCCGGATGGCCGCATCCTCGGCAAGTATCGCAAGATCCACCTGCCGGGCTCCCGGGAATTCCGGCCGCAGCAGCAATACCAGCAGCTCGAGAAGCGCTACTTCGAATATGGCGATCTCGGCTTCCCCGCCTTCTACGGGCCGAAGAGCTGGAATTCGCCGATCCTCGGCATGCTGGTCTGCAATGACCGGCGCTGGCCGGAAGGCTGGCGGGTGCTGGGGCTGCAGGGGGCGGAGCTGGTGATGGTGGGCTACAATTCCGCCGCCTACGACCCCAATGGCGGCGACAGCGAGAACCTGGAGATCCGCACCTTCCACTCCACGCTGGTGGCGCAGGCCAATGCCTATATGAATGCCTGCTGGGCGGTGGCGGTGGCCAAGGCCGGCGTCGAGGACGGGGCGGGGCTCATCGGCGGCTCCTGCATCGTCGATCCCAACGGCAAGCTGGTGACGCAGGCGAAGACGCTGGGGGATGAGCTGATCCTCGCCGATGTGGATTTCGACGCCTGCCGCCAGGGGAAGGAGAAGATCTTCAACTTCGCCGCCCATCGCCGGCCGCAATGGTACAAGCCGATCGTGGAGCGGGTGGGGGCGGTGGAACCGCCGGTCTGAGGGTGTGGCCGGGGCTTCGCCCCCCTGCACCATGGGCTCTGGCCCTCGCCGGTGGTTGCCGGCAGGGCGTGAGTTTGCGGATCAACCTGCCGACTCTGACCGGGGTCCGGGGCCAGGTCCTGGCCCCGGCGGGCGTGCAGAGGGCAGCGCCCTCTGTCGGGGGCCGGGGGGGCGGAGCCCCCCTCAGCGACCCGCGACCGAGTTCCGGGTAACCCCGTTGGCCCAGGCGAAGCCGATCACCGCCCCCTTCATGAAGGGCAGCAGCCCCACCGTCATTGCCGCGACCAGCGGCAGCCAGATGGCGAATTGCACCCACATCTCCGGCTCGAACGCCCGGTCCGCCCAGAACATGAAGGGCAGGATGACGTGCCCGACCAGCACCAGGGTCAGGTAGGGCGGCGCGTCGTCCGAGGGGTAGATGGAATTGTCCTGGCCGCAGACCTCGCAGCGGCTGCGCGGGGTAAGGAAGGCGCTGAACAGCTTGCCCTCCCCACAATTCGGGCAATGCCGGGAGAGGCCCCGCTTCACGCCCAGCCAGACCTTGGATTCTCCGCTCATGGCCCGTCTCCGCTTGCCATACAATCCCAGGCGCTCTACATACAATCGCCTATCCTGCTTAGGATTATATGGATTGTAGGTTTCGAGCGCAAGATGCCTGTATGGATTCCTCGCCTCGCCGCCGGTGCCGGCCCCATCTACCTCGGCATCGCCGAGGCCATCGCCGCCGCCATCGCCGCCGGCGAGCTGCGGCCCGGCGACCGCCTGCCCACCCACCGCGCCCTCGCCGGGGCGCTCGGCGTCGACCTCACCACCATCACCCGCGCCTATGCGGAGGCACGGCGGCGCGGGCTGGTGGAGGCCGTGGTCGGCCGCGGCACCTTCATCCGCGCCGGGGCGCCGGCGCCTGCCCTCTCGGCGGGGGGGAAGGTCGATCTCGGCATGAACCTGCCGCCCTTGCCGCCGACGCTGCCCGGGCTGCTGCAGCAGGGGCTTGCCCGGCTGCTGGCGGCGGGCGATCCGGCTGCCCTGCTCACCTACCGCCGCGGCGCCGGCGCCGCGGCGGAGCGGGCGGCCGGCGCCGCCTGGCTCGCCCCCTGCCTGCCGGGGCTGGCGGCGGAGCGCGTGCTGCTCTCGCCCGGCGCCCAGCCGGCCCTGCTGGCGGTGCTGGGGCTGCTGGCCGGGCCGGGGGAGCTGGTGCTGACGGAGCAGCTCACCTATCCCGGGCTGCGCGCCGCCGCCGCCCAGCTTCGCCTCCGCCTGCACGGCCTGCCGGGCGATGCGGCGGGGCTGCTGCCGGAAGCGCTGGAGGAGGCCTGCCGGACGCTGCGGCCCCGGGCGCTCTATTGCATCCCGACCATGCAGAACCCCATGGCGGTCACCATGCCGCTGGAGCGGCGCCAGGCCATTGCGGCGATCGCCCGCCGGCACGGGCTGCCGATCCTGGAGGATGACGCCTACGGCCTGCTGCCCGCCCACCCCCTGCCCGCCCTGGCCAGCCTGGCGCCGGAGCTGACCTGGCACGTGGCGACCCTGGCAAAACTGCTCTCCCCGGCGCTGCGCCTGGCCTATGTGGCGGTACCGGACCAGGCGGCAGCCGGGCGGCTGGCCGCGGCGCTGCGGGCCAATGTGCTGATGCCCTCCCCGCTGCTCACCGGCGTGGTGACCGGCTGGGTGGAGGACGGCACCGCCGCCGCGCTGCGCGACGCCATCCGCGCCGAGGCGGCCGCCCGCCAGGCCCTGGCGCGGGGGATCCTGCCCGCCCCGCTGGTGACGGCGCCACCGGAGGGGCTGCATCTCTGGCTACGCCTGCCGGCGCCCTGGGGGCGGCGGGATTTCATGGCAAGGCTGCGGGAGGAACGCGGCCTCGCCGTGGTGCCGAGCGATGCCTTCGCGCCCGATCCGGCGGTGCCGCCGCCCGATGCGGTGCGGCTTTCCCTCGGCGCCGCACCCTCGCAGGAGGCGCTGGGGGAGGCGCTGCGGGCGGTGGCGGAAATGCTGGCGGCGGCCGTGCCGGCGGCGGAGCTCGACGTGGTGTGAGCGTCGCGGCCGGCGCTACTCCACCTTGATGTCGGCCTTGCGGATCACCGGCTCCCACCGTGCCTCATCCTCCAGGATGATGCGGGAGACGGTGGGGCCGTCGGCCCAGGCGGCCTCGATGCCGCGGGCGGCGAGCGCCGCCTTGCCCTCCGGCGTATCCACCGCCTGGCGCAGCGCGGCGGCGAGCTTCGCCATGATCGGCGCCGGGACGCCGGCGGGCAGCAGCACCGCGCCCCAATTGTCCACCGCATAGCCGGGCAGGCCGGCGGCCTCCGCCACGGTTGGCAGGCCGGGCATCAGCGGGCTGTCCCGGCCGGCGAGGTTGCCCAGCGCCCGCAGCCGCCCGCCCTTGATCAGCTCATCCACCGCCGAGAGCGGCGCCGAGACCAGCTCCACCTCGCCGCTGACGGCCGCCGTCACCGCCGGGCCGGTGCCGCGGTAATGCACATGGGTCAGGCGGCCGCCGGACATGCTGTCCATCAGCTCGGCGCTGACATGGGTGATGGTGCCGAGGCCGGGCGTGCCGTGGTTCAGCAACCCGGGCTGGCGGCGGGTGATCTCCACCACCTCCCGCAGGTTCGCCGCCCGCAGCTTCGGCCCGCCGGCGATCAGCGTCGGCGCCAGGGCGACGCGGCCGAGCGGCGTGAGGTCCCGCTTCAGGTCGAAGGGCATGGACCGGAAGACGTACTGGTTCACCACGATGGTGTTGAACACGGTGACCAGGGTGTAGCCGTCCGGCGCCGCCTTGGCGGCGGCATCGGTGCCGATATTGCCGCCGGCGCCGGCGCGGTTCTCCGGCACCACCGGGTGGCCCAGCGCCTCGCTCATCCGCTGCGCCAGGAGGCGGCCGAGAATGTCGCTGCCGCCGCCCGGGGGGAAGGGGATGATCATGCGCAGCGGGCGGTTGGGGAATTCGCCTTGCGCCACGGCGGGCGCGGCGAGGGTGGCGCCGGTGGCGGCGAGCAGGGTGCGGCGGGTGAGGCGGGGGCGCGGGGCGGTGGGGATCATGGCGCGCTTCTCATCGCGTAGGGGCGGCGGGTGGGCAAGGGGGCTGGCTCGCAGGTGCGGGATCAGGGTGTGCAAGCGGACGGGACGAGAGGCGCGAGGCGGCTCGGGTGATCGGCGGCATCGGCGCGGATCTTGCCACGAAGTCGAATACACTGGCGTCGAATACACTGGCGAAGGAGCGCGGGACGGCAGGCGCATGTATTTTTGGGGCCTGGGCTTGGCACTCTTGCGCTCGACCTGAGGCCTGCATGTTCGAACTCTGTGAGGTGTGCGGCAGAGCCGGCGGGATCCGACGCTGCTGCGCCAGCGATTGCGGGTCCGGACGCTGGAGGACGCGGATATCCGGTCCATTCCAGGCCGCGACCGCTACGCCCGCCACTGGCGGGACCGGTACAGGGAGCTGAAGCCGTATGTCGCCGACCTCGGCAGTGAGGATCTGACCCGAGGTTTCCAAAGGCCCTTCGGCCTTCGGTGGGAGGGGCTCGGGGAGGGCAAGGCCCTCCCCGACACCGCGGCGCCAAGGCAGGTTCCCGCCCCGCCGCCATGCTCCGGAGCCACCCCTGACGGGAGACCGCCACGGCGCCCCTCGCCAGCGGCGATTGGCGCAGGCGCCCACGCAGCCTAGAGTTCCCGCCCCCCCTCGCCCCATCCTCGCCCCGCCGGGAAGACCGCATGCAGATCCTCACGACGCTCCGGGAACTCGACGACAAGATCGCGGAGTGCAACCGCGCCGAGGCCATCTCGGACGACGCCATGCGGGCCGTCTTCGGCACCTTCTGCATGGCGCCGCCGCGGGACCTGCCGGCCGATCCCTTCACCGAGGACTACCGCCAGGCGCAGCTTGCCCTCTATCGCGGCATTGCCGAGCGGCCCTACGAGACCAGCAACGAGGTCACCAGCTTCAACATCGAGGCCGCGCTGCGCCGCCCCTTCCCCTTCTCCACCCGAAGCGGGGTGACGACGGGGGAGTATTTCATGGCCATCGGCGCCCTGCTGCGTGCCATGGCGCTGCCGCCGGGCGCGCGGGTGATCGAATTCGGCCCCGGCTGGGGCCATACGACGCTGATGCTGGCGAAGCTCGGCCACCGGGTGACGGCGGTGGATATCGAGCCCCGCTTCTGCGAGCTGATCCGCCGCCGCGCGGCGCAGGAAGGGCTGGAGATCGAGGTCGTCAACGACGACTTCACCTGGGTGGAACGCGCCCCCCACCGCTTCGACGCGGCGCTGTTCTTCGAATGCTTCCATCATTGCGCCGACCATCTGCGCCTGCTGCGGGCGCTGCGGGCCGCGCTGGCGCCGGAGGCACGCATCTTCTTCGCCGGGGAGCCGATCACGCCCGATTTCCCCATGCCCTGGGGGCTGCGGCTGGACGGCAATTCGCTCTGGGCCATCCGCAAGAATGGCTGGCTGGAGCTGGGCTTCCGCGAGGACTATTTCCGCCAGGCGCTGCAGCAGGCCGGCTGGTTCGGCTTCAAGCTGCCCTGCCGCGACCCGGGCTGGATGACGCTCTGGGAAGCGCGGCCGCCGGGCCAGCCGGTGTTCCGCGCCACCGGCGCCGATCCGCGCATCAACACCCAGATCGGCCGGCGCGTCGGCGACACCATCGAGATCGCCGGCAGCGAGGTCGGCACCGGCCTGTACGGGCCTTACGTCACCCTGCCGCCCGGGCATTACACGGCGCGCATCCATTTCGCGCGGGAGCCCTACCTGTACGGCCAGGCGCGCATGGATGTGGCGGCGGGGATCGGCAGCCAGATCCTCGCCCATTGCAGCATCGACGCCAGGGCGCTGGATGCCGCCGGCGGGCCGGTGGTGCTGCCTTTCGGCTCCGACCAGGAGATGCCCCAGGTGGAGGTCCGGCTGTTCTGCGAGGGGAAATTCCGCGCGGTGATCGAGGCCGTCGAGATAACGCCGGAAATCTTCCTCTAGAGCAATACGGGCTCACGCTCGTGTCGCCCGGCATGATGCCGGGCCGGAAGAGGTTCACCGTGATGTTGCACCCGCCGGGATTGCAGACGACGCCCCGGGCATGGCCGGCGGCCGCCGCCCTGGTTCCCGCATAGTCGGCGACGCCGGGGAACGGGACGCGGCTGCCCGGCAGGGAGCCGACGAAGATGATCCGGCCGCCATCCGGCAGCCCCGGCGCTGCCGCCCGCGTGGTCGCCACCGCGCCCGGGACGTTGATCTGCCACCGGCGATCGAGATTGACCGTGCCGAAATCGGGATCGTCCACCGGCCCGCCCTGCACGGCGATCGCCGCATTGTTGCCCAGGATGTCGAGCCTGCCGAAATGCGCCAGCACCTTGTCAACCCCACCGGGCCGGCGCCGCCCGGCCCCGCTTGCCCTCGCCCCCGCCGGATGCGAGCACTGCCGCCGCCACCATCGGAGTGCCCCGCATGTCCCGCCGCCTCGTCCTCGCCGCTGCCCAGCTCGGCCCCATCCAGAAGGCGGAAGGCCGCGAGGTGGCGGTGGGCCGCATGGTCCGCCTCATGGAAACCGCGCATCGGCGTGGCGCCGAGGTGGTGGTCTTTCCCGAACTCGCCCTGACCACCTTCTTCCCTCGCTGGTACGAGGAAGACCTGGCGAAGGCGGATCATTGGTACGAGACCGCCCTCCCCTCCAACACCACCGCCCCGCTCTTCGAGGCCGCACGCAAATACGGCATCGGCTTCCATCTCGGCTATGCCGAGAAGACGCCGGAGGGCCGCCGCTTCAACACCGCGGTCTATGTCCACCCTTCGGGCGAGATCGCGCTGAAATACCGCAAGGTGCACCTCCCCGGGCACCGGGAGTTCGATCCGCAGCGCCGCGTGCAGCATCTGGAGAAGCGCTATTTCGAGGTGGGCGATCTCGGCTTCCTGGTGGTGCGCGCGCCCATCGGCGCCAATCAGGTCAATATCGGCATGCTGATCTGCAATGACCGCCGCTGGCCGGAAGCCTGGCGCGTGCTCGGGCTGCAGCAGGTGGAGCTGGTCATGCTCGGCTACAACACGCCCAGCCTGAACATGGAGAATCGGGGCTTCGAGGCGCATCATTTGCGCGTCTTCCACAGCCATCTCTCCATCCAGGCGGGCTGCTACCAGAATGCCTGCTTCGCCGCCGGCGTCGCCAAGGCGGGGGTGGAGGACGGGCATGAGCTGTTCGGCCATTCCATCATCGTCAACCCGCAGGGCGAGATCATGGCCCAGGCGACCTCCTGGGGGGATGAGCTGATCGTCGCCGACTGCGATCTCGGCATGTGCGAGCTGGGGCGGAAGACGATCTTCGACTTCGCCCGTCACCGCCGGCCGGAAGCCTATGGCCGCATCACCGCCCAGACGGGCAGCGAGGCCCCGCCCGTCTGGACCCCGCGGGGCTGAAGGCCGGGGCGGCGGGCCCAGCCGGGGGCGGCATGCCCTGCCCTTCGCCCCGGCGCCGCCCCCGGCCCCCTTCGCCCCGGCGCGGAGATCCGCGATGATCCGGTCGATGAAAGCGGATGGAGTAGCTGCCCCCCCTCGCCCCGGGCTGCCCGGCCCCGTGCCGCGACGGTGGCGGCAAGTTCGGCGGTCTTCCCCGCCACGGTTTGTGTCATAGTGCATCCGGAAGCGTGGCCGGGGAGGCGACAGGGCTGCCGCGCGGCCGGGCTGACGCCCGGGCGGCGGCAGGGCAGACCCCGACCCGGGCCGAAAGGGGTGGGGAGAACGGGCATGGCAGGGCAAGGCTTCAGCCGCTGTCCGGCGGCCTGGGGCAAGGCCGCCGGGGCCGGGCATGCGGCAGCGGCAGCGCCAGGGCCCTTCCGTCCGGCGGCGGAAGAAGCGCCGCGCCACGGGCTCCCCGGTCCGGGTGAGGGTGACAGCATGCCGCGCCAAGCCGCCATGCCCCCCGCCGCCAGGCACCACCTGTCCTGGCGCCCGCTCCTCCTCCTGCTCGCCTGCCTGTTCGGCACCCCGGCCGCGGGGGCGGAAGGGGAGGCGGAGCCGATCACCGTGAAGGTCCTCGGCGGCCTGGCCGGCGTCAGCCAGTATGTCAGCTTCGAGGCCCCCTTCTGGACCTCCAAGGTGCCGGAGATCACCGGCGGGCGCATCCGCGGCGAGATCGCCCCCTTCGACCGCAGCGGGGTACGCGGGCAGGAAACCCTGCAATTGCTCCGCCTCGGCGTGGTGCCCTTCGCTACCGCCCTGCTCGGCCTCTCCGCGGCCGACGAGCCGGAGCTGAACGCCATCGACCTGCCGGTGATGAGCCCGGACCAGGCGACGCTGCGGGAGACGGTCGCGCTCTACGAACCGCGCATCAAGATGCTGCTGCGCAACCGCTACAATGTGGAATTGCTCGCCATCTACACCTACCCGGCGCAGGTCATGTTCTGCCAGCGGGCCTTCAGCGGCCTCGGCGACCTGGCCGGGCGGCGCATCCGCGTCTCCTCCGTCGCCCAGGCGGAGCTGGTGACCGGCCTTGGCGGCATTCCCATCCTGCTGCCCTTCGCCGAGATCGTCAGCGCCATGCGCGCCGGCATCGCCGAATGCGCCATCACCGGCACCCTCTCCGGCAACACCATCGGGCTGCATGAGATTACCACCCATGTCTCCCGGGTCGCGATCACCTGGGGCATCTCCCTCTTCGCCGCCAACCAGACCGCCTGGGCACGCATCTCGCCGGAGCTGCAGGCGAAGCTGCAGGCCGGGCTGCGCGAGCTGCAGGAGGAGATCTGGCAGGCGGCGGCGCGGGAGACGGAGGACGGCCTGCTCTGCAACGCCGGCGGCGAGGCCTGCCGCGGCGGCCGCCGCGGCCGCATGACCGTCGTGGAGGACAGCGCGGCCGACCGTGCGCTGCGCGCCCAATTGCTGCGCGACACGGTGCTGCCCATGTGGATCCAGCGCTGCGGCCCGGATTGCGCGGAGGCCTGGAACCGCTACATCGCCCCGGTGCGCGGCCTGCGCGCCGCGACGCACTGAACATGCAGGCCCGCCGCCTCCGCCAGGCCATCGCCGCCGCCACGGCGCTGATGCTGGCCGGGCTCGGCCTCGGCACCGCCCTATTGCTCGGCCGGATGCATGCGACGGCGGAGGAGAATGCGCGGCAGACGGTGCAGCGCATCGCCCGGGTGGCGGAAAGCACCGTGAACCGCCAATTCCTCGCCGTGGACGGCATGCTGGCGGGGCTGCCCGCCATCCTTCGCCAGATGCGCAGCGATCCGGCGATGGACCAGGCTGCCGCAGCCCGTGTGCTGCGGGAGCTGAATTTCCAGAACTTCAATTTCCGCGACCTGGTGCTGGTGCGCCCGGACGGCCGCCCCTGGGCCTCCGCCCTGCCCGCCTCCCGCAACCGCGAATTGCCCATCGAGCCGGAGCATCTGGCGGAGGCGCTGCAGCTCGGCGCCGCCGTCATCAGCGGGCCGGCACGCAACCCGCTGACGGGGGAATGGGCGCTGTTCCTGCTGCGCGCCGTCACGCTGTCCGAACTCGGACCGCTGATCGCCGTCGCCGAGGTGCCGCTGACCCTGGTCACCACCCTGCTCGGCCCGGTCGGCGAAGTGCCTGGAATCGTCATCAGCCTGGAGCGGGAGGACGGCACCATGCTGCTCCGCCTGCCGCATGACGAGCTGCTGATGGGCCGCCGGCTGGCCGAGACCGGTACTGGCCTGCCCTATGATGGCAGCGTGCTGGTGATGCATGGCGTAGCGCCGGGCCAGGGCAGCTTCGCCGCCGGCCGCCTCACCCTCTACAAGAACGTCCATATCTCGGTCAGCTACGCGCTGGAGGATGCCTTCGCCACCTTCAACCTGGACCGCCGGCGGGTGCTCGGCGCCGCCGCCGGCACGGCGGCCATGCTGCTGCTGCTGGCCCTGGCGCTGACCCTGGCGCTGCGGCAGCGGGAGAAGGTGGAGGCGGAGCGGGCCCAGGCGCGCGCCGTGCTGGAAAGCGCCATCGAGACCATGCCGGACGGCTTCGTCATGTACGATGCGACAGACCGGCTGGTGATCTGCAACCAGCGCTTCCGCGACCTCTACGCCATCAGCGCGCCCTTCATCCTGCCCGGCGCGCATTTCGAGGACATCATGCGGGAGGGGGCGCGGCGCGGCCAGTACCCGCAGGTCGCGACCGCCGATATCGAGGAATTCGTGGCCGAGATGGCCGCCTGGCGCCGCGGCAACCACCCCAGCATGGAACGGCTGCTGCCGGATGGCCGCTGGATCATGGTGACGGAGCGCAGCACGCCGGATGGCGGCACGGTGGGCATCCGCACCGAGATCACCGCGCTGAAATGCGCCATCGCGGATCTCGCTTTGGCGCGCGACCAGGCGGCGGCGGCGACCGAGGCGAAATCCCGCTTCCTGGCGCGGATGAGCCATGAGCTGCGCACCCCGCTGAACGGCGTGCTGGGCCTCGCCCAGGCCCTGGCGCGGGACCCGGCGCTGACCGGCGAGCAGCGCGCCCGTGCCCGTACCCTGGAAGCCGCCGGGCGGCATCTGGTGGCGGTGGCGAATGACGTGCTGGACTTGGCGCGGATCGAGGCCGGACGGCTGGAGCTGCGGCCCGCCCCCGCCCCGCTGCGGGAGGTGCTGGAGGGCTGCGCCGCCCTCATCCGCCCGGCCGCCGAGGAGAAAGCCGCCATCCTCCGCGTCCTCGCCGCGCCGGAGCTGCCGGCCCAGGTGGAGACCGACCGCACCCGGCTGCAGCAGGCGATCCTCAACCTGCTCTCCAATGCGGTGAAATTCTCCCCCGAGGGCGGCGAGGTGACGCTGGAGGCGCGGCGCGCCGGCCCGCCCGGCCCGGATGGCCGCATGCCGGTGCATTTCGAGGTCCGCGACCAGGGCCCCGGCGTGCCGGAGGCGGAGCGGGCGGCGGTGTTCGGCGATTTCGTCCAGCTCGAGCGCGGCAGCCGGATGGGCGGCAGCGGGCTCGGCCTCGCCATCGCCGCCGGCATCGTGGCGCAGATGGAGGGCCGCATCGGCTGCAGCGAGAATCCGGAAGGCCGCGGCTCCGCCTTCTGGTTCGAGGTGCCGGTGCGGCCGGTGGCGGCCGGGCTGCCGGCGGCGCCGGCCGGTGCCGAGGCGCTGCCACGGCGGCGCCCGCTGACCGTCCTGGTGGCCGATGACGTGCCGGCCAACCTCGCCGTCGCCCGGGCGCTGCTGGAATCCGCCGGGCATCGGGCGCATTGCGTGGCGGATGGCGCCCAGGCGCTGGAGGCGGTGCAGGAAGGCCATGAGGGGCGGCGCTTCGACGCCGTGCTGATGGATGTGATGATGCCGGTGCTGGACGGGCTGGAGGCGACGCGACGGATCCGCGCGCTGCCGGGCTCGCGGGGGCGGGTGCCGGTCCTGGCCCTCACCGCCAGCGCCTTTGCCGAGGATGTCGCCGCCTGCCTTGCCGCCGGCATGGATGCGCATCTGGCGAAGCCGATCGAGCGGGATTCCCTGCTGGCGGCGCTGGACCGGCTGACCGCGGCGGAGACGCCGCTGGAGGCGCCGCCGGCGCGGCCCGCCGCGGTGGATTTCCGGCAATTGCCGCTGCTGACCCAGCGCAACAGCACCGCCCTGGCGCTGCCGGGGCTGGATGCCAGGACGGCGCTGCGGCTCGCGCCGGAATTCATCAGCGAAATCCGCCTGGCCGCCGCCGCGCTGGGAGCCGCCATGCCGGAAGCACCGGCGGAGCAGGCGATGGTGCCGGCGGCGCACCGGCTGGTGGGGGCGGCGGCGACGCTCGGCGCCACGCGACTGGCGACCAGCGCAAGGCAGTTGCAGGAGAGCGCGGCGGGGCTGCCGCCGCTGGAAAGGCTGGCGCTGCGGGAGGCGGTGCTGGCCGTCGCCGGTGAATCGCTGCTGGCGCTGGACGAGGCGATGGCAAGGCTGCGGGCGCAATGCGCCGATGCGGAGACGGCGTGATGAGATGGGGGCGCCGTCCCTTGGACGCAGCGCCTCCAGCCCCCGCCGGCGAGAGGAGCTTCCCCCCGGGCCCCGCCCTGAGGCTGTAGGTCGAACCGCCGGGTCTGAAACTCGGACCGGGGTCGGGAGCCAGGTCCTGGCCCCGGCGGGAGTGCAGAGGGCGGAGCCACCGGCATCGGCCTGCACCGTCGCAGCCGCGACGCGACCCCTGGCCAGGACGCAAAGTCCCTTGCCGATTCCGCTGCCCGGCCCCCTTTCGAACTAGGCCCTCAGGCCGCCACGGGCCAGGTTCCGGCACTTCCCCTGCCCTGGCTTTCGGCAGGCTGCGCAGAAATCCGCCAAAGGGCGGGCGGCCGATGCCTCGCACCGGTTCCAGCCGCCCTCCTCCCCTGGCCCATCCCCCTGCACATCCCATAGCACATCCCCTTGGCACATCCCCCTGGCACATGGCTTGCCATTTCGTCGGCCCGCATTGGGCGACCACCCCGCCGCCGACCGCATCCGCCCGGAGCAGAGCAGACAGATGAGCATCCCCGGCGGCATGCCGCCCGCCTCGCGCGACCTGGCCGGCTATGGCCGCACCCCGCCCGATCCGCGCTGGCCGGATGGCGCGCGGCTGGCCCTTTCCTTCGTGGTGAATGTGGAAGAGGGGGCGGAGCTCTCCATCGCCAGCGGCGACGAGCGCAACGAGGCGGTGCCGGAGACAAGGCAATTGGTCGAGGGCCATCCCGACCCCTGCATGGAGACGCATTTCGCCTATGGCTCCCGCGTCGCGCTGTGGCGGGTGATGGATCTGCTGGACGGCTACGGGGTGAAGGCGACGTTTTCCTGCTGTGGCCGCGCCGTCGCGGTGACGCCGGCGCTGGCCGCGGCGCCGGCGGCGGGCGGGCATGAGGTGAGCGCGCATGGCTGGCGCTGGGAATCCCATGCCGGCATGCAAGAGGCGACCGAGCGGGCGGTGATCGCGCAGACCGTGGCGGTACTGGCGGCGCAGGCCGGGACGCGGCCGGTGGGCTGGCACACCAAATCCGCCTCCTCGGTGAACACCCGCCGGCTGCTGGTGGAGGAAGGCGGCTTCCTCTACGATTCGGACGCCTATGACGACGACCTGCCGCGGCTGGTAGAGGTGGCCGGCCGGCCGCATGTCGTGCTGCCCTATGCCTTCGACACCAACGACATGCGCTTCGCCCCCGGCCAGGGCTTCGTGCAGCCCTCCGATTTCTCCGATTACTGCATCGGCGCCTTCGACTGGCTGATGCGGGAGGCGCGGAGCAGCCCGAAGATGATGTCCGTCGGGCTGCATCTGCGCACCATCGGCCGGCCCGGGCGAATCCGCGGGCTGGAGCTGCTGCTGGACTACGTCACCCGCCAGCCGGGCGTCTGGATCGCGCGGCGGCGGGACATCGCCGCACATTGGCGCGCGCTTTCGGGGCTGCCGGCATGATGGGCGAGAACCCGGTGGCGCGCTGGCTGGAGCCGCCGGCGCGCTGGATCGCGATCCTTGGCGGCTGGTGGCTGATGGGGCTCTCCGCCCTGACGGTGGTGGAGATATTCTGCCGGAAATTCCTCGCCGTCTCGCTGCAGGGGGTGGATGAGATCGGCGCCTACACCCTGGCGGTCTTCTCGACGCTCAGCTTCGCCTATGCGCTGGTGGTGAAGTCCCATACCCGCGTGGATTTCCTGCTGGGCCATATGCCGGGGCCGGTGCGGGCGGTGCTGAATGCGCTGGCCTATCTGCTGCTGGCGGCCCTGGCCATCTACGGCGCCTGGCGCGGCTGGGCGGTGCTGGAGGAAAGCCTGGAATTCCAGAGCCATGCCAACTCCCCGTTGCAGACCCCGCTCTGGCTGCCGCAGAGCTTCTGGCTGGCGGGGCTGGTGGCCTTCGCCATCGCCGCCGGCGCCTTCGCCGCGCATGCCACGCTGCTGCTGGCGACGGATTGGCGGCGGGTGAACCGGCTCTACGGGCCGCTGACCCTGGAGGAGGAGGTGGCGACGGAGGCCAGCGCCATCATGGCCCGCGGCGTGGGGGATGCCGCGCTGGCCCCCGACGCGGAAGGCCATTTGGCCCGCGATGCACGGGACGACCCGGCCCGCACAGCGGGTGACGGCTTGGTCCGCCGCGCGGGCGATGGCTTGGCCCGCGCCGCAAGTGATGACTTGGCCCGCAAGGCGAGTGGGGAGATCGCGCCATGATCGGCGTCGGGGAAGCCGCGATCGGCTTCGGCATCCTGGTGGTCCTGCTCTTTCTCGGGCTGCATGTGGCGACCTCGCTGTTCCTGGTCGCGGTGCTGGGGGCCTCGCTCTACCTCTCGCCGGCGCTGGTGGAGGCGCTGGGGACTCAGCTCTGGGCCTCGATGGAGGACTATGTGCTGCTCTCCATCCCGCTCTACATCCTGCTCGGCGAGATCCTGGTGCGGAGCGGCAGCACCGATAGGCTGTACCGGTCCCTGGCGGATTGGCTGAACATCCTGCCGGGGGGCTTGCTCCACACCAATGTCGGGGCCTCGGCCATTTTCTCCGCCGTCTCCGGCTCCTCCGTCGCCACCGCGGCGACCGTCGCCACGGTGGCGCTGCCGAGCTTCCGGACGCGGAAATACGATGAGCGCCTGGTGCTGGGGTCCATCGCCGCCGGGGCGTCGCTCGGCAACCTCATCCCGCCGGGGATCGCGCTGATCGTCTATGGCGCCATGACCAATACCTCGGTCGGGCAGCTTTATGCCGGGGCGGTGGTGCCGGGCATCGTCATGACGGCGCTGTTCATGGCGACCATCGTGCTGATCGCGCTGGTGCGGCCCGGGCTGGTGCGGCAGCAGGAGGTGGTGGACCGGCTGGCGGTGCGGCTGCGGCGGCTGGTGGATCTGCTGCCGCCGCTGGTGATCTTCGCCATCATCATGGGCAGCATCTACACCGGCTGGGCGACGGTGACGGAAAGCGCGGCGCTGGCGGTGCTGGCGGCGCTGCCGATCGCGGCGCTGTACGGACGGCTTTCCATCCGCATGCTGCATGACTGCTTCGTGGCGACGGCCAGCCTGACGGCGATGAGCCTGCTCATCCTCGCCATCGCCTTCTACCTGAATTTCGTGCTGGGGCTGCTGGGGGTGACGCCGGCGCTGGGCGCCTTCGTCGCCCAGCTCAACGCGACGCAGACGGAGTTGATCCTGGCGCTGACGGTGTTCTACCTGCTGCTCGGCATCTTCTTCGAGACGCTGCCGATGCTGGTGGGCACGGTGCCGGTGGTGTTCCCGGTTATCATGGCGGCGGGGATCGACCCGGTGTGGTTCGGGGTGTTCATCGTGCTGATGTGCGAGATCTCGCTGATCTCGCCGCCGGTGGGGATGACGCTCTACGTCATCCAGGCGGTGCGGAAGGAAGGGACGATCGCCCAGGTCTTCGCGGGGACGGTGCCGTTCTTCCTGGCGATGGTGGTGATGACGGGGCTGCTGATCGCGTTTCCGGGGATGGCGACGTGGCTGCCGAGGTTGACCTATACGCAGTGATCGAGAGGGGCTTTGCCCCTCAGGAATCCCCTCATTTTTCGTTGCGTGGTCTATAGGCGCGATTCGTCTGGGCTTGGTAGCCGTTCCAATGTGATGCGGGTTGGAGTTGTTCGGTGGGCGAGGCGGATCGGGGTCAGGCGAGG
>NZ_SRXO01000032.1 GCF_008360935.1 Siccirubricoccus phaeus
GGGGTGGCGGCGGGCAGGGCAAGCTGCACCGGCGGCGGCGGGGGCGGCGGCGGCACGGGCAGGCTGGCCAGCGGCGCCGGCGCCGGGACCGCAGCGGCCTCCGCGCCGGCAGCCGGGGCCTCGGCCGGCGCGGCCGGCTCGGTCCGCGCCACCTGCACCGGCGGCGGCAGGCGCGGCAGCAGGGCGACCGTCACGCTCTCCCCTTCCGGCACATCCTCCGCGCGGGCGGCGAACAAGGCGGGCGGGCCGGCATAGGCGATGGCCGCCGGGGCGCGCCGCTCCGCCTCGTTCAGCCGCAGGAACTGGGTCGGCTGCATCGGCTCCAGCGAGAGGTGGCGCTGGGCGACGGCGCGCAGCCTTTCCGGCTCGTTCAGCCAGGCCCATTCCGCGGCAAGCGCCTGGGTGCGCTCATTCGCCGCATCGATCTCGCGGGCGATGCTGCGCAGCTCGCGGTCCAGCAGCGCCGCCTCGTGCTTCGTCGAGTAGAGGTGCAGCCCTGCGAGCGCCGCGGCGAGGAAGCCGGCGATGTTGAGCGGTCGGAAGATCATGCGGCGTCCCGTTCTGGGGGCAGGTGTTCCGGAGGCAGGCGGTGGGCGGGCAGGCGTTCCAGGGCGCGCAGCCTGGCGCTCCGGGCCCGGGGGTTGGCAGCGGTCTCGGCGTTGCCCGGGCGCAGTGCCCGCGGCGTCAGCAGGCGGTATTCCGCCGGCGCGGCAGGGCCCGCAAGGGCCCCGGGATCGTGGCGGGAGGCGCCGCCGGCGCGCCCGGCGCGCGCCGCCATGAAGCGCTTGACGATCCGGTCCTCCAGCGAATGGAAGGCGACGACGACCAGCCGCCCGCCCGGGGCGAGGAGCTGCGCCGCCGCCTCCAGCCCGCGCTCCACCTCGCCCAGCTCGTCATTCACCGCGATGCGCAGCGCCTGGAAGCTGCGCGTCGCGCGGTCGATGCCCGAAGGGTCGCGCGGCGTCACGGCGCGGATCAGCTCGGCGAGCCGGAAGGTGGTCGTGATCGGCGCCGCGCGCCGGGCGGCGACGATGGCGCGGGCGATCCGACGGGCGTGGCGCTCCTCGCCCAGCGAGAAGAGCATATCCGCGAGCTCCGACTCCGGCAGGGTATTCACAAGGTCTGCCGCGGACTTCCCGGCTTTCTCCATGCGCATGTCAAGCGGCCCGTCGGCGCGGAAGGAAAAGCCGCGCGCCGCCTCGTCGAGCTGGAAGGAGGAGACGCCGAGATCGAGCACCACCCCATCCAGCCGGGCGATGCCGGCGCGCTGCATGAGTCCGAGCAGGTCGCCGAACCGCCCTTCCAGCAAATGAATGCGGCCGGGGAAGCGGGCGGCCAGCGCGGCGCCGCGGGCGATCGCCTCCGGGTCGCGGTCGATGGCGTAGAGGGTGCAGGCGGCGGCCGCGAGGATGGCGCCGGCATAGCCGCCGCCGCCGAAGGTGCCGTCGGCATAGGTGGCGCCATCGCGCGGGGCGAGGGTCGCCAGCACCTCCGCCAGCATCACCGGCAGATGGCCTTCAGAGGCTGCGGGCGGCGTGGTCATACGTCACCCCTATCATCCAGCGCGTCCAGCCGCGCCTCCTCCTCGGCGAAGGCGGCGCTGTTCCAGATCTCGAAGAAGGCGCCGCGGCCGGCGAATTGGATCTCGCCATCCAGCCGCGCCTTCTCGACCAGCGGGCCGGGCATGACGACGCGGCCTTCCGTATCCGGCCGCAGGGTGTGGACGCGGCCGAGCAGCTTGCGGCTGATGCTCTGATATTCGGCGGAAAGCTTCGACAGCCCGGCGGTTCGGCGTTCAAACTCCGCCATGTAGTCGGGCTTGGGCCAGACCTCGAGGCAGGGCAGGAAGCGGGAGCTGCGCAGGATGACGTCCTCCGCGCCGAGGCGGTTGAGCGTGGCGCGGAAGGCGGCCGGCACGGAGATGCGGCCCTTCTTCGCGTCGAAGCTCCCCGGAAATGTCCCCGCGAAATCGGACATCGCCCTGCAACCGTCCCCCCGGCAATGGCGAGCCCCACCTGATCAGCGGGCCGGCGGGGCCCCCCGACCCCACCGGCTCGCCCGACCATCCCGTCCCGGGACCGCTCGCCCCCCCGAGCGTCTGGCCCCTGCCGGCCGGGATAAGATGGGAATACCCGGGAATGTGCGGGAAAGCAAGGGCGAATACCAATCCACAGTGCGAAACGTCCTGCCGAATTGCTGTGCTTCCAGAGGCTTGCCGGAAAAAGCCGCACCTCTTTCCAAGAACTTGGTCGCGATGCCGGGCACGGATGCCACAAAGACATGGTTTGTTCTTTTCGCAGGCCGCGGCCCGGCGGGGTCCCAGGGGAGATCCGGGAGGAGGGCGGCGGGGAGAGAGGGCGCCAGGCGGCCTGTAAGCCGGGTTCTGTCCATCCCCGAGGGGATGGGACGACCATTCCTCTATCGCCCGCCTTGCGGCAGGGCTCTCGCGGCCAACCCGGGTGGCGGGGCGGGAATGCCCTTGCGTCACGCGCCCGGAGGCGCGCCGCCGGCCACCCCTATTCGGCCTTGCTCCCGGTGGGGTTTGCCATGCCGGGACCGTTGCCGGCCCCGCGGTGCGCTCTTACCGCACCCTTTCACCCTTGCCCGGGGCGGCGAACCGGCCCGGGCGGTCTGCTCTCTGTGGCACTTTCCCTGAGGTCGCCCTCGCCGGTGGTTAACCGGCACCGTATTCCCGTGGAGCCCGGACTTTCCTCCGGCCCGGGCCTTGCGGCCCCGGCCGGCGGCCGTCCGGCCGCCTGGCGCGGCGGGCCTATGCGCCCGGGGGTGCGCCTGCGTCAACCAGCGCGGCGTGCAGGGCGGCGAGCCTGGCCATGGTGCCGGGATCCGCCTTTCCGTCCACCAGGGCAGGCCGCCAATGCCGCTGGAAGGCGGTGAGCAGCACGGGCAGCGGCAGGTCGGTGCGGTAGCCGATGGCGCCGAGCAGGGCGAGCGCCTGCTCGGCCGGCGGAGCGGGCGCGGCCGCCGGGCCGGGCCAGAGGCCGACGCCATTGGCCGCCAGCCCTTCCCAATCGAATTTCTCCCCCGGATCCTGCTTGCGGTCCGGCGCCACATCGCTGTGGGCCACCACGTTCCAGGGCGGGATCGGGTGGCGGGAGAGGATGTCCAGGCAGAGATCGCAGACCGCGGCCATCTGCAGCGCCGGGAAGTCCCGGTAGCCCCATTCATGGCCGGGGTTGACGATCTCGATGCCGATGCTGCGGCCGTTGAGCTGCTGCTGGCCGCGCCATTCGGAGATGCCGGCATGCCAGGCGCGGCGATGCTCCGGCACCAGGGCGAAGACGGTGCCGTCCTCCTCCACCAGGTAATGGGCGGAGACCTGGGCGGCGGGGTCGCAGAGCCGGGCCAGGGCCGCGGCGCCGCTCTGCATGCCGGTATAGTGCAGCACCAGCGTATCGACCGGGGTGCCGGCAGGGCGGGCGTCGTGATTGGGGCTGGGCGCCGGGCGCAGCAGCGCCGGGGCGGTCAGGGGGGCAGCCAGGGGGCCGGCCGGGGGGGCGGGGCGGGAGGGCGTGGCGCCGCTCATGCCCGGCGCTCGTGCCGGCGGTCCCCGCCGCCTGCCCGGCCGGCCGGCAAACCCGCGCCCTGAGGCAGGGCGGGCCTCACGGCTGCCGCTCCCGCTCGATGCGGTCCCCACCGCCGGCGCAGCGGGCGGGCGGAGCCATGGCCTGGGACCGCGGGACGGGAGTCACAGCTTCCGCTCCCGCTTGATCCGGTCCCAGGCGGCGTTGATTTCCGCCACCTTCTCCGTCGCGCGGCGGACGAATTCCTGCGGCACGCCGCGCGCCGCCAGGCTGTCCGGATGGTTCTCCCGCATCAGCTTGCGCCAGGCCTGGCGCACCGTGTCATCCGTCGCCTCCTTCGGCACGCCGAGAATGGCGTAGGGGTCCGGCCCCGCCTCTGCCGTCGCGCCGGGCGGGCGCTGGCCGTCCCGCGCCCGCTCCCAGGCCGGGGCATCCAGCCCGAAGCCGAGCTGGACACGCTGCAGGAAGGCCACCTCCGGCTTGGTCAGCGGGCCGTCGGCGCGGGCGATCTGGAAGAAGGCGGCCAGCACATCCTCCAGCATGCCCTTGTTGTCGGCGAAGGCCCGGCCCAGCCCTTCCGCGAAGGGGGCGAAATCATCCTGGCTGTCCCGCGCCTGGTCGAAAAGCTGGCCGACCTCGCGCAGGCTTTCCGGCGGAATGCGGAACAGCCGCTTGAAGGCGTCGATCTCCTCCCGCTTCACCGCGCCGTCGCATTTCGCCAGCTTGGCCGCCAGCACCACCACCGAAATGGCGAAGAGCTGTTCCCGGGAGCCGAGCAGGGCGGCCATATCCGCCGCCTGCCGGGCAGCGGAGCGGCCGAGCACCCCGGCGAAGGGGTTGGCGCGGCCCTGGTCCGCGGCATGGCCCAGCGCGGCGCCCACCACGGCGCCGAGCGGGCCCCCGGTGACGAAGCCCGCCACCCCTCCGATCACCTTGCCCCAGAAGCTCATGCGGCAGGCTTACCATGGCGGCCGGCTGCGCTACCATCCGAGGGGCCCAGGGGAAATGAGGGCCAAGGGATGAGGGCCAAGGAAAGGAAACGCCATGCCACTCGAGCTCCGCCCGTTGCACCCGCTCTTCGTCGCCGAGGCGCGCGGCCTCGACCTCTCGCGGCCGCTGGCGGCGGCGGAGCTGGCGGCGGTGACCGCCGCCATGGACAAGTATGCGGTGCTGGTGTTTCCCGGGCAGCGGCTGAGCGAGACGGAACAGACCGCCTTCGCCGGGCAATTCGGGCCGCTGAACCCCGGCCTCAAGAAGATGGGCCGGCAGCAGGAGCGGCTGCAGGAATACCGGGCGATCGACATCTCCAACCTCGGCGAGGACGGCAAGCCGCTGCCGCGGGACAGCAAGAAGGTGATCGGCAGCCTCGCCAACCAGCTCTGGCATTCGGACAGCAGCTTCCAGGCGCCGGCGGTCAGCTATTCCATGCTGCATGCGCTGCGCCTGCCGAGCTGGGGCGGCGACACCGAATTCTGCGATCTGCGCGCCGCCTGGGACGCGCTGCCGGCGCGGCTGCAGGCGCAGGTCGCGGGGTTGGCGGCGGAGCATTTCGCGCTGCATTCGCGCATGACGCTGCTGGGCGACGACCAGTACACGCCGGAACAGCAGGCGGCGTTGCCGCCGGTGGTCTGGCCGCTGAAGCGGGTGCATCCGGGCAGCGGGCGCACCGCGCTGTTCGTCGGCGTGCATGCGCGGAAGGTCCTCGGCATGGGGGTGGCGGAGGGAAAGATGCTGCTGCTGGATCTGCTGGAGCACGCCACCCAGCCGCAATTCCGCTGGACCCATCGGTGGAATGTGGGCGACCTGGTGATGTGGGACAACCGCTGCACCCTGCATCGCGGCCGGGCCTATGACCTGGACGAGGCACGGGAGCTGCGGCGCACCACCACCGATGAGGTGCCGGTGGGGGCGACGCCTTCCGGATGGGCGCAGGCGGCGGAGTAGACCCCCACGAAGCCGCTGCGCGGCTCCTCGGGGGCCCGGAGTCGCTGGGCGGGCGGCGGCTCGCACCGCCTGCCGCGACGAAGCCGCGGCAGGGCAACGGGCGACGCTGGAGCGGGATCGGCTGAGCTTCGCTCATCCGTCCCGCTCCAGCTCATTGTCTGGTCGCGTGATTCAGGGCTTCGGTCGATTCGACCCCAACCGATCACGCTCTAGGCGGCGAGGCGCTTCGCCATGAACACGGCGATGCCGCGGCCGGGGAATTCCTCCCGCGTCGTCACCGCGTAGCCCAGCCGCTCATACAGCGCGATATTGGCGGTGAAGGCGGCGTTGGTGAGGAGGCGGGTCTCGCCGCGGCCGGCAGTGCGGGCCAGCGCCTCGGCATGCGCCAGCAGGGCGGAGCCATGGCCCTTGCCCTGCCGCGCCGGCGCCACGGCGACATTCTCGATCCAGAGATGGTCCTCGCGCAGGACGGTCTCGATCAGGGCGAGCAACTCGCCCTCCTGGTCCAGGAGGTCGATGCGGTGGGCCTGGACCGCTTCCTCGTAATCGGCGGTCATCGGCGCCGGTTCGCGGCCGATGAGCGGGACCCATTTGGCATAGGCGGCGCGCGTCAGCGCGCGGATGGCGGGGACATCGGCAAGGGTGGCGGCACGGAGGGCCATGGCTTGTGTCCTTTCCGGCCGGCAGCGCACATGAAAAACCCTGCCGACCGCATGGGTGGGCAGGGTTGCCGGAGAAGCTCTGGCAGGGGGGGAGTTCTAGCCTCCCCAGACCCCATGCCCAGGCCGCCAGGCAGCGTGCCGCACCTTCAGGGTGCGGCGGCGTCGCAGCAGGCGGGCCGGGAGGCTCAGGGTCATGCCGACGATGGGGCCAGGACGGGCAGGAAGAGTCAAGGGTGGAATGGCTTCATAGCGCCGCCTGGAGCCCTGCTGCGGCTTCGCCGCGGCAGGCTGTGCGAGGCGCCGATCCCGGCGCGAGCGACGTCCCGGGGCCCCCATGGCGTCGCGCAGCGACGTCATGGGGAAGAGTCAAACCGTCGTGGCCGCCCGCGCCGCCTGGTCGTAGAAGCCGGAGAGGCTCCGCAGCAGCGCCGCCGCGTCGGAGAGCTTCGCCGCCTCCGGCCCCGCATCGCGCACCGCGCGCGCCAGCAGCGCCTCCCGCAGCTCCGCATAGCGGGTGCAGAGCGCGGCGCCTGCTTCCGTCACCGCCACCAGCTTCTCCTTCCCCGCCCGGCTGGTCCGCACCAGCCCCGCCGCTTCCAGCTTGCGGATGGCGTAGGTGGCGATGTGCGTGTCCTCGATGGCCAGGGCCAGCAGGATCTCCGCCTGCCGCTTCGGCCGGCCGCGATGGTGCACCGTGTGCAGGATCAGCACCTCGGTGGGCGAAAGCCCCGGCGCACCGGCCGCCGCGGCGCACAACACCATCCAGCGCTGGAAGGCGTGCCCGGCCAGGATCAGCCCATACTCCACCTCCGACAGCGCCGGCGAAGCACCGGCGGCGAGATGGGCGGAGGAGACGATGGCATTTGGCGCGCTCTGCGCGACCGGCTTGGGCATGGACCGATTGTTGACGAAATACTGATAAATCGTCAATGATTTCTCTGAAAGAGGCCGGGTCTTGCGCCCGCCGCCTCCTATGGTCATCACGCATTCGGCAGGAGAGCGGGCGATGGGTGCAGGCTGGCAATTCTGGATCGACCGCGGCGGCACCTTCACCGATATCGTGGCGCGTGACCCGGAAGGGCGGCTTTCCACCGCCAAGCTGCTCTCCGAGAATCCCGGCCGCTACCGCGATGCGGCGGTGGCCGGCATCCGCCAGATGCTGGGCCTGGCGCCCGATGCGCCGATCCCGCCCGGCACCATCGACGCCGTGAAGATGGGCACCACCGTTGCCACCAACGCCCTGCTGGAAAGGAAGGGCGAGCGGGTGCTGCTGCTGGTGAACCAGGGTTTTGCGGATATGCTCCGCATCGGCAACCAGGCCCGCCCGCGCCTCTTCGACCTGAATGTGAAGCTGCCCGACCTGCTGCATGAGCGTGTCGCAGAGATCGGCGGCCGCGTCGCGGTGGATGGCACGGAGCTGGCGCCGTTGGATGAGGCGGCGGCGAAGGCGGCGCTGGCGGCGGCCCATGCCGATGGCATCCGCGCCGTCGCCATCGTGCTGATGCATGCCTGGGCCTGGCCGGCGCATGAGAAGCGGCTGGGGGAGCTGGCGCGGGAGGCAGGCTTCACCCAAATCAGCCTCTCCCACCAGGCCTCGCCTTTGCCGCGCATCGTGCCGCGCGGGGACACCACGGTGGTGGATGCCTATCTCTCGCCGATTCTGCGCCGCTATGTGGAGCAGGTGGCCGGCGAGTTGAACGCCGGCCGATCGGCCGACGCCGCAGGCGGCGGGCGTGAATCGGCCGGCCAGAATTTGGTCCGATCGGCCGACGCCGCAGGCGGCGGGCGTGAATCGGCCGGCCAGAATGCCGTCCGCCTCTACTTCATGCAGTCCAATGGCGGGCTGGCGGAGGCGGGCAGCTTCCAGGGCAAGGACGCCATCCTCAGCGGCCCCGCCGGCGGCATCGTCGGCGCGGCGCGCACCGCCGGCATGGCCGGGTTCGACCGCATCATCGGCTTCGACATGGGCGGCACCTCGACGGATGTGGCGCTCTATGCCGGCGAGTTCGAGCGGGCCTTCGAGACGCTGGTGGCCGGCGTGCGCATGCGGGCGCCGATGATGGCGATCAACACCGTGGCTGCGGGCGGCGGCTCCATCCTGCATTTCGACGGCGCCCGCTACCGGGTGGGGCCGGATTCCGCCGGCGCGGTGCCGGGCCCGGCCTGCTATCGCCGCGGCGGGCCGCTGGCGGTGACGGACGCCAATGTCATGGTCGGCAAGATCCAGCCGAAGCATTTCCCGGCCGTCTTCGGCCCGAACGGCAACGAGCCTTTGGACGCCGGGGTGGTGCGCGAGAAATTCGCCGCCCTGGCGCAGGAGATCGAGCAGGCGACCGGCACGAAGCAGGACCCGCGCGCGGTGGCGGAAGGCTTCCTGCGCGTGGCCGTTGCCAACATGGCCAATGCCATCAAGCAGGTCTCCATCCAGAAGGGCCACGACGTCACCCGTACCGCGCTGCAATGCTTCGGCGGGGCGGGCGGCCAGCATGCCTGCCTGGTGGCGGACCAGCTCGGCATGGAGACGGTGTTCATCCACCCCTTCGCCGGCGTGCTCAGCGCCTATGGCATGGGGCTTGCCGACCAGACGGTGATCCGCGAAGGCGCGGTGGAGCAGCCGCTCGCCCCGGACGCCATGGCCGGCCTCGCCGCCCAGCTCGACACGCTGGCGGCGGAGGGCAGGGCGGAGCTGTTGAAGCAGGGCGCGCCCGCGGAGCGCATCGCCGCCGCGCGGCGCCTGCATCTGCGCTATGCCGGCACGGACAGCTTCCTGCCCGTCGCCTTCGGCGAGCATGCCGTCGTGGTGGCGGCCTTCACCGCCGCGCATCGCCAGCGCTTCGGCTTCGCCACGCCGGAACGTCCCATCATCGTCGAAGCCTGCATCGCCGAGGTCACGGCCGCCGGCGAGGCGGTGGAGGAAGCGCAGCTCGCCCCCCGCCCGGCGGGCGAGGCGGTGCCGGTGCTGGACAGCATCGCCCTCTACACCGAGGGCGCCGAGCACCAGGCCCCCGTCTATGACCGGGAAGCGCTCCGCGCCGGCGACCGCCTGCCCGGCCCCGCCCTGATCCGCGAGGCCAACGCCACCACCGTGGTGGAACCCGGCTGGACCGCCGAGGTGACCGCGCTGAACCACCTAGTGCTGCGTCGGACGGAAGCCCGCGCCGCCGCCCGCGTGGCGGACACCGGAAAGCCCGACCCGGTGATGCTGGAGCTGTTCAACAACCTCTTCATGTCCATCGCCGAGCAGACCGGCGCGGTGCTGCAGAACACGTCCTTGAGCGTGAACATCAAGGAGCGGCTGGATTTCTCCTGCGCGATCTTCGACAGCACCGGCGGCCTCGTGGCCAACGCCCCGCATGTGCCGGTGCATCTCGGCGCGATGGGAGAGAGCGTCCGCACCGTCATCCGGCTGCGTGGCGAAACCCTGCGGCCCGGTGACGTGGTGGCGCTGAACAACCCCTATAACGGCGGCACGCATCTGCCGGATGTCACCGTCATCACCCCTGTCTTCGACGAGGCGGGGGCAGAAATCCTGTTCTTCCTCGGCAGCCGCGGGCATCATGCGGATATCGGCGGCCTCACCCCCGGCTCCACGCCCCCCATCTCCCGCACCCTGGAGGAGGAAGGCGTCGTCATCGACAATTTCCTGCTGGTGGAACAGGGACGGTTCCGGGAGGCCGAGTTCCGTGCCTTGCTGGCCGGCGCCCAATACCCGGCCCGCTCGCCGGATGTGAATGTCGCGGACATCAAGGCGCAGATCGCCGCCAACGAGAAAGGCGTGCAGGAATTGCAGCGCGCCGTCCGCGAATTCGGCCTGGACACCGTGCGGGCCTATATGCGGCATGTGATGGACAATGCCGAGGAAAGCGTCCGCCAGGTGCTGGAGAAGCTGCCGGACGGCGCTTTCGAGACCACCATCGACGATGGCGCGCCCCTGAAGGTCGCGGTGCGGGTGGACCGGGCCGCCCGCCGCGCTGTCATCGACTTCACCGGCACCGGGCCGCAGCGGCCTTCCAACTTCAACGCCCCGGCCGCGGTCTGCCGTGCCGTCGTGCTCTATTGCTTCCGCGCCCTGGTCGGGGAGGAGATTCCGCTGAATGATGGCTGCCTGAAGCCGCTGGAGATCGTGGTGCCGGAGGGCACCTTCCTCTCCCCCCGCCCCGGCGCCGCGGTGGTGGCGGGCAATACGGAAGTCAGCCAGATGACCTGCAACGCGCTGCTCGCCGCTCTCGGCGCCTGCGCTTCCGCCCAGGCCACGATGAACAACGTTATTTTCGGAGACGCAACCTATCAGTATTACGAGACGGTGTGCGGCGGCGTCGGGGCCGGCCCGGGATTCGACGGCTGGGGGCCGGTGCAGACCCATATGACCAATACGCGGATGACCGATCCGGAAATCCTCGAACTGCGCTACCCGGTGCGGCTGGAGGAATTCTCCATCCGCCGCGGCTCCGGCGGCGCCGGGGAGTGGCGCGGCGGGGATGGCGCCCGCCGCCGCATCCGCTTCCTCCGCCCGATGCAGGCGATCGTCGTCGCCTCCCGCCGTAATGTTGCGCCGCACGGGCTGCTGGGTGGCGCCGATGGTGCCCCCGGCCGGCAATGGGTGGACCGCGCCGACGGCAGCGTCACGCCGATGCCCGGCAATACCGGCAGCGCCGATCTGCTGCCGGGCGATGTGCTGGTGGTGGAGACGCCCGGCGGCGGCGGATGGGGGAAGGCGGCTTGAGGAGAGGCTGCGCCAGGTCAGCAGGAGCGGAACGGCGGGGAAGTATGGGGGCTCTGCCCCCA
Source organism: Siccirubricoccus phaeus (assembly GCF_008360935.1). Classification (GTDB taxonomy): domain Bacteria; phylum Pseudomonadota; class Alphaproteobacteria; order Acetobacterales; family Acetobacteraceae; genus Siccirubricoccus; species Siccirubricoccus phaeus. Next base: position 10,934 of record NZ_SRXO01000032.1, read on the forward strand.
AACCCGCGCCGGTGGCTGCCGGCCTTGCCGGCAGCCACCTCCCCGGACCCCGCTGTGAATCGGCAGGTTGAACCCACCGGTCCAGGACTCGGAACGGGGTCCGGGACCAGATCCTGGCCCCGGCGGGGAACGAACGCATGCGTTCGATGGGGCAGCGCCCCCGATCACCCGGCCTGATGCGGAAGCTCGGCCTTGCCCTTCTCGCGCTGCTGGTGCTGCTGCTGGGCACGGCCTGGTTCGGGCCGCGTTTCCTGGATTGGGATGCCTGGCGCGGCCCGCTGACGGATATCGCCTCCATCCGGCTCGGCCGGCATGTGGCGGTGGGCGGGCGCATCACCCTCTCCCTGCTGCCCCAGCCCATCCTGGAAGCCGCCGAGGTGGAGATCGGCCCGGACCCGGACGGGCTCGCCATCCGCGCCCGCGCCATGCGGCTCCGGCTCGATCTGCCGGCCCTGCTGGCCGGGCGGCTGGAGCCGCGGGAGATCGCCCTGCTCGGCGGCGATATCAGCCTGCCCTGGCCGCCCACCCAGCTTCCCAGCTTCCGCCCGCCCCCCTGGCTCACCGCGCTGGATGCGCGGCTGGAGGATTTCCGCCTCACCCTCGGCACGCTGCAGCTCGAAGGGCTGCAGGCGCGGCTGACCACGGGCGGGATAGCCGAGGCGCTGAGCGCCGAGGGCCGCTTCACCTGGCGCGGCGCCCAGCTCCGCTTCAACGCCAGCCTCGGCCGCGCCGGCTATGACGGCATCGCGCCGCTGGACCTTTCCACGGTGCTCGGCGGCACCACCCTGGCGGCACGCGGCGTGCTGGCCCCGGGCGGCGGCTTCGAGGGGCGGCTGGAAGCCAGCGGCCCGGACCTCTCCACCCTGTTGCCCGCCCCCGCCCAGGCCTTCCGCGCCACCGGCCGGCTCACCGCCTCGGCCGATCTGCTGGCCGCCGACGACCTGACCCTCGATCTCGGCGGCCAGCCGGCGCGCGGGGCGGTGACGCTCCGCCTCGCCCCGGCGCCGCGGCTGGACCTGGCCGTCGTCGCCGGGCGGCTCGACCTCGATGCCTGGGTGGCGGCGCTGCGGGGGGCGCGGGGCGCCGCCCTGCCCGTCTCGGTCGATCTCTCCGCCGAGGCCACCGCCCTCTCCGGCGTGCCGCTGCGGAGGTTGCGCGGCGCCGCCTTCCTGGAAGGCGACCGGATCACCCTCTCCGACGTCTCCGTGCTGCTGCCCGGTGAGACGGCGCTGGAACTCGCCGGCGCCACCGCCGGACCGCGGCTGGAACTCGCCATCCGCTTCGCCGCGCCGAATCTGCGGGAGACGCTGGGGGCGCTCGGCCTGCCGCTCGCCGGCATCGACCCGACCCGGCTGCGCCAGGCGGAGGGGCGCTTCCGCCTGGCGCTTTCGGAGTCCGAGACGAGCCTCGCCGAGCTGGCCGCGACGGTGGATGGCGCGCGGGTCTCGGGCGCCGGGGTGCTGCGCCAGGCGGCGGGGGGGCGGCCGGCGCTGGGCATCGGGCTGACGCTGGACCGGCTGGAGCTGGACGGGCTGCTGCCAGCCTGGCCGGCGCCGGCCAGGCTGGCAGGCTTCGACCTCAATTTGCGGCTGGCGGCGGAGACTTTGCGCTGGCGCGGGCTGGAGGCCGGCCGCGCCGCGCTGGACGCCACGCTGGAAAACGGCCGCGCCACGCTGCGCCGCCTGGCGCTGCGGCTGGGGGAGGTGGATATCGCCGCCTCCGGCGCCGCCCAGCTCGGCCCGGCGCTGCGCTTCCCGGATCTGATGCTGGAGTTGAGCGGGGCCAGCGGCGCTGCCCTGGCCCCGCTGCTGCCCTCCGAATGGGCCCGGCTGGCCCCGCTGCTGGCGGAGCAGGTCACGCTGCGCCTGTCCGGCAGCGGCGCGCCGGAGGCGCTGGCGCTGAAGGCGGAAGGCGATCTCGGCGAGCTGCGGGTGGAGGCGAATGCGACGCTGGATACCCTGGCCTGGCGGGGCAGCGGCGCGCTGACGCTGCGCCACCCGGGCGCGCCGCGGCTGCTGGCGGAGCTGGGCTTCGGCGCGCCGGACTGGCTGGGGGAGGGCTCCTTCGCCCTGGTCGCCAACCTCTCCGGCCAGCGCAGTGCGGAGGCCAGCAGCCTGACGGCGGAGCATCTGGACCTGGTGGCGGGCGGGTTGCGCGGCCGGGCGCAGGTGACGCTGGCCCTGGGCGGGGCGGCGGGCGGGACGGCCGCCGGCGGGGCGCGGCCGCGCCTGACCGGACGGGTGGCGCTGGAGACGCTGCCCTTGCCCTGGCCGAGGCTGGGGGCGCGGGAACCGCTGGCGCTGGAGCCGCTGCAGGCGCTGGACGCCGAGCTGGCACTGGAGGCGGCGCGGGTGCCGCTGCCCGGCGAGGTGCCGCTGGAAGGGCTGAGCGCCACCCTGCGCCTGGCCGGCGGCGGGCTGAAGCTGGAGGGGCTGCAGGCGCGGCTCGGCGGCGGCGCGCTGCGCGGCGAGGTGGCGCTGGAGTCCGGCGCCTCCCCCCCGCGCCTGGCGCTGAGCGCGGCGCTGGCGGATGTGACGCTGGCGGCGCCGCTCCTCGGCCTGCCGCTGGATCTTGCCGCCGGCCTCTATGCCGGGGAGCTGCGGCTGAGCGCGGCTGGCCACAGCCCGGCGGCGCTGGCGGCGACGGCGGAAGGCCGGCTGGAGGTGACGGGGCGGGACGGGGTGCTGACCGGCCTTTCCCTCCGCGCGCTGCAGGAGGCGGCAGCGCTGCCGGAGCTGGGCCGGGCGGAGACGGCGCTGCGCCAGGCCTTGGAGGGCGGGGCGAGCGGCTTCGACCGGCTGGAATTGGCGGGGCTTCTGACGGAAGGACGGCTGCGGCTGGAACGGGCGGAGCTGGCCGGGGAAGGGGGCGCGGCCTCGGCGAGCGGCGAGATCGACCTGGCGCGGGGCGGGCTGGATCTGCGGCTGGAAGCCCGGCCGGTGGCGGAGGCGCCGCCGGTGGCGCTGCGGCTGGTGGGGCCGGTGGGGGCGCCGCGAAGGCTGGCGGAGGTGGCGGGGTTTCTCAGGTGGAAGGCGGAGAGGTAGGGGGGTGCCGGGGCGCTGCCCCGGGCCCCGGCAGAGGGCGCTGCCTCGTTGGCGGCAATGCCACCAACCCCGCCGGGGACCGGACCGGTCCCCGGAACCCGGTGGGCGTTTGCCGGGGGCCGGATTGCCACCAGCCCCCGCGCCCGGCTACGCCACCGCCACCCAGGCGCAGGAGAATGCTGCTTATGCCCACCCGCGAAGGCGCCCTCAGCCGCGCCGCGGCCTTCTTCGATGAGGGCCATTTCAAATCCCTCCTCGCCGGTCTCGTCGCCATCCCCTCCACCGCCCAGGACCCGGCCTATGAGGCGGAGCTGGCGCGCTACCTGGAAACCGCCATCCGCCCCTGGGTGGAGCGCCTCGGCTTCACCGCCACCATCCACCCCAACCCGCTCCCTGGCTTCGGCCCCATCCTCACCGCCGAGCGCATCGAGGATCCGGCCCGCCCCACCGTGCTGCTCTACGGCCATGGCGACACCGTCCGCGGCCTGGATGAGCAATGGCGCCCCGGCCTCACCCCCTGGGCGCTGACCGAGGACGGCGATCACTGGTACGGCCGCGGCACCGCGGACAATAAGGGCCAGCACGCCCTGAACCTCGCCGCGCTGGAAGCCGTGCTGGCGGAGCGCGGCGGCAGGCTGGGCTTCAACCTGAAGCTGGTGCTGGAGATGGCGGAGGAGCGCGGCTCCCGGGGCTTGCGCGAATTCGTCGCCGCCCATCGCGACCTGCTGACGGCCGATGTGCTCATCGCCTCGGACGGCCCCCGCGTGGACCCGGCCCTGCCGACCATCGCCACCGGCACCCGCGGCATCTTCCAATTCGACCTGGTCCTGAAGCTGCGCGAGGGCGGCGTGCATTCCGGCCATTGGGGCGGCCTGACCACCGACCCGGCCATCCGCCTTACCCACGCCATCGCCAGCATCTGCGACGCGCGCGGCAAGATCCTGGTCCGGGACTGGCTGCCGCGGAATGGCGTGCCGGCCGAGGTGCGCGGCGTCCTCGCCGGCTGCCCGGTGGGCGGGGCGGAGGGTGCCGCCACCATCGACCCGGATTGGGGCGAGCCGGGCCTGACCGCGGCCGAGAAGATCTATGGCTGGAACAGCTTCATCGTCCTTGCCATGGTCAGCGGCCGGCCGGAGGCGCCGGTGAACGCCGTCGCCCCCGATGCCCGCGCCACCTGCCATATCCGCTACACGGTGGATACCGACCCGGCGGGATTCGGCCCCGCCCTTCGCCGCCACCTGGACGAGCACGGCTTCGCCGATGTCGAGATCCGCGAGCCGGGGGTGCGCATGGCCGCGTCCCGCACGCCGCCGGACCATCCCTGGGTGCGCTGGGCTCAGGCCAGCATGGAGCGCAGCCTCGGCAAGCGGGTGCAGATCATCCCGAATTCCTCGGGCGGGCTGCCGGGCGACGTCTTCATGGACCATCTGGGCACGCCGCTGGTCTGGGTGCCGCACAGCTATAATGGCTGCAAGCAGCACGGCCCGGACGAGCACCTGCTGACCGGCCCGGCGCGGGAGGGCATCCTGGCCTTTGCCGGGATGTGGTGGGATCTCGGGGAAGCCGGCACGCCGGGCTGAGCGTTACCCTTCCTCACCCCGGGTCCAGCCTCCGGTCATGTCGGCGTTACATTTCGCCCCCATCTTCCGGATGCCGGGCCCGACAGGTCCCGCATGAGGAGAATACGCCGATGAAGTCACTCCGCCTCGCCCTGCTCGGGTCCGCGCTGCTGGCGGCGCCGGCCCTGGCGCAGCCGGTGCCGCCCGCGCCCGCGCCTGGTGCGCGGCCCGCCCCTCCGCCGGCGGCCGGCCGTGGGCCGCATGGCGGCGTTGCCCTGTTCCAGCGCGTCGATGCCGACCACAATGGCCGCATCACCTGGGAGGAGGCCTGGGGCTTCGCGCAGCAGCGCTTCGCTGATGCCGACCGCGACCGCGATGGCGGGCTGGTGATGGAGGAGCTGCTCTCCGCCCGGCTGATGCCGGCGGCGGCCGAGCGGGGCGGCCAGGACGGCGCCGGCATGCGGCCGGACCGGGCGCGGATGATGGCCATGATGTTCCGCGCCCTGGACGCCAACCGCGACGCCAAGGTGACGCTGGAGGAAGTGCGCCCGGCGATCGAGGCTCGCTTCCGTGCCCTGGACGCGAATGGTGATAACGGCGTCACCCTGGATGAGCTGCCGGCGCCGCCGCGCCGCTTCGGGCCGCACGGCCATGGCCATGGCCCGGGCATGGCGCCGCCGGCCCCTCCGGCGCCGCCGCCCGGCACGCAGCCGGGGTAGAGAACGGCTACGCCCCTGGCCCCGGCAGGCGTACTGCCCTGTTGGCGGCAGTACGCCGCCAACCCCCGCCGGGGCCAGGATCTGGCCCCGGACCTCGGTTTGAGTTCGGACCCGGGCTGAACTGCGGAGTCTCGCCAGGGTCCAGGGGATGGTTCACCCCTGAGTGGGGCCTGGGGAGGCAGCGCCTCCATTCTCTGCCCCTTGCCCCCTTGCCCCCTTGCCCCTGCGGCAGCGCGGCCGCCTTGGGTCGTTGCGTCGCATCTTCTGCCGCAGGATTCTCCACCCCAAGCCGCATGGCACGTGCTGCTGTCCGCGACGGGCCGCGGATGGCGCCAAGCGGTGATCTGCGCTTCCGCCGCCAGCCTGCGCGTCACGTTCCACCGCCAGCCTGCCGCCCGGCCGCGCCAGCCGCGGTCGCGGTAAGGCCGATGGTCCCCCGGCCCAGGGGACACCTTTGAACAGCATCGTCTCCCGCTGCCCCAGGTGGGCGGGCAGGGCCCGCTCGGCGAGTCCAGGGCATGGCCCCCGTTCCTCGGGCGGATGCCGGCCTGCCCCGGGCCGCGCCCCGCGGCGAGGGGCGGCGCCGAATCCTGGCCGGACCCCCGACGCTCCCTTTGCTTGACGCGCCTTCCAGCCTCCCCCAACATGAGAACATAAATAGAACATTGGCTTTCCCCCTGGCTTTTCTGCATGCCGGAATTGCTGGACCTGCCTACCCGATCTGGTGTTAGAATGCCCCTCTTGCTCCAATATCTTGTGTGGAGAGCGTCCGCGATGCATGCTCCGGTCCGGGGGATTAAGGGGGACGTGACTGTGTTCGATGCGGTGCAGTTGGAAGGACATCACCAGGTACAGGTGGACCGGGCGCGGGACGCCCTGCTGACGGATTTCGGCAAGGCGACGCTGGGTGACCGCTACCTGCTGCCCGGCGAGAGCTATCAGGACCTGTTCGCCCGCGTCGCCAGCGCCTTCGGCGACGATCCGGCGCATGCCCAGCGGATCTACGACTACATCAGCAGGCTGTGGTTCATGCCGGCGACGCCGGTGCTCTCCAATGGCGGCACCACCCGTGGCCTGCCCATCTCCTGCTTCCTGAACGAGGCCTCGGACAGCCTCGAGGGCATTGTCGGGCTGTGGAACGAGAATGTCTGGCTGGCCGCCAAGGGGGGCGGCATCGGCAGCTATTGGGGCAATCTCCGCGGCATCGGCGAGAAGGTGGGGCGCAACGGCAAGACCTCCGGCGTCGTCCCCTTCATCCGGGTGATGGACAGCCTGACCCTCGCCATTTCCCAGGGCTCGCTCCGCCGCGGCTCCGCCGCCTGCTACCTGCCGGTGAGCCACCCGGAGATCGAGGAATTCATCGAAATCCGCCGCCCCACCGGCGGCGACCCGAACCGCAAGGCGCTGAACCTGCACCACGGCATCCTGTTGCCGGACGCGTTCATGCGCGCGGTCGAGAATGACGAGGAATGGCCGCTGGTCAGCCCGAAGGACGGCGCCGTCATGCGCAAGATCTCGGCGCGCGGGCTGTGGATCCGCATCCTCACCGCGCGGATCGAGACGGGCGAGCCCTACCTGATCTTCTCCGATCAGGTGAACCGTTCCATGCCGGCGCACCACAAGCTGGCGGGGCTGGAGGTGAAGACCTCCAACCTCTGCTCCGAGATCACCCTGCCGACCGGCCGCGACCAGCATGGGCGGGACCGCACCGCCGTCTGCTGCCTCTCCTCCCTCAACCTCGAGACCTGGTTCGAGTGGAAGGACAATCCGCGCTTCATCCCGGACGTGATGCGCTTCCTGGACAACGTGCTGCAGGAGTTCATCGACACCGCGCCGGATTCCATGGCGAAGGCGAAGTACTCCGCGATGCGGGAGCGCTCGGTCGGCCTCGGCGTCATGGGCTTCCACAGCTTCCTGCAGAGCCAGAACGTGCCCTTCGAGAGCGTGATCGCGAAGGTGTGGAACAAGAAGATGTTCAAGCACATCCGGGAGCAGGCGGATTTCGCCAGCCGCGCCCTGGCGGAGGAGCGCGGCCCCTGCCCGGATGCGGCGGAATACGGGGTGATGGAGCGGTTCTCGAACAAGATGGCGATCGCGCCGACCGCCTCCATCTCCATCATCTGCGGCGGGGCGTCGCCGGGCATCGAGCCGATCGCGGCGAATGTCTACAACCACAAGACGCTCAGCGGCAGCTACATCGTGCGCAACCCGTACCTGAAGAAGGTGCTGGCGAAGCATGGCCGCGACGATGCCGAGACCTGGACCAGCATCACGGTGAACAAGGGTAGCGTGCAGCACCTGGACTTCCTGACGGAGCAGGAGAAGGCCACCTTCCGCACCGCCTTCGAGCTGGACCAGCGCTGGGTGGTGGAGCACGCCGCCGACCGCACGCCCTTCATCTGCCAGAGCCAGTCGGTGAACCTGTTCCTGCCGGCCAATGTGCATAAGCGGGACCTGCACCAGATCCATCTGCAGGCCTGGAAGAAGGGGGTGAAGAGCCTCTATTACTGCCGCTCGCTGAGCATCCAGCGGGCGGATACGATCAGCGAGAAGGTGGTGCAGGAAGCGCCGAATCTGCGCCCGGCGAAGCCGGACCCGGCCGTGCTGCCACTGCTGGTGGCGGCTGCGGTGGGGACGACGGATTACGAGGAGTGCCTGGCGTGCCAGTAGCGCGCTGAGGCCAGGGCGACACCTTACCGCATCGCCGCCCGAGGAGCTGCCGTCGCCGGGCCGGCGGCAGCCGTCCAGGAATGGAAAACACGCCGGCTCCGGCGCGGTGCTTGCCGCTGCGCCGCCCCCCATTGCAAGCTCATGGTGCACCCATGCCAGATGGCACCCCCCCGATGGACAGCAACGCCCAGCCGCATTTCGACCTGCTGACCGCCAACCCGGTCTACAAGCCCTTCCGCTACCCCTGGGCCTATGACGCCTGGCTCACCCAGCAGCGCGTGCATTGGCTGCCGGAGGAGGTGCCGCTCGCCGATGACGTGAAGGACTGGCAGAAGAACCTCACCCCCGCCGAGCGGAACCTGCTGACGCAGATCTTCCGCTTCTTCACCCAGGCGGATGTCGAGGTGAACAACTGCTACATGAAGCACTACTCCCAGGTGTTCAAGCCGACGGAAGTGCTGATGATGCTAAGCGCCTTCAGCAACATCGAGACCATCCACATCGCCGCCTACAGCCACCTGCTGGACACGGTGGGGATGCCGGAGGTCGAGTACACCGCCTTCCTCCGCTACAAGGAGATGAAGGACAAATTCGACTACATGCAGGCCTTCCGGGTCGACTCGAAGACCGAGATCGCCAAGACCCTGGCCGCCTTCGGCGCCTTCACCGAGGGGCTGCAGCTCTTCGCCTCCTTCGCCATCCTGATGAACTTCCCGCGCTTCAACAAGATGAAGGGCATGGGCCAGATCGTCTCCTGGTCCGTGCGCGACGAGACGCTGCACTGCCTCTCCGTCATCCGCCTCTTCCGCACCTTCATCCACGAGAATCCGGAGATCTGGACGGAGGAGCTGAAGCGCGACCTCGCCGAGATCTGCGACACCATCGTGCAGCACGAGGACGCCTTCATCGACCTCGCCTTCGAGCTCGGCGGCGTCGAGGGGCTGAATGCCGCGGACACCAAGACCTATATCCGCTTCATCGCCGATCGCCGCCTGCAGCAGCTCGGCCTCGAACCGCTCTACAACATCGAGAAGAATCCGCTGCCCTGGCTGGACGAGATGCTGAACGCGGTGGAGCACACCAATTTCTTCGAGAACCGGGCGACGGAATATTCCCGCGCCAGTACGACCGGGAGCTGGGACGAGGCCTTTGCCTGACATGCCGGCCGCGGCCTCGCGCAGCGGCTGTGCGGCTGCCCGGCCCGGCAACCACCGGATGATGCGCGGCGGGGGGGGCGGCGGCGCCATGCCCCCCGGCTGGCGAGGCGCCCGCACTCCGGCTATCTAGCCCGGATGCTCCGCCTGATCCGCCTTCTGGCTGTCCTGCTCATCCTGCTGCTCGGCGGTGTCTGGGCGCTGGCATGGGTGACCCGCGGGCCGGAGGAGAGCCTGGTGGACGCCTTCACCAACCGCGTCGCGCAGCTCTTCGGCGGCCAGGCGCCGGTCGCCGCCATGGGCGGCATCGCGCTGCCGCAGGGCATGACGCTCGGCGGCGGCTTCAGCCTGGTGGACCAGACCGGGCGGGCGGTGACGGAGCGCGATTACGCCGGGCGCTGGATGCTGCTGTATTTCGGCTACTCCTACTGCCCCGATGTCTGCCCGACCGAGCTCGGCGCCATGGCCGCGGCGCTCGACCAGCTCGGCCCGCTGGCAGAGCAGGTGGTCCCGGTCCTCATCAGCGTGGATCCGGAGCGCGACACGCCGGAGCATCTCGCCGACTACGTCAGCCGCTTCCATCCACGGTTGCAGGGGTTGACCGGCACGGCGGAGCAGGTGGCGGAAGTGGCGCGCCGCTACCGCGTCTACTACGCGAAGGTGCGGCGCCCGGACATGACCGATTACTTGATGGACCATTCGAGCTTTGTGTACTTGGTGGGGCCGGATGCGCGCGTACGCAGCCTGTTCCGACCGGACACCTCGCCCGAGGCGATGGCCGCTGCGGTGCAGGCACAGCTCGGGGCTGCCTCTCGGCGGAGTTGAGCAGTCATTTCTCGGGGTTTTGCCTTAGATTGGCTGAGCGTCGACTCGGCGTCGTGCCATAGCGGCAAGCTTGGTGTGGGGAGCAGGTGATGGCGGATGAGGCTTCCGATCAGGATGGCGGGCGGGAGTCCGGGCGCGGTTCCGCGCCGCGGCACAGCCGCCGGCTTTCCGACAAGATCCTGATCGCCTTCCACCACGCCTGCGACCAGGCGGATTTCGAGGTGGCGGAGCAGCTCCTCCGCATCCTCGAGATGATGCTGACGCGCCGCCCCGTCTCGCCGGACGCCAATCGCCGGCGGAACATGGAAAGCCTGGTCGCCGCGCATGAGCGGCTCTGGCATCTCCGCCACCCGGACGCGACGGAGAAGTGAGGCACGCGGCGCGGCACTGCGGAACAGGCGAGGGGGTGTGTCTCGTCCAGGCACGGCTAAGGGGGCGCCGGCATGGCTGGTGGCGGCAAGGGCGTAAGGCGTCGGCCGGCGTGTAACTTGGTATACAGAATGCGCCAGGGCGCGGCGCCATTCGGGCTATGCGCTCAGCCTTCCAGCCCCGCCGCCGCGCCCAGCACCGCCTGCGCCGCCGGGGTGAAGCCGGCTTCATCGTGCAGCACCAGCCCGGGCTCCAGCCGCGTCGGGCCGCGGCTGCCGAGGCGCCCCTGTAGCAGCACGCGCTTCGCCGCCTGGCCTTCCCGCGGCCAGAAGGGCAGCAGCCGCACCCCGCCGCCGCCGGCCGCCGCCAGCGCCGCCATCCCCGCCGCCAGCCGCGCCGCCGGCAGGATGAGGCTGAGGCTGCCGCGATGGCGCAGCGGCGCGGCCAGGAAGCGCGCCCACTCCGCCAGCCCCGCCTCCGCATGCGTCGCCGCCCGGCGCAGCGCTTCCGGCGGCGCGGTGCCGCCGGGCCAGTAGGGCGGGTTGGCGAAACTGTGATCGCAGCGCGGCAGGCGGCGGGCGAGCGCCGGATCCCGCACATCGCCCTCGATCACCTCCACCTGCGCCGCCAGCCCGTTCGCCGCGGCATTCTCCCGCGCCAACGCGGCGAGCGAGGCCTCCCGCTCCACCGCCAGGATGCGCAGGCCCGGCACCCGCGCGGCGAGGCAGAGGAAGCCGGCGCCGCTGCCGCAGCCCGCCTCCAGCACCGCCTCCCCAGGCCTTGCCGGAATGGCGGCGGCCAGCAGCACCGCATCCAGCCCCGCCCGCAGGCCGCGCCTCGGCTGGCGCAACCGCACCCGGCCGCCCAGCAGGTGATCCTCCGTGGTGCTCTCCGTCCCGCTCACCCGGCTGCCTCGCCGGCTTCGGCCAGCAGCCTGACGGCCCGGGCGTGGTCCTGCTCGGCCACGGCGAGGCGCCGGGGGAAAGCGCCGATGCCGCCTTCCAGCGCGCTGATATGCGCGTCCAGCACCAGGCTCGGGATGCCCGCATCGGCCAGCAGCGCCTGCAGGAAGCTGAGGCGGATCGGGTCCTGGATTGTCGCGACCACCCGCATGCCGAGATGAAATCCTTGAATTTGCTGCGCTTGCCGCCACATGGCCGCGTGGTTATGGTGCCGCCCCCTGGAGCAGCCTCCGGGCTGGTTGGACCATGGAGCGGTCCAACCAGCCCGGGGACAAGCTGCTCTAGCGGCTATATTTTCTAGGGCAATATCCGATCGGGCGATCCACCCGGTCGGCTATTGCCCTGAGCCAGGGTCAAGCAGAGTGGACGCGGAAGCGCAGGCGATGCCGATCGCGTCGTCAGACAAGATGGCCGCCGCGCGCGGCGAGGATGCGCTGAGCGCGCTGATGGCGCTCGTCCGCGCCGATCTCGAAGCCTGCAACCGGCTGATCGTCGAGCGGATGCAGAGCCCGGTCGCCCTCATCCCGCAGCTTGCCGCGCATATCGTCGCGGCCGGCGGCAAGCGGCTGCGGCCGTTGCTGACGCTGGCGGCCGCCCGGCTCTGCGGCTATCGCGGGCACCGCCATGTGGCGCTCGCCGCCTGCGTGGAGTTCATCCACACCGCGACCCTGCTGCATGACGATGTGGTGGATGAAAGCGCGCTGCGCCGCGGCCAGGCCAGCGCCAATGCGCTGTTCGGCAACAAGCCCTCCGTGCTGGTGGGGGATTTCCTCTTCGCCCGCGCCTTCCAGCTCATGGTGGAGGACGGCAATCTCGAAGTGCTGGCCATCCTCTCCGCCGCCGCCGCGACCATCGCGGAAGGGGAGGTGCTGCAGCTCGTCACCCAGAACGACACGGCGACCACCGAGGCGCAGTATCTGCAGGTGATCGAGGGCAAGACCGCCGCGCTGTTCGCCGCCGCGACGCGCATCGGCGCCGTGGTGGCGGACCGTCCGCCGCCGGAGGCCGAGGCGCTGGACGCCTATGGCCGCAACCTCGGCATCGCCTTCCAATTGGTGGATGACGCGCTGGATTACGCCGCGGAGCAGGAGCGGCTGGGCAAGACGGTCGGCGACGATTTCCGCGAAGGCAAGATCACCCTGCCCGTGCTGCTGGCCTTCGCCCGTGGCGATGAGGCGGAACGCGGCTTCTGGCGCCGGGTGCTGGAGGAACGGGCGCAGGCGGAGACCGACCTGGCCGCGGCCCAGACGCTGCTGGAGCGGCACGGCGCGCTGCGCGACACGGTGGAGCGCGCGCGGCATTACGGTGACCTGGCGCTGCAGGCCCTTTCCCGCTTCCCGGACAGCGCGGAACGCCGGGCGCTGGCGGATATCGTCGCCTTCTGCATCGACCGCGCCCGCTGACCGGGTTCCGCGCCGCGTCCCGCGCTTCGCCCGATCCCGCGCCGTAGCGGCCCGCCTGCCTCCCCCGCTTGCGGGGGCTGGATGCGCTGCGGCCGAGGGTGTCCGTACGCACGGGGCGGCCATGGCTTTGCCCATCCATGCCCTGTGCCCGCGGCGCCGCAGCTCCGCCCCCATCCTCCCCCCCGGCGGGGTCCAAGGCCCGCCGCCACCCGTTGCGGGGACGATAGGCGCGCCCCGCTTTCCATGCCATGCTCCTGGCCCAAGGCCCGCGAAGGGCCGGGCTGCAGGGAGTGAAACATGACCGGGATCCTCGGGCGCCGCGCGGCGCTCGCCCTGGGTGCCGCGGCGCTCGCCGCGCTGAAGGCGTCGGCGCTGGCGCAGGGCATCTGGCCGCAGGGCTCCATCCGCTTCATCGGCATCTTCCCGCCCGGCGGCGGCACGGACATCCTCTCCCGCCTCTGGTGCCAGAAGATGGCGGAGATCACCGGCGAGCAATTCGTCGTCGAGAACCGCTCCGGCTCCGCCGGCAATATCGGCACGGAGGCGATCGCCCGCAGCACGCCGGATGGCCGCACCATCGGCCTTGCCAGCGTGGCGCCGCTGGCCATCGGGCCGACGCTCTACCGCCGCCTGCCCTTCGACGTGACGAAGGACTTCACCTATGTCTCCGGCCTCTGGCAATTGCCGAATTTCCTCGCCATCAACCCGGAGGTGCCGGCGCAGACGGTGCCGGAGCTGATCGCGCTGGTGAAGGCGAATCCGGGGAAATACATCTACGCCTCCTCCGGCAGCGGCACGACAGTGCACCTGGCCGGCGCCATGTTCGCCGCCATGGCGGGGCTGGAGATGATCCATGTGCCCTATCGCGGCGGCGCGCCGGCGCATATCGACCTGGTCGCCGGCCGGGTGCACATGATGTTCGACAACATCCCCCAGGCGCTGTCCCTGGTGAAGGAGGGAAGGCTGCGTGGCCTGGCGGTGACGGGCGCGAAGCGCAGCCCCTTCGCGCCGGAATACCCGGCCATGGCGGAATTCCTGCCGGGCTTCGAGATCGATAGCTGGGGCGGCGTCATGGGGCCCGCCGGGCTTGCCGCCGGGGTGGTGCAGCGGCTCTCTGCCCTGACGCGCCAGGCGCTGGCGGCGCCCGACCTCATCGCCCGCTTCCAGGAGAATGGCGCGACGACCTGGTTCACCTCGCCGGAGGAATTCGCCAGCTTCCGGGCGAAGAACGAGGCCGCTTTCGCGCCCATCATCCGCGCCTCCGGCGCCCAGGTCGACTGAGCTTGCCCGGCTGCCTCCGGGCGGCAGCGCGCCGACGCCGGGCCGGACCAGCCCAGGCCGCGCTAGGGCCAGGGCGGCGCCCCGCCCGCCAGGAATTCGCAAGGGAGACACGGATGCCCGACACCACCCGCCGCGCCACGCTGGCCGCGCTGCTCGCCGCCCCGTCGCTCGCCCGCGCCCAGGGGGCCAATACCCAGGGCGGCGACTGGCCAAGCCAGCCGATCCGCTACATCAACCCCTACCCGCCGGGCGGCTCCACCGACATCCTCTCCCGCCTGTTCTGCGCCCGGCTGACGGAGCTCACCGGCCAGCAATTCGTCGTCGAGAACCGCTCCGGCTCGGGCGGCGATGTCGGGCTGGACGCCGTGGCGAAGTCGCGGCCGGACGGCACCACCATCGGCCTCGGCGGCATCGCCTCCCAGGCCATCTCGCCCACCCTGAAGCCCAGCCTGCCCTTCCATCCGGAGCGGGACTTCACCTTCATCTCCGGCATCTGGCAGCTCCCCAACCTGCTGGTGGTGAACAACGACTCGCCGGCGCGGACGGTGCCGGAGCTGATCGCCATGATGCGGGAGGCGCCGGGCCGCTTCTCCTACGGCTCCGCCGGGCCGGGCACCACGCTGCATCTTTCCGGCGCCATGTTCGGGCAGATGACCGGGGCCGAGATTGTCCACGTGCCCTATCGCGGCGAGGCGCCCGGCCTCATCGACCTGATGGCCGGGCGGATCCAGATGATGCTGGCGAATTTCTCCTCCGCCATCGGCCATGTGCGGGAGGGCAAGCTGCGGGGGCTGGCGGTGACGAGCGCGGAGCGCAGCCCGGCGGCGCCGGACCTGCCGGCCATCGCGGAATTCGTCCCGGGCTTCGACATCGTCTCCTGGACCTGCCTCTGCGCCCCGGCGGGGATTCCGCCGGCGATGCTGGCGCGGATGAGCGACTGGTCGCGGCAGGCGCTGGCGACCGACAGCCTGCAGCGCGCCTATCTCGACCTCGGCGCCCGCGCCTGGTGGACGACGCCGGAGGCGATCAAGGAGCACCGCCGGGCGCAGGAGGCGAAATGGCGGCCGATCATCCTGGCTTCCGGCGCGCGGCAGGAGTGAGCCAGGGGCGCTGCCCCTGGACCTCGGCAGGGGCGAGGACCTGGCCCCGGACCCGGTCTGAGTTTCGGGCCCGTGCATGGCGGGCAGCGGGGCGTCGCGCCGCCAGTGGCCATGCCGGCGACGCTCGACCCGTCGCCGCAAGGCGCTGGCGGCGCACCTTCCGGCTCGGCGCCGAGACCCTGGCGAACGGCACCAACCCGCCCCCGTGCTGCCGGGCGTGCGCCGATCGCGCCGGGCGACCGTCGCATGCTGCCGCACGCAGCCGGTGGGCCGCCGGGTGGCGGTGAAGGGGCTGGGCGGCGGCCGCAGCGCCGGTGGCGGCAAGTGGGACGATGTTCCGTTCCGGCGTCCTGCCCGCGAAGCTCGCCGGATCTCCTGCGAATTGCGCGGGCAAGCAGGCTAGAGCGGTTTCACCTCGCCTGCGCTCGGCGAACCCGCTCCAGCCCCTTGTTCGGTCGCATTTTCCGAGTCGTCCGACGATTCCGCCGGACTTGAAAAATGCTCCAGGGCCTCTGCCCCTGGCGTGAGACGCCGGCTATTCCGGCGCCGGCGAGGCCACCGGCTTTCCCTTCTCCACCACGAAGCTGCCGAAGATGCGCGTCTTCGCCGCGCCGTTGCGCGCCGCATGCGGCACCCCGGCCTGGACCAGGAAGCTGTCGCCGGCCTTGATCAGCCGCGGCGGCTGGCCGGCCACCAGCAGCTCCGATTCGCCCTCGATGACGTAGCTGCCCTCATGCCCCGGATGGGTGTGGCGGGCCACCATCGCGTTGGGCTCGATCTCCACGAGCATCTGCATGTTCACGTAATTGGTGCCCGGCACGTCCTCCTGCCGCAGCAGGGTGCGGGTGATGCCGCCGGCGGGCTGCGCCGCCACCTGGCTCGCAGTCAGGCCCAGCACGCCGCAGATGGCGCAGGATGCGAAGACCCTTCGGGTCAGCATGGCGGTTCCCCCCTTCGTTGCAGCTCAGGCTAGGCCGGCCCCCCGCGCCGCCGCAAGCATTGACCCGGGCGCCGCCACGGATAGCCTGCCGCCAAGGGGAACGCCGTCGCCGCCGCGGGGAGCAAGCGCATGCAGGTGAACGGGGAACGGCTCTGGGCCGATCTGATGAGTCTGGGCCAGATCGGCGCGGGCCAGGCTGGCGGGCATGACCGCCAGGCGCTGTGCGATGCCGATGGCGATGCCAGGCGGCTTTTCATGCATTGGTGCCGGCAGGCCGGGCTGAGCCTGACGGTGGACGCCATGGGCAACATCTTCGCCCGGCGGGAGGGCACGGACCCCTCCCTGCCGCCGGTCCTGGCCGGCAGCCACCTGGATACCCAGGCGACAGGCGGCCGCTTCGACGGCCCGCTCGGCGTGCTCGGCGCGCTGGAGGCGGTGCGGACGCTGAACGACGCCGGCATCGCCACGCGCCGCGCCATCGAGGTGGTGAACTGGACCAATGAGGAGGGCTGCCGCTTCTTCCCCGGCCTCATGGGCTCTGCGGTCTTCACCGGCGCGCTGGCGCTGGAGCAGGCGCATGCCGCCACCGACCGCGCCGGCCGCCGCTTCGGCGAGGAGCTGCGGCGCATCGGCTTCCTCGGCGAGGCGCCGATGGGCGGCCGCCCCGTGGACACCTATCTCGAACTGCATATCGAGCAGGGGCCGCTGCTGGAACGCGTCGGGGTGACGATCGGCGCCGTCACCCAGAGCTGCTGGTCCGCCATGCTGGACGTGGCGGTGACCGGGCAGAATTCGCACATCCAATCCACCCCCATGCCGCAGCGGCGCAATGCCCTCTACGGCGCCGCGCTGCTGATCGCGGCGGTGGAGCGCTGCGGCTACGCCCATGCGCCGGACGGCACGGCCAGCACCGTCGTCATCGATGCCTGGCCGAACAACCGCATCGTGCTGCCGCATCTCGTGACGCTGTCCTTCGGCCTGGTCTGCGAGACGGAGGCGACCCGCACCGCCATGCTGGCGGAGATCGACGCCGCCATGGCGCGGATCGGCGCCGAGACCGGCCTCGGCTTCGAGACCAGGCTGCGCCGGCTGCGCGACCCCTTCCATTTCGACGCAGCGCTGGTGGCCGCGACGGAGCAGGCGGCGCAGGCGCTGGGCCATTCCGTCATGCGCATGCGGACGCGGCCGGGGCATGACGCCTTCAACATGAGCACGGTCTGCCCGACCGAGCTGATCTTCGTCCCCTGCCGCGACGGCCTCTCCCACAACGAGGCCGAGTGGTGCGAGCCGGTGCACTGCGCCGCCGGGGCCTCCGTGCTGGCGGCGGTGATGCTGGAGCGGGCGAACCGGTAGCCAGGGGCGGCGCACGGTGCGATGGTGAGGCAGGGCCGGTAGAGCCCGGGAGGAAGTTTGATGCCAGTCGCGGACCATGCGGCACCCTGGGCCGCGGGCGGGGTGGACTCGTCCTACGCCTGGGCCCGGCTGGGCCTGGCAGTCCTGCTCAATACGCTGGGTGGCGTCGGGCTGTGGTCCATCGTCGTGGCGCTGCCGGCGGTGCAGGCGGAATTCGGCACGGCGCGGGCGGCGGCCGCCTTGCCCTACACGCTCACCACCATCGGCTTCGCCGCGGGCGGGGTGCTGATGGGCAGGCTGGCGGACCGCTTCGGCGTGATGTGGCCGGTGCTGGGGGGCAGCCTGTCCCTTGGCCTCGGCTATCTGCTGGCGGCGCAGGCGGGGGACATCACTAGCTTCGCGCTGATCCATGGGGTGTTCATCGGGCTGTTCGGCGCCTGTGCCATGTTCGGGCCGCTGGTCGCCGATACCTCGCTGTGGTTCCGGCAGCGGCGGGGGCTGGCGGTCGCCATCTGTGCCTGCGGCAATTACTTCGCCGGCACGGTCTGGCCGCCCCTGCTGCAATGGGGGATCGCGGAGCTGGGCTGGCGGCGGACGCATGAGCTGGTGGGGCTGGTCTGCCTCGCCGTGCTGCTGCCGCTGGCGCTGCTGCTGCGTCGCCGCGCGCCGCGGCAGGAGACGGTGGCGCGGGCGGGCGGCAGCGGCGGCACGGCGCTGGGGCTTTCCCCGGGGGTGCTGCAAGGGGTGATCGTGGCGGCGGGCATTGCCTGCTGCGTCGCGATGGCCATGCCGCAGGTGCATATCGTCGCCTATTGCGTCGATCTCGGCTATGGCGCGGCGCGGGGGGCGGAGATGCTCTCGCTGATGCTGGCGACAGGCGTTGTCAGCCGGCTGGTCTTCGGCCTGGTGATGGACCGGATCGGGGCATTGCCCACGCTGGTGCTCGCCTCCCTGCTGCAGGCGGTGGCGCTGGCGCTGTTCCTGCCCTTCGACGAGCTGGTGCCGCTCTATGTGATCTCCGGCCTGTTCGGCCTGTTCCAGGGCGGGATCGTGCCCTGCTATGCGGTGATCGTGCGGGAGAATTTCCCGGCTTCCGAGGTGGGAGTGCGGGTGTCGCTGGCGCTCTCCGCCACGCTGGTCGGCATGGCGCTGGGCGGCTGGATGTCGGGCTTCGTCTTCGACATGACGGGCAGCTACCGGATGGCGGTGGTGAATGGGCTGCTCTGGAATGGCGCGCATCTGCTGCTGGCCGGGTGGCTGCTGTGGCGGGGCAGGGCGCGGCGCGTGGCGTTTGCCTGACGGCGCCGCGCGCTGGGCCCGGCCCGGCGGCCTGTCATGGGGCGGCCTGTCATGGCGGGGGCGCCGGGCGGCCAGCGCGCCTGCTGGCTGCCGACCGGGCCTGTGACGCCAGCCGCCGCCGCCATGCCATTGTCGCCAAGGGCGCCACGCCGCCCCGCCCATTCCCAGTCAGCCGAGCGGGTCGAGGACGGCGCCGGAACGTATGGTGATGTCCGCCAGCAGCGTGGTGCCCTCGGCGGTGCCGTCGGTGACCCAGAGCCAGGGCTCAGAGGTGTCAGTGCCATTATAGGCATTGAACAGCACGCGCCCATCGGCAAGGACGATCAACTGCGTCGGGTAGCCGCTGCCAGGGCCCGGGTTGATATCCGCGACCATATGGGTCCCTGCGGCGGTGCCGTCGCTGACCCAGAGCTCGGCGCCATGGACGCCGTCATCGGCCGTGAACAGGGCCCTCCCCTCGCTGAACATGACGATGCTGCGCGGGCTGCTCCAGCCGCTGCCTGAATGGATGTCCGCGACCATGTGGGTGCCTGCGGCGGTACCGTCGCTGACCCAGAGCTCGGAGCCGTAGACACTGTCATCGGCCAGGAACAATGCCCGGCCATCGCCCAGGGCGACGAAGTCGCGCGGCCACCTACTCTGGTCGATATTCGGGTCGATGTCCGCGATCATGGAAGTGCCCGCCGCGGAGCCGTCGCTGACCCATAGCCCGATGGTGCTGTTGGTGCCGCTGGCCAGGAACAATGCCCGGCCATCGCCCAGGGCGACGAAGTCGCGCGGGCTGCTCCAGCTGCTACCCGGGTTGACGTCTGCGACCATGTAAGTGCCCGCAGCGGTGCCGTCGCTGACCCAGAGCTCAGAGCCGTGGAGACCGTCATTGGCCGCGAACAGGGCCCGCCCGTCGCCGAGCGCGACGATGCCGGGGGCGGCGGAATATTGCCCGAAGTCGCCGCTGCTACCCCGGCCGGGGTAAATGTCCTTCACCAGCCCGGTACCGGCGGCTGTGCCGTCGCTGACCCAAAGTTCGCGCCCATGAGTGCCATCGTCGACCGCGAACAGCGCCCGGTCATCGTCCAGGGCGAGGAATGCGAGCCGAGGCAGGGTGCCGGGGAGCTTATCGAAGGTCTTCACCAGGTAGGTGCCATCGGTCGTGCCGTCGGTCGCCCAGAGGCCGAGGGCCACGGTGCCGCTGGAGTAGGTGGCGCCGTACAGCGCGTGTCCATCGCCGAGGGCAACGAGACCAGAAACAAGGCCGGAGCCGGTGCCGAGGTTGGTGTCCTTCACCAGCCGGGTCCCGTCGCTGGTGCCGTCCGTCACCCAAAGACCGGAGGAGGGCGCGAACAACACGCGCCCGTCGCCGAGGGAGGTAAGCCCAGCGCCGCCGGAATCGCTATCGTAGTCCGCCGGATTGATGTCAGTCAGCGCCCAGGTGCCCTCGGCGGTGCCGTCGCTGACCCATAGCTGGGGGATGTTGATGAAGGGCGAGGCGCTGAGGATGGCACGGGCGCCGGTCGGGTCCCGCAGGTCGATCGTATGGTCGGCGAAGCGCAGCCGTTCGACGTTGACCAGCGTATCGGTGCCCTCTTCGCCATCCGTGGGGTCGAGGTCGCGCACCGTCACCCGGCCGTCCTCGGCGCGGATGATCTCGAAATCGGCGGCCTGGCCAGCGTAGACGGCGGTGTCGCCGCCACGTCCGCCATCGAGCCAATCGTCGCCTGCGCCGCCCTCGAGCACGTCCGTGCCGTCCAGCAACCCGTCGCCCGCGCCGCCCAGCAGCGTATCGGCCCCCGCCCCACCGGTCAGGGTGTCGGCGGCGCGGCCTCCGATAAGCTCGTCGTCGCCCTCGCCGCCGATGAGCACATCCCTCCCGCTGTCGCCGATCAGGAGGTCGTCGCCCTCGCCGCCGTCGAGCTGGTCCGAGAGGGTTGAATGTGCATTGCCCGCGCCGGCCAGCAGGGTGTCCGCGCCGGCCCCGCCGGACAGGGTATCCATGTCCTGGCCGCCGGTGATCTGGTCGTCGCCCTCGCCGCCCTCGACCTTGGCCCGAATTAGGCCAGTGACGATGAAGTTGTCGGCGCCGTCGCCGAGGTCGGCATAGGCCCGGGCGAAGGCGCCATCGTAGTCGCGGAGCAGCTTGACGCCGCCGGTCGAGGCAAAGGTCGCGTCGCCCGCCGCCACGGCGGCGGCAACGTCGAGGGGCGCGAGGCGGACCGTATCGTCGCCCGCGCCGGTAGCGATACGGAACGTGTTTGACCAGGTCCGTTCGTTGGTGGCGATCTGAATGTCGACCAGGTCGGCGCCGGCGCCGGTGACGACGTTGCCGCGCTTGGCACCGA
Source organism: Siccirubricoccus phaeus (assembly GCF_008360935.1). Lineage (GTDB taxonomy): Bacteria > Pseudomonadota > Alphaproteobacteria > Acetobacterales > Acetobacteraceae > Siccirubricoccus > Siccirubricoccus phaeus. The sequence goes on from NZ_SRXO01000032.1 coordinate 31,948, forward strand.
CCAGCTCGAGCGTGGAGCCCGCTTCGGAGCCGAGCCCGACGATGACGTCCACATGCACGAAGCCGAGGAAGGCGAGGCGCGCCGCTTCCTCAGCGGTGACGGAGACGTTCTTCACGCTGTTCCAGGCACCGACCACGTCGAGGACGGTGCGGCTCTCCGGCGTGCCGAAGCCGCTGGTGGTGGCGGTCACCAGGCCGCCGAAGAGCGTCTCGGTCCCATCGCCGGCGGGCGTGAAGGGCTGGGAGGACAGCGCATTCGGGTCCGGTGCGGCCAGACCGCCGGTATTGGGCAGCAGGTCGAGGTCGGTGCCGGGCAGGTAGGTCTGGAGTTTGTGGGCCCGGTGGCCAAAGGTGATGCGAAGGGGCATGTCAATCTGCGCTCCCGAGCCATTGCGCGAAACGGACCATTGCGGGACGAGGCGATCCAGTGGCTGAGGATGCAGGCTTTCAGCCCACAACTCCAGCTTGAACGGCAACGGCCAATTCACAACCACGCCCAGATTGCCGGGGCGTGCGGCCGTCAGGGGCGTCGTTCTCGATGCTGCATAGGAATGACTCTCATTCCTCGTTGTGCAGGCGGGCTGTCGCTAAGGCCTAGACCGCCATCACCATGTAATTCACGCCCACATCCCGGCTGACGCGCCATTTGCCGCCCGGCAGGTCCATGCTCAGCCCGGCGATCTCCGTCACCCGCAGCCCCGCCGCCCGCAGCGCCGCGCCCAGCTCCGCCGGGCGCAGGAACATGCGCCAGTCATGCGTCCCCACCGGCAGCAGCCGCAGCAGGTATTCGGCGCCGAGCTTCGCCATCAGGAAGCTGCGCGGCGTGCGGTTCAGCGTGGAGAGGAACACCGGCGCCCCCGGCTTGGCCAGCGCCCGCAGCGCTGCGCAGAAGGCGGCGCGGTCCGCCACATGCTCGATCACCTCCAGCGCCAGCACGGCGTCGAAGCGCCGGCCTTCCGCTGCCAGCGCCTCCGGCAGCCCCTCCCGGTAGTCGATCGCCAAGCCCCCGCCGGCGGCATGCGCCCGCGCCGCCTCCAGCGCCGCCCCCGCCGCATCCAGCCCGGTGACATCGGCGCCAGCCCGGGCCAGGGCCTCGCTGGCCAGCCCGGCGCCGCAGCCCACATCCAGTACGGAGAGCCCTGCCAGCGGCCGTGCCGCTGCGGGGGCCCGCCCGTGCAGCCGGGCCAGATGGCCGATCACCCAGCCCATCCGGGCCGGGTTCATCGCATGCAGCGGCGCCATCGGCCCTTTCGGGTCCCACCAGCGCCCAGCCAGGCGGTCGAATTTGGCGATTTCCGTGCCGTCCGCGCTGCCGCCCATCCCCCCCTGGCCGTCCCGCATGGCCCGCATACCCTCCTGCCTCACGCCGGGTTGTTGCAGCCCGGTTGCCGCCCCGGTATCTGTGCCGGCCGCCGCGCCGGCGCAACCGCCTGGCGCACCGCCTTCTCCTTCCCCGGTTTCCAAGAAGCGCCCGCCCCATGGCCCGTATCGTGATGAAGTTCGGCGGCACCTCCGTCGCCGATCTCGACCGTATCCGCAACGTCGCCGCCCGCGTGAAACGCGAGATCGAGGCGGGGAACGAGGTGGCCGTGGTCGTTTCCGCCATGGCCGGCGTCACCAACCAGCTCGTCAAATGGTGCCAGGAGCTGTCGCCCCTGCATGACGCCAGGGAATACGATGTGGTGGTGGCCACGGGGGAACAGGTGACCATCGGCCTGCTCGCGATCGCGCTGCAGACCATCGGCGTCGATGCCCGCTCCTGGCAGGGCTGGCAGGTGCCCATCGTGACGGATGGCGCGCATGGCAAGGCGCGCGTCGAAAGCATCGATGGCAGCCTGCTGGTGGAGCGCATGCAGCAGGGCCAGGTGCCGGTCATCGCCGGCTTCCAGGGGGTGGAGACGCAGCGCAATCGCATCACCACCCTCGGCCGCGGCGGCTCGGACCTCTCGGCCGTCGCCATCGCTGCGGCGGTGAAGGCGGATCGCTGCGACATCTATACGGATGTGGATGGCATCTACACGACGGACCCCCGCATCGTGCCGCGCGCCCGCAAGCTGGACCGCATCAGCTATGAGGAAATGCTGGAACTCGCCTCGGTCGGTGCCAAGGTGTTGCAGACCCGCTCCGTCGAGCTCGCGATGAAGCAGCGGGTGCGGGTGCAGGTGCTCTCCAGCTTCGAGGACAAGCCAGGCTCCCTGGTGGTGGATGAGGACGAGATCGTGGAACAGCCCATCGTGAGCGGCATCGCCTATTCGCGGGACGATGCGAAACTGACGCTGCGGCGGGTGCCGGACCGGCCGGGCATCGCCGCCGGCGTCTTCGGCGCCATGGCCAAGGCCAATGTGAATGTGGACATGATCGTCCAGAATCTGGGCGCCGACGGCACCACGGACATGACCTTCACCGTCGGCAAGGCTGATCTGCCCCGCGCCCAGGCGGCGCTGGCCGAGGCGAAGGGCGAGCTGGGCTATGAGTCCGTGCTGGCCGACCCGGAGGTGGCGAAGATCAGCGTCGTCGGCGTCGGCATGCGCAGCCATGCCGGCGTCGCCAACACCATGTTCCGCGCCCTCGCGGAAAAGGGCATCAACATCCAGGTCATCTCCACCAGCGAGATCAAGGTAAGCGTGCTGGTTGCCGCCGAGTACACCGAGCTCGCGGTGCGCGCGCTGCACACCGCCTATGGGCTGGACGGGCCGGCGAGCTGATGGACGCGCTGACCCCGCCCGCCGCCGCCGAGGCGGCGCTTGAGAAGCTGATGGCGCGTGGCGCCGCCTTCCTGGGCAGCCGGATCGCCATCATGGGCGGGGCGATGAGCTGGGTGAGCGAGCGCCACCTGGTCGCCGCCCTCTCCAATGCCGGGGCCTTCGGCACCATCGCCTGCGGCGCGATGGAGCCGCCGCGCCTGGCGGAGGAGATCGCCGGCACCCAGGCGCTGACGCAGAAGCCCTTCGGCGTCAACCTCATCACCATGCATCCGCGGCTGGAGCAACTCGTCGAGACCTGCCTGGCGGCCCGGGTCAGCCATATCGTCTTCGCCGGCGGCATCCCGCCCACCGCCGCCATCCGCAAGGCGAAGGAGGGCGGGGCCAAGGTGGTCTGCTTCGCCCCGGCGCTGGCGCTGGCGAAGAAGCTGGTGCGCAGCGGCGCCGATGCGCTGGTCATCGAGGGCTCCGAGGCCGGCGGCCATATCGGCCCGGTCAGCCTGAACGTGCTGGCGCAGGAGATCCTGCCGGAAATGGCGGCCCAGGTGCCGGTCTTCGTCGCCGGCGGGCTGGGGCGGGGGGAGGCGATTCTCTCCTACCTCGAAATGGGCGCGGCCGGCGCCCAGCTTGGCACCCGCTTCGTTTGTGCTACAGAATGCATTGCGCATCCCAAATTCAAGCAGGCCTTCATTCGTGGCGCGGCGCGGGATGCGCTGCCCACCGTCCAGCTCGATGCCCGCTTCCCGGTCATCCCCGTGCGCGCCCTGCAGAATGAGGGGACGAAGCGCTTCCTGGAGCACCAGGCGGCGGTGCTGGCGCGCTTCGTGGCCGGGGAGCTGGACAAGGACGCCGCGCAGCTTGAGATTGAACATTTCTGGGCCGGTGCGCTGCGCCGCGCGGTGATCGAAGGCGAGGTCGAGCAGGGCAGCCTGATGGCCGGCCAAAGCGTCGGCATGGTGACGAAGGAGCAGCCGGTGACCGAGATCCTGGCCGAGCTGATGGCGCAGGCCCGGGCTGCGCTGGCGGCGCGACAGCCCGGCTGAGACGGGAGCGGGTGGCGTGCGGCATGTCCATGGCATGATATTCACGCCCCGGCGCGGAAATCGGTTTGCTGGCCCTGGCGCCGGGGAGTACATCGCCGCGGCGTGCCCGATGACATGAAACGCTTCGCCCGACCTGAACCCTCCGCCGGAGAAGCCGCGCGGCTCGGTGAGGAATTGCGCGATGCGCGCATGGCGCTCGGGCTTTCGGTCGATGATCTGGCGGCCGCGCTGCGCATCCGCCGGGTCTATCTGGCGGCGCTGGAGGAGGGGCGGGTGCGGGACCTGCCGGCCCCGGCCTATGCGGTGGGCTTCGTCCGCTCCTATGCCCGTGCCCTGGGCCTCGATGCCGACGACATGGTGCGCCGCTTCCGCGACAGTATCGGGCCGGTGGTGCCGCGGAAGACCGATCTGGTGTTTCCGGAGCCGGTGCCTGACCGGGGCGTGCCGGCCGGGGCGGTGATGCTGGTGGGCGCCGTGCTGGCGGTCGGCGCCTATGCCGCCTGGTACAATTGGTCGGCGACGGGCGGGCGGGCGGTGGATGCGGTGCCGCCCCTCCCGCCCCGGATCGAACAGGCGGCGCGCCAAGCGGCGCCGGAACCCTCGGCGCCCGCGCCCCTGCCTGCGCTGCCGCTGCCCGCCGCGCCCCAGGGCACCGTGCCGGCCGCGCCCCAGGCGGCCTCCCCTCTCCCCCCCGCGCTTCCGCCGGGTGCTGCGCCGGCCCGGCCGCCGGGCGCCGGCCCAGTGGCCACCCTGCCGGGCCCGGCCCCCGGCGTCGCCCCGCCCAGCCCGATGCCGGCAGCGCCTGCTGCCCAGCCCACGGTTCAGGCGCCCGTCCCGCCGGCCGCCCCCCGGCCGGAGGAAGGCCGGGTGGTGCTGCGCGCCAAGGCGGATAGCTGGCTGCAGGTGCGGGACCGCCAGACCGGCAACGTCCTCCTCAACCGCGTGCTGCGGCCCGGCGAGAGCTACGCCGTGCCGAACCGGGACGGGCTGCTGCTGACCACCGGCAACGCCTTCGGCCTGGACATCCTGGTGGACGGCCAGACCATTCCCGGGCTGGGCGGCGGCCCGGCGGTGCGGCGGGACGTGCCGCTAGAACCGGACCGGCTGCGTGCCTTCCTCAGCGCCGGGGCAGCAACGGCCGCGCCTCGGCCGGCGCAGTGAGGATGGGGGCTCCGCCCCCATGCCCCCGGCAGAGGGCTCTGCCCTCTGCACTTCCGCCGGGGCCAGGACCTAGCCCCGGACCCCGGTCTGCGTTTGCCGGTTCAACCTGCCGACTCACACCGGGGTCCGGGGGGTGGTCCACCCCCCGGCGGGGTCCAGGGGCAGCGCCCCTGGTGGGGCCCCGGGGGCGAAGCCCCTGCCCGCGGCGCTTGGGCTCCCCGCCCCGCGCTGCCATATTGCCCGCGACGCCATGGGACATGCCGCATGAGCTACCGCCCCTATCAGCAGATCCTCCGCCGCAAGTCGCGCCAGATCATGGTCGGCAAGGTGCCGGTCGGCGGCGACGCGCCGATTACCGTCCAGACCATGACCAACACGCCCACCGAGGATGCCGCGGCGACCATCGCCCAGATCCGCCGGGCGGAGCTGGCCGGCGTCGATATCGTCCGCGTTTCCTGTCCGACGCCGGAGAGCACCGCGGCGCTGCATGAGATCGTGCGCGAGGTGAATGTCCCGATCGTCGCCGACATCCATTTCCACTACCGCCGCGCCATCGAGGCGGCGAAGGCCGGCGCCGCCTGCCTGCGCATCAATCCGGGCAATATCGGCAGCGCCGATCGGGTGAAGGAGGTGGTGAAGGCCGCCCGCGACCATGGCTGCTCCATGCGCATCGGCGTGAATGCCGGCAGCCTGGAGAAGCATCTGCTGGAGAAATACGGCGAGCCGAACCCGGAGGCGCTGGTGGAAAGCGCCCTGTGGCACGCCGACCACCTGCTGCAGAACGACTTCCACGAATTCAAGATCAGCGTGAAGGCCAGCGACGTGTTCCTGGCCGTTGCCGCCTATCAGCAGCTCGCCGAGGTGTGCGACCATCCGCTGCATATCGGCATCACCGAGGCGGGCGGGCGGCGGACCGGCACGGTGAAATCCGCGATCGGCCTCGGCAACCTGCTCTGGTCCGGCATCGGCGATACGCTGCGCGTCTCGCTGAGCGCGGAGCCGGAGGAGGAGGTGCATGTCGGCTGGGAGATCCTGAAATCCCTCGGCCTGCGGCACCGGGGGGTGAAGATCATCTCCTGCCCCTCCTGCGCCCGGCAGGGCTTCGACGTCATCAAGACGGTGGCGACGCTGGAGGAGCGGCTGGCGCATATCGAGACACCGCTGACGCTGTCCATCATCGGCTGCGTGGTGAACGGCCCGGGCGAGGCGTTGATGACTGATATCGGCCTGACCGGCGGCGGCGCCGGGCGGCACATGGTCTATGCCGCCGGCAAGACCGACCACACCATCGACGAGGCGGCGATGGTGGACCATCTGGTGGAGCTGGTGGAGAAGAAGGCGGCGCTGATCCAGGCCGAGGAGGCCGCCAAGAAGGCGGCGGAGGCGCCGAAGCAGGCGGCGGAGTGAACGGCCTCGGCATCGCCGCGCTGCTGGTCGGAAGGCTGCGGCCGCCAGGGCCACCGGGCGGCCCGCCAGCCGGGCTGTTGCTGCGGCTGGGGCTGATGTGTGCGCTGCAACTGGCGCTGTTCCTGGCGGTGAGCTGGATGGCGCGGTAGTGTCCTGCCCGCTCCGTTCGCTGATTTCCAGCGAACGGAGCGGGCAAGCAGGCCACTGAAAACAAGAGCTGGTGCCCGAGATCGAAGTCCGCAGGACTTCGGAATAGGGACACCAGCCTGAAATCGGCCTGGGTGCCCGCCGCGGGTAAGCCCAGGCCATGAATCGCCGGCTCAGCTCAGGAGTGTCCGGATCCGTGCTGGTCGGGGCCGGTACGGGCCCAGCCGTTGCATCCGCTAGGCACCGCCTTAGGTAATACCAAGGAGCTTGCGGGTATTACCGCCATGGGCATGCCCGTCACCATCAAGGGTCAGGTCACTATCCAGAAGCCCATCCGCGACCGGCTGGAGATCACGCCGGGCGAGAGCGCTGTGGAATTCGAGCTCCAGCCCGACGGCCAGGTGGTGCTGCGGCGGGCCGAGCCCGATCCGCCCATCGCCGACCGTTTCGTACCCTTCCTGGGCAAGCCGCCTGCCGGCTGGAACGGCATGACGACGGAAGAGGTCATGCGCCTCACCCGCGGAGAGGACTGGGGTGACGCTGGTTGACACCAGCCTGCTGATCGATCTGTTCGAGGGTCATCCGCGCTGGGCGTCCTGGTCGGCCGAGGCACTGTCCCGGGCCGCGGCGACGGGTCCCTTGCTCGTCAACGATGTGGTGTTCGCGGAGCTTTCGGTCGGTTTTGCGCTGTGCGAGGCCTGCGAGGCGTTCCTGGCTTGGGATCGAGCATGCGCAGATGCCCCGGCCTGCCCTTTTCCTCGCCGGCCGGGCCTTCCGGGAGTACCGCCGCCGGGGCGGCAGCCGCACCGGCGTGCTGCCGGATTTCTTCATCGGCGCCCACGCGGCCGTCGCCGGCCTGCCCCTCCTGACCCGCGCCCCGCGCCGCTACCGCGCCTATTTCCCGGACCTCGCCCTGATCGCCCCCTGAGGACCGGCCCCGGCCCTTGCCGGGCGCCCATCCGCCGGAGTAACGCCACCCCATGGCCCAAGCCCCGCTCCAGCCCGCCCGCGGCACCCATGACCTGATCGGCGAGGAATATCGCCGCCACCTCCACGTCATCGAGACGGCACGGCGGGTGGCGACCCTCTACGGCTTCGAGGAATGGGCCACCCCGATCTTCGAGGACACCCGCGTCTTCGCCCGTGGCCTGGGCGACACCTCGGACGTCGTCTCCAAGGAGATGTATTCCTTCGAGGATCGCGGCGGGGAGAGCATCACCCTGCGGCCGGAGAACACCGCCGGCGTCTGCCGGGCGCTGGTCTCCAACGGCCTGACGCAAGCCAACCTGCCCCGCAAGGTCTTCTATGCCGGGCCGATGTTCCGCTACGAGCGGCCGCAGAAGGGCCGCTACCGGCAATTCCACCAGATCGGCATCGAGGTGCTGGGCGCCGCCGAGCCGCTGGCGGATGCCGAGGTGATCGCCTGCGGCTGGCACATCCAGCAGGAACTCGGCATCGACGAGGGCACGGTGCTGGAGATCAACACCCTGGGCGACGCCGCCAGCCGGGACGCCTACCGCGCCGCGCTGATCGCCTATTTCACCGCCCACAAGGACCAGCTTTCCGAGGACAGCCAGGCGCGGCTGGAGAAGAACCCGCTGCGGATCGTGGACAGCAAGGACCCCCGCGACAAGGCGCTGGTCGCCGAGGCGCCCACGATCCACGACCACCTGACGCCGGAGGCGGCGGAATTCTACGCCGCGGTCAAATCCTACCTGACCATCTTCGGCGTGCCCTTCCGGGAGAATCCGCGGATCGTCCGGGGGCTCGACTACTACAGCCACACCGCCTTCGAATTCGTCACGGACCGGCTCGGCGCCCAGGGCACGGTCATGGGCGGCGGCCGCTACAACGGCCTCGTCGAGGAGATGGGCGGCCCGCCCACCCCTTCGGTCGGCTGGGCGGCCGGCGTCGAACGCCTCTCCCTGCTGCTGGAGGCGGCCGAGCTGACGCCGGAGGCGCCACGCCCCGTCGCCATCATCCCGGCCGGCGGCGATACCTCGGAAGCCGCGGCGCTTTCCGTGCTGCAGGCGTTGCGAGAGCGGGGGGTGGTCGCGGAGATCGCCTACAAGGGCAACATGAAGCGGCGGATGGAACGCGCCAACCGCGTCAAGGCCGGCGCCGCCGTCATCCTGGGCGAGGCGGAGATCGCCGCCGGCACCGCCACAATCCGCAACCTCGATGCCGGGACGCAGGAGACGGTGCCGCTGGAGGAGCTCATCCGCGCCCTGGCCGAGACCGGCACCAGCGAAAGCGCCATGCAGGCGCTGATGGCGGAGATGCTGGAGGCCGAGGAGGATGAGGGAGACGAGGAGAGGTGAGCCTCGTCGAGAAGCTCGACCGGGTGCTGACCCGGGCGGAGGAGCTGAAGCATCTTCTGGCGACGGCGGAGGGCGGGCAGTTCGGTGCGCTCTCGAAGGAGCTGTCGGAGCTGGAGCCGCTGGTCGAGAAGGTGGAGGCGCTGCGCGCCGCGGAACGCGCCCGGGACGAGGCCGAGGCGATGCTGGCCGACCCGGAGCTGCGCGAGCTGGCCGAGGCCGAATACCTGGCGCAGAAGGAGGCGGTGCCGGCGCTGGAGCGTGAGGTGCGCCTCATGCTGCTGCCGAAGGACAGCGCCGATGAGCGCAGCGCCATCCTGGAAATCCGCCCCGCCGCCGGCGGCGACGAGGCCGCACTCTTCGCCGCCGAGCTGTTCCGCGCCTATCAGCGCTATGCCGAAAGCCGCCGCTGGCGCTTCGAGGTGCTGGACTATGACGAGAGCGACCTCGGCGGGGTGAAGGGCGCCGTCGCCGAGATCGCCGGCAAGGGCGTCTTCGCCCGGCTGAAATACGAAAGCGGCGTGCACCGCGTGCAGCGCGTGCCGGCGACGGAAACCCAGGGCCGGATCCACACCTCCACCATCACCGTCGCGGTGCTGCCGGAGGCGGAGGAGGTGGATGTGCAGATCAACGAGAGCGATCTGCGCATCGACACCTACCGCGCCAGCGGCGCCGGCGGCCAGCATGTGAACAAGACGGACAGCGCCGTCCGCATCACCCACCTGCCGACCGGCGTGGTGGTGGCGATGCAGGAGGAGAAGAGCCAGCACAAGAACCGCGCCAAGGCGATGAAGGTGCTGCGCGCCAGGCTGTTCGAGGCGGAGCGTGGCCGTCTGCACGGCGCTCGCGCGGCGGACCGCAAGAGCCAGGTCGGCACCGGCGACCGCAGCGAGCGCATCCGCACCTATAATTTCCCGCAGGGGCGGGTGACCGATCACCGCATCGGCCTGACCCTGCACAAGATCGACCGCGTGATGCTGGGCGAATTCGACGAGATCATCGACGCCCTGACCGCGGAGGACGAGGCGGCCCGCCTGGCGGCCGAGGGCGAGTGAGCGACCGGCAGCCCGCCTGCGCTGACCCGGAAGGCACCATCGGCTTCTTCCTCTGCCGCGCCGGCCAGCATCTCCGCGCCGCCGCCATCGAAGCGCCGCGGCTGGAGGCCCGCCTGCTCCTCGCCCATGCCATGGACTGCCGGCAGGAGGACCTGCTGCGGGACCCGCGCGCCGTGGTGCCGCCCGCGGCCGCCTCCCGATTCGCCGACATGCTCCGCCGCCGCCTGGACCACGCGCCGATCGCGCATCTGCTCGGCGTGCAGGAATTCTGGTCGCTGCCCTTCCGGGTCTCCCCCGCCACCCTCATCCCCCGCGCCGATTCGGAGGCGCTGATCGAGGCGGCGCTGGCCGCCTTCCCGGACCGCGGCCGGGTGCGGCGCGTGCTGGATCTCGGCACCGGCACGGGCTGCCTGCTGCTGGCGGCGCTGACGGAATTCCCCGAGGCCACCGGACTCGGCATCGACCGCGTGCCCGCGGCGGCCGCGCTGGCGCGGGAGAATGCCCGGGCGCTCGGCCTTGGCCACCGCGCCGCCTTCCTCGCCGGCGACTGGGCGGCGCCCATCCAGGCCCGTTTCGACCTCATCCTCTCCAACCCGCCCTACATCGAATCGGGCGACATCCCCCGGCTGATGCCGGAGGTGGCGGCGCATGAACCGGCTTCCGCCCTGGATGGCGGGGCGGATGGCCTCGGCGCCTACCGGGCCCTGGTGGCGGCGCTGCCCCGCCTCCTCGCCCCGGGCGGGGAGGCGGTGCTGGAACTCGGCGCCGGCCAGCGCCCGGCGGTGGAGGCGCTGGCCCGCACCGCCGGCCTTGCATCGCGAGGCTGCCATCCCGATCTGGGCGGCATCGAACGTGCCCTCCGCCTCGGGTGACCGCCTGCCGGAAAAAACCGTTTGGCGTGCTGCGGCGCAGCTTGTAGGGTGCGTTCGGCCCTCGCGGGGCGGTCGGGCACGGCCCGCCGCCGGGACGCAAGGGCCTCGCCCATGGCCGGAACAGCTTGCCGCGGCAGAGCGCGGGGCACCGATGGCCCAGGGCCTTGGATGACATTGATCGCCACTGCCGGACTACGCCGGAACCCTCCGGCCTGTCCGGGGCGGCTAGCTGCGAGACGGCAGACAGAACAGCGATGAACATGAAACGCATGCGCGGCCGCAACCACCGGCATGGTGGCGGCGGGGGGGGTGGCGGCGGCGGCCAGTTCCGGAATGCCGGGGGCGGCGGCGGCGGCCATCAGCCGATGAACCGCAACCATGTCTTCGACTCCAACGGGCCGGACATGCGGCTGCGGGGCACGGCGCAGCAACTCTTCGAGAAATACCTCCAGCTCGGCCGCGATGCGACCGGCTCCGGCGACCGGGTGATGGCGGAGGGGTATTTCCAGCATGCGGAGCACTATTTCCGCATCCTCAACGCCATGAACCAGGCGCAGCAGCAGCGGGAAGGCGGGCAGGGCCAGCATCGCCGCTACCAGCCGGGCCCGGACCAGGCCGGCGAGGGCGGGGAGGCCGGCGACCAGCCCGAGCTGAACGGCCATGTGAACGGCCATGCGATGGAGGCGGAGGCCGAGGCCGATGCCCTGCAGCCGGAGCCGCGCGAGCCGGCGTGATTTTCTCCGCGAGGTCGCTATGCGCCCCCGCGGGCCCTGCTTCCCCATCAAGCCGCCGGCTCCATCGGGACCTTGGACGAGCCGCTTTCTTCCCGGGCCGCGTACAGCCCGCCGCGGCAGGATGACGGGCATCGCTTCCGATGCCCGCCCATGGCCCGGCATTTGTGCCGCCATCCATTTGACATCCTCGGGTCCCAGGCGCAGGCTTTCCCCGTTCCAAGGGGGGCCCCGCCAGGGGCTGAGAGTGGGCTGTGGCGCCCTGACCCTGCGAACCTGATCCGGGTCATGCCGGCGTAGGGAACGGAACCTTTGGGTGCGCCGCGGCGTGCCCCCCGCGCAGGTCACGTCACCCGGATCTCCGAATCGAAGGAGGTCCAGGAATGCCCGACACCATTACGCCCAATGGCACCCCCGATCTGCCGCAGGTGACGACCGGCCCGCTGCCGGCCTCGGCCAAGGTTCATGTGCCTGGCACGCTGCACCCGGAGATCCGCGTGGCGATGCGGGAGATCACGGTCGGTGGGGGCGAGGCGCCGCTGCGCGTCTATGACGCGTCCGGCCCCTATACCGACCCGGCGCAGCGCACCGATATCCGCCAGGGCCTGAAGCCGCTGCGCGCCGCCTGGATCGCCGCCCGCGGCGATGTGGAAGCCTATGCCGGCCGCGATCCGAAGCCGGAGGACAATGGGCTGAAGCCCGGCGAGGCGAGCCGCGTGCCGGTCTTCGACCGCGCCACCCGCCGCCCGCTGCGGGCGAAGCCGGGCGCGGCGCCCACCCAACTCGCCTATGCCCGCGCCGGCATCGTCACGCCGGAGATGGAATACGTCGCGATCCGGGAGAATCTCGGCCGCGAGCGTGCGCGTGAGGCGGCGGCGCGGGACGGCGAGAGCTTCGGCGCCGCCATCCCGGACTACGTCACGCCGGAATTCGTCCGCGACGAGGTGGCGCGCGGCCGCGCCATCATCCCCGCCAGCATCAACCACCCGGAATCCGAGCCGATGGCGATCGGCCGGAATTTCCTGGTGAAGATCAACGCCAATATCGGCAACAGCGCGGTCTGGTCCTCGGTGGGCGAGGAGGTGGACAAGCTGGTCTGGGCCATCCGCTGGGGTGCCGACACGGCGATGGATCTCAGCACCGGCCGCAACATCCACACCACGCGGGAATGGATCATCCGCAACTCCCCGGTGCCGATCGGCACGGTGCCGATCTACCAGGCGCTGGAGAAGGTGGGCGGCAAGGCGGAGGAGCTGACCTGGGAGATCTTCCGCGACACGCTGATCGAGCAGGCGGAGCAGGGGGTGGACTATTTCACCATCCATGCGGGGGTGCGGCTGCCCTACATTCCGCTGACCGCGAAGCGCGTCACCGGCATCGTCTCCCGCGGCGGTTCCATCATGGCAAAGTGGTGCCTGGCGCATCACCGCGAGAGCTTCCTCTACGAACGCTTCGCCGAGATCTGCGAGATCATGCGGGCCTATGACGTCTCCTTCTCGCTGGGCGACGGCCTCAGGCCGGGCAGCATCGCGGACGCCAACGACGCCGCGCAATTCGCCGAGCTGGAGACGCTGGGCGAGCTGACGCAGATCGCCTGGAAGCAGGATTGCCAGGTGATGATCGAAGGCCCCGGCCATGTGCCGATGCACAAGATCAAGGAGAACATGGACAAGCAGCTCCGCGAATGCGGGGAGGCACCCTTCTACACTCTCGGCCCGCTCACCACGGACATCGCCCCGGGCTATGACCACATCACCAGCGGCATCGGGGCGGCGATGATCGGTTGGTTCGGCACGGCGATGCTCTGCTACGTCACGCCGAAGGAGCATCTCGGCCTGCCGGACCGGGACGATGTGAAGACCGGCGTCATCACCTACAAGATCGCGGCGCATGCCGCCGACCTGGCGAAGGGCCATCCGGCGGCGAAATTGCGCGACGACGCGCTGAGCCGGGCGCGCTTCGAATTCCGCTGGCGCGACCAGTTCAACCTGAGCCTGGACCCGGAGACGGCGGAGAAATTCCACGACCAGACCCTGCCGGCCGAGGGCGCCAAGCTGGCGCATTTCTGCTCCATGTGCGGGCCGAAATTCTGCTCCATGAAGATCAGCCAGGACATCCGCAACGCGGCGCAGGCGGAGATGGCGAAGCAGAGCGAGCGCTTCCTGGCCAATGGCGGGGAGATCTACGCGGCGCCGCAGCCGGCCGCCGAGTAGGCCCCCACCCCGCCCTCCCCGCAAGCGGGGGGAGGGAGAGTGCGCCCCCTCCCCCGCTTGCGGGGGAGGGCCGGGGTGGGGGGTTTTCCCGCCTCCCCACCCCCCTACCGCAACAGCTCCCCGTCCAGCGGCTCCAGCGCATCCCCCACCGCGATGCGGCCGCCCTCGATCACCTCGGCATAGACCCCCAGATCCGCATGGCCGAAATGCTGCCGCAGCCATTGCGGCGGCTTGGCGTCCCGCTCGGCGGTGTCCGGATTCACTTCCGTCGCCGGGCAGCGGATGATGCGCTTGAACACCCGCAGCCGCGCGGCGCCGAGCTGGATCTCCTGCCCCACCCAGTCGAACTCCGCCCAGGGCGCGCCGCCCGAGACATAGACATTGGCCCGGAAGCGCAGCGGATCCAGCTTCATCCCCACCGCCTTCTCCAGCGCCGCCAGGCTGGCCAGGCCGATGATGGAGACGCATTTCGTCGCCACATCGGTGAAGTGGTGCCCGGGCGATTCGACGAAGCGCGGCACCCCTCGCGCCTCCTCCCCCAGGAAGGCGGTGAGGAAGGCGGCGATCTCGGCGCGCCCCGCCTCGCTCCGCGTATCTCCCAGCAGCGGCGGGCCCTCCGGCGGGCGGATGGCCAGCACCCCGGTCTTCGGGTCGAAGGCGGAATGCAGCATCGCCAGCCTGGCATTCGCCATCAGGCAGCCGAAATGCCGCTTCTGCAGCCAGGCGGGGGCGGCGGGGTCGAAGGGCGCGTCGCCCTGGGCCAGGGCGAAGCGGCGATCATGCGGCAGGCACTGGCCTTCCGCCAGCATCACCTCCTCCAGCGCCTCCGCCGTCAGGCCCTTCACCGGGTAGCGATAGATCTGCTCGACGCGCATCGGAACATTTTCCTTTCCCGGCCCTTGACCCAGCCCAAGGCGGAATACCACATCCGGGACGAACTTGGTCCCTGCCGCTGCCTATGAAGGGGTGGTGGGAACCGGTCGCCAACAAGTTGGCGGGGCGGAGGGCCTCGGGCGCGGCGGCGCCGGCGGTCCTCCCTCCCGCGGACGGGGGACAAAGCGAGCATGGACATCGAGAAATTCACCGACCGCGCCAAGGGCTTCCTGCAGGCGGCGCAGACCATTGCCATCCGCGAATACCATCAGCGCGTCACGCCGGAGCATTTGCTGAAGGCCCTGCTGGATGACGAGCAGGGGGCGGCCTCCGGCCTCATCTCCGCCGCCGGCGGCGATCCAGCCCGGGCGAAGCAGGCGGTGGACGCGGAGATTGCGAAGCAGCCCAAGGTCTCCGGCGGCGGCGCCGGCCAGCCGCAATTCACGCCCGATATCGTCCGCGTCCTCGACGCCGCCCAGCAGCAGGCGCAGCGCGCCGGCGATTCCTATGTGGCGCAGGACCGGCTGCTGGTGGCGCTCGCCCAGAGCGACTCGCCCGCCGGGCGCATCCTGAAGCAGGCCGGCGCCGATGGCGCCAAGCTGGACGCCGCCGTGGCGCAGCTCCGCAAGGGCCGCAAGGTGGATAGCGCCAATGCCGAGCAGAGCTTCGACGCGCTGAAGAAATACGCCCGCGACATCACCGAGGCGGCGCGCACCGGCAAGCTGGACCCGGTGATCGGCCGTGACGAGGAGATCCGCCGCGCCATCCAGGTGCTGGCCCGCCGCACCAAGAACAACCCGGTGCTGATCGGCGAGCCCGGTGTCGGCAAGACCGCGATCGTCGAGGGCCTGGCGCTGCGCATCGTCAAGGGCGATGTGCCCGAGGCGCTGAAGAACAAGCGCGTCCTCGCCCTCGACCTCGGCGCCATGGTCGCCGGCGCGAAATACCGCGGCGAATTCGAGGAACGCCTCAAGGGCGTGCTCTCCGAGGTGGAGCAGGCGGCCGGCGAGATCATCCTGTTCATCGACGAAATGCACACGCTGGTGGGCGCGGGCAAGGCGGATGGCGCCATGGACGCCTCCAATCTGCTCAAGCCGGCCCTGGCCCGCGGCGAGCTGCACTGCATCGGCGCGACGACGCTCGACGAATACCGCAAGCATGTGGAGAAGGATGCCGCGCTGGCCCGGCGCTTCCAGCCGGTCTTCGTCGGCGAGCCGAGCGTGGAGGACACCATCTCCATCCTCCGCGGCATCAAGGACAAGTACGAGACGCATCACGGCGTCCGCATCACCGACAGCGCGCTGGTGGCGGCGGCGACCCTCTCCAACCGCTACATCACCGACCGCTTCCTGCCGGACAAGGCGATCGACCTGGTGGATGAGGCGAGCTCCCGCCTGCGCATGCAGGTGGACAGCAAGCCGGAGGAGCTGGACGCCATCGACCGCGACCTGACCCGGCTGCGGATCGAGCGCGAGGCGCTGAAGAAGGAGGAGGACGCTGCCTCCCGCGACCGGCTGGCGAAGCTCGAGAAGGAGCTGGCCGATCTCGAGGAGCGGTCGCGCGAGATGACCTCGGCCTGGGAGGCGGAGAAGGGCAAGGTCGTCGCCACCCAGAAGGCGAAGGAGGAGCTGGACAAGGCCCGCACCGAGCTGGAGCTGGCCGAGCGCCGCGGCGACTACGCCAAGGCGGGCGAGCTGAAATACGGCGTCATCCCGGGGCTGGAGAAGCAGATCGCCTCCGCCGGCGACGGCGATGCGCGGCTGGTGAATGAGGCGGTGACGGAGGAAGGCATCGCCGCCGTCGTCAGCCGCTGGACCGGCATTCCGGTGGAGAAGATGCTGGAGGGCGAGCGCGCCAAGCTGCTGAAGATGGAGGACCAGCTCCGCCAGCGCGTGGTGGGGCAGGAGGAGGCGCTGGAGGCGGTCTCCAAGGCCGTGCGCCGGGCGCGGGCCGGGTTGCAGGACCCGAACCGGCCGATCGGCAGCTTCCTCTTCCTCGGCCCGACCGGCGTCGGCAAGACGGAGCTGGTGAAGTCCCTGGCGAACTTCCTGTTCGACGACGAGCGGGCGATGACGCGCATCGACATGTCCGAGTACATGGAAAAGCACGCCGTCTCCCGCCTGATCGGCGCCCCGCCCGGCTATGTCGGCTATGATGAGGGCGGCGCGCTGACGGAAGCGGTGCGGCGCCGGCCCTACCAGGTCATCCTGTTCGACGAGGTCGAGAAGGCGCATGAGGATGTGTTCAACATCCTGCTCCAGGTGCTGGACGACGGCCGGCTGACGGATGGCCAGGGGCGGACGGTGGATTTCCGCAACACCATCATCGTGCTGACCAGCAATCTCGGCAGCATGGCGATCGCGGATCTGCCGGAGAGCGCGGATATCGAGGAAGCGCGGCCGGCGGTGATGCGGGCGGTGCGGGACCGGTTCCGGCCGGAATTCCTCAACCGGCTGGATGAGATCGTGCTGTTCCGGCGCCTGGCGCGGAGCGACATGGCGGCGATCGTCGATATCCAGCTCGGCCGGCTGCGCAAGCTGCTGGCGGAGCGGCATATCGCGCTGGAGCTGGACGAGTCCGCGCGGGAATGGCTGGCGGAAGCGGGCTACGACCCGGCCTATGGCGCCCGGCCGCTGAAGCGGGTGATCCAGCGCAGCCTGCAGGACAAGCTGGCGAACCGGCTGCTGGAAGGCAGCATCCATGACGGTGAGGTGGTGCAGGTGACCGCCAGCGCCGATGGGCTGGAACTGCGGCAGGGACCCGTCGCCGCGGCGGCTTGAGGGAGGGCTCTGCCCTCCCTCTCACGTTGGACGCAGTGCGTCCAACCCCACCCGCAAAGGGCCGAAGGGCCCTTTGAACCCTTGAGTTTTGCGTCTCGACCGACGGGTCCAAGACTCATGGTTTCCAAAGGCCTTTCGGCCTTTGGCGGGTGGAGCTCGAGGAGGGCAGAGCCCTCCTCGACCTACAGCAGGTCCGCGCTGCCCGCCTTCACATCCAGCGCAAACGCCAGGAACTGCGTCACCTGCGTGTCGCTGAAATTGTCGTCCGCCACCATCACCAGGCTCTTCCGCCCATCCGCCAGGTCGGGGCCGAAGGTCATGCCCTCGATATTGTCGAGCGGAATGCCGAGGTCATCCAGGTCCAGCAGCAGCGTCTTCTGCGCCGGAATGTAATCCTGCCCCGCCAGCGCCGGCAGGCCCGAGACATCCGTCGCATCCTCCGTCCGCACCAGGTACAGCCGGATGTCGTTGCCGGCAACGCCGGTGGAGAAGGACCGCTCCAGCGCCAGCATGGTGCCCTGGTTGTCCAGCGCCAGCAACTCCGCCAGCCCGTTGGTGGCGAAGGCATCGACCGGCATCGGTGCATCGACGATGGGGTCGGTCAGATAGGCGTATTCCGCCGTCTCCTGGCCCGTCGCCGTGTCATAGGCCAGGATGCGCGAAGGCGAGCCGGCCTCGACCGTTGCATCCGGCCCGTCCTGGTACAGCGCATCCTCCGTGCCGACGAACAGCGTCTTGCCGTCCGGCGTCACGGTCAGCCCCTCGAAGGCCAGGTTGTTGCGGATGCCCGAGGATTCGTCGGCGGTGGGCGTGAATTTCTCATCCACCGGCAGCTCCGCGATGCGCTGCCCCGTCAGGTCGAACTGCGCCACGAAGGGCGAGATGAGCTGGCTCGCATCGCCCTCCGAGGAGAGATAGAGCGTGCCGTCCGGCGCCAGGGCCAGCCCCTCCGGGTCCAGCGAATTGGCCGGGAAATGCTGGCCATCCTCCTGCCCTAGCCGGTGCACGCCCTTGAAGGCGACATCGCCCTGGGAGAGCGCGCCATCCTCCAGCCCGATATCCAGGGTGAAGAAGCGCGCATCCGCCGAGCGGTCATCGGCGAGCGCGTAATACTGCCCCGTCGCCGCATCCCAGGTGATGGCGGAGAGCCCACCGATCTGCAGCCCGCCGAAGCTGTGGCCGAAGCCGATATCGCTCTCGCCGAGGAATTCGATGCCGCCGACCCGCGCCTCACCGGGGAACAGGCCGGTGCTGGTCGGCAGGCCGAATGGCACGCCGAGCAGGTCGCCGATGAAGTCGTAGGCGCCGAATTCCTGGGCGCCGTAATTCGCGTCGATCGGCGTGACGGTGATGTGGCCGGCAGCGAAGGCATTGCCCTCCGCCAGCGGATCGTCCGTCACCACCGGACCGCCGAATTCCAGCTTCGCCTCGCCCTCCGTGCCGGTCGCCACGGCGCGCAGGTCGTGGTCGGTGGCGGCGTCCATGCGGGTGAAGACCACGTCGGACGGATTGGCGTATTTCGGGATGTTGACGTTCAGCCCGACGCCCTGCGGCAGCAGCGTACCATCGGCGCCCGCCGTCGCCTGCAGCTCCAGGATCAGGTCGGCGGTGATCTGGCTGGCATGCCACAGGCTGCACCAATCGGTGCCGTGCGACGAATCCACCTCGGTGGAGACGGCGATGGAGGGCACGCCGTAATTGAACACGCCGGCGACGGCGGCGGCCAAGGTGCCGGACGTCACGCCCTCATAGCCGAGGCTCGGCCCACCATCGATGCCGGAGACGATGAGGTCAGGCCGCGCCACGCCGGTCAGCAGCGCGTCCAGCCCGGTATAGACCGTGGTGCTCGGCGTCGCCGCCACCGCATAGCCATCCGTGGTGTGCTCCACGGCGAAATCCGTCAGCGTCAGCGCGGTGCCGAGGCCGTCCTGCGCACTCGCCGGCGCCACCACCGTGACCTCGTAGCCGAGATCGAGCAGGGTCTCGCGCAGCAGCTCGAGGCCCGGCGCATCGGCGCCTTCCTCATTCACCAGCATCACCTTCAGCGGCTGCGCCTCGGGCCGGTCCCAATCGCCCAGCTTGCCGTCCAGCCGGTCCTCCAGCGCCAGGCGCTGCTGCTCGGAGGCCGTCCAGTTCCCGTCGATGGGCGAGAGCGTCACCCGGCCTTCGAGGAATTGCGCGCCCTCGGAGATCGGGTTGCCGGAGGGATCGGTGTTCGGCGTGAAGGTGGAGTTGTAGAGGCCGCTCGGCTTCTCGCCGATCGGGTAGCTGGCGGAGGATTCCTGGTCGATGCGCGTGATGGCGAGGCCGAGCGGATCGGCAGTGCCGGGGATGTTGATGGAGAGCCCCTTGCCGCCGGGGATCAGTGCGCCGCCTTCCGGCCGCGCCGCCTCGAGCTTGTCCAGCAGGCTGACGAGGAATTCCGCCGAATTGGCGTAGGCAGTGTCATAGCTGCCATCCTCGGAGCCGGCCGAGAGGGCGATGGCCGGAATGCCCCGCTGCAGCGCCGCGACGGCGGCGTTCACGGTGCCGGAGATGTTCTCGCTCTCCCCGGTATTGTCGCCCCGGTTGGTGCCGGAGATGACGATGTCCGGCGCCTCGCCGCCGAACAGGTCGAGCACGTCGAGACCAACCAGCGTGGCAGCGACGGGGCGGCCATCCACCGCGTAATTGCCGGGCGAAAATTCGGTGACGGCGAAGGGCTCGTCGAAGGCGGCGGGGCCGCCGAGCGAGCTGCCCTGTGCGCTCTGATTCGCCGCGGGCGCGACGATGTGGACATTCTCCCCGGCGGCCTTCAGCGCGTCATAGAGCGCGATGAGGCCTGGCGAATCATAACCGTCATCATTGGTGAGAAGTATGTTGAGCGACATGGCGACCTCCGCAGGATCCCGGCGGCAGCGGGACTAGAGGCCGGTCGATGACGGTCACCCGCACGTCGCGGATCACGAATCACGGATTCCGGAGCCGCATCCGTGCTGTCCAGGAATGGCGCGCGGGCAGCGCGTTGTTCTGCCACCACTGTTCCGGCTCCGGGCCACTCGCCGGTGCCCGCGGCCGCAGTGGCGCGGATCAGGGCGCCAGCGCCACCTCCTGCCAGGGCGACAGCTGCGAAAGATGCGCCGCCAGCACCGCCTGCCGGGCGCGGAAGGCGGCAAGCTGAGGGCCTTCCAGCCGCAGCGCCGGCACCGCTTCCAGCCGCGCCGGATCCACCGGGCGGCCATCCGCGATGACCTCGAAATGCAGATGCGGGCCGGTCGCCAGGCCGGTGGCGCCGACGCGGCCGATCACCTCGCCCTGCCGCACCGCCGTGCCCGGCCGCATCGTCGCGCCGATGGCGGAGAGATGGGCGTAGAGCGTTTCCCGCCCGCCCGCATGGGTCAGGCGCAACACCCGGCCATAGCCGCTGCGCCAGCCAGCCTCCGCCACCACGCCATCGGCCGCGGCGAAGACCGGCGTGCCGCGCGGTGCGGCGAAATCCACCCCTTGGTGTTGGCGGGTGAAGCCCAGCACCGGATGGCGCCGCTGGCCGAAGCCGGAACTCACCTTCGCGCTTTCCAGCGGCGTGCGGAGGAAGGCGCGGCGCAGGCTGCGCCCGGCCGCGTCGAACCACTCGCCGCCATTCGGCGTCTCCTGCCGCCAGAGCGTCAGGCGCTGGCCGGAGAGGTGGAATTCGGCATAGACGGCCGCGCCGTCGCGCAGCACGCGGCCCTCGGCGTCGCGGAAGCGCTCGAAGAGGATGGTGAAGCGGTCCCGCGGGCCCACCTCGCGCTGCAGGTCCACGGCTTGGGCCAGGCTCTGCACCAGTTCCCGTGCCAGGGGGGCAGGCAGGCCGGCGGCGCGCAGATCCTCCACCACCACGCCACGGATGGCGCCGGCGGCCAGCGCCAGGCGGCGATAGGCCCGCGCCGCCACTTCCTCCGTCCGCCAGCCGGCGCCGTCCCTCGTGGCGGTGACGAGGCGGCCGGGTTCGGGCTCGAGGGCAAGGCCGATGAGGCGGTCCGTAGCGGCGTCCTGCTGCAGCGTCAGCGCCTGGTCGGGGCGCAGGCGCTGGCCGGGCAGGTAGGGGGAGAGGGCGGCCAGGGCGGGCGCGGCCTGCTCTGGCGGGATGCCGGCGGCGGCGAGGAGGCGGGCAGGGGAGTCCTCGCCCACCGGCTGCAGCCTGTGGGTGACCTGGTGGGGTGTTTCTGCCGGGGGCTGGGCCGGAGCGGGGACGGCTTCGAAAGCGAGGCAGGCGAAAACGGCGCAGCGCCACAGGCGCCGCCGGCGATGCGGCATGAAAACCCCTCCGAGGGCTGGAATGCGTGCGACACCTCCCGGGAATAGCGTGCGCTGTCAACGGATTGACATGTGCGGTTTCGAGACGAGGTGAGGTGGTGAAAAAACCCGGAAAAACCCGTTTGACAGGGGGCGGGGAGGGGACTAGAAGCCGCCTCCCGACGACGAGCCGCCTGGCTCCGAGACGGGACGCGGAACGGGGCCTTGACTGCGGTGGTGAGAGCCACTAAGTTCACTGGCCCGCGGATGACGCGGACGCTCCCCACCCGGCAGGGTTCAGCCGGTCGGGCCTTAGGGTTCTACCCTTGGGCCGGCCGCGCGGGGATTTGTTCATTGACAAGTGTATCTGGTTTTTGGAAGCGCGTTCAGTGGTTTTGGTGTGCTTTTAGGTTTGGGTCTGCCTGAGGGTGGTCCTGGTCCTGGGGTGGGATGCGCGGGCGGCGCTGCTGCTGGGCTG
>NZ_SRXO01000033.1 GCF_008360935.1 Siccirubricoccus phaeus
GCGCCGCCGGCCCGGGGCGAGCCCCGGGCCGGCAGCCCCATCCTAACCATACTCACAAGACACAAGGGCCCTTCGGCCCTTTGCGGGTGGGGGTTTGGGGGGGCGGAGCCCCCTCATGCCCTGCCGCTACAGCGGCCGGGTGGCTCCCCGCCATGGCACGGAATATGCTGCGCTTTGCCGTCTTTCGTTGCGGAGCGCAGTCCCGATGCCCAAACCCTTCCACCTCGGCTGGTTCCTCCAGGGATCCTCCGTCCAGGCCTGGGCGGAACCCTTCACCGGCGCCATCGGCCGGGACTGGATGGTGCCGGAGCTGTTCTGCGACCTCGCCCGCCACCTGGAACGCGCCTGCTTCGACTACGTCCTCATCGAGGACAGCTCCTATGTGGGCGAAAGCTATGGCGGCTCCCGCGAGATCTACCTGAAGCACGGCCTCGCCGTGCCGCGGCAGGACCCGGCCATCACCGCCACGCTGATGGCCGCGGCGACGAAGCGCATCGGCATCGTCCCCACCTTCGCCACCTTCACCCACCCGCCCTATCTGCTGGCGCGGATGATCGCCTCGCTCGACCAGATCAGCAGCGGCCGCATCGGCTGGAACATGGTCACCGGCTCCTCCGACGTCGCCGCCCGGAATTACGGCCTGCCCCAGCTCCCGGACCATGATGTCCGCTACGACATGGCCGATGAGTACATGCAGGCGGTGAACGGCCTCTGGGATAGCTGGGAGCCGGGCGCCATCATCGCCGATGAGGAATCGGGCGTGCTGGTGGACCACACCAAGGTCCATGCGGTGGATTTCGAGGGCAAGTGGTACCGCACCCATGGCCCGCTCAACAGCGGTCCCTGCCCGCAGGGCCGCCCGGTCATCGCCCAGGCCGGCGGCAGCCCGCGCGGCAGGCAATTCGCCGCGGCCAATGCCGATACCATCGTCGCCAGCATCAAGGGCACGGCGGCGATGAAGGCCTATCGCGACGATGTCCGCGCCCGCGCCGCCGCCGCCGGCCGCAACCCGGACCATGTGAAGCTGCTGTTCCTGGTCAACCCCATCATCGCCGGCAGCCGGGCGGAGGCGGAGGCGAAGAAGCAGGCCCGCATCGCCCGCGCCGAGGCGCAGGTGCCGCAGCTCCTCGCCTTCTTCGGCAAGATCACCAATATCGACTTCGCGCAGTACGATTTGGACGCGCCGGTCGATACGCTCGACCTGCGCACCAACGGCCATCAGCAGAGCCTGGATGATTTCAAGCGCGTCGCCGGCAAGAAGAGCCTGCGCGAGGCGATGCTGAGCTATCGCGGCACCTCCGGCTCGGTGGAGCTGATGGGCACGCCGGACGATGTGGCGGCACAGATGGCGGAGGCGATGGAGGAGGTGGGCGGCGACGGCTTCCTCTTCTCCATGGGCGATGTCAGCCGCCGCACCATCGCCGAGGTGGCGGACGGGCTGGTGCCGGCCCTGCAGTGCCGCGGCCTGACGCGCCGGGCCTATACCTATGAGCAGTTCCGGGACAATCTCAGGGAGTTTTGAATCTCCCCACGACGTTGCTGCGCAACGCCGCGGGGGCCCCGGTTCGCCCACGCCGGCCCCTCGCACGGCCTGCCGAGGCAAAGCCTCGGCAGGACAACGGGCGGTCCGGTTTCACCGTTGCAGCCCTGCCCCCAAGGCAAGCGAGGGAGGGCCAGGAGGAAATGATGGCCCAGCCCCGCATCCTGATGATGGAATCCCCCCTGAGCGCGGCCGATCTCGCCCGCTCCATGCTGCCCGCGGGGTTCGAGCTGGTGATCGCCCCCTTCGGCAGCCCGGAATTCCAGGCGGCGCTGCCGGGGGCGGATTTCCTGGTGGGCTTCGGCAACAAGGCCGCCAACGGCGCCTTCTACGCCCAGGCGCCGAAGCTGAAGCTCTACCAGCTCCTCTCCGCCGGCTATGACACGGTGGATATCGAAGCCGCCCGCGCGGCGAAGATCCCCGTCTGCAACAATGGCGGCGCCAACAGCACGGCCGTCGCGGAACACGCCTTGCTGCTGATGCTCGCCACCTGCCGCCGCCTGGTCTGGCAGCATGAGAACGTCGCCGCCGGCCGCTGGCGCGGCAACGACCCCAGCCAGGTGAAGCTCTACGAGCTGCGGGACAAGGTGCTCGGCATCGTCGGGCTCGGGGCCATCGGCAAGAAGGTGGCGCGGCTGGCCAATGCCTTCGGCATGACGGTGCACTACTACGACATCAAGCGCGTCTCGGAGGCGGAGGAGGATGCGCTCTCCGTCCGCTTCAAGCTGCTGAACGAGATCCTGCGCAACGCCGACATCGTCTCCCTGCACGTCCCGCTGACGCCGGCCAGCAAGCACATGATCGGCGCCGCCGAGCTGAAGCTGATGAAGCCGACCGCCTACATCATCAACACCTGCCGCGGCCCGGTGATCGACGAGGTGGCGCTGACCGAGGCGCTGGCGGAGGGGAAGATCGCCGGCGCCGGCCTCGATGTCTTCGACCAGGAGCCGCCGCAGGCGGACAACCCGCTCTTCCGCCTGCCGAACGTGATCCTGACGCCGCATTTCGCCGGCCCCACCTGGGACAACCAGCAGGCCCGCTTCCGCAACGCCTTCGACAATTGCCAGCGCGTGGCGCGCGGCGAAGCGCCCCTCTGGGTGATCCCGGAGCTGCAGGGGTGAGTCGGCGGCACCGGGCCGAGACGGCACCGGGGCAAGCGAGGCCGGGTCCGGTCGGCACGGTGCCCGCGGCCGGCACTGGCCGCCGGCGGGTGAGCCAGGGTGGCGATCCTCGCTGCCGGCGCCCCTGCCGATGCCGGGCGGCGCGGCCGGCAGGGGCCGCGATGCGGCTGACGGGCATCGCCGCCCGGATGGGCGCCGCGAAGGCATGCGCCCCGCTTTCCGGCGCTGCCGTGGCGGGGATGGCCCTGGCCCTCGCCGGCCCGGGCCAGTCGGCGGAGGCACGATGATGACCCCGGAACACATGCGGGAATTGGCGGAACGCCTGGCCACGGCGCGGCGCGAGGGGCGGCAGCTCGCCGCCCTGCCGCCGGCGCTGCTGCCGGCGAATGCGGCGGAAGGCTACGCGGTGAACCAGCGCGTGGCGGCCTGCCTGGGCTGGGAACCGCTGGGCTGGAAGATCGCCGCCACCACCCCGGCGATGCAGGCCCGCCTGCGCACCGATCAGCCGATCTATGGCCGGACCTATCGCCGCTTCGCCCTGCCCTCCCTGGCGGTGCTGGCGCATGCGGCGCTGCTGGACCCGCTGGTGGAATGCGAGTTCTTCGTCACCCTCGGCGCCGACCTGCCGCCGCGCGCCGCGCCCTGGACCATGGCGGAGATCCTGCCGGCGGTGGCCCGGGTCGAGGCCGGGATCGAGGTAGCGGAATGCCGCTTCCCCATGGCCGCGCTGCCGCCCGTGCCGGCGATCCTCGCGGATGGCAGCGCCTCCGGCCACTATGTCTTCGGTGGGGAGATTGCGGCCTGGCGCGACGGGCTGGCGGCGATGGAGGTGGTGCTGGAAGTGGACGGCGCCGCGCGCCGCCGAGGCAGCGGCGCCGAGGTGATGGGCGACCCGCTGGCGCCGCTGCTCTGGCTGGCGGAGGAGCGGCGCCGCTGGGGCGATGGCTTGCGCGCCGGCGAGGTGGTCAGCACCGGCACCGCCACCGGCATGTTCCCGGTGCGGGCGGGCCAGGAGGTGCGGGCGGTGTTCGGCGAGGTGGCGGAGGTACGGATCAGCTTCGCCGCCGCATGAGCGCCGGCACCCTCGCCGGCATAGCGGCCCGGCGGCGGGGACGCGCGCAGGTCGATCGCCTGGCGGCAGGCGATGCACTTCATCATGGGGCTGGGGCTTCCTCCGACGAGAAGGACCGGCCCGGGCCTTCCAGAGATGAATTTCCGCCCCCGCAACTCAAGCTGCGCGGCCGGAGCCAGGTTGGGAGGAAGCATAGCAGCGCAACGGGCGTGGGCGGCGGCGCAAAGAGAATGGTGCGGTTGAGCGGAGCGAAATCGCGCCAGCGCGATGGGTTGGCGGGCGGCATCGCGCAAAAGAAAATGGTGCGCCTTTCCGGTGAGGAGGCGAACCTTGTCTTTGCGGAACTGGCCGAATGGGAGCAGGTGCTCCGGGATACGTCGCTAGGCCAGCCGCATCCGCCCTCGCTGTGACGGGGGTGTTCCGTGTCCCTGCAATCCCCCTTTCACGCCGCCGCAAGCGGCGAGGCCCTTCCTATTTCCAAGCGCCGCCCCGCGCCGTTCAGCCTGCGGCTGTCGGAGGCCGAGCGCGCCCGGCTGGCGGATGAGGCCCGGGGCGCGCCGCTCGGGGCGTATATCAAGGCGAAGCTGCTGGGCGGGGCTGTGCCGGTGCGGATGCGCCGGACGGGCCTGGCGGTGGAAGACCGGCAATCGCTGGCGAAGGCGCTGGCTCTGCTGGGGGCGTCGCGCTTGGCGAGCAATCTGAACCAGTTGGCGCATCTCGCCCATGTCGGGGCGCTGCCCGTCACGCCGGAGACGGAAGGCGAGTTGCGCGAAGGCGTCGGGCATGTCCGGGCTATCCGCCGTCTGTTGCTGGCCGCGCTGGGGCTGAAGCCCGAAGGCGGTCCCGCATGATCCTCAAAGGCTCGCAGCGCCGCGGCGGCGCGAACCTGGCCGTGCATCTGATGCGCACCGACGAGAACGAGCATGTCCGCGTGCATGAGCTGCGCGGCTTCGTCGCCGAGGACTTGCGCGGGGCGTTCAAGGAGGCCGAGGCGGTCAGCCGGGGCACGAAGTGCCGCCAGTATCTATTCTCCCTGTCGCTGAGCCCGCCGGAAGCGGCGCGGGTGTCGGTCGCGGATTTCGCAGCCGCGATTGACCGCATCGAGGACCGGCTCGGCCTGCAAGGCCAGCCGAGGGCCATCGTCTTCCATGAAAAGGAAGGCCGCCGCCATGCGCATTGCGTGTGGTCGCGGATCGATGCGGCCAGCATGACGGCGCGCCCGCTCTCCTTCTTCAAGAACCGGCTGATGGAAGTTTCCCGGGACCTCTATCTCGATCACGGTTGGCAGTTGCCAGGCGGGATCGCAATCAAGGGCGACCGGAACCCGACCAACTTCACCTTGGCCGAATGGCAGCAGGCCAAGCGCCAGGGCATGGACCCGCGCTGGACCAAGGAGGCGGTGCAAGCCTGCTGGGCGCAGTCCGACAACGCCCGCGCCTTCGCGCGCAGCCTGGAGGCACGCGGGTTCTTCCTGGCAAAGGGCGACAAGCGCGGCTTCGTGGTGCTGGACTACCTTGGCGAGGTTCATTCGCTGCCGCGCGTCCTAGGTCTCAAAACGAAGGAGGTTCGCGCCCGCCTCGGCGATGGCGCGGGCCTGAAATCCGTCGAGGAGACGAAGGCGGAGATCGGGGCGCGCATGCGCCCCGCGATCCGCCGCCATATCGAGGAAAGCCGCGAGCGCTTCGCCAGGCGCTCGGCGACGCTGGGCGCGGTGAAGGAAGAGATGACGCGCGCCCACCGCAAGGCGCGGGTCGATCTGGACGCGCGGCTGGAGGCCGAGTGGCTGGCTGGCGCGCGGGAACGTGCCGCCCGGCTGCCCAAGGGGCTGGCGGGCCTGTGGCACCGCATTACCGGCAAGTACCGCGAGATGAAGGCGCAGGCCGAGCGCGAGGCGGTGGAACTGCGCTGGCAGCAGGATGAGGCCCGGCAACGGCTGATCGACCGGCAGCGCGCGGACCGCGCGGGCATTCAGGCCGAGTTCAAGGAGCTTCGCAAGGACCAGGCCGACCGGCTGCGCGATCTGCGCGCCGATGTGGGCCGATTCCTCAAGTTCTCGCGCGGGCACGGCGCCGAGGTCTCTGCGCAGCGCGGCGTCGAAAGCGGCCTCGGGCTGCAACGGTGATCTTCAACCAAGGAGGCAAGTAAGATGTCTTCGAGGAATGACGGGACGAGCGAAGCCGCGATGGGGTTCGCGCTCTTGGCGGCTTTCGCCTTCTTTTTCTTCATGCTGATCTTCGCTCTGGCGACCTTCGCCGCCTTTGTCTTCACCTGCCTGGCGCTCTTGGCATGGAATGAGCCGCTGAAGCTGGGCAAGGAAACGCTCCAGCCCGATGAGGCGCGGCGGTTTGTCTATGGCGGCCTCGGCGGCGCGGTGGCGCTGCCGTTCTTCGTCCTGTTCTGCATCCTCCTGTTCGGCGTGCCGATCCGGGAGGATGCCTGGGTCTATATCGTCATTGCCGGGTACGATCTGGGATCGATCGGCCTCGCCATGATCGAAGCGGCGGAGGCCGAGGAGGCGAAGAAGGCGGCGCTTTTGAATCCGCCGCCTCCGCCAGCCCCGCCCGCGCCGGAGCCGAAGCCCGCGCGCCGAACGCAGAATCCATTCGAATATGCCGACTGGGACGACGAGGACGCGAGGCAATAGCGATGCGCCGCCTGATGGAGTTCTACCAATTCTTCTGGATGTTCGAATCCCACGCGCAGCAGCGCCTCGCCTGGGAAGATGCGGCGCAGGCCCGCATTGCCCGGGCACGGGCCGAGGCGCAGGCGGCGGCGCAGCTCCGGGCGATGCTCACGGCCAATCCGTCCGGGGCGCTGGGCCATGGCCGCCTGAACGACCGCGCCGCGCTGGAGCGCTCGGGGCTGCTATGACGGACATCCTCGGATTGCTCCACGGGATCCGGCGCGGGATCGAGTTGGGCTTCTTCGACGGCCGGGCGCTCGTCTATGACGGCACGGAGCCGGTGGCGATTGATGCCCAGGCGGGCAAGGGCAAGCTGACGCGGTTCCTCGGCGTCAATGTCGTCTCGCCCCGCACCGCGCACCTGACCAAGATCATGACGGACCCTAAGGACGGCGAAGTCGCCTGGGTGTCGTGGAAGACGCTGGAGCGGCAGGGCTACAAGGTCCGCTTTCTGAATCCGGGCCGCCTCTACGGCTATCCGAGCGAGACCTTCAACATCAACACGCGGCTGCTGGAGATCGCCCGCCAGCCCGCGTTACGGTCGCTGGTGGGCGAAGCCGCCTATGATGCGGCGAGCCATCTGGTCCCGGTCGATCCGAACCCGGCGCATCGCTGGATCGGCCAGAACGTGCGCACCGCCTGCGCGCTCTATAACAAGATCACGGCGCAGCACCCTTCCGAGCGCTGGCCCTGCACGCCGGGCGGCCTGTGGGATTTCTTCGGGCGCGGGCGGCAGGAGATCGCCGAGGACCTGCTCGTCTGGGCGAGCGATGGCCGGATGGAGGAGGATTCCGGCATGTGCCGCCTGGTGGCGAGCCTCACCGAATCCCCCAACCAGTGGAATGCCTATTCCTCGCTGATGGTCGAGCGGTTGCAGGGCTTCCAGCCCGGCAGCGCCGGGCGGGCGGTGACGGACGCCAACTCCTTCGATCCCGCCGACATGAAGCGCGAGCGCACCGCCCTGTTCATCATCGGCGATGCGGGGAGCGAGACCAGCCGAACCTTCGTCGGCGCGATGACGGCGGCGGTGGTCGAGCGCTTCGCGGGGGCGCATGGTCCCTTGCGGGCGCTGCTGGTGGGCGAGGAATGGGGCCAGCTCTATGTCTCGAACTTCCATGAGATTTTGACGCTCTACCGGCAAGGCGGAGTCAATTTCCTCGGCGTGTTCCAGAACGCGGCGGCGCAAATCGAGACCCGCTATGGCAAGGAGACCGCGCGCATCTGGCGCAAGGCGATCGCGCATACGCTCTATCGCGGCCTGCCCGATACCGACACGCTGCGGGAGATCGAGCACCGCTCGGGCAAAACCTCTGTCATGGTGCGAGGCTTTAATGTCTCCGCCAGCCAGGTGGCCGGGTCCGGCGACAATCTGGTGGAGCAATCCCGGCCCGTCCTTCAGGTGGAGGATATCCGCGAAGCCACGGGCGGCGAGCAGGCGCTGCTCGATTCCCGCGACCACGGCTTCTTCACCGTCGATCTCCCCAACTTCTGGGAGCGGCCAGGGCTGGCCGGGTATCTGCGGGACGTGCGGGGGAAGCCGGATAAGCATGCGTGGCTTGGGCTGTCGGGTGAACCCTTTGCTCAATAACAATTTTTCGGATTCTGGGGGGCGGCTCGCGTCAACGGAACCGAAGGTTCCCCTCCCACATTCCTTGTGAGGAATATTGGATTGCTCTACACTTAGGCCACGATTCGCGAGGGAGATATGCCGAAGTCTAATTATCAAAAAGTGGTAAGTGCCGTTCGTGTCGGGAATGGCGACGCTGGCAGGGTTGTTGGTCAGTCGCTCAAGGCGCTGCGCGAACTAGTCGGTCTCACACAACTAGAAATGGCGCACCGGCTCAATGTCGGGCAGGCGGCGATTTCCAAGATCGAGTATAGGGGCGACGTACAGATATCGTCCCTAGAGAAATACGTCAAAGCTCTTGGTGCCAAGCTGCGGATCGAAGCAACCTTCCCGAAGGATGACAAGCTCGCGACGTTGGTATCGGATTTATTCGATCTCGATGTTTCCGACGAAAATCAACTCGTTCTTCCCATCTTTGGGGATGAGATTTTTCGGCCTCAGCGAGATGTGGTCTTGAGCATCCGGCCACAGTATTCAAAGAAAATCATTGAAGGAACAAAGACTGTCGAACTGCGTCGCCGATTTCCAATGTCTGCTCCGGCTGGAACCCTCGCTTATATTTACTCAACATCGCCCGTTCGCGCAATGGTTGGGCGAGCGGAGATTATCGATGTCTGTAAGATGTCGGTGGATGATATATGGAAAAATTTCGCTGCTTTTGCGTCTATAGAAAAGGGAGATTTTGATGCGTACTTTGACAACTTAGAGGAAGGATATGCGCTTAGGTTTGCAAATGCACGCGCGCTTCCAAGGCCGCTCGACCTCAATGAGTTGAGAGAGCGTTTCGGGTTTGAACCGCCCCAGTCGTTCCTGTATGCGAAGCCGGTTCTCAGAAAGGCCCTGCAGGATGAGTACGCAGACGTATCTCATTGATACGAATGTCATTATAGGGCTTGAGGATAATCATGCGGTACAGCCCGCATTCGCTGCGCTGCTTAGCATTGCTTCAAAATACAAGGTCGACATATTCGTTCATGCAGCGGCGAAGGACGATTTAGCGCGCGATAGGGACGCCGCCAGGCGAAGAATCTCCCTTAGCAAGCTCGATAAATTCCAAATTTTGGCGAAGGTTCGAGGCCTGACGACGACGGACCTTGAACGTGAGTTTGGCCCTCTAGCGAAGGAAAATGACATCGTCGATGCCACAATCCTGCATGCGGTGCAAATAGGTGCGGCAGATTTTCTTGTAACCGAAGATAGACGCCTCCACGATCGAGCTAGGCGAGTATCTGCCGAACTCGCAGGACGAGTTTTGTTCGTGGCCGACGCCGTCCAGCTATTGAGGACGACGTACGAGCCTGTTGAGGCCCCTATTCGGTATGTTGAAGAAACCTCGGCCCATACGATTCCGCTAACAGACGATATCTTCGATAGCCTACGAGAGGATTACCCTGATTTTGAGAATTGGTGGCGCATAAAATGCGTTCGCGGCCGCAGGCCCTGTTGGGTTATCTACGATAACGGACTCGCAGGTTTAATTGTCAGGAAAGACGAAACCGCTAAGAACACAGATGCGGTCACGAAGGCCGATAAAATACTAAAGATATGTACTTTTAAAGTACGCCCTGAAAAAAGAGGGGTTAAACTTGGTGAGCTGTTGCTAAAGAAAGCGTTCTGGTTTGCCCAACAGAATCACTACGATTTAGTGTATATAACAACCTACGCCAGCCAGGTCGCGCTCATTGACCTTCTTGAGTATTATGGATTTGTTCACACCCTTACAAAGCCAGACGGAGAACTAATTTACGAGAAAATCTTCTCTTCTGCGCGGCTATGCCCTAAGGAGGGGGAAAGGGTTTTTGACACTGACCGTTTAAACTACCCGCGCTTCATTGGTCGAGGCGCTGTTCGGGGCTTTGGTGTTCCGATTAAGGAAGCCTATCATGACACATTGTATCCCGATCTGAAGGATTCAACACAAGCCGATTTATTTGACGGTCGATTGGGCGGCGCCGGGCCGAGGCGCCCAGGTAATACCATAAGAAAAGTATATCTTTGTCGAGCAATCTCCAAGCTAGGGCCTCCTGGATCGTTGCTGTTTTTTTATAAGGGGAAATCTAAGCTTCTTCCGTCACAAGCAATGACTGCAATCGGTATACTAGAACAGGTGTCGTCGGCACATTCTACAAAGGACCTGATGCACATGACGGGAGGAAGATCGGTATACAGCGAGGCACAGTTGAATGATTGGAAGGCTTCTCCCAATCGTCCAGTGAAGGTTATTAACTATCTTCTGGCCGGGTATATTGATCCTGCAATATCCTTGTCTATTCTCCAGCAAAACTCAATTTTTATCGGGCACCCTCCGCAGTCCATATTTGAAATCGAGCGAAAAAAACTGGATGTCCTGCTAGACGGTCTCATGTTGGGGTTTCAGGCATGACGAGAACAGTGGTGGCTGTCGTTGGCCTGTCTGGGGTGGGTAAGTCTACACTTCTGCAAAAGCTAAACGAAGGCCAAATCTTTCGGCATTTTCAGGCGAGCGTCCTGATAAGGGAGCAAAAAGCCGCCATGAATGAGATGTCGGCACAGGATATTCTAAGACTAGGAAATATCGAGGACAACCAAAGACTTCTTGTTGAGGGATTTAAGCGTGCGACCGACAATATGACCGGACTTATTGTGCTTGACGGCCACACAATTATAGACACACCTGCGGGTATTGTTGTGATACATCCCGACGTATTCCGCGATATGGGAGTAAGCCGTTTCGTTTTTGTTTATGAGGACCCAGCTGTCATTGCACTGAGGCGCGCTGGCGATTCAAGCCGAAAACGTCCTCTACGCACCGAGGACGAACTTCGAGAGCAACAGGAAATGGCTCTGATATGTGCCTTCAGGGCATCAATTGCACTCGGCGCGGGTATGAGAGTTACGCGAGCAACTGACTTTGTTGATAGCTCGAAGGCTGTCATCGAATGACGTTGGAGCCGAGTATTAGGAAGATGTAGATCACAGCCGCCCGAGCATGGTCATCAGCCGGTCTATGGTGAAGCGGTCGAGGTTGGTGCGGCGGATGCGGGAGAAGTCGGCGGCGGCGAAGCCGGTCAGCTGTCCGGCCTTGCGGGCGGTCAGCGCTTTCTCGTCCAACGCTTTGACGATCCGGGCCGCGAGGACGGCGCGTAGCTGCTCCAGCCCGGCGTTCGGATGGCCGAGGTCCCGGAACACGTTGCCGGTGCCGCGCACCAGCTCGAAATCGTCCCTGTCGCTCATGTCGGAGCCTCCTTACAGCCAGTCGGCGTCAGCCCTTACGCGGGCGTCGGCTGCGGGTCCTGCGGCTTGCCGGTGAAGCGGGCGACGTTGATCTCGCCCTCGCGCTTGCGGGCCTGGGCGATGTCGTAGCTGCTCTGCATGCGCATGAGGGTGTCCATGGAGACCCCGAACGCCTTCTCGATCCGCAGCGCCATCTCAGGCGAGAGGTCGGCCCGCTCGTTCAGCAGCGCGGACAGCGCGGCGCGCGTGACGCCCAGCGCCTTCGCGGCGTCCGTCACGGACAGGCCGAACGGCTCAACAATTTCACTCTTCACGAAGCCGCCGGGATGGGCCGGGTTCTTCATGCGGATGCCGTCGGTCGTGCTCATGCCCACCTCCTTAGTGGTAATCCTCATAATCCAGGTCGATGATCTCGATGGCGGCCCGGTCGATCCGGAACGTCAGCCGCCAGTTCTTCGTCACGAACAGGCTCCAGGTGCCCTTGCGGTCGCCGGTCAGCTGATGCGCCTTCCAGCTCGGCACGGTGCGCAACTCCTCCTCGCTGGCCATGTCCTGGAGGAAGGAGATGATGCGCCCGAGCTTGGGCACCACCGCGGGCTGTAGGCCCGCGCTGTCATCGTCTTCGATGAACCGGCGAAGGCCCTTGTGCACCACGTTCCTGATCTTCATCTCGACTGAGTATAAGCCATCGAAACGAAAATGTCAAGTGACACGCTACGCTATACGAAATCCTGCCCCGCCTGACCCTCATTCTCTGGAAGACCCGCCGGAGGCGCGGTCCCTAAAGCGACATTCTCCGGAGCCGACACCCTCCACCTCATCGACGGGCGCAGGGAGGGTCAAAGGCGCGCCGCAGGCGCGGGACCGGAGCCACGCGCAGCCCGCGCCTTTCGCGGGCGAGCCTGGCGAGGACCCGCCCTTTGACGCGAGCGAGCCGGCGATAGGCTGTTCGTCGGTAACCGGTCTTGTGCTTTCCTATGTAGCCAGTGTCAGCCCGTCCCGCGAAGACACGCAGCATGGGCCGCCCGGACTCTTTGATGGAGGTCCTGCCCGTGACCACCCCCCGGCTTGCGCTGGTCGTGCGCGGCACGTTTCTCTTTCTGTGCCTTCTCCTCACCGATTGCGCCAACCGGCCCGGCGACTGTGCCTTTGGCTGGGCGCTGCCGGAATGCCTTCCTGGCACGCCGGGTGCGCGGAATTATCAACTGCGTCAGGAGAAAGCGGCAGAAGAAGCCAGAGCACGCGCCCAAGCGGCGCAGGCGGAGGACATCGATGCCTGCACCAGTTTCGGCCATGCGCTGGGCTCGCCCGAGCACGCGGCCTGCCGAGAGCGCTTGGCTATCGCTCGGCGCAGCGGCGGTCAGCAGGTTCCGCGCTGACGGGCTGGGCGCCATCCTCCGGTCGTGGTTCAGGGGCGCGAAAGCCCCTGATGTGCGGGTCCAGGGCGGCATGAGCGCCTGGTCGTGGTCCAGCGGCGAAGCGCTGGCGCGCATCCAATCCGCGCAGGGTTGGCCCCTCGGGCAGAGGCAGGGTTCCAAGGGGCAGGCACGCCGCCTTGGCCATGGGGTGTCGGGGAGCGCGGAGGCTCCCTGACTGGTGGTGCAGCGGCCAGACGCTGCGATGGCGCTGAGGGGGTTCAATGCCCCTGAAGCGCCACGGCTGGGGGGATCCAACGGGGGCGGGCACCGCCCCCTTGGCAAGATGCGCGGTACTACCGCGCACATCTTGCATTCTCAGGCAGCGTTTCAAACTGGCCCAGAGCCGACCGAGAGTATAGCAATCGCAGCCGCCTCGGTTGCCCTAGCGCGCACCTTTGGGGTGTCCGGTAAACGTTGGGGCAAGCTGATATCAAACCGCAATACATTACTCCGCGCGCGTATATCGAAAATATTCTAGCTTTCCTACATAAAAAAGCGTATTGTGCCTAACAAGAAACAACATATAATAAAGATTTTAGGTGGTTAGAAACAGTTCGTGTCTAGTAAATTGGTAAGTGCCTTAAGTGGTGTCAATACGCTTTCTGATAAATGGGCCGAGAAAAATCGCCCCAATAAGCAAATCAAGCTCCGATTAGACCCCGATCTAATTGTTGAGATTGAACAAAGAGCGTTCGAAGAAGGCGTCAATCGTACCGAATGGATAGATCGTGCATTAAGGCGCGCTCTTAATCCGTAGATAAACGCATCTTCTAATCGGACGTTTCCTAAATTTGCAGCTTCATTAGAAGCCTGAAACCCCTTTCAACGCAAGCGCATCGATAAATACTTATACTGTTGTGAAGTAGATTGTTTTTGTTGCTTTAATTCGGGTACCCATGTATTGGTATTTGGGTACCCTAAGTAAAGGAACAGAAATGAAGAATGAAAAGGACGTCGACTTTCCTAGTCGACTTGACATAAATCATAAACATGGCAAGGCAGCCAAATCTTCGACCTTTGCTTCGAAGATCGGGTATTCCCGTAGCAAAAAAAACAAGTATAAACAACGCCGTGATCCGGAGTGCGATCTGTGTGGGCACTGGCTTTGGAAGATCCCTTGCTGCCAAGGCGATTAATTCTTTCCGTATTTCGTTGCGTGTTCGCTATTTGTTCTATACAGTAAACGACGGCCTTTGACACCAGCAAGAAAGGAGGCGGGCATGACATCGAACACCGAGCTTCCTCCCGCCGCGAGCGACGGGGGAGCGGGCCTCCGGCGGTATCGCCAGCATGTGGATCATCTGGACCTTTCCGAGGCGCGCAAGACGGAGCTGCTATCTGCCGTCTGGCAGATCATGCGCAGCTTCGTGGACCGCGCCTTCGGCGAGGATGCCGTGCAGCTTGCCCGGAATCCTGTGGATGGCGCGCGCGCCGCGCGTGAGGGGACGGACGAGGACGTGATAGAGTTGGAGCCGATCTCCCGGAGCGATGACGGCGGCGACCTCGCGCCCGTCTTGAACGACCGCGGCGGACGCGATTCAAAGGAGCGCGCCTGATCCCATGAAAAAGCCTGCGTTGCCAAAAGCCGTCATCTATTGCCGCGTGTCGAGCACGAAGCAGGTGCGCGAGGGCGATGGCTTGCGCAGCCAGGAAGCCAGGTGCCGCGAGTTCGCGGCGTTCAAGGGCTATGAGGTCGTGGACGTGTTCCGCGACGATGCCAGCGGCGGCAGCGCCGACCGCCCAGCGATGACCGCGATGATCAAGTTCCTCAAGGCGCAGCGCGGCGGCTGTATCGTCATCATCGATGATATCAGCCGCTTTGCCCGCGACATTCGCGGCCACTGGGATTTGCGCGACCTGCTGCACGACGCGGGCGCGAAGCTGGAAAGCCCGTCCATCGAGTTCGGCGAGGGGTCCGACTCCATCCTGGTCGAGAACCTGCTCGCCTCGGTCTCGCAGTACCAGCGCCAGAAGAACGCGGAGCAGACGTCCAACCGCATGCGGGCGCGGGCCATGAACGGCTATTGGGTGACGCGCGCGCCCATCGGCTACCGCTTCGAGCGCGTCGCCGGTCACGGCAAGCTGCTGGTCCGGCATGAGCCGCTGGCGTCCATCGTCGCCGAAGCCCTGGAAGGCTACGCCTCGGGCCGGTTCCAGACGGTGACGGAAATCAAGCGCTTCCTGGAGGCGCAGCCCGCCTTTCCGCGCAACAGCAACGACGAGGTCCATATCGAGCGGGTGAACGAGATCATCTCGCGCCCCGCCTATGCCGGGCACATCACCTATGAGGGCTGGGGCCTGCACCTGGTGCCTGGCAAGCATGAGCCGCTGGTGAGCCTCGCCACTTGGCAGGCGGTGCAGGATCGGCGCTTCGGCGTGCCCAAGGTGCCTGCGCGCAAGAACCTGTCCGAGGATTTTCCGCTGCGGGGGTTCGTCACCTGCGGCCATTGCGGCCAGGCGATGACGGGCTGCTGGTCGACGGGGCGGAGCGCGCGGTATCCGTATTATCTGTGTGACACGCGCGGCTGCGTGGCCAAGCGCAAGTCGATCCGCAAGGAGGTTATCGAGGGCGAGTTCGAGGTCCTGCTGCGCGGTCTGAAGCCGTCCGAGGGCCTGTTCAATCTTGCTTTCCAAATGTTTCGCGATCTGTGGGAGGCGAAGCTTGCCGGCGCGCGGACGCAAGGCGTCTCGCTGCGCGAGGAGATGCGGGCGGTGGAGCGCAAGATCGCGCAGCTTCTGGACCGCGTTGTCGATGCGAGCGGCGCCGCCGTGGTCAAGGCCTACGAGAAGCGCATCGAGGAGCTGGAGACGCAGAAGGCGCTGATGCGCGAGCGGCTGGAAAACAGCGGGAAGCCGATGATGAGTTTCGGCGAGGCTTATCGAACCGCCTTCGCCTTCCTCGCAAACCCTTGCAGGCTCTGGAATTCGGGCCGGATCGAGGACCGCCGCGCGGTGCTCAAACTGGTCTTCGCCGACCGGTTGCCCTACGTGCGCGGCGAGGGCTATCGAACCGCCAAAATCTCCATGCCGTTCAGGCTGATGGGGGAGAATCAGATGATGGAAAATAAGATGGTGCCCAGGGGCGGAATCGAACCACCGACACTGCGATTTTCAGTCGCATGCTCTACCAACTGAGCTACCTGGGCCCAAGCAACGCCCCGAGGGGCGGCGGCAGAGGCCGCGGGAGATAGCGGAAGGCGCGGCGGCTGTCCACCCGGTGGTGCGGCAGGTTTTCGTCCGGCTGCAGGAACAGGCCGGGCCGCCCCCCAAGCGGTCGGGGCCATGCACCCGCCAGGCCGGCGGTCAGCCTTCCTCCTCGCCGGGGGCGGCCGTGCCAGGCACGACGTAATCGCCGGCCAGCCAGCGGCCGAGATCCACCTGCCGGCAGCGGGCGGAACAGAAGGGGCGGAAACGGCCTTCCGGATCGCGTTCCGTGGTCGGGGTACCGCAGACCGGGCAGGGACGTGGTGGGCGCGGCGGGCGCGGCGGCGGGTCATCCGCCATGGGGCATCTCCTCCAGGACCCAGCCGGCAAGGGGCAGGGTGGGGTCGGGGCGCAGGGCCAGCGGCCAGGCCATGGCGGCGGCGGCCTCGTCCAGGGCACCGGGCAGCGCCTGCAGCGCCGCCAGCAGGGCGGGGCCGGCACGCAGCGCCAGGCGGCGTCCGGGTTGCGCCGCCGCCTCCCGCACCGCCTGCCGCAGGGCGGCCAGGCCGGGGGTCAGGGGCCCTGCCAGCACCTCATGCAGCGGCGGGTGGACCCGCTGGCGGCGGATTTCGAACAGGCCGAGCGGGCCGAGGCCCAGGAGCTGGGCCAGGCCGTCCGGCGCCAGGGCCTTGCCCAGGGGCTCGGCGAAGGCGGCGCGCTGCTTCAGCGAAAGCCCGGCGAGGTCCAGCAGGATGCCGCCCGCCAGCCTTCGCAGCCGGATCTGCCGCGCCGCCTCCGCCACCGCCGCCTGGTTCAGGCGGAGCTGCGCCGCCCGGTCCTGGCCCGCCACCGGCCCGGCATCGACATCGATGGCGGTCAGGGCTGGCGTCGGGTGGATCAGCAGCCGGCCGCCGCCCGGCAACGGCACCTCCGGCTCCGCCAGCGCCGCCAATTCCGCCTCCAGCGCCGCGTCGAAGACCGGATGGGGGCTGAGCGTCACCCGCGCCTCGCCCAGCGCCGCGCGCAGCCGGGCTGCCAGCGCCGCCCCATCCGTCACCACCGGCGCGGCCGGCAGCGCGCGGGCCAGGCGCAGCGCCGCGTCCGGCCCGCGCGCGAGCAGTTTCGGCGGCCCTTCGGCCGGCGCCAATGCCAGCTCCGCCGCGGCAAGCCGCCCCGTCAGCCTTGGCCCCTTGCCGCCCTGTGCGGCACGGCTGACCCGCACCAGCACCCCCTGCCCTTCGGAAAGTCCGCCGCGTTTCCCCGGCATCTCCCCCTCCGGCAGGAAGCCCGTCTCGCTGCCTTCCAGGGCCAGGAAGGCCCCCGCCATCCCTGGCGCCAGCGCCGAGACCCGCGCCCGGTGCAGATCCCCCACCCCGTCCGGCCGCGCCGGCCGTTCCACCCAGGCTTCCCGCAGCTCGTCCCCGGCCAGCAGCGCGACGCGCACCTCCCCTGGCGAGACCCCCGCCAGGATGCGCAGCCCCTTGCCGCTCTCCGTCCCGCTCAAGTCGTATTCCCCTCCGCAGCCCTCGTAGCCATGCCCTGCTCAACCCTGTTCTCCGGTTCGGTTGCAGGACCGTTCTCCCGTCCCGGCCATGCTTGCCGCCTCCGGGACCCTAGAGCGGGATCGGTTGAGCTGCGCTCACCCGCCCCGCTCTAGCTCATTGTTCGGTCGCGTGATTCACGGTTTCGGTCGATTCGACCTCAACCGATCACGCTCTAACCGCCCTGGCCTCACGGCCGCAGCCACCCCACCCCTCGCAGCAATTGCGCCGTCTCGAACAGCGGCAGCCCGACCACGTTGGAATGCGAGCCCCCCAGGTACCGCACCCAGGCTTCCGCCGATTTCTGGATCTGGTAGCCCCCGGCCACGCCCTGCCATTCCCCGCTGGCGAGATGCGCCGCGATCTGCGCCTCGGTCAGCCGCTGGAAGGCCAGGATGGTATCCCCCAGCCTTTGCCGCAGCGTCCCGTCCGGCGTCACCAGCGCCACCCCGGTATAGACATGATGCCGGCGGCCGGAGAGCAATGCCAGGAAGCGCCGCGCCTCCGCCGCGTCCGCCGGCTTGCCGAGGATGCGCCGCCCGACGCCCACCACCGTATCCGCCGCCAGCACCAGCGCGCCCGGCGCCTGGGCGGCGACGGCGCGCGCCTTCTCCGCCGCCAGCCGCGCGGCCAGCAGCCGCGGCAGCTCCGCCTTGCCGGGAGTTTCGTCGATTTCGGCCGGCAGCACCCGGTCCGGCGCCACGCCGATCCGCGCCAGCAGCTCCAGCCGCCGCGGGCTGGCGGAGGCCAGCACCAAGGGCGGCCGCATGGGGCTCAAGCCTTACTTGAACCGGAAGGTGATGCGCCCCTTGGTGAGGTCGTAGGGCGTCATCTCCACATTCACCCGGTCACCGGCGAGCACGCGGATGCGGTTCTTGCGCATCTTCCCGCTGGTATGGGCGAGGACCATGTGTTCGTTGTCGAGCTTCACCCGGAACATGGCATTGGGCAGCAATTCGACGACGGTACCGCTGAACTCGATCATATCCTCTTTGGACATCAGAGACCCTTCTGCGCCGCGCCGCGTCGGGCCGCCCTGCGGGGTTGCGGCGGGGCGCGGAATGCCGTGAACGGCCCGGGGCTGGCGCCCGCCGGGCGAGCCTCAGCGGCGCCAGCGGCGCGTGGGGGTCACGAAGCGGGGATGCCAGGGCGGGGGCCGGCCGGCGGCAAGATGGCGGCGGGGGCGGCCAAGGTCAAGGATGGGCGGTGCCGGGAAACCAGTCGGGGTCCAGCAGTTCGGCGTCGAGCTCGAAATAGCCGGGCGCGGCGGTGAAGGCGCGGCCGGCTTCGGCTGCCATGGCATGGCCTTCATCGGCCAGCAGGCGGCAGGCGATGCGGGCGGCGCGAGCCCATTCCTTTTCCGCCAGCTCGGCGCGACGGGCGCGGAGGGAGGGGCTGGCCGCGAAGACATCCTCCAACTGGGCGCGGAATTCGCCGACCTCGCCGCGCCAATGCGGCCGGGCCGTATCCTCGGGGTGGAATTGCAGCTTCAGCAGATGCGCCATGACCTGCCGGAACAGGCTCTGCGCCGCCCGTCGCTCGGACCCGCCCAGATCCGCGATCTCCTCGGCCAGGTGGGCGATGTCGAGGGCGTTGGGCCGCAGCGCCTCCGGCCAGGCGCGCAGCAGGGCGGCCTGGTCCTGGGTCCAGGCATAGAAATCGCACTCATAGAGGTCGGTGGCCGCCGACATGGCCAGAGGATAGGGGCGCGGCGGGGCGGAACCAAGGCCTCGGCCTCGATCCGGGGGAACGAAAGCGTGGATCGTGGTGGTGGCTTCCGGCTCAGCGCGCGATTCGCGCCTCCCGGCGTTCCGCCCTCCGGCGGTTACGCCTTAACCCGGCAGGCGCAGCGCCACGCTGCGGGCATGGGCGCCGAGGCCCTCCGCCTCGGCCAGCGCCACGGCGGCGGGGCCGATGGCGGCGAGGCCCGCAACGCTCGCCTCCACCCATGTGGTGCGCTTGAGGAAATCGAAGACCGAGAGGCCGGAGGCGAAGCGGGCGGTGCGGCCGGTGGGCAGCACATGGTTGGGGCCGGCGACGTAATCGCCCAGCGCCTCCGGGCAGTAGCGGCCGAGGAAGACGGCGCCGGCATGCCGCACCTGGGCCAGCGCCGCGCGCGGATCGGGCAGCATGAGCTGCAGATGCTCCGGCGCCAGGCGGTTCACCAGGGCGAAACCCTCCGGCCAGTCCCTCACCAGGATGATCGCGCCATGCCGCCGCCAGCTCTCGCCGGCGATGGCGCCGCGCGGCAGCACCTCCAGCTCCGCCGCCACCGCCGCCGCCACCGCCTCGGCAAACGCCGCATCGTCGGTGATGAGGATGGCCTGGGCGCTTTCGTCATGCTCGGCCTGGGCCAGCAGATCGACGGCGACATGGCGGGGGTGGTTGGCCGCAT
Organism: Siccirubricoccus phaeus; assembly: GCF_008360935.1. Lineage (GTDB taxonomy): Bacteria > Pseudomonadota > Alphaproteobacteria > Acetobacterales > Acetobacteraceae > Siccirubricoccus > Siccirubricoccus phaeus. Next base: position 19,755 of record NZ_SRXO01000033.1, read on the forward strand.
CCGCCAGCACCACCACCTCGGAGGGGCCGGCGATGGAATCGATGCCGACGCGGCCGAAGACCTGCCGCTTCGCCTCAGCCACATAGGCATTGCCGGGGCCGACGATGCGATCGACGGGCGCGATGCCCGCCGTACCCCAGGCCAGCGCCGCCACCGCCTGAGCGCCGCCGATGCGGTACACCTCCGTCACCCCCGCGCGCCGGGCCGCGGCCAGCACCAGCGGGTTCAGCGCCCCGCCCGGGCAGGGCACCGCCATGGCGATGCGCGCGACGCCGGCGACCCGCGCCGGGATGGCGTTCATCAGCACGGAGGAGGGGTAGCTGGCCTTCCCCCCCGGCACGTAGAGCCCGACGGCGTCCAGCGCCGTCCAGCGCATCCCGAGCGTCAGCCCGGCCGGATCGGGCAGCGCCAGGTCGGCGGGCTTCTGCGCCGCGTGGAAGCGCTCGATGCGCGCGGCGGCGAGGTCGAGGGCGGCCAGCAGATCGGGCGCGATGCCGGCGGTGGCGGCGTCGATCTCCGCCGCCGTCACCTGCAGCGCGGCGGCATCGGCGGGGGTCCAGCCATCGAAGCGGGCGGTGTAGCCCAGCAGCGCCGCATCGCCCTTCGCGCGCACCGTGGCGATGATCTCCGCCACCGCGGCATCGACGCGCGCCGTGGTCTCCCGCGCCGTATCCAGCAGCGCGGCGAATTCCGTGGCGAACCCTGCCGCCCGGGTATCGAGCCTTCTCATGCCTCGGCCAAGGCCGCCCGGAACCGCGCGATCCAGGCGGAGATCACCTCCGGCCGCGTCTTCAGCGCCGTGCGGTTGACGATGAGGCGGGAGGTGACGTGCGCGATCACCTCCGTCTCGATCAGCCCGTTCGCCTTCAGCGTGCTGCCGGTCTGCACCAGATCGACGATCACCCGCGCCAGGCCGAGCGAGGGCGCCAGCTCCATCGCCCCGTTCAGGTGCACCACCTCCGCCTGCACCCCGCGCGCAGCGTAGTGGCGCTGGGCGATGTTGGGGTATTTGCTGGCCACCGCGATGCGCGACCAGCGGCTGGGGTCGTCCTGCCCCGCCGTCGCCGCCGGCTCCGCCACGCTGATCCGGCAGCTTCCGATGCCGAGATCGAGCGGCGCATAGATCTCCGGATAGTCGAATTCCATCAGCACATCGGCGCCGCAGATGCCGATCTGCGCCGCGCCGTGGGCGACGAAGGTGGCGACGTCGAAGGGCCTGACGCGCACCACGTCCAGGGCAGGGTCGTTGGTCTCGAAGCGCAGCCGCCGGCTGTCCTCATCCACGTAATCCGCCGCCGGCACGATGCCGGCCCGCGCCAGCACCGGCCCCAGCTCGGCCAGGATGCGCCCCTTGGGCAAGGCGAGGATCAGCGGGCCGGTCGGCGCCGGGGCGAGGGCGGCGGAATCGGGAATCGGCAGATCCATGGCGGTGTTTACCCGGCCAGGCGGCAAAGCGTGGAAGACATCTGCATGTCAGCCCGGGATCCGTTCGATATCGGCGCCGATGGCGGCGAGCTTCGCCTCCACCCGCTCATAGCCGCGGTCGAGGTGATAGACGCGGTTCACGATGGTCTCCCCCTCCGCCGCCAGCCCGGCCAGCACCAGGGAGACGGAGGCGCGCAGATCGGTGGCCATCACCGGCGCGCCGGACAGCTTCGGCACGCCGCGCACGATGGCGGAGGCGCCGTGGTAATTGATGCGGGCGCCCATGCGCATCAACTCCGGCACATGCATGAAGCGGTTCTCGAAGATCGTCTCGGTGATCATGCTCGCGCCCTCGGCGATGCTCATCAGCGCCATGAACTGGGCCTGCATGTCGGTGGCGAAACCGGGGAAGGGGTCGGTCTGCACATCGACGCCGTGCAGGCCGTTCAGCCTGGTGACGCGCAGGCCGCGATTCTCCTCGGCCAGCCCCACCCCGGCCTCCCGCAGCACCCGGGCGACGGCGCCGAGATGCTCCAGCCGCGCCCCTTCCAGCAGCACCTCGCCGCCGGTGATGGCGGCGGCGCAGGCATAGGTGCCGGTCTCGATCCGGTCCGGCAGCACCCGGTGGGTGGCGCCGCCGAGGCTGTCCACGCCCTGGATGCGCAATTTGTCCGTGCCGATGCCCTCGATCCGCGCCCCCATGCGCATCAGGCAAAGGGCGAGGTCCTCGATCTCCGGCTCTCGCGCCGCATTCACCAGCTCGGTCTCGCCCTTGGCCAGCGCGGCGGCGAGCAGCAGGTTCTCCGTCGCGCCGACGCTGACCGAGGGGAAGAGGATGCGGGCGCCGCGCAACCCGCCCTCGGGCGCGCGGGCCTCGATATAGCCGCCGGAGAGGTCGATGGTGGCGCCCATCGCCTCCAGCCCCTTCAGGTGCAGATCGACCGGGCGGGTGCCGATGGCGCAGCCGCCGGGCAGGGAGACGCGGGCCAGGCCATGGCGCGCCACCAGCGGGCCGAGCACCAGGACGGAGGCGCGCATCTTCCGCACGATGTCGTAGGGCGCTTCCAGGTTGTCCGCCGCGCCGGCCAGGTGCAGGCGCCGCGTGGCGCGGTCATGCTCCACGCTCAGCCCGTGCTGGCCGAGCAGCAGGGCCATGGTGCGGGTATCCGCCAGGTCGGGCACGTTGGTCAGGGTCAGCGGCCCGCCCAGCAGGGCGGCCGGCATCAGCGCCAGCACCGCGTTCTTGGCGCCGGAAATCGGCACGCTGCCGGCGAGCTGGCGGCCGCCGCGGATGCGGATGCGGTCCATCGGACCCTTCCCCCTCAGAGCTTCGGCAGCGCAACGCCGCGCTGGTGCATGTATTTCCCGGCCCGGTCGGCATAGCTGATCTCGGGCGCCGACGCCCCCTGCAGGAAGAGGAATTGGCAGATGCCCTCATTGGCGTAGATGCGGGCGGGCAGCGGGGTGGTGTTGCTGATCTCGATGGTCACCTGGCCTTCCCATTCCGGCTCCAGCGGGGTGACGTTCACGATGAGGCCGCAGCGCGCATAGGTGGATTTGCCGAGGCAGATCACCAGCACGTCGCGCGGGATGCGGAAATACTCGACGGTATGGGCCAGGGCGAAGCTGTTCGGGGGGATGATGCAGGTCTCGCCCTGGCGGGTGACGAAGCTCTCCTCGGAGAAGCGCTTCGGGTCCACCAGGGCGTTGTCCACATTGGTGAAGATCTTGAACTCGTCGGCGACGCGGGCGTCGTAGCCGTAGGAGGAAAGGCCGAAGCTGATCGTCCCCTCCCGCCGCTGGCTTTCGACGAAGGGTTCGATCATGCCGTGCGTGGCCGCCATCTGGCGGATCCAATGGTCGGGCATGATGGACATGGGCGGCGCGGCCTTCGGCTGGCGGGGCCGGACCCCTTACCGCAGGGGACGGGGCCGGGCAACTGCGGCGGCTGGCGGGCCGGGGAAGCGCGGGCGACCTGCTTGGAGGACGGGGGTCGCGGCCAGCCATGCGCCGCTTGCGTTGGTGCGTTGCACAATTCCGCTTGCACGCCCCGGGCAGAGCGCGTAGAAGGGGCTTGGGCGGGCGGTACGGCACAGCCGCACCACCCGCCTTTCTTGGACGTTTCCTCCCTAAACTCGGCGGCACCACCCGGTGCCGCCTTTTTTTTGCGCCTGCGGGAAGGTACGCGGCTGAACGGGAGGGCAGCACAGGCGCTTGCCCCGGTCAATATATTATCAGTTTTTGACTGATATACTAGCGCGACGGCGCACTGGCCGGCAGGGTCATCTCCCGGCAATTCAATCCTTTGGCTCCAAGGCGGGCGCGTCCGGGGCGGGGGGCGGGGCGGCACCCCCCGGGTCCGATGCGGGCGGCGGCGGCGCCTCCCGCCCGCGCGCCTGGGCCTTGCGGCGGCGGAGATTCGCCCGCAGCGCGGCAGCCAGTCGGGCCTCTCGCGCCGCCTTCGGGTCAGGTTTCGCATCATCGGCCATCGCCATGGCCTGCACGCGGGGGCGGGCGGCGTCAACTGCCGGGTGCGGCAGGGATGCCGGCAATGCCGTAAGGGGCTCCGTTGCGGCGCCTCCCGGGTTGGGGCAAGCTGCCGGGCGCCCAAGTGGCGCGGGAGGAAAACGGAGCGCGTGCCGCGGCAGCCCTGGGGGCGCGCGGCGGCCGGGGGGCGGCAAGGCCCGCCGGTGCCTGGGCAGCTCCGGGTTCCTGCCCGCCGCGAAGGGCTAAGGCCAGAACAAACGTCCGAGGAAGGCCGCTGCGTGACGCCGACCGACATCAGCAATCCCGACACCTTTCATAAGGTGGTCGACTGCCAATGGGCCTGCCCGGCGCATACGCCGGTGCCCGAATATATCCGGCTGATCGCCGCGGGGCGGTACAGCGACGCCTACATGATCAATTGGCACTCCAACGTCTTCCCCGGCGTGCTGGGCCGCACCTGCGACCGCCCCTGCGAGCCGGCCTGCCGCCGCGGCCGGGTGGAGGAGGAGCCGGTGGCGATCTGCCGGCTGAAGCGCGTGGCGGCCGACAACAAGGAAGACATCGCGGCGCGGCTGCCGCCGATTCCGGCAGTGCGGAACGGCAAGCGCATCGCCTGCGTCGGCGCCGGCCCGGCCAGCCTGACGGTGGCGCGCGACCTCGCCCCGCTCGGCTATGAGGTGCATGTCTTCGACGGGGAGAAGAAGGGTGGCGGCTTCATCCGCAGCCAGATCCCCCGCTTCCGCCTGCCGGAGAGCGTGATCGACGAGGAGGTGGGCTACATCACCGAGCGCGGCGGCGTCACGACGCATTTCGGCCAGCGGGTAGAGAGCCTGCGCGCCCTGCTGGATGCCGGCTATGACGCGGTCTTCGTCGGCTCCGGCGCGCCGCGGGGGCGGGAGCTGGACGTGCCCGGCCGCAAGGAAGCGGCGGCGAACATCCATATCGGCATCGACTGGCTCTCCTCCGTCTCCTTCGGCCATATCGAGAGCATCGGGAAGCGCGTCATCGTCCTCGGCGGCGGCAACACCGCCATGGATTGCTGCCGCTCGGCGCGCCGCCTCGGCGGGGAGCAGGTGACGGTCGTCGTCCGCTCCGGCTTCGAGGAGATGAAGGCGAGCCCCTGGGAGAAGGAGGATGCCATGAATGAAGGCATCCCTATCCTCAACTACCTGGTGCCGAAGCAGGTGCTGCATGAAGGCGGCCGCCTCACCGGCATGGTGTTCGAGAAGGTGAAGGCGGAGCGCGACGCCAAGGGCCGCCGCCAATTGGTGCCGACCGGCGAGCCGGATGTGGTGATCGAGGCCGATGACGTGCTGGTGGCGATCGGCCAGGAGAATGCCTTCCCCTGGATCGAGCGCGACCTCGGCCTGGAATTCGACCGCTGGGGGCTGCCGGTGCTGAACGAGGCCACCTTCCAGAGCACGGTGCCCAACGTCTTCTTCGGCGGCGATGCCGCCTTCGGGCCGAAGAACATCATCTGGGCCGTCGCGCATGGGCATGAGGCGGCGGTCTCCATCGACCGCTTCTGCCGCGGGCTGGATGTGGGCGAACGCCCGCCGCCGCATGTGGTGATGTCCAGCCAGAAGATGGGCATCCATGAATGGAGCTATGACAGCGGCGTCTCGCTCGACCTGCGCTTCAAGGTGCCGCATGCCGAGCACGAGGTGGCGCTGCGCGACATCCGCACGGAGGTCGAACTCGGCTACGACCGGGAGCTGGCCTATAAGGAAGCCCAGCGCTGCCTGAATTGCGACGTGCAGACGGTGTTCACCACCAGCCTCTGCATCGAATGCGATGCCTGCGTGGATATCTGCCCGGTGGACTGCATCACCTTCACCGAGAATGGCGAGGAGCAGGAGCTGCGCGAGCGGCTGCGGGTGCCGGCGCTGAACCTGGAGCAGGGGCTGTATGTCCAGGACGGGCTGAAGACCGGCCGGGTGATGGCGAAGGATGAGGATGTCTGCCTGCATTGCGGCATGTGCGCTGAGCGCTGCCCGACGGGCGCCTGGGACATGCAGAAATTCTTCCTCGAAACCGCGAAGCCCTATGCCGGGAGGGTGGCCGCATGCCAGGCGCAGTGAGCACTGACGGGGGGAGTGCTGAGGGGGCGGCCGCCATGATGGTGAACGACTTCGTCGTCAAATTCGCCAACGTCAACGGCTCGGGTTCGGCCAGCGCCAACCAGCTCTTCGCCAAGTCGATCCTGCGCATGGGCATTCCCATCGCGTCCCGCAACATCTTCCCCAGCAACATCCAGGGGCTGCCGACCTGGTTCGAGGTGCGCGTCTCCGGCGAAGGCCATCTCGGCCGGCGCGGCGGCGTGGACCTCATGGTCGCGATGAATCCGCAGACCTGGGAGCGCGACGTCGCCGAGATCGATCCGGGCGGCTACCTGCTCTATGACAGCACGCGGCCCATGCCGCGCTCCCGCTTCCGGGAGGACATTCAGGTCATCGGCGTGCCGCTGACCGAGATGTGCAACGCCGCCTACACGGATGCGCGGCAGCGCCAGCTGCTGAAGAACATCATGTATGTCGGCGTGCTCTCCGCCCTGCTGGAGATCGAGCCGGACGTCATCGAGCAGCTCCTGGCGGAGCAATACAAGGGCAAGGAAAGGCTGGCCAAGCCGAACCGCGAAGCCTTCCACATGGGCCGCGACTGGGCGCTGGCAAACCTCCCCTGCCCCATCGGCCTCAGGCTGCAGCGCACCGACATGGTCGGCCAGCGCATCTATGTGGACGGCAACAGCGCGGCGGGGCTCGGCGCCGTCTATGGCGGGGCGACGGTCTGCGCCTGGTATCCCATCACGCCCTCCACCTCCCTGGCCGAAGGCTATGAGCGCTATGCGAAGCGCTTCCGCACCGATGCGGAGACGGGGAAGAAGCGCTACGCCATCGTGCAGGCGGAGGATGAGCTGGCCTCCATCGGCATCGTCATCGGCGCGGCCTGGAACGGGGCGCGGGCCTTCACCGCCACCTCCGGCCCCGGTATCTCGCTGATGCAGGAATTCGTCGGCCTGGCCTATTTCGCCGAAATCCCGGCGGTGATCTTCGACGTGCAGCGGGCGGGGCCGAGCACCGGCATGCCGACCCGCACCCAGCAATCCGACGTGCTGGCGGCGGCCTATGCCAGCCATGGCGACACCAAGCATCTCGTGCTGTTCCCGGAGGACCCGCATGAATGCTTCACCTTCGCCGCCGAGGCCTTCGACCTGGCGGACCGCTTGCAGCAGCCGGTCTTCGTGCTGCTCGACCTCGACATCGGCATGAATGACTGGCTCTGCGAGCCCTTCCAATGGGATGACAGCCGCAAGCTGGACCGCGGCAAGGTGATGACCGCCGAGGCGCTGGAAGCCGGCGCGCAATTCGGCCGCTACCTGGATGTGGATGGGGACGGCATTCCCTTTCGCACCTATCCGGGCACGCATCCCAGCAAGGGCGCCTTCTTCACCCGCGGCACCTCCCGCGACCGCTTCGCGAAATACACCGAAGTCGGCGCCGCCTATGTGGACAACATGCAGCGGCTGCTGAAGAAGTTCGAGACGGCGAAGGGGCTGGTGCCGCGCCCGGTGGAACGCCAGGCGGCCGCGCCGACGCGCACCGGCGTGCTGTATTACGGCAGCTCCGCCGCCGCGATGAAGGAAGCGCTGGCGGCGCTGGAGGCGGCGGGCGTGCATCTGGACGCCATGCGAATCCGCGCCTTCCCCTTCCACGATGACGTCGCCGATTTCATCGCCCGGCACGACAAGGTCTTCGTGGTGGAGCAGAACCGCGACGGCCAGCTCCGCACCCTGCTGATGAACGAGCTGAGCATCGCCCCCGCCCGCCTCGTCCCCATCCTGCACTATGACGGCACGCCGATCACCGCCCGCTTCATCCAGGCGGCGATCGCCGAGGCGCTGCCGGGCCTCAACATCCTGCCCTTCGCCGGAGCCGCCGAATGAGCTTCCTGCCCAAGCCCAAGCTGCATCACCCGAAGCTGCCGGTGAATGCGCTCGGCTTCACAAGGCGCGATTATGAGGGGGCGATCAGCACCCTCTGCGCCGGCTGCGGCCATGATTCGATCAGCGCCGCCATCATCCAGGCCGTCTTCGAGCTGGAGATCGAGCCGCATTGCGTGGCGAAGCTCTCCGGCATCGGCTGTTCCTCGAAGACGCCGGACTACTTCCTGGGCGCGTCGCACGGCTTCAACTCCGTGCATGGCCGCATGCCTTCGGTGCTGACCGGCGCCAATTTGGCGAACCGGGACCTGATCTATCTCGGCGTCTCCGGCGATGGCGACAGCGCCTCCATCGGCTTCGGGCAGTTCGCGCACAGCATCCGCCGCGGCGTGAACATGACCTACATCGTCGAGAACAACGGCGTGTACGGGCTGACCAAGGGGCAGTTCTCCGCCACCTCGGACAAGGGCTCCAAGGCCAAGAAGGGGACGGTGAACACCGATGAGGCGATCGACCTCATCGGCATCGCGCTGCAGCTCGGCGCCACCTATGTGGCGCGGAGCTTCTCCGGGGACAAGGCGCAGCTTGTCCCGCTCATCAAGGGCGCGCTGCGGCATCCCGGCCCGGCCTTCATCGACTGCATCAGCCCCTGCGTCGCCTTCAACAACCATGAAGGCTCGACCAAGAGCTACGATTTCGTGCGCGAGCACAACGAAGCGATGAATTTCCTGGACGTCTTCCCCGGCCGCAGCGCCATCACGGCGGAGTACGCCCCGGGCGAGGTACGGGAGGTGGAGCAGCATGACGGCTCCGTGCTGCGGCTGCGCAAGCTGCATGCGGAATACGACCCGACCGACCGCATCGGCGCCATGAACCATCTGCATGAGCGCAAGGCGGCGGGGGAGATCGTCACCGGCCTGCTCTACATCGACCCGGAGCCGCAGGATCTGCACGCCAATCTCGGCACGGTGGAAACGCCGCTGAACCGGCTGGAGGATGCGGCGCTGGTGCCGGGGAAGGCGGCGCTGGAGAAGCTGAACGCGGCGCTGCGGTAGTTCAGCGGAACAGCGCCGGGATGTCCCGCGCGCCGTGCAGCACGCGGATGAGGAGGATCTCCGTCTCCCTCGGCAGGTAGTAGATGCCGTAGTGCTTGTGGAACAGCACGCGCAGCCCGGGGGCCAGGTGCTCCCGGGGCGGACCGGCCAGGGGCTGATGCCGCAGGAGCTGCGCGGCGGCTTCCAATTCGCGGACGAAGCGGGTCGCCACGGCTTCCGACGCTTCGGCGGCCAGCCAGGCCCAGATCGCGGCGAGATCGGCCTCGGCCGTCTCGGTCAGGCGCAGGCTCAGCCCTTGGCCGATGCCTGCCTCCCGCGGGCAATCACGCGCTCGGCGTCGAATTCGCGGGTGCGGCCGGCTGCCGCATCGGCCAAGCCCTGGGCGATGTCGCGGCACAGCGCCGCCAGCTCCTGCTGCTGCAGGGCGCGCTTGTGCTTCCAGTCCCGCAGCGCTTCCCGCACCACTTCGCTGGTGGAGGCATAGTCGCCCTCCGCGACCGCCGCGCGCAGCGTCGCCGCCATGTCGCCGGGCAGGGTGATGGTCAGGCGTTCGATCTCAGCCATAGCCCTGAGCATACCTGATCATACTTGGTAATACCACTACCTCGGCCGGAAGTTCCGCGCCGCGTCCTCCGCCGCCCGGTCCAGATCCTGCCGCATCGCCGCCGGCGCCGGTGCCCGGCCGAGTTGGCTGTCCCGGATATGCCGGTCGATCACGTCCAGATAGGCGCCGAGCCGCGGCAAATCCCGCGTCTGGAAATCCCGCCGCACCAGCCCGACCTGTTCCACCACCACGCCGCGCGGCGCGTTCTCCGCGATGCGGCGCAAGGTCGCGGCGTAGCTTTCCATCACCGCCGCGCCGTTGCGGCGCAGATCGGCGATGCCGGCCTGCACCCGCCCCACCTCCTGCGGCCCGCGGGCCTCGATGGCGCGCCGGGGGCCGGGCTCGTTCAGTTGCTGCTCCGCCAGCCGCGCCCGGAACTCCACCTCCCGCGAGGAAAAGGCCAGCGAGGCCAGGGTCTCGATCTGCGCCCGCACGATCTCCCGCTGCTGCTCGCCGCGGGCGCGGGCATCGCTGGCGAGTTGCGCCTCCACCCTGCGGATCGCCGCCTGCTGCGCCGGGTCCTGCACGCCCCGTCGCAGCAGGGCCAGCGCCGCCTGCGGGTCGTCGGCGGAGCGCGCCACATCCTGCTGCCGGCTGTTCGCCTCGGCCAGGAAGGCGCGCTTCACCTCCTCGGTCTGCGCCAGGCTGGTGGTGGCGGTGACGGACAGCGCCAGGCGGAACCCGACCTGCGGCGTGCGCGTCGCCCGCCCCGTCGTCGCGTCGAAGGGCGGCATCTCCTCGCGCAGGCTGCTGCGCATCTCGTCCATCGAGCTGCCGTAATAGCCGCCGCGCAGGACGAAGCCGCCGGCATGGCCATGCGGCCGTCCCACCCGGCTCATCCGGTAGGGTTCCAGCACCATCTCCGCCACGTTGCCCAGCATGTCGTGCAGGCCCAGCGGGTTGGGCTTCAACTGCCCCACCGCCTGGGCCCGCCCGCCGGTGCGGCGGCTGCCGGCCATGATGTAGGCCTCCGGGTCGCCATCCGGCATGGGTGGCAGGGGTTCGAGGAATTCCGTCTCGCTCACCGCCGCGCCGCCGCGCGCGGCATATTCCCATTCCGCCTCGGTCGGCAGGCGGAGATAGCCGATGGCGCCCTCCTCCTTCGGCAGCGCGTTGCGGGCATTGGCCAGCAGGAAGGTGTTCAGCTTCTCGATGAAGCCCTGGGCGTCGAACCAGGAAAGGTCGGCCACCGGCCGGCGCCCCTCCGGGCCGGCGGCGGGGCAATTCGCGCTGGTGACGGCGGCGTACTGGTCGCGCGTCACCTCGTATTTCCCCATCCAGAAGCGCCGCGCCGGGCCATTGCCGCGGAAGCCGCCGGCGACGAAATCCGGATGCTGGAATTCCGCCGGCCCCTGCTCCAGCTCGGGGGAGCCGAGCGTCACCCGCTTGTCGTCCAGCGGGCCGCTGCCGGCGGGTACCGCCACTTCCCGCAGGGCGATCCGGCCGCCGCAGGGGAGCGGGAGGACGAGGTCGCCCTCGGCCGGCTGGGGGTTCCAGCGTGGGGTTTCCCAGGCCGCAGGCGTCTGGGCCAACGCTGGTGCGGCGGTCAGCAGCCCCAGGAGGATCGCACGCTTCATCCGCCCCTCACCGCCTCATAGGGTTCGATCCGCGCCGCCTGCCAGGCGGCGAGCGCGGAGGCGCCGATGGCCGCCAGCAGCGTGATGCCGATGCCGGTGCCGAGCATCCGGGCATCGAGCAGCGAGAGCGGCCGGTCCAGCAGGACCCCCCCGAGCCCGGCATTGATGCCCGCCTGGACCGCCAGCGCCAAGCCCGCCGCCAGCCCTGCGCCGCCCAGCGCCAGCGCCGCCGCCTGCGCCACCGGCACCAGCACCACCCCACCCCGCCCGAGGCCCATCAGCCGCAGCCCCGCCAGCAGCCCGCGCTTCCGCTCCACATTCGCCCAAAGCCCGGCGCCGAGGGAGAGCACCAGGCCGCTCCCCGCCACCGCCGCGATGGCCAGCAGCAGCTTCCCCAGCGCCGCGTCGATGGCGAGCATGGGCGCGATGTCCTGGGCGCGGGACCGGGTCTCGATGCCGGCGGCGCGCAGCGCGGTGACCAGGGGCGGCACATCCTCCAGCCTTCTGGTGTAGAGGCGGAAGCCGGCATAGCCCTCGCGTGGGGCGGGGCTGGGGGCCGCACCCGCTTCCGCCGGCGCCGCGGTGCGGAATTCCGACCAATCCTCCAGCGCATCCGCCAGCGCCGGCGCGGCGAAGATGGCGTCGCGGTCCGAGGCGGCGATGGGCGCCACGGCCTGCACCGTCAGCGCCACGCGCAGCCGCTCCGGTGCCGCGCCGCGCTCCCCACGGCCGAGCCGGCCGACCAGCGCATCCCCCGCCTTCAACCCCAGCCGCGCCGCCAGCGGCGTGCTGAGCACCACCCGGGTGGCAGTGGCCGGCGCGCCCTCCGGCAGCAGCGGATCGCCGGGGGCGGAGGGCACCACCGGCGCCCAGACCTGGCGGGCGCCATCCGGCGTTTCCAGCAGCAGGGTGGCGGCAAGCTGGCGGGTGCGGGGGGAGAGGTGCAGCACCTCCGGCCGGGCCGCCAGCGCGGCCAGCCAGTCATGGGTGAATTCCCGGCTGGCGAGGGACATCACCTCCCGCGCCAGGGGGTCCTCCAGCACGGCGGCGCGCATGCCCTCCACGGCGCCGGCGCGGAGGCCGGCCAGCACCAGCAGCGGCGTCAGGATGGCGGCGATGGCGAGCACCTGGCAGAGCGTCATGCGCAGCTCGCCGCGAAGATCGGCGAGGGCGAGGCGAAGGGGGAGCATCTAACCGACTCCCGCCCCCGCTGGCGGAGGGTTGGACGCCGTGTGTCCAACCGGGCGGGGGTGCGTGGCGGATGCCTGGCGCGGTGTTCCACCCCCACCCCGGTCCTCCCCCGCCTGGCGAGGGAGGGAGGCGCCTGCTACCCTCACGCCGCGAGCGGCCGCAGCACGGAAGCCGGGATCGGCCCTGGCTCCGGCTCGCAGCCCAGCAGCCGCAACCCCGCAGCCTTGGCCCGCGGAACGTCATGGGTGGAGAGCAGCACCGCGGCGCCCGCCTCCGCCGTATCGCGCAGCAGCCGCAGGATCTCATCCGCCTGGCTGGGATGGACGGAGGCGGTCGGCTCATCCGCCAGCACCAGGGCCGGTCGGTGCGCCAGCGCCCGCGCCACCGCCGCGCGCTGCCGCTGCCCCACCGAAACCTGCGCCGGCAGCCTTTCCAGCACGCCGGCGATCTCCAGCCGCTCCGCCAGGCTGCCGATCAGCGCGGCATCGCGCCGCCCGGCCAGCGCCTGCGTCAGGGCGATGTTCCGCCGGAGCGTGAGAAAGGGCAGCAGCCCGGCCGTCTGCGGCACATAGCCGATGGCCGCCGCCCGCAGCGCCGCCAGCCCCGCCTCGTCCCCCCTGGCCCAGAGCCGCGCCGCATCCACGGCCGCCCCGCCCGGACCGCGGCGCAGGGTGAAGCCGTCAGCGCGGCCGGGCTTCAGCGCCAGGGCCAGCAGGGCGAGGAAGGTGGATTTCCCGGCGCCGGAGGGCCCCACCACCGCCACCCGGTCACCCTCGGCCAGGGCGAATTCCGGGACGCTCAGCCGGAACCCGTCCCCCAGCCGCCGTTCCAGCCCATGGACCTGCAGCAGCCATGGGCGGGGCCGATCGGGGGCGGCCCTGGCGGGGAGAGGCCGGTTCCTGCCCCCGCCGGCGTCGGGCCAGCCCGCCGCGCCCGCAGCCGGGCGCTGCGGCTGGCCCCCCTCTGCATCCGGCCTTTCCGCAGCAGGCGTGGCAGGGCGTGGCGAATTCGCGCCCCCTTCGATGCCCGGCGCATCGGAGGCGCCGCCGGCAGGGCGCGGCGCCGCCGCCTCGCCGGCACCCGGCCCGCCGGCGGCAGCCGCGGGACCTGCCCCCTCGTCCCCCGAACCCTCCGCCCCGCTCACGGCAGCGCGTCGAGCGGCACCGGAAAGACCTGCTCCCCTGCCTCCCGCCGGCCGGAGAGCGTGGTCCACAGCTCGGAGCGGGCGAAATCGCGGTAGAGGCGGAGCTTCGCCTCGACCTGGTTCAGCAGCCGGGCCTGGGAGCCGGCGCTCATCGCATTCCACTCCCGCTCCGTCATCGCCATGATCTCGGAGCTGTAGGGCAGCCCCTCCAGGAACTCGCCCAGCAGGCTGCCCAGCGCGCCGGACATGGCGATGCGCGAGGGGTCGCGCGCCGCCACCGCCATGGCGGACTGCAACTGGCCGAAGAATTCCCGCGGCTGCAGCCGCGTGGCGCGGCCGGCGCGCAATATCTCCTCCAGCGTCTTGCTGAGATCCTCGAGCTGGTTGCGCGTCAGCAGCACGCGGACATCGATGGCGGCGATGCCGGGCGGCGCCGGGTCGCGGTCCAGCACGAAGGAGCGCACCACATCGGGCGCCGTCGTCCGCTGCTCCCGCCCCAGATAGGCGAGGCGCATGGCCTCGCCGACGATGCGCATCTGCGCCTCGATCCGCTGCGCCTCCCGCGGCGGCACCTGGCCGCCGCCGGCGCCGCGCAGCGCTTCCACCGAAACGCCGGTGGTGGCGGAGACCTGGCGCAGGATGCCTTCCACCAGGGCGGAGACGGTGCCGCGGAACGCCTCCGGCGCGCCATTCTCCACGCCGAAATACAGGCTGTCCCCGGTGTTGCCATTGGCGGCGAGCGTCAGGTATTGCCGCCGCGCCCGTGAATGGTTGCCGGCGGCGCGGCCTTCCGGCGTCAGCAGATGCACCACCATCACCACCACCCCGGCGGCGCGGGCACGCTGGGCGATCTCCTCGAAGCCCTGGCGGGTGGCGGAAAGCGGGTCCGCCGCATCCCGCCCGCCGGCATCGGCGATGAGCATGAGGTAGCGGCCGCCGAGGGAATTCCAGTCCACCTCATCCAGCGCGGCGGCGAGGCCGGCGACCGGGTCCTCGTCGAAGCCTTCGTTGCCGCTGGTGCTGGCCACCAGCCCCTGCATGGCGGAAAGCGACGCCTCCGGCGGCTGGCTGAAATCCGGCTTCGCGAAGGTGCGGGCGGTGTATTCGTAGCCCTGCGGCGTCGCCTCCTTGCTGTCGCGGTAGCCGACCACGCCGAAGCGGAATTTGTCGCGCAGCGCGGTCTGCCGCAGCCGGCCGACAATGCCCGTCATCGCCTCCCGCGTCGCGTCGATATAGGGCTGCATCGAGATGGTGGTGTCCACCACGAAGACCAGCCCGGCGCGGAAATCGGCCAACGGGTCGGCGGGGGCCTGCTGCGGCTGGGGCGGGCGTTCCTCAGGGGCCGAGGCGACTTCCAGGACGCGCACCGGGCCGCCGAGCTCGCGCTCCACCGTGGCGGCGTTGAGGATGGGCAGCAGGTAGAATTGCCGGGTGATGTCCACGTAATTCGCCGGCTCCAGCGCCAGCACGCCGGGGGCGGGGCGGCCGGCGGCGGCCTCGGTGCGCAGGCGCTGGGCTTCCGCGGCGCCGCCGGCATTCAGCAGGGCGCGGGCGGCGGCCTCGGTTTCCATGAACAACCCGCGGCCGCGATTGGCGGGGTTGGTGAAGGCCGCCACCATGCCGTGATTCCATTCCACGGTGCGGGCGGCCGGCACCCAGCCCTCCGTCCGGCCATCGGGCGCGGCGCCGAGCTGCAGCCATTCGTCGGCGCCCTGGGTCTGCCGCGCATAGACAAAGAAGGCGCTGAAGCCGAGGGCGGGGCGGCCCGGCCCGCCCGGCGAGGCGTGCAGGGTGGCGCCCGGGCGCAGCAGCACGCGCTGGTAGAGGCTGCGCTTGCCTGGCACCAGCATCGGCGTCGGCCGGCCCGGCTGCCCGGCGCCCTGGCGCCAGGGATCAGCCGGCTGCGCCAGGGCGGCGCCGGGCAGCCGGACCGGCAGCAGCCGCGCGGCCAGCGGGAGGGCCAGCGGGAGGAGCAGCAGGCGGCGCAGCATCATGGCCAGAAATCCTCCAGCGTCAGCCGCGCCATGCTATCGCCCTGCTGCGCCTGCTGCTGCAACAGGCTGCGCAAGGCGGCGCGAGGCGCCGCCACCCCTGCCTCCCCGGCCCGCTCGGCATCGCGGTACCAGCGCGCCGCCTGGCGGGCATCGGGCTCGTTGAAGGGCTGCCCGGGGCGGAAGCCGTTCGGGTCGTACATCCGGCCGAGCGCCGCCATGGCGGCGCCGACGCCGCGCTCCGCCGCGGCTTCCAGCAGCAGCAAGGCATCGTCATGGCGGCCAGCCTCGCGCATCGCCTCCGCAATGCGGACGTAATCCGCCGGCTGGCAGCCGGCGCGGCCGGCGACGTCGCGGGCGCTTTGCTGGCCGGCGGGCGCGCCGCCCTCGCCGAGGCAAGCATCGGCCTGGGCGGGTTGCGGGGTGGGGCCGGGCGGGGGCGCGGTCTCGGTCCGCGGGCCGGGCTCCGGCACGGGGGCCGGGGGCGGCGGGGGCTGGAACCACCACCAGGCGGCGCCCGCCGCGGCCGCCAGCAGCAGAAGCAGCAGCAGCCAGGGCCAGAGCGGCTTGCGGCGGATCTCCTCGTCCTTGCCGCCGCCCTCGACGGTGTCGCCGCCGGTGGTCCCGTCTCCGGTGACGGCGTCGCCGCCCGTGCCGGTGCTGCCGCCGGTGGAGGTCTCCTCCCCCTCGCCGACCATTTCCGGGACGGGCGGCGGGGACTTCCGGGGCTCCGGCTCCGGCGGGTCCTCCCGCGGCGGCTCCGGCCGCGGCGTCCCGGCACTTCCCGCCGGCGTCGCCGGCTGCAGCGTTCCCCGCCCCACCACCGTCCCCCGCCCCTGCCGCGGCCGGCGCGGAATCTCCACCCAGGGCACCACGAAGCGGCCGTTGGGGAAGGCGAGGAGGATCACCTCATAGGTGTCGGTCTCGAGATGCTCGCAGATCTCGGGGCCGAGGGTGAGGAGCAGGTCGCGCCCCTCCGCCGCCGCTTCCTCCGGATGCAGCACCGCTTCCGCCGCCTGCCAGCCATTCGGGCCGAGATAGGGGTCGTGATGCGGCTCCCAATAGAGGCGGAAGCGCGGATCCTCCACCGCGGCGGCGGCGCCGGGCAGGCGCAGCTCGGCATAGCCGATGCCGCGCGTCGGGTGGCGGCGGACGCTGCCTTCGCTCAACGCCCGGCCCTCATGCTCATCCTCATCCCCATTCTCATCCCCTGGGGCCTCACGCCGCGTCCTGGCTGGCGGCCAGCCCCTGCAGGATCTGGCCGAGCCGGGCATTGGCGACGATGTCGTAATCCACGCCGTCGGAGGAGCGGGCATTGCCCTCCATCAGCCCGGCCAGGCCCGCGATCCAATCGGCATTGTATTGCCGGTCATAGGCGGAGGGCTGTTCCGGCAAGGGCGGCGGCGCCGGGTCGGGCGCGCGGGCCAGGAAGATCGGCCGCTCGTCGCGGCCGAGCTTCGGGCGCTTCGCCGGTTCCACCGCTGGCCAGTTCAGCCGGTGGACGTACTCGTTGATGCGTTCCTCGACGATCGCCACCTGCTTTTGCTCCATCGCATCGGCGCGGGCCTGGAAATTGGCGCGGCTGCGCAGCACCTCCGCGATGCCGTCGCGCAGCTTCAGCCGGCGGGCGCCCTGGGCCAGCTCGCCGGCGATTTCGGCGATGACTTCCCGCGGCAGGGGGAAATAGGCGAGCGCGGCCTCGTCATCCGCCAGCGCCCGCATGCGCATCTCCCAATCCTCGAGGGCAAGGCTGGCGAATTGCTCGAAGACGTCGCGCGGGCCGGTGGCGGGCGCGTCCTCCGTGGCTTCCGGCTCGCCCAGCAGGTCGCCGAGCAAGTCGTCATAGTCGTCCTTGGTGGCGACGGCGCCGATCGGCGCCAGGCTGAGGCTGGCATCGGCGCGCAGCCGCCAATAGACCGCGGCGATGCTGTCCGCATCCACCATCAGGCTGCGCAGAAAGGGGCCGAGGAGCTGGGCCTGCGCCGTCTGCGCCAGCGCCCGGCCGAGGACACGGGCACGGCGGCGGGCATCCTCCACCCGCTGCTCCGCATCGCCGCCGCGGAAGAAGGGGCGCAGCCGGCCGGACATGCTGCTGACCAGCGTCGCCGCCCGGGCCTTCAATTGGCGCGCCTTCAGCGTCGGATCGCAGACCGGCGCCAGCGCCGCCGCCAGATGCCCGATCCCGCCGTCATTCGGCCGCAGCGCCTCATCCCAGGCCTTGGCCGGGTTGGCGAAATGCTTCTTCACCAGCGGGTTGTTGAGGTAGGCCTCGCGCCGTTCCTGCACCCGCTGCGCGGCGCGCGGGGAGACGCCGACCTCCCGCCGCCCGCCCTCCGGATCCGGCTCATAGTCGAACACCGCGTCGAAGCCGACCGAGGGGTTGCGCAGCCAGAAGGTGTTGGTGAAGGGCTGGCCCGGCACCCATTCATCCGGCCATTCATAGGCCTTGCCGAAGAAATCGACGAGGCTGGCCTGCATGCGCGCCGTCCAGCGATGGCCGGAGGCGATGTCCTCGCCGCCCTTCTCCTCGAATTCCGCGTCGAATTTGGTCAGCACGAAGAACAAATTGCTGGCCTTGCCGGCGCGCTCGGCGGGCGTCTTGCCGGCGGTCAGGCCGATCCAGTCATCGACCATTTTCGGCAGGGTCTGCACCTCCTGCACCTGCGGCCCGACGCAGAGCAGCATGGCGCTGATCTCCTGCTCCGCATTGTAGCGCTGGAACAGGTAGGCGACCTTGCCGCGCAGGAAGGCGCGGCCGAGATTGCCGGGCGTGGCGAAGAATTTCTCGGCGTTCGGGATTTCCTCGCGGACCCGGGCGCCGGGGAAGTCCAGCAGGTCGGTGTGGTCGAAGAAGGCCCAGGGCTTCTCGGCCAGCGGCACGACGATCTCGGTGATGAGGGCGGTGGCCAGCGCCCGGTCCACCGGCACGCCGGCGCCGCCGCTGGCCGGGCGCAGCGCCACCGTGCCGGGCGAGGGCTGCCCCATGGTGAAGAGGGTGCGCACATCCACCACGCTGGTCTCGCGCGGCTGCACCGCATCCATGCCGGCGCGCACATCCTCCGGGAAGCCGAGGCGCTTCAGCACGGTGAGCAGCTCCGTGCAGGCCTTGGTCAGCGTCTGGTCGCGGCCCCAGAGGATCGAGAAGGCCTCCGCCCGCCGCTCCGCCGGCAGCCGCGGCACGATGTCCGCGAAGCGCTGCCAGAAGCTGTTGGAAAGCGCGCCGATCAGGGTGCGGTCGCGGAAATGGTTGCGCAGATAGTCCTGGAGGTCCTCGATGCCGTCCACATCGAGGCCGTCGCAGGGCGCGGGCCCCGCCGCGCCCTCGAATTGCGCCAGGTGCTTCTGGAGGTCCTCCGGCTGCGGCACCGCGCCCTCATCCAGCGCGAAGTCTTCCAGATAGGTGTTGGCGAGGATCTTCACCACATCGGTCTGGGTCAGCAGCCGCAGCGCGATGGGCGCATCCGCCGGCGCCGGCGGCGGGGCGATGGTGAAGCGGGTGACGAGGCCCGTCGATTCATTGCCGCCCGGCGGGTTGATGTCCTTCAGGAAGTCCAGCCGCTGCGTGCCGATCAGCGCCGTCAGCGGCTTGCCGAGCGGCGCCGCCAGCCGCGAGACCAGATAGGATTTCCCGGCCTGGGAGGCGCCGAAGACGGCGACCGCCACCGGCCGCTGCGCCGCGTTGCGCAGCCCCTTGGCCCGGCGCGCATCGCGCCGCAGGTCGCGCGGCAGGCTTTCATGCGCCTGCGGCGCGCCGGTCTGCGCCCAGCCCAGGCTGTCCACCGCCAGCCGGTCGATCTCGGTCGCGCGCTCCGCCTCGCGCGCCAGCAGGGGGTTGCTCATGGCACGCTCCGGAGTTCGAGATTGCCCGTGTCGCGCCAATAACCCTCGCCGCGCTCCATGGTCTGCAGGCGGAGATCGACATCGTTCGGGCTGGCGGGGTCGCCATTCGCCTGGATGACCTCCTCCACCTTGAACATCTCGCGCACCAGCCCCTCCTGGTCGCCCTCCTCGCCACCGAATTGCTCGTCCAGCCGGCGGACGGTGACGCGCAGCGGCAAGGCGAGGCGCGCCGCCTTCTCCGGCTCGCGCAGCTCGAAGGCGTAGAGCGGCTGGGCGGTCCAGCGCTCGATCGGGAGCTGGCGGAAGCCGATCATGCTGGCCGCGGCCAGCGCGGTGGTGAAGGCGACATCGCCGCCGCCCTTCGCCTGGTCCAGATCCACGTCCTGCAGCAGCACCGCGTTGTTGCGAAGCTGCCCGGACTGGTCGAGGCGGCCGATATAACGCGCGGTGGATTTCATCCGGAAGGCACGGCTGCTGAGGTGGAAATTCCGCAGCCGCGCCTCCGCCTGCAAACCCAGCATGGCGCCGACCGCGGCCGTGGTCTTCGGGTCCTCGATGCGGTTGGCAGCATCGCGGAAGGGGTAGGCGTCGCTCACCTGGTAGCGATGCATGCGGATGATGCGGTGCGGCGGCACCGGGATGCGCGCCGTGACGATATCGGCCACCGCCGTCAGCCGCGAGGGCCGGCCGGAGAGCAGCAGCACGTCGCAGCCGAGATGCCAGACCGCCTCGCAGAGATTGGCGAGGATCGGGCCGAAGGTGGCATGCACCAGCCGATCGACCATCGGCACGGTGGCGACCACCTCCGCCTCCAGCACGCTCTCCTGCGTCGCGCCCGCCTCGCGCGCCTGGCGCTCCACATAGGCGATGGCGCGCTCCACCCCCGTGCTGCGTTCCCGCAGGATCTCGGAGAGCTTCGCCTGCAGCAGCACGCCGGTGCTGCGCCCTTGCGCCTTCTCCCGCGCCTTCAGGATCTCGATGCCCACCGGCTCCAGCACCTGGGAGACGAATTGGCGCTTCAGGTGCCTCTCCTGCTCGCTCTGGCCGCCCTGGTCGCCGCCCAGGGTCCGGCGCAGCAGCGCGCCGGCATCCATCACCCCCGCATTCTTCAAGGCGGCGGCAAGGCAGGGCACCACGATCTCCGCCAGCACCTGGCGCAGCAGATCGTCGCCCGCGGTCTTGAAGCTTTCGCGGAATTCCTGCGCCGGCAGCACCGCATCGCCCTCGCCGAGGCGGTAGGAGGCGACCATGAGGTCGGTGGTGCCGCCGCCGATATCGATGCTGGCGACACGGAGCGGCTGGCCGGCCGGGATGTCCAGCACCTCGAACAGCGCCTGGGCGTCGCCGCCCATCCGCACCGCCACCTCGTTGTGCAGCCAGACGATCTGGGTGGCGGTCGCCTCGTCCAGGGTGTCCGGGACCTTCGGCTCCTCCATCAGCTTGTTCACCGCGGTGCCGTCCGGCGTGGTCCAGCCCTGCATCTGCCAGGCCAGCCGCACGCCCGCCTCGGCGCGGGCCCGCAGGATGCGCTGCTCGGCCAGCGGCATCCCCGGCGGCATGGTCAGCACGATGCGGCGCAGCCGCCGCGGCACGTCGCTGTCCCGCCTTTCCTGCCGCCCGCCCGGCGAGTTCGCCTGGGCCAGCGCCTGCAGCACGATCTCGGCGATCAGCAGGGAGAACAGCGAGGAGCGGCTGAAATGCGCCCGCATCGCCGGCGTGCCGCGCGGCGGCTTGCCGCGGCCGAGGCCGCGCACCTCCCCCTCCTCGGTCAGCAGCCGCATGAACATGCCGGAGACCGGCGGGTCGATCGCCTCCCCCGCCGTGCGGCTGTTGTAGCGCCAGGGCTGCGCCACCTTCGCCTTGTCCCAGAGATACCGCTTGGGCGAGGAAATCCCCGTCGCCCCCTCATTCCCGAGCCGTGCCCCCGCCAGCCGCACCGCCTCCGGCCCCACCCGCACCGGCGAGGGCCAGGCGAAGGCCCCGGGCCGGCCGGAGCGCCGCGAGATCGCATCCCGCCCCAGGCTGGCGCGGCAGAATTCCACCCGGCTCTCGAAGGGCAGCGCATAGGTGCGGTGCGGCTCGGAGAGGTCGCGCAGGATCAGCGGCATGCTGTCCGAGAGATTCATCCCCTGGCCGGGATGCTCCTCCACCAGGATGCCGCAGGTGCGGCTGTTGCCGACATCAAGCACCAGATCGACCTGCACCGGGCTGATCTCCAGCCCCGGGGAGATGGTGTCCACGAAGCGGATGCGCGGGATGCAGCGCAGCTCGTCCAGCAGAGCGAGGAAGGTGATGTAGCGGGCCTGATGCTCGCAGGCGAAGGGGAAATCCTCCTTGCGCAGCGGCCGGCCGCGGGTCTGGGCCTGCTTGAACTCGCGGAACATCTCGGCGAGCCAGGCGGTCACCCATTCCTCGTTGATGAACCAGGAATTGCGGCCGCTATCGGCGACCAAAGCGAGCTCCTGCCCGCGCATCACCGTGCGGGTATTGGGCGCCACGATGCTGTCCGGGTGGTCCGGGTCCGGCTCCATCAGCCCGGTGTCGAAGGCCAGGGTCAGGCGGGCGGGCCGGGTGGCGCTGCGGCGCGGGTCGGGCGGCAGCTCGGCGATGCGGGCGCGCACCCAATTGCTCGGGCCGCGATCCATCAGATCGGGCGCGTTCGCCCGCGGCTGCAGCACGGCGAAGACCGGCAGCGGCACCCATTTGGCGAGGAATGGCTCCAGCGCCCGCGCGACGTTGACGGCGTAGCACTCCTCCTCCACCGGCTGGTGCAGCGAGACGGGGTCGACGAACTCCCCCTCCTCATTCGCCACCAGCTCGCGCAGCGCCACCGGCACCTCGCCGGTCTCGTCCGGCACCTCGGAGAGCTTTTCCTCCCAGAAGCGCCGGCTGAGCCGCGGCAGGGCGTCCAGGTCGAAATCGACATCCCAGAAATGGATGCCGCTGTTCGGCATCAGCGTAATCAGCTTCGTCATGCGCCCATTCCCGGTCGCGGCCTGCCGGCCCCGCCGCCCCTCATCGCCGGAAGCGTCCCGGGGCCTTGGGGCCGGGCCGCGGACCGTCCAATTCGGTCCGGGTGCATTCCGCTTCGTTGTCGTTGATCCTGACGCAATCCTGCCGGCCGGTGTAGAGGCCCCTTCCGCCCTGGCAGCGCTGCGGCTCGGCGATGTGCATGCGGCGGCCCTCGAAACTGGCCCGGAGCGGCCCTTCGCAGCGCTGGCCATCGGCCCAGATCAGCTCTTGCCGGCCATTCCCGTCGCGGTCGAAGCAGAGGCGCCAGGCGCGGAGCGGGTTGCGCTGGCCGGTGCTGGGGTCGATGGTCGTCATATCCGCGCTGTTCCGCCAGCAGCCTTCCAGCATGGCGAGGTCGCCGCGGTCCCAGCGCTCCTGCGGCAGCTCCTGGCGGCGCGGGGGCTCGGACGGCCGAGGCGGCGTGGGGGCTTCCGCGCGGCGTTCCGGCGGGGGCGGCGGCTGCACCGGCAGCGGGCAGGCGATGCGGCGGCGGCCGCGCTCCTCCTCCAGCCGCGCCAGCTCGGCTTCCAGCGAATCCTGTCGCCCGGCCTCCCGCTGCGCCTCCTGGAAGATGGCGAGGCTGGCGGGGTCCAGCCCGCATTGCGGGAGCTGCGCCGGGACCATGGCGGCGCCCAGCAGCGGCAGCAGGACGCCGGCGGCCAGCGCCAGCAGGGCCAGGGCACCGCCGGCCAGCGCCCAGGGGCGCCAGGGAAAGCCGGGCGGGGCCTGCCAGGCGCGGCCATCGTCGAAGCGGGCGAGCAGGCCGGGCGGGCGTTCGGCGCGGGCGGGCATATGCGCCCAGGCGGTCAGCACCGGGCGCCCGTCCACGGCGTGCAGGGCGTCGAAATCCGGCACCTCGCGCAGCGCCGGCCAGGCCTCGGCCACCGCCGGCGCGGCGCCGCTTTCGCCGAGGCGGCGGATATCGGAGAGGATGGCGCCCAGCGCCTCGGTCAGCGCCCGGCGGTCCGCCAGGGGCAGGTCCGGGAACGGCCTGCTGCGGCTGCCGGGGGCGGTCCAGGCGAGTTCCTCCGCCGCCTCCACCGGCGCCGCCAGCACCGCAGCATGGGCCGGGCCCAGCCCGGCCGCGATCTCCGCCACCAGCGCCGCATGCCATGCGGCGGGGCTGCGGGAGGGCAGCAGCGGGCGGATGACGTCCCGCCGGCGGCGGTCGAGGGTCAGGGCGGCACCGCTCATCGGCGCTCTCTCCAGTTCGGGCAGGCCCTCATCGCGGCAGCACCGAGAATTCGACGATCATCGGCCCCGGCGGGACGCTGCCGGCCCTGGCATAACCCGGCACCACCCGGTCCGGCTGCCCTTCCTGCCTTATGGTGATGCGAAAGGCGGAGCCCGGCATCTGCCGCACCCGGCCGCAGCAGGCATCCACATGCACCCGGTAGCGGCCGGGCGGCGGCCGGTCCCAGACGGCGTTCTCCACCGGGGTGCGGGTCAGGCCCGGGGCCGGGTTGGGGCCGCCGCGATTGGCATCCACGTCGATCCGCCCGCCGCAGGCGCCGCGGCTGTTGTCCGGCCCCAGCATCCGACCGTCCGGGCAGATCACGTAGAGGTCGAGGTCGTTGGTATCCTCCCAGGCGAGGATGATCTGCAGCCGGCCGCTGCGGCCGCCGGCGCGGGCGGCGCGCTCGGCATCCGGGCTGGGCTGGGGCGGACCAGGGGGCGGACGCGGCGGTTCCTCCCGCCGCGGCGGCGGTGGCGGCGGCGGGGCCTCGGCGCGGCGCGGCGGCGGTTCGGGCGGGGGCGGGGCGGTGGGCAGGGGGCAGGCGAGGCG
This sequence comes from Siccirubricoccus phaeus, assembly GCF_008360935.1. GTDB lineage: Bacteria > Pseudomonadota > Alphaproteobacteria > Acetobacterales > Acetobacteraceae > Siccirubricoccus > Siccirubricoccus phaeus. Next base: position 43,807 of record NZ_SRXO01000033.1, read on the forward strand.
GCGGCGGCCGCGCTCCTCCTCCAGCCGCGCCAATTCGGCTTCCAGGGAGTCCTGCCGCGCCGCCTCGCGCTGCGCCTCCTGCAGCGTGGCGAGGCCGGCGGGGTCCACCCGGCATGGCGGGATTTCCGCCGGGGCCAGCGCGGCGCCGACCAGGGGCAGCAGCAGCCCGGCCGCCAGGGCGAAGGCCGCCAGCGCCGCCGCCCCCAGGCCCCAGCGCCGCCAGGGGAAACGCGGCGGGGGCTGCCAGGCGCGGCCATCGTCGAAGCGGGCGAGCAGGCCGGGCGGGCGCTCCGCCCGGGCGGGGATATGCGCCCAGGCGGTCAGCACGGGGCGGCCATCCACGACGTGCAGGGCGTCCAGGTCCGGCACCTCGCGCAGCGCCGGCCAGGCCTCGGCCAGGGTGGGCGCGGCGCCGCTTTCGCCGAGGCGGCGAATATCGGAGAGGATGGCGCCCAGCGCCTCGGTCAGCGCCCGGCGATCGGTGGCGGGCAGGGCGCTGAAGGGCCGGCTGCGCGCGCCCGGGGCGGTCCAGGCGAAATCCTCCCCCTCCGCCACCGGCGCTGCCAGCACCGCGGCATGGGCGGGGCCGAGCCCGGTCGCGATCTCCGCCACGAGCGCCGCATGCCATTCGGCCGGTGTCCGCCCCGGCAGCAGCGGCCGCAGCGCCGCCGCCCGGCGGCGGTCGAGGAGGAGCGGCGCGCCGCTCACCGCGCCCCGCTCCGCAGGCAAGGCGCCAGGCACCCCGGCGCAGCCAGCGCCGCATCCCGCCGGCAGGGCGCCAAGCACCCCGCCGCCACCCGCGCCGCCCGGTGTCGTGACGCGGCTTTGCCGCGGCAGGCTGCGCGAGGCGCCAGCCGCTTTGCGACTCCCTGGGGCGCCCGGGGAGCCCCGCAGCGGCTTCCTGGGGAATGACGGCGGCGCGCAGCGAGGTCGCGGGGAATTAGCGGATGGGGCAGTTCAGCCGGTAGCGCCACTGGGTGCTGGCGGAGGGGCCGGTGACCACCACCTCCACCACATAGTCGTTGCCCTGCGGCCGCCAGGGGAATTGCAGCCGGCCGCGGAAGCTGACGAAGCCGCGCGTGCCGGTGATGGGCTGGCCGCGATAGAACACCTCCAGCCGGTCCGGCTCCAGCCGCATGTCGTAATCCAGCACCGCCAGCCCGGGCGTGGGCCCGAGGAAATGCCGGGTGCGGGTCACGCCATAGCCGCCGGATTGCGTCTCCACATCGCAGGGCTGGGTGCCAGGGGGCGGGCCGGGGGGTGGGCGCGGCGGCTCCTCCCGCCGCGGTGGCGGGGGCGGCGGCGCCTCGGCCCGGCGCTGCGGCGGCGGGGGCGGCGGCGGCGGTTCGGGCGGGGGCGGCTCCGGCGGGGGTGGCGCGGGCGGCGGCGGTTCCTCCACCGGCAGGGGGCAGGCCAGGCGGCGACGGCCCATCTCCTCCTCCAGCCGGGCCAGCTCGGCCTCCAGCGCATCCTGCCGCTCGGCCTCCCGCTGCGCCTCCTGGTACAAGGCAAGGCTGTCCGGCTCGATGCGGCAGGCGGGGATCTCCACCGGCAGCAGCGCCGCGCCGAAGAGCGGCAGCATTATGCCCGCCGCCAGACCCAGCGCCGCCAGCGCGCCGCCGGCCAGGGCCCAGGGGCGCCAGGGAAAGCCGGGCGGGGCGGCCCAGGCGCGGCCATCGTCGAAGCGCGCCAGCAGCCCGGGCGGCCGCTCCGCCCGGGCGGGGATATGCGCCCAGGCGGTCAGCACCGGCCTGCCATCCACGGCAAACAGCGCGTCCAGATCCGGCACTTCCCGCAGCGCCGGCCAGGCCTCGGCGACGGTGGGCGCCGCGCCGCTCTCCCCCAGCCGGCGGATGTCGGAAAGGATGGCCCCCAGCGCCTCGGTCAGCGCCCGCCGGTCGGTCAGGGGCAGCTCGGCAAAGCTCTTGCTCCGCACCCCCGGCGCGGACCAGAGCAGCTCCCCCGCCTCCTCCGCCGGCGCCGCCAGCAGCGCGGCATGGGCCGGGCCCAGCCCGGCCGCGATCTCCGCCACCAGCGCCGCATGCCAGGCGGCCGCCGGGCGCGCGGGCAGCAGCGGGCGCAGGGAGTCCGCCCGCCGCCGGTCGAGCACCAGGGATGGGTTGGTGCTCATCAGGGCACATCGACGGTGGTCACCGGCTGCCGCCCGGCCCCGGCCCGCGCCACCCCGGTGACGACCCGGTCAGGCCGGCCCTCCTGCCGGATGGTGATGCGGAAGGGCACGTTGTTGCTGCCGTTGGGGGCGTAATTCTCCACCTCCACCCGGTAGGTGCCGCTGCCCGGATTGGCCCAGACGGCATTCTCCACCGGCTGGGCCATCTGCCGCTCGGCATTCGCATCCACGTCGAGCTGCCCGCCGCAGACGGCCCGGGCGCCCCAGAACAGCCGCTGGCCGTTCGGGCAGGTGACGTGGAGGTCCACATCCGCCCGCCCCTCCCAGGCCAGCACGATCTGCAGCCTTCCGGTCTGCCCGCCCTCCCGCTGCGCCCGCTCCAGGTCCGGGTTGCGCGGCTGTTCCTGCACCGGCTGCTGGGGTTGGGGCTGGGGTTGCGGCTCCGGCCGGGGGGCGGGCAGGGGCGGGCAGGCGGCGCGGCGATCGGCCGCCTCGGTCACCAGCCGGGCCAGCTCGCGGCGCAGCGCGCTCTCCCGCTCGGAGGCCTCGCGCAGCGCGCCGAGGGCGGCGAGGTCCTCCGGGCTGACGGTGCAGGCCACCTCCTGCGGCGCCAGCCAGCCGAAGGGGTCGCGCCAGGCGAAGAGCAGGGCGAGCGCCAGCAGCAGCAGCGCGCCGAGCAGCGCCGCCAGCACCGGCCAGAGGCGCGGCCCCGGCGGCACCGGCCCGGGGGGCGGCGGCAGGATGGCCATGGGCAGCTCTGCCGCCGCCATCCGCCCGGTCAGGGTCTCGGCCCCGGCGGCGGCCCCGGCCCGCTCATGCCCCCAGGCGACCAGCACCGGCTTGCCGTCGATGCGGTAGATGGTCCGCGCCTCGGGCTGCGGCAGGGTGATGGCGGCCTGGATCAGGCCGGCCATGAAGCGGGTTTCCGGCCTGGCGCCGAGCCGCGTGGCCAGCGCCGCGATCTCCGCCCGCATCCCATGCCAGCTGGCGAGCAGCGCCTCGCGCTCCGCCTCCGGCAGGCTGTCGGCGCGCAGCGCGGCGCCCTGGCCCTCGGCATACCAGTCGATCTCGCCGCGGCCGGGGTTGCGCTGCGGCTCGGCGAAGAGGGCGGCGTGGTCCGGGCCGAGCGCATCGGCGATCTGCGCCGTCAGCGCATCCCACTGGTCCACGGCCAGCGTGCCGCCGGTGCCGAGGGCCTGGTATTCCGCGCTTCCGGTGACGGCGATGCGACGGGTGGGCATGGGCCTCCGCCCCCCTCAGCGCTGCGGCGGCGTGGCGGGGGGCGGCGCGGCGGGCGGAGCCCCACCGGGCGGGGCGCCGGGTGCCGGGCCGGGCGCGGCGGCCGGGGGCGCGCCCGG
>NZ_SRXO01000034.1 GCF_008360935.1 Siccirubricoccus phaeus
ACCCAGCTTGCCCAGGCAGTGCGGTTCCATCTTCGCCCATTGCGCGTCAGTCAGAACGAATCGCTCCATCCAGAGCTTGAATCACATCTCGCACAGGTCGCAAATCCCAAATCTCAACAGACCCTAGGATGGTAGAGCAGATTCACGCCTCCGGGCGATGCCGCCCTCCGGCGATCCGCTCTAGCCCGCGGCGATGTTGTCCAGCAGCCGCACGCTGCCGAGCCGGGCGGCGGCGATCAGCCGCGCCGGCCGGGTCGTGGTCTCGCGCAGCGTCTCCGGCTCCACCAGCGCCAAGTAATCCACGCCGAAGCCGCGGGAAGCGAGGCCGGCCCGCGCCGCCCCGAGCGCCGCCGCCGGCGGGGTGCCGGAAGCGATCGCTGCGGCGGCCTCCTGCATCGCCTGGTGCAGGCGCGGCGCCAGCGCGCGCTCCGCCGGCGCCAGGAAGCGGTTGCGGGAGGACATGGCGAGCCCATCCGCCTCCCGCACCGTCGCGCCGCCGATGATGCGCAAGGGAAGGTCGAGATCGGCGACCATGCGGCGGATCACCTGGTATTGCTGCCAGTCCTTCTCGCCGAACACCGCGACGGCGGCGCCGGTCTGCAGGAAGAGCTTGGCGCAGACCGTGGCGACGCCGCGGAAATGCCCGGGGCGCGCGGCGCCCTCCCAGCCCTCGGACGGGCCGCCCACCTCGATCGTCGTGGCCCGGCCTTCCGGGTACATCGCCGCGACGCTCGGCAGCCAGGCCAGGTCGCAGCCGGCGGCCTCCAGCTTGGCGAGGTCCCCCGCCTCGTCCCGCGGATAGCGGGAGAGATCCTCATTGGGCCCGAATTGCAGCGGGTTGACGAAGATGGAGGCGGCGACCTTCAGCCCCGTCGCCCGGGCCGCGGCGACCAGGGAGAGATGCCCGGCATGCAGCGCCCCCATGGTCGGCACCAGGGCCAGCGGGCCGAGGGCGGCGCGGGCGGCGCGCAGGGCTTCGAGGTCTCGGACGATCTGCATGGTGTCTGGCGCTCTCCCCTGCCGGGCGGCGTTGCGCCGTCCCGCTTCCTGCCGTCCCGGACGCGGCCGGGCCGCCCCCCTGTGCCCCGGCGCGCGTTGCGCCGCAAGCCGGGCGGCGCCATGGTCCGCCCCCCATGCCCGAGACGCATCCCCTGCTCCGCCTGCTGCCCCGCCATGACCGGCGGGTGAAGGAAGGCCATCCCTGGGCCTTCTCCAACGAGATCGCCATGACCCCGGCCGCCCGCGCCCTGCCCCCCGGCGCCCCGGTGCGGCTGGAAGGGGATGATGGCGTCCGCCATGGCACCTGGCTGTTCAATCCGCACAGCCTGATCGCGGCGCGAAGGGTGGATGCGGATCCGGCGGCGGCGCTGGATGCGGCCTGGTGTCGCGCCCGGCTGGGGGCGGCCCTGGCGCTGCGGGAAAGACTCTATCCCGGGCATCCCTATTACCGCCTGGTGCATGCGGAGGCGGATGGGCTGCCGGGCCTCGTCATCGACCGCTATGGCGATGCCCTGGCGCTGCAGGCCAATACCGCCGGCATGGAATGGCTGACGCCCGCGCTGGTGGCGGCGCTGGAGGGGCTGCTCTCGCCGCGGCTGATCATCGCCCGCAACGACGCCGCGGTGCGCACCCTGGAGGGGCTGGCGGAGGAGGTGAAGCCGCTCGCCGGCACGCCGGGCCCGGTCACGGTGGAGGAGGCCGGGCTGCGCTTCGCGGTGGACCTGCTGTCCGGCCAGAAGACCGGCTGGTTCTTCGACCAGCGGGAGAACCGGGCGCGGGTGGCGGCGCTGGCGCCGGGGGCGACGGTGCTGGACGCCTTCTGCCACACCGGCGGCTTCGGCCTGGCGGCGGCGAAGGCCGGGGCGGAACAGGTGACGCTGCTGGACCGCAGCGCCCCGGCGCTGGAGATCGCCCTGGCCGCCGCCGGGGAGAACGGGCTGACGGAACGGGTGACGGCGGAGCGCGGCGAGGCGCTGGAGGTGCTGGAGCGCTGGGGCCGGGAAGGCCGGCGCTTCGACATCGTGGTGGCGGATCCGCCGGCCTTCGCCAAATCCCGCCGCGACCAGCCGGCGGCGCTGCGCGGCTACCAGAAGCTGGCGCGGCTGGCGGCGTCGCTGGTGGCGCCGGACGGGTTCCTGTTCATCGCCTCCTGCTCCCACCACGTGGCGCCGGGGGAATTCGCGGATGCGGTGATCGCCGGGCTGCTGCGGCCGCGCCGGGCAATGAAGCTGCTGGTGCAGAGCGGCGCCGGACCGGACCACCCGGTGCATCCGCTGCTGCCGGAAAGCGCCTATCTGAAGGCGCTGCTCTTCCAGCTCGGATGAGCGCGCGGCTGCGGCGCGCCTATGCCCGGACGACCTATGAGGCGGCAGGGGCCAGGGCCTGGGTCGGCCGGCGTAGCCCGGAGGTGGACGCGCTGCTGGGGCGGCTCGGCGGGCGGCAGGGCGGGTTCATCACCGCCTGGAACCCGTACAGCCGCAAGATGCCGAGGGGCTGGAATGACAAGGCGCTGGCGCGGCTGCGCCAGGCGGCGCGGCGGCTGCCCATGGCGGCAGGCGAAGGCGGGCTGGGGCGCTGGAAGGAACGGCACCTGTTCCTGGCGGCGGATCCGCGTCGTCTGGCGGTGCTGGCGCGGCGCTTCCGGCAGGCGGCGATCGTCACGCTGCGCCGCGGCGGGCCGGCGCGGCTGGTGGTGCTGCGCAGATAAGATCCGAACCCTGCCCCGGAGGAGGAGTCGGCCGGTCCGACCCACGGCTCTGAAACTCACACCGGGGTCCGGGGAGGGATGTCCTCCCCCGGCGGGCATGCGAGGGCAGAGCCCTCCGCCGGGGGCCGGGGGCGGAGCCCCCCCTGTCCTACCGCAGCGTCCTACCGCAGCGTCCTACCGCAGCGTCCTACCGCAGCGTCCTACCGCAGCGCCCTGGCCACCCGCCTTCGGCACTGCGCCCGCAGCCGCGCCAGGTCGGAGGCCGGCAGGTCGAAGGCCTCCAGCGCCGCGTAGCAGCGATGGGTCTCCGTCATGTGCTGGAAGAAGCCGCGCAGGTCGCCGCTGACCCGGGCCCGCGCCGCGGCCGCCTCGGCCGCCTCATATTCCGCCAGCGCCTGGCGGAAGGCCGCCTGCAGCCCGGCATCGCCGGAGAGGCGCGGGCCCGGCCCGCGGCGCGGCCATTCCAGCCGCAAGGGGGCCGGCGCCGCCGGCGGGGCGAAGAAATCGGCAGGCAGACCCAGCAACGCCAGGGGACGCACCCCGGCGAGCGGCATCGTTCGGCGTTCCATCCCAGTTCACTCGCTTCTGGCAGTCTGTTGGGGACCGCGGGGGGACCCAGGCCGCCAATCTAGCCCAAGGCGCAGCGGCTGGCGAGCAGGCGAATCGGCCACAGCCGGGCGCGGCATGCCGGCCACAGCGGAACGGGAACGGAATTTCTGCCGCGGCTTGACCTGCGTCATGACGGATGGCGGGGTGGAGAGGCAGAATGGAATGACAGGACGGCAACCGTCCGGTTGGCACAAGGACATTCCGCGTCATGCTCGCCCGTGAATTGATGACCCCCAACCCTGTGGTGGTCCCGCCCGAGCTGCCGGTGACGGCGGTGACGGAGCTGCTCGCCCGGCGCGGGATTTCCGCCGTGCCCGTGGTGGATGCCGCCGGCCAGCTCCTCGGCATCGTCACGGAGGGCGACCTGATCCGCCGCCTGGCCGATGCGCCGCCCGGGCCGCTGAGCTGGTTCCTGAACCTGTTCCGCGACCCGCAGCCCCTGGTGGCACGCTACCTGAAGGCGCATGGCGCGGTGGCGCGGGAGGTGATGACGACCCCCGCCATCTCGGTGGCGGAGGATGCCCCGGCCGAGGACATCTCCCGGCTGATGGAGAAGCACCATATCCGCCGGGTGCTGGTGCAGCGCGACGGGGTGCTGCTCGGCGTGGTGAGCCGGGCGGACCTGCTGCGGGCGGTGCTGCGGGAGGCACAGCCGGACAGCGCGCGGCTGGAGGACCGGGAAGTGCTGCGCGGCGTCGTCGCCGCCTTCCGCGAGCAGCCCTGGACCGACACTTTCTGGGTCTTCCCGGATGTCGCCGGCGGCAAGGTGACGCTCTATGGCTTCGCCCGGTCCGAGGTGATGCGGGAGGGGCTGAAGCGCCTGGCCGCCAGGGTGCCCGGCGTGCGCGGCGTGGAGGACAAGCTGGCCCCGATGCCCCTCCTGCTCCGCGCCATGCTCTAGCTCCCCATGAAGCCGCTGGCGCGGCTTCATGGGGGCCCTGGGAGGCTGGGCGACAGCTGCCTCGCACAGCCTGCCGCGGCGAAGCCGCGGCAGGGCAACGGGCGACAGGTCCTCCGTGTTGCCCCCATGGCGCCTGGGGCGGGAGCGCTGCCTTGCTGATCGCCGCGGGACGGGGGCGGGGGCGCACTGACCGGGCTCGGTCGGCGCGAAGGCCCTGCTGCTGCGGCGTGTTGGCGGGCCGGAACGGGGCCGTCCCGCCCAGGCCGCGCTACCCTGGCGTGATCCCGCCCTGCCGGATCACCTCCGGCCAGATGCGCATCTCCTCCGCCAGGCGCCGCCGCAGCGCGGCGGCGTCGCCATCCATCAGCACCACGCCGCGGCTTGCCACATTCTGCCGCAGCTCGGGCGCCTCAATGACCTTGCGCAGCACCGTGAACAGCCGCTCGCGGATCGGCGCCGGCGTGCCGGGCGGCGAGAACAGCCCCTGCCAGAGCACGCCGGTGCAGCCCTCGAAGCTCTCCGCCACGGACGGCACGTCCGGCATCATCGGAATGCGCTGCGGCGAGGACATCAGGATCGGGTGCGCGACGCCGTCGCGCAGCAGCGGCTGGGAGTCGAGCGGCGTGGCGTAGAACAGGTCGATGCGGCCGGAGCGCAGCTCCACCAGCGCCGGTGCGCCGCCGCGATAGGGAATGTGCACGATCTCCATGCCGGAGCGCTGCAGCAGCAGCTCCGTCAGCAGATGGTTCACCGAGCCGGAGCCGGAGCTGCCGTAATTCAGCTCGCCCGGCTTCTGCCTGGCGAGGGCGATCAGCTCCGCGAGATTGTTGGCCGGCAGGCCCCGCCGCGCCAGCAGGGCGAAGGGGCTGTAATAGACCTCGCCGATCGGCTCCAGCTCGGTGAGCGGGTCCTTGGGCGTCGCGCCCGGCAGCAGGGCCGGGTTGATCGCCAGGCTGTTGGTGCCGATCAGCAGCGTATAGCCATCCGGCCGGGCATTGGCGACGGCGGTGGAGGCGATGGCGGTGGCGGCGCCGGTGCGGTTCTCCACCACCACGGGCTGGCCCAGCTCCTGCGCCATCTTCTCGGCGACGAGGCGCACCATGACGTCGGTCAGGGCGCCGGGCGCGTAGCCGATGACGAGGGTGATGGGTCTGTCGGGATACTCCGCGGCGCGGAGGATGGCGGGACGGGTGAGAAGCGAGGCGGTGCTGGCGGCAAGAAGAAGGCGGCGAGTGAACAAGGCAAGGCTCCGGCGTTTCCGCCGCCGAAGATAGCTTCGCCTCCGGCACCGGCCAAGCCGAGGTCCTGTCCTTGCTCATCCGGTGCCGGCGCCGGGTTCGTACGCGCCGGGTGACTCGCTCCCCGCTGCCAGGGCCGGTGATGCGCGCCTTTCGCCTGCATCAGCGGCGCGCCATCATTGCTTTCAGCGCCTGCTTGTCCGCTCTTCGCCGGGCCTCCAGCGGAGCGGGCCTGGAGCATGATCCGTCCACTTGCGCTCACGGCCCATGCTCCAGCACGGCCCATGCTCCAGGTCCCTGGTTGATCGCGCGACTCACGCTTGCGGCAATTCCGCCGAAGGCGGTCGGGTGCCGCTCCAGCCATTTGTCTGCTCGCGTGATTCACGCCTTTCGGTGCTTCCACCGCAAGCGATCACGCTCTACCGCATCGGCGGCGATACCATCAGCCCGCCCTGGCTCCACAGGGAGTTGAGGCCGCGGGCCAGCTTCACCGGGCTGTTGGCGCCGAGATGCCGGTCATAGATCTCGCCGTAATTCCCCACCGCCTTGATGGCGTTCAGGATCCAGGCGCGCTCGAGGCCGAGCGTCGGGCCGAGGCCGCCGGTCTTGCCCAGCAGGCGCTGCACCGCCGGGCTCGGGCTTTCCGCCAGCATCTGCTCCGCATTGGCCTGGGTGATGCCGAGTTCCTCCGCCTCCACCAGCCCATAGACCAGATAGCGGACGATATCGAACCACTGGTCGTCGCCCTGGCGCACGCTCGGCGCATAGGGCTCCTTGCTGATGCGGTCCGGCAGCAGGATATGCTCCGCCGGGTTGGGGAAGGCGGCGCGCACCGCGGCAAGCTGGCTGGCATCGCCGGTGTAGCTGTCGCAGCGATTGCTCTCATAGGCGCGGCGCGCCTCGTCCTTGTCGGCGAAGATCACCGGGGTGAAGCGGATGCGCTGGCTGCGGGACCAGTCCTGCAGGTTCAGCTCATGCGTGCTGGCGGAGGTGAAGCAGATGGTCGCGCCGTCGAGCTGCTTCGCGCTGCTGATGCCAGCGCTGCTCCGCACCAGGAAGCCCTGGCCATCGAAGAAATAGGGCGCGGTGAAATTGATGCCGAGGCTGGAATCCCGCATGAAGGTCCAGGTGGTGGTGCGGGTCAGCACCTCCACCTGGCCGGTGGCGAGCGCCGGGAAGCGGTTCTGCCCGGTGAGGTGCTGCCAGACCAGCTTCTTCGCATCGCCCAGCACGGCGGCGGCGACGGCGCGGCAGATATCGGCGTCCATGCCTTGCCACTCGCCGCGGCTGTCCGGCTGGCTCCAGGCCGGGTCCCCGGTGGAGATGCCGCAGGAGAGGGCGCCGCGGGCGCGGATGGCGGCGAGGGTGGGGCCGGCGGCGGCCGGACCCTGCTGCGCCGCGGCCGGGGGAGCAAGCAGGGGGGCGGCGAGCAGGAGGAGGAGGGCGGCGGGCAGTCTCATCGGGAATCCCTTCGGCGCGAGCGGAGCCATTGCGGCACGCCGACCAGCCCCAGCACGGCGACGACCAGGCCGAGGCGGAGCAGATCCGGCACGCCGTGATAGAAGGCGGCGAACAGCCCGGCGAGGCCGAGCAGGAGCCGCGCCGCCACGCCCATCGGCGCCAGCAGGTAGCCGGCATAGCCGGCGCAGATGGCCGTCAGCGCCGCCACCTGGATCAGCGTGGCGGTGACGATGCCGAGGAGGCCGCCGCGCAGCATGATGCCCGGGTCGAAGAGGAAGGCGAAGCCCACGGTGAAGCCGGCGATGCCGAAGCGCGTGGCGTGGTTGCTGGTGATCAGCGGGCTGGCCTTGGCGATGGCCGCCGCGGCGAAGGCGGCGGCGGCCACCGGGGGCGAGGCATCGGCCAGCACGGCGAAGTAGAAGATGAAGAGATGCGCCGGCAGCAGCAGCTCCGCCGGGCTGAGCCCGAGCGCCTTGCTGCCGAGGTCCAGGATCTGCGGCACGCCGATAGCGGCGGCGATGATGTAGCTGGGGGTGGTGGGCAGCCCCATGCCGAGCACCAGCACGGTCACCGCCAGCAGCACCAGCAGCAGCGGGAAGCTGCCCGCCGCCAGGTCCTTGATGATGCCGCCCAGCGCCACGACCATGCCGGTCGCGGTCAGCGCCGAGACGACGATGCCGGCGCCGGCGATGGAGACGGCGAGCGGCGCCATGGTGAGGCCGGCGGAGGCCAGGCTGTCCAGCACCTGGCGCCAGGACAAGCGGGTGCGGGCGCGGAGCGCCGCAACGGCGACCATGGCGATGGTGGCGCAGAAGGCGGCGAAATTGCCGCTCCAGCGCTCCATCATCAGCCAGACCAGGACGGCGATGGGGATGACCAGATGGGCATCCTGCAGCACCTCCCGCCAGGGCGGGATCTCGCTGTCCGGCATCGGGGCGATGCCGGCCTGCTTCGCCTCGAAATGCACCGCGGCGAGGATGGCGAAGTAGTAGAGGGCGGCGCCGATGGCGGCGGCGACCACGATCTCGCCATAGGGGATGCCGGTGATCTCCGCCATGACGAAGGCGGCGGCGCCCATCACCGGCGGCATCAGCGCCCCGCCCACGGACGCGGCGCTCTCGATCCCGCCGGCAACGGTCGGGCGGTAGCCGATGCGGATCATCAGCGGGATGGTCATGGCGCCGGTGGTGATGACGTTGGAGACGGAGGAGCCGCTCATCGTCCCGAACAGGCCGGAGGTGACGACGGCGACCTTGGCCGGGCCGCCGGTGTAGCGCCCGGCCGCGGCGGCGCCGAGATTGCTGAACAGCCGCCCGGTGCCGCTGCCCTGCATGAAGCCGCCGAAGACGATGAAGACGGCGATGGTGGTGGCGACGATGCCGGTGAGCGGGCCATAGACGCCGCCCGCCGTCGGCACCAGCCAGGAGGCCTCGAGGATTTCCGCAAGCGTGAAGGGGCGGCTGTTCAGCACGCCGGGCAGGTAATGGCCCCACTGCATGTAGGCCAGGCTGATGAGGATCATCCAGGCGAGGCCGACCTCGACGGCGCGGCGCGTCGCCTCCAGCAGGGTGACGATGGCCAGCACCGCCAGCACCGCCATGGTGGGGGTGAAGGGGTCCACATATTCCATGCGGTCGGAGACCACGTCCCAATTCCACATCACCCAGGCATGCGGCGCGGCGGCGGCCGCGGCCCAGAGCCAGTCGCAGAGGCTGGGGCGGCGCTTTGGGGAGCGGTCGAAGGCCGGGTAGAGCAGGAAGAGCGGCGGGACGAAGACCAGCAGGTGGAAGCCCCGCATGGTGATGGGCTCGGGGAAGCCGAAGCCGCCGAAATAGAGGTGGATCGCCGCGGCGGCCGCCATCCAGAGGATGAGCAGCCCCTTCAACGGGCCGGCCAGGTCACGCATGCAGGATTCCGTTCCAGATCGGCCCGGGGCTAGCACCCCCCGTGCCAGCCGGGCCGGTGCCGGCTCGGGCGCCGGAGGTTCGGCGCCCCGCCGGAACCGGACCGCCCGTTGCGCTGAAGCGGCTTTGCCGCTTCAGCCTGTGCGAGATGCCGGCCGCCGAGGGACTCCGGGGCCCCCATGAAGCTGCGCCAGCAGCTTCATGGGGAACAGGGGGCCCCCACGACGGCGCGCAGCGACGTCGTGGGGATTACCCCATCGCCCCCGCTTCCTTGAAGGCCTTCTCGGCGCCCGGATGCAGCGGCAGGCCCTGGTATTTCCAGGAGATGGCCGGGTCCCAGGCGCCCATGCTGGCATGGATGGTGACCAGCCGCTGGCCCTTGTTGCGGATCAGGGTGCGGGTGATCTTGTAGGCGACCTCCTCCGGCATCGACTCATGCACCATGATGACGCTGTCCATCAGCGTCACCTTCACGTCGCCGGCCGTCAGGCTGGGATAGGTGCTGGCGGGCAGGATGCCTTCGGCATAGGCGTAGCGGTCGATCAGGTGCTTCCGGATGTCGTCCGGGAATTCCACCATGCGCCCGCCGCGCCGCCCCTGCGCGATCTCGGTGAAGATCGCCGCCGGCCGGGCCAGGCAGGCATAGAGGTAGTCCACCTGGCCGTCGGTGAAGGCGGAGCCGATATCGGCATAGCTGCCGTTCAGGTAGCGGCCGCCCTCGGCGCGGATCTTCTCCGGGCTGGTGCCGAGGAATTTCAGGATGCGCTGCACCGACATCTCATCGGTGGAGGAGCGCTGCGGGGTGCCGAGCTTCAGCCCCTTCTGGGTCAGGATGCCGCGCATATCCTCCGGCCCCTGCACATTGGTGGCGCGGAGGAAATGGTGCTCGGTCGGCGAATAGCCGGTGCCGAGGGAGCGCAGCGCGGTGTGCTTCTCCGAATAAGGCTCCTCGCCCTGGCGGGCGGAGGCGGCGAAGGCGTCGATGCCCCAGCCCATGGGCGACTGGTTGCGGTTGACGCGGGTGGAATTGGCCAGGCCGCCGCCGGGAACGACCCGGATCTGGATGTCCGGGTTCTCGTCCTTCACCAGGGCGGCGACGCCGGCCGCCATGGTGTACCACCCGCCGCCGAGCGAGCCGGCGACCCATTCGATGCTCTGCTGCGCGGCGGCGGTGCGGAGGAAGGGCAGGGCCAGGGGGATGGCAAGCGCGGAGCCTGCCAGCAGGCGACGGGTCGGCATGGTCGAGGGTCTCCCGGATCGGTCGCCGGATGATGGCCCGGGGCGCGGCGGCGCCGCAACTATCCGCCGGTTGTCCGCCGCAGCCATTCGCAGGCCTCGTCCATTGCCGGGCGGGCGGCGTCCACCCGGCCGACCCAGAACAGGAAGCCGTGGTTCATCCCGGCCCAGCGGGTGACCTGCACGGGCACGCCGGCCTCCCGCAGCCGCGCGGCATACAGCTCCGCCTCGTCGCGCAGCGGGTCATATTCCGCGGTCTGGATCAGGGCCGGCGGCAGACCGGCGAGGTCCGGGGCGCGCAGCGGCGCGGCGTGGGGGTGGGTGGCATCCTCCGGTCGGGCCAGGTAGTGGCCCCAGAACCACTCCATCGTCGCCCGGGTCAGGCCGTAGCCGGTGGCGTTCTCGACATAGCTCCGGGTGCCGGGGGTGTGGAAATCCGTCACCGGGTAGAGCAGCAATTGGCCGATCAGCTTCGGCCCGCCCTCGTCGCGGAGGCGCAGCGCGGTCACCGTCGCCAGATTGCCGCCGGCGCTGTCGCCGCCCACCACCACCCGCGCCGGATCGGCGCCCAGCTCCGCCGCGTGCTCGGCGCACCAGCTTGTGGCCACCAGGCAATCCTCGGTGGGCCCGGGGAATTGCGTCTCCGGCGCCAGCCGGTAATCCACCGAGGCGACGACGCAGCCGCCGCCGGCGCAGAGGTTGCGGCAGATGCCGTCATGGGTCTCCAGGCTGCAGAGCACGAAGCCGCTGCCGTGGAAGAATACCAGCAATGGGAATGGCCCCTGCCCGTCCGGCGTGTAGAGCCGGATGCGGAGCGGCCCGCCCGGCCCGGGGATGCTGAACTCCCGCGTCGCCACCTGCGGCGCCGGGGCCATCAGCGCCACGCGGGCGTCGTATTGCGCCCGGGCCTCGGGCACCGGCAGGGTCTCGGTCGCCGGGACGCCGGCGCCCTTCTCCAGGAGCGCCTGGATCTGCGGATCGAGCGGCATCAGCGGAAGGCCTTCATGATGCGGCCCCAATCCTCGATGGCCTGTTCCTGCCCGGGGACGAGCTGCACGGTGAACTCGGTGTAGCCGGCATCGCGCAGGTCGCCGATGCGGCGCTTCAGCTCCGCCTCGGTGGCGGTGAAGCTGGTGATGCGGATCATCTCGGCGGAGACGAAGGGCTTTTCGGCCTCCTTCAGGAACATCAGGTGGCCGCGGTGATTCTCCAGGTAAGGCGCGTCCTTCGGCTCGAAGGTCCGGGCCAGGGCGACGTACCCCTCCACCTCCCGCCGCACGCTCTCCGGCAGGGGCGAGATATTGGGCAGGCCGGACAGCGCCTCATCCGCCGCGCGGTGCAGCAGCACCGCGGCGCGCGGGCCGGCCTGGGCGATGGCGCGGGGGCTGTCATGGGGTTCGCCCTCCGCCAGCACGCAGCCGAGCACGAAGGCGGTCGCCTCCAGCGGGCTTGCCTGGCCGGCGGCCGCCCAGGCCTCCCGCATCTCGCCGATCATCGCGACGGCGGCGGGGACATCGGAGAAGAAGTTGATCCAGCCGGCGCCAAGCCGGGCGGTCAGCGCCCGTGCCCGCAGGCCGGCCGCGGCCAGGTGCAACCGCATCGGCGTGCGGATGTCGATCAGCCCGAGCTCCGGGTTCAGCAGCCGGATTTTTCTCCGAGCGCCCTCGATCTCGGTCTCGACCGTCTCTCCGGCCAGCAGGCCGAGCATCACCCGGGTGTATTCCTCAAACTCCTTCAGCTTCATCGCGCCGAGCCCCATCGCCCGCCGCCCGGTGAAGCCGGTGCCGATGCCGATATCGACCCGCCCCGGCGCCAGCTTGTTGAGCGTGGCGAAGGCGTTGGCGGTGACCGCGGCGATGCGGTTGGAGGGGATCAGCACCCCGGTGCCGAGCCGGATGCGGCTGGTCTTCACCGCCGCCGCCCCCATGGCGACGAAGCAATCCGCCGAGAGCATCTGGGTGTCGTAGAACCAGGCGGTGCGGAAGCCGAGCTCCTCGGCCCGGGCGGCGGTCTTCCAGCTTGCCGCATCGGTCGGCAGGGCGATTCCGAATTCCATGGCGTTTCCTCCGGTCTTCTGCCCCTGGAGCAATATCCGATCATGTGGAACCACCTGATCGGATTTCTCGCTCCAGAAAATATAAAGTCTGGAGCAGCTTATCTCCGGTCTGACGGATCACGGGTGATCCGTCAGACCGGAGATAAGCTGCTCTGGTGTCCCGCTTCCGAAGTCCTGCGGACTTCGTTCTCGGGCCACCGGCTTGGCTTTCAGCGGCCTGCTTGTCCGCGACGTTCGCTGGAAATCCGGCCAACTTCGCGGGCAGGACGCTAGCAGAACCCTTCTCCGCCCGCGCTGCAAGCTGGCGCGGCGGGCCGGAGCCGGTATGGTGCAG
This sequence comes from Siccirubricoccus phaeus, assembly GCF_008360935.1. Lineage (GTDB taxonomy): Bacteria > Pseudomonadota > Alphaproteobacteria > Acetobacterales > Acetobacteraceae > Siccirubricoccus > Siccirubricoccus phaeus. The sequence continues at coordinate 12,447 of NZ_SRXO01000034.1, forward strand.
GGGTGCTTGCCTTTCTCTCGCTCTGCGCGCCGATCTTCGCGGTCATCCTCCTGGGCTGGGCTGCGGCGCGGTTCCGGCTGGTGGCGCCGCCGGTGGTGGATGCGGTGGGGCATTTCTCCTTCCATTTCGCCCTGCCGGCGCTGCTGCTGCGGCTGATGGGCTCCCAGCCCCTGGGGCAGAGCTTCGAGCCGGTCTTCTTCGCCGGCTACCTGGCGGTGTGCCTGGCGATCTTCTTCGGCGTGCTGGCCATCGCCCGGCCCTGGCACCGGCGGGGCGCGGCGGCGGCCATGGGGGCGGGGGCGGCGATGGGCAATGTCGGCTTCCTCGGCCCGCCCTTGCTGCTGCCGCTGCTGGGGGAGAGGGGGGCGGGGCCGGTCGCCATGGCCATCATGTCCGAGGTGGCAGTGGTGCTGGCGCTGGGTTCCCTGCTGATGGCGCCGGCCATGCCGGGGGCGGGGCTGCGCGCGATGGGGCGGGCGCTGCGGTCCCTGCTGGTGAACCCGGTGCTGCTCTCCATCGCCGGCGGGGCGCTGGTGGGGGCCGCGGCCATTCCCTTTCCCGGCCCGGTGGACCGGTTCCTCGCCTTCCTCGGCGGGGCGGCGGGGCCGACGGCGCTGTTCGCGCTGGGCGGGACGCTGGGGCGGCTGACGGTCGGGCGACGGCTGCTGCTGGTGGCCGGCGGGCTGACCGCCGGCAAGCTGCTGGCCTATCCGCTGCTGGTCTGGCTGGTGATCGGGCTGCTGCTGCAGCGGGACTGGTTCTGGGTGCAGGCGGGGGTGATGCTGGCGGCCATGCCGACGGCAACCAACGCCTTCGTGCTTGCCCAGCGCAACCATGCGGGGACGGAGGAGGTCTCGGCCACCGTATTGCTCTCCACCCTGCTGGCGGCGCTGCTCTTCCCGATCACCGCCTGGCTGGTGACGCCGGCGGTAGCGGTGCCGTGAGGCCGGCCGAGAACAAGGGACAAGAGTAAGTCGGGAGCGCTGCCGCCAACGGGCGAAGCCCCGCTCATGCAGGCAGGCGGCACTCTCCTCTCATTCGGCCTCTTTTTTGGCCTGCCAAACCCGCCATATCGCGCCCGGAGACGCCCAGAAGACCCGTCCGAAGGACCCAGCCCATGCCCGACGCTCCTGCGAAACCCGTGCTGCTGACCGGTGCCGCCGGCAATCTCGGCCGGGTGCTGGCCGCCGGCCTCGCCGCCCGGGGCTGGACCCTGCGGCTGACGGATATCGCCCCCTTCCCGGATCCCCTGCCGCCCCGCGCCAGCTTCCGCCGTGCCGACCTCAATGACGGCGTCGAGCTGCTGCGCCTGGCGGAGGGCTGCGGCGCCATCCTGCATTTCGGCGGCATCAGCGGGGAGCAGCCCTTCGAGACCGTCCTCGGCCCCAACCTCCGCGGCCTTTACCACGTCTATGAAGCCGCGCGCCGCGAAGGCGCCCGTGTGCTCTTCGCCTCCTCCAACCATGCCATCGGCTTCCACGAACGCCCGCACGGGAACGCGGCGAAGATCGACATGGACTGCGCCTTCCGCCCGGACGGCTATTACGGCCTCTCCAAGGCCTATGGGGAGCTGATGGGGCGCCTCTACTGGGACAAGCACGGCATCGAGAACGTCAATTGCCGCATCGGCTCCTGCTTCCCGAAGCCGGTGAATGCGCGGATGCTCTCCACCTGGCTCTCCTATGACGACCTGACGCGGCTGGTGACGGCCGCGGTGCTGGCGCCGCGCACCGGCCATTGCGTCATCTGGGCCTGCTCGGACAACCCGGCCAGCTTCTGGGGCCAGGACCATCGCGACCGGATCGGCTGGCAGCCGGAGGACAGCGCCGAGGCCTACCGCGCGGACGTCGGCCATATCCTCTCCGGCGATCCGGTGGAGGAGCGCTACCAGGGCGGCAGCTACGCCAGCATCGAGTATTCCCGGCAGGCGCCCTCGCCGCGCGACCCCTTCGCCCTCGACTGATGGCAGCCGGCTGATGGCGCGGACGGACCGGCTCCTGCTCGAATCCAGCACCTGGCAGGCGGAGCTGCTGCCGGGCCAGGGCGGCGCCTGCGCGGCGCTGCGCTGGCGCGGGCTGGATCTGCTGGTGCCGCTGCCGGAGGGCGCGGACCCGAATGCCAGCTTCGCCGGCGCCTTCCTGATGGCGCCCTGGGCCAACCGGCTGGATGGCGGGGCGCTGCCCGTGGCGGGCACCCTCTGGCACCTGCCGGTGAACCGGGTGGCGGACAATACCGCCATCCACGGCCTCTCCCGCGACGCGGCCTGGCAGGTGGTGTCCGCCGGCTCCGCCCATGCCGTGCTGGAACAGCTTGTCGATGCCACGCCGCTCGGCGTGCCCTGGCGCTACCGGGCGCGGCTGGGCTGGCGGTTGGGCGCCCGATCCCTCCGCCTCACCCTCGGCCTGACCAATGCGGGGGAGGCGGCCTTCCCCTTCGGCCTCGGCTGGCACCCCTGGTTCGCCCGGCCGCGCGGCACGCGGCTGCGCTTCGCCGCCACCACCCTGTTCGCCCGGGATGCCCGCACCCTGCCGGTGGCGGCCGAGCCCTGCCCTGGCCTGGACGGCGCCGAGCCGGCCTATGAGGGGCTGGACACCGCCTTCGCCGGCTGGGATGGGGTGGCCGAGTTGCATCGGCCGGAGGGCTGCCTGCACCTGGCCGCCAGCGGCGCCTGGGCCCGCCACCTGCAGGTCTTCGCCCCCCCCGGCGGGCATTTTCTCTGCCTGGAGCCGGTGAGCCATGTGCCGGATGCGCCGAACCGGCCCGCCCTGGCAGCGCATGGCCCGATGGCGCTGCTGGCCCCGGGCGAGAGCCTGGCGGGCGAGCTGCATCTCGAAATGCGGGCGGCCGTCGCTTAACCCCCTTTTCACCCCTCCCCGCTAGAGCGGTTTCACGCTGACTGTGCAGCGCGAAACCGCTCTAGCTTATGGATCGTAGAGCAGATTCACGCCTCCGGGCGATGCCGCCCTCCGGCGATCTGCTCTAGCCTTCCCAGGTGGTCGAGGAGACGAGGCCAGCCCCGATGCTTCCGGCAAGACGCCCCCCCTTTCCGCCTGCCCTGCCGCCTGCTGCACCCTGTGCCGTTCCGCCCGGGCCGAACCGGGTGCCGGGGGCGGCCGGCCATCTGCGGCGGCTTGCCCTGCCCGGCCGCCCGGGGCAGGTGCCGCCATGCCATTGAACCTCTCCCTGGCCACCGCCCTGTTCGGCATCTCCACCGGCACCACCAGCACGGGCGATGCCACCTCCGCTTTGCTCGCCCTGAAGCAGGCCCAGACCGGTACGGCCGAAACCAAGGGCATCGAGGCGGAGAAGAAAGACCCCATCAGCATCACCGCGCTGAAGCAATTCGACAGCGCCTTGGCCAAGGCCAAGGATGTCAACACCGCGCTGAAGGATCCCCGCATCCTCAACGTGCTGCTGCCGGCCCTCGGCCTGGCCGACCAGGCCAGCTTTCCCGGCCTGGTGCAGAAAGCCCTCACCGCCGACCCCAATGACAGCAAGGGGCTGCTCGCCAGCCTGGACGGCCGGTTCAAGGCCGCGGCCCAGACCCTGGACCTGAGGAACAAGGGGCTGGACGGGCTGAAGGACCCCGCCACCGTCCAGAAGCTGAAGGACGGCTACCTGGAATACCAGTACAAGGCCGGGCTGGACGACACGAATCCCGGCTTCTCCGACGCGCTCTACTTCATCGAGAACGCCGGCGCGCAGACCGATGTGTACAACATCCTGGGCAATTCCGTGCTGCGGCGGGTGGTCACCGGGGCGCTGGGCCTGCCGGACGCCATCGCGGTGCAGTCGGTGGAAGCCCAGGCCCGCGCCATCACCAGCCGGATGAAGCTGGACGATCTGCAGGACAGCCGGAAGGTGCAGCTCCTCGCCCAGCGCTATGTCATGGCCCGGGCCGACCAGAGCACCGCCGCCACCAACCCGCTGCTCTCGCTCCTCGCCTGAGGCTGCGGGACAGGCCCGGTCTGCCGCGCCGCCGCCGATCCGCTGCGGCGTGCGCGACCCGGAGTGCGGGAACATTTGTGCAGTGTCCGGTCGTCGACGCCCTCACGCCCGATCCGCCACGCCGCGCCAATGCTGCCCGCCATGCCGGAGCCTCCGCACGGCGTCCGGTCCTCGAAGCCCGCACCATGCCCGATCCGCCGCGCAGCCCCGATGCCGCCCGCCGTACCGGAACCTCCGCGTCGTGTCCGGTTCTCGACGCCTTCGCCCCGCCCGATCCGCCGCGCTGGCCCCAACGCCGCCCGAACCCGCTTGATTCCACCGCCGCGCCGGCCTAGCACCCTCCCCGGGCCACGCCCCCCCACCGGGGCGCAATCGCTTCTGGAAGGGAGCACCACATGGCGATCGCCACGAAGCCGGAACTGCGTCCGGCCAATCCCTGCTTTTCCTCGGGTCCCTGCGCCAAGCGTCCGGGCTGGACGCTGGAAGCCCTTTCGGGCGCGTTGCTCGGCCGCAGCCACCGGGCCAAGGAGCCGAAGGCGCGCCTCGCCGAGGTGATCGACCGCTCCCGGGCCGTCCTCGGCCTGCCCGCCGATTGGCGCCTCGGCATCGTCCCCGCCTCCGACACCGGCGCCGTCGAGATGGCGCTGTGGTCGCTGCTCGGCGAGCGCGGCGTGGACATCCTCGCCTGGGAGAGCTTCTCCAAGGAATGGGCGACGGATGTGACCAAGCAGCTCAGGCTGCCCGATGCCAAGGTGATCGCCGCGCCCTATGGCCAGCTTCCGGACCTCGCCGCCGCCGACTGGTCGCGCGACGTGGTCTTCGTCTGGAACGGCACCACCAGCGGCGTGCGCATCCCGAACGCCGCCGCCATTCCCGCCGACCATGCCGGCCTTGCCATCTGCGACGCCACCAGCGCCGCCTTCGCCATGCACCTGCCCTGGGACCGGCTGGATGTGGTCACCTGGTCCTGGCAGAAGGTGCTGGGCGGCGAGGCGGCGCATGGCATGCTCGCCCTCTCCCCGCGCGCCGTGATGCGGCTGGAAAGCTTCACCCCCGACCGCCCGCTGCCAAAAATTTTCCGCATAACCAAGGGCGGCAAGCTGAACGAGGGCATCTTCAAGGGCGAGACGATCAACACCCCCTCCATGCTCTGCGTCGAGGATGCGCTGGACGGCCTCCGCTGGGCCGAGAGCATCGGCGGGCTGGCGGCGCTGATCGCCCGCTCCGAGAGCAACCTCGCCGCCATCGCCTTCTGGGTGGCGAAGACGCCCTGGGTGGAATTCCTGGCCGAGGTGCCGGAGACCCGCTCCTGCACCTCCATCTGCCTGAAGATCGTGGCGCCCTGGTTCCAGGCGCTGCCGGCGGAAGGCCAGGCGGCGGTGGCGAAGCAGCTTGCCTCGCTGCTGGAGAAGGAGGGCGTGGCGCTGGATATCGCCGCCTATCGCGACGCACCCCCGGGGCTGCGCATCTGGGGCGGCGCCACGGTGGAAACGCGTGACATCGAGGCGCTGCTCCCCTGGCTGGACTGGGCCTTCACCCAGGTCGCCGCCGCCCATGGCAAGGCCGCCGCCTGATGCCGCGCGTTCTCATCTCCGACAAGCTCTCCCCCGCGGCCATCGAGATCTTCCAGCAGCGCGGGATCGAGACGGTGTTCAGGCCGGGCCTTGCCCCGGCCGAGCTGCGCGCCATCATCGGCGAATTCGACGGGCTGGCGGTGCGCAGCGCCACCAAGGTGACGCGGGAGCTGCTGGACGCGGCGCCGCGGCTGAAGGTGGTGGGTCGCGCCGGCATCGGCGTCGACAATGTGGACGTGACGAGCGCCACCGCCCGCGGCGTGGTGGTGATGAACACCCCCTATGGCAACGCCATCACCACCGCCGAGCACGCCATTGCGATGATGTTCGCGCTCGCCCGGCAGATCCCGGAGGCGAGCGCCAGCACCAAGGCCGGACGCTGGGAGAAGAACCGCTTCATGGGTGTCGAGCTGTTCGGCAAGACGCTCGGCCTGATCGGTTGCGGCAATATCGGCTCCATCGTCGCCGACCGGGCGATCGGCCTGCATATGAAGGTCGTCGCCTTCGACCCCTTCCTCTCCGATTCCCGCGCCCTGGAGCTGGGGGTGGAGAAGCTGGAGCTGAATGCCCTGCTGGAGCGCGCGGATTTCGTCACGCTGCACGCGCCGCTGACCGAGCAGACGCGCAACATCCTCAGCCGCGAGAACCTGGCCAGGTTGAAGAAGGGCGCGCGGCTGATCAATTGCGCCCGCGGCGGGCTGGTGGATGAAGCGGCGCTCTACGATGCGCTGAAATCCGGCCACCTGGCCGGTGCGGCGCTCGACGTGTTCGAGGTGGAGCCGGCGGTGGACAGCCCGCTCTTCACCCTGGAGAACGTCGTCTGCACGCCGCATCTCGGCGCCGCGACGGCCGAGGCGCAGGAGAATGTGGCGCTGCAGGTGGCGGACCAGATGGCCGACTACCTGCTCTCCGGCGCCGTCTCCAACGCCATCAACATGCCGAGCGTGACCGCCGAGGAGGCGCCGCGCCTCAAGCCCTATATGGAATTGGCGCGGCTGCTGGGCGGCATGGCCGGGCAGCTCACCCAGGCGCAGGATGGCGCGCTGAAGGCCATCCGCGTGGAGTATGAGGGCGCGGTGGCGGAGCTGAACCGCCGGCCGCTGACCGCCGCCGCGTTGGCCGGCGTGCTGGGGCCGATGCTCGGCGCCGTCAACATGGTGAACGCGCCGGTGGTGGCGAAGGAACGCGGCATCGCCGTCGCCGAGACGGTGCATGAAAGGCGCGGCGACTACGCCTCCCTGCTGCGCGTCACCGTGGTGACGGACCGCTATGAGCGCAGCGTGGCCGGCACGCTGGTGGGCGACGCCAAGCCGCGGCTGGTGGAGATCAAGGGCATTGCGGTGGAGGCGGATTTCGCGCCGCACATGCTCTACGTCACCAACCAGGACAAGCCGGGCTTCATCGGCCGCTTCGGCATGGTGCTGGCGAATGCCGGCATCAACATCGCCACCTTCCATCTCGGCCGCGCCGCGCCGGGGGGCGATGCGATCTGCCTGGTGGCGCTGGACGGGCCGATGCCGGAGCCGGTGCTGGCCGAGGTGCGGGCGCTGCCCCTGGTGATGCAGGCGGTGCCGCTGGGGTTCTGAGCCGCCCCTTGCCCGGCCTCCCCTGACGCGTAAGCTGCCCCCCGGACAATGAACCGGGGGGAAGCGCATGCAGCGACGCATGCTGGGGGCGGCGGCGGCAGGCCTGCTGCTGCCGCGCGGGCTCAGGGCGCAGGCCCTGGGCGGCGGGCGGACGATGCGGATCATCGTGCCCTATGCGCCGGGCGGCGCGACCGATTCCCTCTCGCGCTTCCTGGCGCCGCGGCTCAGCCGGCTGCTCGACCTGAACGTGGTGGTGGAGAACCGCGCCGGCGGCAACAGCATCGTCGGCACCGAGGCGGCGCTGCGCGCGGCACCGGACGGGCTGACCCTGGCGATGATCGACCTCGCCTTCGTGGTGAACCCGGCCATGTATGCCAGCCTGCCCTACGACACCCGGCGCGACGTCGCGCCGGTGGGGCTGGTGGCCAGCGCGGCGCAGGTGCTGCTGCTGCATCCGGAGGTGCCGGCCCGCAGCCTGGCGGAGCTGGTGGCGCTGGCCAAGGCGAAGCCGGGCCAGCTCTCCTTCGGCTCGGCCGGGGCCGGGACGGCGCTGCGCATCGCCGGCGAGCAATTCCGCATGGCCGCCGGCATCGACATCCTGCATGTCCCCTATCGCGGCGGCGGCGAGGCGCAGGCGGCGATCCTCGCCGGCGATCTCAGCATGACCTTCTCCGGCGAGGCGCAGTCCAAGGTGCTCTCGGACTCCGGCCGCGTCCGGCCGCTCGCCATCACCGGCCCGCGCCGCGGCCGCCGCATGCCGGAGGTACCGAGCTTCGCCGAGGCGGGCTATCCGGAGGTGGATGTCGTCACCATCAACGGGCTGATCGCGCCGGCCCGCACCCCGCCCGCCGTGGTGCAGCAGATCAACGCCGCGGTGGTGCAGGCGCTGCGGGAGCAGGAGCTGGAGCAGCGCCTGCTGGAGCTCGGCTTCGAGATCGCCGCCAGCACGCCGGAGGAATTCGCCGCCTGGATCGGGCAGCAATTGCCGAAATGGGATTCGCTGGTTCGCCGCGCCGGCATCCGGCCCGAGTGAGAGGTTCCCCATGACGATCAAGTCGGTCACCGCCCTGCCGCTCGCCCTGCCCCTGCTGCCCGGCAGTTCCCGCCCCAACTTCGCCGGCCGCCTGCTGGACGAGGCGCGGATGATCCTGGTGCGGGTGGAAACCGCGGATGGCGTGGTGGGCTGGGGCGAGACCTTCAGCCACCTCGCCTGGCAGCCGGCGCATGCCGCGCTGCGGGAGGTGGTCGGGCCGCTGGCGGTGGGGCGGGAGGAGGGCGACATCGCCGCGCTCTCGCTGGAATTGCAGCGCATCCTGCACCTCTTCGGCCGCAGCGGGGCGATGCTCTATGCGCTGTCCGGGCTGGAGATCGCGCTGTGGGATATCGCCGGCAAGCGCGCCGGCAAGCCGATCACCGAGCTGCTCGGCGGCGCGCGGCGGCGGACCCTGCCCGCCTATGCCAGCCTGCCGCGCTATGGCGACCCGGCGACCGTCGCCCGCTACGCGGCGGAGGCGGCAGCGCGCGGCTATGGCTCGGTGAAGCTGCATGAGATCGGGGAACCGCAGGTCGCCGCTGCCCGCGCCGCGGTGGGGCCGGAGGTGGCGCTGATGATGGACACCAACTGCCCCTGGACGGTGGACCAGGCGCTGGCGGTGGCGGAGCAGGTGCGGGGGCAGAAGCTGCTCTGGCTGGAGGAGCCGGTCTGGCCGCCGGAGGACCGGGACGGGCTGGCCGCGGTGCGGGCCAAGGCCGGCATCGCCATCGCCGCCGGCGAGAACGCCGCGAGCCCCGAGGAATGCATCGCCATGATGGCGGCGGGCGCGGTGGACTACATCCAGCCCAGCGTCACCAAGATCGGCGGCATCGGCGCCTGGATGCGGGTGGCGCGGGAGGCCGAGGCGCGCGGCATCGGCGTGATGCCGCACTGTCCCTATTTCGGCGCGGGCTTCGTCGCCACGCTGCACATGGTGGCGGCCCTCAAGGGGGAGAGCCTGGTGGAGGCCATGTATTACGACCTGGCCGCCAGCCCCTTCGCCGCCTGGATCCAACCGCAGCGCGGCAGCTTCACCCTGCCGGAAGGGCCGGGCCTCGGCTGCGAGCCGGACCCGGAGGTGTTGCGCCGCTACGCCGCCGGGTGAAGCGCCGGCGGCGCTGCCCGCCACCGGCCGTTCAGACCAGCGGGCAGCCCCCCTCCGCCATCGGCCGGAAGGCCTGCTCGCCCGGCACGGTCCGCAGCACCTTGTAGTAGTCCCAGGGGCCCTTGCTCTCGGCCGGCGCCTTCACCTCCAGCAGGTAGGCGGGGTGCAGCTTGCGGCCATCGGCGCGGATGGTGCCCGGGCCGAAGGCGTCGTCATCGCAGGGCATCGCCTTCATGCGAGCGACCGCCGCGGCGCCGCTCGCCTTGGCCGCGGCGATGCCCATATCGGCCACCGCCTTCAGGTAGTGCAGCGTCACGCCGTAGCAGCCGGCCTGCACCATGGTCGGCGGCGGGGCGTTGAAATTCTGGCGCAGGCGCTGGGTCAGCGCGCGGGTGCGGTCATTCACGTCCCAGTAGAAGCTCTCCGAGCAGACCAGCCCCTTGGCGGTCTCGAGACCCATGGAATGGACCTCCGAGATGAACAGGATCAGCGCCGCCAGCCGCTGCCCGCGCCGCTGCAGGCCGAACTCCGCCGCCTGCTTCACCGCATTCGCCATGTCGGTGCCGCCGAAGGCCAGGCCGATGACCTTGGCGCGGCTCGCCTGCGCCCGCAGCAGGAAGGCGGAGAAATCGGTGGTGCCGGGGAAGGGAAAGCGCGCATTGCCCAGCACGCGGCCGCCCTCGGCGGCGATGATCCGGCCGCCCTCCACCTCCATGGAATGGCCGAAGGCGTAATCGGCGGTGACGAAGAACCAGCTATCGCCGCCTTCCCGCACCACCGCCCGCGCCGTGGAATTGGCGAGCATCCAGGTGTCGTAGGTCCATTGCACCGTGTTCGGGCTGCATTGCGCGCCGGTGAGTTCCGAGGTGCCGGGCGCCGAGGCGAGGAAGACCTTGTTCTTCTCCCGCACCACGCCGTTGACGGCGAGGGCGGCGCTGCTCGCCGGCACGTCGATCAGCGCGTCGATGCCGTCGCGGTCCAGCCATTGCCGGGCGATGTTGGTGGCGAGGTCCGGCTTGTTCTGGTGGTCGGCGGCGACGATTTCCACCTTCAGGCCGAGCGGCGCGGCGTCCTGCACCGCCTGGCGCACCGCCAGCACCGAATTCGGTCCGGAGAGATCGGCGAAGGCGCCGCTCATGTCGGAGATCACGCCGAGCCGGAGAGTCTGTTGCGCCTGGGCGCGGCTCGCGCGCGGCAGAGCACCGAAGGCGGCGCCGCCCAGCAGCAGGGCGCGTCGTTCGAGTATCATGGATCGTCTTCCCCGGCGGCACGGCGAGCCGAGGCGCCGCGGCCGCCGCGGGGCGCCATCGGCCAAGGGGCGGGTGACCGGTCACGTCGCCGCGGGATGGTTGCACGAACCCTCCCGCGGCTGGTCAGCCTCCCGGCGCGGTCAGGCCTTGGCGGCGGGCGGGTCGCAGGGCGTCGTCGCCATGTCGCCCGGGATCGAGAGCTCGAGGATCTCGACATCGTCCGAGGTAGCGATTTCGTTGTGCTTCATGCCGCCGGGAATGAGGATGGCGTCGCCGGCCTCGCTGCGGGTCCGCGTGCCGTCCTCGAATTCCAGCTCGACCCAGCCCTTCAGCACGTAGACGAATTGCGCCTCGCATTGGTGGGTGTGCCAGCCGGTGGGCTCGGTCATGCCGGTGATGGCTTCCATCACCTGGGCGCGCAGCTTGCCTTGCGTCGCCGCCTGCACGCCGAGGTCGCGGTAGCGGAAGAATTTCCGCCGCCCCTTCACGAAGGGCTGCTCCGCCTTCTTCGCCACAGTGAGCTTGATTTCCGGACGCGAGGCGCCCGCTACGCTGCCATCCATGGATGCTCCTCCATCGGTGTCTTGCGCACCTGGCAGCAGGCTACACCCGCGGGCCGGCCCGGCAAATGGTTTCCCGGCCGGCGGCCGGGCGGGGTCCCAGCGGGGGCGGGTCGGCCAAGGGGGGCCGGGTCGGCAAGATCAACCTGGAGGAGATCGCCCCGGGGCGGGATCGCGCGGCGGTGGCGATGCGCCCCCTTGGACAGGGCGCCGGAGGCGTTGGACCCCGACCTTCCTGGGCCGGCGCTGCACGGCCCAGGCGTGCCGCACGCCCAGGCTGATCGCCCGCACCCTGTCCTTCGCTGGATAGCCTGCGCTGGATAGCCTGCGGCCCCGCTTGTCCCCTCCCTTCGCCGGGAAGCCTGCGAACCCAGCGGGCAGGAGATCAGCGCCCCCTGAACACCGGCGGCCGCTTCTCCGTGAAGGCGCGCAGCGCCTCCTTGTGATCCTCCGTCTCGCGGCAGCGCATCATGCCGAAGGCCTCGGCCTGCAGCGCCTCGGCCAGCGTCCCCTCCTCCGCCACCTTCATGTTGCGCTTCATGTAGCGCCAGGCGACGCGCGGCCCCTGGCCGAGCTGCCGCGCCAGCGCCAGCGTCTCCTCGCGCAATTGCGCGTCGGGCACCAGCCGGTTGACCAGCCCCAGCTTCTCCAGCTCGGCGGAGCCCAGCTTCGCACTCGTAAAATACAGCTCCCGCGCCTTGGCCGGGCCGACCAGCCGGGCGAGGAAATAATGCCCGCCGAAATCGCCGGAGAAGCCCATATTGGCGAAGGCGGTGGTCATCCGGGCGCTCTCGCCCGCAATGCGCATGTCGCAGGCCAGCGCCAGGGACATCCCCGCCCCGGCCGCCACGCCGTTCCACATCGCGAGGGTCGGCTTCGGCATCTCATGCAGCAGCCGGCTGCACTCCATGCGGCCCAGCAGCTCATCCGCCCCGGCCTCGGGCGTGACGGGCGGCGGCTTGGCGCCGCTGGCCCGGGCCTTCATGTCGCCGCCGGCGGAAAAGCCGCGCCCGGCGCCGGTCAGCACCACGCAGCCGATCTCGGGATCCAGCGCCGCCCGCTGCAAGGCCTCCACCATCTGCCACATCATCTCGGTGCCGAGCGCGTTCAGCACCTCCGGCCGGTTCATGGTCAGCAGCAGCACCCCGTCGAAGCGCTCCTGCAGCAGCTCCTCGGCCATGGCGTTCCCCTTCATTCCTCTCGTCCACCGGATGCTAGGTGGTAAGCTGCGGCGGTCCAAGAGGGGGAGCCCGCCATGAAGGCCGCCGTGCTGCACGAAGCCAACCAGCCTCTGACGATCGAGGAAGTGACGCTGCAGAAGCCGAAGGCGCGGGAGGTGCTGGTGCGCACCGCCTATGCCGGGCTCTGCCATTCCGACCTGCATTTCATCGAGGGCCTCTACCCCCACCCCATGCCCCTGGTGCCCGGCCATGAGGTGGCGGGCGTGGTGGAGGCGGTGGGCAGCGACGTCACCTACCTGCAACCCGGCGACCATGTGATCGGCTGTCTTTCGGTGTTCTGCGGCGCCTGCCAGCAATGCACCGCCGGCCGCACCGTGCTGTGCGAGAACACCGAGGTGAAGATGACGCCCGGCATGTCCCGCCGCCTCTCCTGGAAGGGCGGCGAGGTGATGCACCAATTCCTCAACCTCTCCGCCTTCGCCGAGCAGATGCTGGTGCATGAGAACGCGCTGGTGAAGATCGATCCCGAGATCCCGCTGGACCGCGCCACGCTGGTCGGCTGCGGCGTCATCACCGGGGTCGGCGCCGTCATCAACACGGCGCGGGTGCCGGCGGGGTCCACCGTCGCGGTCATCGGCTGCGGCGGCGTCGGGCTTTCCGCCATCAACGGCGCGGCGCTGGCCGGCTCCTCGCGCATCATCGCCCTCGACACCCTGGCGGAGAAGCTGGAGCTGGCAAAGGAGATGGGCGCGACCGACACCGTGCTGGTCGGCCCAGGGGGGAGCAATACCGATCCGGTGCAGGCGGTGCGGGAGCTGACACAGGGCGGCGTGGAATACGCCTTCGAGGCGCTGGGGCTGAAGCAGACCGCGGAGCAGAGCTTCGCCATGCTGCGCCCCGGCGGCACCGCCACCATCATCGGCATGGTGCCCTTCGGCCAGAAGATCGAGCTGCATGGCTTCGACTTCCTGCGGGAGCGGAAGATCCAGGGTTCCTCCATGGGCTCCAACCATTTCCGCACGGACATGCCGCGGCTGCTGACGCTGTGGAAACAGGGGCGGCTGAAGCTGGATCACCTGATCAGCAGCAAGATCACGCTGGCCGAGATCAACGAGGCCTTCGCCCGGCTGAAGGGCGGGCATGTGGTGCGGCAGCTCATCGAGTTCGCCTGAAGGGAGCTCCGCCCCCCACCCCCCGCCAGGGGCTCTGCCCCTGGACCCCGCCGGGCGGGGTTGGCGGCACTGTCGCCAACGCTTCCCCCCCGGACCCCGCCCTGAGTCTGCGGGTTCGACCTGCCGACGCTGCCCGGGTTGCGGGCGGAGCCGCGATCCTATCGCCGCCGGGTATCGAGCCGCCCGAATTCCGCGGCGACCGCCTCCGCCGCCTCCGCCACGCGCGGCAGGCGCGGCAGGGCGGAAAGCCTGGCCAGCGTCACCATCGGCCCGGCAGTGAAGGCCGGGCCGCTCAGCATCGATTCCGCCGCGGCGCGGCTGCCGGCGCGCAGCGCCTCATGCACGCGGCGCATGCTGCCGATGACGAGCTGCGGCGGCGCCCCCGGCGCGATGCCGAGGAAATCCCGCATCTCCGTCCGTGCCGCATCCATCTGCATCTGCACCAGCGGGTTGATCTCCGGCGCGTAGCGCGCATTGGTGGAAAGCTCGTTGGCCAGGAACTCCAACTGCTCCACCGCCAGCGCGGCCTCCGCCGGCCGGCCGCGCCAGCGGCTGGTATCGCCCAGATTCTGCGGCGCGTAGAGCGCCGCGCCACGCACCGGGTCGCCGAGCCCCAGCAGGTAATCCCCCACCGGATCCGTCTCGCAGCCTGCCAGCAGGGCCGGCAGCAGGAGGAAACCACGGCGACCATGGCGGCGTTCCGCCCGCATCTCATTGCAACGGAGTGTCTCCATGCGCGGTATCCTGCTGTGGCTGCTGGGTCTCCCGATCCCCATCATCATTCTGCTCTACCTGTTCAACGTGATCTGACGGCAGCCACGAAACGTGAAAAGGGGGCGCCCGCGGGCGCCCCCTTGCAAATTGTAACAGATGCCGCGTGACAGGTGCCGCGCGACGCGGCCTTGCCGCCCGGCCCCGCAAGGCCGGGCGGCTTCGCCTCAGCGCAGGACGATCTCGACGCGGCGGTTCTGCGGCTCCCGCACCCCGTCCGCCGTCGGCACCAGCGGGCGGCTTTCGCCGAAGGCCGTCACGCTGATCTCGTCGCGGCCGATGCCGCGCGCCACCAGCTCGTTCGCCACCGCGTCGGCGCGGCGCTGCGACAGGCGCTGGTTGTATTGCGGCGTGCCGGAACGGTCGGCATGCCCCGCCACCTCGATGCGCGTGGTCTGGACGCGGCGGGAATTCTGCGCCGCCTCGCCGATGATCTCCCGCGCCCGGCTGGTGAGATCGGCGCGATCCCAGTCGAAGAAGACCAGGTAGGTGCGGGCCGGGGCCGGGGCCGGGGCCACCGGTTCCGCGACCGGCGGCGGCGCCACCGGCGGCTGGAACAGCGCATAGCGCAGGCCGAGCATGATGGAGTGGTTGTACTTCTCCACCTCAAGCCGCCCGGCCTGGGCGATCTGGCCGGTCGCCGGGTTGCTCGTCGTGGCGAACAACTCGGGCTCCAGCGTGCCCATGAAGCGGTATTCCGCCGTCAGGGTCAGGCCGCGCACGCCGAGCCAGGTGAAGGGCGTGGCGACGCCGATGATGGCCTGGTAGGCGAGCTGCCCGTCGCTGTCGTTGGAATGGAAGACGAGGCCATTGGCCGCGCTCTGGCCGCGCAGATTCCGCCAATCCGTCCAGACATAGCCGAGGCCGATACCGACATAGGGCTGGAAGATGCTCTGGCCCAGGCCGAAATTGGCGAAGTCGAAATCATAGAAGGCGTTCGCCATCACGCCATAGGTGCGCTGGAACCCGCCGACGCGGCCCATGGGGGCGAGGCCGAGGCCGCGGATGCTGTCCACCTCATTCTCGCGGAAATTGCCTTCTATCTCGGCGCGGAAGCCGTTGCCGAAGCCCCAGCCGACGCTGAGCACGCCGGCCCAGCCGAACTCGAAATTCGCCTTGCCGACATTGTCGACCCGGACATTGGAGGGCAGGCCGAAATTCCCGGGCGTTTCGGCGCCGGATACGTCGAACTTCTCCGGATTGTTGATCCAGTTCCCGCCGGCGCCGACGCCGACATAAAGACCGCTGACCGGCTGGGCGCTGGCGAGCGTCGGGGCGGCGAGCAGCGTCGTCGCCAGAAGGGCCCGTTTCAGATTCATGCGAGGTTCTCCATCCTGCCGGCGCTGGCTGCGGCGGGAACCGATGCCGCAGCGCAAGGCGCCACGGGCTCCAACGCCTGCGGCGGGCGGGGTTCGCTCGCGAAAAAACGAGGTCACTGGCTGTGGCCGAAAAGCCACAGCACGGTGGAGGGGACAGAGCCCTAAACGCAGAAAGGGGCGCCTGGTGGCGCCCCTTTCCGGAATGTTCGAAACGCTGCGGGCTAGCGCAGGACGATCTCGACGCGGCGGTTCTGCGGCTCGCGCACGCCATCGGCCGTCGGGACCAGCGGGCGGCTCTCGCCATAGGCCGTGACGGAGATCAGGTCGCGGGCGATGCCGCGGCGCACCAGCTCGGCCGCCACCGCATCGGCGCGGCGCTGCGACAGGCGCTGGTTGTACTGCGGGGTGCCGGAGCGGTCGGCGTGGCCGGCCACTTCGATGCGGGTGGTCTGCACCTGCGGGGCGGCAGCGGCCGCCTCGGCGATGATCTGCCGGGCGCGGTCGGTCAGGTCTGCGCGATCCCAGTCGAAGAAGACCAGGTAGGTGCGGGCGACCTGCGGGGCGGCCGGCTGCGGCTGCACCACCGCCGGGGCAGGGCGCGGCGCGCTGAAGGCGTAGCGAACGCCGAGCAGCACGGAGTGATTGTAATTCGTGCCCTTGGTGTCGCCGCCGCCCGGAACGGTGAACTTCGGATCCAGCGTGCCGTAGAAGCGGTACTCGCCGGTCAGGTACAGGCCCGGCACATAGGCGCCGAGGCTGTAGGCCGCGCCGGCGATGCCCTGATAGGCGAACCGGCTGTCCGTGTCGTTCATCGTCGTGGTGCCGACGCGGATGCTCTTGGCCTCGAGCCAGCTATAGCCGGCACCCACGCCGAGATAGGGCGAGAGCGGGCCGAGGTCGAAATCATAGAGGGCGTTCACCATCGCGCCCCACTGGTTGAGGTAGCCGCCGCGAGCCACCGTGGCGCCGCCGGCGCCGGTGATGCGCTCGATGGAGTTCTGGCGGTAATTGCCCTCGATCTCCACCCGGAGGCCGTTGCCGAAGCCCCAGCCGATGGAGGCCAGGCCCACGCCGCCCAGCCCGTCATCCTCATACTTCGTCTTCCCGGAGGCGCCGCGGAAATTCCCGGTGCTCTCCTGGTGGAAGTTGAGGCCGGCACCGGCGCCGACATAGAGGCCCGAGACGGGCTGCGCCTGCGCGGCGACCGGCAGCGCCAGCACCGTCGCGGCCAGAAGGGCCTGCTTGAGGTTCATCCTCACAATCTCCTCGCATTCCATGACGCGAACAGCCGCTGCATCCGCCATCATCGAAAGCGACCGCAGGCTGCGTCACTGCAACCTAGCATCGTACCCGCCGCGTGACATCGGGGGCGGATGTGATTCCGCACCAATGTGGCCAAACCGCCACAGGGTATCATGGCAAATACGTCACAGCCCCGACAGGAGCGCGGTCTCCGGAATTCCGGCCAGAGAGTCCTTTGGAAACAAGAAGTTGGCGTGGCCGAGCTTGCGGCCGGGCCGAGCCTCCGCCTTGCCGTAGAGATGCGGCGCCACACCGGGCGTGGCCAGAAGCCGCGGCCAGAGCGCCATCCCCTCCGGTCCGACCAGGTTTTTCATCACGGCGTCGTGATCCCGGTCCGGGCTTGCCAGCGGCAACCCGGTGACCGCCCGGACGTGTTGCTCGAATTGGCTGGCGATGCAGGCATCCATCGTCCAGTGGCCGGAATTATGCGGCCGCGGCGCGATCTCATTGCCCAGCAGCCTGCCATCCGGCAGCAGGAACAGCTCCAGCGCCAGCACGCCGACCAGGTTCAGCGCTTCGGCGACCGCCACCGCATGCGCCCGGGCGCGCGCCGCCACCTCGGCCGGCACCCGGGCCGGGGCGAAGCTCAGGTCCAGGATGTGGTTGCGGTGGCGGTTCTCCACCGCGTCATAGACCGCGGTGGCACCGTCCTCGCCGCGCGCGACGATGGCGGAGAGTTCCGCGACGAAGGGGATGAAGGCCTCCAGGATCAGCGGCTTCGGCGCCAGGCGGGCGAAGGCGGCCAGCGCCTCCGCCTCCGTGCGCACCATGGCCTGGCCGCGGCCGTCATAGCCGAGGCGGGAGGTCTTCAGCACCGCGGGCAGGCCGATGGCGGCCAGCGCGGCGCGCAGCCCCTCCTCCGACTCGATGCCGCCCCAGGCGGCGACGGGAACGTCGGCGGCTTCGAGGAAGGCCTTCTCCGCCAGCCGGTCCTGGCAGATGCGCAGCACCTCCACCCCCGGGCGGCAGGGGGCGAGGGGTTGCAGCGCCGCCAGGGTGGCGGCCGGGACGTTCTCGAATTCGAAGGTCACCACATCCACGGCGGCGGCGAAGCGGGCGAGCGCCTGCGCATCCTCATAGGGCGCGACGGTATGAGCGGCGGCGACCTGCATGCCGGGCCCATCCGGCTCCGGCGCGAAGACGTGGCAGCGATAGCCGAGCCGCGCCGCCGCCAGCGTGGACATCCGCCCGAGCTGCCCGCCCCCCAATATGCCGATGGTCGCCCCCGGCGGCAGCGGCGTCACTCCGGCGCCTCCGGCACGCTGGCGGTCTGGGCGGCGCGCCAGGCGTCGAGCCGGCGGGCCAGGGCGGGGTCGGACAGCGCCAGGATGGCGGCGGCCAGCAGCCCGGCATTGATGGCGCCAGCCCGGCCGATGGCGAGCGTCCCGACCGGCACGCCGCCCGGCATCTGGACGATGGAGAGCAGGCTGTCCATGCCCTTCAGCGCATGGCTTTCCACCGGCACGCCGAGCACCGGCAGCGGCGTCATCGCCGCCGCCATGCCGGGCAGGTGGGCGGCGCCGCCGGCGCCGGCGATGAGGACCCGCAGCCCGCGGTCCCGGGCGGATTTCGCATAGTCCGCCAGCCGGTCCGGCGTGCGGTGGGCGGAGACCACGCGGGTTTCGTGCGGCACGCCGAGCTGCGCCAGGGTTTCCGCGGCGTGGCGCATCGTCTCCCAGTCGGAGCGGCTGCCCATGATGATGCCGACCAGCGGGGAGGCGACGTCGTTCATACCGGCCTCGCTCATGCGATGATGTCCGGCAGCAGGCGGCTTTCCAGCCAGGCGATCTCGTCCTTCAATTTCAATTTGCGCTTCTTCAGCCGCTGCACCTGGAGCTGGTCGCCGCGATCAGCCTCCAGCCGGGCGATCACGGTGTCCAGGTCGCGATGCTCGCTCCGCATTTCGTGCAGACGGCGCAGCAGGGACTCACGGTCATCGAGCATCGTCTGGGGGGCTCGGGCGATGAAGGAAAGGGTGCAATCCGGCTGGGGGCGCCATTACCATGCCCGGGCGCGGACGCAACAGTGCGGCGTCAGCCGCCGGGCGGACCGCGCCAAGGCCGAAGCGAAGGGAGACGCTGCATGCCCGATGGCCCGAGGCTCCGTGCGCTGGAAGAGCGACACGCCGCCCTGGAGCGCCAGATCAGCGAGGAGGATGCGCGGCCGCGCCCGGATGAGGCAGCGCTGACGCGGCTCAAGCTGGAGAAGCTGAAATTGAAGGAGGAGATGGAACGGCTGCGGAAAAACTGACCGGCCCCACGCCGGGCCTGCCTGCATCCGCTTCGTCCCGGACGCCGCCCATAGCCCTGCCGCGGCAGGCTGTGCGAAGCGGTGGACGCACAGCGATTTCCCGAGGTCCCGCGGAGCCGCGCAGCGGCTTCGTGGGGATCTCAGGCCGCGGTCTCTTCCGCCGGGTCCGGATAGGCCGGCGGCAGCGGCGCGCCGGGCGGGCGGTCCCCGGCGGCGGCCAGAGCAGCGTTGAGGTCGGACTGGGTGCAGAGGCCGAGGATCACCGGATCCCGCGGCTTGATGTTGGCGCTGTTCCAATGCGTCCGGTCGCGGACCTTGGCGATGGTTTCCTTGGTGGTGCCGAGCAGCTTGCCGATCGCCGCATCGGTGAGCTGCGGGTGGTGGCGCAGCACCCAGGCGATGGCGTCCGGCCGGTCGTTCCGCTTGGAAACGGGGGTGTATTTCGCCCCCTTGCCGCGGGCTTTCGGCACCGGGATGGCGGAAGGGGCGAGGTGCAGCCGGGCATTCGGGTCGGCCTCGCAGCGGGCGATCTCCTCCCGCGTCACCTGGCCGTTCAGCACGGGGTCGTAGCCGATGATGCCCTGCGCCACCTCGCCATCGGCAATGGCCTGAACCTCGAGCGGGTGCATGCCGACGAAATCCGCGACCTGATCGAAGGTCAGGGATGTCTTCTCGATCAGCCACACGGCGGTGGCTTTCGGCATCAGGGGCTGGGTCATGGGATAAACCTTACGGGCAGCGAGAGGCAGCTTGCTACCTTCGCCACAAATTTGGCGTGGCATATAGAGGCGGTGCCGGGGCGGGTCAAAGCCCACGATGGCCGGCACGCCCGGGAAGGGTCGGGAGGGACGGACATGCTGGAGGAAGAACGCCCGAAGCCTCCGCAGGGCTTCACCCCGGCGGTGCTGGAGAGCTGGGGGGTGGAGGAGATGCGGCGCTACATCGCCCGGCTGCAGGCGGAGATCGCCAGGGTCGAGGCCGAGATCCAGGCGCGGGAGGCGCATCGCGGCGCGGCGGATGCCTTGTTCCGCGCCCAAGGCGGATAGCAGCGGCAAGAAAAGCCGGCGGGGTGGCCCCCGCCGGCCGGTCGGGCCCCGTCGTGACCGGGGCCCCTCCCCTTGCCTCTCCTCAGAGCGGTTTCGCCTCGACTGCGCTCGGCGAACCCGCTCCAGCCCTTTGTTCGGTCGCATTTTCCAGGTCGTCCGGCGCTTCCGCCAGACTTGAAAATGCGCCAGCGCGTCAGGCCGCTTCGGCCTGCGGCGCCTCGGTGTTGGCCGGGAGCTGCGGCTGGCGGGCCTGCACCTCGATCCGGCGCGGCTTCAGGGCTTCCGGCACCACCCGCTTCAGGCCGAGGCGGAGCAGCCCGTTCTCCAGGCTGGCGCCCTCCACCACGATGTGGTCGGCGAGGACGAAGCGGCGCTCGAAGGCGCGGCCGGCGATGCCGCGGTAGAGGAAGGAACGGCCTTCCTCCGGCTGCGGGGCGCGGCCGGTGATGGTCAGCACATTGTCCCGCGCCACGATCTCGAGATCCTTCTCGCCGAAGCCGGCGACGGCCATGGTCAGGACGTAGCTGTCCTCACCGGTCTTCTCGATGTTGTAGGGCGGGTAGCCATTGACGTCCGGCGCGTTGCGCGCGGCTTCCAGCACGCGGGCCAGGCGGTCGAAGCCGATGGCGGTGCGGAACAGGGGAGAGAGATCGAAAGCATTCATGGCCGAGGAACCTCCTCATCGGAAGCAAGGTTCGGTTGATCCTGCGGTCCGGCCCCGCGCGGCCCCGGAAGGGCGCCGCGCGGCGGCAGCAACCGCGCCAGGAACCCCGTTCGGGCGCCCCTGACAGCCATGGAATTAGAAAGCGCCGCCCCCCGGTTCAAGGGGGCGGCGCCAAAGGGAGAAGGCACCTGGGAAGCGCGGCCCGCCTACTTCTTCCGCATGCCGATGCCGGCGAATTTCTTGTTGAACTTCGCCACCTGCCCGCCGGTGTCGATCACCCGCTGCACGCCGGTCCAGGCCGGGTGGGATTTCGGGTCGATGTCGAGGCGGATCGTGTCGCCCGGCTGGCCGTAGCAGGACCGGGTCTTGAAGGTCGCGCCATCGGTCATGACGATGGTGATCTCGTGGTAGTCCGGGTGGATGTCGGGCTTCATGGCGTGCTCATGCAATCGGGTGCCGCCGATACCGACCGGCCGCAGGAAGGGGGGCGTATAGGGGACCATGGGCACGGGCGCAACAGCCCGGGCAGGCTCGCCACGGCAGTGCCAGGCTTCCTCCGCCGAAAGCCGAAGGGGCTTCGGCAAGCTTGCGCTTCAGACCGAGGGCCCAACCGCCAAACTCAAGGGTTCCAAAGGGCCGTTCGGCCCTTTGCGGGGAGAGTTTGAGAGGGACGGCGCCCCTCTCAGCACCGCCACCGACCGGGGCCCTCAGGCCGGAAGGATCTCGCCGCGCTCGATGGTGAAGCTCCGCTCCACCAGCGGCCGCAGCAATTCCGGATTGCTCTCCGTGATGAGGATGGCGACATCCGGCAGCGCCTGGTGCAGCCGGCCCAGCGCCTCCGCATAGCGCAGCGCCAAAGCGGGGGCGAGGCCCTGGAAGGGCTCGTCCAGCAGCACCGCCCGCGTGCCGACCATCAGCGCCCTTCCCAGCGCCACCATCTTGCCCTGCCCGCCGGAGAGGCCGGCGGCGCGGCGCCCGGCCAGCTCCTTCAGCTCCGGCAGCAGGGTGAAGACGGCCTCCAGCCGCCGCGCCACCTCGGGCCTCGGCAGCTTCAGCACCTCGGCCGGCAGGGTGACGTTCTCCCGCACCGAGAAGCTGCCGAAGAGCCGCCTTTCCTCCGGCGCATAGCCGATGCCGAGGCGCGGACGGTGATGCGCCGGCACGGCGGTGGCGTCGCGGCCATCGATGACGATCCGCCCCTCCCGCAGCTTCAGCAGCCCCATCAGGGTGCGCAGCGTGGTGGTCTTGCCGGCGCCGTTGCGGCCGATCAGCGCCACGCGGCCGCCGGGCGGCACCATGAGGTGGACGCGGCGCAGCACCGGCACGCCGGCGATCGCCACCGAAATGCCGTGCAGCTCAAGCATGCCCGCCTCCCCCGGCCGGCAGGCCGGAAGGGGCCCCTGCCGCCTCGATCCCGATGACCTCGCGCCGCACGCGCGGGTCGGCCAGCACCTCCGCCGGCGGGCCGAGCGCGGCGATGCGGCCCTGGGACCAGACGGCGACGCGGTCGGCGAAGCGCGCCACCACATCCATGTCGTGCTCCACGAAGACGGCGGTGACGCCGGCTTGCCGCAGCACGCGGACCAGCGTCTCCACCACCTTCATCTTCTCCGTGGCGGCGACGCCGCTGGTCGGCTCGTCCATCAGCAGCAGCCGGGGCTCCAGCGCCACCGCCATGGCGATGTCGGCCAGCTTGCGGGCGCCCTCATTCAGCGCATCGGCCCTGGCATGGGCGACGGAGAGCAGGCCGAAGCGTTCCAGCAGCGCCTCCGCCTCCTCCTGCCATTCGGGGCGCAGCAGGCGGCGGAAGGGCGACCAGATGCCGGCCCGGGCGGCGACGGCCAGGGCGGCATTCTCCAGCACCGTATGCTCGGTGAACAATTGCGGAAGCTGGAAGCTGCGGCCGATGCCGCGGCGGACGATCTGCCGCGGCCGCAGGCCCAGGATGGACTGGCCCTGATAGGCGATGCTGCCGCCCTGCGGCGCCAGATAGCCCGTTGTCATGTTGATGAAGGTGGTCTTGCCCGCGCCGTTCGGGCCGATGATCGCCAGGAACTCGCCCTGCAGCACATCCAGGTCGATGCCGTCCGCCGCCTTGACGCCGCCGAAGGCGAGGCGGAGGCCGCGGGCGGAGAGCAGCGGCGGAGCGTCCGGGGTCCTCATGCCGCCCGCCCCTTCAGCCGGGCGGAGAGGATGCCCCAGACGCCGCCCGGGGCGAAGAGGATGACGCCCAGCAGCACCGCGCCGAGGATCATCTGCCAGGCATCGGCGAGCTGCGCCGCGGCATAGACCCGCACCAGCTCGAAGGCCACGGCGCCGAGGAAGGGGCCGAGCGCCGAGCCCGCCCCGCCCAGGATGGCGATGAAGACCAGCTCGCCGGAGGAGGTCCAATAGGCCAGCAGCGGGGTGACATGGCGGCTGGTCATCGCCACCAGCGTGCCGGCGACGCCGCCCATCAGGGCGGAGAAGGCATAGGCGAAGAGCAGTACCCGCCGCGCCGGCACCCCCATGAATTCCAGCCGCGTCTCCCGCGTCTTGATCCCCTTCAGCGCCTGCCCCATGGGCGAGGCGAGATAGGCCCGCACCAGCAGGCCGAAGACCAGGGCGAGGCCCAGCGCCAGGCCGAACATCAGCCATTCCTGGGTCTCGCGGGGCGGGCTCTGCCCCGCGAAGGTGAGGCCGGCGACGCGGATGCCGTCCGTGCCCTTGGTGAGGCTGTAGAGCTTCTCCAGCAGGGAATAGAGCACCATGGAAAGCGCCAGGTTCAACATGCCGAAGAAGATGTCGCGGTAGCGCACGACGAAGAGGCCGACGACGAGGCCCAGCCCCAGCGCCAGCGCGCCGCCGAGCGGCAGCAGGATCAGCGCCTCCGGCACGCTGGGCGCCAGGAAGGCGACGGTGTAGGCGCCGGTCGCCAGGAACATGGCGTGGCCGAAGCTGACCTGGCCGGCGCGCAGCAGCAGCAATATGCCGAGCACGGCAATGCCCTTGGCCAGGGCGATGGTCAGCACGAAGCGCAGCCAGGGCGCCGCCCAGGCGATGAGGATGAGGGCGAGGGCGCCGATCAGGGTCAGCGCCATCTCCAGCCCCGCGCCCCTTGCCGCCCCCCCTAGCCGGGGGAGGGAGGAGGCGGAGGGATGCCGTGCCGGGGTGTTGCTCATACCCGCCGCGTCTCCAGCACGCCGAACAGCCCCTGGGGCCGCACCAGCAGCACCGCGACCATGATGATGTAGGGCACCACCACCTCGAATTCCGGGGCGAAATAGACCGCGACGCTGCGGCCAAGGCCGATCAGCAGGGAACTCACCGCCGCGCCCTCGATCTGGCCGAGGCCTGCCGTCGCCACCACGGCGAAGGAGAGCACGATGGTCTGCGCCCCCACCCCCGGCACCAGGGAGGTGGTGGGCGAGGCCAGCGCCCCGCCCAGCGCCGCCAGCGCCGCGCCGAAGGTGAAGGTCAGCAGGGTGACGCGGGTGGCGTCGATGCCCATGGCCATCGCCGCTTCCTTGTCCGTGGTGACGGCGACGATCACCCGCCCGGTCAGCGTCCGCCGCAGGAACCAGGCGAGGGCCAGCAGGGTGAAGACCGCCAGCCCCGGCAGGACGAAGAGCTGATAGGCGGTGAAGGGGATCACATCCTCGCCGAAGGGCACGTCCACCGTGCCGAGCAGCTTCATCGGCGTGTCGTTGGAGACCGGCTGCACGCCCCAGACCAGCTTCTGCACGTCTTCCAGGATCATGAAGAGGGCGAAGGTGACGAGGAGCTGCAGCGACTGCTCATGGCCATAGACCCGGCGCAGCACCAGCTTCTCGATCGGCGGGCCGAGCACGAGGCCGGTCAGCGCCGCGGCCAGCAGCAGCGCCACATAGCCCGCCCAGGGCGGCAGGCCGCTGGCGGCGAAGAACAGCCCCAGCGAGGCGGCGGCATAGGCGCCGATGGCGAAAAGGCTGCCATGCGCGACGTTCACGATGCGCAGCACGCCGAACACCAGGTTCAGCCCCACCGCCACCAGGAAGACCAGCGCCGCATAGGCGAGGCCGTCCAGCAGGGCGAGGCCGAGCAGCAAGCCGTTCTCAGAGACCCATTCGGTCACGTGCGATAGCCCTTCTGCCGGTGGATGACCGGGCGGCGGCGGCAGCCGGC
Organism: Siccirubricoccus phaeus; assembly: GCF_008360935.1. Classification (GTDB taxonomy): domain Bacteria; phylum Pseudomonadota; class Alphaproteobacteria; order Acetobacterales; family Acetobacteraceae; genus Siccirubricoccus; species Siccirubricoccus phaeus. Next base: position 37,351 of record NZ_SRXO01000034.1, read on the forward strand.
ATGCGTTGCCGTCCGATGCCCTGGCCCGCGCCGGACATCCGCCCCTGGCCGGGGGATGGCCGGGCGAGGCCCGGCCATGACGGATGGGGCATGTCCGGCCCTGCCCCAGGCCTTGCCGGCCATTGCTCGCCAAGGGCGGCAGTCCCGCCCCGTCCGGCGCCCCATGTCGCGCCGGGGCTGCCCCCGGCCTCCGCCGCACGCCAGAACGCGGCCGGGCCGGGCGGGGCCATGGCGGGTGCGGAGGGCGAGGCCGGAATACTCGTCATCCGGCGATCGGCGCCGGCACCTGGGCGAGGAACTCCGCCTTCAGCCCCTTCATCCACTCCACGCTCTTCTGTCCCACGGGCGTCGCGACCATGGCGGCGGGGAAGAGGATCATGTCCTTCGGCACGGCGAAGGGGAAACGCTCGGTGAAGTGGCTGATGCCGACGATCTGATCCTCCAGGCCCTGGCCATCCTCGCGCAGGGTGATGGTGCTGGTCGGGGTGTCGAAGGTCAGGCCGCGGAAGGCCGCCGCCAGCTCGGCATCGTTCGGCCAGCCGCCGCCCTTGGCGGCGATGGCCCTGGCGTAGCCGGCCTGCATGGCGGAGATGGCCTGGGCCATGTGGTGGCAGGGGTAGATCGGGTATTCGTTGAACTTCGCCCGGTAGCTCTCCACGAATTTCGCCAGCCGCGCCGGGTCCTTCGGCTTCGGATGGTTGTTCCAGTGGTCGCCGCGGGCGCCGATGATATGCCCCGCCGGGAAGGTGCGGCCGAGGATCTGCAGCGAGGCCTCCGCCACCGGCAGGACGAAAAGGGAGCGGTCGAAGAGCCGCCGCTCGGCGGCCTGGCGCACCAGGGTGACGAGGTCGCCGCCCCAGGAGGTGGAGAGGATGACATCCGGCCGGGAGGCGAGCAGCCGCGTCACCTCCGTGCTGTAATCCGTGGCGCCGAGGCGGGGGAAGAGCTCCGCCGTCACGCGCACGCCCGGCTTCATGGCGTCCATTGCCGCGCGCCACATCTCCCAGGAATCGCGGCCCCAGGCGTAGTCCTGGTTGATGACGGCGATGGAGCGGAAATCCGGCTTGTGCTTCAGCAGATAGAGCAGCGGCGCCAGCACTTCCGGCCCGCCATAGCCCTGCGGGCGGAAGGCATAGGGGTGGCTGCCTTCCTCGAAGATGCGCTGGGTGCCGCAATCCCAGAGCAGCGTCGTCTTGCGCATCTCGTCGGAGAGCGGCGTGCAGGCGAGGCAGGAGCCGGAGGAGATGGCAGCGAAGATGATCTGCACGCCTTCGTTCTGCACCAGCCGGCGGTATTCGCCGACCAGATGCTCGGTGCCCGGCGCCTCGTCCACGAAATAGGGCCGCACCGGCACGCCGCCGATGCCGCCCGATTTGTTGATCTCGTCGAAGAGCAGTTCCGCCGTCTGCCGCGCCGGCACGCCGAAGACGGAGGCCGAGCCGGAGAGGAAGGTGGCGATGCCGACCCGCAATTCGCTCGGCTTCTGCTGCGCCCCGGCATTGCCGCCGGCCATCAGCAGGCTGCCGGAGGTGAGCGCGCCGAGCATGGCGCCGCGGCGGGTGATGGCCTCCGTTCCGGCCGCTGTCCCGGCCTGTGTCATGGCCTGTGTCATGGCGTCCCCTCTCCCTGGTCCGGCCGGGCCGGTTGGGGCCGAGCATGCCGGGGCGCCGCGCCGCTGGGAAGGGGTTGGTGCCGGGAAGAATTGACCCGGCGCCGGGGGCGGCCTTAGCTGGCGGGCGTGAACATCCTCTCGATCCAGTCCTGGGTCGCCTATGGGCATGTCGGCAATGCCAGCGCGGTGTTTCCGCTGCAGCGGCTGGGGGCCGAGGTTTGGGCGATCCACACCGTGCAATTCTCCAACCACACCGGCTATGGCGCCTGGCGCGGCCAGGTCTTTCCGGAGTCGCTGATCCGCGATTGCGTGACGGGCATCGAGGAGCGCGGCGTGCTCGGCACCTGCGATGCGGTGCTGACCGGCTATGTCGGGGATGCCGGCACCGGCGCTGCCGTCCTGGACGCCGTGGCGCGGGTGAAGGCGGCGAATCCGGCGGCGCTCTGGTGCTGCGATCCGGTGATCGGCGATGTCGGGCGGGGTGTCTTCGTCCGGCCGGGGATACCGGAATTCTTCCGTGACCGGGCGCTGGCGCTGGCCGATATCGCCACGCCGAACCAGTTCGAGCTGGAATGGCTGACGGGGCGGCAGGTGGCGACGCTGGCGGAGACCAAGGCGGCCGTCGCGGCGCTGCAGGCGGGGGGGCCGCGCTGCGTGCTGGTCACCTCGCTGCGCGTGGCGGAGACGCCGGCGGATGCGCTGGACCTGCTGGCGGCGGAGGGGGAGGAAGTCTGGCGGGTACGCACGCCGCTGCTGGGCTTTGCCGGCAATGGTGCGGGGGATGCGATCGCGGCGCTGTTCCTGTTCCACCGGGCGCGCAGTGGCAGCGCCCGGGTGGCGCTGGAACGGGCGGCCGCCTCCATCCATGGGCTGCTGCGCCGGACGGTGGAGGCGGGCAGCCGGGAGCTGCTGCTGGTAGCGGCGCAGGAGGAATTCGTCGCGCCGGGCGAGGTCTTCGCAGCGGAGCGCTGCTAGAGCGTGATCGGTTGAGGTCGAATCGACCGAAGCCGTGAAGCACGCGACCAGACAATGAGCTGGAGCGGGACGGATGAGCGAAGCTCAACCGATCCCGCTCTAGGCGCTGCGCCTCTCGCTGGCCGGCAGCCGCTCCAGGGGCCGGCGAGGCGGCTCTCATGCGCTGAGCACTCATGCGCCGAGCACCGGCAACGCGGCAAGTTCTGCACTGCGCAACGCCGCCAGCGGCGCAGAAGCCAGCCCCCCTCGCTGGCCGAAGGCGCTTTCATGCGCTTTCGACGCCGTCGAAGGCGACCATGCGCGAGGGCCATGGTGCCGATTTCAGGTCAAGGAGGCCGCGTAGCGGCAACGCGCTTCGCGCGGCTTTGTCCCTGATCTGAAATCGGCACCATGGCTTGGGCTTGAGGTGCGCTCGGTCGCGCCGGAGGCGCGCCTCCGGCGCGACGTCGAGCGCGCAGGCGGCGCGCCCGGCCGGAACGGCCAGGGCGTGCGGAGAAGCTGGCGCTCCATGGTCCCCGCGCGGCGAGGCGGTCAGTCTAGAAGCGAGCACCCGCCCGTCGCCACCGCCCGCCTAGCCCTCCACCGGCCGCGGCCCGTCATGCGGCAGCCGCATCTCCGCCCGCGTCCAGCCGCCGCTCCGGCGCAGCCGCGCCACCCCGCCCACCGTCGCGGCGATGGAATCGATCAGCCCCAGCCCCTCGCCGATCCGGTCGACCGCTGGCCCGCGCCCGTCATCCAGCACCTCCAGCGTGGTCACGCCGGCATCGCTGGCCAGCCACACCATCAGCCGCCCGGCGCTGCGCTGGGCAAAGCCGTGCTTCACCGCATTCGCCACCGCCTCATGCGCCATGCGCAGCACCGGGCGGCAGAGCGCGCCGGGGCACAGCCCGGTCACCCTGGTCTCCACCTCCACCCGCTGCCGCGGCGTCGCCAGCAGCGCCACCGTCTTCCGCGTCAGCGTGTCCAGCCGCCGCGGCATCGGGCCGGGCATTTCCGTCATCCCGAACAGCGCATCGGCAATCGCCACGGAACAGGCCACGCGCTGCTCCAGCAGGTCCAGCAGCCGCCGCCCTGCCGGACTCGTCTCCGCCTCCAGCAGCGCATCGGCCTGGATCAGCAGGCGCTGCAGCGCGTTGCGGGTCAAATGGCGCAATTGCCGCAGATCCAGCGCCTCCGCCGGCTCCGCCGCGGAAAAGCCGCGGGCCTCGCTCAGGGATCCGGGGATGGGCTGCAGGGCGGGCATGCGGTCATCCGGGCTCCAGGGGTTGCGGGCGCCAGATTAGTGGGAAACTTACCCACGTCCAGCCATGGGTCAGGAATGTGGGGAAAATTCCCATGGCACCGCACCGCCTTTCAGGCGATGAGAGGCTGACCCCCATGCCCGCCGCCCCGCCGCCCTCCCCCGCCCCACCAGCCGCCGCGCCGGCGCTGCTGCGCGCCCTGCGGCGGGCCCTGCGGCCGCTGATCGGCTTCCTCATCGCCCGAGGCATCACCTTCCCCCTCCTCGCCGACTCCCTGCGCCAGCTTTACGTGGAGGTCGCCCAGGCGGAGGGCCGCGCCACCGGCCAGCGCGCGACGGACAGCCGCGTCAGCCTCCTCACCGGCGTCCACCGCAAGGAGCTCCGCCGGCTGCGCGAGGCCGCCGAGGCCGATGCCGCCCCGCCGCCCGAGCCGGTGACGCTGGCGAGCCAGGTCATCGCCCGCTGGCTCGGCCTGCCCGCCTATACCGACGCGGAGGGCAAGCCCCTCCCCCTGCCCCGCCTGCCGCCGGAGGAAGGCGGCCCCTCCTTCGACTCCCTCGTCGCCGGCGTCACCACGGATCTCCGCGCCCGCACCGTGGCGGATGCCTTCCTCGCCCAGGGCCTCGTCGCCACCGACCCGGAAGGCAGGCTGGTGCTCCGGGTGGAGGCCTTCCTCCCCGCCCCAGGCAGCGAGGCGCAGCTGCATTACTTCGGCCGCAACCTCGGCGACCACATCGCCGCCGCCTGCGCCAATGTCGCCGCGCAAGGCGCCCCGCCGGCGCTGGAGCGCAGCCTGCATTACGACGGGTTGCGGCCCGAGGTCGCGGCCCGGCTGGACGCGGCGGGGCGGGAAGCGGCGCAGCGCCTGCTGGTGGAGCTGAACCGCCTCGCCCTCGCCTTGCTGGCCGAGCATGGCGAGGCGCCGCCCGGCAGCCCCACCCGCCGGGTGAATATCGGCGTCTATGCCCTGGCCGAGGACGAGCCGGAGGCCCCGCCCGCGCCATGACCCGCCGCCCCTGGCGGCTGCGGCCGCTGCTGTCCCTCCTGCTGCTCTTCGGCTGCGAGAGGCCGCCGCCCGATGCCATCATCGCCGCGGCGCCGCCGCCCCAATGCCGCATCGGCCCGGATGACGGGCCGCCGCCGGACACCCTCGCCGCCTCCGGCAAACAGGGCATCGCCTCCGGCGACCGGGGCATCGGCGGCACCGGCATGCTGGCCTCGGGCGATCGCGGCATCGGCGGCACCGGCATCATCGGCGTGGTCACCGGCTTCGGCAGCCTCTGCGTGAACGGGCTGCGCATCGCCTTCGACCCGCGCCGGCCCGTGCCGGTGGAAGGCGGGGTGGAACCGCCCGCCCCGCTGCGCGCCGGCCAGGTGGTGGCGGTGACGGCGGAAGGGCCGATGCAGGCCCTCGCCGCCCGCAGCGTGCTGCGCCAGGTGGCGGTGGCCGGGCCGGTGCAGCAGGTGACGCCGGAGGGCACCCTGCTGGTCGCCGGGCAATGGGTGGTGCCGGGCCCCGGGCTGCGCGGCCGCGGGGGGTGGCGGGAAGGGGAATGGGTCTCGGTCAGCGGGCTGCCCCTGCCGGAGGGCGGGGTGATGGCCAGCCGGATCGATCCCCGCGCCCCCGGCCAGGTGGTGGTGCGCGGCACGCTGCACGGGGAAGGCGAGCGCGTCCGCATCGGCCGGCTGGTGGTGCCCCGCCCCCCCGCCGGCGCGCCCGGGGAGCCGGTGCTGCTGACCGGCGCCTGGGGCCGGGCGGGGCTGGAAACGGTGCGGCTGCGTCCCACCCCGCTGCTGGGCGGCAGCACCGCCCTGTTCGGGCCGGAGGTGCGGCTGGTGCTGCTGGAGGCCGTGGCTCAAGGGGCGGGGGCCGGGGGCAGCCCGGGGCTCGGCCTTGGCGGCGGGCTGCAGGTGGCGGCACCCGCCGGCTTCGCCAGCCTGCCGGCGACCCATGGGGTGGTGCAGATCTGGCAGTCGGAGAGCGGCCGGCCCTACGCCTTCGGCCTGCGCGCCCTGGGCAGCGAGGGCCCCGGCAGCCTGATGGAGACGGTGCCGGCCCGGCCGGGCGAGGTGCCGCGCCTCCTCGCCCAGCCGGAGCGGCCGCCCGGCACGCCGCCGGCGGCCACGCTGCAAGCCAGGCCGCTGCCGGTGCCGGGCCGGGAGGCCGGGGAGCTGGCCCGCAGCCTGTGGCCGGCCCAGCCGGGCGTGGGCATCACCGCCTTCGGGCCGGAAGGGTCCCTGGCGCTGCCAGGGGGCGGGGCGGGGCTGCCGGCGGGGGTGCCGCCGGTTGGCGGGGTCGGCATCGCCACCACCCCGATCACGCCCGGCGGGGCGCCGGTGACGCGCCCCGGCCCGGTGCGCTGAGGGCCTGCCGCGGGAGGGTCTGCCGGCAGGTACTTGCCGCGCTGGCGTGATGCGCCAGCACCCCATTCGCATGCCGCCCGGTCCGCTGCCGGGGAGCCTTTCGAGACGGGCTCTGCGGCGGCGCCGCGCCCCGCGGCCGGATCTTGCGACTTGGAGACGAGAATCCTCCATGCCCGGCGCGGCGGCGGGCGGCGGCCACGGCATGGCAGCACCGGGCCGGCGCGCCGGCGGCGCATGGACGCCCCGCCGCCCCACCGGCATCATGCCGCCCCCGGGAGATTTTCCGCATGCGCCTGCCCTTCGCCCTCGCCGCCCTTGCCTGGCTGCTGCCTTTCGCCGTCGCCGCCCAGCCCCAGGCCGCCGGCCCCACCTTGGCGGCGGTGAAGGCGCGGGACATCCTGGTCTGCGGCACCTCCACCGGCGCCGCCGGCTTTTCCCTGCCGGACAGCCGCGGCGAGTATCGCGGCCTCGACAACGACCTCTGCCGCGCCGTCGCCGCCGCGGTGCTGGGCGACCCCGCCAAGATCCGCTGGGTGCCGCTGACCACCCAGGCCCGCTTCCCAGCGCTGCAGAGCGGCCAGATCGACCTGCTGATCCGCACCGCCACCTGGACCCAGGGCCGCGACACGGCGAACGGGCTGAACTTCACCGCGGTGAATTTCTACGACGGCCAGGGCTTCCTGATCCGCGCCGCCCTTGGCGTGAAGGCAGCGACGGAGCTGGCCGGCGCCTCCATCTGCGTCGTCGCCGGCAGCACCAACGAGCTGAACCTGGCGGACTGGGCGCGGCAGAACCGGGTGGAGTACCGCCCGGTGGTGTTCGAGCAGAATGACGAGGCCCGCCGCAGCTACCTGGCCGGCCGCTGCGACGCCTATTCCACCGATGCCAGCCAGCTCGCCGGGCTGCGCGCCAGCTTCCCGCACCCGGAGGAGCATGTGATCCTGCCGGAGATCATCAGCAAGGAGCCGCATTCCCCGGTGGTGCGGCATGGCGACGACCAGTGGTTCGACATCGTCCGCTGGACCTTCTTCGCCCTGCTGATCGCCGAGGAGAACGGCATCACCCAGGCCAATGTGGAGGAGCACCTGAACAGCCAGAACCCGGAGATCCGGCGGCTGCTGGGGCTGAGTGGCGACCACGGGCCGCTGATGGGGCTGGACCGGCGCTGGGCCTACTGGGCGATCAAGGGCGTGGGGAATTACGGCGAGATCTTCGAGCGCAACCTCGGCCAGGGCAGCAGCATCAAGCTGCGGCGGGGGCTGAACGATCTGTGGAGTCGGGGCGGGCTGATGTACGCTCCGCCCATTCGGTGACGGTGCCGAGAGGGGCTCTGCCCCTCACCCATCCCCTCATTTTGAACCGGCGTTGGCTCGCACGAAGAGGTTGGCATCTGCCACGGCCTTGGCGAAGCCCTGCATCAGCGGCGCAAGGCGCGGCTGTGGCATGTTGGGGATGAGGTCGT
>NZ_SRXO01000035.1 GCF_008360935.1 Siccirubricoccus phaeus
CTCACGCAGATCCTCGGAGTATGGCCGCATCCTGGCTGGCCTCCATCGCCCAGCCCAGAGCTTGAATCAGATCTCAGCCCGTTTCGGAACCCCCGATTCAGAGCAAACACAGCATGCTCTAGAGCGGTTTCACCTCGCCTGTGCTCGGTAGCGGCGGGGGGGGCTCCGTCCCGAATCACATCTCCGCCCGCGCGCCCTGCACCAGCACCCCGGACCACCCCAGCCCGCGATAGGTCTCGTAGCCCGGGGTCCGGTGGAAGGCGATGGTCCGGCCCGCCGTATCCCGGTAATGCCCGGACTGGCCGCCGCCCTGCAATTCCAGCCTTTCCTGCAGCAGCCCCACCCCGTCCGAGGCGGCGATCACCCGCCCCCCGGCATCCAGCAGCAGCACCCGGGTATGGCCCTTTTCCTCCTCGGTCAGCCGCACCCCGCGCACCACGGTTTCCGCCTGCGGCCCCCAGTCGAAATGGATGCCCAGCACGCCGAGCACCCTGCCATGCACCTCCCCGCCCTCCCGCACCGCTGCGGCATAGGTGGCGACCGGCGCGCCGCCCAGCGCGGCGCAGGGCGCCACATCCGCCACCGCGAAGTCGTCGCCGGAGGAAGAGGCGAGGGCCGCCTTGAACCAGGGCTCCGCGGAGACGTCCAGGCCGCGCACCCCCGGGTAGCGGTCCGGCCGCCCATGCGCCACCACCCGCCCCGCCGCATCCGCCAGCCAGAGATCCAGATAAACGGTGTAGGCGGAGAGGATGACGCCAAGCCGCCGGTCGGCATGCCCGGCACGGGCGGGGTCGGGCGCCGCCAGCGCTTCCACCACCGCCGCGTCGGTCGCCCACCAGCGGACGTCGCAGGTGCGTTCGTAGAGGTTGCGGTCGATGATCTCGATGGCGTTCAGCGCCAGATCCACCAGCCGCTGGCCGCCCACCTCCCCGGCCATGCGCTGGCCCACCTGGCGCAGCTCCTCGAAGGCCTGGCGCAGTTCGCCATCCATCTCCCCGGCGATGCGCGCCACCTCCGCGGCGACGCCCTTCACCTCGGAGGCGACGACGCCGAAGCCGGCCCCCTGGGTGCCGGCGCGCGCGGCCTCGATGGTGGCGTTGAGGGCAAGGATCCGGGTCTGGCGGGTGATGGCCTGGATGGCCCGCACCTTGCCGGCGGCGATCGCCGCGGCGTGGTCGGCCAGGGCCAACACCCGCGCCGGCGTGGCGGCGGGGGCGAGGGACAAGGTCAGGCTCCGTCCATGGAATTTCCCCACAAGCATGCCGCGCGAAGCTTAATGACGGATTGGCGTCGGCCCGCCTGAGTCGAGGCGCATGCCGAAAGCCTGGCGGCGATGGCTCGCGCTGCCGCCCCCTTGCGGGGCTCAGCCCGCGGCGATCAGCTTCACCCGCCGCCCCTCGACGCCGAGGGCGAGGCGCCCGCCCTTCAGCTCCAGCGCCGCTTCCCCGAACACATGGCGGCGCCAGCCATGCAGGGCGGGCAGGTCGGGCTCGGCCTCGGCCGCCAGCCGGTCCAGATCCTCGCTGCTGGCGAGCAGCTTCGGCGCCACGTGATGCTCCTCGCTCTTCGCCGCCAGCAGCACCTTCAGCAGCGCGACCAGGGCCGGGGAGGCGGGGGGGCCGGTGCGGTCCTTCGGCGCCTCCGGCAGCTCGGTCTCGGGCAGGGCTTTCGCCGCCTTCACCGCCGCCAGCAGGCCGGTGCCGCTGCGGCCCTTGGCGAAGCCCTCGGAAATGCCGCGGGCGCGGGCCAGCTCGGCGACGCTCTCCGGCCCGGTGGCGGCCACTTCCAGCAGCGTCTCGTCCTTCACCAGGCGCTGGCGGGGGATGTTGATGCGCTGCGCCTCCCTCTCCCGCCAGGCCGCGGCGGCGCGCAGCAGGCCGAGGAAGCGGCGGTTATTGGTGCGGGGGCGCAGCTTCTCCCAGGCCCGGTCCGGGTCGGTGCGGTAGGTGTTGGGGTCGTGCAGCACCGCCATCTCCTCCGCCACCCAATCCAGCCTGCCTTCCCGCACCAGCCGGTCCCTGAGCGCCACATAGATGCGGCGGAGATGGGTGACGTCGCCGGCGGCGTAGAGGAGCTGGGAGGCGGAAAGCGGCCGCGCCGACCAGTCGCTGAAGCGGTGGGCCTTGTCGATCTGCACGCCGGCGAGGGAGCGGCAGAGCTGGTCGTAGCTCACCTGGTCGCCGAAGCCGGCCACCATGGCGGCGACCTGGGTGTCGAAGAGCGGGGTCGGGACGGCGTCGAATTTCAGCAGGAAGATTTCCACGTCCTGGCGGGCGGCGTGGAACACCTTCACCACATTGGGGTCGGCCAGCAGGGCGCCGAGCGGGGCGAGGTCCAGCCCCTCCGCCAGCGCATCCACCAGCGCCACCTCGGACTGGCCGGCGAGCTGGACGAGGCAGAGCTCGGGCCAATAGGTCCGCTCCCGCATGAATTCGGTATCGACGGTGACGAAGGGCTCCTGGCGGAGCCGGTCGCACAGCGCGGCCAGGGCCTCGGTGGTGGTGATCAGGGCGGGGGCGGAGGCGGTGTCCTCCGGCGCGCCGGGCTGGCGACGGCTCATGCCGGGGGTTTACTCCGCTGGGCGGCGGCGGGAAAGCGGGGTTCGGGGCGCGAGTGGCGGCGGCGGCCGGGGAGCTGCCTTGGCCCTGGCCGGGCGGGGCAGGAAGGGGCCTGGAATGCGGCCTGGCCGGGGGGCGGGCGCCGCCTGGCGGGCGGAGTCGGGGTTGTCCAGGGTGGCTGCGGCGGGAGCTCCGCCCCTGGGTGGCCGGGCCGCGGCGTAGCGCCGGACAAGCCAGAGAACAAAACAAGGAGGCCGTCAGCCATCTCGCCGGTCTGAGCTGTCCGCGATGTTTCCGGCCGGACGCTCCCCCCCCCCGACCCCGGTGTAAGCTTGCCGCGGCAATTTGCCGGCCTGCGCCCGGGCCAGTGTCCCGCTTCCGAAGTCCTGCGGACTTCGTTCTCGGGCCACTGGCTATTGTTTTCAGTGGCCTGCTTGTCCGCTGCGTTCGCTGGAAGTCCAGCGAACTTCGTGGGCAGACACTAGTGTCCCGCTTCCGAAGTCCTGCGGACTTCGTTCTCGGGCCACTAGCTTTTGTTTCCAGTGTCCTGTCCGCGACGTTCGCTGGATTTCCAGCGAACGTCGCAGGCAGGACACTGGAGCGGGAGCGGTTGGGCCTCGCTCAACCGTCCCGCTTCAGCCCATCGTTCGGTCGCGGGATTCACGCCTCCGGTCGCTTCGAGGTCCTGCGGGGAGCACAGAGGATGGAACCGCCGGAGAGGCGGCTCCGCTCCCAAGGGGGCTGACAAACCGCCGCGGAGGCGCCAAAGCCCCGCCCAGGGTTGACACCTCGGCCCCCCCGCATGCCATTCCCCGCCGACCGATCTACGGAAGCCACACCATGCACGCCTACCGCACCCATAGCTGCGGCGCCCTTCGCGCCTCCGATGCGGGCCAGACCGTCCGCCTCTCCGGCTGGGTGCATCGCAAGCGGGACCATGGCGGGCTGCTGTTCATCGACCTGCGGGACCATTACGGGCTGACGCAATGCGTCATCGCCCAGGGCTCCCCGGTCTTCGAGGCGGCCGACCGGCTGCGCACGGAAAGCGTCATCACCGTGACCGGCGAGGTGGTCCACCGCGAGCCGGGCACGGTGAACCCCAAGCTGCCGACCGGCGAGGTGGAGCTGCGCGTCCGCGAGCTGGTGCTGCAATCCGCCGCCGAGGTGCTGCCCTTCCAGATCGCCGGCGAGCAGGATGCGCCGGAGGAGCTCAGGCTGCGCTACCGCTTCCTGGATCTGCGCCGCGAAAGGCTGCAGCGGAACATGATCCTCCGCGCCCAGATCGTCCAGGACATCCGCGAGCGGATGATCGCCAGCGGCTTCAACGAATTCCAGACGCCGATCCTGACCGTCTCCAGCCCCGAGGGCGCACGGGACTTCCTGGTGCCGGCACGGCTGCATCCGGGGAAATTCTACGCCCTGCCGCAGGCGCCGCAGCAATACAAGCAGCTCACCATGGTGGCGGGCTTCGACCGCTATTTCCAGATCGCCCCCTGCTTCCGCGACGAGGCCGGCCGCGCCGACCGGACGCTGATGTTCTACCAGCTCGACGTGGAGATGAGCTTCGTCACCCAGGAGGACGTCTTCACCACCATGGAGCCGGTGATCCGCGGCACCTTCGAGCGCTTCGCCGAGGGCCGCGCGGTGGATGCCGGGCCCTGGATCCGCATCCCCTATGCCGAGGCGATGCGGAAATACGGCACGGACAAGCCCGATCTGCGCAACCCGCTGGTGATCGCCGATGTCACCCAGCAATTCGCCGGCTCCGGCTTCGGGCTGTTCGCCAGAATCGCCGCGGGCGGCGGCGTGGTGCGCGCCATCCCGGCGCCGGGTGCGGCGGGCAATCCGCGCAGCTTCTTCGACAAGATGAATGAATGGGCGCGGGAGCAGGGCGCCGGCGGCCTGGGCTACATCACCTTCGAGGCGGATGGGCCGAAGGGCCCGATCGCCCGCAACCTGGAAGCCGAACGCGCCGAGGCGATCCGCACCGCCTGCGGGCTGCAGGCGGGGGATGCGGTGTTCTTCGCCGCCGGCAAGGAAGCCGATGCCGCGAAGCTCGCCGGGCAGGCGCGGCTGAAGCTCGGCGCCGATCTCGGCCTGTCCGCCAAGGAGGGCTTCCGCTTCTGCTGGATCGTCGATTTCCCGATGTACGAGCTGAACGAGGAAACCGGCCAGGTGGATTTCAGCCACAACCCCTTCTCCATGCCGCAGGGGGAGATGGCAGCGCTGGAAACCAAGGACCCGCTGACCATCCCGGCCTTTCAGTACGACGTGGTCTGCAACGGCTACGAAATGGCCTCCGGCGCCATCCGCAACCACAAGGCGGAGATCATGGTGAAGGCCTTCGGCATCGCCGGCTACCCGCCGCAGGCGGTGGAGGAGCGCTTCGGCGGCATGCTGAACGCCTTCCGCTACGGCGCCCCGCCGCATGGCGGCATGGCGGCCGGCATCGACCGCATCGTCATGCTGCTGGCCGAGGAGCCGAATCTGCGAGAGGTGAACCTCTTCCCCATGAACCAGCAGGGGGAGGAGCTGATGATGGGCTCCCCTTCCCCGGTGGAGGAGGCGCGGCTGAAGGAGCTTCATATCCGCACCGTGCTGCCCCCGGTAAAGGGTGCAGCTTCCCCGAAGCCGTCCTAAATAGGGCGAATCCCTTGAAGGATTCCCCGGCATGCCGTTGCGCCGCCGCCTGATCGCCGCTGCCCTGACCGCCCTTCTCGCCGCCGCCCCCGCCGGTTTCGCGGCGGAGCCGGGGGTGGAGGCGATGGTGGGCCACCGGGCCGCCTATCGCCTCAGCTTGGACCGGGTGCGGGAGAATTCCGACATCGCCCGGGCCGAGGGCGCCATGCTGTACGAGGTGGTGGATGCCTGCGATGGCTGGGCCACCCGCCAGCGCTTCCAGCTCCGCCTCATCGACCGGGACGGGCAGGAGGTGGAGACCACCTCCGACTACTCCACCTTCGAGACGAAGGACGGGCGGACGCTCCGCTTCTCCCTCACCCAGACCAGCCAGGGCGCCGTCTCCCAGCGCATCGCGGGGGAGGCGGAGGTGACGCCGGAAGGCGGGCGGGTGCGCTACACCTCCCCGGAGACGAAGGAGGAGGCGCTGCCGCGCGGCACGCTGTTGCCGATGCTGCACACCATCCGTGCCCTGGCCGCGGCGCGGGCCAATACGCGGCTGCTGGTGGTGCCGCTGTTCGACGGCACCAGCGCGGATGGGGCGCAGGACACCACCACCGTGATCTCCGCCTGGCAGGCGCCGCAGGCCGGGCGCTTCCCGGACCTGGCGCAGCTCGGCAGTGCGCGGATGCGGGTGGCGTTCTTCGACCGCAACCCGGCGCAGGGCAGCAATGGCGGCGGCGCCAGCGCGCCCGACTATGAGGTGGGGCTGCGCTACTATGCCAATGGCGTGGCGGATGAGCTGAAGATGGAGTTCGGGGATTTCACGGTGGATGGGAAGTTGGAGGAGTTGGCTATTCTTCCCAATCCTTGCTGAAGTTGGGGGAGGGCGCTGCCCTCTCCCTCACGTTGGACGCAGTGCGTCCAACCCCGCAAAGGGCTGAAGGGCCTTTTGAACCCTTGAGTTTTGGATCCGATGGTCGAGGCGCCAAACTCATGGTTTCCAAAGGCCCTTCGGCCTTTGGCGGGATCGGACGCACTGCGTCCGATGTTCGAGAGGGGCAGCGCCCCTCTCGACACCACGTCAGGGCAAGAAGAGCCAGGTCGGCGTCGCGTTGAAGCGCCGCTGCGGCGCATAACCCAGCGGCTTCAGCAGCGCGGAGACGGCGGCGAAGGACTCCTCCGTGCCCGTCTCCACATAGAGCGCCGGGCGGTGCCGCCGCAGCACCTGCTGCGCGCCGTCCAGCACGGCGCATTCCATCCCCTCCACATCCACCTTCACCACCGCGGGCTTTTCCGCCAGCACGTCGTCCAGCCGCACCACCTCGATGTCGCCGGGGTGGGCGGTGTCGAGCGCCGTCATCCCCGCATTGCCCTCCGGCCCCGGGCACAGCGTCGCCCGCCCGGGCGCCGCGCCGACGCCCTGGCGGCGCAGCTCCAGCATCGCGTCCAGCCCGTTCGCCGCAAAGGTTTCGGCGCAGTGCTCAGCCAAGGCGGGCGAGGGCTCGAAGGCCAGCACCCGCGCGCCGCAGACGCCGGCGGCGAAGAGACCGTGATTGCCGATATTGGCGCCGATATCGACGAAGAGCGCGCCGGCGGGCAGGCGGGTGCGGATATCCTCCAGCATCGGCGCCTCGTAGAAGCTGCCGGTGGCGAGCACGCTGCGCTGGATATGGTCCCGCGCATCGGTCAGCGGCAGCACGCCACGCCAGCTTCCATGGGCCAGCGGCGCCAGCGCCGGCACCCGCGGCGCCGTGCGGGCGGCGAGCAGCGCCAGCACCCGCGCCACCTGGCGTTCCAGCGAAAAACGCCGCGCCACATACTCCCGCCACCGTCCCGGGCGCGCGGCGCGGATGCGCGCCACCGCCTGCGCCACCGTGGCGAAGCGCATTTCCTCCGGCCAGAATTCCTCCGCACCGCGATGCTCCAGCACCGCCAGGCCGCAGCCCGCGGCGGCGGCTTCGGCGATGGCGTAGCCGAAGCTTTCATGCAGGCTGGTGGAGAGCAGCACCGCATTCCGCGCATGCCATTCGGGCATCGCCGCCGCCGGCACCGCGCCGTCGAATTGCACGGCGCCGGCGAGGCCCATGCGCGGCACCAGATGCACCACCGCATCCGCCACCATGCGGTCCCCGCCGCCGGCGGCGATATGCAGCCGCCAGCGCGGATCCTCCGCGCGCAGCCGGGCCAGGATCTCCAGCGCCAGGGTGGGATTCTTGCGGGCGATCATGTTGCCGCACCAGCCGAGGCGGAAGGGATCGCGCGCCCCCTCCACCGGGGCGAAGCGAAGCGTGTCCACGCCGTTGTGCAGCACGTGCAGCCTCGTGGTGGCGTCGATCCCCGGTGCCGCCGCCCGCACCAGCCGGGCCATGTCCTCGCTGACCACGATGCAGTCATCCACCGCGGCCCAGGGGGTGCGGGCGACATGCGGGGTCTCATAGGCCTCGATGCGATGCACCCGCAGCAGCACCCGGCGGCCGCCGAACTCGGTGCGGGCCAGCAGCTCCGGGAAAGGCGGCCAGCAGAATTCGAACCAGAGGGCGTCGCGCGACGGCTGATCCGTCCAACGCAGCGCGGCGGCGAGGTCGGCGGGGCCGGAAACCGGAAAGCGCCGCACCTCCACCTGGCCGGAGGCGGCGAGGCCGCCCGCAAGATCGGGCAGGAAATGCTCCAGCCCGCGGAGTTCGAGGATGGCGAGGCGCGGCAGCCGCGCGGCCCCTGCGCTTGGCGCTGATTCCGGCGCGTCCTGCATCTCGGTCACCCTGCCTTGCTGGCGGAGAAGGCTTGCGCCGGGGCGGGTGAAAGCGGGGTTAACGGGAAAAGGCGGGCGCCGCGGGCCGGAGGAGCCGGCCGGCCCGCGGCCATCCCCGCAGGCAGGCCACCGTCCGCCCGCGCTCCCAACGCAGCTTCCGGCCTCGGCGCGCCGCCGCAATTCCGGCATGGGTGGCAGCTGCGTATCCCCACGCAGCCCCGCCCCGCCACCAACGAAAAAGGCCGCGCCCCGAAGGACGCGGCCCCTGTCATCCGACCAGGCAGGGATCAGACGGAGTAGTACATCTCGAACTCGACCGGGTGCGGGGTGTGCTCGAAGCGGTACACATCGCCCCATTTCAGCTCGATATAGGATTCGATCTGGTCCTTGCCGAAGACATCGCCGGCCAGCAGGAATTCATGGTCGGCTTCCAGCGCGCCCAGCGCCTCGCGCAGGCTGCCGCACACCGTCGGGATGCCCTTCAGCTCCTCCGGCGGCAGATCGTACAGGTCCTTGTCCATCGGGTCGCCCGGATGGATCTTGTTGCGGATGCCGTCGAGGCCGGCCATCAGCATGGCGGAGAAGGCGAGGTAGGGGTTCGCGCCCGGATCCGGGAAGCGGACCTCCACGCGCTTCGCCTTCGGGCTGGTCGCGTAGGGGATGCGGCAGGAGGCGGAGCGGTTGCGGGCCGAATAGGCCAGCAGCACCGGCGCCTCGAAGCCCGGGATCAGCCGCTTGTAGCTGTTGGTCAGCGGATTGGTGAAGGCGTTCAGCGCCTTGGCGTGCTTGATGATGCCGCCAATGTAGTAGAGCGCCTCCATCGAGAGGTCGGCATAGCCATTGCCGGCGAACAGCGGCCTGCCGTCCTTCCAGATGGACTGGTGGACATGCATGCCGGAGCCGTTGTCGCCATAGATCGGCTTCGGCATGAAGGTCGCCGTCTTGCCGTAGCTGTGGGCGACGTTGTGGATGCAGTATTTGTAGATCTGCATGAAGTCGGCCTGGGTGACCAGCGGGCCGAACTTGGTGCCGAGCTCGTGCTGCGACTGCGCTACCTCATGGTGGTGCTTCTCGCCGGGGACGCCCATCTCGATCATGGTCGAGAGCATCTCGGCGCGCAGGTCCTGCTCGGAATCCACCGGCGGGACCGGGAAGTAGCCGCCCTTCACGCCGGGGCGGTGGCCCATATTGCCTTCTGGGTAGTCCTTCATGTTCGCGCCCGGGCCCTCGATGGACTCCAGCGAGTAGTGCGCGAAATTGCCGCCGGTGCCGAACTTCGCGCTGTCGAACACGAAGAACTCGGCCTCCGGGCCGAAGAAGGCGGTGTCGCCGATGCCGGAGGACTTCAGATAGGCCTCGGCGCGCTTCGCCGTGCTGCGCGGGTCGCGGGAATACATCTGGCCGGTGGAGGGCTCGATGATGTCGCAGAACAGGATGAGCTGCGGCTTGGCAGAGAACGGATCCATGCAGGCATTCTCGGGATCCGGCATCAGGATCATGTCGGACTCGTTGATCGCCTTCCAGCCGGCGATGGAGGAGCCGTCGAACATGATGCCTTCGTTGAAGGTGTCCTCTTCGAAGGTGGAGACGTGCTGCGCCGTGTGCTGCCACTTGCCGCGCGGGTCGGTGAAGCGGAAGTCGACGTACTCGACGCTGTGCTCCTTGATCATTTCCATGACCTTGGAGACGGCGGCTGCCTTATCTGCCATGTCGGTTATCCTGGTCCCTTGAGCCTGTCCCGGGCCCCCTTGCGGGGTCCCCCCTTCGCCCGCTGCTGCGCCGCGCACCCCTGGCACGCACCGCGACCCCCGTGCCGCGCCGCCCCATGGCGGCCCGCATAGGGGGGTTGCGCCGCCCGCCGTGGGCTTGTCCCGGCGGCGGCGAATCCCGCTCTCCCCTCTCCGCCGGCGCGGCCGCGCCGGCCGGCCCCGGGCGGGATGCGTGCCCGCATGCCGCCCCGGGGCCCTGCCTTATGGCGCGAATCCCGCTGCCCCGCGAGCGGACGCGCCCTGCAGCGCGATCGCCTTCGGTGACATCGCCGCAGGCGCGCCTCGCGCGATCAAACAAGGACCTGAAGCATGAGCCGTGGGCGCAAGCGAACGGATCATGCTCAGACCGCGTCCTCGCCCCGTTCGCCGGTGCGGATGCGGATCACCTCCTGGATTTCGGAAATGAAGATCTTGCCGTCGCCGATCCGCCCGGTGCGCGCGGCCTGGCTGATCGCCTCCACCGCGCGCTCCACCAGATCGTCGGAGCAGACCACCTCGATCTTCACCTTCGGCAGGAAATCCACCACGTATTCGGCCCCACGGTAGAGTTCCGTATGGCCCTTCTGGCGCCCGAAGCCCTTCGCCTCGACCACGGTGAGGCCCTGCAGCCCGATCTCGTGCAGGGCGTCCTTCACCTCGTCGAGCTTGAAGGGCTTGATGATGGCCTCGATCTTCTTCATCGGCTCCGCTTTGCGTTCCGGCGTGGTTGGCCCGGCCGGCGGAATTCTCCGGCGCGTCGCGCAGTGACCGGAACCGGGCCCGCCTGGGCAACCCGGATCCAGGCCGGCACCCCCGTGCCGAAGCGCCGACCCCCGCGCTTTTTGCACGCCCCGTGCCACGGGTTCAATCGGGCGGCGGGCCGGAATCGTTGGGAGTCGCGGAAGGGCTGCGCCGCTGGCGGCGGCATACTGCCCAAAGCTTCAGCATAGATGCCGTGACGGCCGGGTTGCGGCCGGGCTGCCCCGCCCCCATTATGGTCCCAGCAACCAGGCGCCCGCGCGGCCCGGCGCGGCCACCAGTTCCGCGAGGGCGGCGTGCGTCGCCGCTCCTGGCAGGCGGGGCGTTCCGCTTCCTTCACGCAGCGCGTGCCAGGCTCGTCTTTGGTCGCGTTGGCCAGGACCGCCGGCAGGGCGCCGCGGATGGCCTTCGCCTTGAGGGGAAGGGTCGGGCGGATGCAGCCCCCATTGAAGAACCAGAACGCGCTGCTCTCGGGCATCGGCACCACCATCTTCACGGTGATGTCCGCGCTGGCGGTGCAGCATGGGGCGATCAATCTCGGCCAGGGCTTCCCGGATTACGAGGGGCCGGAGGACGTCATCGACGCCGCCGCCGCCGCGCTGAAGGATGGCCGCAACCAGTACCCGCCGCTGACCGGCGTGCCCGAGCTGCGCCAGGCCGTCGCCGCGCACAACAAGCGGTTCTACGGGCTGGAGGTGGACCCGAATGCCGAGATCGTCGTCACCTCCGGCGCCACGGAGGCCATCACCGCCTGCCTGATGGCGGTGCTGGACCCGGGCGATGAATGCGTGCTGATCGAGCCGCTGTATGACACCTACCTGCCGGTGGTGAAGCTGCTCGGCGCGGTGCCGAAGCTGGTGCGGCTTGCCCCGCCGGACTGGGCGTTGCCGCGGGCCGAGCTGGCCGCTTCCTTCGGGCCGAAGACCAAGGCCATCCTCTTCAACAGCCCGATGAACCCGACCGGCAAGGTCTTCACCGCCGCCGAGCTGGCCTTCATCGCCGATCTGCTGCAGCGCCACGGCGCCTATGCCATCTGCGACGAGGTCTATGAGCACCTGACCTTCGATGGCTGGAAGCACATACCGCTGATGACCCTGCCGGGGATGCGGGAGCGCTGCATGCGCATCGGCAGCGCCGGCAAGACCTTCAGCCTGACCGGCTGGAAGGTGGGCTACATCACCTGCGACCGCTCCCTGGCGCCCAACGTCGCAAAGGCGCATCAGAACCTGACCTTCACCACCGCGCCCAATCTGCAGCGCGGCGTGGCGGTGGGGCTGATGAAGGAGGATGCCTATTTCGCTGGGCTCTCCGCCAGCCTGCAGGCCAAGCGCGACCTGCTGGCCAGGGGGCTGGCGGAGCTGGGCTTCGGCGTGCTGCCGACCCAGGGCAGCTACTTCATCACCACGGATTTCCGCCCGCTGGGCTTCAACGGCGACGACGTCGCCTTCTGCCGCACCCTGACGGAGGAGGCGAAGGTGACGGCCATTCCGGTGACGGCCTTCTACGCCAGCGAGGGTGCGCCGAGCCATTACGCCCGCTTCGCCTTCTGCAAGGGCGAGAAGGTGCTGGAGGAGGCGCTGGGGCGGATGCGCGAATGGCTGGAGCGCCGGCGCGGGCAACAGTTGACGGCGGCGGCCGGCTAGCCCTATTTCCCCCGGCCTCTGCGGCGGCCATAGCTCAGTTGGTAGAGCGCCAGGTTGTGGTCCTGGATGTCACGGGTTCGAGTCCCGTTGGTCGCCCCATTTTCTCCCTTGGAATGGCGGCTTTCTGCGAGGTTGGAAGTTTATCCAGGCCTGGGGTTGGAAGAGCTGTCCTCCGATCCGTCCCCCCTGGCTTGCCGCGTTCCCCTCGCGGCGGGCCAGCGGAGGCTGGGCCAGGCGGAATTTCCCGAAGGCGCCGCGCTGCTGTTCCGGCGGGGGCAGGGCGGTGGCAATTCCCCGGGTGGGTGACGACGGAGGCGCTGGCGGGGCCGTGAGCCTGGGAGCTCCGCCCGTTGGCGGCAGCGCCGCCAACCCCTGGGGTTGGACGGCCCCCCGGACCCCGATGTGAGTTTTAGGCCTCGCAGGTTGAACCTCCCGACTCACGGCGGGGTCCGGGGGGAAGCCTTCCCCCCGGCGGGAGTGCAGAGGGCAGCGCCCTCTGCTGGGGGTGTGGGGGCCAAAGCCCCCGCATTGCAGCGTCCGCCGAGACAGGCAGAATACCCTCATGGCGCCATCGGAGCGCCGCTTCAGGCGAGGGAACCCCCAGCATGGACATCAGGATCGACGGCCGTTCGGCGCTCATCACCGGCGGCTCCAAGGGGCTTGGCCTGGCCATGGCCAAGGCCTTCGCCGCTGCCGGCGGCAATGTGGCCATCGTCGCCCGCGCCGCCGATTCGCTCGCCGCCGCCGAGGCCGCGATCAAGGCCGTCGCCCCCGCCGCCAAACTCGCCGCCATCAGCGCCGACATCTCCACCGCCGAGGGCTGCAACGCCGCCTTCGCCGCGGCCGAGAAGGCCTTCGGCCAGGTGGACATCCTCGTCAACAATGCCGGCACCAGCCAGCGCGCCCCCTTCCTCGAGGTCTCCGACGCGCTCTGGCAGAACGATCTGGATCTGAAGCTCTTCGCCGCCATCCGGCTGGGCCGGCTGGTCTGGCCGGGCATGGCGGCGCGGCAATGGGGCCGCATCATCAACGTGCTGAACACCGGCGCCAAGGCGCCGCCGGGCGAGGGCGCGCCGACGGCGGTTTCCCGCGCCGCCGGCATGGCGCTGACCAAGGTGCAGTCGCATGAGGGGGCGAAGCACAACATCCTGGTGAATGCCATGCTGGTCGGGCTGATCGACAGCGACCAGCATTACCGCCGCTGGCAGAAGAGCGGCAGCAACGAATCCTACGAGGAATGGCTGGGCAAGCTCGGCGCTTCGCTGCCGCTCGGCCGCTACGGCAAGCCGGAGGAATTCGCTTCCCTCGCGCTGTTCCTCAGCTCGGAGGCGGGCGGCTATATCTCCGGCACGGCCATCAACGTGGACGGTGCCCGCAGCCCTGTCGTCTAGCTCCCCCACGACATTGCTGCGCGGTGCCTCGGGGACCCCGAGGGTAAACGGCGCAAAGTCAGGCATCCGGCACAGCCCGCCGCGGCAAGGCCGCGGCGGGGCAAAGAGCGGCGCAGGTGGCGGCGCAGCGCTGATGGCCAAGCTGCGCGCCGGCTCTGCGTGGTTGCCCGCGCCGGTTCAGAGCGCGATCGGTTGAGGTTGAATCAACCGAAACCGCGATCGCGCGACCAGACCAGAAGCGGGGTGCGTGAGCGAAAGCTCCACGCTCTAGCGGTTCTGCGGATAGGCGCCGCTGGTGTTGGACCCCGTGGCGCGGTCATAGCTCCGCTGCGCCGCCGTGCCCGGCGGGTTGCCCGGCATGCCGTCCGACTGGGTGGGATAGGCGCCGGAGACATTGCTGCCCGCCGTCCGGTCCAGCGCCCGCTCCGCCGCGGTGCCGGTGGGGTTGTTGCCGGTGCCGTCGGGCGAGGTGCGCGGGCTGCCGGTGGCGCGGTCATAGGCGCGCTGCATCGCCGTGCTCGGCGGGTTGCCCGCGCTGCCGTCCCGCGTGCTGTCGCAGGCGGCGAGGACGGGGACCAGCAGCGCCGAGGCGGCCAGGCCGCGCAGCAGGACAGGGACGGGCATGCAATCTCTCCTTCGCCGTTCCGGTGCGGGGGGTGAAAGCCCGGGGCCGGCAAAGGTTCCGCCCGCCCCTTCCGCCGCGGGGCCCGCATCTGCTACGCGCAGCCTGCGACGACGGGGCAGAGAGGATGCGATGGCGGGCGAACTGAGGGTGGCGATCGGCGGCCTTGGGGCGATCGGCGCGCATCTCGCGCGCGCCCTGGATGCGGGGGTGGAGGGGCTGCGCCTCACCGCCGTCGCCGCCCGGGATCAGGAGAAGGCGCGGCGCACCCTGGCCGGCTTCCGGGCCATGCCCGCCCTGGTCAGCCTGCCGGAGCTCGCCGAGCGCGCCGACATCGTGGTGGAAGCGGCGCCGGCCGCGGTGTTCGAGCAGATCGCCGAGGCCGCCATCACCCGCGGCCGCATCTTCGTCCCGAGCAGCGTCGGCGCGCTGCTGCCGCGCATGCATCTGGTGGCGCGGGCGAAGGCAAGCGGCGCCCGCATCGTCGTGCCGACCGGCGCGCTGCTGGGGCTGGACGCCGTGCGCGCCGCGGCGGAGGGCGAGGTGGCGAGCGTCACCATCGAGACGCGCAAGCCGCCGCGCGGGCTGGAAGGCGCGCCCTACCTCATCGAGAACGACATCGACGTGCTGGGCATCACCGCCGCGACCCTGGTCTTCAAGGGCAATGCCTTCGACGCGGCGCGCGGCTTTCCGGCCAATGTAAACGTCGCCGCCGCCCTGGCGCTGGCCGGCATCGGGCCGGAGCGGACCATGGTGGAGATTTGGGGCGACCCGGGCGTGACCCGCAACACCCACACCATCCGGGTGGAAGCCGCGGCGGCGCGGCTGACCATGACCATCGAGAACGTGCCGAGCGAGGAGAATCCCCGTACCGGCAAGATCACCCCGCTCTCCATCCTCGCCTGCCTGCGCGGCCTGACGAGTACGCTGAAGGTCGGCAGCTAGGCCGGTTCCGCTCGGCCCGCTTCGCGGAACCCGCCCCAGCCTGCCATCGGACCGGTAAAGGATTTCTCGATCAGTAAGCCCGGCCGGTCGGAGGCTGCCCGGAGCGCCCCCCCCGCGGAACCGCTGGGCCAGGATCTCCGGAGGCTCCTGCCCGGGGCCCGGCGCGGGCTCCCCGGACCGGCAATGGGTGGCGACAGGCCGCGGCGGTTGGTCTAAGGGCCGCGCGTGCCGCTGCTTCTCCTCGCCTATCTCGCCTTCATCGGCCTCGGCCTGCCGGACACCATGCCGGGCGCGCTCTGGCCGGTGCTGCGGGCCGATTACGCTGCGCCGCACGCGGCGCTCGGCCTGCTGCTGGCGGCCACCTCCACCGGCACCTTCACCGCCAGCCTGCTGGCGGGGCGGCTGATCGCCGCCCTCGGCATCGGCGGGGTGCTGGCGGCCAGCGTGGCGGCGACGGCGGCCGCGGCGCTGGGCTTCGCCCTGGCGCCGCCCTTCCCGGTACTGGTCCTGCTGGCGCTGCTGGGCGGTTGCGGCGGCGGCGCGGTGGATGCGGCGCTGAACGCCTTCGCCGCCGCCCGCTTCGCGCCGCGCCATTTGAACTGGATGCATGCCTGCTGGGGCCTCGGCGCCACGCTGGGCCCGGCCATGGCCACCGCGCTGCTGGCCGCAGGCTTCCCCTGGCGCGCCGCCTGGGGGGCGGTCGGGCTGGTGTTGGCGGCGCTGGCGCTCGGCTTCCTGGCGACGCGCGGACGCTGGCAGGCAGGGGAGGAGGAGGAGGCCGCCGCCGCCGGTCCGCGCCTCACCGCCCTTGCCGTGCTGCGCCTGCCGCTCGCGCGGCGGCAGATCGCCGCCTTCGCTCTTTATTGCGGGCTGGAGGCGGGGACCGGCCAATGGGCCGCGACGGTGCTGGTGGAAAGCCGCGGCGCCTCGGCCGAAACGGGGAGCGCGGCAACGGCGCTGTTCTGGGCCTCGCTGGCGCCGGGGCGCATCCTGCTTGGCTTCGTGGTGGACAGGCTGGGGGCGGACCGGCTGCTCCGCGCCGTGCTGCCGCCGATGCTGCTGGGCTCGGCCGGCTTCGCGCTCGGGCTGGGCGCGCCTTTCCTGGCGCTGCTGGCGGTGGCGCTCGCGCCGCTCTACCCCACGCTGATGGCCCGCACGCCGGCACGGCTCGGCGCCGCGGCGGCGGCGCATGCGGTGGGGTTCCAGGTGGCGGCGGCGACATTTGGCGCCGGCGTGCTGCCGGCGCTGCTCGGCCTGGCGCCACTGGCCGCCGTGCCCTGGCTCCTTCTGGGGCTGGCCGTGGCGTTGGCCTTCCTGCTGTGGCGCATCCTCGACGGGCGCCCGGCCGGCTGAGCCGCCGCGCAGCTTCCACCCTCGGCCCCGAGACTCAGGCCGGGATCCGGGGACCGTCCGGTCCCCGGCGGGGACCGGACGCATGCGTTCGATGGGGGCAGCGCCCCTGCGGGGGCCCGGGGGCGGAGCCCCCTGGTATTCTCAGATCAAGTTCAGGTCGTGTCCAAGATCGCCCAGCCCGTCCCGCACCGTGGTGAAGGCATCGTTCAGCCAGGGCTGCGCGTCGTCGCGCAGGTCCTGCGCCCAACTCTCCAGCACCTGCCCTGCCGCATCGATGCTCGGCGGCGGCGGGTCGCTGTTATAGACGTCGCGCAGGAAGGCGAGGCCCGGATCGCCCTGCGGCGCGGGCGGCACCAGGGTGGTGGGGCCGCCGGCCGCTGCCGCCTGCATCCCCGCGAGATAGGTCTCGATGTCATGGCGCGTGGGGTCGAGCTGCGCCAGCCCCGCGATATCCGCTTCCGGCGAGAGCTGGCCCTCCGCCGTCGGCAGCAGCACGATGTCGCCGCGATTCTCGTAATTCACCGTCAGCGTGCCGAGCGTCGCCAGCGCCGCGTCATGCGTCAGTCCCGGCATTTCCTGCGAGATGCGCGCCGCCGCGGCATCCGCGAGATAGCCATCGGCGCGCAGCACCTCGCCGATCTCGGCACGGTGGGCGCCCAGGAACACGGCGGGGTCGTCGGCGACGACGTAATTGGTCGGCCGCGCATCGCCGCCCGGCGGCAGCATGGCGCCCGGCGAGCCGAAGGTCACCGCATCATGGGGGATGCTGCCCGGCTGGTCCGGATGCGATGCCATGTAGAGCTGCGCCATGGCGCCGCCGGCGCTGTGGCCGGTGACCACCACCTGGTCGTAGGCGCCGCTCGCCGCCGCCGCATCCACCGCCGCCACCAGCGGCGCGAAGAGGGCGTAATCCTGGTTGATGCCGCTCAGCGAATGCTGGCTGTCGACGCCGTCATCGCTGCCGCGGAAGGCGACGACGAGCGAGGTCTGGCCGTCCAGCTCCGCACTCGTCACCAGCGCGGCGGCATTGCCATTGTGATATACGCCGTTTGCAAAGCTCGCGCCGGTGGCGGGGTCGATCGGCAGCGAGTCGATGGCCAGGGTGCTGAATCCGGGCGGCACGCCGGCAGCGGTGTCGGAATAGGCGGCGAGCGAAAGCTGCGCCAATTGCGCGTCGGTCGCGAGACTCATGGCATTCTCCCAGTTGCGCTGCGCCGGTGGCCGGCGCTGTTGGGCGAAAAACACCGTGCCGTCGGCCGCGGTTCCCCCGCTGCCGATTGCGATGGCCGCATGCGCGGAAAGTCTCTACACGCGCGGCACGGACCCGCGCCGGCGGGCCGCTTCAGCCAAGGAGGCCCATCCATGTGGGATATGGTGTTGCTGGCGCCGCGCATGCGGGCCGTGTTGCGCATCGTGGCGGCGCTGATCTTCCTGGAACATGGCACGCAGAAATTATTCGGCTTTCCACCGCCCATGGGCGGAACGCTGCCGGCCGCCGTCTCGCTGCTGTGGTTCGGCGCGATTCTGGAATTGGTCGGCGGCGCGCTGCTGGTGCTCGGCCTCTTCACCCGGCCGGTCGCCTTCGTGCTGGCGGGCGAGATGGCCTTCGCCTATTGGCTGTTCCACGCGCCGCGCAGCGCCTTCCCGGCGCTGAACGGGGGCGACGCGGCGATTCTCTACTGCTTCGTCTTCCTCTATTTCGTCGCCGCGGGGCCAGGGGCCTGGGCGCTGGACATCAAGCTGGGACGAGAGCCCGGGCCTATTTCCGCGCCGCCACCAAGCCGTGCTGCTCCCTGACGGCGTGGAAGCGCAGCATCGGCCATTCCTCCTCGGCGCGCTTGCGCCGCCAGTCGGAGCCGAAGAAGGCGACGAGGGCGCCGTCATGGTCCTCGCCGGCGTCGCGCCGGTTCTGCTGCGCGAAGCGTTCCAGCGCCGCCTTATCCTCGCCGGCGACCCAGCGCATCATCGACCAGATGGTGTCCTGGAAGCCGGCGGGGACGCCGTATTCCACCTTCAGCCGCGATTGCAGCACGTCGAGCTGCAATTGGCCGACCACGCCGACCACCGGCAATGAGCCGTCGAGCGGACGGAAGAGCTGCACCACGCCTTCCTCCGCCAACTGGTCCAGCGCGGTCTTCAGCTTCTTCGCCAGCATCGGATCCTCCAGCCGCACATGGCGGAGGATTTCCGGCGCGAAGCTCGGCACGCCGCGGAAATGCAGCTCCTCGCCCTCGGTCAGCGTGTCGCCGATGCGCAGCGTGCCATGGTTGGCGACGCCCACCACGTCGCCGGGCCAGGCTTCCTCCGCCACCTGGCGGTCCTTGGCGAAGAAGAAGAGCGGCGCGTTCACCGGCACCTGCTTGCCGGTGCGAACCTGCCTGAGGCGCATGCCCTTGACCAGCTTGCCGGAGCAGAGCCGGACGAAGGCGACGCGGTCGCGGTGGTTGGGGTCCATATTGGCCTGGACCTTGAAGACGAAGCCCGTCAGCTTCGGCTCCTCCGGCGCCACCGCGCGCGGATCGCCCTCCCGCGCGCCGGGGGGCGGGGCGTAGCGGGCCAGGCCGTCCAGCAGATGGCCGACGCCGAAATCCCGCAGCGCCGAGCCGAAGAAAACCGGCGTCAGCGTGCCCTGGCGGAAGGCCTCCAGGTCGAAGGGCGGGCAGGCGCCTTCGGCCAGCTCGGCTTCCTCGCGCAGCGCCGCGGCGCGTTCGGCGCCGACCAGCGCATCCAGCTTCGGGTCGTCGAGGCCGGAGAGCGCGACGGCGCTGGAATCATCCGCATCGACCGGCAGGAAATGCTTCTCCAGTAAATCCCAGGTGCCGGCGAATTCGCTGGCGCGGCCCACCGGCCAGGCGACCGGCGCGGCGTCCAGCGCCAGGGTCTTCTCGATCTCGTCGATCAGCTCGAAGGGGTCGCGCGATTCCCGGTCCATCTTGTTGACGAAGGTGATGATCGGAATGTCGCGCAGCCGGCAGACCTCGAACAGCTTGCGGGTCTGGCTCTCGATGCCCTTCGCCGCGTCCAGCACCATCACCGCGGCGTCCACCGCCGTCAGGGTGCGGTAGGTGTCCTCGGAAAAGTCTTCGTGGCCCGGCGTGTCCAGCAGGTTGAAGACCAGCCCGCCGCGCTCGAAGGTCATCACGGAGGTGGCGACGGAAATGCCGCGATCCTGCTCGATCTTCATCCAGTCCGACCGGGTGCGGCGGGCATTGCCCTTGGCGCGCACCGCGCCGGCGAGCTGGATGGCGCCGCCCTTCAGCAGCAGCTTCTCCGTCAGCGTGGTCTTGCCGGCATCCGGGTGCGCGATGATCGCGAAGGTGCGGCGGCGCGCCGCCTCGGCGGCGACCTCGCTGGTGGCGGCATCGGCCGGGGCGGTGAGATTCGCGTCCATGATGCGCGCCATGTAGGCCGGCCCCGGCTCCGGCGCCAGGGTGGCGGGGCCGGCGGGCGGCGGTGGCCGGCACGCATAGGTGTTCCGCCCCGCCCAGGCGGCGCGGTTTCTGGCGGAACACGTGCGGGACCACGCGGCGGCGTGACCGGTGTGGCATAGCGGGGCTCCGCCCCTGGCACCGGACCCGGGTCTGAGTTTTCCGGCTCGGGGGCCAGCCAGCAAACTCACGGCGGGGTCCAGGGGCAGAGCCCCTGGCGGGGGCTTACGGGGGCGGAGCCCTCGTCACGCCGCTTCCGCCGCCGCCCCTTCCGCCAACAGCGCCTGCAGGTCCAGCGGCCGGTTGGTCATCCGCAGATTTCCTTCCGGGTCCCGCGGCCATTCGATCCGCGGCCGGTCGCGGTAGAGCTCCACCCCGTTGCCGTCCGGGTCGCGCAGATAGACCGCCTCTGAGACGCCATGGTCCGAGGCGCCTTCCAGCTCCACCCCCGCCTGCAGCACCTTCAGCAGCGCCACGCCCAGCGCGGCCCGGTCCGGATAGACCAGCGCGACATGATACAACCCGGTGCTGCCGCGCGGCGGCGGCTCGCCGCCGGCGCTGTCCCAGGTGTTCAGCGCGATGTGGTGGTGATAGCCGCCCGCCGAGAGGAAGGCGGCGCGGTTGCCCATGCGCGCCTGCTCCTCCAGCCCGATCACGTCGCGCCAGAAGTGGAGGGCGCGGTCGAGATCGGCCACCTTCAGATGCACATGGCCGATACGGGCCTCCGGGTGGATGGACATGGCGGTGCTCCTGCTTCGCCCGCAAATCTGGCGCGTGCGCGGCGCCGGCGCCAATCATCCTGCGGGATGCCGGTGATCCGCGCCGGAAATGAGCAGGGCGGCCGGGTTGCCCCGGCCGCCCATCCGTTCCGGCGCCCGCCTCAAACCGCGCGCCTGCGCACGTCTCAAGCCGCGCGCCTGCGCATGTCTCAGACCGCGAGCCTGCGCTCGACCACCTGCTGCTTCATGCTCTTCTGCAGCTTCTCGAAGGCACGGACCTCGATCTGCCGCACCCGCTCCCGGCTGATGTTGTATTGCTGGGAGAGTTCCTCGAGCGTGGTCGGCTCGTCCTTCAGCCGGCGCTCGATCAGGATGTGGCGCTCGCGCTCGTTCAGCGTCTTCAGCGCCTCGCCCAGCAGGGCGCGGCGGTTGGAGAGGTCCTCGCGGTCCGCCAGCGCGCTTTCCTGGGTCTCCTGCTCGTCCACCAGCCAGTCCTGCCACTCGCCCTCGCTGTCCGCCCGCACCGGGGCGTTCAGGGAATGGTCGGGGCTGGCCAGGCGGCGGTTCATGGAGACCACGTCCTGTTCCGGCACCTGCAGGGCGTGAGCGATCTTCTCCACCTGCTCGGCCTGCAGGTCGCCATCCTCCAGCGCGGACATCTGCGCCTTCAGCCGGCGCAGGTTGAAGAACAGCTTCTTCTGCGCCGCCGTGGTGCCCATCTTCACAAGTGACCAGGAGTGCAGGATGTACTCTTGGATTGCGGCGCGGATCCACCACATGGCGTAGGTAGCGAGGCGGAAGCCCCGGTCCGGGTCGAACCGCTTCACCGCCTGCATCATGCCGACATTGCCCTCGGAGATCAGTTCGCCGACGGGCAGGCCGTAGCCGCGATAGCCCATGGCGATCTTGGCCACGAGCCGAAGGTGGGACGTCACCAGCTTGTGCGCCGCGCGCTCGTCGCTGTGGTCGCGCCAGCGCTTGGCGAGTTCGAGCTCCTCCTCGGCGGAGAGCATGGGGAATTTGCGGATCTCCTGCAGGTAGCGGGAGAGGTTGCCCTCAGGGGCGATCGGGATGATGGAGCTGGAAGCCATAGGGATATCTGCCTCCTGCGCCGAGGAGCCTCCCCGTGACGGCGGGGCCCGGCCGGCGCGCATGCCTGGCAGTTCGAACGCCCCACAGGCCCGCCCGGCCCGCATGCCCCGGTCACGACAGGGCGAGTAAGGCTGCGGAACGAGGGTTGAGTGGCACCCGGGGGCGCTGCCTTCGGGGAGTTTGTACCGCCTTTGGGCTGCGCTGTCCATAAAAACCGAGTATCGGAGTCGGTTACTCCGCGTTACCGTCCAGCAATCTCAGCAACCCGGCGAAATCCGGGGGCAGTGGGCTTTCGAAGCGCAAAGCGGCGCCGGTGACCGGGTGGCGGAAGCCCAGCGTCGCCGCGTGCAGGGCCTGGCGGGGGAAGCTCAGCAGGGCCTCCCGCGCCGGTTCGGCCAGCAGGCGGGCGGCGGCAGGGGTGCGGCGCAGGTAGACGGGGTCGCCGATCAAAGGGTGACCGCATTCCGCCAGATGGACGCGGATCTGGTGGGTGCGGCCGGTCGCCAGGCGGCAGCGCAGCAGGGCGCAGGCGGCGCCCCAGGCGCGGGTGGTGGCATAGCGGGTCAGCGCCGGCTTGCCGCCGCGCGTGGTCACAGCCATGCGCTTGCGGTCCGTGGGGTGGCGGCTGATCGGGCCCTCGATCTCGCCGGCCGGCGGCTGCGGCAGGCCCCAGACCAGGGCGAGGTATTCCCGGTCCAGGTCGCGGGTGGCGAAGGCCTCGGAGAGCGCCCGCAGCGCCCGTTCCGTCTTCGCCACGACCATGACGCCGGAGGTGTCCTTGTCCAGCCGGTGGACGATGCCGGGGCGCCTTTCCCCGTTGATGCCGGGCAGGTCCTCCCCCGCATGGGCCAGCAGGGCGTTCACCAGCGTGCCGTCCTGGTTGCCGGGGGCGGGGTGCACGACGAGGCCGGCCGGCTTGTCCAGCACGATCAGCTCGGCATCCTCGAACAGGATGGTCAGGGGGATGTCCTGCGCCATGGGCAGGGCCGGGGCGGCGGCGGGGATGGCCAGGGCATAGGTGGCGCCGGGCTTCACCGCTTCCGCGGCATCGCGCAGCGGGGCGCCGTCCCGGGTGGCGGCGCCGGCGGCGATCAGCGCCTTGACGCGGGAGCGGGAGAGCGAGCCTATCGCCGCCGCGAGGAAGCGGTCGGCGCGCTCGCCCGCCGCCTCGGGCCCGGCGGTGATGGAAATGGTCTCGGCGGTGGGGGGAGATTCGGTGGGCGCGCTCAAGGCTCTGGTCATCGGGATGGGGGTGCTGATCGTCGCCGGCACCGTGACGCTCGTCGTGCTGCTCGTCCAGCGCGCCGGTGGCGGGCTGGGCGCGGGCGGGCGGTGGGAGCTGGCGCTGGAGGCGCCGGAGGGGACGCGCATTGCCGGGGTAGCGGCGGCCGGGGAGGCGGTGGCGGTGCTGCTGCAGCGGCCCGAGGGGGAACGGGTGGTGCTGGTGGACCCGAAGCGTGGGCAGGTGGTGGGGGAAATTCGGCCGGGGCGGTGAAGCGGGGGAGGAGAGGCGTTCGGCGCCGGGGAGCGAGCGAAATCCCGCCCCAGGCGGCGGATGGGCGCTTGATCCCCGCCCCGGTCGCGGCTAGAAGGCGCGCCTCGCCTCAGTCCCCTTCGTCTAGAGGCCTAGGACACCGCCCTCTCACGGCGGTAACAGGGGTTCGAATCCCCTAGGGGACGCCAGGGTTTTCAAGGCCTTGGCCGCGGCGCTCGCGGGCGTCTCCTACATTATCTCCCATATCGGTGCAGCGGAGCCCTGGCGGTACCGACCCTCCCCGCCTCGCCTCCTCCCTGAGGGCATACTCCGACTGGCCGCCGCGGGTATGCCCGGCGCAGTAGGGCCGCCCAAGCGCCGGCGCGCATCCCAGCAGGGCGCCGGTTGCGGTGGCGGAGCGTCGTTCGGCCACATTGGCCAGAAGCATCCACGCGCATCCGGCGCAGCCTGGCGCGGCATCTCTAACAGCGCGAGCACGGTCCCGATGCCGCGGCGGCGCTGCTGTCGGCGATGCGGGCGGGCATGGCTGCTGGGGCCGCCTCTCGACAGGAGGCTCGCTTGGGGAAAGCCTTAAATAAGCAAACATCTGATCCAAAAGAATTTTCGGCCGGACGACGCGGCCGCTACGGCGCCGAGGAAAATGAACCTCAGGCCCAGAAGGGAAGATACTAGGCGTACTTCCGCGACGCACCGCTGGACCGGGCTGCTGGCCAGGCCCTTTTCCCGGTCCTCTGCTTCACCGGCAGCGTGCTGATCTTGAAGGATGAGGTGGATGTGCTGCTGGGCGACCTGCCCGCCGCAGGGCCGGCGGCGCCGCCGCCGAGCCTGGCGGCGCTGGCCGAGGCCGCCCTGGCGGCAGCGTCCGGGCCTGCTGCCCATGTCGCCCTGGCTGCCGCCGAAGGCGCCGGACCGCGCCTTCATCGGCCTGCGCCCGCCGGGCGTGACCGCCTTCGAGGAGAGCCGGGCGGTGCTGCTGGCGGCCCTCAGCCTGGCGGGGCTGGTGGGGCTGATGCTGCGGACGGGGCCTGGCTGCTGCCTGCCGCCCTGCTGGCCCGTCCTGCCCTCGGCGTTGGGCCTGCGAGGCCTCCTGCGGCAGCGATGACGGCCGCCCTGCAGCGCAGCGCCCCGCGGCGGTGTGAAATGTGCGCAGGCAGCTCCCGGGCCGGATCGTCGATCTGCCCGGACATTGTCTGCCATATGCGAGATCGCCGCCCTTGGACGCCATCGCCACCCGTACCTGTCCCGGACCCCTCTATTCCCGCCTTTCGCGGCCGGGGCGCGGGGGCCGCAGGGCATCTCACATGCGGGTCAGCAGCAGATAGCCGAGATAGACGCCATAGGCGCCGACGAACAGCGCTCCTTCGGTGCGCGAGACCCGCCGCGCGCTCAGGAAGACGGGGATGCAGACGAGCGCCACGAGCGCCATGACCGGGATGTCCACGCGCATCAGTGCCGGATCGACGGGAAGCCCCCCCGCGGGTACGACGCAGGTCGCGCCGAGGATGAAGACGATGTTGTAGACGCTGCTGCCCAGCAGATTGCCGATGGCGATCTCGCGTTCCCCCCGGACGGTGGAGACGAGTGTCGTCACCAGCTCCGGCGAGGAGGTGCCGATCGCGACGACGGTCAGGCCGATGAAGGCATCGGAGACGCCCCAGAGCCGCGCCAGGGCGACGGCGCCATCGACGAACCAATCCGCGGCGACGACGATGACGGCGATGCCGAGGATGAGCGCCGCGCCGCTGTGGAGGGCACTTTGCCCGTCGGTCCGGCCATTCTCCGGGGGTGCATATTCCTTCTGGAATTGCGTCCGGACGGCACGGCTTTCCTGCCCGGCGGTCCAGAGGATCGCACCGGTATAGAGCACGCCCATGGCGATCAGGATCGCGCCATCGGCGCGCGACAGGCGCCCATCCATGGCGAGGAGCAGCAGCGCCAGGGCCGCCACGACCATGGTGGGCAGGTCCAGCCTGAGACTCCGCCGGTGCAGCGCGAGTGGCCGGATGAGCGCGCTGAGCCCGAGGATGAGGAGCAGGTTCACCGTATTGGTGCCGGCGATGTTGCCGACCGCGAGGGCGCCATTGCCCTGCAGGGCGGCATCAATCCCGACCGCCAGCTCCGGCATGCTGGTTCCGACGGCGACGATCGTCAGCCCGATGAGAATCGGCGGCACGTTGAGCCGGGCGGCCAGGGCGCTGCCGCCCCGCGTCACCAGCTCGGCCCCCGCGATCAGCGCGAGAAGGCCGGCCAGGCACGGGCCGAGCGCGATCAGGGTAAGTGTCGGCACCGCAGTTACCTCCTGAGGCCGGCGCGGCAAGGGCCTGCGATCCGCGGCTGGCCGAGGAGACCATGGCGGAAAGATTAACGACTTGTCATAGATCAAGGCCTGCCTCAAGACGGGCGGCGAGCCTGGCCCATGCGCAACATGGCGGAGGATCGAGCCTTGGCATCACCGTCCTGGACCACGCCGGGGAAGATCCTGCTGGCGACCGATCTCAGCAGCCGGTGCGATCGCGCGCTGGACCGCGCGGCCCAGCTCGCCGGGCAGTGGCAGGCCCGCCTGCTCGTCCTGCATGCGATGGACCCGGCGGAGGCGTTTCTCGAGGCACGGCGGCTGGACTACCTGCCGACCTGGCGCCGGCCGCCGGATCCCGCCCGGCTGGTCGAGGCGCAGATCCGCCGCGATCTGCGCGAGCAGCCCGGCGATGTCGCGGTCCGCGTCGAGACGGGGATGCCGGCCGCGGTGATCGAGGAGGTCGCGCAGGCGGAAGGGTGCGGCCTCATCGTGACCGGGGTGGCGCGCGACGAAAGCCTGGGGCGCCAGCTCCTCGGCACGACGGTGGATCGCCTGGTCCGCCGCTCGACCATTCCCATCCTGACCGTCAAGAGCCGGCTGCGGCCCTATGACGAGATCGTGGTGGCGACGGATTTCTCCGACCCCTCGCGGCAGGCCCTGGAGGCCGCGGCGAAGCTCTTCCCGCGATCCGCCATCACCCTGCTCCACGCCTTCGAGATGCCCTTCGCCGGGCTGCTCGACCGGCACGACCTCGGGGACCGCTTCCGGGCGCTGGAGGTCGAGGCCTGCGACGAATTCCTCGCCGCCTCGGCGCTGTCGGAGGAGGTGCGGCGCCGGGTCCGGGTGCTGATCGAGCATGGTCCGCCGGAAGCCGTGATTCGCGCCTATCTGCGGGAGAGGAACGTCAACCTGGTCGTGCTGGGCACGCATGGGCGGAGCGCCGCCTTCGACATCCTCATCGGCAGCACCGCGAAGGGGATCCTCCATTCGGCCCCGGCGGATGTGCTGCTGATCCGGCAGCCGCAGTAACCCGCGCCGCGGCGAAGCCGCTCCGGACCCGGCGCGGCCGGGCCGGTCCCATGGCATCGCCCGGCCGTGGCGGCACGGCCGGAACCGGGCGGCGCCGGTCGTCGCCTCGCGGTTGCCGCGGCGGCAGCGGGGCCGGACCCGGCGCGGCCGGGCCGGTCCCATGGCATCGCCCGGCCGTGGCGGCACGGCCGGAACCGGGCGGCGCCGGCTGTCGCCTCGCGGTTGCCGCGGCGGTAGCGGGGCCGGACCCGGCGCGGCCGGGCCGGTCCCATGGCATTGCCCGGCCGTGGCGGCACGGCCGGAACCGGGCGGGGCCGGCTGTCGCCTCGCGGTTGCCGCGGCGGTAGCGGGGCCGGACCCGGCGCGGCCGGGCCGGTCCCATGGCATCGCCCGGCCGTGGCGGCACGGCCGGAACCGGGCGGGGCCGGCTGTCGCCTCGCGGTTGCCGCGGCGGTAGCGGGGCCGGACCCGGCGTGGCCGGGCCGGTCCCATGGCATCGCCCGGCCGTGGCGGCACGGCCGGAACCGGGCGGCGCCCGCCGTCGCCGCGCGGTTGCCGCGGCGGCAGCGGGGCCGGGCAGCGGCGGGCGGCACCCGTCTCCCGGCCGCTCTCAGTTGAATGCCATGCCGCCGGAAAGCGCCACGGTCTGGCCGGTCATATAGGCGTTGGCCATCAGCAGCATCACCACCTGCGCCACCTCCTCCGGCGTGCCGAAGCGGCCGAGCGGGATGCGCACCGGCGTCGGGGCCAGGCCCGCCTTCACCATGTCGGTCTCGATCAGGGAGGGCGCCACCGCATTCACCGTGATCCCCTCCTTGACCAGCCGGGCGGCATAGCCGCGGGTCAGCCCCTCCAGCCCGGCCTTGGAGGCGTTGTAGTGCAGGCCGACGCCCCCCGCCCCGCGCGCCGCGCCGGAGGAGATATTGACGATCCGGCCCCAGCCCTGGGCGCGCATATGCGGCAGCACCGCCTGGGTGCAGAGGAAGGCGGATTTCAGGTTGACCGCGATCGTCGCGTCGAAATCGGCCTCGGTCAGGTCGTCGATGCCGCGGATCAGGGCGACGCCCGCATTGTTGATCAGGATATCCACCGGCCCGAGCCGCTCCGCGACGCTCTGGACCATGCCGGCGACGGCGGCGCTGTCGGAGACATCCGCCTGAACGGTGACGGCCTTGCCGGCACCTTGATTGATGGTGCCGGCAACCGCCTCCGCCGCCGCCGCGCCGGCGCGGTAATTGACCCCGACGGCCGCGCCCGCCTCGGCCAGGGCAAGCGCTATCGCGGCGCCGATGCCGCGGGACCCGCCGGTGACCAGGGCGACGCGGCCGGTGAGTGGCAAAGCCATGGAAAGCCTCCCTCGCTCTTGCAGTGGAATGGGAGCTTCGGTCGATCCGGGCGGCGCAGGCAATGACGGCGGCGATCCGCTGCCTGCTCTATGAGGCGGCGGGGATCGGCGCCAACCTGATCGGCGGCTGGCTGGCGATGCGCTTCGGCATCGCCCGCATGCTGGCCGTCGGGCTGGCGACGCAGAGCGATCCCCGCCGGGCGGCCGGGTTCAGGACGCCGCGGGGAGGGGCGCGCTTTCCCTGATTTCCGGCGCGATCTCCCGCATGAAGAGCTGCAGCGCGCGGGAGGAGAATTCCGCCGGCATCGGCCCGGTGCGGAAGCGGATGCTGACGCCGCCGATGCCGGTTCTGGCCAGGCTGCGGAAATCCTCCACCATGCTTTCCGGCGAACCGCAGAGCACTGGCGGGGCGGGCTGCGCATTGGCCTTGGCCACCATCGCCTCGAAGGCCGAGCTCTGCGCCGCGCGGTAGGTCTGCATCTGCCGGAAATAGGGCATGCCGACCGCATGCGCCTCCTCGTCGGTCGGCGCCAGGACGACGGTGCGGGATACCCAGCTCTCGGCAATGGCGTGGTCGATCCGGTCGGCGCTGACACCGGCCTCCTGCGCCGCCTTGCGGTAGGCCTCGACATTGCGCGCCGCGCCGGCGGCGGTCGCCGCCGCCATCAGCACCGGGCGGCCCTGCCGGGCCTGCGCCGCGATCGAACCCTCCGAGGCGACGCTGCGCAGGAGCTGCGGATGCGGCTTGGTGTAGGGCCGCGGCCGCAGCATCATCGGGACGTCGAAATTCCAGTATTTGCCGGCATGCCTGAGCTGCTCGCTGGTCCAGCATTGCAGCAGGATCTGCTCGATCTCCTCGAAGCGTTCCTGGGCGCTGTCCGGGTCGATCTCATAGCCGCTGTATTCGTGCAGGTTGACCATGCTGCCGCGGCCGAGGCCGACGATCAGCCGCCCCTTGGCCAGGTTGTCGATGAGCGAGATCTGCTCGGCCATGCGGATCGGGTGGTAGAGCGAGGTCTGCAGCACGGCGAAGCCGATCTTGATGCGGCTGGTCGCCATGGCCAGGGCGGCGGCGAATGTCGGCGGATCGACATAGGCGCAATTGCCGTCGAAATGGTGTTCGGCGAGGAAGACGGCATCCATGCCCTCATCCTCGGCCAGCTTGGCCTCGCGGACCGCCTCGTCGATCACCTGCGCATCCGCCGATGGGTAGCGAGATTCGTGAAACAGGAAGACGCCAACTCTCATGCCCTGACTCCCGCAGCCGATGGCCGGCCCGAATGAATGGCCCGGAGGCAGGCTAATGCAGCCCGGCCGTTCCGGCGATGGCCGACGCGCCAGCGAGGCGGGCCCCGCCGCGTTGACCGCACCCCGTCCGCCCCGCAGCATGGCGCCAGCCGAAGGGGGGTCCGTCATGCCTGCTTCCCGCGAGGGCGCCATTGCCCGCGCCCATGCCTATTTCGATCAGGGCGCGTTTCTCGCCGCGCTCCGCACCCTGGTCGCCGTGCCAACCGAAAGCCAGATGCCGGAGCGCCTGCCCGACCTCATCCGCTACTGCGCCGAGACCCTGCCGCCCATGCTGGCGCCGCTCGGCTTCGCCAGCCAGCTACTGGAGAATCCCGAAGCCGGGCGCGGCCCCGTGCTGCTGGCGACGCGCCTCGAGGACCCGGCGCTGCCCACCATCCTCATCTACGGCCATGGCGACGTGGTGCGCGGCCTCGCCCCGCAATGGAGCAACCACCGCGACCCCTGGAAGGTCACCCTGGAAGGCGATCGCTGGTACGGCCGCGGCACGGTGGACAATAAGGGCCAGCATCTCATCGCGCTGGAGGCGCTGCGCGCCGTCCTCGCGGAGCGCGGCCGCCTCGGCTTCAACGTGAAATTCTTCGTCGAGACGGGGGAGGAGGTCGGCTCCCCCGGCCTCGCCGAATTCCTCGAACGCCACCGCGATCTCTGCGCCGCCGATGTCTTCATCGCGCTCGACGGCCCACGGCAGAGCACCGCCGTGCCGGAGATGACGCTCGGCGCCCGCGGCGGCGTCGCCTTCGACCTGGTGGTGGATTTCCGCCCCGGCGAGCATCATTCCGGCCATTTCGGCGGCATCCTGGACGATGCCGGCTTCGTCCTCGCCCACGCCCTGTCGCGCATCGTGACGCCGCGCGGAAAAATCCGCGTCCCCGGCTGGCAGCCGGCCCAGGTGCCGCAGGCGGTGCGGGCGGCGGTGGATTCGCTGGAGTTCGAGGAGATGCCGGGCATTCCGGAAGGCAGCCCGGATTGGGGTGAGCCCGGCCTCTCCAAGGCGCAGCGCGTCTATGCCCAGACCAGCGTCATCGTCCTGGCCTTCACCTGCGGCCACCCGGATGCGCCGACCAATGCCGTGCAGGGCCGCGCGCGCGCCCGGCTGCAGGTGCGCCATACCGTGGACGTGCCGGCCGAGACCATCATCCCAAACCTCCGCCGCCATCTGGATGCCGAGGGCTTCCCCATGGTGCGGATCGAGGAAGCGATGAGCCGCAGCATGTTCCCGGCCAGCCGCACCGATCCGGACGACCCCTGGGTGAAGGCCGTCGCCCGCTCCATGCAGCGCAGCACCAACCGGGCGCCGAACATCGTGCCGAATTCCTCCGGCTCCTCGCCTTCGGACCTCTTCCTCAAGATCCTCGGCGCGCCCTGCATCTGGATCCCCAACTCCTATCCCGGCTGCAACCAGCACGGGCCGGATGAACACGCCCTGGCGCCGCTGCTGCGCGAAGGTCTCGGGCTGATGGCCGGCATCTGGTGGGATCTCGGCGAGAATCCGCCGCGCTGACCGGGGACGCAAGGGCCGCTTGCAAGCCGGGGGAGCGCCCCGGCATCCTCCGGCGCCTCGCGGAGGAGTCCTGCATGCGCCTGTCCCTGATCCTGTCCCTGCTGCTGGCGCTCGGCGCCGCGGCGAAGGCGCAGCAGGCCCCGCCGCCCCAGCCGCCGCGCGAGGCGACCATCGCCAACGAGACGGACCAGACGCTGTATGAGCTCTACCTCTTCCAGCCCGGCCAGGCGGAGGGGCCGGACCGCCTCGGCAGCAATGTGCTGCCGCCGCGCGGCAGCCTGCGCGTGCCGCTGGCCGCGCGGACCTGCCACTGGGAGGTGCGCGGCGTGCTGGAGGATGGCGAGGAGCTGCGCCGCCGGGTGAATCTCTGCCAGTCCCCGCGCCTGCGCCTGGCCGAGACCGGCCCTCGCCGCGATGTGGAGGTGGCGAATGACGCGGATCAGGAGTTGCGGGAGCTTTACCTGGCCCGCCCCGGCGCGGCCGAGCGCGGGCGGGACCGGCTCGGCAGCTCCACCGTCTCGCCCGGGGAGCGCTACCGGCTGCGGCTGCGCGGCAGCGACTGCGTCTTCGACGTGCAGGCGGTGTTCTCCGACGACACCGAGGAAATGCGGCGCGGCGTCGATCTCTGCCGCACGCCGCGCCTCGCCTTCGGCGACCCGAACCTGCCGGTGCGGGAGGCGCAGGTGGAGAATCGCGGCCGCCGCACCATCCGGGAACTCTATGCGCGGCGCGTCGGCGCCGGCGGCTGGGGGCCGGACCGGCTGGGGGCTTCCATCATCTCGCCGCGGGAGAATTTCACCCTGCGGGTCCGCGCCCAGGAA
Organism: Siccirubricoccus phaeus; assembly: GCF_008360935.1. Classification (GTDB taxonomy): domain Bacteria; phylum Pseudomonadota; class Alphaproteobacteria; order Acetobacterales; family Acetobacteraceae; genus Siccirubricoccus; species Siccirubricoccus phaeus. The sequence goes on from NZ_SRXO01000035.1 coordinate 31,425, forward strand.
TGCCGCTTCGACCTGCGCGCGGTGTTCGAGAACGACCAGGAGGCGGTACAGGAAGGGGTGGATCTCTGCGCCGGCGGTCCCTTCGCCTTCGGCCAGGCCCCGGCGGGCGAGGTGCGGCGGGTGACGCTGCGCAACCTGATGCCGCGCACCATCGAGCAGCTTTATCTCAGCCCGCCCGACGATGATGATTGGGGCGAGGACCGGCTGGGCGAGACTCTGCTGCCGGCCGGCGCGAGCCATGCGGTGGAATTCGCGGGCGGTTGCCGGGCGGATCTCCGCATCGTCTTCGACAATCGCGCGGCGGAGGAACGGCGGGAGGTGGATATCTGTGCCACGCCGGTGATCGCGCTGCGCCCGGGCTGGACGGCGGCGGAGGTGCTGGAGGGCGAGGCGGCGCCCGGCGCGGCACCCGCCGGCGGCGGCTTCCGGCTACGGAATACGGGGACGGTACCGGTGGTGGCGGTCTATGCCGATGCGCCGGGCACCGAACGCGGCCCGAACCGGCTGGGCGCGGAGCTGGCGCCGGGCGAGCAGGCGGAGCTGGAAGCCGCCGCCTGCCGGGCCGATCTGGTGGCGGTATTCGCCGACGGGCATGAGATGCGGTTGGAGGGGCGGGAGCTGTGCGGGGCGGAGCTGGGGGTGGAGTAGCGCACCGCCGCCGCCAGGCCGCCCGATACCAGGGACCCTATGCCCGCAGGAAGCAGGAGCGCGTGCCATGACGCCGCAGAAAATCGCCGTTGTCGGCCTGGGTGGAATCGGCGGCGTCGCCGCGGCGGCGCTGCAATTGGCCGGCCGCCATGATGTCCTGGCCTGCGCCCGCCGGCCGCTCGGGACGCTGGGCTTCCACCATCCGGAGGGCATGGCGCAGGTGAAGCTGCGCTGCCTGACCGACCCGACCGAGGCCGCGCCGGTGGACTGGATCCTGCTCTGCACCAAGGCGCAGGATACGGCGGCGGCCGGCGCCTGGCTGGAAAGCCTGGCCGGCCCCGGCACCCGCGTGGCGGTGCTGCAGAACGGCCTGGGCCATGCGGAGCGGGTGCGGCCCTTCCTGGGCGAGGCGCCGGTCGTGCCGGTGATCGTCTACTACAATGGCGAGCGCATCGCGCCCGGGGAGGTGCGGCTCCGCCATGTCCCGGCGCCCGATGTCGTGGTGCCGGACGATGCGCATGGCCGGGACTTCGCGGCGCTGTTCCGCGGCAGCCTGCTCAGCGCCCAGCAGGCGGCGGATTTCCCCGTCCTCGCCTGGCGCAAGCTGCTGCTCAACATCGTGGCGAATCCGCTGACCGCCCTGACCCGCCAGCGCCAGCGCGTGCTGCGGCGGCCGGATATCCGCGCCCTCGGCCTCGCCCTGCTGGAGGAGGCGGTGGCGGTCGGCCGGGCCGAGGGGGTGGCGCTGGCGCCCGAGGAGGCCGCTTCGGTCTGGGCCACCCTCATGACCTTCCCGGAGGAGGCCGGCACATCGATGTATCACGACACCATGGCCGGCAAGTCGCTGGAGGCCGAGGCGCTGACCGGCTACGTCGTGGCGGCGGGGGAGCGGCACGCCATGCCGACGCCGCTCAACCGCGCGATGCTCGCCTTGCTGCGCGCGGCGAGCGACGGCAACGCGCAGGCGGCGGCCGCGCGCGGATAAGGGGCTGAGCGCCCTGCCGAAGCTGCAGGGCTGCGGGCCTTTGCCTCCCCGCAGCCGGCCGCGCGCTCAGAAATTCATCGTCAGCAGGAAGCGCACGCTGCGCCCCGGCAGCAGCACCTCGTCCTTCTTGAAGGACGCGGCGTTGCGGATGTCGGAATCCAGCAGGTTGCTGCCGATGACGGAGAGGTTCACCGCCGTCGTATCGTTGACATGCGCGGTGTAGCCGACGCGGATGCCCAGCAGGTCATAGCCCTTGGTGGGCGTCTCATTGGCGCCGATACGGGTCTGGTCGAAGGCGTGGAGATAGTCGACGCTCGCCTGCCAATTCACCCCGCGCCACCACACGCCGCCGCCCAGGCGGTGCGGCGGGATCCGCGGGAGGTTGCCGCCGCCATCGGCGAATTCGGCCCGGACGAAATCATAGCGGCCGGAGACGCCGAGGGTGTTGTCGCCGAAGCTGAGCAGGTCCTGCTCCGCCTTCGCCTCCACGCCATAGAAGGTGGCATCCCGCTGGCCGTAGGCTACCTGCCGGAACTCCCCATCGCCGCCCGGCGCGCAGGAGCTGAAGCTCTCGCCGCAATTGTTGCCCGTCAGCGCGTGATAGATGAAGCCGTCGAAGCGCGAGTAATAGGCGCTGGTGTCGAAGCGGAGGGAGCCGACCTCCCGCATCAGCCCCAGCTCCAGCGTGCCGGCCGATTCCATGCCCAGATTCGGATCGCCGATGTCGAAGGTGCCGGACGCATCATGCGCGCCGCGCGAATACAGCTCCGCGGCGCTGGGGGCGCGCTGGACATACTGGCCGGTCAGGCGAAGCTGCATGGCCCAGGGCAGGTCGTGCAGCAGGCCGAGGCTGACGCTGACCGGCGTGAAATTGCGGCGGCGGGTGATGTTCTCCAATTCCTGGTCGGCGCTGAGCGGCAGGTTGCCGCCCGGGAAGGTCGCCGTGGAGCCATCGACCCGGACGAATTCGATGCGGGCCGCCCCCTGCAGCCGCCAGCCGGGCGCCAGGGTCAGCTCCTCGAAGACGTAGCCCGCATAGCGGTCCGTCTGGGCGGGCGGCAGGAATTCGAAGAACTCGCCCGTGGTGCGCAGCCGCTCCTGCTCGAAGGAAACGCCGATGCTGCCGTTCAGCTCGCCGAGGCCCGTCGTGACCGGTACGTGCTGCAGCTCGAAGCGGCTGTCCCAGGAGTGGTTGCGGAAGCCGCCATGGATGTGCCGGCCCCCGCCGGTCTCGGCATGGCCGCCGCCTTCCTCTTCATGCTCATGATCGTGGTCATGGTCGTGCTCCTCGTGCTCGGCGCCGATTTCCTCGTGGCGGTAGGTGGTGTAGCCCAGCCAGAAATTGACCGCCTGGATCGGGCCGGCAGTCGGCCGGTACTGGCCGCGGCTCGCCCAGCGCACCTGCTCCATGCTGATCTGGGTGCCGAGCGCCGCTTCCTCCCCGCCCGGGATGCCGTAGAGGCTGTGGAAGCGCGAAATCGAGGTGCCGATGAAGCCCTGGTCGAAGATGTAGCTGAGGCCCACCGCGCCGCCATCGGTGCTGAGGCCGGTATTGGCCTGCCGCTTGCCGCCGGGGATGCGGTAGTTGCCGTCCTGGCGGCCGAACACATCGCCATGCAGGACGAAGCGGCCCGCCCGCATCTCCGCCGTCGCCGCCCCGTCCCAGCCGCTTGTGCCGGAATTCCAGCCGCCGAAGACCTGCCCCTGCACCGCGCGGTCGGGGAGGGCGGTCGGGATGCGGTTGTTGATGACGTTCACGACGCCGCCGATCGCCTGGGAGCCCCAGCGCAGCGAGGCGGGCCCCCGGATCACCTCGATGCGCTGCGCCGAGAGCGGATCCAGCGGCACCGCATGGTCCTCGCCATAGGCCGAGACGTCGCCGGCGCCGAAGCCGTTCTCCTGCAGGCGGACCCGGAAATTGTCGAGGCCGCGGATGATCGGGCGGTTGGCGCCGGGGGCGAAGCTGGTGCCGGTAACGCCCGGCTCGTTGAGCAGGACGTCGCCCAGGGAGCGGGCCGGTTCGCGGAGGATCCGGGAGCGGTCGATCGTCGTCACCGGCACGAAGCTGCCGGGCTGGCTGCCGGCGATGGGGCTCGCGGTGACCGAGATCTCCGGCAGGATGGTCGTCACCTGCGCCGAGGATGGCGGCGGCACGCCGAGGCACGCCACGGCGGCGACCGCAGAGAGCAAGGCGGCACGGTATGAAAGCATCATGGAGGCCCCGCAATGACAGGGTAGTGACGTTACATTATAACATACCCTCATGTCGAGGCGGGCAGCGAAACAAGGCCGGCCTTCTGCCGCCGGGCTTCACCGGCGGGCGCCGCGCCGCGGCAGGATCACGCGCCTTCCTTCATGGGATGACGCGTCGCGGGCGGCGGCCCGGTGCCGCCCCGGCGAGGATCCTGCCCGGCGCAGGCGCGAGCGCCATGGCCGCCGCAGGCGGCGCGCCGGCGGAGGCATGGGCCGGCGATCCGGAAGCCTTGCCGGGCGTCCCGGCATCGCGGCCCTTCCGGGACGGGCCGCGAATGTGAAAGGCTGCACCGACCCCGAACGGGGCAGGCCCGCCATCCGGGGGCCCAAGAGGGAAGGAAACCGCATGCATCGTCGCCGGCTGCTGGCGCTGACCGCGCTTGCCACCCCTGTTCTGGCCCGGGCCCAAGGGAGCTACCAGGGCAGCTATCCGGACCGTCCCATCCGCTTCATCGTCCCCTTTCCGCCCGGCGGCGGTACGGATACCTGGGCGCGCATCGCGGCGGAGGGGATGCAGCCGGAACTCGGCCAGCCCATCGTCATCGAGAACCGCGGCGGGGCCGGCGGCATGGTCGGCACCGAGGCGGCGGCGAAGGCGGTGCCGGATGGCTACACCCTGCTCTTCACCATCACCACGCATGTCCAGACGCCGGTGGTGATGCGCCGCTTCCCCTATGACCCGGTGAAGGATTTCGCGCCGATCGGGCGGCTCGGCACCACCTCCACCACCTTCGTCGTCGGGCCGCGGGTGCCGGCGGAGATCGCCACCTGGCCGCAATTCCTCGCCTGGGCGAAGGGCAGGGATCTCTCCTTCGGCTCCTACGCCCCGGGCTCCACCGGCCATGCCTTCGCCCTGCTGCTGGCGGAGGAGGCGGGGCTGAAGATGGAGCATGTCGCCTATCGCGGCGAGACGCCGATGCTGCAGGACATCCTGGCCGGCGCCATCCATGGCGGCTTCCATTCCATGGCCGCGGCGGGGGAGATGATGAAGGCCGGCCGCGTCCGCCCGCTGGCGACGGCCGGGGACCGCCGCATCCCGGCGCTGGGCGAGGTGCCGCTGCTGAAGGAGCTGGGCTTTTCCGAGCGCTTTTCCTTCAACGGCTTCTCCGGCCTGCTCGCCCCCGCCCGCACGCCGCAGCCCATCCTGGACCGGCTGGATACGGCCTTCCGCGTGGCGGCGGGGAAGCCGGAGACGCATCGGCGCCTGCTGGCGGTGGACACCGTGCCGAGCTACCAGGACCCCGCCACCTTCCGGGCGCAGATCGAGCGCAACCTGCGCGAATGGACCGAGATCGCGGAGCGGCTGAACCTGACGATCGAGGGGTGATCCTTATCCCCATGATGCTGCTGCGCAGCGCATGGGGACCCGGGGAGTCGCCACGGGCCGAAGGCCTCGCATCCGGCGGCGTCAGACCACCGGCGGCTTGGCCAGTTCCGGCAGCACCAGCTTCTCCACCGCGACGGCCCCGGCGGCGCCCATCCGTTCGGCTCCGATGGCGGCGCCGGCATCCGCCGCGTTGCGCCAGGCCTTGTATTCGTCCTCGGCCGGCCAGCCGGCGCTTTCGGCCAGCAGGTGGATCCAATTCGCCACCTGGATGCCGTGGCGCTCCAGCGCCACCGCGTCCCGATGGCAGGAATGGAAGATGGTGCAGAGGGTGTCCGCGCCCGTCTCCGCCATCGCCGCCAGGGTGGCACGCTGCGCATCCGCCAGCGCGCCGGGCACGCCGGCCAGGGAGGAGCACATATGCCCCGGCGCCCGGTAAGGGTGCTCCGCCAGCGTGAGGCCCGGGACCAGGCGCAGCAGCTCCGCCACCATGGAATTCACCGGCACGCGGCCGTTGAAGCCGAGATGCTGGTGCAGCAGCACGCGCCGCTTCACCGGGCGCGCCAGCAGCGGCCGCAGCCTCTCCTGCCGCGCATGCAGCACCTCGGTGATGTGGACGGTCTCGAAATTGGTCGGCGTCACCGGCGCCATGCTGTCCTGCATGTTCATGTGGCAGGAGGGGCACCAGGTGATGACCTGCCCGCCCGCGCCCGTCCGACGATCGGAAGGCGCAGCCTGGGGGTCCGGATCGGCCGCACCGGCCAGCCTGGCGTTGAAGCCGGTGATGGTCCGCCGCGCCATGCCCTCATTGATGCGCGCGCTCGCATCCTTCGGGCTGCCGCAGCAATGGGCGGGGCCGCCGGAGGGCTCCGCGGCAACGCCCACGGCTTCGAGGAAGCGGGTGGTGGCGCGGATCACCTCGCCATGCCGCGTCATGTTGCAGCCATACCAGAAGATGGCGGTGGCGCTCTCCGTCATGGCGTCCTCTCCGTCATGGTCGCTGCCCGGTGTAGCGGCTTTGCCGCTTCAGGCTGTGGGAGGCTTCGGGAAGGCAGCGACTCCCGGGGTCCCCAGGATGGCGCGCAGCGACGTCGTGGGAAGGACTCAGAGCCATTTCGCCTGCTCCTCCTCCGTCAGGGTCAGCCGGGCGAAGGCCTTCACCTTCGGCGAGTACTGCGTGTCCTCCTTCACCGGGATCAGCGGCGCGTTGCCGAGCGCGCCCTTGGCCCGCCACTGCGCCAGGCGCAGCATGAAGGCGGCGTCCAGCCCCTCCGGGCAGGCCGGGCTGCACACGCCGCTGCGGGTGCAGGCGGCGATCCAGGCGCGGGCTTCCGGCGTGCCCTCGCCATCCTGCAGCACGTCCCGCATGCCGGCGGCCACGGCATTCGGCGCCGCCGCCTCCGCCCCCGGTGCATAGGGCGTCATCGGGCAGGCCCGGACGCATTCGCCGCAGGCGACGCAGAGCGCGGCCAGCCGCGCCGATTCCGTCCGGATCCGTTCGGCGAGGCTCGCGCTCATGCTTTCGGCCCCGGCAGCACGGCGATCGCCTCGATCTCGATGCAGACATCGGTGGAGGTGAATTGCGCCCCGCCGACGCAGGTGCTGGCGGGCGGCGTTTCCATGCCGGCGAAGGCAGCGCGGCGGGCCTCGTTGAAGCCTTCATAGTGGCGCATGTCGCTGAGCCAGGTGGTGATCTTCAGCAGATGCTCCAGCCGCGCCCCCTCGGCGGCCAGGGCGCGCTCCAGCTTGTTCAGGCATTCCCGCGCCTGTTCCTGCACGGAACGGCCCGCCGCCTGACTGCCGCGGGCGGTGACGCCGGAGCAGAAGATCAGCTTCGCCCCGCCGCCGAGCGGCACCACGCGGGCAGGCGGGAAAAGGGGCGTTGGCGGCATGGGCTGGGTCTCCTCCGGGCCAGCCTCGCCCATTCTTGCTCCTCGGGGCAAGCCGGCGCGATTGACGCGCCCCGGGCCGCGCCGGCGATCATGCCCGTCCCCGGGAAAGGAGAGGCGTATGCTCACCGGCGGTTGCCTTTGCGGCGAGATCAGGTACGCGGCGCATGGCGCGCCCTTCCACCCCACCCTTTGCCATTGCGGCAGTTGCCGCCGCGCCGCGGGGGCGCCGGTGGTCGCCTGGTTCTCGGTGCCGCGGGAGGGATACCGGCTGCTGGCCGGCACGCCCGCCCGCTACGCCTCCAGCCCCGGCGTCACCCGGACCTTCTGCCCGCGCTGCGGCACCTCGCTCACCTATGAGAGCGCAGCCTATGCGGCAGAGATCGACATCACCACCGCCAGCCTGGACGACCCGGAGGCGGTGCCGCCGCAGGACCATACCCAGACCGCCCATCGCCTGGGCTGGGTCAGCCTGGCGGACGGGCTGCCGGCCTACCCCGGATGGGCGCGCCCGGAGTGACCCCGGGCCGGCGGCCGGGACCTGCTGCCCTTACCCCGTGGCCCGGGCCGGAACGGGCTCCGCCAGGGCCGGCGCATCCGGGCCGCGCGCCAGCTCCGCCTGCAGCCGCGCCGTGTCCAGCGCGCCTTCCCAGCGGCTGACCGCGACGCAGGCGACGCCATTGCCGACGAGGTTGGTCAGCGCCCGGCACTCGCTCATGAATTTGTCGATGCCGACGAGCACGGCCAGCGCGGTGATCGGGATGTCCGGGATGACCGAGAGCGTCGCCGCCAGCGTCACGAACCCCGCCCCCGTCACGCCGGAGGCGCCCTTCGAGGTGAGCATGGCGACCAGCAGGATCGTCATCTCCTGCCCCAGCGTCAGCGGCGTGTTCGTCGCATAGGCGAGGAACATGGTGGACAGCGTCATGTAGATATTCGTGCCGTCCAGGTTGAAGCTGTAGCCCAGCGGCACGGTCAGCCCCACCACCTGCGGCGCGCAGCCCAGCCGTTCCAGCTTGCGCATCACCTGCGGCAGCACGCTCTCGCTGCTCGACGTGCCGAGGACGATCAGCAGCTCCTCCCGGATATAGGCGATGAAGCGGAGGATGGAGAAGCCGCAGAAGCGCGCGATGGCGCCGAGCACCAGCAGCACGAAGAGGATGGAGGTGAGGTAGAAGGTCGCCACCAGCTCCCCGAGCTGGAGCAGGGAGCCGAAGCCATAGGCGCCGATGGTGAAGGCCATGGCGCCGAAGGCCCCGACCGGCGCTGCCTTCACCACGATCCGCACCACCCCGAAGAAGATGGCGGAAAGCCCGTCCACCGCGTCGCTCGCCGCCAGCCGGGCCTTTTCCGGCAGGGCGTTGATGGCGAAGCCGGTCAGCACCGCCAGCAGCAGCACCTGCAGCAGGTCGCCGCCGGCGAAGGCGCCGAGGAAGGTGTCCGGGATGATGGCCATCAGATGCCCCGTCACGCTGTCCGTATGCGCGCGCTGGGCGTAGGATTGCACCGCGCTTGCATCGAGCTGGCTGGGGTCGATGTTGAAGCCGCTGCCGGTCTGGAAGAGCTTCGCCACGGCGAGGCCGATGAAGAGGGCGAAGGTGGAGACCACCTCGAAATAGAGCAGCGCCTTGATGCCGACGCGGCCGACCTTGCCGGCATCCCGCACGCTGGCGATGCCATGCACCACGGTGAAGAACACCACCGGGGCGATGACCATCTTGATGAGCTTGATGAAGCCGTCGCCCAGGGGTTTCAGCGCTTCCCCGGTTTCCGGCCAGAGGGCGCCGACCGCGACGCCGATGACGATCGCGATGAGCACCTGGACATAGAGCAGGGACAGCCAGCGGCGGATCATCGCATCGCTCCTGCAACAGGGCGGGCCGGGCGGGGGCCGGGCCGGTTTGGCAACGCGGCACCCTAAAGGCGGGTAGGGGAGGGCGAAAGCGCCCGCCCCGGTGCCAGCGCCGCGTCCACGGAACGTCTGGATTGCGTTGCTGTTCTGAAGGCGGAGGCGGGATGGCGGTCAGCCGCTCCCTCCCTCGCTGGCGGGGGGAGGGTTGGGGTGGGGGTGGCGGAACGAACGAAGTGCTGGCCGCCCGTCGTCACGCCGCAGCACACCCATGCCATCCCCCGCCGGCCGGGGAAGGAAGGCGCGGGCTACCAGTAATTCACCCGGTCCCACACCGCGATCACTTCCCGCCCGCCATCCACCACATGGTAGCGGTCATGCGCCGCGGCGGTGAGGCAGGTGTGGTTGGGGGCGACGCGCAGCTTCGCACCCACCGGCAGCATGGGCAGCGGGGCGCGGGCGCGGACTTCGCCATGCTCCTGATAGGCGCGGGCGATCCAGGCCTCGCCGGGCAGGGGCCTGCCGTCCAGGTCCAGGACCCTCCCGAAACCCCAATCCTTCGGCGCTGCCTCGGTGCTGCGGTCCTTGGAGAGCGCCAGGGCGCCGGCGTCCAGGAGCAGCGTGTTGCGCGCCTCGCTGCGGCCGATGACCGAGCCGAGCACCGTCATCGCGATATCCTCCAGCCCATGGGTGCCGAGCTGGGCCTGGAACAGGTCGCCGAACATATAGACGCCGGCCCGCACCTCGGTGACGCCATCCATCCGCCGCGCATGCAGCGCGGTGGGGGAGGAGCCGAGGGAGACGATCGGGACCGCATGCCCCGCCTGCCGCAGCCGCGACGCAGCCAGGGTGATGCCGGCCCGCTCCTCCTCGGCGATGCGGGCCATGTCGGCGTCGCTGCGCCCGGCATAGGAATGGCCGGAATGGCTGATGACGCCAGCGAGGCGCGGCCCGAGCGCCGCGGCGATCTCCGGCAGCAGGGGGCTTTCCGGCGGGATGCCGCCGCGGCCCTCGCCCACATCCACCTCGATCAGGGCGCGCAGCCTGGCGGGGTGGGCGGCGATGGCGCGGGCGGCGTCGAGATCGTCGGTGATGAGTTTCACCTCGGCCTCGATCGCCGCCACCGCCTCCAGCTTCTGCGGCGTGATGCCGACGGCGTAGATCTGGTCCCGCCAGCCACCCGCCGCGAAGTAGCGCGCCTCGGCAAGCGTGCTGACGGTGACCGGGCCGAAGCCCGGCGCCGCCAGCCTCGCGACCTCGAGGCTCTTCGCCGTCTTCAGATGCGGCCGCAGCACGAGGCCAGGGTGGCGCGCCACAGCGGCCTGCATGGCGGCGAGGTTGCGCCTGAGGATGCCGAGGTCGAGGACCAGGCAGGGCGTCAACAATTTATCCAGTATCATGCAGCTAGTTCTTCGACCATGTCTTCGCGCCCTCACCCATCCCCTCATTTTGAACCGGCGTTGGCTCGCACGAAGAGGTTGGCATCTGCCACGGCCTTGGCGAAGCCCTGCATCAGCGGCGCAAGGCGCGGCTGTGGCATGTTGGGGATGAGGTCG
>NZ_SRXO01000036.1 GCF_008360935.1 Siccirubricoccus phaeus
GAAACGCCGCGCCCGGCGGCGCCCGTGGCCCCGGCCGCGCCGGCGGAACCGACGCCGCAGCCCGCCGCCGCCGCAGCGCCCGCCCCGGCGGCCCGGCCCGCGCCGCCGCCCAGCTACGTCTCCGCCCTGATGGCGGCGCTGGAGCGGCATAAGCACTACCCGCCGGCCGCCCGCTTCGCGCGGATGGAAGGCACCGCCATGCTGCGCGTCATCCTGCGCCGGGACGGCACCGTCTCGGAATGGCGCTTCCTGCGCGGCACCGGCCACGAGATGCTGGATGAGGCGGTGACGAACATGATCCGCCGCGCCTCCCCCCTGCCGCCGCCGCCGGCGAACTGGCCGGGCGACCCGGTGGAGCTGCTGGTGCCGGTGAAATTCTCGCTGCGCTGAGACCGGGGCGCCCCTGATCGCCAAGGCGGTCAAGGGCGTCCCAAAGCTGGCGTGAGGATCTGGCACGAGGATCTGGCCGCGAGGCTTTGGCCGGCCGGGTGCCGGGGCGCGGCGCAGGCCGGCGAGGGAACCGGCCCGGGATGGAAGCCCGTCGGGCGGGGGGTCCTCGATACGCCGCGCCCCGGCACGGGACCCGGCCGGCCAGCCATTGCCCGCCACCACGGGCCTTGCCGCCGCCGCCCGGGCCTGATCTCCTATGGCCAGGAGGATCCGCCATGGACAGGCTACTGCCGATCGCCGCCCGCGCGGGCGCGCTGCTGAAGGCCAGGGGGGAGACCATCGCCATCGCGGAGAGCTCGGCCGGCGGGCTGGTCTCCGCCGCGCTGCTCGCGGTGCCGGGGGCCTCGGCCTATTTCCTGGGTGGGGCGGTGGTCTATACGCGCTTCGCCCGGGAAGCCCTGCTGGCCATCCCGGCGGAGAAGCTGGAAGGCGTGCGGGCGGCCACCGAACCCTATGCGCTGCTGCTGGCGGAGGGCGCCCGGGCCCGGCTCGGCACGGTCTGGGGGCTGGGCGAGACGGGCGCCACCGGCCCCACCGGCAACCGCTATGGCGATGCGGCCGGGCATGCCTGCATCGCCGTCGCCGGGCCGGTCAGCCGCAGCCTGACCGTCGAGACCGGCCATGGCGACCGGCTGGTGAACATGCGGGAATTCGGCGCCCGCCTGCTGTCGCTGCTGGTGGAAGCGCTGGAGGCGGCGCCAGCGAAATAGCGGACCGGAGCATCTTCAAGCCCGGCGAATCGCCGGACGACCCGGAACATGCGACGAGGCGAACTGCTCTAGAGCGTGATCGGTTGAGGTCGAATCGACCGAAACCGTGAATCACGCGATCGAACAATGAGCTAGAGCAGATCGCCGGAGGGCGGCATCGCCCGGAGGCGTGAATCTGCTCTACAACCCATAAGCTAGAGCGGTTTCGCGCTGCACAGTCAGCGTGAAACCGCTCTAGCCGGGCAGGATTTCCAGCAGCTTCTCCTTCGGCCGGCAGAGTCGCACGCCCTTGGGCGCGAAGACGAAGGGGCGTTCGATCAGGACCGGGTGGGCCAGCATGGCGTCCAGCAGGGCGTCGTCGCCGAGCGCCGGATCGTCCAGGCCAAGCTCTGTGTACAGCCCGCCCTTGCTGCGCAGCGCCTGGCGGGGGGTGAGGCCGGCGGCGCGGATGGCGGCGGTGAGGGCGGCGCGGTCCGGCGGGGTCTTCTGGTAATCCACGATGCGGGGTTCGATCCCTGCCTCGCGCAGCGAGGCCAGGATGCTGCGGGAGGTGCTGCAGGCCGGGTTGTGCCAGATCGTCACGTCGCTCATCGCGTGCTCTCCATGAAGTCCTCCGTCGGGGAGGGCGTCGCGCCGCAACCCCCACCCGCCAAGGTCCGAAAGGCCCTTGCAGCCCTTGCGTCCGGCCCCGTCGGCCGAGGCGCCAAACTCAAGGTTTCCAAAGGCCCTTCGGCCTTCGGCAGGGGGAGCTCGAGGGGGACGGCGTGCCCCTCGACTAGAGCGGTTTCACGCTGACTGTGCAGCGCGAAACCGCTCTAGCTTATGGGTTGTAGAGCAGATTCACGCCTCCGGGCGATGCCGCCCTCCGGCGATCTGCTCTAGCCCCGCGCCCTCGGCGCCTCCTGCCCCAGCGCATTCCCTTCCAGGTCGAACCGGACCGCGCCCGGATGCAGCACCGTCGCCGCCGCCGCCTCCGCCACGTTGCGCACCCCCGCCTGGCAGAAGGTGGTGCGGATCTCCTCCGCGAAGCCGGCCGTGGCGTGGTCGCCCCCCGCCTCCCCCAGCGCCGCGACGCTGTAGCAGAAGGCCCGGCCGGCGAAGCAGAAATCCGCCCCCACCGCCAGCGTCCGCAGCACGTCGAGGCCGGAGCGGATGGAGCCGTCGAACAGGATCTTCGCCCGCCCGCCCACCGCCGCGGCGATCGCCGGCACGCTGTCGATGGAAGCCGGCGCCGCGTCGAATTGCCTTCCGCCATGGTTGGAGACCCAGATGCCGTCCACGCCGAGCGCCACCGCCTTCTCCGCATCCGCCGGATGCTGCAGCCCCTTCAGCACCAAAGCGCGCGGCCAGGCGTCGCGGAAGCGGGCGATATCTTCCCAGGTCACGCCGGTGGTCATGTGACGCTGGGTGAAGCCGGCCAGCTCGGCGATGGAGGCGTTCTCCCCCACATATTTCCGCATGTTCTCGAAGGCGGGCTGGCCCTTCTTCAGCATCTCCAGCGCCCAGAAGGGCGCGCGGGCGATGTCGAACACCGTGCGCGGCCGGTAGCGCCAGGGCAGCACCAGCCCGTTGCGGATGTCATGCACCCGCTTCTGCCGCATCGGCACGTCGAGGGTGATGGCCAGCGCATGCGCCCCCACCGCCTCCGCTCGCCTGATGAGATCGAAGGAGAGCCGGTGGTTGTCCGCCGGCAGGCCGTAGAGCTGGAACCAGAAACTGTCCGGCGCGATGCGCGCCAGCTCCTCCATGCCGACATTGGCGACGGTGGAGGAGACATAGGGGATGCGTGCCTTCTGCGCCGCCGCGGCGAGGATGGCGTCGACGCGCGGCCAGGCCAGGCCGATGCCGCCCATCGGCGCGACGCCGACCGGCGCGGCGTAGCGGCGGCCAAAGATCTCCGTCTCGATCGAGACCTCCGCGAGGTCCAGCGCATAGCGCGGCAGGATGCGCACGGCATCCATGGCGGCGCGGTTATGCGCGACGTTCGGCGCGCCGTCGCCGACGCCGCCGGCGACGAAATCATAGGCGAAGCGGGAGAGGCGCCGCTTCGCCCGGCGCTGCAGATCGTTGAAGGTGGGGTAGCGGCGGCGCAGCACGGCGGCCGGGCTGTCCTCCGCCCCCGCGCCCCAGCCCCGTGCCGCTGCGCCGCCATTGCTGCCGCTCATCCTTCCCGCCCCCGGAAATTTCATGGAAGGATTATGCATTGCGCGGGCGCGGCGGAAAGCCGGCGGCTGCAAAAGCGGCAGCTTCGCCCCATATGCAACACCCGGAGGAACAGCCGAACATGTCGATCCGCCCCATCCTTCTTGCCGCCGGCCTGGCACTTTCGGGCTGCGGCGCCGTCCAGCAGCCGCCGCTGGGCTATGCCAGCCTGCCGAGCGATGCCGTGGTCGGCGCCGGCGACCCGACGCGGGCCGCCATCATTTCCACCGCCTCGGCCTTCGCCGACCCCAGCCGCCTGGCCGGGCAGCCCGCCGTCGCGGCGCGGGCGGTGGCGAATTACGAGTACCTGACCACGGAGCTGCCCTATGGCGCGCGCTGGCGGGAATTCTCCCCGCTGGTGGGGCCGGAGCTGGTGCGCGGGCAGCAGGAGATGCGGCCCGCGGTCGGTATCGCGCCCAACGCGCCGGTGCAGCCGGTGGTGGATTCGCTCTACGCCGCCTCCCGCGCCCTGCAGGCCGGGGACCGGGCGGCGGCGGAGCGGATCCTCTCCAACCCGATCTTCCCGGCGGGGGGCGAGGCCACGCTGCAGCGCCTGGCCGCCCTGCCGCCCCTGCCCCAGGCCAATGCCGCGGCGGCGCTGGCGGCGCAGGAGCTGCGGCGGAAGGACAGCGACCCGGGCGACCGGGGCGGCGGCCAGGGCGGCGAGGGCGGGCGGAGCTGATGGGCGGGGGCTTCGCCGCCAAACCCCCAGCAGGGGGCGCTGCCCCCTGCACCCCCCGGACCCCGGTGTGAGTCGGCAGGTTGAACCCACGAGTCTGAAACTCAGACCGGGGTCCGGGGAGGGGTACCCTCCCCGGTGGGGGTTCGGGGGCAAAGCCCCCGATCTTCCTCTTCGTTGTTCCCACCTCTTGCTAAAGTTCGCGCGCATGGAGCGAAGCCCCTGCACCCCGCCGAGCGGGGTTGCCGGCGCTGCCGGCAGCGCTTCCCCCCGGGCCCCCGTCCTGAGTCTGCTGGTTCGACCTGCCGACCGGCGCCGGGGCCCGGAGGCTGTCCGGGTCCCGGTGGAAGGTGGCGGCATTGGCACGGATGGGCGAGGCCGTCTCGCTCGCGTCCAGGGACCGCTACCCCTCCCGCAGCACCGCCAGGGCGCTGAGGCGCGGGGCGGCGAAATCCAGGAAGGCCCGTACCCGGGGCGGCAGCAGCCGGGCGGAGGGCAGGACCAGGGAAACCGGATGCGCCGCCGGCTCCCATTCCCGCAGCAGCCTTTCCAGCCTTCCGGCCGCAAAGGCCTCCGCCGCCTGATAGGAGAGCAGGCGGAGGATGCCGCGCCCGGCCACCGCCGCTTCCAGCGCCGCCTCCGCCTGGTTCACCGAGAAGCGCGGCGCGACCCGCACCGCGGCCACCTGGCCGCCCGGCCCCTGGAAGCGCCATTCCGGCGTGGGCGTGCCGGGGGCGGCGAATTGAATCACCTGATGCATGGCGAGATCCGCCGGGGCGGTGGGGCGGCCGTGCCGCGCCAGATAGTCCGGGCTGGCCGCCAGCACGCGGCGCACGCTGCCCACCTTGCGCGCCACCAGCCCGGCCTCCGTCAGCGCACCGATGCGGATGGCGACGTCGATCTCCTCCTCCAGCAGATCGGCATTGCGGTCGGAGAGGATCAGCTCGGC
The DNA here is from genome assembly GCF_008360935.1 of Siccirubricoccus phaeus. Taxonomy (GTDB): domain Bacteria; phylum Pseudomonadota; class Alphaproteobacteria; order Acetobacterales; family Acetobacteraceae; genus Siccirubricoccus; species Siccirubricoccus phaeus. The sequence goes on from NZ_SRXO01000036.1 coordinate 4,991, forward strand.
GCTGACCAGGGGCTGGGCGTCCAGGAACGCGGTGACCAGCGGCGCCACATGCAGCCGGCCGAACACCAGGGGCGCAGCGATGCGCAGCCGGCCGCGCGGGACGGCGGCGGCGCCGGCGGCCTCGGCCATCGCGTCCTCGTATTCCGCCAGCAGGCGGCGGGCCTGCTCGCCGAGGCGGCGGCCGGCCTCGGTCGGGCGGCTTTGCCTTGTGGTGCGGTCCAGCAGGCGGACGCCCAGCCTTTCCTCCAGCCCGGCCAGGCCACGGGTGACGGCGGGCGGGGAATGGCCGAGGCGGCGGCCCGCCGCGGCAAGGGAGCCGGTCTCCAGGATCGCCACGAGCAGGCGGAGTTCGTCCAGCCGGTCCATTCTTCCTGTTTCCAGCAGGGTGCCTTGTGGATTCCGCCCATTCCTTCCGGCTGACGCAAGGGCCAGCTTGCGGGGCAGGAAAGGAGGGCCGGACCATGGGACGGCATTATGCGGAAATCGCCTTCACCCCGGCGGTGCAGGCGGAGCAGGCGGCGCTCGGCTCCCGCGGGCATTTCGCCCGGGTGGCGGCGGAGGGGCGCGAGGACGGCGTACTGGGGCCGGAGGAGGCCGGCTTCATCGCGGCGGGGGACGGGTTCTTCCTGGCGACGGTGTCCTCCACCGGCTGGCCCTATATCCAACATCGCGGCGGGCCGGCAGGCTTCGTGCAGGTGCTGGATGCAGAGACCTTGGGCTTCGCCGATCTGCGCGGCAACCGGCAGCATGTCTCGCTGGGCAATCTGGCGACGGATGACCGGGTGGCGCTGTTCTTCATGGACCATGCGCGGCGCCGGCGGCTGAAGCTGTTCGGCCATGCAAGGGTGGTGCGGGACGATCCGGCGCTGCTGGCCCGGCTGACGCCGCCGGGGCGGGAGACGCTGGCGGAGAGCGCGATGCTGGTCCGCGTGGCGGGGCATGAGTGGAATTGCCCGCAGCACATCACGCCGCGCTTCACCGCAGAGGAATGGGCGGCGATCGCCGCGGCAGGTTGATGCTGCGGGGCGCGCAAGCGAAGGCCCTTGCAGGGCTTTCGACGGTGTCGAAGATGATCATTGCCCTGGGGCCGCGGTGCCGCAAGCGTATCGAGACATCGGAGGTCGACCGCGAAGGCGCCGGCGGCCGACGCCCCACCCCTCGTCGCGCAAGCGAAGGCCACCATTGCCCGGGGCCACGGTGCCGCAAGCGAGTCAAGGCCGCAGCCGCGCGAAGCGCGGTGCGCCTTCGGCGCAGCCTTGACTCGCTTGCGGCACCGTGGCTGTCGCGAGAAGTCGCTCGACGAGGTCGAGCGCGCCTTTGCGCACCTGGCCTTACGGCCAGGAGGGCGGGCGAGCCTATTCCTCCGTGGCGCCCTGCGCGATCAGCGCCGCGCGGATCTCCGGCGTCAGCGGCACCTTCTCGCCGCTGCTCGGCACGGCGGAAACCAGCACCGCCTTGCTGCGGAAGATCAGCCCTTGCTTCCACACCGCATATTCCGTGGTGAAGCTGGTGCGGCGCAGCGCCAGCGGGCGCAGCGTCACCGCCACCTCATCGCCGAAGGCGACGGAGCGGCGGAACTCCGCCTCGATGCGCGCCACCAGCGGCCCTGGCGAGTCCAGCGCAAAGCGCCCGCCGATCTCCAGCCAATGCGCCACGCGGGAATCCTCGCAGAGCAGCAGATAGGCGGTGTTGTTGGCATGGGCGAATTGGTCGCATTCCGACCAGCGGATGCTGTGCCGCCGCACCGTCGCCCATTCGCCCTCGATGCCGAATTCCGCGCGCAGCGCTGGGTCCATCGCCCCCTCCCCGCTCAAGCCCCGTCCCGCAGCAGCCCGCTGATGACGCGCTCCAGATGCTGCAGGCTGTTGCACACCGCCGTCACCCGGCAATGCGGCGCGTAGCGAGGCATGTCGCTGTCCCCGGTGCCCCACAGCGTGCGCGGCTCCGGGTTCAGCCACACCACCTGCTTCGCCCGCTCTGCCATGCGCCGCAGGATCTCGCTGCGCGCCGGGTTCCGGTTGCCGCGGCCATCGCCGAGGATGATCACCGTCGTCTGGCTGTCGAGGATGCCGAGCCAGCCCGCTTCGAAATCCGCCAGGGCCTGGCCGTAGTTCGAGGAGCCGAAGCCGATCCGCTGCAGCACCTCCGGAATCGCCTTCTCGATCGGCAGGCGTTCGAGGATCTCGGAGACCTCGATCAGGCTGTTGCTGAAGGCGAAGGCGCGCAGCCCGGCCAGGGCCTCGTTCAGGGAATAGAGGAACAGCAGCAGGAATTGCGCCAGCGGCGCGACGGAACCGGAGACGTCGCACAGCACGACGAGCTTCGGCTTGTCGATGCGTTCCTGCTTCCAGACCGGGAGAAAGGGAATCGCCTCCCACCCCATGTTCCGCCGCAGGGTGCGGCGCACATCCAGCACGCCGCGCCTATCCCGCTTGCGCGGCCGGCCATATTGCGTGGCGAGGCGCTTGGCCATGGCACGGACCAGCACCCGCATCCGCTCATGGTCCCGCCGGTCGATCGCCGAGAGCCGGGTCTGGGTCAGCAGGCGTTCGCGGAATTCCTGGTTCTTGCCCTCCGCGAACAGCAGCAGGTTCTGCTGCACGAAATCCCGCACCCGCTCCCGCAGCCGGTCCCGCCCGGTGCGCAGCCGGTTGGCGCGGTCGGCATCCTGGGTCGCGGCGATCTCCCGCTCCAGCGCCGCCAGCCCCATGCGGTCCAGCATGCGGCGGGTGAAGAGGTTGACCTGGGTGAAGATGGCGATGTTCACGAGGCCGACCGCCGCCGCGGCCGCCTCCACCTCCGCCGCCAGCGCCGCCTGGTCGTTGGCCAGCAGCATGCGGCCGAGCGCGCTGCCGCCCCCCTCCCCTTCGCCCCCCGCCGGGCTGCCCTCCGGCGTCGCCGCGGCGGGTGGCGGCGTCAGTTCGTCATCGGCGAAGCTGCCGCGGCGGAAGAAGCGCTCGAAGCATTCGGCGAAGGCGCGCTTCTCCGCCGGCGTCTTGGCCAGAACGAGCGACAGCGTGTCGCGCAACGCCTCCCGCTCCTCGAAGCCCACCACCTCCACCGCCCGCACCGCATCGATGCTTTCGGCGGGTGATATGCGCAGCCCCGCCCCGCGCGCGGCGCGGAAGAAATCCAGCAGCGGACCGTCCATGACCGCCGCGCCGCTCACCTGACCGGCACCGCCTCGCTGCGCGCCGCCTGCAGCAGCTCGGCGATGCGGGGTTCCACCGCCTCGATGTCGCTCTCGAATTTCAGCAGCACGTTCAGCGTTTCCCGCACCAGCGCCGGGTCCAGCTCCCGCACATGCAGCAGCACCAGCACCCGCGCCCAGTCGATGGTCTCGCTGACCGAGGGCAGCTTCTTGAGATCCAGCGTGCGCATCTGCTGCACGAAGGCGACGAGCTGGCGCCGCAGCGCCTCCGCAATGCCTGGCACGCGGGCGGCGATGATCCGCGCCTCCAGCCGCGGCTCCGGCAGGCCGATATGCAGGTGCAGGCAGCGCCGCTTCAGCGCATCGCCGAGGTCGCGCTGGGAGTTGGAGGTGAGCAGCACGATCGGCGCCACCTCCGCCCGCACCGTGCCGATTTCCGGGATGCTCACCTGGTAATCGGAGAGGAGTTCCAGCAGGAAGGCTTCGAATTCCTGGTCCGCCTTGTCCACCTCGTCGATCAGCAGCACCGCGCCCTCGGGCTGGCGCAGCGCCTTCAGCAGCGGCCGCGGCTCGAGGAATTCCTCGGAGAAGAACAGGTCGGAGACGCCGTGCAGCCGGCGCATCGCCGCGTCCAGCCCGGGCTCCTCCCCCAGCACCGCCCCCATCCGGTCCTTCAGGATCTGGGTGTAGAGGAGCTGCTTGCCGTATTTCCACTCATAGAGGGCCTTGGACTCGTCCAGCCCCTCATAGCACTGCATGCGGATCAGCCCGAGGCCGAGCCAGGAGGCGGCGGCCTTCGCCAGCTCCGTCTTGCCGACGCCGGCCGGCCCCTCCACCAGGATGGGCTTCTGCAGGTGATGCGCCAGATAGAGGGCGGTGGAAATGGGCCGGCTGGGGATGTAGCCGGCGGATTGCAGCCCCGCCTCGGTCGCCTCGATGGAGGCGAGCTTCTCGTGCCAAGGCGGAACCATACGGGGACATCTCCTGCGGCGATTTGCGGCATGATGGACCGGCGCGCCCCCTGCGCCAAATTCGCCCCGGGCCAAGCCCCCATAAGCGAGGAAACGCCATGCCCGCCACACGCCGCGCCCTCGGCGCGCTCGCCGCCCTGCCCCTGCTGCCGCCCGCCGCCGGGGCGCAGGAGGCACGGCCGGTGCGCCTCATCGTCCCCTACCCGCCGGCCGGCGGCACCGACATCGTCGCCCGGCTGCTGGTGCCGGCCATGGCGGAACTGCCCGGCGCGCCGCCCATGGTGATCGAGAACCGTCCCGGCGCCGGCGGCAATGTCGGCACCGAGGTGCTGGCGAAATCGCCGCCGGATGGCCAGACCCTCGGCTTCGTTACCATCGGCACGCATGGGACGAATCCCTGGCTGTTCCCGCGCCAAGGCTTCGATCCGCTGACGGATTTCAGCTTCATCGCCCTGGTCTCGCTGCAACCGGGGACGATCTCCGTCGCCGCCGATTCGCCGCTGCGCAGGCTGGACGACCTGCTGGCGATCACCCGGGAGACCACCATCGCCTCCTCCGGCAACGGCACTTCCGGCCATCTGGGGGCGGAGGTGCTGCGGGTGATGGGCAAGCTGCCGCTGATGCATGTGCCCTATCGCGGCAGCGGCCCCGCCTGGGCGGATCTGCTCGGCGGCCGCGTGGCGCTGGTGGTGGACAACATCCAGGCCGCCCTGCCGCATCTTCAGGCCGGCCGCATCCGCATCCTGGCCGTCACCGGGCGGGAACGCAGCCCCTTGCTGCCCGACGTGCCGGCGGTGAAGGAGCGCCTGCCGGATTACCTGGTGGAAAGCTGGAACGGCCTTGCCGGCCCGGCGGGACTGCCGGAGGCGGTGGTGGCGCGCTGGGCGACGCTCATCGCCGGCGCCGCGGAAAGCCCGGCGCTCCGCACCCGCTATGCGGAGCTGGGGATGGGCTTTCCCGCCTCCTCGCCCGCGCATCTGGCCGCCTTCGTTCGTGACCAGCTTGCCTTCTGGCAACGTCAGATCAGCGCCGCAAATATCCGGCTGGAATGAGGCCGCGGCGCCGGTAAGGTGGCGCCCCGAGAATAAGGGACGTCCAAGATGCAGTTATCCGACCGGATCACCGGCGGGGTGCTGGTGGTCCTCGGGGCGGCCGCCGCCTGGGGCGGGTCCCGCCTGCCCGCCGTGCCGGGGCAGGAGGTGGGGCCGGCCGCCTTTCCCATGCTCATCGGCTGCGGCCTCATCGCCTGCGGCGCCCTCATCATCTTCGGCATCGGCCGCAGCTTCGAGGCGGAGGAGGCGCCCGATACGCCGCACCCCTGGTGGTACGGGCTGCGCGCCCTGGTGCCGCCGGCGCTGTTGCTGTTCTACGTGCTGGCCAGCGAGACGCTCGGCTTCCTGCTGACCGCGGCGCTGATGATCCTGGCCGGCGCGCTCACCCTCGGCGCCCGCTGGCGGCTGGCGGTGCCGCTGGCGGTCATCCTGCCCTTCCTCATCCACCTGGCCTTCTACAAGCTGCTGCGGGTGCCCCTGCCCGGCGGCCTGCTGACGGCCCCCTGGTAGGCGCGCGCGCATGGAACTTCTCGAAGCTGTCCGCCTGGTGGCCGCGCCGGATGTGATGCTGGCGATTCTCGCCTCCGCCATCTACGGGCTCGTCGTCGGCTCCCTGCCCGGGCTTTCGGCGACGATGGCGACGGCGCTGCTGGTGCCGGTGACCTTCTGGCTTTCCCCCATCGCGGCGGTCGCCACCATCATCACCGCCAGCGCCATGGCGATCTTCTCCGGCGACATTCCGGGCTGCCTGCTGCGTATCCCCGGCACGCCGGCCAGCGCCGCCTATACGGATGAGGCCTATGCGCTGACCCGCAAGGGGCAGGCGGAACTGGCGCTGGGCGCCGGGCTCTGGTTCAGCGCCATCGGCGGGATCGTCGGCACGCTCTCGCTCGTCCTGATGGCGCCGGTGCTGGCGGAAATGGCGCTCTCCTTCTCCACCTTCGAGTATTTCTGGCTCGCCTTCCTCGGGCTGATGTGCGCGACCTTGGTGGCGCGGTCCTCGCCGATCAAGGCCATCGCCTCCATGCTGCTCGGCCTGCTGGTCTCCTGCATCGGCATGGAGAACCCGGCGGGGACGCCGCGCTTCACCTTCGGCGTACCGGATCTGCTGGGCGGCATCGAGGCGATCCCGGCCCTGGTCGGCGTCTTCGCCGTCTCCGAGGTGATGCGGGCCATGGTGACGCCGGAGCCGCCCAAGCTGCCGGACCGCAAATTCGGCTCCATCCTCGCCAACCAGTGGACGCTGACGAAGAAATACCAATGGCCGATGTGGCGGGGGAACATCATCGGCATCATCATCGGCGTGCTGCCGGGCGCGGGGGCCGACATGGCCGCCTGGGTCAGCTACGCCATGAGCAAGAAATTCAGCCGGGAGAAGGAGAAATTCGGTACCGGCCACCCGGAAGGGCTGGTGGAGGCGGGCGCCTCCAACAACGCCTCCCTCGCCTCGGGCTGGGTGCCCTCGCTGCTCTTCGGCATTCCGGGGGACACGATCACGGCGATCGCGATCGGCGTGCTCTACATGAAGGGGCTGAACCCGGGCCCGACGCTGTTCACCGAAAACGCGCGCAGCATGTATGCGCTCTACATCATCTTCATCCTGGCCAACATCATCATGATCCCGCTCGGCATCCTGATGATCCGCATGGCGTCGCAGGTGCTACGGGCGCCGCGCGCCGCCATCATGCCGGTCATCTTGGTGATGTGCGCCGTCGGCAGCTTCGCCACGGGGTCCAACCTGTTCTCCGTGCTGCTGGTCGGGCTCTTCGGCTGCCTCGGCTTCGTCATGGAGCGGAACGGCTACCCGGTGGCGGCGCTGGTGCTCGGCATCGTCATGGGCAGCATGGTGGAGCAGAATTTCATCACCTCCCTCATCAAGAGCGACGGGGATGTGCTGCCCTTCATCGAACGCCCGGTCTCCGGCGTGCTGGCGGCGATGACCTTCGGGGCGCTGCTCTGGCCGCTGGGGGTGTGGATCTGGAACCGGGTGCAGGGGCCGCGCTTGCCAGCCGGGCGCGCGGCGGAATAACACGCAAGCAACGAAACGAAACGGAGGCTGTCCATGATCGAAACATCCCGCCGCGCCCTGCTCGGCACCGGCGCCGCCCTGGTTGCCGCCCCCGCTTTGGCCCAGCCGCGCTGGCCGGCGCGGCCGGTGCAGATGCTCTGCCCCTGGGCTGCCGGCGGCGGCACGGATGCGGTACTGCGCATCGTCGCCGCCCTGCTGGAGAAGGAGCTGGGCCAGCCCTTCAACGTGGTGAACCGCACCGGCGGCAGCGGCGTGGTGGGCCATGCCGCCATCGCGAACGCCCAGCCGGATGGCTACACCCTCGGCATCATCACCGCCGAGATCTGCATGCTGCACTGGCAGGGGCTGACCGAGGTCACCTACCGCAACTACACGCCGCTCGGCCTGATGAACAACGACCCGCCGGGCATCCAGGTGAATGCCTCCGCCCCCTACCAGGATGTGACGGCGCTGGCCGAGGCGGTGAAGAAAAGCCGCCCCGGCCAGATGAAGGCCAGCGGCACCGGCCAGGGCGGCATCTGGCACCTGGCCCTGGCCGGCTGGCTGGGCGCCATGGGGCTGCCGGCGGCGCATGTGCGCTGGGTGCCCTCCAACGGCGCGGCGCCGGCCATGCAGGATCTCGCCGCCGGCGGGCTGGACTTCACCACCTGCTCCGTGCCGGAAGCCCGCGCCATGCTGGATGCCGGCCGCGCCCGCAGCCTGGCCGTCATGGCGCCGGAACGGCTTTCCGCCTTCCCGAACATTCCGACGCTGAAGGAAGCCATGGGCGTCGACTACGCCACCGGCGCCTGGCGCGGCATCGCCGGCCCGCCCAACCTGCCGGCCGAGGTGCGCCGCGTGATGGAGCCGGCGCTGGGCAAGGTGTTCAACAGCGCCGAGTACAAGGAATTCCTCAACGCCCGCGGCTTCGGTCTGGTCTATGCCGATGCCGCCGGCTTCGCCAGGCATCTGGAGAAGGCCGATAAATCCCTCGGCGACGCGATGAAGGCGGCGGGGCTGGCGAAGGCGGCCTGAAGGGGCTACACTCGCCGTCCCGGCGGGCGGGGGCGCGGCCCCCGCCACAGGCCGCCATCATAACAACGGGACGGATATGTCGAACAGCAGCCCCATTGCGTCCTATGACGCTCTCATCATCGGCGCCGGGTTTTCCGGCATGTATCAGCTCCATGCGCTGCGCGACCGGCTGGGGCTGAAGGCGCTGGTGCTGGAAGCCGGCAGCGGCGTCGGCGGCACCTGGTACTGGAACCGCTACCCCGGCGCCCGCTGCGATTCCGAAAGCCATTCCTACAACTACACCTTCTCCAAGGAATTGCTGGCGGAATGGCGCTGGTCCGAGCGCTACCCGGAACAGCCGGAGATATTGCGCTACCTGAACCACGTGGCGGACCGCTTCGACCTGAAGCGCGACATCCGCTTCGACAGCCGCGTCACCGGCGCCCGCTATGACGAGGCCGCCAATCTCTGGCATGTGACGACCGAGAAGGGCGACCATTATTCGGCGCAATTCCTCATCACCGCCGTCGGCTGCCTCTCCACCGCCAATGTGCCGAAGATCCCGGGCCTCGAGGAATTCGCCGGCGACTGGTACCACACCGGGCAATGGCCGCATGGCGGCGTCGATTTCACCGGCAAGCGGGTCGGGCAGATCGGCACCGGCTCCACCGGCATCCAGGCGGTGCCGGTCATCGCCGCGCAGGCCGGCCACCTCACCGTCTTCCAGCGCACCGCCAACTACAGCGTACCGGCGCACAACGCGCCGCTGACGCCGGAATTCCAGGCCTGGCTGGACAGCAACCGGGAGGAGGTGGTGCAGACCATGCGCTCCACCCCGAACGGCCACCCCTTCACCATCGCCGAGCGCAAGGTCTTCGACGTCGATGCCGAGGAGCGCGAGCGCATCTACGAGGCCGCCTGGGCCAAGGGCGGGCTGCAATTCCGCGCCAGCTTCCAGGATCTGCTGGTGGACAAGACGGCCAACGACACGGCCTCCGAGTTCATCAAGCGCAAGATCCGCGGCATCGTAAAGGATCCGCGCAAGGCGGCGATCCTCTCGGATATCGACCACCCCTATGCAGCCAAGCGCCCGCCGATCGATACCCACTACTTCGAGGCCTATAACCGCCCGAACGTCGATGTCGTGAACCTGCGCGAGGAGCCGATCGAGCGCATCACGCCGACCGGCATTAAGACCAGCGCGCGGGACTACCCGCTCGACATCATCGTCTTCGCCACCGGCTTCGACGCGATGACCGGGCCGCTGCTGCGGCTGAACATCCAGGGCGCGGGCGGGCAGAGCCTGGCCGAGGCCTGGGCGGCCGGGCCGCGCAACTATCTCGGCCTGCAGGTGGCGGGGTTCCCCAACCTCTTCACCATCACCGGGCCGGGCAGCCCCTCCGTGCTCTGCAACATGCCGATCGCCATCGAGCAGCATGTGGAGTGGATCACCGGCTGCATCGACGCCATGCGCAAGCGTGGCCTCCGCCGCATCGAGACGACCGAGGAGGCGATGGAGGGCTGGGTGGCCGAGGTGAACCGCGCCGCCGACGCCACGCTGCTGCCCCAGGCCAAGCATTCCTGGTATCTCGGCGCCAACGTCCCGGGCAAGCCGCGGGTGTTCATGCCCTATGCCGGCGGCATGGCGCATTACCGCCGCATCTGCGACCAGGTGGCGGCGAAGGGCTATGAGGGCTTCGTCCTCTCCGACTGAGCAAGGTCGGCCACCAGCCGGGTGAGCATGTCGAGCTGGCGCTGCTGGCATTCCAGCAGCACCTCGATCTGGTGCTGGCGCATGGCGTCCAGCTTCTCGTGCAGGGCCATGATCTCGATCTCGGCCTTGAGGTTCACCTCGTAGTCATGCGCGGCGTCCAGCCGGTCCCGCGCCGCCTGGCGGTTCTGGCTCATCATGATGATCGGCGCCTGGATGGCGGCCAGCATGGAGAGCAGCAGGTTGAGGAAGATGAAGGGGTAGGCGTCGAAGGGGTGCGGCAGCAGCAGCACGTTCAGCACCGCCCAGGCGGCCAGGAAGGTGGCGAAGCCCAGGATGAAGCCCCAGGAGCCGCCCAGCGCCGCCACCTGGTCCGCCAGGCGCTGGCCGAAGGTGAGCTTGCCGACATCGTCCTGCAACACGTCCCGGCTGATGACGCTGCGGCCATGGGCGGCGGCCAGCACCCCTGCCTGCGCCGCGCTCAGCTTTTCCAGGGGCTGGCCGAACCAGCGGCGGGCGGCCTCATGCGGGTCTTTCATGCGGGTGTCCTCGGCCTCCGGTGAAGTGGCTTGCCCCCGGCCCGGCAAACCGCCACCCTTTGGCCGGTGACCGGCAGGGAGGCAAGGGTGGCAGGATTCAGGAGCACGACAAGCTACATCGCCTCGCGCGACCTGGAAGTGGCGGTGAACGCTGCCGTCTCGCTGCAGCGCCCCCTGCTGGTGAAGGGCGAGCCCGGCACCGGCAAGACCGTGCTGGCGCAGGAGGTGGCCCGGGCCCTGGGCAAGCCCCTGATCGAGTGGCACATCAAATCCACCACCAAGGCGCAGCAGGGGCTTTACGAATACGATGCCGTCTCCCGCCTGCGCGACGGCCAGCTCGGCGACGAGCGGGTGCACAACATCGGCAACTACATCATCCGCGGCAAGCTGTGGGAGGCCTTCGCGGCGGAGGAGCAGCAGGTCCTGCTGATCGACGAGATCGACAAGGCGGATATCGAGTTTCCCAACGACCTGCTGCTCGAACTCGACCGCATGCAATTCCATGTCTACGAGACGCGGGAGACGGTGGTGGCGCGGCACCGGCCGATCGTCATCATCACCTCGAACAACGAGAAGGAGCTGCCGGACGCCTTCCTGCGCCGCTGCTTCTTCCACTACATCCGCTTCCCGGACCGGGAGACGATGGAGCGCATCGTCCAGGCGCATTTCCCCGACATCAAGCAGGAGCTGGCGCGGGAGGCGCTGAACGTCTTCTTCCAGGTGCGCGGCGTGGCGGAGCTGAAGAAGAAGCCGGCGACGAGCGAGCTGCTGGACTGGCTGAAGCTGCTGATGATCGAGGATCTGCCGCCGGAGGTGCTGCGCAGCCAGGATCCGCGCACGGCGATCCCGCCGCTCTACGGCGCGTTGCTGAAGAATGAGCAGGACGTCCAGCTCTTCGAGCGGCTGGCCTTCCTCTCCCGCCGGCAGCAAAGGTAGCGCCCCATGCTCGCCCATTTCATCGTCGCGCTGCGCAGCGCCGGCATTCCGGCCAGCCTCACGGAATACCTGACGCTGCTGCGCGGCATGAAGGAGGGCGTGGCCGACTATTCGGTGGATGATTTCTACCACCTCTCCCGCGCCACGCTGGTGAAGGATGAGCGCCACCTGGACCGCTTCGACCGCGTCTTCGGCGAGGTGTTCAAGGGGCTGGAGCCGCCGGAAGGCGACCCCGCCCGCACCCTGCCCGAGGAATGGCTGCGCAAGCTGGCGGAGAAGCTGCTGACCGAGGAGGAGAAGGCCGCCATCGAGGCCGCCGGCGGGTTCGATGCGCTGATGGAGAAGCTGAAGCAGCGCCTGGCGGAGCAGAAGGGCCGCCACCAGGGCGGCAGCAAATGGATCGGCACCGCCGGCACCTCTCCCTTCGGCGCGCATGGCTACAACCCGGAAGGCGTGCGCATCGGCCAGGACGGATCGCGCCACCGCCGCGCCGTGAAGGTGTGGGACAAGCGGGAGTTCAAGGATCTCGACGACGATGTCGAGATCGGCACCCGCAACATCAAGCTGGCGCTGCGCCGGCTACGCCGATTCGCCCGCCAGGGGGCGGCGACGGAGCTCGATTTGCCGGACACCATCCGCGCCACCGCCAACAATGCCGGCACGCTGGATTTGAAGCTGGTGCCGGAGCGGCACAATACGGTGAAGGTGCTGCTCTTCCTCGATATCGGCGGCTCCATGGACGACCATGTGCGCATCTGCGCCGAGCTGTTCTCCGCCTGCCGCGCCGAGTTCAAGCATCTGGAGCATTTCTACTTCCACAACTGCCCCTATGAGCGGCTGTGGACCAGCAACCGGCGGCGGCGGGAGAGCGAAATCTCCACCTGGGAGGTGCTCAGGAAATACGGGCCGGACTACAAGGCCATCATCGTCGGCGATGCGGCGATGAGCCCCTATGAGGTGGTCCAGCCCGGCGGCTCGGTGGAGCATTGGAACGAGGAGACGGGGCAGGTCTGGCTCACCCGCATCATCGGCCATTTCCGCCGCTCCGCCTGGCTGAACCCGATGCCCGAGCCGGCCTGGGGCCGCTACCACTCCGCCGTGATCCTGCGCCAGATCATGGAGAACCGGATGTTCCCGCTGACGCTTGGCGGCCTGGACGCGATGACGCGGGAACTCAGCCGATAGACCCGCATCGTCCTGACCGCGTCAGGCGATCCGGTCCCTCCCGGCCCGCTAGAGCGTGATCGGTTGAGGTCGAATCGACCGAAACCGTGAATCACGCGACCGAACAATGAGCTAGAGCAGATCGCCGGAGGGCGGCATCGCCCGGAGGCGTGAATCTGCTCTACAATCCATAAGCTAGAGCGGGGCGGGTGAGCGCAGCTCAACCGATCCCGAGCGGCTTATCTCCGATCTGACGGATCACGACGCAATCCGTCAGTTTGGAGGCTACTCCTCGCCGCACCGGCGGCGCCATGGGGCGTCAGGGCAGCGGCGCCGGGTTGGCCGCCAGGGAACGCAGATAGGCGATGACGTCAGCGCGCTGCTGCGTGTTGCTGATGCCGGCGAAGGCCATGCGCGTGCCCGGGGCATAGGCGCTCGGCCGGTGCAGCCAGGCATTCAGCTCCTCGTAATTCCAGGGGCCCTGCTTGCCCTTGATGGCGGCGGAGTAGTTGAAGCCCTCGGCATGCCCATGCGGCGCGCCGACAATGCCGTAGAGGTTCGGCCCCACGCCGCTCCGCCCACCCTGGTTGAAGGTGTGGCAGGAGCCGCATTGCCGCTGGGCGATGGTCTGGCCGTTCTGCACATTGGCCGCCGCCAGCAGCGGGGAGATCGGCTCCAGCGCCGGCGCCGCGGCCGGGGTGGCCGCGGGCGCGCCGCCGGTGACGTCGCCGATCTGGATGGCGCTTTCATGCGGCCTTTCGCCATGCACCAGCAATTTGCCAAGCTGGCCGGCCAGCATGAAGGTAATTCCAGCCGTGAGGATCGCGGCAAAGGCCTTGTTCAGCTCGAGAGAACCCATCGGCGGTGACGACCTCGGCTAGGCGTGGGCGATGACGGGCTCCGGTATAGCCCAAGCCGGAAAACCCGCAACCCGGGGTGCCCCCGTCAGGGCGCGCCGGCCGCCATCAGACCGGCCAGGATGGCCCCGCGCGCCGGGATGGAACTCACCTCCACCCATTCCCGCCGGCTGCAGATCTCATGCCCGACCGGGCCCAGCCCATCCAGAGTCGGCACCCCCAGCCGGGCGGCGAAGCTGCCGTCGGAACCGCCGCGGGAGACCAGCGGGAAGATCGGCGCCCCCAGCGCGGCGGCGAAGCCCGCCGCCCGGTCATAGAGCCTCTGGCCGCCGGGCAGGGTAGGAAAGGCCGGGCGGGTGAAGCCGCCGGAAACCTCCACCACCACCCGCGGATCGGCCGGCGGCCGGGTGGCGATGGCCCGCACCGCCGCCAGCAGCGACTCGGCCGTCGCATCGTCCGGGGCGCGGAGATCGACATGCAGCTCCGCCTCCCCCGGCACCACCTGGCGGGCGGCGCCGGCGCGGAGGATGCCGCAGGTGGCGTAGCTGCCGGCCGCGAAATCGGCGAGCGCCTCGATCTCGGCCACCATGGGCGCCAGGGCGGCCAGCGCGCTTGCCCCGGCCTCCCGCGCCGCGCCGCAATGGGCGGTGACGCCGCTGGCACGGATGTAGAAGGCGCCCACCGCGCCGCGGCCGATCACCGTGCCGCCGCCCGGCCGGGCCGGTTCCAGGGTCAGGCAGTAATCCTGGCCGCGCGCCTCCGCCTCGATCCAGGCGCGGGATTGCGGGCTGCCGATCTCCTCATCCGGGACGATGAGGAAGGTGGCCGACACCTGAGGCAGCAGGCGCAGCGCCTCGATCGCCATCAGCACGTTCAGCTTCATGTCGCCGATGCCGGGGCCGGTGACGGCATCGCCCCCCCGCCGGCAGGGCCAGGCGGCGGCGGTGCCGGCGGGCCAGACGGTATCGGCATGGCCCAGCACCAGCAGCCTCGGGCCGCTGCCGCCGCGGCGGGCGGTGAGCTGGTCGCCGCGGCCGGGCAGTGGGCGGCGCTCCACGGTGAAGCCGGCCTGCTGCAGCAGGGTGGCGAAGCGGTCCTGCACCGCATTCACCCCGGCCGCGTCATAGCTGCCGCTGTCGATCGAGACCACCCGCTCCGCCGCCGCCAGAAGCTGCGGCAGGGCGGCCTCGAAGGCGGCGGCGAGGCTGCGATATCGGGCATCGGGGCTTCCTTCCGGGGCACCGCCGGGCGAGCATGGCGGCATGACCTTCTCCCTTATCGCGCGCTGCCCGCGCACCGGCCAGATCGGCGCCGCCGTCACCACCTCCTCCATCGCCGTCGGCAGCCGCTGCGCCTTCGCGGCAGCGGGGGTGGGGGCGGTGCTGACGCAGCACCGCACCGATCCGCGGCTCGGGCCAAGGGGGCTCGATCTGCTGCGCAGCGGCTGCACGGCGGCGGAGACGGTGGCGGCGCTGGCCGCCTCCACCCCGCATGCCGGGTGGCGGCAATTGGCGGCGCTGGACGCGGCAGGGGGGACGGCGTTTTTCCACGGGGCGAAGGTGAAGCCGGAGCGCAACGCGGCGGAGGGGCCAGGGGTGGTCGCCATCGGCAACATCCTGTCCAGCGACCAGGTACCGGCGGCGATGGTGGCGGGCTTCCTGGCGGCGGCGGCGCACCCCCTGGCGGAGCGGCTGCTGCTGGCGCTGGAAGCCGGCGAGGCGGCCGGGGGCGAGCATGGCGAGGTGACCTCCGCCGCGCTGCTGGTGATGGGACGGGAGAGCTTCCCCTATGTCGATCTGCGGGTGGACAAGGCGGCGCAACCCCTGGCCGCGCTGCGGGGGCTGTGGACGGAATACGCGCCGCTGGCGGAGGGCTTCGTCAGCCGTGCAGTGGCGCCGGATGGGGCGCCGGTGATCTGACGGGCCTGAAACAAAGGGGAAGATCGGGGGCGCTGCCCCCGAACCCCCGCCGGGGAGGGTACCCCTCCCCGGACCCCGGTGTGAATCTTGGACCCGACGGTTGAAGCCCCCTCTCACACCCGGCTGGGATCCACCGTCACCCCATGCCCCAGCGGCCCGTGCCCCTTGCCGAAGCCCGGCGCCGCCAGGATGGCCGCCCGCACATAGCGCCGGGCCCGCGCCACCGCCGCCCCCAGCGGCATCCCCTGCGCCAGCCCGGCGGCGATGGCGCTGGCCAGGGTGCAGCCCGTGCCATGCGTATGCCGGGTCCCGATCCGCCGGTCCTCGAAGCGCATCAGCCCGGCCGGCGCCGCCAGGATGTCCAGCACGTCGTCCCCCGGCAGATGCCCGCCCTTCAGCAGCACCGCCCGCAGGCCAAGGCCCAGCAGCGCCTCCGCCGCCGCCGGCATGGATGCCGCATCGGGGATGGGGCGGCCGAGCAGCACCTCCGCCTCCGGCAGGTTCGGGGTGACGATGGTGGCCAGCGGCAGCAGCCGGCGCTTCAGCGTCTCCACCGAGTCCGGCTGCAGCAGGGGATGGCCGCCCTTCGCCACCATCACCGGGTCCGCCACCAGCGTCACGCCCGGGGCCTCGGCCTCGATGGTGGCGGCGACGGTCTCGATGGTCGGCACGTCGTGCAGCATGCCGGTCTTCAGCGCATCGGCGCCGATATCGCGCAGCACCAGCTCCATCTGCTGGCGGATGAACTCGACGGGCACGGGGTGGACGCCGAAGACGCCCTCGGTGTTCTGCGCCGTCAGCGCCGTGATGGCCGTCGCGGCATAGCCGCCGAGCGCCGTCACCGCCTTGATGTCGGCCTGGATGCCGGCGCCGCCGCCGGAATCGGAACCGGCGATGATCAGGACTCGGCCTTGGGTCATGCGGTGGGTCCGGATTGGGGTCTGGGGTTGGGGCCGGGTCGCCCCCCACGCAACCTGGGCCGCCGCCGGGAGGGAGGCAACCACCCCCCGGCAGGGAACACCCTGCGGGGGGGGCGCCCGTCACCTCCCGCGGGGCACGCCGCCATCGGGAAGGAATCGCCCTGCCCTGCCCCACCCTTGGCCCTCGCCCGCCAGCGGGGAGGGAAAGCGCCCTGGAGCGGGATCGGTTGAGACCGGGTCGACCGAAACCGTGAGCTGAAGCGGACGGGTGAGCGGAGCCCGCCTTAGCTGCGGAGGGCGGCGCGGGCGCGGATGGTCTCGGCCAGGCAGGTCACGGTGTCCTGCACCAGCGTCTCCTCCTCCGCCTCCGCCATCACCCGGATCACCGGCTCCGTCCCGCTGGCGCGGATCAGCACGCGGCCGCGCTCGCCGAGCCGCGCCTCCTCCGCCGCGATCGCCGCCTGCACCGCTGGATCCGCCAGCGGCGAGGCGCCGGCGAAGCGGACATTGACCAGGCGCTGCGGCAGCGGCTCGAAGCGGCGGCAGACCTGGCTGGCGGGGCGGCCTTCCTCGACGATCACCGCCAGCACCTGCAGCGCGCCGATCAGCCCGTCCCCGGTGGTGCCGAAATCCGTCATGATGAGGTGGCCGGACTGCTCGCCGCCCAAATTGCAGCCCGCCTCCCGCATCCGCTCCCCCACATAGCGGTCGCCGACGGCGGTGCGCAGCAAGGCGAGGCCGCGGGATTTCAGCCGCCGCTCCAGCCCCATATTGGACATGACGGTGGCCACCACCGCCTCCCCGCGCAGCCTTCCCTGGCCATGCCAGCTCTCGGCGATCAGGGCGAGGATCTGGTCGCCATCGATGGTGCTGCCCGTCTCATCCACCAGCACCACGCGGTCCGCATCGCCGTCCAGCGCGATGCCGAGATCGGCGCGGCGTTCCTGCACCAGCTCCGCCAGCCGCCCCGGGGCGGTGGAGCCGACGCCGCGATTGATGTTGAAGCCGTCCGGCGCATCGCCGATGGCGACGACCTCCGCCCCCAGCTCCCACAGCACGGTCGGCGCCACCTTGTAGGCGGCGCCATGGGCGCAATCGATGACGACGCGCAGCCCCTCCAGCGTCAGGTTGCGGGGGAAGCTCTGCTTCACCGCCTCGATGTAGCGGCCGGGCGCATCCTCCATCCGGCTGGCCCGGCCGAGGCGGGCGGGGGCGACCAGCCCGGCGGTGAGGTCGCCTGCCATCAGCGTCTCGATCTCCGCCTCCTGCGCATCCGAAAGCTTCAGCCCGTCCGGACCGAACAGCTTGATGCCGTTGTCCTCGAAGAGGTTGTGGCTGGCGCTGATCATCACGCCGAGATCGGCGCGCAGGCTGCGGGTGAGCAGCGCGATGGCCGGCGTCGGCAGCGGCCCGACCAGCACCACATCCATGCCGGTGCCGATGAAGCCCGCGGTCAGCGCCGGTTCCAGCATGTAGCCGGAAAGCCGCGTATCCTTGCCGATGACAACGCGGTGGCGGTAGCTGCCGCGGTTGAAGACGCGGCCGGCAGCCTGGCCAAGGCGCAGCGCCGTCGCCGCATCCATCGGCGCCTTGTTGGCGGTGCCGCGGATGCCATCCGTGCCGAAGAGGCGGCGGGCGGGGGTGGACATGGGTGCGTTCATGAACCGGATGCCATATGCGACTGCTCGGGCATGGAGTAGCGCCCCGCGGGAAGCGGGTCCAGCCAATCAGCAGCGAGTGCAATCGACCATATCATAACTTCCCGGACACTTTCCTTGCTTGATCTTACCGCAGCAGTTCTATAGGCACCCAGATACCGCCAGTACGGATTGCCTGACGATGACGAAACCAGGGGTGGACCCGGGGGTGCAGCCATGAGCGGCCAGGGCCGGCGCCTCATCCTCGTCGAGTTCAACGAGCTCTGCCCCGGGCTGCTCGACCGCTGGATGGCCGAGGGCAGGCTGCCGAATTTCCGCCGCTTCCACGACAGTGCCCAGGTGCTGACCGGCACCGCCGATGTGACCGAGCAACAATTCCTGGAGCCCTGGATCCAGTGGTACTCGCTGCATACCGGCCTCGGCTATGACCAGCATAAGGTATTCCATCTGACGGACGGGCCGCGCGCCGGCTTCACCGACATCTGGCACGCCCTGCTGGCCGCCGGGCACAGCGTCGGCAATTTCGCCGGCATGAATGCCGGCGCCTTCGCCGCCCCGGGCAGCTTCTACCTGCCCGACCCCTGGTGCAGCACGGAACCGCCCTACCCGGCGGAGCTGGCCACCTACCAGCGCATCGTCGTCACCAAGGTGCAGGAGAACAGCAACGCCACGGCCAGCGTCGGCGGCACGGATTACGCCCGCTTCCTCTCCTTCCTGGCGATGAACGGGCTGCGCGGCGGCACGCTGATGGCGATCGGCCGGCAATTGCTGGCGGAGCTGAGCAACCGCCAGGCGGGCTGGAAGCGGGCGGCGCTGCTGGACAAATTGCAGCTCGACCTGTTCCTGCGCTTCTGGAAGCGCGACCGGCCGGATTTCGCCTCCTTCTTCCTCAACAGCACGGCGCATTTCCAGCACGCCTATTTCCACCTGCTGGAGCCGGGGCAATTCGCCCTGCCGGCGGAGGATTTCGCGGATAGCGAGCATCGCGACGCCATCCTCTACGGCTACCAGCAGATGGATTCCGTGCTGGCCGACCTGCTGGCGCTGGAGCGGGACGGGGCGATGCTGGTGCTCTCCACCGCGCTCAGCCAGCAGCCCAACCCCGGGGCCGGGCGGCGCTACTACCGGCCGAGCGATGCCGAGGCGCTGCTGGCCCGCATGGGCGTGCAGCCGGAGCTGCTGCTGCCGGTGATGGCGCACCAGTATTCCGCCACCTTCCCCGATGCCGCGGCCACCGAGGCCGCCCGTACCAGGCTGGCGGCGGCGCATCTGGAAGGCCGGCCGCTCTTCACCTTCGACCCGGCGCCGGAGAACACGCTGTTCTTCGGCTGCGGCATCGGCGTGGATTTGCCGCCGGACGCGCAGCTTTCCCTGGCGCGGGACAGCAACGCGACGCTGCCCTTCTTCGAACATTTCTACCGCGTGCCGCATATCAAGGCCGGCATGCACCACCCGGACAGCGTGCTGTGGTTCAAGACCGGCCACCATGCCGTGCATCCGGGGCGCTGCTCCATCCTCGATATCTTCCCCACGCTGCTCGAGTATTACGGCGTGGCGGCGGCGCCGGCGGATGGGCTGCCGCGCCGTGGCCGCAGCTTCGCCGACCGCATCGGCCTCGGCCGCTTCGAGGCCGCGCTGCCGATCGCCGCGGAGTAGCCAGCGCGGGGTTGCCGCTCCTGGCGCTGGGTGAACCGCCGCGTCACGGTGGAACTTGGCGGTGAGTGAACTGCCGCGTCGCGGTGGGATCGGATGCTGGGTGAACTGCCGCATCGCGATGGGACCGGGTGGTGGGCGAGCCGCTACGTCACGATGGGGCCTGGTGGTGCGTGGGCCGCTGCGTCGCGGTGGGACCGGGTACTGGGTGAACCGCCGCGTAGCGATGGGACCGGGTGGTGCGTGAGCCGCTGCGTCGCGGTGGGACCGGTGGGTGGTGCGTGAGCCGCTGCGTCGCGGTGGGACCGGTGGGTGGTGCGTGAGCCGCTGCGTCGCGGTGGGACCGGTGGGTGGTGCGTGAGCTGCTGCGTCACGGGGGCCTGGGGTGCGTGAGCCGCTGCGTCACGGCGGGACCGGGCGGTGCGTGAGCGGCCGCCGCGGTGAGAGATGGCGGCCGCCATATCAGCCGGTGGCGGCGCGCCAGACCTTCAGGGCCTGTACCGTCTCCGCCACGTCGTGCACGCGGAGGATGGCGGCGCCGCGCGCCGTGGCGGCCAGGGCGGCAGCGAGGCTGGGGGCCAGGCGGCGGCCGGGATCCGTGACGCCGGTGAGGCGGCCGAGCGAGCCCTTGCGCGACGCGCCGAGCAGGATGGGGCAGCCGAGCCCGGCCAGGATGGGCAGGCGGTCCAGCAAGGCCAGGTTGTGCGCCAGGGTCTTGCCGAAGCCGATGCCGGGATCGACCGCGACCTGCGACGGCGGCAGGCCGAGGGAGGCGATGCGGTCGCGCAGGAAGGTGAAGACCTCGATGGCGACATCCGCATAGCGCGGGTCGTCCTGCATGCGGCGCGGATCGGTGCCGAGCATATGCATCAGCACCACGGGGGCGCCGGTGCGGCGGAGCAGCGCCGGCGCGTCCGAGTCGTGGCGCAGGGCGGCGATGTCGTTGACGATGCGGGCCCCGGCGTCCAGGGCGGCCGCCATGGTGGCGGCGTTGCGCGTGTCGATGGAGAGGGGGGCGAGCGGCGCGAGGGCGCGGATCACCGGCAGGGTGCGGGCGATCTCCTCCGCCGGGGGCACCGGCGCGGCGCCGGGGCGGGTGCTTTCGCCGCCGATATCCAGGATGTCCGCGCCCGAATCGAGCATGGCCTGGCCCTGGGCGATGGCGGCGGCGGCGGCGACGCCATCGCCGGAGAAGCTGTCCGGCGTGACATTGACGATGCCCATGACCAGCGGCCCGCCGGGGAGCTTCGGCACGATGCCGGCAAAGGGCGGCGGCGCCGCGGTGATGGGGGGGAGAAGGTCGCGCCAGCCTTCGGGAATGGCCCTGGCCGGGATGATGCCGCGCTCGGCGCCGTCCTCGATCAGCCGGGCGAGGAGGAAGCCGGTGGGGCCACCCTGGAAGGGCAGGCCATGGGCGGCGGCGGGGCCGGTGGTGAGGGCGAGGGGTTCGAGGATGCGCATGGGGTCGGGTTTCACCCCCACCCTAGCCCTCCCCCGCGAAGCGGGGGAGGGAATGGGCTGGCTGCCCTGCAATTCGTTCCGAACCAGCGCACATGGTAAACCCGGCGCCCCGCAATCAGGTCCTGCCTCTCAGCCTGCGGGTCCGAAACTCACACCGGGGTCCGGGGGGTGGTCCACCCCCCGGCGGGGTCCAGGGGCAGCGCCCCTGGTGGGGGCTCGGGGGCGAAGCCCCCAACCTGCCCGGGGTAGCGCGTCCTGCCTAAGCCCCCGGTGCCGGCGCCGGGTTGAGCCCGCCCGGGTTGGGCCGGGGCCTGCCCGAGGAAGGCACGCTCCCCCGTCCCTGCGGCACCGGCTCATCCGGCCGGTTGCGGATGATCGGCTCGCCGCGGATCACCTGCCGGATTTCGTCGCCGGAGAGCGTTTCATGCTCCAGCAGCCCCTTGGCCAGCAGGTGCAGCTCGTCGATGTTCTCGGAGAGGATCTGCCGCGCCTTGGCATAGGCCTCGTCGATGATGCGGCGGATTTCGGCGTCGATCTGCCGCGCCGTCTCCTCGGAGAGGTTCTTGGACTGGGTGACGCTATGGCCCAGGAACACCTCCTGGCTGTTCTCGCCATAGGCGATCATGCCGAGCTTTTCGCTCATGCCCCATTCGGTGATCATCCGGCGGGCCTGGTCGGTCGCCATCTTGATGTCGCCGCTGGCGCCGTTGGAGACCTTGTCCGGGCCGAAGATCAGCTCCTCGGCGACGCGGCCGCCCATGGCCATCGCCAGCTCCTGCAGCAGCTTCGACTTGTGCTTGGAGTAGCGGTCGCCCTCCGGCAGGGACATCACCAGGCCCAGCGCGCGGCCGCGCGGGATGATGGTGGCCTTATGCACCGGGTCGCATTCCGGCAGCTTCAGGGCGCAGAGGGCGTGGCCCGCCTCGTGATAGGCGGTCATGCGCTTCTCGTCCTCGGACATGACGAGCGACCGGCGCTCGGCGCCCATCAGCACCTTGTCCTTGGCCTGCTCGAATTCATGCATGCCGACGGTACGGCGGCCGGTGCGGGCGGCCAGCAGCGCCGCCTCATTCACCAGATTCGCCAGATCGGCGCCGGAGAAGCCCGGGGTACCGCGCGCAATCACCTTCGGATCGACATCGGAGGCCAGCGGCACCTTCCGCATGTGGACCCGCAGGATCTTCTCCCGCCCCATCACGTCGGGGTTGGGCACCACCACCTGGCGGTCGAAGCGGCCGGGGCGCAGCAGCGCCGGGTCCAGCACGTCCGGCCGGTTGGTGGCGGCGATGAGGATGACGCCCTCATTGCTCTCGAAGCCGTCCATCTCGACGAGCATCTGGTTCAGCGTCTGCTCGCGCTCGTCATTGCCGCCGCCGAGGCCGGCGCCGCGGTGGCGGCCGACCGCGTCGATCTCGTCGATGAAGATGATGCAGGGGGCGTTCTTCTTGCCCTGCTCGAACATGTCGCGCACGCGGCTGGCGCCGACGCCGACGAACATCTCGACGAAGTCGGAGCCGGAGATGGTGAAGAAGGGCACGTTCGCCTCACCGGCGATGGCCCGCGCCAGCAGCGTCTTACCCGTGCCGGGGGGGCCGACCAGCAGCACGCCCTTCGGGATCTTGCCGCCGAGGCGCTGGAATTTCTGCGGGTCGCGCAGGAATTCCACGATCTCCTCCAGTTCGCCCTTGGCCTCGTCGATGCCGGCCACGTCCTCGAAGGTGACGCGGCCCTGCTTCTCGGTCAGCAGCCGGGCGCGGGACTTGCCGAAGCCCATGGCGCGGCCGCCGCCCGACTGCATCTGGCGCATGAAGAACACCCAGACGCCGATCAGCAGCAGCATCGGGAACCAGCTCAGCAGGTAGTGGAAGAGCGGGTTGACGTCGCTCTCCTCCGGCCGGGCGATGATGCGCACGCCCTTCTCGGTCAGCCGGCCGACCAGGTTGGGGTCTTCCGGCGTGTAGCTCTGGAAGGTCCGGCCATCGGTGAGCTGGCCGGTGACGGTGCGGCCCTGGATCTGCACCTCCCGCACATGGCCGGCGCCGACCTCGTTGAGGAACTCGGAATAGGCCACCTGCTGCGCGCCGCGCTGGGTGCTGGTGCTGGGCGTGAAGAGGTTGAACAGCGCCACCAGCAGCAGAGCCACGATGACCCAAAGCGCCAGGTTGCGGCCGAAATTATTCACCGATGCAGTTCCCGTTCCCGCCACGGCCCGGCGGGCCAGCCCCGCTTCGCCATGCCATCCTGGGCAAGATGCCCTGTCCTGTC
Source organism: Siccirubricoccus phaeus (assembly GCF_008360935.1). GTDB lineage: Bacteria > Pseudomonadota > Alphaproteobacteria > Acetobacterales > Acetobacteraceae > Siccirubricoccus > Siccirubricoccus phaeus. The sequence continues at coordinate 28,270 of NZ_SRXO01000036.1, forward strand.
CGCACCAGATAGGGATGCCGGTGCCGGCAGGGAATGGTCCCACCACCCCCGATTCACAGGTCCCCGGCGACAGCCGGGGCCAGGAGGGTCGCGAAGCGGGAAGAGACCTCTGGCGCAGGATAGTGCAGCAGCGGCACCGCCACCAGCCTGGCGTGGCGCCAAATGGCGGGCAGCGTGGCCAGCACCGCCGCCGGCAGGTGCGGCGCGCGGCCGCGCAGGCGGGCGGCGGCGGCCGGGCCCAGGGCGCCCAGCGCGCATTCCGGGTCGCCGGGACCGATGAGGCGGAAGCGGCCATCCCAGACCGCACCCCGGGCCGCGGGCACGGGCGGGGCCAGCCCCGCCGCCTCCCGCGCCAGCAAGGCGGGGCGGGAGGCGCGGGGGCGCAGCCAGGCGCCGCCCAGCGTGCCCTCCCCGCGCCGCAGCAGGGCGGCAAGGGCGGATTCCGGCGGGGCGTAGGGGCGGCCGGAAACCAGGGCCAGCAAGCGGCCCAGCGCGGCGACCGCCACGGCATCCTGGCCGAGCGCGGCGAGGTCCAGCTCCGCATGGCCCTCCGGCTGCAGCGCGGCGGCGGCGGCCAGGCGCTGCGCCACCGCCCCGGCCAGGCGCCGGCGGCGGCGGGCGAAGGCGGCAGCGGCCGCCGCCAGGGCGGCGGTGGCCGCCCCCTCCCCGCCCGGATCGGCAAGGGCCGCGCGCAAACGGGGGCGGGCAAAGCGCGGATCACGATTGCTCGGGTCGCGCACGGGGGCGAGGCCGGCAGCGGCCACCACCGCCTCCAGCCGCGCCGGCGGGGTGCCGAGCAGGGGGCGGAGCAGCAGCGCCTCCGCCGCCGGGCGGGCGGGCGCCATGCCGGCCAGGCCCGCCGGGCCGCTGCCGCGCAGGGCGCGGAACAGCACGGTCTCCGCCTGGTCGGCCAGGTGGTGGCCGAGCAGCAGCCAGGGGCGGCCCTCGGCACGGCAGGCGGCCAGCAGGGCGGCCAGCCGCGCCTGCCGCGCCCGTTCCTGCATGCCCGGCCCCGGGGCAAGGCCGAGGCGCAGCCGCCGCCCGGCAATGCCCCGGGCGGCCAGGGTGGCCAGCACCGCCTCGGCCTCGGCCGCGCTTTCCGGGCGCAGGCCGTGATCCACCACCAGGGCCAGCAGATCTCCGCCCCGCGCCCGGGCCCAGGCCTCAGCCAGCAGCGCCAGCGCCAGGCTGTGCGGCCCGCCGGAGACGCCCGCGGCCAGGCGCGGCGGCGCGCCGAAGGGCCCGAGCGGCGTCATCAGCGCGGCGAATTCCTCGGCGCTGACCGCGGGGCTGACCGGGGCGCCGACCGGCGCCGGGTCCGGCACAGTAGAATCGCTGCCGAAAGCCTCGCTCCCGGCGCCACCGGGTCGCGGGCCGCCAGCCTGGCCCGGTGTGGGACGCCCGCGCGGCGGCGGCGCCGCCAGCAGTCCCGGGCCGGCTCTCACCCCCGGCAGCCGGCCCGGCGCCGGGCTTCCGTGGCTCGCTCCGCCCGAGGGCCGGTGAGGTTGGGGAAATTGCTGCGCAGCTCGTCCAGCGTGTCGCAGGCCTCCCGCCGGTTGCCCAGGCCCTGCAGGGAATTGGCCAGGCCGATCAGCGCATCCGGCGCGCGCGGGCCGGTGCGGGCGCGGGTATAGGCGTCATTATAGGCCAGCGCGGCATTGCCGAAATCCCGCTTGCCGGCCAGCGCATCGCCGAGCAGGAGCTGCGCATCGGTGGCGCGGGGGCTGCTGCGGTTGGCCAGCACCTCGCGCGCCGCGGCCTCGGCGGCAGCATAGTCGCGGCGGGAGAGGGCAGCCTGGCCCTCGGCGATGGCGCGTTCGGGCGGGCGGGCGGCGGCAGCGGCGGGGGCAGGGGCGGGCCGGGCGGGCGACGGAGCGGCGGCCGGCGCGGCCGGGCGCGCGGGCGCCGCGCCCCCACCCCCTTGGCCCTCGATCTGCTGCAGGCGGAAATCCAGGTCGCCCTGCAGCTTCTCCACCCGCTCGCCAAGCTGGCGGTTGCGGTATTCGCTCTCGTCGAGCCGGCCCCGCAGGGTGCGGGCCTCCTCCTCCAGCCGCTGCACCCGCTCCAGCAACGCGCCGACGATCTCCCCCTGCGGCCCGGCGGGGCGGGCGGCGGCAACGGGCGGCGCGACGCCGCCGCCGCGGCGGAGCTGATCCAGCTCCTGCCGAAGCTGCAGGATCTGGTTCTGCAGGTAGATGCCCTCGCGGCTTTCGGCCTGGGCGGCGGCCTCATGCGGGGCCAGCAAGGCCAGGGGGAGGACCAACGCGAGCAGCAGCGGAAGGGCGGCGGCGGGCAGGCATCGCATCGAGGGCATCTCTCCGGTCGCGCCGGGCCGCCGGGCCCGGGCAGGCCCGGCGCGGCGCCGGCGCAAGCTGGATAGCATCGCCGCGCCGCCGGCCGAAGATGCCCGCCTGTCAAAGACCCGCCTGCCAAGGAATAAGGCCCGAGGCGCAGCCCCGGGCCTATCGGACCCTGCGCCCCGTTCAACCGGCCGGCCCGGTGCCTTCCATGGCGTCGCCATGAAGGCCGTGCGAGACGCCGATCGTGAGGGACTCCGGAGCTCCCGCGCAGCCGCTGCGCGGGGACTCCTCAGCGCACGACCGTGACGGCGCGGCGGTTCTGCGCCCAAGCTTCCTCATTGGAGCCGAGGGCGGCCGGGCGGTCCTTGCCGTAGGAGATGGTGGAGATGCGGGCGCCGGCGACGCCGCTGGCCACCAGCACGTCGCGCGCCGCATTGGCGCGGCGCTGGCCGAGGGCGAGGTTGTACTCGCGGGTGCCGCGCTCATCGGCATGGCCTTCCACCTGCACGGTGACGGCGGCGTTGCGCTGCATCCAGCCGGCCTGCTTCTCCAGCGTCGGGCGCTGGTCGCCGCGGATGGAGGACTGGTCGAAATCGAAGAAGACGCGGTCGCTGCCGGCGGAGGCGATCAGATCCTCCTGGCTGCCCGGGCGCGGGCCGGTCACGACATTGCCGCCGCCGGTCTGGGCGGTTTCGGTGGTGGATTCACAGGCGCCGAGCAGGGCCACCAGGCCCATAACGCCGAGCATCTTCAGCTTCATCATGCCTCTCGATCCTTCCTCATCCAGGGCGGGTTTCGCCCGAGTGTACACGCCCGGGCGAAGCTGCCGCCCGATCCTGATGCCTCTCCGGGCCGTTCGTCTTGCGGTAAGGCAAGGACGCAGGCCTTACAGGCAGCGCAACCGCGGAAAATACGCCGGGGCCGTTACAACCCGGCGGGGAGAGGGTCAAGGAAAACGGGCAACATCGTGGCATTTCTGCACGTAACATCTGCCTGGCGCCCCATGGTAGAAGGAAAGGCCAGGAAATTCGCGGCCTTCACGAATTTCTGCGGCATGTGTCGCAGCCCGGCGCGCCGCCGGCCCGGGACAGCGCAGCCGCGGCGGCGGCCCCCCGAGGGGCCCGGGAATCACCGGAAGAATCCTGGAATCAACGGGGGTTGGCGGCACTGCCGCCAACCTGCGGTGCCGCCCATCATGCTGCCGCCGGCAGTGGCGCCCCGGGGCTTCCGCCTCAGGCCAGCAGCGGCGACCAGGCCGGGTCGGTGGCGTCGGTCGGCGTCACCACCTGGCGCTCATTGAAGCCGGCGATGTCGATGCTGGCGATGCGCGCCGAATAGCCATTGCCGCGGGAATCCCGCGCCGGGCTTTCGCGGTAATACATCATCACCCTTCCGTTCGGCGCGAAGGTCGGGCCTTCCATCTGCCAGCCCTCGGAGAGGATGCGCTCGCCCGAACCATCCGGCCGCATCACGCCGATGGCGAAGCCGCCGCGGCCGAAGCGGGTGAAGGCGATGAGGTCGCCGCGCGGCGACCAGACCGGCGTCGCATAGCGCCCGCTGCCGAAGGAGATGCGGCGGACATTCCCGCCGCCCGCGTCCATCACATAGAGCTGCTGGTCGCCGCCGCGGTCCGAGTTGAAGACGATCTGCTGCCCGTCCGGCGAGTAGCAGGGCGAGACATCAAGGCCGCCGCCGGAGGTAAGCTGGCGTTCCCGCCGGCTGGCGAGATCGACCACATAGAGGTTGGCGTCCCCGCCGCGCGTCGAGGAGAGGATCACGCTGCGGCCATCCGGGCTGAAGCGGGGGGAGAGCGTCATGCCGCGGAAATTGCCCAGCACCTCCTGCCGGCCGCTTTCCAGGTTGAACAGGTAGACCCGCGGCTCGTTGCGGAAATAGGACATGAAGGCGATCTGCTGCGCATTCGGGTGGAAGCGCGGCGTCAGCACCTGGAAGGTGCCGTCGGTCAGGAAGCGGTGGTTCTCGCCATCCTGGTCCATGATGGCGAGGCGGCGGACGCGCCGGTCGCGCGGCCCGGTCTCCGAGACATAGACGACGCGGGTGTCGAAATACCCCTTCTCGCCCAGCAGCCGCTCATAGATCACGTCGGAGATCAGGTGGCCGATGCGGCGCCAATTGGCCGTCGCGGCGCTCAGCAGCGTGCCTTCCAACTGCGCTTCCGGCAGCACGTCCCACAGGCGGAATTCGACGCGGAGCTGGCCGCCCTGGTCCTGCACCCGGCCGGTCACCAGCGCCTGGGCGCCGATGACGCGCCAATCCTGGAAGCGCGGCGTCTGCGCCGCCGCCTCCGCCGACTGGATATAGGCGGCCCGCTCCACCGGGCGGAACAGGCCGGAATTGCGCAGATTATTGGCGATGACGCGCATGATGTCCCGGCCATAGCGCCCGGCATCGCCGGCGCCGGCGAAATCCGGCAGGGCGATCGGGATCGGGTCGGTGCGGGCCCGCGTGATGTCCACCACCGAGCTCTGCGCGCGGGCGAGCTTGCCGAGCGGCAAAAGCGTAAGGGGCGGAAGTGCAAGGGCGGTGCCGCCGAACAGCGCGGCACGGCGGGACAGCAGCGGCAGGTCCATCGGGCTCATCTCTGGCCAATCCCCCAACAGGCTTGGAAAAGGGGCCGCTTGTGCCGCGGCCACCGGAAGGCGTGGATCACGCGGCCTGGGACCACGCTGGAGCGCAAGGCGAGGACGGACGCATCATGCTCTAGCGAAGGCCAAGGTCGCGCGGGTTGAAGCGGAACACGGTGTCGCGCAGCGCGGCGAGCCGGCTCGGCGGCAGCGGCAAGGGGTTGCAGCGCGGGTCGAGCAGGGCGCGCCGCGCCGCTTCATAGACGGAACGCGCACGCGGGTCGCTGGGTGGCGCGCCGTTGGAGGTGACATTCCGGACAGTGCCGCCGGCATCCACCACCACCTTCAGCTCCACCACGATGTCGCGCACGCCGAGGCCGCCGCCATCCACCGACCAGCATTCGCTGATCTTGTCGGCGAGGCCGGCCTTCTCCCCGGCGGTCAGCGCGGCGGTGCCTTCCGGCCGGCCGCCGCCCTGCTGCGGGCTGCCTACGGGGGGCTGCGGCCGGGCCCGCGGCGGTTCCTGCTGGCGCTGGGCGTTGCGCAGGTTTTCCAGCGTGTTGAGCACGCTCTGGCTGCGCTCCTGCGGCCGCTGCACCGGCGGCGTCTGGCCGGTGCCGGGCTGCTGGCTGGGCTGGGGCGGCGGCGGCACCGGGGGAGGCGGCAGGGGCAAGGGCGGCTCGGCGCGCGGCGGCGCGGGCGTCGGCGGGCTGGGCTGGGGCTGCGCCTGGGCCTGGGGCTGCGGCGGCCGTGGCGGGGGCGGCAGCGGGGCAGGCGTCGGCTCCGGCGGCGGCGAAGGGGGCGTCGGGCGCGGCGGGGCCTGGGCCACCTGCGGCGCGGGGGCAGGCGCCGGGGCCGGTGGCGGCGGCGGCGGGGGCGGCAGAGGGGTGGGCTCGGCCTGGCGCTGCTCGGGCGCCGGGGGCTGGTCGGGCGTCGGCGGGCGGGGGACGGTGGCGGGCGCGGCCACCGGGGCGGGCTGCTCGCCCTGGGCGACCTGGTTCGGGAGGGGGGCGATGATCTCGACGGGGACCGCCAGCTCCTCCGGCTCGCGGAAGGGCTTCGGCAGGCCGAAGACGAGGCCGAGCAGCAGCAGCACGGCGTGCACCGCCGCGGAGACGCCGCCCCAGAACCGCATGCCCCTTCGCTGCATTCCCCCGTCCGGGCCGTGTTGCGGCGGGCGGCGCGCCGGCGGCACACCCGCCCCCTGCCCGGCGCCCCCGGTCAGCGGCCGCAGGGCCCTTGGGTTCGCGGCGGGCCTCTGGCGTTCGAGGGGGGCAGGCGCCCCCTCGTGTGCGTCCATGTCAGCCCCTCGGCCGCGGCTGCGGCGCGGCAGCGGGGCGAGCCCCCCCCGGCTGCTCGGCGAGAAGGGCGACGCGGGAGAAGCCGCCGGCGCTGATCGTGCCCATCACCTCCATCACCCGGCCGTAATTCACCCCGCGATCGCCGCGCACGAAGATGCGGCGCTCCGGCGCGCCCTCCGGCTGCTGGCGGGCGATGGCCTGGAGCTGCGCCACCAGCCCTTCCAGCGGCACCTCGGTCTCCTGCAGGAAGATCTTGCCCTCGGCATTCACCGAGATGGTGATCGGCTCATTCTCCTGGTTCAGGGCGCTGGCCTGGGTCTTCGGCAGATCCACCGGCACGCCCACCGTCATCAGCGGCGCCGCCACCATGAAGATGATGAGCAGCACCAGCATGACATCGACGAGGGGCGTGACGTTGATCTCGGCCATCGGCCGGTAGCGGCCGCGGCCCTTGCCGCCGTTGTTCAGCGAGGCGGCCATGGCGCTACTCCGCCGCCGGCGCCGGGCTGCGCGCCGGGCTGACGGCGCTTTCCGTCTGCCGCGCGAGGATGCCGGAGAACTCCGCCGCGAAGCCTTCCAGCCGGCCGGCGAAGCGCGCCATGTCGGAGTTGATCTTGTTGTAGGCCAGCACCGCCGGGATGGCGGCGACCAGGCCGATGGCGGTGGCGAAGAGCGCCTCCGCAATGCCCGGCGCCACCACGGCGAGGTTGGTGTTCTGCATGCCGGCGATGGCGGCGAAGCTGTTCATGATGCCCCAGACCGTGCCGAACAGCCCGACGAAGGGCCCGACCGCGCCGACCGAGGCGAGGAAGATCATCCAGCGCTCCAGCCGCTCCATCTCCCTCTGCACGGTCAGCGCCATGCTGCGGTCGATCCGCTCCTTCACCCCCGCGGCGATGAAATCCGAGGTGACGGCGCGTTCGGCGCTGCGCCGCCATTCCCGCATGGCGGTGGCGAAGACCGCGGCCATGGGGTGGGAGGGCTGGTCGCCTTCCCGCCGGTAGAGATCGTCCAGGCTGCCGCCGGACCAGAAGGCGTCCTCGAAGGCGTCCGCCGCGCGGTTGGCGCGGCGGAGCGTGGTGATCTTCTCGAAGACGATCGCCCAGACCCAGATGCTGGCGAAGAGCAGGCCGAGCATGACCAGCTTCACCACCCAATCGGCCTGCAGGAACAGGCCCCAGAGCGACAGGTCGGCTGCCGCCTGGCCCAGAGGAGTTGCCGTCACGCTGCGGTCCAAAGCTGATCTCCTGGTGTCATCCTTGCCGCGGATCGTGGCCAATCCGCGGCGGTTTCGTGATCATTGCCGCCATCCCCCTGAGGCAGAGCCGCCGAGGGCGCCGCGCCAGGGTTCCGGAATCCGTCTCGGGCGGAGGTTGTGGCGGTCCACGCAGGCCAGTTCCACCCGCAGCGCCGCCAGCGGCCCCTGCCCTTCGCCAACCCCTTCCCCCTCCCGCAGCATCCGCTGGTCCAGCACCAGGGTGACGCCACGAACGGCAACTACCCTGGTTTCAACCACGATGGCGTCATCGAGTCGGGCGGGGCGCCAATACTCCACTTCGACGCGCCGCACCACGAGTATCGAATCGTGAAGTTCGATCATCATTTGGTGCGGCAAGCCAATGTCGCGCAAGGATTCCGTGCGGGCCCTTTCGGCCCATCGCAGGTAATTGGCGTGGTAGGCCATGCCGCCCGCATCGGTGTCCTCGAAATAGACCCGGAGGGGGTAGCGATGGGCCGGGCCGGGGGGCGGCTCCTGCAGGGAGCGCGGCCGGTTGGCGCCCTCGCCGGCGCCCGGCCGATCGGGCGCGCTTGCGGTCTGGCGCGGCCGATTCACGCCTTCGCTGGCGCTCGGCCGATCGGGCGCGCTGGTCACGGCGCCTGCTCGCCGCCGGAAAGGAGGTCCGGCTGGATCGCGGAACCGGCCGGGGGCGTCAGGCCGAGATGCCGCCAGCCCGGCTCCCCCAGCACCCGGCCGCGCGGGGTGCGCATGACCAGGCCCTCCTGGATCAGATAGGGCTCGATCACGTCCTCGATGGTGTCGCGCGCCTCGGCCAGCGCCGCGGCCAGGGTCTCGACGCCGACCGGGCCGCCATTGTGGTGCTCGGCGATACGGCGGAGATAGCGGCGGTCCATGGCGTCCAGGCCCATGCGGTCCACCTCCAGCCGCGCCAGCGCGTCATCGGCCATGGCGCGGTCGGCGGCGCGGCCGGCGACCATGGCGAAATCCCGCACCCGGCGCAGCAGCCGGCCGGCGATGCGCGGCGTGCCGCGGGAGCGGCGGGCGATCTCCTGCGCACCGTCCTCGGCCAGGGCGAAGCCGAGCTTCTGGGCGCCGCGGCGGACGATCAGCAGCAGTTCCTCCGGCGTGTAGAATTGCAGGCGAAGGGGGATGCCGAAGCGGTCGCGCAGCGGCGTCGCCAGCAGGCCCGCACGGGTGGTGGCGCCGACCAGGGTGAAGGGCGGCAGGTCGATGCGCACGGTGCGCGCCGCCGGCCCCTCGCCGATGATGAGGTCGAGCTGGAAATCCTCCATGGCGGGGTAGAGGGTTTCCTCCAGCGCCGGCTGCAGCCGGTGGATCTCATCGACGAAGAGCACGTCGCGTGGCTGCAGATTGGTGAGGATCGCCGCCAGGTCGCCGGCCCGCTGCAGGATGGGGCCGGAGGTGGCGCGGAAGCCGACGCCGAGCTCCCGTGCCACGATCTGCGCCAGGGTGGTCTTGCCGAGGCCGGGCGGGCCGTGGAGCAGGACGTGATCCAGCGCCTCGCCGCGGGCGCGGGCGGCCTGGATGAAGATGGCGAGATTCTCGCGCAGAATCTGCTGGCCGGTGAAATCGGCCAGGGTCTGCGGGCGGAGGGTGGCCTCGGCGGCGTCCTCGTCCGTGCGGTCGGGGGTGGTGAGGCGGGGGTCGCTCATGGCGGCGGCCGTCCCGTGGCGCAGGCACCCCTACCCCCGCCCTCCCCCGCAAAACGGGGGAGGGGGCGACTCTCCCTCCCGCGCTGGCGGGGGAGAGTCGGGACGGGGGTGGACCGCACGCCTCTCACCGCGCCAGCTCCTTCAGACTATCCCGGATCAGCGCTTCCAGCGCAGCGCCCTCGCCCATCCGGGCCTTCGCCCGGTTCACCGCCGCCTGCGCCTCCGGCCGCTTCCAGCCGAGATTGATGAGCGCCGAGACGGCATCCGCCGCCGCCCCGGCCGGGGCCGCCACGGGGGCCGGCGCCACGGCGACGCCGGAAGGCGCCTGGATGCCGCCCGCCCAGTCGCGCAATTCCGTCACCAGCCGGTCCGCCAGCTTGGCGCCGACGCCATTCGCCTGGCGCAGCCCGGCACGGTCCGCGCCGCGCACCGCGCCGGCCAGCTCCTCCGGCCCGAAGGCGGAAAGGATGTCCAGCGCGACCTTCGGCCCCACGCCCTGGATGGAGGTGAGCTTCACGAAGGTCTCCCGCTCCTGCCGCGTGGCGAAGCCGAACAGCACGATGGCGTCCTGGCGGACATGCGTCTCCACCAGCACCTGGGCGGCGGCGGGCGCATCGCGCAGGCGGTCCAGGGTCTTCGTGGAACAGGAGAGCAGATAGCCCACGCCGTTCACGTCGAGGATGCAGCCGCCCTCATGGACGCTGTCCAGGCGGCCGGTCAGCTTGCCGATCATGGCGTCTTCGGGGGAGGGCTCCGCCCTCCCCCGAGCCCCCACCCGCAAAGGGCCGAAGGGCCCTTGTGTCTTGTGAGTATGGTTAGGATGGGGCTGCCGGCCCGGGGCTCGCCCCG
>NZ_SRXO01000037.1 GCF_008360935.1 Siccirubricoccus phaeus
ACCCAGCTTGCCCAGGCAGTGCGGTTCCATCTTCGCCCATTGCGCGTCAGTCAGAACGAATCGCTCCATCCAGAGCTTGAATCACATCTCGCACAGGTCGCAAATCCCAAATCTCAACAGACCCTAGCCCAGCGCCACCCGCCGCAGCCGCAACGCATTGCCGACCACGCTCACCGAGGACAGCGCCATCGCGGCCGCCGCGAAGGGCGGCGAGAGCAGCAGGCCGAAGACCGGGTAGAGCACGCCGGCGGCCAGGGGCACGCCCGCCAGGTTGTACATGAAGGCGAAGGCCAGGTTCTGCCGGATGTTGCGCATCACCGCCCGGGAGAGCCGCCGGGCCCGCAGCAGCCCCATCAGGTCGCCGCCCAGCAGCGTGACGCCGGCGCTCTCGATCGCCACATCCGTGCCGGTGCCCATGGCGATGCCGACCTCCGCCGCCGCCAGGGCGGGCGCGTCATTCACCCCGTCGCCGGCCATGGCGACGCGGCGGCCTTCTCCGCGCAGCCGCTCCACCGCCTGCTGCTTGGCCGCCGGCAGCACCTCCGCCACCACCTCGGCAATGCCCAGGCGCTGCGCCACCGCCGCCGCCGTGGCGCGGTTGTCGCCGGTCAGCATCACCACGCGGATGCCCTCCGCCGCCAGCCCGGCCAGGGCGAGGGGCGTGCTGGGCTTCACCGGATCCGCCACCGCCAGCAGCCCCAGCGCCCGGTCCCCGGCGGCGAGGAAGAACACCGTCGCCCCCGCCGCGCGGTGCTGCGCCGCCGCCGCTTCTAGCGCTCCCAGGGCTACGCCGCGCTGCGCCATCAGCCGGGCATTGCCGAGCGCCAGGGCCTGGCCCTCCACCATCCCGGTCACGCCCAGCCCGGCAGGCGCCTCGAACCCCTCCACCGCCGGCACCGCCAGGCCGCGCGCCTTGGCACCGGCCAGCACGGCGGCGGCCAGCGGGTGCTGGCTGGGCTGCTCCAGCGCGGCGGCGAGGCGCAGCAGCTCCGCCTCCTCGACCCCCGGCGCTGTCTGCAGCGCCACCAGGGCCGGCTTGCCCTCGGTCAGCGTGCCGGTCTTGTCCACCACCAGCGTGTCGATCCGCTCCAGCCGCTCCAGCGCCTCGGCATTGCGGATCAGCACCCCCGCCTGGGCGCCGCGCCCGACGCCCACCATGATGGACATCGGCGTGGCGAGGCCCAGCGCACAGGGGCAGGCGATGATCAGCACCGAGACCGCCGCCACCAGCGCGAAGGCCAGCCGCGGCTCCGGCCCCCACAGCGCCCAGGCGGCGAAGGCCAGCACCGCCACCGCCACCACCGCCGGCACGAACCAGCCCGCCACCTGGTCGGCCAGCCTTTGGATCGGCGCGCGGGAGCGCTGGGCCTGCGCCACCATCTGCACGATGCGGGCGAGCATCGTGTCCTGCCCCACCTTCTCCGCCCGCATGACGAAGCTGCCCTGGCCGTTCAGCGTGCCGCCGATGACGGCGTCGCCCTTCGCCTTGGCGACGGGGGCGGGTTCGCCGGTGACCATGCTTTCATCGACATGGCTGGCGCCTTCGAGGACGCTGCCATCCAGCGGCACCTTCTCGCCGGGGCGGACGCGCAGCCGGTCCCCCACCGCCACCTCGGCCAGCGGGATCTCCGCCTCCGTGCCATCGGCGCCGAGGCGGCGTGCCTGGGCGGGCGCCAGGTCGAGCAGGGCGCGCAGCGCGCCGCCGGTCCGCTCCCGCGCCCGCAGCTCCAGGATCTGGCCGAGCAGGACCAGCACGGTGATGACCGCGGCGGCCTCGAAATAGACCGCGACGCTGCCGTCATGGCCGCGGAAGGCGGGGGGGAAGAGGCCGGGCGCCACCGTCGCCACCAGGCTGAACCCCCAGGCGACGGCGGTGCCGAGGCCGATCAGGGTGAACATGTTGAGGCTGTGATTCGCCACCGACTGCCAGCCCCGCGCCAGGAAGGGCCAGCCCGCCCAGAGCACCACCGGCGTGGCCAGCAGGAGCTGCACCCAATTGGACAGGGCCTGCGGCAGCAGATGGATGCCGGCCAGATGCCCGCCCATCTCCAGGACAAAGACCGGCAGGGTCAGCGCCAGCCCGATCCAGAAGCGGCGGGTGAAATCCACCAGCTCCGGGTTGGGGCCCGCTTCGGCGGAAGGCGTCTCCGGCTCCAGCGCCATGCCGCAGAGCGGGCAGCTTCCGGGCCCGGCCTGCCGGATCTCCGGATGCATCGGGCAGGTGTAGATGGTGCCCGGCGCCACCGCCTCGGCCCGCAGCGCCGGCCGGGGCGGGCCGAGATAGCGATCCGGGTCGGCGAGGAATTTTGTGCGGCAGCCGGCGGAGCAGAAGCCGTAGGTCCGGCCCGCATGCTCGGCCTTGTGCGGGGTGGTGGCGAGATCGACGTCCATCCCGCAGACCGGGTCCTTCACCTTGCCCGCGGCCTCGGCCGGCTTCAGATAGCGATCCGGATCGGCCAGGAATTTCGTGCGGCAGCCGGCGGAGCAGAAGCCGTAGGTCCGGCCCGCATGCTCGGCCTTGTGCGGGGTGGTGGCGAGATCGACGTCCATCCCGCAGACCGGGTCCTTCACCTTGCCCGGGGCCTCGGCCGGCTTCAGATAGCGATCCGGATCGGCCAGGAATTTCGTGCGGCAGCCGGCGGAGCAGAAGCCATAGGTCCGGCCCGCATGCTCGGCCTTGTGCGGGGTGGTGGCGAGATCGACGCCCATCCCGCAGACCGGGTCCTTCGCCGCGCCGGACGCGCCGCCGCAGCAGCCCATCCCGTGCCGGGCCGTGCCCTTGCCCGCCATGCCGTCATCGCCCTTCATGCCGCCGCTGCCCTTTTCGCCCGGCCGGGCCGGGCTGCCTGATGCGGGGCGGAGATGGGGCTTCCCATCATGGGAGGGTCAAGACCCGCCCCGCCCGCTTTCGCCCATCTTGACCTTCCCATCATGGCAACCCTCATTTTCCCCAAGGCATGGAGGCCCTGGCCTCCGGCAGGAGGCGCAGGTGAATATCGGGCAGGCGGCGGCGGCATCCGGCATCTCGGCCAAGATGCTGCGCTATTACGAGGAGATCGGGCTGATGCCGCGGGCCGGCCGCAGCCCCGCCGGCTACCGCCGCTATACCGAGGCCGACGTCCAGACCCTGCGCTTCATCCGCCGTGGCCGCGACCTCGGCCTCTCCCTGGAGCGCATCCGCCTGCTGGTCGGGCTCTGGCATGACCGGGACCGGTCAAGCGCCGATGTGAAGCGCATCGCGCTGGAGCATGTGGCGGAGCTGGATGGCCGCATCGCCGAGCTGACCGCGATGCGGGACCGGCTGCGCGCCCTGGCCGGAAGCTGCCATGGCGACCAGCACCCGGACTGCCCGATCCTCGAGGAGCTGGAGACCGGCCGCCCGGCCGCTGCCGGGCCGAGGGGCCGCGCGCGGCGGGCGGTGCCGGCCGCCGCCCCGGCGGGCTGAGACGAGGAAGGAACCCGATGCCGAGGGGCCGGCAAGGCTGGGTGCGGCGGGCGGCGCGGGGCTTGGCGCTGCTGCTGCTCCTGCTCGCCATCCAGCCGCCCCTGCCGGCGGCCTCGGCCGCGCCGGGCCAGGGCCCAGGGGCCGATAGCGGCCAGGCCGATAGCGGCCAGCCGCCCGGGCCGGGGGCGGGGAGGGAGGCGGGTCTCGCCAGCGATTGCGGCATGGCGCATCACGCCACCAAAGCCGCTGTGCCGGACGGCCCACCCAAGCCGCCGCAGCCGCATGGGCCGATGCTGCTCGGCTGCTGCCTCGGCCTGGGCTGCCCGATGCTGGCGGCCCTGCCCGAGGCGGCGCCGCTGCCGGGGCGCGCCGCCCCGATGGCGCTCCTCCGGCCGCCCGGCTTTGCCGCGCGCGGGATCGGCATCGAGATCCCGCCGGCCCTGCCGCCGCCCCGCCTGCCGGCCTGACCCCGGCTTCCCCGCGTTCTTCCCAACTCTCGGCCCTGCCGCGCAGGCCCCGTGCGCCGCCACGGCGCCGGCCAGCCGGCTGGCCATGACCGGACACGACCCCATGACCACACCCATGTTCACACCCACGACCAGGCAGGGGCCCGCCTTTCGCGCCTCGCTGCTCGCCCTTTGCCTGCTGGCCCTGGCCCCTGCCGCCCGGGCGGCGGTCGAGGAGGATTACACCCCCGGCGACACCCCGGCCCCGACCACCTGGTACGGCCCGGCGGACCCCGCGGCGGAGCAGGCCGACCGCGCCTTCGTCGCCGGCATGCGGCCGCATCATGAAGGCGCCCTGACGATGAGCCGGGACTACCTGGCCGACCCCGCGGCCGGCAGCCCGGCGCTGCGCGCCCTGGCCGAGGCCATCATCCGCAACCAGCGCTTCGAGATCGCCATGCTGGACGCGGTGGCGCGCAACCTGGAGCGGCCGCCGCTGGAGCTCTCCCTCGGCTTCTGGCGCCTGAAGCTGCGGCCCATGGCGACCGAGGGGCTGGCGCGGGAACACGCCTTCCGCAAGACGCCCATCCCCGGGCCGGCGACCCCCCTGGCACCGGTGACGGCGCGGGACGTGCAATTCGCCAAGGCGATGACCATCCACCATGAGGCGGCGGTGGAGATGGCCCGCGCCTACCAGGCGAATCCTGCCGGCCATAACGGCTATCTGGCGCTGATGAGCGTCGATATCGTCACCGACCAGACGCAGGAGATCGCGCTGATGCGCCGCGCCGTCGACGCCTACCCCGGCGATGCGGCGGCGGTGATGGTCGATGCCGCCATGATCCATGGCATGGAGGGGATGGGCCATGGCGGGGGCCAGGCGGTGCCGATGGGGCATGGTGGCCATGGTACGCCGGCGGGGCAGGGTGGCCAGGCGGGCAGGGCCGGGCCGGCGCCGCAAGGTGGGCATCTGGGCCATGGCGCGCCGGTAGCGCCAAGCGGCCATGCGGGCCACGGCGTGCCGATGGGGCAGGGTGGCCGAGCGGGCCAGACGGGGCGGATGCCGCCGAGTGGCCACAGCAGCCACGGCGCGTCGATGGGGCAGGGCGACCATGGCGACCGCGGTGCGTCAGGCGGTCATATCGATCATGGCGCGCCGATGGGACAGGGCAGCAGCCATGCCCGCCCGACTGCGCCGGCGCCACAAGGCGGCCAGGAGGACCATGGCGCGCCGGCGGTCCCGGCGCATGGGGCGGACGGGAGCCGTCGCTGAGCAGCGCCTGCCGCAGGCGGCCGCGCCGGGCCACGGCGCCGGCCCGGCCGTCCTTCGCCATCGACATCGCCCTTCCGCGGCTTCGCTGCGGAAGGGGAGCGCGCCACCCGGGGCTGCAAGCGCCGCCCCGCGGCGCCATGGCCCCGCAGGCGGCCAGGCGGGAAACCCTCAGCCCGCCTCGCCCAGCAGGTGCAGCACCACCTCCCGCCGATGCGGGCTGGTCCGGTGCTCGTAGAGATAGATGGCCTGCCAGGTGCCGAGCACCGGCCGCCCCGCCGTCACCGGCACGGAAAGCTGCGTCGCCGTCAGCATGCTGCGAATATGCGCCGGCATGTCGTCCGGCCCCTCCTCGGCATGGCGATAGCGTTCCGCCCCGCCATCCGGGACCAGCCGCGCCAGGAAAGCCTCCAGATCCACCTGCACATCGGGCGAGGCATTCTCCTGCACCAGCAGGGAGGCGGAGGTGTGCCGGCACCACAGCGTCAGCAGCCCGGTGCCGATGCCCTGTTCCGCCACGAAGCGGCAGACGGGCGCGGTGATGTCGGTGAGGCCGCGGCCCCACGTCGCCACCTCCAGCCGGTGCAGCGCCTGGCGCATGGCGGTCAGCCCGGGACCGAGGGAGGGCGGCGCGCGCCGGCCGTCGGCGCCGGCGATGCGACCGGCAGCGGCAGCATCCCGCGCCGCGCCGCCACGCCGCCCGGCCCCGAAGCGGCAACCAAGTCATATGCCTGCGCTGCGGCACCACCCCCGCCGATGGGCGGCCCCGAAGCGGCCGGCGAGAACGGTGCCGGGGATCGGTGGATGACAGGCGGCTGATGCATCCCGCCCATGTGGGGCATGGGCCGGGCCTCGGCCACCCCCTTCCGCGACGCAGGGCAGCGCCTTTATGGACGCGCTCCGCCGCCTTCGTTATGACCGACCCGCGATAGCGACGGGGCCGGACCGCATGGCAGCGCAGCACGCCCGCCGGGGCGAAGGGTGACGATCGGCCTTGCGCCGGAGGAATGGCAGGCCGTCCGGCTCAGCCTCGAGGTCGCGGCGCGCTCCGTGCTGGTGAACCTGCTGCCCGCCATCGCCGCCGCCTGGGTGCTGGCCCGCTGCCGCTTCCCCGGCCGCCTGCTGCTGGATGCGCTGGTGCACCTGCCCCTGGTGGTGCCGCCTGTGGTGGTGGGCTGGGCGCTGCTGCTGCTGTTCGGCGTGCGCGGGCCGATCGGCGCGCCGCTGCAGGAATGGTTCGGCCTGCGGCTGGTCTTCACCACCGCCGGCGCCGCCCTGGCCACGGCGGTGATGAATTTCCCCCTCATCGTCCGCGCCGTGCGGCTGGGGCTGGAGGCGGTGGACCCCGGGCTGGAAGCCGCCGCCCGCACCCTCGGCGCCGGGCCGGTGGACCGCTTCCTCACCGTCACCCTGCCGCTGATGTCGCCCGGCATCCTGGCCGGCGCCGTCACCGCCTTCGCCGCCGGCCTCGGCGAGTTCGGCGCCGTCATCACCTTCGCCTCCAACATCCCCGGCGAGACCCAGACGCTGCCGCTGGCCATCTACGCCGCCACCCAGACCCCGGGCGGGGAGGCCACCGCGGCGCGGCTGGCGCTGATCTCCTTCGCCCTCGCCGTCTGCGGGCTGCTGCTGGCGGAGCTGATCGCCAGGCGCATGCATCGCTGGCTGGGCCGCGGCTGATGCTGGAGGTGGCGCTGCGGCACCGCTTCGGCCGCGCCGGCTTCGCGCTGGAGGCCGCCTTCACCGCCCCGTCCCAGGGGGTGACGGCCCTGTTCGGCCCTTCCGGCTGCGGCAAGAGCACCATCCTCGCCGCTGTCGCCGGGCTGCTGCGGCCGCAGGAAGGGCGCATCGCCCTGGACGGCGCCGCGCTGCTGGACACGGCGCGCGGCATCTTCACCCCGCCGGAGCGCCGGCGCTGCGGCGTGGTGTTCCAGGATGCGCGGCTTTTCCCGCATCTCAGCGTGGCGGCGAATCTCCGCTACGGCCTCCGCCGCGCGCCGCGCGACGCCACCGGCCCCGGCATTGAGGAGGTGGTGGCGCTGCTCGGCCTTGGCCCGCTGCTGGGGCGGCAGGTGCCGCGTCTTTCCGGCGGGGAGAAGCAGCGGGTGGCGCTGGGCCGCGCCCTGCTCTCCCGCCCCCGCCTGCTGCTGATGGACGAGCCTCTGGCGGCGCTGGACGCAGCGCGGCGGCAGGAGGTGCTGCCCTTCCTCGCCCGACTGCGCGACGCCGCCGGCCTGCCCATCCTCTACGTCACCCATGCGCTGGAGGAGGTGGATGCGCTGGCCGATGCGCTGGTGCTGCTGGAAGCCGGCCGGGTGCTGGCCGCCGGCCCGGTGGAGGCGCTGACCGCCCGCACCGACCTCCCCCTCGCCCGGCGCCGCGATGCTGGCGTCCTGCTGGCCTGCCAAGTGGCGGAGACCGGGGCGGATGGGCTGAGCCGGCTGGCCTTCCCCGGCGGCGCCCTGCTTACCACCCTGCCGCCCGGGCCCCCTGGCACCCGGCTGCGGCTGCGGCTGCGGGCGCGGGACATTGCGGTGGCGCTGGCCGAGCCGCGGGACATCTCCACCCGCAACGTGCTGCCGGCCACCATCGCCGCCATCCAGCCGGCGCCGGCACCGCAGGAGGTGTTCCTGCAACTCGCCATCGGCCCCAGCCTGGTGCTGGCCTGCGTCACGCGGGACAGCGTGGCGCGGCTGGGGCTGCGGCCGGGGCTGGCGCTCTGGGCGCTGGTGAAGGCCGTCACCTTCGAGCATCGCGTGGCGGCGGCGGACCCGCCCGACGCGCCGGCCGCCGGCGCCTGACGCCGCGGCCCCCGGCCCGGCCACACGATTCGTGCAGGCCGGCGAACCCGCCCGGGGCGATCGCGCTCTAGGGCCTGATGCGTTCGCCGTCGCTCACGCCTCGCGCTCCGGCTCCTGATCCGACCGCGTGCTGCACGCTTCCGGTCGGGTCAGGCCCAAGCGGTCACGCTCCGGAGTTCGATGCGTTCGCCGCCGCTCGCGCCTCGGGCTGAAGTCCGGTCATGTCCTGCCTGCGGTTGCATCAACCCAGGCGGTCGCGCCAGGCAGCAGCCTCCCGCCTGCCCCGGAGCCCGCCATGCCACCCTGCACCGCCTGCCGCTTCATGCTGCGCCACGCCGCCATCGGCTACGGCCTCGCCACCCTCTTCCTCGCCGCCCTGCTGCTGGCCGACCCGGGCGGCGTCGCCGGCGTGCTGCGCCAGGCCGCCGGCCATCCCTGGCCGCTGCTGCTGCTGTGGTATTTCTGCGGCCTGACCTTCGCCGGCATCCAGATCGGCGCCGCGGTGATGCTGCTGGCGGAGCGCCCGGAAGAAGAGGGGCGGGGCGGCCATCCGCAGCTCATCCCCATCCCCGTCCCGGTCACTCGGCGCGGATCCCGAGCTGGCGGATGAGGGGGCCGAACAGCCCCCACATCTCCCGCAATTGCGCGAGGAATTCCGTCGGGCCGCGCGGGCCGACCTCCACCGCGATGGTTTCGAAATGCTGGCGCAGCGCC
The DNA here is from genome assembly GCF_008360935.1 of Siccirubricoccus phaeus. Lineage (GTDB taxonomy): Bacteria > Pseudomonadota > Alphaproteobacteria > Acetobacterales > Acetobacteraceae > Siccirubricoccus > Siccirubricoccus phaeus. The sequence goes on from NZ_SRXO01000037.1 coordinate 8,677, forward strand.
GGCGTCGCCAGCCCGTCCCGCACCTCGGTCCAGAGCCGCTCGACGATCAGCGCCGGCGTGTCCTTCGGCACCATCAGCCCGTTCCAGCCGCCGATATCGTAATCCGCCGGCCCCCCGATCGCGGCGATGGGCGGGATGTCCGGCATGAGGCGGGAGGGGGCGGCCGTGGTCAGGCCGAGGGCGCGGAGCTTGCCCTCCCGCACCAGGCGCAGCGCCGCGGCCGGGGTGTCGAAGCCGAAATCCACATTGCCGCCGAGCAGCGCGGCAATGGCCGGGGCGCTGCCCTGGAAAGGGATGTGCAGCGCCTCCAGCCCCGCCCTGGCCAGGTAGAGGGCGGTGACGAGGTGCTGCGCCCCGCCGACGCCGGAGGAGGCATAGCTGCGCTGCCCCGGCGCGCCGCGGAGCAGGCGCTGGAAGGCCTCCAGGTCCTGGGCGGGGAAATCCGGCCGCACCAGCAGCATGAAGGCGGTGAGCCCGTAGCTGGCGACCGGCGCCAGCTCCTTCTCCACATCGTAGGGCGTGCGCTGGACCAGCGGGCTGAAGCTGATGGGGCCGATGGAGGCGGCGAGCAGGGTGGTGCCGTCCGGCGGGGCCTTGGCGACGAGGTTGGTGCCGATCTGCCCGCCGGCACCGGGCCGGTTCTCCGGCACCACGAGCTGGCCGAGCCGCTCGGTGAGCCACTGGGCCATGAGGCGGCCCTGGACGTCAGTGGACTGGCCGGGCGGCCAGGGGATGACCATGCGCATCTGGCGGCTGGGCCAGGGCGGCTCGGTCTGGGCCCGGGCGGGAAGGGCCAGGGCGGGAAGGGCCGGAAGGGGCAGGGCAGCGGGCATCGCCCGCAACAGATGGCGGCGGCGGAGCATGGCGGTTTCCCCCGGGCGGGCCGTTTCGCCGGCCCTGGCAGGGAGGGTAGCAGAACGGGGGCTTGCCCCCATACCCCGGACCAGGGGCCCTGCCCCTTGGCGGCAGTGCCGCCTGGGCCCGCCTCCCCGGCGGTTCGGTACGCCGGGCAAGTTTGTGGCTTGCCCGGCCTGTCACACGCCGGTAGAGTCTTCCGAGATTGCGAATGACTCGCAATTTTGCAAGGTGGTGAGAGTGTCAGGCATGCGGGCTTCGGTCATGCAGAGTTTGGGCGCCGGGGCGGGTCTGGGGATGCGTCGCTGCGAGCGGGCCGTGGTCAACGCCTACCGCGAATTGCGCGAGGCCGGCTCGGACGATCTGATCGCCTTCCGCGCCTGCACCACCATCTACCGGGTGCACCATCCGGAAGCCTCCATGCAGGAAGCCAGGCACCTGGTCGCCGAATGGATCGACCACCACGTCATCCGCGGCGATGACGGCCCGACCGAAGGCTGCGACTGCGACTGATGCGATAGACCGGCCCGATCGCCACCATCGGCACGGTCTGAAAGGGCGCTTCGGCGCCCTTATTTGTTGGCCCTAGAGCGTGATTGGTTGAGGTCGAATCGACCGAAACCGTGAATCACGCGACCGAACAATGAGCTATGTCCTGGTCCTGCCCGCGAAGTTCGCTGGATTTCCCAGCGAACGCAGCGGACAAGCAGGCCACTGAAAACAAAAGCTGGTGTCCCGCTTCCGAAGTCCGCAGGACTTCGGAAGCGGGACACCAGAGCAGATCGCCGGAGGGCGGCATCGCCCGGAGGCGTGAATCTGCTCTACCATCCATAAGCTAGAGCGGTTTCGCGCTGCACAGTCAGCGTGAAACCGCTCTAGCCCGACCCGCCGGCCGTTCCGGCCCGCCCTGGAACCGGACCGCCCGCTGCCCGCCGCGGCTTCGCCGCGACGGGCTGTGCGAGGCCCTGGGCGCTGAGCGACCCCCGGGGCCCCCCGCGACGGCGCGAAGCGACGTCGTGGGGATCAAGGATTGCCCCGCTGCCCGCCGCGGAGGCGGAGGGGAACGAAGCGCTGGCCCTGCTGGGTCTCGATCAGCAGCAGGGCGCTCGGCCGGTTCTGCCGGCGGAGCTGCTCCAGCCGCTGCTGCACCTCCTGCGGCGTGTTCACCCGCTCCTGCTGCACCTCGACGATCACGTCGCCGGGCCGCAGCTCGCGCTCCGCCGCCGGGCTGTCCGGCGAGACCTCCATGATGACCACGCCGCGCTGCTCCGGCCGCAGGCTGAAGCGCTCCCGCGCCTCCGGCGAGATCGGCGCGACCCGCAGCCCGAGGCCGGAGAGCTCGGTCGGCCGGCTGGCCGGGGCCTGAGGCGAGGCCGCCGCCTGCTGCTGCTCGCCCGGCAACTCGCCCACGGTGACGGAGAGCGTCACCTCCTTCCCGTCGCGCCAGACCACCACCGGCACCTCGCGGTCCACCGGCGTATCGGCGACGATGCGCGGCAGGTTGCGCATCTCCCGCACCTCCTGCCCGTTGAAGCGGAGGATCACGTCGCCGTTGCGGATGCCGCCCTTGGCCGCCGGCCCGTCATCCTGGGCGCGGGCCACCAGCGCGCCGCGGCCGCCGCCGGTGAGGCCGAGGCTCTCGGCGATCTCATCCGTCACCTGCTGGATGTTCACGCCCAGCCAGCCGCGCCGCACCCTGCCGCCATCCTGCAGCTGCGCCACGATGTTGCGCGCGAGGTTGGAGGGGATGGAGAAGCCGATGCCGATGGAGCCGCCGGTCGGCGAGTAGATGGCGGTGTTGATGCCGATCACCTGCCCGGCCAGGTTGAACAGCGGGCCGCCGGAATTGCCCCGGTTGATCGCCGCATCCGTCTGGATGAAGTCGTCATAGAGGCCCTGGTTGATGTTGCGCCCGCGGGCGGAGACGATGCCCGCGGTGACGCTGCCGCCGAGGCCGAAGGGGTTGCCGATCGCCAGCACCCAGTCGCCCACCTGCGCCGTGTCGCTGTCGCCGAAGCGCACGGCCGTCAGCGGCTTGTCGGTGCGGATCTTCAGCACGGCGATGTCGGTGCGCGGGTCAGTGCCCAGCAGCTCGGCGCGGATGCTGGTGTTGTCCTGCAGGATGACGTTGATCTCGTCGGCGCCGTCGATGACGTGGTTGTTCGTCACCACGATGCCGTTCTGCGCATCCACGACGAAGCCGGAGCCGAGGGCGCGGGCCTGGCGCCGCTGCGGCGCTTCCGGCGCGCCAGGTCCGCCCGGCCCGCCGGGGCGGTTGCGGTTGAAGAAGTCGCGGAAGAATTCCTCGAAGGGGCTGCCCGGCGGGGCCTGCGGGGTGTCCGGCGCGTCCGGCCGCTGGCCCGGGCGGGCGGCGTTCTGGCTGGTGGAGATGTTGACCACCGCCGGCAGCAATTGCCGGGCGAGCGGGGCGAAGGAGGAGGGGGCATCCCGCATCGGCACGGCCGGCGGGGCGTTGGCGGAGGGATCGGCCGGCGGCACGGCCGGCGGCGGCGCTGCCTGCGGCGCGGCCGGCGCCTGGGCGAAGGCCGGGCCCATCGGCAGGGCGGCAACCAGCGCGGCCAGGGCGAGCGGGGCCAGGGCGAGTGGGGTCAGGGCGAGCGGGGCCAGGGCTGGCCGGGCGGGGGCGAGCCGGGCCCGGGGGGGCGGGGAACTGCGCATCAACTTGTCCTCATCTCCTCGCGGCGGGGTGCGGTTCCGGTCGCGGCGATCGGGCGGACGGGCGGGCCTCGCGGCCCGGCCCGCCCTGGTCAGGGCTGCGCCGCCGGGGCCGGCGCCGGGGTCGGGGCAGGCGCCGGCCCAGGGGCAGGGGCTGGGGCCGGCCTCGGGGCCGGGGCAGCGGCGGCAGCGGTCTCCGGCAGGCTGCGGAAATAGCGGAAGAACTCGCTCTCCGGGCTCAGCAGCATGCGGGATTCGCCATCCGAGAACGCCTCGCGCATCGCCTGCATGGTACGCCAGAACTGGAAGAATTCCGGGTCCCGCTGGAAGGCGTCGGCGAAGATGCGGATGGCGGTCTGCTCGCCCTGGCCGCGCAGGATCTCGGCCTGGGACTGCGCCTCGGCGATCAGCACGGTGCGGTCGCGCTCCGCCGCGGCGCGGATGCGCTGGGCCTGCTCGGCGCCCTCCGCCCGCTGCTCCCGCGCCACCCGCTCGCGTTCGGATTGCATGCGGGAGAGGATGGCCTGGGTGTTCTCCTCCGGCAGGTCGGCGCGGCGGATGCGGACATCCGTCACCTCGATGCCGAAATTCTTCGCCTCCTGATCCACCCGGGCGCGGATGTCGCCCATGATCCGGGCGCGGTCGGCCGAGAGCACGGCGAGCAGCGTCTCGCTGCCCAGCGTGTTGCGCAGGGTGGAGGAGACGATGGGGCCGAGCCGCAGCCGGATGCCGGTCTCCGTCGCGCCCACCGTCTGGTAGAAGCGCAGCGGGTTGGTGATGCGGTAGCGGGTGAAGGTGTCCACCACGATCCGCCGCTGGTCGCCGAGGATCACCTCCTGCCCCGGCGCGTCATAATCCAGCAGCCGGCGGTCGAAGGCGATCACCGAATCGATGACCGGCAGCTTCCAGTTCAGCCCGGGCTCGCTGATGACCCGGCGCGGCTCGCCGAAGCGGGTGATCAGCACCTGCTGCGTCTGGTGCACGGTGAAGAGGGCGGAGAGGGTGCCGAAGACGATGACGCCCAGCACCACCAGGAGGACGATCAGCCGGTTCATCGCGCCGCCCCCGCCGTGCTGCGCGGGGGATTGCCCAGGGCGGGCGCGGCGGCGCCCGGCGCCGGGCGCGCCGCGCGCGGGGCGCCCTCGGCGCCGAGGTTCAGGAAGGGCACCAGGCCCTGCAGCCGGTCATCGACGATGACCTTCGGGTTGCGCCGCAGGATCTCCTCCATGGTTTCCAGGTAGATGCGCCGCATGGTCACGTCGCGCGACTGCTCATAGGCCGAGAGCACCTGGGTGAAGCGCTGCGCCTCGCCGCGCGCCCGGGCTTCCTGGCTGTCGCGGAAGGCCTGGGCCTCCTGCAGCATGCGCTCCGCCTCGCCGCGGGCGCGGGGGATGATGTCGTTGCGGTAGGCCTCGGCCTCGTTCCGCTGCCGCTCGCGGTCCGCCGCGGCGCGCTGCACGTCGCGGAAGGCCTCGATGACGGCGCCCGGCGGGTCCACCTTCTGGAGCTGCACCTGGGTGATGGCGACGCCGGCCTTGTACTGGTCCATGATGGACTGGGTGCCCTGCGCCACCTGGGTCTCGATCAGCCCGCGCGCCTCGGTCAGCGCCGGCTGGATCGGGGTGCGGCCGATCACCTCGCGCATCACGCTCTCGGCCGCGGATTTGATGGTGGTTTCCGGGTTGCGGGTGTTGAACAGGAAGTCGCCGGCATCGCGGATGCGCCAGCGGACGACGAAGTCGATGTCGATGATGTTCTCGTCGCCCGTCAGCATGAGCGATTCTTCCAGCACGTCGCGCCCGACCGGGCCGCGCACCGTCGGCTGCTCGCCGGAGCGGTAGCCGATGAAGACCAGGTTCTCAGTGGTGACGCGGGGGGTCTGCACGGTCTCGATCGGCCAGGGCAGGTGGTAGTTCAGGCCGGGCTGGGTGGTGCCGGTGAAGGCGCCGAAGCGCAGCACCACGCCCTGCTCGTCCGGCTGGACGCGGTAGATGCCGGAGGCCGCCCAGGCGCCCAGCAGCAGCACCAGCAGCACGCCGCCGGCGAGGCCGCTGCCGCCGCCCTGGGGCAGCCAGCCGAGCGAACCGCGGAGCCAGTCCTGCGCGCGGCGGATCAGCTCGTCGAGATCGGGGCCGCCGGGCCCGCGATTGCCGCCCCCCGGCGGGCTGGGCGGAGGCGTCCCCCACGGCCCCCCCGGACGGGGATTGCCCCAGGGGCTGGGTCCGCCATTGTTCAACGCCATTGCTTGTGTCGGCCTCCGCTGGTCGTCCCGGCCGGACCCGCCGGCCGGCATCCGCCGCGCATCGGGGGCTGGATGCGTCCAGTCGGTCCAGCCATATGTCACCCCCCGGGCGGCCGCAAGGGCGGTTGGCGCCCGGCGGGGTTGCTGTTTCGGCGCGATATTGTCGGTTGGGCGGAGCTTTTCAAGCGATGGGCGAACAACTGGTCGAGGCGGTGACGGCGGCCCTCCGGCGGGTGCAGGACCCGGTGTCCGGCCGCGACCTGGTGAGTGCCGGCATGGTGGAGGGGCTCGCGGCGCGGGACGGCCTCGTGCAATTCGCCCTCGCCGTGCCGCGGGAGCGGGCGCGGGAGATGGAGCCGCTCCGCCGTGCGGCGGAGCAGGCGGCGGCTGCCGTGCCGGGCGTGCTGAGCGCGACGGTGGTGCTGACGGCGCATCGCGAACCCCCGGGCCCGAAGCCGGGCGGGGCGGGGCGGGCGGGGCCGGCGGCGGCGCAGGCGCATGGCCAGGCTCATGGCCCGCGCCCCGGCCCCAAGGCGCCGCCGGGCCAGGGTCATGCTTCCCCGCGCGCCTCCGGCGCGATGCTGCTGCCGGAGGTCGGCAAAATCGTCGCCATTGCCTCCGGCAAGGGCGGCGTCGGCAAATCCACCACCGCCGTGAACCTCGCCGTGGCGCTGGCGGCGCAGGGGCTGCGCGTCGGGCTGCTGGATGCCGATATCTACGGCCCCTCCCTGCCGCAGATGCTGGGGACGCGGGAGAAGCCGCGCACCGCCAGCTCCCCCGGGGGGCAGCAGATCATCCCGCTGCAGCGCTGGGGGCTGCAGGCGATGTCCATCGGCTTCCTGGTGGATACCGAGACGCCGATGATCTGGCGCGGCCCGATGGTGATGGGGGCGCTGGAGCAGTTGATGGGCCAGGTCGCCTGGGGCGCGCTGGACGTGATGCTGGTGGACATGCCGCCGGGGACGGGGGATGCGCAGCTCACCATGTCCCAGCGGGTGCCGCTGGCCGGCGCCGTCATCGTCTCCACGCCGCAGGATGTGGCGCTGCTGGATGCGCGGCGGGGCATCAAGATGTTCGAGAAGGTGAATGTGCCGGTGCTCGGGCTGATCGAGAACATGTCCTATTATTGCTGCCCGAATTGCGGGCACCGGGAGGAGGTGTTCGGGCATGGCGGGGCGAAGGCCGAAGCGGCGCGGCTGGGCGTCGAATTCCTCGGCGAGCTGCCGCTGAAGCTGGCGATCCGGGAGCTGGCGGATGCCGGCACGCCGATCGTCGCGGCGCGGCCGGAGACGGCGGAGGCGAAGGCCTATGCGGCGATGGCGGCACGGCTCTGGGCGAAGCTTTCAGGCGCCGGGGCGGCGGCGGGGCCGCGCATCGTCATCGAATAGCGCCGGGTGAGGAATCCCGGGCGATAGCGGACAGCGCGTGGCATTGGGCGGCGCAGGTCGCGGGCTCCCGCCCCTGCATCCCACAGGGCCAAGGCCCCGCCTCGCCAAGGCCCCGCCTCGGCCCCTGGAGTTTGCTGGTGCAACCCTCGGGTCCGAAACCCGCACCGGGGTCCGAGGTCCGGGGACCGGTCCGGTCCCCGGCGGGGGTTCGGGGATTCTCAATCCGGCAGCCGCATGAAATTGGCCGCCGCCGTGGCGCGCGACATCAGCGCTCGCATGTCCGGGTTGTCCTGCGAATTCTCGGCGATCAGCGCTTCCATCGGGCAGAAGAATTCATGCGGCTGGGCGATTTGGCTGCGGGCGAAGCCGTCGTAATGCCGCCCCTTCAGCCCGAACACCACCCGCACATCGCGGACCGGCAGGAGGAGCGGCGCCTGCGGTTCCGCCTTCAGCATGCGGATGAGCTTCCAGCGCGGCAGGCTGTCATTCGGCTGCGCCGGCGCCAGCAGCCAGGGCACCGGGCAGAAGGCGAGCAGGGAGCTGGTGCTGGGCGCGAAGCGGGACCGCTTGTCGAGCAGGTTCTGCAGCGAGGAGCAGGCCTCGATGCAGAGGATGTCCACATAGGGGTCGGTCGCCGAGGGGCTGAAATGCAGCCACAGCCCGTCCGGCAAGGTCCGCAGGCGGTTGGAGCCCGGCAGCTTCAGGAAGGGTTGTGCCGCGACGCTCGGGTCCCCCGGCCGTCCCCGCAGCCAGGTGCCCGGCTGCTTCGGGGAGGCCTCCACCCCCGGCGGGCGCTGGGGCCATTTCTTCAGCTGTGTCCGGACCAGGTTGTCCAGAGCGTAGTGGGTGGAATAGGCCGAAGCCTCGCTCATTGGAAGAGTCCCGCCAAGTGAATGCAACCTGCGGGTATAACAGAGCGCGAATAAACTCGTTTCGCAAGGGTTAATCGCCTCGGACTCGTAATTTCCACAAGGTTTTCAGTCGATTCGTCCACAGCGTTTGGTGACTCTGAAGCAGAATCTGACAATTGGCATAGAATAGATTGTAATTGGGGCGTAATTTGAATTAGTGCCATGGCGTCTTCCGCGGCCGCGGAGGTGGTTGGCCGGATCTCGGAGCGGGTAGAAGGGCGCCCGGGCGCCACGCGGCTGCATCCTATGGTGGTAGAATCCGCCGATAATCGTCCTGTTTTCGTTGAGTATTCGTCTTTTCTGAAGATTGATACGGGGTTGCCCCAGGCCCTCGGGCGGATGCGGCGGGCCATGGAAGGGCAGGGCAACCCCGCCAGCAGCCCAGGTTTGCCGTCGCCCCGAGCTGTGGTCCGATGCGCGGATGCCCGTTGTCGTCTTCGGCTCCGTCAACCTCGATCTGGTGTTCGCGCTGCCCGCCCTGCCGGTGCCGGGGGAGACGGTGCTCGCCCCCTCCTACCTCCCGCTGCCGGGCGGCAAGGGCGCCAACCAGGCCTTGGCCGCGGCGCTGGACGGCGCCGCGGTCTCCTTCGTCGGGGCGGTGGGACAGGATGGCTTTGCCGAGCTCGCCCTGGCCGGGCTGCGCGCCGCGCGGGTGGATCTCTCCCACCTGGCGCGGGTCGCGGATGCCCCGACCGCCTGCGCCGCGGTGCAGGTGGACCCCGCCGGGCGCAATCAGATCGCGGTCGGCAGCGGCGCCAACCGCTTCGCCCGCGCGGCGCAGGTGGAGGATGCGGCGCTCTCCCCTGCCACCACCCTGCTGCTGCAGATGGAGGTGCCGGCGGCGGAGAACGCGGCGCTGATCCGCCGCGCCCGGGCAGCCGGGGCGCGGCTGCTGCTGAACCTCGCCCCCGCCGCGCCGCTGGCGCGGGAGGCGCTGACGGCGCTGGACCTGCTCATCGTCAACCAGCCCGAGGCCGCCTGGCTGGCGGCGCAGCTCGGCTGCGCGGCGGGGGCGGCGGCGCTGCGCGGCGCGTTCGGCACGGATGTGGCGGTGACGCTGGGGGAGGCGGGGGCGGAGGCGGCGACCGCTGCCGGCCTGCTGCGCCAGCCCGCCTTCCGCGTAGCGGCGGTGGATACCACCGGCGCCGGCGATGCCTGGTGCGGCGTGCTGGCCGCCGCGCTGGATCGCGGCCTGCCATTGGACGCGGCGATGCGCCGCGCCAGCGCCGCCGCTGCGCTTTCCTGCACCCGCCCCGGCGCCGCCATGCCCCGGGCGGCGGAGACGGAGGCGCTGCTGCGCCGGGGGTGAGGCTGGCGGCGGCAGGGCGGGCCTCGCGCGGGCGGGCCTGCCCGGCGAAGCCGGGCGTGACGGCCACGATCCGCGCGCCGAGAGCGTCTCGCGCTGGCAGTCCGGCGCGCCGGCCCGCGTGCCGACGGGCTTCTGCGCCGACGGCGTCACGCGTCGGGCTCCCGGCCCTCGCCGACGCTGCCCAAGGTGGGAACCGGCGGCGGCCGGGCGCACGGCGCTTGCCAGGGGCGCCGCCGCCCGGGAGAGTCCTGCCGCGGCGCGCAGCGGGTGGGGGCGAAGATGGACAAGGTGCTTGGGGTGCTGGGCGGCATGGGCCCGCTGGCCAGCGCACATTTCATGGTACGGCTGACACTGCTGACGCCCGTCGAGCGCGACCAGGAGCACCTGCCCACGGTGCTGTGGTCCGACCCCCGGGTGCCGGACCGCACCGCGGCGCGGCTGCGCGGCGGCCAGGACCCGCTGCCCGTGCTGCTGCGCGGGGTGCGCGGGCTGGAGGCGGCAGGGGCGGGGGCCATCGCCATTCCCTGCAACACCGCCCATGGCTGGTACGCGCAGATGCAGGCGGCGACGACGCTGCCCATCCTGCACATCGTCGATGCCGCGGCGGCGGAGCTGCGGCGTCTCGGCGTGCCGGACGGCCCGATCGGGGTGATGGGCACGGCGGCGACCCTGGCGATGCGGCTGTATCAGGAGAGGCTGGCGGGGCTGGGCTATGATTGCCTGGTGCCCGATGCAGGGGAGATGGCGTCCCGCGTCACCCCCGCCATTGCCCTGGTGAAGGCGGGCCGGGTGGCGGAGGCCTATGCGCCGCTGGCCGAGGTGGCGAGCGCCCTGGTCGCGCGTGGCGCGCGGGCGGTGGTGCTGGGCTGCACGGAAATCCCGCTCGGCATCGCCGCCGGGCCGGCGCTGCCCTTTCCGGTGGCGGATACGATCGACGGGCTGGCGCGGGCGTCGCTGCGCTGGGCGGGGTATGGGGGGTAGCAGCACGGTGCCGGCGGGCGCGGCTGCCTGTCCCCCACCGGGTTGGGCTCCAGCCCCGCCGGTTGTGGTCCACCCCCACCCTGACCCTCCCCCGCCAGCGGGGGAGGGAACGTGCCTCTTCCTCCCCCGCTGGCGGGGGAGGGCCGGGGTGGGGGCGGCCGGCCCAAGGGATGGCCCACCTTACCGGGCCGCCGTGACGGCCCCGCCCTTGGCGACACCCGCCCGGGCGTGCAAGGCATCCCCGCAGCGCTAGCCTACACCGCCACCCCGTCCACCGGGTTGAACGGCCCCGGGAACACCCCCCGCGGCTGGATCATCTCGTAAGGCCCGCGGGGCAGGAACTGCCCGAAGCCCGGCGGCGCCAGCACCTTGCCCTGGTCCACCACCGTCACGCCGCGCACCAGCGTCGTCTCCGGCCAGCCGGTGATCTCCATCCCCTCATAGGGCGTGTGATCATTGGCGTCCTGCATGAGAGACGCCGTCAGCGTCACCTTCTTCGCCGGATCCCAGATCGCCAGGTCGGCATCGCTGCCCACCGCGATGGTGCCCTTCTTCGGGTGCAGGCCGAACAGCTTCGCCGCATGGGTGGCGGTGATGGAGACGAAGGTCGGCAAATCGATCCGCCCCTTCACCACCCCCTCGCTGAACAGCACCGGCAGCCGCGCGGCGAGCCCCGGCACGCCGTTCGGGATTTTCGTGAAGGGCGCGTCTAGCCCGACCGCGCTCTTGCCATCCGGCCCGGCATAGCGCGTCGGCGCATGGTCCGAGGTGACGTTCTGGATGACGCCGCGGCGGATCATCTCCCACAGCGCCGCCTGGTCCGCCGTGCTGCGCGGCGCCGGGCTGCACAGCCATTTGGCGCCCTCGAAGCCCGGGCGGTCCAGGTCGTCGGCGGTGAAGACCAGGTATTGCGTGCAGGTCTCGCCCCACACCTTCACCCCGCGCTGCTGCGCCCGCTCGATCTCCTCCGCCGCCTCGCCGCCGCTGACGTGGAAGACCTGGATCGGCACGTCCAGCGCCTCCGCCATGGCGCAGACGCGGTTCACGCATTCCCGCTCCACGATCATCGGCTTGGCCCAGGCATGGTGCTTCGGCCGGTCCAACCCCGCCGCCAGCAGCGCCTTGGTGTAGAAATCGATCAGCTCGTGATTCTCGGCATGGATGCAGGTGAGGGCGCCGAGCCGGCGGGCGGTGGCCAGCACCTGCAGCGCCTCGGCATCCGAGATGCGGGCGCCCTCATAGGTCAGGAAGATCTTGAAGGTGCGGTGGCCGCTTTCGACCAGCTTCGGCAACTCCTGGGTCAGGACCTCCGGCCGCGGATCGGTCAGGATCATGTGGAAGGAGTAGTCGATACGGGCGGTCCTCGCCCGCTCATGATGCTCCGCCACGCCCTGCGCCATGGAGCCGCCGCGCGCCTGGCGGGCGAAGCCGATGATTGTGGTGGTGCCGCCCACCGCGGCCGAGGCGGTGCCGGAGGCGAAGGTATCCGCGTTCACCGTCGGCCCGCCGCGCGGCTCCTCGATATGGGTATGGGTATCGACGCCGCCGGGCAGCACCAGCCTGCCGGTGGCGTCGATCTCCTTCACGCCCGGGCCGAGATCGCGGCCCAGCGCCGCCACCTGGCCGCCGATGATGCCGATATCGGCGGCGAAGACGTCGCTCGCCGTGGCGATGGTGCCGTGGCGGATGACGAGGTCGAAATCGGGCATCTCCGGGTCTCCCGTATCAGAGCGCTCAGCCTCGCCGCTTCGTGGCCCTGCGGCAACCCCGCCGGGAGGGGCAGTAGCACCCTGCCATTGCCCCTTCCCAGCTGCCGCGCCAGCATGCGCCGCGACGAAGGGAACTCTTCATGGCGGATGCAGGTCTGGCCCTGGCCGAGGCGATGTTCGCGGCGCTGCGTGAGGCCTCGCTGGACCCGCCCGGCGTCAGCCGTGCCAGCTATGGCGCCGGGGAGCGCGCCGCCCATGCCATTGCCCGGGCCGAGGCCGGGAGGCTGGGGCTGGAGGTCGGCACCGACCCGGTCGGCACCCTGTTCATGACCCTGCCCGGCGCCGATCGCAGCCTGAAGCCCCTGCTCATCGGCTCGCATCTGGATGCCGTGCCGCATGGCGGGAATTACGACGGCGCCGCCGGGGTGGTGATGGGTCTGGCCCTCGCCGCCAGGCTGCGCACCGCAGGCCGTACCCTGCCGCGGGACCTCACCATCCTCGGCATCCGGGCGGAGGAGATGGTGTGGTTCCCCATGCTCTATCTCGGCAGCCGCGCCGCCTTCGGCCTGCTGCCCAGGGATGCGCCGGACACGCTGCGCCGCACCGACAGCCGGCGGACCCTGGCCGAGCACATGGAGGAGGAAGGCTTCGATCCCGGCTTCATCCGCGATGGGCGCGCCTCGCTGGACCCCGGCCGCATCCATGCCTTCATCGAGCCGCATATCGAGCAGGGGCCGGTGCTGGTGGCGGAAGGCATGCCCGCGGCGGTGGTCACCGGCATCCGGGGGAGCATCAGGTATCGCGCCTGCACGGCGACCGGCGCCTGGGCGCATGCCGGGGCGGTGCCGCGCGAAAGGCGGCAGGATGCGGTGCTGGCCGTCGCCGACCTGGCGATGAGCCTGGAGCGCTTCTGGCGGCAGATCGAGGCCGAAGGCCGCGACTTGGTGCTGACGATGGGCGAATGCTTCACCGACCCCGCCATGCAGGGCGTGACCAAGGTGCCGGGGAAGGTCACCTTCACCCTGGATATCCGCAGCGAGGATCCGGCCATGCTGGCGGCGGCGGAGGCGCTGCTGGCGCGCGAGGCGGGCCGGCTGCTGGAGGAGCGCGGCGTCGCCATCGACTATGGCGGGAAGCTGCCGGTGGCGCCGGCGGCGATGCATGCCGGGCTGCGCGCCGCCCTGCTGCGCGGTGCCGGCAAGGCAGGTGTCCCGGTGTACCAGATGGCCAGTGGCGCCGGGCATGATGCGCTGATCTTCGCCGGCCTCGGCGTGCCGACGGCGATGCTCTTCATCCGCAACGAGCATGGCAGCCACAACCCGGCGGAGGCGATGGAGCTGGCCGATTTCGCCGCGGCGCTCGACGTGCTGGAGGCGGCCATCGGGGAGATCGCGGCCTGACATCGCCGCGGCAGGCGGTTCGCCGGCCGCCTCCTCGCCTTCGTCATGGCCGGGCCTACCCGGCCGTCCCATGCGCCACGCCCGCACCAGCGGCGGCGCCGGAGGCCCGAGCATGACGAAGGGGCGGTACGGGGCTGGACAGGGAAGGGCGGGCCCTGAGCCTGGCCCCGGCTCTCAGGGAATGGCGTAGCCCCGCGCCGCGCCCACGGTGCGGTTCCACACCGCGGCGCATTCGCCCCAGATGCGGTTGCAACTGTCGCGGAAGGTGGGCAGCACCACGGCGCTCACCGCCTCCCGCACCCGCGCATCATCCTCGGCCGGCACCGGGGAGATGACATTGGCGAAGCGGCGGGTGGTGCAGTCCGGCCTGCCCTCCAGGCAGGCCAGGGATTGCGCGTCGCTGACCTTGGCGAATTCCCACAGCTCGTTCTCCAGCTTGCGGAAGGCGGCGGCGATGGCCTGCTGCTGCGGCGGGGAGAAGCGGCGCCAGGCGGCGGCGCTCATGAAATGCCCCTGAATGCCGCCGGCGACCGAGAGCGGCAGCACATGCGTCGTCACCTCCCCCCAATTGCCGGTATAGGCGGAGACGGCGGAGGTGACGCCGCAGGCCACCAGCCCGCGCTGCAGCGCCGGATAGACCTCGGAGAACTGCAAGGTCACCGGGATGGCGCCCCAATGCTGCAGCAGCGCCGTCATCGAAGGGGTGTAGCTGCGCACCTTCAGCCCGCGCAGATCGGCCACGCCGCGCACCGGGGCGTTGCAGAAGAAGTATTGCGGGCCGAAGGGCCAAATGGCCAGGGCATGCGCGCCGAAGCGGTCCTGCAGCCGCTTGTCGAAGGCCTCCCGCCCCGCCGCCACCGCCTTCTCCAGATCGGCCACGTTGGTGGAGACGCCGATCAGGTCCAGCCCGTCGAAGAAGGGCTCGTCGCGGGAGGTCTGGCCGATCAGCACCGCCATCACGTCGAAGGCGCCGCTGCGCAGATGGCGCAGCGCGTCGGCGGCCTGCAGGCCGATCTGGTCCATCGGGTTGAAGGTGATGGCCAGGTTGATGCCGGTCTCCCCCGGCAGCCGGGCGTAGAAGGCGCGCTCGATCTCCACCTGGTGGGTGTTGGCGGAGAAATGCCCGACGGCGCGCAGCGGGATGGGCGCAGTTTGGGCGAAGGCGGGGAAGGCGGCGGCGCAGAGCAGCGCGGCGGCCAGGGCGAGGCGGCGGATCATGGCGTCTCCGTCTGGGCAGGCTCGGCACGGGGTGTGCAAGATCGGTGCCGGATCGAGGAGGGCTTCGCATGCGCCGTGACCTGGTCGGCTATGGGCTCAACCCGCCGTGCCTGGACTGGCCGGGCGGGGCGGCGGTGGCCGTCTCCCTGGTGGTGAATTACGAGGAAGGGGCGGAGATGGCGATCGAGGCCGGCGACCCGGAGAATGAGCGGATCGGCGAGGTCATCAGCGTCGTCCCGCCCGGCCGCCGCGATTATGGGCAGGAGGCGATCTTCAGCTACGGCACGCGCGCCGGGCTGGGACGGTTCCTGGAGGCGTTCGACCGGTATGGCGTGAAGGCGAGCTTCTTCATGTGCGGGCGCGCGGTGGAACGCAGCCCGGCGCTGGCGGCGGAATGCACCCGCCGCGGGCATGAGGCCGCCAACCATGGCTGGGTCTGGCGCCCCAACGCCGACTACACGAGCCGGGAGGAAGAGGCGGCCGCCCTGCTGCGCGCGGCGGCGGCGATCAGGGCGGCGACGGGGGAGCAGCCGGTGGGCTTCTTCTGCCGCGGCAGCCCGAGCCCCTGGACGCGGGAGTTGCTGGCCGAGCAGGGCTACCTCTACGACAGCAACGCCTTCGACGACGACCTGCCCTATTGGGATCGGGAGGTGACGGGCGGGCCGATGCTGGTGCTGCCCTACGCGCTCGACTGCAACGACATGAAATTCTTCCACCCCAACGGCTTCGTGCTGCCGGAGCAATTCGTGGCCTATGCGGAGGCGGCGCTGGACCAGCTCATCGCGGAGGGGGAGCGGGGGGTGCCGAAGCTGCTGAATATCGGGCTGCACCTGAGGATCTGCGGCCGGCCGGCAAGGTTCCGGGCGGTGGAGGGGATCTTGCAGGCGCTGGAGAGGCGGAAGGGGAAGGTGTGGGTGGCCAGGCGGCGGGATATCGCGGAATGGGTGCGGGGGCGGCTGCCTTGAGGGAGGGCTCTGTCCCTTTCAAGCTCTCCCCCCAAGAGTCCGAAGCGCCTTAAACTAGGAGTTTGCGGGTGAACCACGGGTCAAGAGTGGGCCTCCAATAGGCTGCCGAAAACCGCCATCATACCGAATCTCCTTGTGGTCGGCGGTCGGATGTGGACACCACGTCTCACGGCTGGTCGGACCTTTCAGCAGCCTGCTGAACGCTAGCGGGCGAATCCGCTTCGCCTCGAGTGTGGACATAGCAAGCGCGATCCTGCGGAATCCGTCTCGCCTTTCCAAATTTTTGGCAGTGAATGAGTCGGCATTGATGGAAATTGCCAGCATAGGGGAGCGACCATGAAAGTCTTTGTCAGCGTTGGGACCGGGTTGAATCCTTCGCAGGAAGCTTTTGTAAGCGCTGTTGAAGATCGACTGCGTGCGGTTGGTCTCGTCCCCTGCACCATCGGCAGGAATACGTTTAGCACGGATGCCCCACTCCGGGCTGTCGCGGGCCTGATGGACGATTGTGCCGGTGTTCTAGTCATAGCCTTGGAGAGATACTATTTCCCCACCGGAGTTGAACGCCGAGGAACGTCGAAGCAGAAAAATTTGCAATTGACTTCAATGCCTACGCCCTGGAATCAGATCGAGGCTGCGATGGGATATAGTCGCGGACTTCCCCTGTTCGTCTTGACTGACGAGAGGCTCCGCTGCGACGGTCTGCTGGAGAAGGGAAACGACTGGTATGTTCAGGAGGTCTCTTTAGATCCAGCGGCGTTGAACAGCCCAGCGTTCGTTGGCCTCCTAGAGAGTTGGCGAGGCCGCATATCCACGCGAACGGAGAAGTCAGTAGCCGTTGCACCTATTGCACCGGGGTCAGACCCCGCCACAATGACACTTGGCCAACTCGTGGGATCAATAAAGCCCCAACAACTCTGGGCAGCGCTTACCGCGCTATCTGCAGCATTGGCGGCATCTTTTGCTCTTGGTGCAAAACTTGCCAGCAATATTGGCAGTATATAGCTAATATATGTTTCCGTATGCTAGCCGTCGATTCAAAATAAATATTTGCATAATTTTGATTCTGATAGGGTGAGTTATGGGGGCAAAGCCTCACCCATCCCCTCATTTTGAACCGGCGTTGGCTCGCACGAAGAGGTTGGCATCTGCCACGGCCTTGGCGAAGCCCTGCATCAGCGGCGCAAGGCGCGGCTGTGGCATGTTGGGGATGAGGTC
>NZ_SRXO01000038.1 GCF_008360935.1 Siccirubricoccus phaeus
TCCCGCCCACCGCGCTCGCGCGGCGCGTCGCGCCCGCCGCGGCCGCGCGCGGCGTCCCGCCCACGGCCGCCGCGGCCGCGCGGCGGGCGGGCGGCGGCTTCCGCGATTTCCTCATTGCTCACCGGGTCCAGCCCCTCGACCTCGATGCGCGGGATCGGCTTGCCGGTCAGCTTCTCGATGGCGGCGACGTTCCGCGCATCATCCGCCGTGGCGATGGTGAAGGCATGGCCCTCCCGCCCCGCCCGGCCGGTGCGGCCGATGCGGTGGACGTAATCCTCGTCCCGGAAGGGCACGTCGAAATTGAAGACGTGGGAGAGGCCGCCGATGTCGATGCCGCGCGCCGCGACATCCGAGCAGACGAGAAGCTGCAATTCGCCGGCCTTGAACTTGTTCAGCGTGGCGAAGCGGCTCGGCTGGTCCATGTCGCCATGCAGGGCGCCGACGGCGAAGCCGTGCCGCTTCAGCGATTTGTAGAGGATGTCGACCTCGACCTTGCGGTTGCAGAAGATCAGCGCGTTCTGCACCTGCTCCCGCCGGATCAGCCGGCGCAGCGCCTCGCGCTTGTCCAGCTCCCGGCACCAGAGCAGGCCGGCGACGATGGTGGTCGCGACGCTCGCCGGCGGCGAGACGCTGATCTCCTTCGGGTTCTGCAGGAAGGCATCGGCGAGCTTGCGGATCTCCGGCGCCATGGTCGCGGAGAAGAACAGCGTCTGCCGCATGCCGGGCAGCATGGAGACGATGCGCTCGACATCCGGGATGAAGCCCATGTCGAGCATGCGGTCCGCCTCGTCGATGACGAGGATCTTGCAATCCGCCAGCAGGATGCGGCCGCGATCGAACAAATCCAGCAGCCTTCCGGGCGTGGCGATCAGGACATCGACGCCCTTCTCCAGCACGTCGCGCTGCTCGTTCATGCTCTCCCCGCCGATCAGCAGGGCGTGGTTGAGCTTGAGGTACTTGCCGTATTTCTCGAATTGCTCGGCCACCTGCAGGGCCAGCTCGCGCGTCGGCTCCAGGATCAGGCTGCGCGGCATGCGCGCCTTGGCCCGGCCGGAGGCGAGGATGTCCATCATCGGCAGGGTGAAGCCGGCGGTCTTGCCGGTGCCGGTCTGGGCGGTGCCCAGCACGTCCCGGCCCATCAGCACCACCGGGATGGCGGATTCCTGGATCGGCGTCGGGGTGACGTAGCCGGCCTCCGCGACGGCGTGCAGGATGGGCTCGGAAAGGCCGAGATCGGCGAAGGTGACGCGGGGGGCGGTGTCCTCCTCCGCTGGCTCCTCCTCATCCTCGTCCGTATCGGACTCATCCGCTTCGGCCTCGGCGGCCTCGGCCTCCTCGGCGGCGAGGTCCTCGTCTTCCGCCGTCTCCCCGGCCTCCGCCAGGGTGGCGGCCTCGGCTTCGGCGGCCGCGGCGACGTCCTCCACCGGGGCCGCAGCCGCGGGTGCTGCGGCCGGGGCAGGGGCAGCGGCGACGGGGTCCGGCGCTGCCGCGGCTGCCGCCGCCCCAGGGGGCGTAGGATCGGGGGCCGCAACATCGGGGGCCGCAATCTCGGGCGCTGCCGATCCAGGCTCAGGCATGTCGGGCGCAGGCATTTCGGGCGCGGCCGTCTGGGTCGCGGCCGTCTCTGGTGCGGACTGGGCCTTCGCCGGGGCAATGCGCGCCGCGGCTTCCGTGGGCTCGGCCTCGGCCGCCAGGGGGGCGGGCCGCTCAGGGGTATCGGTCAAGTGTGGTCGGTTCCTTCGCCGGGACGGCGGCGGCATGGTGGCGGCGTGGTCCGAACCACCCGCTGAAACCGACGCCCGGCGGGCAACCCGCCGGGTGCCGCGTCTGTCCGCGCGCCATATGCGCCGGATGGCACGGAAAAGCAAGCCGCGCGGCGGAGTTGGGCTGCGGTTTCCTCGGCCGGCGGCCAGGGCTATGCCGGCGCGCATGCCAGAGATCCAGGATGTGCTGCTGCTGCCCGGCCTGCTCTGCGATGCGGCGCTGTGGCAGGCGCAGATCGCCGGGCTGCGGGATGTCGCCCGCTGCCAGGTGGCGGATACGGTCAGCGATGACAGCCTGGCCGCCATGGCGGCCCGCGCCCTGGCCGCCGCGCCGCCGGGCTTCGCCCTGGCCGGGCTTTCCATGGGCGGCTACCTGGCCTTGGAGATCCTGCGCCAGGCGCCGGAGCGGGTGACCAGGCTGGCCCTGCTGGACACCAGCGCGCGGCCGGATACCGAGGCGCAGGCGCGGCGCCGGCGCGGGCTGATCGGCCTGGCGCGCACCGGGGCCTTCCGCGGGGTGACGCCGCGGCTGCTGCCGCAATTGGTGCATCCCAGGCACCTGGCGGGGCCGGTGGGCGCCGCGGTGATGGCGATGGCGGAACGGGTGGGGCGGGACGCCTTCCTGCGGCAGCAGGCGGCGATCCTCGGGCGGCCGGACAGCCGGCCGGATCTGGCCGGCATCACGGTGCCGACGCTGGTGGTGGTGGGGGAGGCGGATGTGCTGACGCCGCCGGAACACGCGGAGGAGATCGCAGCCGGCATCATGGGGGCAAGGCTGGAGGTGATTCCGGGCTGCGGGCATCTGCCGCCGATGGAGGAGCCGGGGGTGGTGACGGGTGTGCTCAGGGATTGGCTTGGGTGTTGAGGAGGGCGTCGCACCGCAAGGCGCGCCTTACGGCGCGACCCTCCTCAAACTCCACCCGCCAAGGACCGAACCCTTGAATCTTGGAGCCGACGGTCGAGACGCCAAACTCAAGGTTTCCAAAGGCCCTTCGGCCTTTGGCGGGGAGAGTTTGAGAGGGGCAGAGCCCCTCTCAACACCTACTCCGGCTGCACCCCCGCCTCCCGCAGCACCCCCACGCTCCGCGCCATGTCCTGCCGCAGGAATTCCGTCAGCGCCGCGCTGCCGCTGACCGTCGCCGGCTGCACGCCGAGATCCGCCAGCCGCTGCTTCGCCCCCTCCGCCGCCCGGGCGAAGGCCTCGGCATAGCGGGCCACCGCCACGGCCGGCGTGCGCGCCGGCGCCATCGCCATCACCCAGGCTTCCACCTTCAGCTCCGGCAGCCCCGCCTCGGTGGCGGAAGGCACCTCCGGCAGGCTCGGCGCCCGGTCCGGCCCGGTGATGCAGATGGCCCGCACCGACCCGCCGCGGATATGGCCGCTGGCCGAGGCCACCGGGTCGATGGTGAAGACCACCTCGCCGCTGATCACCGCCTGCATGGCCGGCCCGCCGCCGCGGTAATGCACCGGCTGGATGTCCAGCTTCGCCACGGAGCGGAACACCTCCCCCGCCAGATGGATGGCGCTGCCGATGCCGGCGCTGGCGAAATTCAACTGCCCCGGCCGCGCCCGGACATAGGCCAGCAGCTCCGCCATGCTGCGGACCGGCAGGCGGGGATCCACCACCAGCACCTGGGGAATCCGGCCGAGATGCGCCAGCGGCGCGAGATCCCCCATCACGTCGAAGGGCATCCGCGCCACCAGCGCCGGCACCACGGCGATGGCGTTGCTGTGGATGAGGATGGTGTGGCCGTCCGGCGGCGCCTTCGCCACCAGATCCATGCCCACCAGCCCCGCCGCCCCGCCGGGCCGGTTCTCGATGACCAGGGGCTGGCCGAGCTGCGCCGCGGCGGCCTCGGCGAAGACCCGGGCGACGACATCCGTGGTGCCGCCCGGGGCGAAGGGGACGATGGCGCGGATCGGCCGGTCCGGCGACCAGCCCTGGGCGAGGGCCGGCAAGGCAAGGGCGAAGGGCGTGGCCCAGGGGAGGGCCAGGGCGGCGCGGCGATGCAGCATGGAAGTCCTCCAGCAAATCGGGCGGCACCATGACGGAGGCGGATGAATCCTCCAACAACGGCATTTCGGGCTTGCGTTCCATACCGACCGGTTGGTATGCCTCCTGGCAGGAGGAACCCCGATGCCCCCCGCCGCCACCGCCCGCGACAAGCTGCTGGACGCCGCCATCGGCGTGGTCCGCGCCCAGGGCTACGCCGCGACCTCGGTGGACGAGATCTGCCGCGCCGCCGGCGTGACCAAGGGCGCCTTCTTCCACCATTTCCCCAGCAAGGAAGCGCTGGCCATCGCCGCCGCGGCGCGCTTTGCCGCCACCGCGGACGCGCTCTGCGCCACCGCGCCCTACCGCGAATTGCCGGACCCGGTGGACCGCGTGCTGGGCTATGTGGCACAGCGGCGGGACTGGCTGCGCGGCCCGCTGGCGGAGGTCACCTGCTTCGCCGGCACGGTGGTGCAGGAAAGCTACGCCACCAGCCCGGCGCTGCGCGCCGCCTGCGAGGCGGCGATCTGCGGCCATGCCGCGACGCTGGAAGCCGATATCGAAGCTGCGATGCGGGCGCGCGGCCTGGCGGGGCAATTCACCCCCGCCAGCCTGGCGCGCCACACCCAGGCCGTGATCCAGGGCGCCTTCATCCTGGCCAAGGCCACCGACGAGGTGGCGATGGCGGAGGAAAGCCTGGACCATCTGCGGCGCTACCTCGAACTGCTCTTCACGCCCAAAAGGAAGGAAATGCCGGCATGAGCACACCCATCGACGTCACCCCCCGCGACGACCGCGAACTGGTCCTCGGCCGCCTCCTGCAGGCGCCGCGCGAGCTGCTCTGGCGCTGCTGGACGGACCCGGCCCTGCTGCCCCGCTGGTACTGCCCGCTGCCCTGGAAGGTCTCCGATGTGGAGCTGGATGTCCGCCCGGGAGGCGGGAGCAAGATGACGATGCGCGGCCCGGCGGGGGAGGTGGTCCCGCTGGAGGGCGTGTTCCTCGAGGTGGTGCCGCAGCAGCGCCTGGTCTTCACCGATGCCCTCACCGCCGGCTGGCGGCCCGCCGCCCGCGCCTTCATGGTGGCGACCATCACCTTCGAGGATACCGGCGCCGGCACGCGCTACATCGCCCGCTGCGGCCACTGGTCCGCCGCGGACCGGGAGGAGCATGAGCGCATGGGCTTCCACGAGGGCTGGGGCCAGGTGGCCGAGCAGCTCGAAGCCACCGCCCGCAGCCTGCAGGGGTGAACGCCATGGCGATTCTGCAGAAGGTCACCCCGCATCTCTGGTTCGACCACCGGGCGGAGGAGGCGGTGGCCTTCTACCTCTCCGTCTTCCCCGGGGCGCGGCAGGGCCAGGTGCTGCACGCCACCGCCGCGGGGCCGGCGCCGGAGGGCGCGGTGGTGGCCATCGCCTTCCATATCGGCGGGACGGAATTGGTGGCGATCAATGGCGGGCCGCAATTCGCCTTCACCCCGGCCGTCTCGCTGCTGGTGCTGTGCGAGGACCAGACCGAGTCGGACCTGGTCTGGGAAGGGCTGACGGCCGGCGGGGAAGCGATGCCCTGCGGCTGGGTGAAGGACCGCTACGGCGTGGTGTGGCAGGTGGTGCCGGACGGGGTCCGGGAATTGCTGTGGGAGGGCGAGGCGGCGGGCCGGGCCCGGGCCATGCAGGCGATGTTCGGGATGCGGAAGCTCGAACTGGCGGCGCTGCAGGCGGCCTATGCAGGGGGCTCCGCCCCCTGCACCCCCGCCGGGGAGGATACTCCTCCCCGGACCCCGGTGTGAGTTTGCGGTTCAGCCCGCGGGCCTGAAGTCCGAACCGGGGTCCGGAGCTGGAGCATTTTCGCCTCCGGCGGAAGCGCCGGACGCCGGCGGCCATTGCCGGGCCGTCTCTCCCGCCGGGGGCGCGGTCGCCCAGAGCAGCTTCTTCGGCTACTCCGGCTTGACGCCGAGGCTCCGGGCGATCTCCCGCCAGGTCGCCAGCTCCGTGCGGATGCGGGTGGCGAATTCCTCCGGCCCGGCAAAATCCGGCACCGCGGCCTGGGTGGCGAGCTTCACCCTCGTATCGGCGGTGCCGGCGACGGCCTCCAGGTCGCGCGCCATGCGCGCCACCAGGGCGGGCGGGGTTCCGGCCGGGGCCATGATGCCGAACCACACGCCGGAATCCGGCACGGGGTGGCCCAGCTCCGCCATGGTCGGCACCTCCGGCAGTTCCGGCGCGCGTTTCGGGCCGAGCACGGCCAGCGGCCGGATCTGCCCTGCCTGGTACGGGCCTACCGCGCCCGCCATGCCATGGGAGAGCAGCGGCACGCGGCCACCCAGCACGTCCTGCATCAGCGGCGCCGTGCCGCGATAGGGCACGTGGGAAAGGGAGATGCCCAGCGCCCGGCACAGCGTCTCCCCGCCGAAATGCCCGGTGCCGCCGACGCCGGTGGTGCCGTAGGCCAGGGCGCCGGGCTGGGCGCGGGCGGCGTCGGCCACGGCCCGGAGGTCCCGCCAGGGCTGGTCCGCGGCGCACCAGAAGACGTTGGGCGCGCTGCAGAAGGTGCCGATCGGGGCGAAGCCGTCCGGCAGGGCGTAGGGCAGGCTGGGATGCACCGCCGCGTTCAGGATGACAGCGTTGGAGGCGAAGAACAGCGTCAGCCCGTCCGGCGCGGCGCGCGCCACCACCTCCGCCGCGACGGAGGAGGAGGCGCCGGCGCGGTTCTCCACCACCACCGTCTGTCCCCAGGCGGATTGCAGCCCGGTGGCGGCCAGGCGGCCGAGGAAATCGGTCGGCCCGCCCGGCGGGTAGCCGATCAGCAGCCGCACGGGACGGTCCGGCCAGGTGGCCTGGGCCTGGCCGCGCGTGGCGACGAGCAGCCCCGGCAGGGCGAGCATCGCGCGGCGCGTGGCCGCGGCGGTGATGGTCATGTCCGTTTCTCTCCCATGGCCCTGCGGGCACGCCGCCGGGGGGAGGAACGGTAGCGCGCCCGGCAAGCCGCCGGGAGAGGTTGAACCCGCGGGTCCAGGCTCACACCAGGATCCGGGGCCAAGCCCTGGCCCCGGCAGGGTTGGCGGCGGCACTGCCGCCAGCGAGGCAGCGTCCTCTGCCGCCGTCGGAGGGGCCGAGCCCCGCCGATTACCGCCGCGGCACCGTCTCGATCACCTGGGCCCGCACCGTCACCCGCCCCCCTTGCGCCTGGGCCTGCCGGATCCCCGCCGCCAGCGCCGAGAGATAGGCATCGGATTGCTCCACCGTGGGCCGCCGCTGGGTGAAGATCGGCCGGTCGGAGGCGAAGACCAGCGCCAGATCCGTCCCGAAGGGCTCGTCCACCTCCCAGCCGGTGAAGCCGCCGCTCGGCTCGCCCAGCCGGGGCCGGGCATTCGCCGCTTCGGGGCGGGAGGGGACGAGATGCGCCACCTCCCCCGACTGCATGAAATACGCCACGTAAAGCTGCGCCGGCACCGCGGGCATGCCGATATCCATGCGCAGCAGCTCGCCCTTGGCGAAGGGCTGGGTGCCGATCAGCGTCACCTTCGGCGCGCCGTCCGGCGCCGCGGCAACCGGCTTCACCAGCTCCAGCGCCTGGCAATAGGGGCCGTCGAAGGCGGTCATCTGCAGCCGCACCGCCTCCGGCGGCACGCCGCGCGCGGCGATGGCCTGCTGCACGGCCGCTTCGCCCCCCCGGCGCAGCACGCCGGCGACGGTGAGGGTGGTGGGTGTCGCGCTCCAGGTCAGCAGGCTGCAGGGGGCGGCGGCCACGGCGGCGGCGCCGGCCTGGCGCAGATCGGCGGCGAGGTTCTCGGCGCGGCGGCGCTCTTCCTCGGCGCGCTGCTGGGCGGTGAGGGCGGCCTGGCGCGCGGCTTCCTCCCGCGCCCGCTGCTCGGCCGCCTGGCGTTCCGCCTCGGCCTGCGCCTGGGCCTGGGCGGCGGCTTGGCGCTGCGCCTGTTCGGCGGCCGACGCGGCCTGGCGGGCGGCCTCCTCGCGCGCCCGGCGATCCGCTTCGGCCTGGGCGGCGGCCGCCTGCTCGGCGGCCAGGCGCTGGCGTTCCCGCTCCGCCGCCTGCGGGTCCGCCGCGGCCTGCCGCGGCGGCGGGGTCGGGGCGGGGGCCGGGGCCTCGGAGCCCAGCAGGAAGAAGGCGGCAACCCCTGCCGCGACCAGCGCCGCGGCGCCGCCGCCGGCGATCAGCGGCAGGCTGGATTTCCTCGCCGCCGGGGGCGGCGCGCTGGCGGTGGCGGCGGGCGGCGGCGGCCGGGCCACGGCGGGCGTGGCATCGAAGGGGTCGGCGGCGCGGCCGGCCAGGGGCGCCGCCGCTGCGGCAGCCGCGGGCCGCACCCCCTGCACGATGGTGGCTTCCGAATCCGCCTCCGCCACCGGCGCGGATGGCGGCGAGGGGGCGGCGGCGGCGCGGCGGATCGCCTCGGCGAAGGCGGTCGCGGTCGGCCAGCGATCCTCCGGCCGCTTCGCCAGCGCCTTGGCCACCACCGCGTCGAAGCCGCGCGGGCAGGTGCCGGCAAGCTGGCTGGGCGGAATCGGCTCGGCGTTCATCACCTTGTGCATCAGCGCCGCCAGCCCGCCATCGAAGGGCTTCTCGCCCGTCAGGAGCTGGTAGAGCATGACGCCGGCGGCCCAGATATCCGCCCGCGCATCCACCGTCTCGCCGCGGAGCTGCTCCGGCGCCATGTAGCTCGGCGTGCCCATGACCGTGCCGACCTGGGTCATGGAGGAGTTTTCCAGCCGGGCGATGCCGAAATCGGCCATCTTCACCGTGCCGTCCGCGGCCAGCATGATGTTGGCCGGCTTGATGTCCCGGTGCACCACGCCGCGGCCATGGCTGTAGGCGAGCGCCGAGAGCACGCCATCCATGATCCGGACGATCTCGGCGACCGGGAAGCGCTCCTTCCGGTCGAGCCGGTCCTTCACCGAGCCGCCCTCGACCAGCTCCATCACGATCCAGGCGGTGTCGGCATTCTCGCCGTAATCATAGACGCCGACGATGTTGTTGTGGGTCAGGCGGCCGGCGGCCTGGGCCTCGCGGCGGAACCTTGCATGCGCCTCCTCGCCCTCCGGGTCGCCCTGCGGCGGCTTCTTCACCACCTTGATCGCCACCCGGCGCTCGATCAGCCGGTCCACCGCGTCATAGACCGTGCCCATGGCCCCGGCGCCCAGCGTGCCGCGCAGCTCATACTTCCCGGCAATCTCGTTCGGCAGCATTCGCGCAGCTATCCCGATTCCGCTTGCAGGCGTGCCCTGGCCGGGAGGTTCTCCCCGGCCCTGAACCGTTCCGTCCTCAGTCGGGCGCACTCTACAGCCATCGCGCAGAAAGCGCGCGTCCTGTCTGCAAAATAGCGCAGTGGTCGGGTGGGGCCGGCGGAACGGGTGACGAAGAAACAATGGGGGCTTCGCCCCTTGGCGGCAGTGCCGGTCGGACGCGGCGGACCAACCCCGGCAGAGGGCGCCGCCCGCCGCACTTCCGCGGGGGACCGAACCGGTTCCCGGACCCCGGTATGCGTTTGCGGGTTCGGCCTACCGGGCCGCGCGGGCCAGCGGGAAGCTGCGCAGATCGCGCTGGGCGGTGCGGAACACGGCATCCTGGCGGTGACGCTTCTCTGCCGCGAGTTGCGGCACGCGGCGGGTGACCCATTCGCCCAGGGCGAGGGCGGAGATGCGGCCCTCCCCATCCCTCGCCGCCTGGCCGGTCAGCCCCTCCCGTACCGCCACGGCGAACAGCCCGTTGCGCTCGTCATAGCTGTCCAGCGCCTCCTGCACGCTGGTGCTGGCGGCGAGCAGGAAACGGCCGGTCTCGTTGCCCAGCGCGGCCAGGCTGTCCACGGTGAGCTGCCCGGCATGGCAGGTGTCGATGAACAGGAACCCGTCCCGCGCCCGCACCCGCGCCAGGGCGCCGACCAGCGCCTCATCCTCCAGCGCCTGCGGCCGCAGCGCGGAAAAGGAGGAGATGTCCCGGACGTCCGAAGGCAGGAAGAGGAAGCGCCGGTCCGGCTCCGTCCGCAGCCCGTGGCCGGCGATGTAGAGCACGAAAGTGTCCTCCGGCCGCGCTTGCTCCGCCAGGCGGTCGAGTGCCGCCAGTACGCCGGCGCGGGTCGCCTCGGCATCGGTCAGCAGCGTCACCTCCACGCTGCGGAACAGGTCCTGGCCGTGGCGCTTCAGCGTCTCCGCCACCGTCCGCGCATCGGCGACGGCGAAGCGCAAATTCAGCTCCGCATTGGCGTAGCGGTCCACGCCGATCGCCAGCACCAGCAGCCGGCCCGCATCGGGCGGCGGCGCCGCCTCGCCCTCCCGCCGCAGCTCCAGGGCGGGGCCTTCGGCGAAGAGGCTGCGATCCTCGGCATGGAGCCGCGTCGCCACCCGGTTCGGCCCGGGATCCAGCGGCACTTCGATGATGGTCTCGCCCTGGCCGGCGGTGCCGCGCGCGGCGATCCGGTCATTCACGATGACATCGAGCGGCCCGAGGCCGAGCCCGCGTGCCTGGGCGGACAAGGTCAGCCGCAGCGCCGTGGCGCCGGGCGGGATCCAGGCGGCGCCGAAGGGCAGGGGGACGCAATTGCCGTCCGCCGCCACCGCGCAGGCGGCGCTGCCGGAGAGCAGGGGAAGCTGCCCGATCCGCTCCCGCACCGCGCCCAGCCCGGCCAGCCGCGCCGCCGCCGGCGCCTGGTCGCCGGCGATGCGGGCGCGCGTCTCGGCCGGGGCGAAGAGGGCACGATAGGCCTGGCGGAAGCTGGCCCATTCCGGCGTCTGCGCCCGCTGGCCGTTCAGATGGACGCCGACCAGGTCCTGCCCCCCCTCCGGCGCATGGTCGAACAGCCCTTCCGGGGTGAACAGCACCCAGCGCCTGCCATCGGCATGCGGGAAGAGGGCGCCGCGCTCGGCGAAGCGGCCATCCGGGCGGGTTTCGTACCAGCGCAGCGTGCCGTCGCCGAGCGCCGCCACCACCGTGCCATCCGCCGCCACCGCGAGGCCCCAGGCGGCGCCGGGCAGGGCGTAAGGCTCTCCCGCCGGCTTCCCGGCGGCGTCGTAGCGGCGGAGCTGGGTGTCGGTGCCGAGCAGGAACCCGTCCTCCCGCGGCAGGATGGCGAGGCTGCGGGCGAATTCCTGCTCATTCAGCCGAAGCGGCTGGGGGCCGAAGCGCGGCCGGTTGGAGCCGCGCCATTCACTGATCGGGAGGCGGGGGGAGGAGGTGCGGGCGGGGGTCAGCGCCTCGCCCGGATCGGCCGGCGAGAGCCGCCCGGCGGCGACGTCGAACACCAGGGGCGGCGCGCCGGGCGCGAGGGCGAAGCGCACAAGCTGCGCATCCTCGGAGACGGCGAGGCTGCCGGCGGTGAGGCGCCATTCCGCCGTCACCGGCCGCGGCGCCTGGGCCAGGCTGCCATCCGGCGCCAGCCGGCCCCAGCCGGGATCGTCGGCGGCGAAAGCCAGCCCGCCGCGCGGCAGCCGGAGAAGCTGGGGGATGGCGTCGCGCGAGGCCGGGATATCCGTGGCCGGGCCCAGGCCGAAATCCGCCCAGCGGCGGATGACGAAGCCCGCCGCCCCGCCCGCCCGCCTTGCATAGCCCGCGGCATGCAATTGCACCCCGCCCTGGCCATCCGCCGCCCAGGCGACAGCGGGCAGGCCCTCCCCCGCCAGCCCCGCCACCTCCGGCGTCAGCACGGTGCGGAGATCGGGCAGGGCCAGGACGTCGATGCGCAGCCTGTTCTCGTAGCCGACGGCCAGCAGCGCGCCGTCCGGCGAGAGCGCGATGCCATAGGGGCTGGCATTGGCCAGCGGTGTTTTCTCCGCCAGCTTGCGGCCATTGGCCTCGTACAGCCGGATGCGGCCATCCGCGGCGCTGACCGCCAGGCGGTTGCCGGCATCGAAGGCCAGCATGCGGGCGGCGCCGCCATAGGCGCTGTCCTCGAAGACCGGCTGGCCGCCCCGCGCATCCCACACCTTGATGCCGGCGCGGCCATCCAGCGCCGCGGCCAGCCGCGTGCCGTCCGGGGAGAGGGCCAGATGCAGCACCGGCGCCGGCAGCCCGGGCAGCCGCGCCACTATGCGGCGCGTCTCGGTGTCGAAGACGTAGATGCAGAAGGCGCCGTCCCAGGCCCGGCAGGTATGGCCGCCGAGGAAGGCCCGCCTTCCGTCGGCGGAGAGCGCCACGGCGTAGAGCTCGCCCTCCGCATCCGGCCCGATCGGCGGCCGCAGCACGCCGCGCGGCGCGCCTTCCGGCAGGGACCAGAGCCGGGCCGTCTTGTCGTCCGAGACGCTGATCAGCAGCCGCCCGGCGCTGTCCGTGGCGAGGCGGGAGAGATGCGCGGTATGCGCCGCCGCCTCCACGCGGAGGACCGGCGCCTGCGGCGGCTGCCGAGCTTCCTGCAATTGCGGCGGCTGCCGTGCTTCCTGCGCCGCTGCCCCGCCCGGCGCGGCGGCGAGCAGCGCCAGTGCGGCCCAGAGCGCGACGGCGGCCCGCCCCCAGGCCTGCCCTCTGGCCCGGCCCTTGGCCCGCCCCTTGGGACGCATCAGCCCGCCAGCTCGAAGCCGTTGCCGCCCTGCGCCGCCGTCTCCGCATTGGCGACGCTCTCGGAAAAGCCCTCACGCCGGGCAATGTTGCTGGCGGCCAGCGTCCGCGCGTCATTATCCGCGACGGCCGGGCCGGCGCCCTGGGCGCGGGACTCGATGCTGC
This sequence comes from Siccirubricoccus phaeus, assembly GCF_008360935.1. Lineage (GTDB taxonomy): Bacteria > Pseudomonadota > Alphaproteobacteria > Acetobacterales > Acetobacteraceae > Siccirubricoccus > Siccirubricoccus phaeus. Next base: position 12,418 of record NZ_SRXO01000038.1, read on the forward strand.
GCGGCGCCACCAGCGCGCCGCGGGCGTTGAAGGCGCTCTGCTCGGCATAGCCCAGGCGCTGGCCATCGGCGCTCTGCACCAGGGCGTAGCCGGGCGCCACCGGGCGGATCCGCACGGATTGCCGGGCGGCGAGCTGCCCGACCTCCGGCGCCCCGGCCTCCGGCCGCAATTTCAGCGCCACCGGGCTGCGCGCCTGGGCAGTGACCGGCGCGGCGTTGCGGCTGGCCAGCACCATTGCCTTGGTGCCCGGGGCGACGCTTTCCACCGCCGTGTCGAATTCCGCGCCGCGGCTGCCGATGCGCTGGTCGATGCTGCGGGCGAGCTGGACGTCGCGCTGGGTGCGGGCGCGGATATTGGCCATTTCCGTCTCCGCCGCGCTGCGCGGCAGGCGGCCCTGCTGATAGGCTTCCCGTACCTGCCGCGCCTGGTTGAAGCGGCAATCCATGAGCTGGTTGAAGGCCCCCTGGGTGCGGTCCAGCTCCGCATTCTCCCGCCCGAGATCGGCGGCGAGGCTGGCGCGCAGCCCGGCCTGGTCCGCACTGCGCTGCTGCAGCGCGGCGAGATAGCCGCCCGCCGCCCCCGCCGCGCCGCCCGCCGCCGCGCCGATGAGGGCGGAGCGCCAATCGCCACCGGCGATGGCGCCGAGCGCCGCGCCGCCCACCGCGCCGATGGCGGCGCCGCGCAGGATGTCCTCGGCGAAGAAATTCCCCGTGCTGTCCAGCGCGACGACCTGCGGGCGGCAGGAATCCGTGCCGTCATCCGCGCCGATCCGGCCTTCCCGCGTGGTGACGCAGCCGGCGAGCAGCGCCGCAGCGGTGACGAGGGCGATCATGCGGCGGGAATTGCTGGCCACGGACGAAACCTCCGGTCGAACACCGGCGAAACTAACAATGCCATTGCGTCCATGCCAGTTACCCAGCGCACAGCCCCGGCGGGCCGGCGATCTGTTGCCAATTTTTTGAATGCGCCGGATTTGCCCTTCATGCGGGGGCTGGCGGCGTGCATCTCTGGCCCTGGACAGCAGGGGCCGGGCGCATGCCGGGATGGCGCAGCGAGGAGGATGACCCGATCCGGCCGCCGCCGGAGATGGAGGCGGCGCCCGGGCTGGAAGGCATGCCGCGGCTCGACCTGGACCCGGTGGAGGCGGCGGTGCCGGCGCTGGTGGACCAGGCGATCCGCGGCCCGGTGGTGCTGCGCCGGCACGGGCAGGAGCGTTTCGTGCTGGTGCCCCTGGACATCTGGCGGCGGGTGTGGGGGGCGGCGCCGAGGCCGCCGGTGATCGACGGGGAGAGGAAGTAGGGAGACCCGGCGTGGTAGGGATGGAGGCTTCCCCCGCGAAATCCCCGGCCGAAGGCTCTGCCCTCTGCACCCCCCCCCGGGCGGGGTTGCCGGCGCGGCCGGCAACGCTTCCCCCCGAACCCCGCATAAAGTTTGCTGATTTGACCCACGGGTCCAAAACTCAGACCAGGGGTCCTGGGGCAGAGCCTCTCTGGTGTGGGGGGCGAAGCGCCCGACTTCGCGTTCGTTTCCGTTCCTGTTTTCCGAACTTCGCGCATAGGGGCAGCGCCCCTGGCGGGGGCACGTGGGCAAAGCCCCCATTGACGCCGTCCCGCCCCCTTGCGAACTCCGCCGCATGGCGCCCCCTCTGCTGCTGCTTCAGGACATCCATCTCCGCCTCGGCACCCAGGCTTTGCTGGCCGGGGCCTCCCTCTCCGTGGGCGCTGGCGAAAGGGTGGCGCTGGTCGGGCGCAACGGCTCCGGCAAATCCACCCTGCTGCGGATCGCCGCCGGCGCCCTGGCCCCCGATGCCGGCACCCGCTTCCTGCAACCCGGCGCCACCCTCCGCACCCTGCCGCAGGAGCCGGATTTCGGCACGGCGAAGACGGTGTGGGAACATGTGGCCGCCGGCCTCGGCCCCGGCGACGATCCGCACCGCGCCCGCTTGCTGCTGGAACAGCTCGGCCTGACCGGCGAGGAGGCGCCCGCCCGCCTCTCCGGCGGCGAGGCGCGCCGCGCCGCCCTGGCCCGCGCCCTGGCCGCCAGCCCGGACATCCTGCTGCTGGACGAGCCGACCAACCACCTGGACCTGCCCGCCATCGCCTGGCTGGAGGCGGAGCTGTCCCGCTTCCGCGGCGCCCTCGTCCTCATCAGCCATGACCGGCGCTTCCTCGAGACCCTCTCCGGCGCCATGGTCTGGCTGGACCGCGGCACCACCCGCCGGCTGGACAAAGGTTTTTCCGAGTTCGAGGCCTGGCGGGACCGGGTTCTCGAAGAGGAGGAGCGCGAGGCGCACAAGCTGGACCGCCAGATCGTCCGGGAAGAGCATTGGATGCGCTACGGCGTCACCGCCCGCCGCAAGCGCAACATGCGCCGCGTCGGCGAATTGGCGGCGCTGCGCGAGCGCCGGCGGGAGGCGCTGAAGCCCACCGGCACCGCGAAGCTGGCGGCCAGCGAGCAGCAGGGCGGCGGCACGCTGGTGATCCAGGCCGAGGAGCTGCGCAAATCCTTTGCCGACCAGCCGCCGATGGTACGGGATTTCTCCACCCGCATCCTGCGCGGCGACCGCGTCGGCCTCATCGGCCCCAACGGCGCCGGCAAGACCACGCTGCTGAAGATGCTGACCGGGGAGCTGCCGCCGGATGCCGGCACGATCCGCCTCGGCACCGGCCTCTCCATGGTGCGGCTGGACCAGGGGCGGGAAAGCCTGGACCCGGACACCACCCTGCAAGCCGCGCTGACCGGCGGCCGCGGCGACCAGGTGGAGGTCGGCGGCCAGAAGCGCCACGTCATCGGCTACATGAAGGACTTCCTGTTCCTCCCGGAGCAGGCAAGGACGCCGGTCGGCATGCTCTCCGGCGGGGAGCGCGGGCGGCTCATGCTGGCCCGCGCCCTGGCCCGCCCCTCCAACCTGCTGGTGCTGGACGAGCCGACCAACGACCTCGACCTGGAAACCCTGGACCTGCTGGAGGAGCTGCTGGCCGACTACGCCGGCACGGTGCTGGTGGTGAGCCATGACCGCGACTTCCTCGACCGGGTCTGCACCAGCGTGGTCGTGGCGATGGGCGAGGGGCGCTGGCAGGAATATGCCGGCGGCTTCTCCGACATGCTCGCGCAGGGAGGGCCGGGCATCCTGGCCGGTGCGGCGGCACCGGCGGAGACGAAGCCCAAGGCACGGGAGGCAGCACCGCGCGCCGCCGCCGAGCCGGCGAAGCGGAAGCTGAGCTTCAAGCAGCTCCACGCGCTGGAAACGCTGCCGGGGCAGATCGCCACGCTGGAAAAGGAAATCGCCACGCTGCGCCAGGCCCTGACGGCACCGGACCTCTACAGCCGCGACAAGGCGCGGTTCGACCGCTTCACGGCGGCGCTGACGGAGAAGGAAACGGCGCTGGCGAAGGCCGAGGAAGAGTGGCTGGAGTTGGAAATGCTGCGGGAGGAACTGGAGACGGGGGCTCCGCCCCCGTAAGCCCCCGGCAGGGGGCTCTGCCCCCTGCACCCCCGCCGGGGCCAGGACCTGGCCCCGGACCCCGGTCCGAGTTTTAAACCCGAGGGTTCAGCCCGTCGCCTCCACCCGACGCATCCGGCAGGGCAGCGCGCCGATGTTGACCGAGCCGCTCATCGGGTCCGTCGCGCCGCGATAGCTCAGCGCCGCGTTCACATTGATCTCCAGCGCGGCGAATTCCGGCCCCGGCGCCTCCGGCAGCCACCAGCCCATGCCAGTGGTCAGCACGCCAGGCTGGGTGCGGTCGGTGATCGTCACCCGCATGCGGCAGGCGCCAGGGCCGTCCGGCAACTCCACCTCCACCCAATCGCCTTCCGCCACGCCATGCGCCGCCGCCGTCTCCGGATGCAGCCGCACCTCCGGGTCGGGCGAGACCTTCCGCGCCCAGGCCTGATCCCGGAAGCGGGAATGGTGATAGGTCTTCTCCCGGAAGCCGGTCTGCAGCAGCAGGGGCTCGTTGGCCTCGGGCGGCGGCAGGAAACCCGGCAGCGGGTCCAGCCCATGCTTCGCCGCGCTCTCCGAATACAGTTCGATCTTCCCGCTCGGCGTGGCAAAGCCACGGCGCGCGAAATCGCCGCGCTCATAGGGGAAATGCGCGTAGCCGTCGCGCCGCAGCGCCTCCAGCGGGATGCCGCTCTCCCCCAGCAGGAAATCGTTGAACTCCGCCTGGCTGCGCCAGGGCAGCAGCTCCGCGCTCAGCGCCCCCCGCGCCCGCAGCTTCTCCATCAGCCCGGCGGCGATCGCCAGATCGCTCCGCGCCGCGCCCCGCGCCGGCACCGCGGCGGTATAGGCGATGTTGGGGCCGGAGGGATCCAGCGTGACCTCCTCCTCCTCCAAGGTCGTCGTCTTCGGCAGCACGATATCCGCCACCGCCGCGGTCGGCGTCATCGTATGCGCGGCGACCGCCAGGAAATCCAGGGAACGCAAAGCCGCCAGGGTACGCCGCGCATCCGGATAGGTGACGGCGATATTCACCCCGCTGACATAGGCCCCACGCACCGGATAGGGCGCGCCGGTCAGCATGGCCTCGATGACCGAGGCGTTGTGGCAGGCGGTCTGCCACCCCTCCGGCCCGGCCCAGAGCGGGAAGCGGTCGGCACCGATCGTCTGCCGCTCCACCGCTTCCGGCAGGCGGAAGCGGGGGTCGTGCAGCAGCTCCAGATAGGTGCGGAAGCCGGCCGGCTTCTTCACCCGCCGGTTCCCGCCCACCCGGTCCAGATTGCCGCTGATCGCCCCAGGCAGTGGAAGGCGCGGTAGGTCTGCACGCCATTGCTGGCGGCGTCGATCCCATGCCCACCGACGAAGGTGGACGGGCCATCGGCGTAAAGCGACGCCGCGCGCTCGATATCCGCCGCCGCCACGCCGGCAATGCCGGCCGCCCATTCGGGCGTGCAGGGCGCGACACGCGCCGCCAGCGCCTCGAACCCATGGCACCAGCGCGCGACGAACTCGGCATCGTAGCGCCGGTCCCGGATCATCGCATGCAGCATGGCGAGGCCGATCGCGCCATCCGTCCCCGGAAGCGGCCGCAGCCAGACATCGGCCATTTCGGCCGCCGGCGTGCGGAAGGGGTCCAGCACCACCAGCTTCGCCCCGCGCGCCTTGGCCCGCTTCAGCTCCGCCCATTGGATCGGGTCCGCCGCATGCGGGTTGCGGCCGACCATCAGCGTGCAATTCGCCGCCTCGATCTCCTCGCCCCGGCCGATATTCAGCCCGGTCATCCGGTCGCTCACCGCCCGGCAGCCGCCGCAGAGATCCTGGTTGATCATCCAATTCGGTGAGCCGAGGGAGCGCATGAGCAGCGCCACCACCGCCCCGCGGGAGAAGAAGGCGCCGCTGACCGCGCCGACCAGCGCCAGCGGGCCATGCTCGGCGCGCACCCTGGCCAGCCCCTCCGCCACCTCCTCCAGCGCGTCGTCCCAGGAGAGGCGCTGCCACACCCCGTCGCCGCGCGGGCCGACGCGACGCATCGGGTAGAGCAGCCGGTCCGGATGGTCCGTCCATTCCGGCAGGCCGCGGATGCCCTTCACGCAGAAGGCGCCCTTGGAGGTGGGATGCGCCGGGTTGGGCGCCACCTTGGCGACGCGCCCATCCTCCCCCAGCGTCAGCAGCGCGCCGCAGAGGGTGCCGCATTCCCAGCAGGTGCTGGCGATGGTTCTCTTGGACATGGGGGGAGGGTGTCACCGCGCCGGCCCGGCGTCCATGCCCGAATCGGCCGCCGCCGCCCAGCAGGCGCCGGCCCTCGCCCCCCCCGGGCGTCAGGCGTGCAGCGCCGTCGGCACCTCCGTCCCGAAATAGGCGCGTTCCAGGCGATGCGGCAGATCCGCCTCCTTCGCCCCGGCCGAGAGCACGATGCGCCCCTGCGCCAGCGCATGGACGCGGTCCGAAACGGCCAGCGTCTTCTCGATGAGCTGCTCCACCAGCAGCACCGAGGTACCCTTGGCGCAAAGTTCCCGCACCACGCTGAGCACGCGGTCCACCAGCACGGGGGAGAGGCCGGCGGAGGGCTCGTCCAGCATCAGCAGCTTCGGCCGCCGCACCAGCCCTTGCGCCACCGCCAGCATCTGCTGCTGCCCACCGCTCAGCGCGCCGCCGCGGTCCCGCCGCTTGGCGGCGATTTCCGGGAAGAAGGCCAGCGCCTCCTCGATCCGTGCCGCCCGCTCGCCGCGCGGCAAATCGTAGCCGGCGAGTTCCAGATTGTCGGCCACCGAGATCTGGGTGAAGACGCGATGCCCCTCGATGACATGCACCATGCCGGCGCGGGCGGCGTCGCGCGGGCTGGCATTGGTCAGGTCCTGCCCCTCGAAGCGCACGCTGCCGGCGGTGACCGGCAGCAGGCCGGAGAGGGCGCGCAGCAGCGTCGTCTTGCCGGCGCCGTTGGGGCCGAGCAGGGCCACCACCTCGCCCTTGCCGATGCGCAGCTCCACGCCGTGCAGCACGGCGATCTTGCCATAGCCGGCTTCGAGGCCCTGGACCTCGAGCAGGCTTTGCTCAGGCGCCGAGATAGGCACTGACGACCTCCCTGTGCACGCGGATTTCGGCCGGCGTTCCCGCTGCGAGGACCTTGCCGAGATTGAGCACGGTCACCTGGTCGCAGATGTCGAAGATGAGATCGGCATGGTGCTCCACCAGCAGCACGCCGGTGCCGTGTCGGCTGATGTTGCGGATCAGCGCGCCGAGGCGGCGGATCTCCTCCGTCGAAAGTCCCGCCGCCGGCTCGTCCAGCATCAGGAAGGCGGGGCGCAGCATCAGCGCCCGGGCGATCTCCATGAAGCGCAGCTCGCTGTGCTGCAGCCGGTCGGCGCGTACCTCGCCGAGGCCGGCAAGGCCCACGGCCTCCAGCGCCAGGCGGGCCCGGGCTTCCAGCTCCCGCTCGTCGCGGCGCTGGCGGGGCAGGCTGAGCAGCGCCTCGGCGAACCCCGCCTTGCCGTCGATGGTGCCGCCGATCATCACGTTTTCCAGCACCGAGGCCTCGCCGATCAGCCGCGGCGTCTGGAAGGTGCGGGCGATGCGCAGCGCGGCGCGGCCCTGCGGCTGCCCGGCCGGCAGCGGCGCTGCGCCGATGGCCATGCTCCCCGCCTCCGGCCGGTAATAGCCGGAGATGACGTTGAGCGTCGTCGTCTTGCCGCTGCCATTCGGACCGATCAGCCCATGCACCTGGCCCGGCGCCACCTCCAGATCCACGCCGTCGATGGCCCGTACCCCGCCGAAGGCAAGGACGATGCCGCGCAGGCGCAGCGGTTCCGGCACCTGCCGTTGGCCGAGCAGCGCGTCCAGCGCTTCCGGAAGCGGCGCGATGACGCGGTTCTCCGGCAGCTTGCGCCGGCCGCGCGGGTCGATCAGCGCGGCGATGCCGCCCGGCATGGCGAGCACGATGACCAGCAGCAGCGCCGCATAGAGGAAGGTGGACCAGGCGGCGAGCGGCGCGGCGATCTCCGGCAGCACCGTCAGGATGACCGTGCCGAGCAGCGGCCCGAGGATGGAGCCGCGCCCGCCGATCAAGACGGCGATGAAGAAGAGCAGGGAGAGGTCGAAGGTGAAGGCGTCCGGCGTGATGTAGGTCTGCAAGGTGGCGAAGAGCCCGCCGGCCATCGCCGCCAGCGCGCCTGCCAGGATGAAGACCAGCACCAGCAGCTTCGGCTTGTGGATGCCGGAGGCCTCTGCCGCCACCTCCGCATCCCGCACCGCGACCAAGGCGCGGCCGAAGCGGCTGCGGGCGATGTTGGCGGTGAGCCAGGTGCAGACCGCGGCGAAGCCGAGGCAGAAATAGAGGAAGCCCCAGGTGGTATCGAAGGGTTCCGGCAGCATCGGGCCGGGGATGCCGATGCCGCCGCCGGTCACGTCCTGCCAGGCCAGGGTGATCTGGGTGACGATGGTGGCGAAGCCCAGCGTCGTCATCGCGAAGTAGAAGGTGCGCAGGCGCAGCGCCGGCAGCCCGACCACCACGCCGAACACCGCGCCGGCGAGCCCCGCCACGCCGAGCGCGGCGAAGGCCGGCAGGGGCGGGAGGACGTTGCCGGCCGCCAGCACGCTGGTGGTGTAGGCGCCGATGGTCAGCAGTGCCACATAGCCGATGGCGAGCTGTCCCGCGAAGCCGACGATGAGGTTCAGCCCGGCGACCAGCACCCAGTAGACCGCCATGCGGGTGGCGATGAGGCCCCAATAGTCGTTGCCCGTCAGCGGCATGGCCAGGCCGCTGGCGAGCAGCAGCAGGAAGGGCCAGAGCGGCGTCAGCGGCCCCGCCAGCTTCACCGCGGCGGCCGCGCGCGGCGGTGCGGTTCCGGTCGTCGCATCCACGTCAGACCCTCCGCGCCGCCTGCGCGCCGAACATGCCCTGCGGCGCGGCGAGGAGGACGATGATGAACAGGGTGAAGACGGCAACCGAGGAGAAGATGCCGCCGACCATGAAATTCGCCGCCTGCTGGAACAGGCCGAGCAGGAAGCCGCCGATGACGGCGCCGCGGTTGTTGCCGAGGCCGCCCAGCGCCACCGGGATGAAGCCGTAGAAATTCAGCAGCGGGCCGTTGGCGAAGAAGGCGAGCAGGAGCTGCCCGCCGGCGAAGCCGGCCAGCGCGCCGATGGCGCCCGCCAGGGCGTAGCTGGCGATGCGCAGGTTCCGCTCCGGCAGGCCGAGGGCGCGGGCGGCGAAGTTGTCCTCGGCGATGGCGACGAAGGCGCGCCCGACCAGGGTGCGGCGGTAGAGATATTCGAGGCCGAGGATGGTCAGCAGGCAGACCACGACCGGCAGCCAGTATTTCTCGTCCCAGATGCCGCTGCCGAGGTTGAGCAGGCGGGGGAAGGGCTGCGGCTCCGTGCTCCATTCCATCGCCGTGGTGTGCTGGATCAGCAGCGCCAGGGCGAGGGTGGTCAGCACGTAGAGATGCTGGTCGAGGCTCTTCAGCACCGGCCGCACGGCGACGATTTCCGTCACCACGCCGATCAGGGCGCAGCAGGCGAGCGTCAGCACCAGGGCGGGCAGCACCGGCAGGCCCAGGCGCAGCGCGAAGAGCGAGCCGAAGACGCCGCCGAGCATGCCGAGCTGCCCGGCGGTGAAGCTCATGACGCGGGAGGTGGCGAACATCGTGTTGTAGGTGATGCCGATCAGCGCATAGACCGCGCCGACGGCGAGCCCCGAGGCGATGATGGAAGCGAGCATCCTTGTCCTCCCGCGCTGCCGGCGCTCAGTAGCCCGGGGCCAGGGCGAAGGCGCCGTCGCGCGCGGAATTCGCCGCCGACATCACCACCTCCTCCGTCGGATAGCCATTATGGTGCGTCGGCGAGTAGGTGTAGGTGCCGTAATAGCCCGGGTAGTCCTTCAGCCCGTTCCAATGGCCGATGATGGCTTCCCTGGCGGTGGAATTGGTCTCCTCCACCGCCTTGGCGATGAGGTTCACCGCGTCGATCGCCGAGGCGACCCACCAGAGCAGCGTGTCCTGCAGGTTCACCTTGCCGGCGAGGCGCTGCACCAGCTCCGCCGTGCGCGGCGGCAGCTTGCCGGCGGCGTCGAAGGAGCAGCTCCGGTAGCCGATGGCATAGACCTTCTCCCAATTCGCCGGCCGCTCGATCAGGCTGCCGATCTCGCCCGAGGACATGGAAGGGTGGCCGACGAAGGGCACGTCCCAGCCCAGCGTCGCGCGGGTGTTCAGCAGCCGCGCGACCATGCCGGTGGAGACCGACCAGACGACGATGGCCTGGGCGCCGGCATTGCGGGCGCGCAGCATGTCCGGCGTCATGTCCGGCTGGGTGGCGTCGATATTGGCCTTGTACGCCACCTCCGCCCCGTCGCGCTGGAAGGCGGCGACGGAGGCGTTCAGCGCGCTGACGCCATAGCCCGTGGTGTCGCCGATGACGGCGACCTTCTTGGCATTGACGCGGGTCAGGCAGTAGCTGCGCACCGCATCGTCCCACTGGGTGTTGGAGGGGGAGATGCGGAAGGCGTTGGGGTAGCGCCGCTCGTCGATCAGCGTATCGACGACGCAGGGATGGATGTTGGGCATCTTCGCCCGCGCCATGATGGCGGTGACGGCAAGGGATTCGCCGGAATTGGTCGGGCCCCAGATGGCGTGGACGCGGAGCTGGCTGATCATCTCCTGCGTCGCGTTCACCGCCTTGGTCGGGTCGCCCTGGGTATCGCGGGTGATGATCTCGACGCGACGGCCTTTCACCCCGCCGACGGCGTTGATCGCCTCGGCCGCGAAGAGCACGCCGCGGTTGAAGCCGACACCGGGGGCGGAGCTCGGGCCGGTGAGGGCGGCGAGCCAGCCGATGCGGATCGGCTCATTCTGCGCAATGGCGGGGGTGGCCAGGGGGGCGGCCAATGCGGCGCCGGCGGCGAGGCCGGTGCCGCCCAGGGCCAAAGCGCGGCGGGTGATGGTCATGGCTTTCTTCCTCCGTTTGCGAAGGCCGCCCGGCGGCGGCCTGCGTCCTTATTGGCGTGGCCGTTGATGGCGCCTCATGCTGCCTGCCGCGCCACGATGCGCACCGGCGGCGCGGCAAGATAGCGCGCGAGGATCGCCGGGTCCGGGTCGCAGCCCAGGCCAGGCCCCTGCGGCACGGCCACTTGGCCGTCCCGCGCGCGCACCCAGGGGTCGAAGGGGTTGGCTGCCATCTCCAGCCACAGCACCTCGACCAGCGGCCGCTCGCACAGCGCGGCGGCGATGTGCAGGGTGGCGACGAAGCCCGGGCCGAAATAGGGGCAGTGTGGCACCACCTCCACGCCCTGCGCCTGGCAGTAGCGGACAACGCGCAGCATCTCCCCGATGCCGCCGATTTTGGTCACGCTGGGCTGGGCGATGTCGATGGCGCCGGCCTCGACCAGGGCCTTGAAGCCGAAGAGGCCGGCGGTGTTCTCGCCGGCGGAGAGCGGGATGCCGTGGCGGCGCAGGCTGGCGAGGCCATGCGCATCCTCGGGCGGCCAGACCGGCTCCTCCAGCCAGGCGAGGCCGTCGCCGGCAAGCGCGGCGGCCATGTCCCGCGCTGCCGGCGGCGTCCAGGCGCAATTCACGTCCAGCATCAGGGCGGCGTCGGGCGCCGCCTGCTTCGCCGCCAGCACCGCCTCCCGCGTCACCTCATGCAGCTTGATGTGGCGGTAGCCGGCCTTGCGCGCAGCCGCGGTGTTGCGGGCCACCAGGGCGAGGTCGTTGCCGTAGGAGAGCAGGCTGGCATAGGCGGGCAGGCTCGCCCTCTCCCGCCCGCCGAGCAGCGCCCAGACCGGCATGCCGGCGCGCTTGCCGAGCAGATCCCACAGCGCGATCTCGATGCCGGAGATGGCGTAGAGATGCGGCCCGTTGCGGCCGAGCAGATGCGTCGCATGCATCAGCTCGCGGGTGAGCGTCTCGATCGCCCGCGCATCGCGGCCGAGCACCAGCGGCGCGACAATGCTGTCGAGCGCCGCCTTGGTCGCCGGGATGGCGGCATGGCCGAAGGCTTCGCCCCAGCCGACCAGCCCGTCCTCCGTCTCCACCCGCACCAGCAGGATTTCCAGCCGGTCCCAGGGCCGGCCGGCAAACAGCGGATGCGGACCGCCCATGGTGAAGGGCAGCGCGACGACGGAGGTTTCGATGGCGGTGATGCGCATGGACGTTCCCGCGACGCCCCGTTCCCCTCACCCATCCCCTCATTTTGAACCGGCGTTGGCTCGCACGAAGAGGTTGGCATCTGCCACGGCCTTGGCGAAGCCCTGCATCAGCGGCGCAAGGCGCGGCTGTGGCATGTTGGGGATGAGGTC
>NZ_SRXO01000039.1 GCF_008360935.1 Siccirubricoccus phaeus
CTGCAAGCTGAAGGACTTCAAGCGCATCGCCATGCGCAGCGAAAAGACCGACCAGAGCTTCGCCGCGATGATCTACCTCGCCACCACCGTGATCCACTCACGCTAAATCTCAACAGACCCTAGAGCACTTTCAAGTCCGGCGGAATCGCCGGACGACTCGGAAAATGCGATCAAACAAAGGGCTGGAGCGGGTTCGCCGAGCGCAGGCGAGGTGAAACCGCTCCAGCGTCCCGATTCCGCAGTCCTGCGGACGTCGTTCTCGAGCCACTGGCTTTTGTTTTCAGTGGCCTGCTTGTCCGCTGCGTTCGCTGGAAATCCAGCGAACTTCGCGGGCAGGACACTCGAGCGGTTTCACGCTGACTGTGCAGCGCGAAACCGCTCTAGCTTATGGCTTGTAGAGCAGATTCACGCCTCCGGGCGATGCCGCCCTCCGGCGACCTGCTCTAGCGGGGTCCCCGCCGGCGGTTGAGGGCGAGATCCTCCGGCGTCAGCGCGAAAGTGGCCCAGATGCGGTAATCCTGCGCCCGCCGCCCCTCCCCCACCGGCAAGGTCACCGTCACCGGCGCGCTCTGGATGCTCGTCCGCGTCTCATTGCGGGCGAAGCCCACCCGGTCCACGAAGTCCTGGCCGATGATCCGCCCATCCGCCGGGTCGATCATCACCACCGACCAGGGCAGGTCGAATTCCCGCCCCTCCGCCCCCGCGCCGCGCTCCACGGTGAAATTCGCGCTGATCGTCATCTCGATGCTGCGATTGCCGCGACCGGGGTTGCAGCCGCCGCTGAGCCCGGCCAGCCGGGCGTCGAATTCCAGCGTCGTCAGGTCCTTGACCGGGCCCGGGCGGTAGCGGGTGAGGTCGGCGCCTTCCGCCAGAATCCCCGGCGTCGGGCAGGCCAGCGGCGCCGTGGCGGGGGAGGAACCGCACCCCGCCAGCGCCGCCGTGAGCCCGGCGGCCAGGACAATTCGACTGCGCATCCCCATTCTTCCCCCTCGCGCCCGCATCCCCGGCGGCCCGGGCGTGTTTCGCGCCGACCGAACCCGGTCGGCGCCGACACGCTTCAGAAACACAAAAGACTAGAGCAACTTATCTCGACCCGGTTGGGACGGGACCCCCGTTCCAGTCCGGCCGAGGCTGCTCTAGTGTGCGCCGCACTCTGCCCGCCGGCGCCACGGCACGGCAACCCGAGCCCGCGAGCACGCAACGCCATGAACCACATCCCCCAGCCGCCCCTTTCCGACAAGCCCCGGCTGCACGTGCTGCTGGCCGGGCCGCGCGGCTTCTGCGCCGGCGTGGACCGGGCCATCAAGATCGTGGAGGAGGCGCTCCGGCGCTACGGCGCCCCGGTCTATGTCCGGCACGAGATCGTCCATAACCGCTTCGTCGTGCAATCCCTGGAACGCCAGGGGGCGATCTTCGTGGAGGAGCTGGACGAGGTGCCGGACGACGCGCCGGTGGTGTTCTCCGCCCATGGCGTCCCGAAAGCCGTCCCGGCCGAGGCGTCGCGGCGCAAGCTGTTCTACCTCGACGCCACCTGCCCGCTGGTGAGCAAGGTGCATCGGGAGGCGGAGCAGCATTTCTCCCGCGGCCGGCACATCCTCCTGATCGGCCATGCCGGCCACCCGGAGGTGGTGGGCACCATGGGCCAATTGCCGGACGGCATGGTGACGCTGATCGAGGATGAGGAGCAGGCCCGCAGCGCCCCGGTGCCGACCGGCAGGCCGCTCGCCTTCATCACCCAGACCACGCTGTCGGTGGACGACACCAGCGGCATCGTCGCGGCGCTGAAGGCACGCTTCCCGGAGATCCATGCGCCGGCGAAGGAGGATATCTGCTACGCCACCACCAACCGCCAGGCGGCGGTGAAGGCGATCGCGCCGCGCGCCGCGCTGATGGTGGTGGTGGGAGCGCCGAATTCCTCCAATTCGCTTCGGCTGGTGGAGGTGGCGGAGCGCGCCGGCTGCCCCCGCGCCATCATGGTGCAGCGGGGGCGGGAGCTGGACCCGGCCATGGCGGCGGGGCTCGGCACCATCGGCATCACCGCCGGGGCCAGCGCGCCGGAAGTGCTGGTGGAGGAGGTGCTGGCCCGGCTCAGGGAGCGCTTCGAGCTGGATATCGAGGAGGTGGTGGTGGCGGAGGAGACCGTCACCTTCAAGCTGCCGGCGGCGCTGCACGCCGCCACCTGAACGGCGCCACGCCGGGCGCCGGGCCGGCACCCTCGCCCTGGCGCAACCGGCGGGTTAGAAGCCCCGCATGGCGGTCTATACCGAAGTCTCCGACGAAGCCCTGCGTGCCTTCCTGGCGGAATACGATCTGGGCGAGCTGCGGGCCTATCGCGGCATCGCCGAAGGGGTGGAGAATTCGAATTACGCCCTGCAGACCGGGGCCGGCGATTTCATCCTGACGCTCTACGAAAAGCGGGTGGACCCGGCGGAGCTGCCCTATTTCCTCGGGCTGATGCAGCACCTCGCCGCGCGCGGCCTGGCCTGCCCGCAGCCGGTGGCGGCCCGCGACGGCCAGGCGCTGCGGATACTGGCGGGGCGGCCGGCGGCCATCTGCACCTTCCTGCCCGGCGTCTGGCCCCGCCGCGTCCGGCCGGAGCATTGCGCGCCGCTGGGCGAGGCGCTGGCGAAGCTGCATGCGGCGGGGGCGGATTTCCCCGGGCGCCGGCCGAACGCCCTCGGCCCCGCCGGCTGGGCGCCGCTGCTGGAGCGCTGCCGGGCGGAGGGGGATGGCGTGCAGCCCGGCCTCGTCGCCCAGCTCGATGCCGCGCTGGCGGGGATCCTCGCCGCCTGGCCGGCGGCCGGGGCGCTGCCGGCGGGGCAGATCCATGCCGATCTCTTCCCCGACAATGTCTTCTTCCTGATGGATGCGGCGGGGCGGCCCTATGTCTCCGGCCTCATCGACTTCTACTTCGCCTGCACCGACCTGCTGGCCTATGACCTGGCCGTCTGCCTGAATGCCTGGTGCTTCGAGCCGGACGGGGCCTACAACGTGACCAAGGCGCATGCGCTGATCGCCGCCTATCACGGAAGGCGGCCGCTCGTGGCGGCGGAGCGGGCGGCGCTGCCGGTGCTCTGCCGCGGCGCCGCGCTGCGCTTCCTGCTGACCCGGCTGTTTGACTGGACGAGCACGCCGCCCGGCGCGCTGGTGACGCGGAAGGACCCGCTGGAATATCTGCGCAAGCTGCGCTTCTTCGCGGCGGCCGCGGGGCCGGAGGCGCTCGGTGCCTGAGGGGGAAAAGGTGGCGGCGGAGGAGCTCTCGCTGGTCGAGATCTGGACGGATGGCGGCTGCAAGCCGAATCCGGGGCCGGGCGGGTGGGCGGCGATATTGCGCTTCGGCGAGGTGGAGAAGGAGCTGAGCGGCGGCGACCCCACCACCACCAACAACCGCATGGAGCTGACCGCCGCCTGCGCCGCGCTGGAGGCGCTGAAGCGCCCCTGCCGCGTGGTGCTGCACACGGACAGCGAATATGTGCGCAACGGCATCAGCCGCTGGGTGCATGGCTGGGTGCGCAACAATTGGCGCAACGCCGCCCGCGACCCGGTGGCGAATATGGAGCTGTGGCAGCGCCTGCTGGCCGCCGCGAAGCCGCACCAGGTGGAGTGGAAATGGGTGCGCGGCCATGCGGGCGATGTGATGAACGAGCGGGCGGACAAGCTGGCGACCGCGGCGCGGCTGGCACTGGGCGGGGCGCCCTGATGTCGGCGGCCATGGGCGATGTGATGAACGAGCGGGCGGACAGGCTGGCGACCGCGGCGCGGCTGGCGCTGGGCAGGGCGCCTGATGTCGGCTGCCCCGATTCGCGCTGGCCGAGGCCGGATCTGGCTCCGGACAACCCGGCCCCGGGCGGGGTTCCCTGTGGCGCGTGGCGCATGAGGACGGCCCCTGCCTGAGGCCGCACGCCCCGGGACGGCCCGTGCCGCCCGGAGCTACGGCCCTTCCCACCAGGCTGGCGGGCCGGCCACCGGCACCGGCGGCCCCCGGGGCGGGTCAGGTGCGCGTCGGGGTGCGCCAGGGTGGCCTCGTCCGGCCATTCGGCGTCCGGCGGCGGCGCTTCGCCGCGGCTGGCATCCATCTCCGCCCCGGGCGTGACGCGACCGGCATGGCATCCCGCAGGCGCCTCTTCAGGAACAGGGGCCATGCTGCCGAAGGCGGCCACGAAATGCCGGACCACGCGCGCCACCGCCACCTGCGTCGCCCGGCCATCGCTGCGCGCAAAGAGGCGCACCGCCGACCCGTCGGGGTGCGGCAGCAGGGCGGCCCCGCCCTCCCACGGCCCGTGCCCGTGGTCCCAGCCATGGGTGGCGCCGGGCAGCGCCTCGGCGCCCGGGGTGACGCGGCGGCAGGCCGCCGTCTCGGCGGGATCATCCGGGTGCAGCAGCAGGGTCGGCGCGGTGCTGTGGCGCGGCGCCAGGCCGGCGCAGCCCGGGTAGAGGGCGGCAACCGGCAGCCCGGCCGGCGCGGCAAGGGCGGCGCGCCCGCCGCCGCCGAAGCCGAGCAGGCCGATGCGCGCGCCATCCAGGCGCCCTGGCGCGATGTCGCGGGCGATGCGCCGCAGCCAGGGCAGCGTCAGCAGCGACATGGCCGTGTCGGGCTCGTCCGCCATCAGCTTGAGGACGGCAATGCCTGCCTGCAGCAGATAGTCGAGATAGGGCGTCTCGCGGCCATCCGCCCCCGGGCGGTCCGCCAGGACCAGCACCGCGGGGTGGTGGCCGGGGCCGGCGGCCGGCGGCAGGAAGAGCCAGACCATGCCGTGCGGCGTCGCCAGGGTGCGCGCGTCATCCACCCTTGCCGGGCCGGGCGCGGCCAGGAGCAGCGCCGCCGCGCCGGCGAGGGCCAGGCGCCCGGCGGCCCGCCCGGTGCGGCCGCCGGTCACCCCAGCCCCCGCCAGATGAGCTCGCCCCCGAGCAGGAGCAGGCCGAGGAAGAAGCAGCGGCGGAAAACCTCCGGCCGGGCCCGCGACCGGAGCCGGCCGCCGAGCCACATGCCGGCCAGGGCCGGAAGCACGGCGAGGAGCGAGCTGCCCGAGGCGGCGAGCGGCAGCGCGCCGTGCAGCGCCAGGCCGCCCGCGAGGGCGATGGTGGAGACGGTGAAGGAGAGGCCAAGGGCCTGCACCAGATCGTCCCGCGCCAGCCCGAGCGAGCCGAGATAGGGGACGGCGGGGATGACGAAGACGCCCGTCGCGCCGGTGACCAGCCCCGTCACCGCGCCGACCAGCGGCCCCGCCCAGGGCTCCGCTGTCGGCGGGACGCGCAGCCGGGGCTTCGCCAGGCCGGCGACGCCGTAGAGCGCCAGGGCGGCCCCCAGCGCCGCGCTGGCGGCATGGGTCGCCGCGCCGGCGATGATCCCCGAGCCGGCCAGGGTGCCCGCGGCAACGGCCAGCATCATGGGCCAGAGCCGCCGCAGCAGGGCGCCGAAGCGCGGCCCGGCGAGAAGCTGCCAGACATTCGTCACGAACGAAGGCACGATGAGCAGCGCGGCCGCCTCGACCGGCGGCATGGCGAGGCCGAGCAGGCCCATGGCGACGGTCGGCAGGCCGAGGCCGAGCAGGCCCTTCACCATGCCGGCCAGCAGGAAGACGCCGCAGAGCAGGAGCGCGAGGGAGAAGCTGTCCGTCATCCGCCGGACGATGCGGCCCGGCGGCCCTGCCCCACAATGCGGGAATGGCATAGTGTGCCTGAGTCTCAGCCGAAAGCACGCCGGGCATGCATTTCGACCTGACCGATCTGCGCCTGTTCCTGCATGTCGCGGAGACGGGGAGCATCACCGCGGGCGCCGCGCGGGCCGGCCTCGCCCTCGCCTCCGCCTCCGCGCGGGTGCGGGGGATGGAGGAGCAGGCCGGGGCCAAGCTGCTGGAGCGGGGCCGCCGCGGCGTGGTGCCGACGCCGGCCGGCCGGGCCCTGCTGCGCCATGCGCGGCTGGTCACCGGCCAGGTGGAGCGGATGCGCGGCGAGCTGGGCGAGTATGCGCGCGGCCTGAAGGGCCAGGTGCGGCTGCTGGCCAACACCGCCGCCGCCGCCGAATTCCTGCCCGAGATCCTGGCGGCCTTCCTCGCCGCGAACCCGAATGTGGATGTGGAGCTGGGCGAGCGCTCCAGCCCCGAGGTGGCGCGGGCCGTGGCGGAGGAGGCGGCGGAGATCGGGATCGCCGCCGGCCATGCGGATTTTTCCGGGCTGGAGGTGCTGCCCTTCCGGGCCGACCGGCTGGTGCTGATCGCGGCGCCGGACCACCCCCTGGCGGGACGGGGCCGGATCGCCTTCGCCGAGGCGCTGGGCAGCGAGTTCGTCGGGCTGGCGGATGACAGCGCGCTGGGCGGGCATCTGGCCGGGCATGCGGCGCGGGCGGGTGGGCGGATGCGGATTCGCGTGCGGGTGCGCGGGCTGGACACTGCCTGCCGCATGGTCGCGCTGGGCGCGGGCGTCGCCGTGGTGCCGGAGGCAGCGGCGCGGCGATGGGACCGGGACGGGGCGCTGGCCCTGGTGCGGTTGGACGATGCCTGGGCCGAGCGGCAATTGGCGGTGATCGTGCGACGCCTCGCTGCCTTGCCCGCGCATGCCCGGCGCCTGGTGGAGCACCTCGCGACGTCATCCGGGGCCGGGGCGGCGGTTGCCGGGCGTTGATGCGGGAAGGCACGCGTTCCGCCGCCGGCCGGACCCCGGCAAGGCGAGATGCCCGGCGACGGAGCGCGCTGCCCGCGGGGTGAAGGCCGCTTCCGCCCCGCGCAGTGCCTGCGCGCCCGGGGCCTGGGAGGGCATCGCCGCGGCGCCGGGCAGAAAATTTGCCTCTCCCCCCGCCCCGCCCTAACTCCCCCTCGGCGGGCCCCAGGGGCGCCACCGCCGCGGAAGGACGGAATGAACTGGATCAGCGAATGGGCCCTGCCCAAGATCAAGACGCTGTTCGGCGCGCCGCGCGAGGTGCCGGAGAATCTCTGGCACAAATGCCCCGCCTGCGAGCAGATGGTCTTCCACCGCGACCTGGAGCGGAACCTGCATGTCTGCCCGCATTGCGGCCACCACATGCGGGTCGGCGCCCGCCAGCGCCTGGACTACACGCTGGATGAGGGCTGGCAGCGCATAGAACTCCCCAAGGCGCCGCAGGACCCGCTGCGCTTCCGCGACCAGCGCCGCTACGTGGACCGGCTGCGCGAAGCCCAGGCCAAGGGGGGGCAGGAGGACGCCGTGGTGGTCGCGCATGGCGTCATCGAGGGCAACCGCGTGGTCGCCGCCGCCTTCGATTTCAGCTTCATGGGCGGCTCGATGAGCGCCGGGGTGGGGGAAGCGCTGGTCACCGCCGCCCGCCTCGCCGTGCTGCAGGACAGCCCGCTGATCGTCTTCACCGCCTCCGGCGGCGCCCGCATGCAGGAAGGCGCCATCAGCCTCATGCAGATGCCGCGCACCGTCATCGCCACGCGCATGGTGAAGGAGGTGGGACTGCCCTTCATCGTCGTGCTCTGCGACCCCACCACCGGGGGCGTCACCGCCAGCTTCGCCATGCTGGGCGACATCCAGATCGCCGAGCCCGGCGCCATGATCGGCTTCGCCGGCGCCCGGGTCATCGAGCAGACGGTCAGGGAGAAGCTGCCGGAAGGCTTCCAGCGCGCCGAATACCTGCTGGCGCACGGCATCCTCGACATGGTGGTGAAGCGCAGCGAGATGCGGGCGACGCTGGCCCGGCTGATCGGCCTGCTGCGGCTGCCGGAACGCGAGACGGCGCCGGCGGCGGAGCCCATGCTCACCCTCGCCCCGCCCGCCCCGGCCGAGGGCCCGACCCCCGCCGCATGAGCCGCTCCGAGGAGATCATCGACCGGCTGCATGCGCTGCATCCGAAGCTGATCGACCTCAGCCTCGGCCGGGTGCAGGCGCTGCTGGCGAAGCTTGGCCATCCGGAGCGCGCCCTGCCGCCGGTGGTGCATGTGGCCGGCACCAACGGCAAGGGCAGCACCTGCGCCTTCCTGCGCGCCATCGCCGAGGCGGCGGGGCAGCGCGTGCATGTCTACACCTCCCCCCACCTCGTCCGCTTCCATGAGCGCATCCGCCTGGCCGGCACGCTGGTGGAGGAGGCGGCGCTGACCGCGACGCTGGAGGAGGCGGAGCAGGTGAATGCCGGCGCGCCGATCACCGTGTTCGAGATGATCACCGCCGTCGCCATCCTGCTGTTTGCCCGGGTGCCGGCGGATCTGCTGGTGCTGGAGGTGGGGCTGGGGGGCCGCTACGACACCACCAATGTGGTGGACCGCCCGGCGGCGACGGCCATCACCTCCATCTCCATGGACCATATGGAGTTCCTCGGCGACCGGCTGGCCGGGATCGCCGGGGAGAAGGCCGGCATCATGAAGCGGGGCGTGCCCTGCGCCACGGGCGCGCAGGTGCCGGAGGCGATGGCGGTGCTGCGGGCGGAGGCGGAGTCGGTGGGCGCCACGCTGCTGGCGCGCGGCGAGGCCTGGGAGGTGGCGCCGCGTCCGGACGGGCTGCTGTACCGCGACGCGGCGGGGGAGCTGGCGCTGCCGCCGCCCGCGTTGCCGGGGGTGCATCAGGCGGAGAATGCCGGCATCGCCATCGCCGCCCTGCGCGCCTGGAACCCGCCCTGGCTGAGCGCGGCGGCGATCGCCGAGGGGCTGCGCCGCGCCGAATGGCCGGCGCGGCTGCAGCGCCTGCAGGGCCGGCTGGCGCGAAGCCTGCCGCCGGGCTGGGAGCTGTGGCTGGATGGCGGGCATAATGCCGGCGGCGGGGCGGCGCTCGCCGCGCATTGCGCCACCTGGGCTGACCGGCCGCTGCACCTGGTGGTGGGGATGAAGGGCAGCAAGGTGGTGGCGGATTTCCTCCGCCCGCTGCTGCCGCTGGCGACCACCCTATGGGCGGTGGCGGAGCCCGGGCAGTACCAGGCGACGCCGGTGGAGCGGATCATCGAGGCCAGTGGCGGGCTAGCCCGCCCGGGGCCGGATGTGGCCGGGGCGCTGGCGCAGCTTGCCGGCCCGCCGGCCCGGGTGCTGATCTGCGGCAGCCTTTATCTGGCAGGCGAGGTGCTGAAGGCGGACGGCGCCTGACCCCCTTCGCCGCCATCGGCACGTCCCGGGTTTTCGGCGTCACGCCTAGGTCGGCGGCGGGCATTGCCGTCTCGCCCGCGGTGGCGCTGGCCTATGCGCCGCCCGCCAGCCGCACCCGCCGCGGCACCGATCCGGCCCCGGCGGAGTGGCCGGCCTGGCCCGGACTCCCGGTTTCCAAAGGCCGTTCGGCCCTTGGCGGGAGGGTTCAAGGGCGGGCAGCGCCCTCCCTTGCCATGGCCCGCAGCGCGTCGAGCCGGATCTTGCCGAGCGCGGTGCGTGGCAAGGCCGTCGTGGCGATCACCGCGCGGGGGTGCTTGAAGCGCGCCAGGCGGCCCTCGAAGAAGCGCAGCACGGCGGCGGCCTCGAAGCCCTCCCTCGGCACCACCACGGCCACCGGCACCTCCCCCCAGCGCGGATCGGGCCGGCCGCAGACCGCGCCTTCCGCTACCCCCGGCGCCTCCCGCAGCACCCGCTCCACCTCCGCCGGGTAGATGTTCTCCCCGCCGGAGATGATGAGATGCTTGAGCCGGTCGGTGAACCAGTAGCGGCCTTCGGCATCTCGGCTGCCGACATCGCCGGTGCGGAACCAGCCGTCGCGCAGCGCCGCCGCCGTGGCCTCCGGCGCGTTCCAGTAGCAGCGCATCACATTGGGGCCGCGCAGCTCGATCTCGCCCGGCTGGCCCGGCGGCAGGGGATGGCCCGCCGCATCCACCACCCGCGCCTCGCAGAGCAGCGCCGGGCGGCCGATGGAGCCGGGATGCGCCATCGCCTCCGCCGCCAATTGGCAGATCGCGATCGGCCCTGTCTC
The DNA here is from genome assembly GCF_008360935.1 of Siccirubricoccus phaeus. Classification (GTDB taxonomy): domain Bacteria; phylum Pseudomonadota; class Alphaproteobacteria; order Acetobacterales; family Acetobacteraceae; genus Siccirubricoccus; species Siccirubricoccus phaeus. The sequence continues at coordinate 9,853 of NZ_SRXO01000039.1, forward strand.
CGTCGCGCCATAGACCTGCTGCACCGGCACGCCGCGCGCCTGGAAGGCCTCGATCAGCGGCACCGGCACCTCCGAGGAGCCGGCGCCGAGGCCGCGCAGGCAGGAGAGATCGGCGTTGGCCCAGCGCGGATGCTCGACCAGCATGCGCATCACCGTTGGCACCAGCAGGCTGAGCGTCGGCCGCGCCTCCGCCAGCGCGTCGAAGAAGGCGTCGGGGTCGAAGCGGCGGTGCAGCAGCACGCCGGCCCCGGCCAGCAGCGCCGGCACGGTCTGGATGTTGAGCCCGCCGGAATGCGACATGGGCAAGGCGGTCAGCACCAGATCGTCCGGCGTCAGCGCATGCAGATGCTGCCCGTTCAGCGCATTGGCCAGCAGCCCGCGCTGGTCCAGCACCGCCCCCTTCGGCCGGCCGGTGGTGCCGGAGGTGTAGAGGATGAGGAGCGGATCGCCCTCCGCCCCCACCGCCGGCGGCGGCGCGGCCTCGGGCGGCGCCTCGGCGGGCCAGAGCGTACAGCCCTCCGGCAGCGCCGCCGCGGCCAGCGCCGTCTGCTCCTCGGTCGCCAGCAGCAGCCGGGCGCCGCTGTCTTCCAGCGCGAAGCGCAGCTCGGCGGGCGCCAGCCGCCAATTCAGCACCACCAGGATGGCGCCGAGCCGGGCGCAGGCGGCGAGCAGCAGGAGCTGCGCCGGATGGTTCAGCCCCAGGAAGGCCACGCGGTCGCCCCGCCCGATGCCCGACGCCGCCAGCCCGCCCGCCAGCCGCCCCGCCGCGGTGGCCAAATCGGCATAGGTGAGCCGCGCGCCTTCGAATTGCAGGGCGACGCGGTCCGGCGTGTGGTCGGCATGGGCGTCGAGCCAGCGATGCAGCATGGCTAATCCGTCTCGCCCTTCTCATAGAGCGCGTCGCGCCCGATGCGGTCGATGCAGAGCTCCGCCGTCCAGGGCAGCATGAGCGAGCCGCAGCGCGCATCGCGATAGAGCCGCTCCAGCGGCAGGGATTTCAGCATGGCCTGGCCGCCGCAGGTGCGGATGGCCTTGGCCGCCAGCGCCGCGGCGTTCTCCATCACCGTATGCTGCGCGGCCCAGGCGCGCAGCACCTGTTCCTTGCCCGGGTCCGGCCCGGCTTCGGAGATGGCCTGGAACCACAGCGCCTTGGTCTGCTCCAGCATCACCCGCATCTCGGCGACGGCGATCTGCTTGGTGGGGTACATGCGGCGCTTCACCGGCGGCATGCCCGGCCATTCCCCGCGCAGATAGGAAACGGTGAAGTCATAGGCGGCCTGGGCGAGGCCCATATAGGTCGGACTCAACGTCATGAACATGTGCGGCCAGCGCGTCGCCGCCTGGAAATAGAGGCCGGGCGGCATCAGCGCCGCTTCTTCCTCGACGAAGACGTCGCGGAAGACGAGGTTGCGGGAGACGGTGCCGCGCATGCCGAGCGGGTCCCATTCGCCTTCCACCGCCACCCCCGGCGCGTCCCGCGGCACGGCGAGGTAGAGGGTGTTGCGGCGGGACAGCTTCTCGTCGCCCTCCGCCAGCTCGGTGCAGAGGATGCCGTAGTAATCCGCATGGCCGGCGAGGCTCGCAAAGATCTTCTTGCCGTTGATGACGAAGCCGCCCGGGGCGCGCCGCGCCGTGGTGCCGAAGGCGACGCCGCCCGCCGCCGCTGCCCCGCCCTCGGAGAAGGGCTGGGAATAGATCGCGCCGTCGCGCAGGATGCGCGCGTAATGCACCGCGCGGCGCTGCCGGTGCTCCGCCCGGATCGCCGGCGCCATCTCCAGATCCTCGGTCAGCGCGCCGGTCCAGAGGGTGGAGCAGACATGCATGTTCCAGGTCAGCGCCGTGGCGCCGCAATACCGCCCAAGCTCCGCCGCCGTCAGGCAGTAGGCGCGGAAATCGGCGCCTTCGCCACCCTCCTCGACAGGGATGCAGATGCCGAGCAGCCCGTTGCGGTGCATGTCCCGGTAATTCTCGGTGGGGAAGCTCGCCTCCCGGTCCCAGCGCGCGGCGCGGGGTGCCAGCACCGCGGCGCCGAATTCCCGCGCCAGGGCGGTCAGCCGCGCTTCCTGCGGGGTCAGGCGGAAGCCGCGGGGGTCGAAGATCGGCGCATCCATGCGTCAGAGCGACCGGAGGAAGCCGGCGACCGCGGTGTTGAAGGCGGCGGGGAATTCCAGATGCGCCAGATGCCCCGCACGCGGCAGCACCACCAGCCGGCTGCCGGCGATCGCCTGCTGCATGCGCTCCATGGTGCGCGGCGGGGCCAGCGGGTCGCGCTCCCCGGCGACCAGCAGGGTGGGGGCGGCGATGCGCGCCGTATCCTCCCGCCGGTTGAAGCTGGTGAGACAGCGGACGGTGGCGCGGTAGGCGGCCTCCGGCGTCGCGGCCAGGGCGGCGATGGCGGCCGGCGCGGCCTCCGGCGGTGCCTCGGGCCCGAGCAGGCTGGGCATGCTCTCCGCCGCCAGCTCGGCCATGCTCTGCCCGGCCTCCAGCGGCGCCAGCCGCTCCCGCAGGAAGGCCTCGGCGAAGCTCGGGTCGCGCCCGCCGAAGCTCGGCGTGGTGGCGTAGAGGATCAGCGCCCGCACCCGCGCCGGGAAGGCGAGGGCGAATTCCTGCGCCAGCATGCCGCCGATGGAATGGCCGAGCAGCACCGCCTGCGCCACCCCCGCCGCATCCAGCGCATCCCGCAGCGAAGCGGCCCAGGCGGGGAAGCTGGTCTCCGCCAGCATCGGCGAGCCGCCATAGCCGGGCAGCGGCCAGTCCAGCACCTCATGCCCCGCCAGGGCGGGCAGCGTCGGCCCCCAGGCGGCCCCGCCAATGCCATGCAGCAATACCAGAGTCACGCCACCAGCCTCCCTTCCACCACCACCGCCTCGCCATCCAAAGCGATGGTGCAGCCGCGCACGGGCAGGTCGAAATGCCCTTCCGTGAAGCGGCCGGCGAATTCATTGGCGCCGGTCGAGAACAGGAAATTCCCGGCGAAGGCGCGCAGCTCCGTGCCGTTGGTGTCGCGCTGATCGTACATCGCCAGCGCCTCGTACCGCGCCCGTTCGTTCAGCCCCCAGCCGACATGCGAGACGGCATAGGCGGCGCGGTCGCCCCAGGCGGCCCAGTAGCGGCGCATCAGCTCGGCATCCGTGCCCTCACCCTCGATGGCGGTCACGTGGTCCTCCGCCAGCGTCAGCCGCACGGGGCGTTCCAGGTAGCGCTTGAAGGTGAGGTTCACGTCGCCCGCATCCAGCACCAGCGTGCCGTTCACGCTGCCGGCGCGGGGGAAGGAGACGACGACGCCGCCCGGCCAGTGCGCGACGGTGCCGGGCCTATCGGTCCAGCCCCAGACGCCGGCGGTGACGGCGCCTGCCATCGCCACGGTGAGGTCGGTGCCGGCGGCGGAGGTGACGCGCATCTCCCGCGCCGCGCGCGCCCGCTTCACCGCCGCCTTCACCCGCGCCTCATCTTCCGGCCGCGGCACCAGCCGGGCCAACGCCTCCGGATGCTCGTTGGAGACCATCATCACCCGCGATCCGGCGGCGAGGATCTCCTTCAGCTCCGGCGCATGCAGCAGCCCTTCCAGCGTCAGGTCGATGATGAGCGGCGAGGCCCGCAGCGCCGCCAGCGCCGCCGGGTGGCCCTGCAGGGCGCGCGAGGCGCCGGTGGAGCGCACCGGCACCGGGGCGGCCTGGGCCGGCGTCGGCAGCACGCAGCGGAAGGGGCGGCAGCCGAGTCGCAGCGCCGCCAGCTCCGCCAGCTCCAGGTTCAGGGCACGGGATTGGGTTTCCGCCAGCAGGCAGACCGGCAGGCCGGGCGTCGCGGCGCAAAGCCGCAACACCGCCTCGAAGGCGGCCAGCCACGGGGCTTCGATACGGTCCGTCAGCATGCTGGCACCCCCTCTCCGGCCGCAAAATTCGCACGGCCGAGATTGCATGAAAATGCAATTTTAGGCGGTTGGAACTATTTCAGAGCACACTACTCGCAGACTAGTAAGGATGTCGAAAATCATGCGCCGGGCATATCATTTCCACCCATGACCACCCCAGCCCCTCCCGAGGAACCGGCCCCACGGTTCATTGACGACTACCTCCTCTACCTGATGGCGCGGGCCTCGCACCTGATTTCCGGCGAGTTCCACGAGCAATTGCGCCGCAAGCATGTCAGCGTGCCGGTCTGGCGCGTCCTGGCCGGGCTGGTGGGCAGCAAGGGCGAGACGGTGACGGGACTCGCCGAGATCTGCCTGCTGCAGCAGCCGACCATGACCAAGCTGCTGGACCGCATGGTGCGGGACGGGCTGGTGCAGCGGGCGCAGGATGGCCGCGACCGGCGCGTCGTGCGCATCGCCCTGACCCCGCGCGGGGAAGGCCTGGTGAAGGAATTGCTGGTCGCCGCCAGGCAGCATGAGGCGGAGGTGCTGGCCCGCCACCCGGAAGCCGAGGCAATAGCGCTGAAATCCCTGCTGCGCGCGATCCTCGCCCGGCATGGCAAGGGCCGGCGGAAGGGGGGGTGAAAGGCCCGAACCTCCGCTGCCCGATTGGCGGCAGTGCCGCCAACCCGCGCCGGGGAGTGACCCACGCCTGGCCCCCGTGGCGTTCCGGACCCGGTGACCGCGGATCCGGGGGGAAGCCCTTCCCCCGGCGGGGGCACAAAGGGCCGGCCCCGCCCATGCCCAAGGCCTTGACGCCGGCCGCTCCACCGCCTCCCATGCCGGAAAGCGCGGGAGCCAGGGCATGCGGCTGACGCTCTGCAACAAGCTGCGGCGCCGCCTGCCCTTCCCGCGGCGATGCGCCCTCGGCCACGCCGGCCGCTGCGGCGTCGAGCCCTCCGACGACCTCCAGGGCTGCGCCGCCGAACATCTGCGCGACGTGCAGGAGGCCGCCTGATGCGCTTCGCCGTCACCGCCATCGAGCGGCGCGAATGGCCCTTCGCCCTGCGCCTGCCCTTCCGCTTCGGCGTCATCACCGTGCGGGGTGGGTTGCAGGCCGTGCTGCGGCTGCGCATCCGCGACGAGTCCGGCCGCGAGGGCTGGGGCGTGGCGGCCGAGACCCTGGCGGCCAAATGGTTCGACAAGGACCCGGCGCTGTCCGATGCCGCCAACCAGCACCAGCTCCGCCGTTCCCTGGAGCTGGCCGGGGAAGCAGCGCTGGCCGCCGGCATGAACACCGCCTTCGGCCATTTCGCCGACAACTACGCCGCGCATGTGGCGGCCTGCGCGGCGGAGGGGCTGAACCCGCTGGTCGCCGGCTTCGGCCGCGCTTTGCTGGACCGCGCCGCGCTGGACGCGCTGCTGAAGCTGCACGGGCTTTCCTGCTTCGCCGGCATGCAGGCGAATATCGGCGGCATGGCGCCGCACGCCGTCATCCCGGACCTGCCGGGCTTCGACTTCGCCGCCATGCTGGCGCGGCTGCGCCCGGCGCGGCGCATCCATGCAAGGCACACGGTGGGGCTGGTGGACCCCATCACCGCCGCGGACCAGGCGGCGCGCGTCGGCGACGGGCTGCCGGAGACGCTGGAGGACGTCGCCGCCACCTATCGCCACGGCTACTGGAAGCTGAAGGTCTCGGGCGACATCCCGGCCGATCTCGACCGGCTCTGCCGCATCGCCGCGGTGCTGGACCGGCTGCATGGCTACCACGCGACGCTCGACGGCAATGAGCAATTCGCCGATGCCGGGAGCGCCCATGCCCTGTGGCGGGCGATGCAGGCGGAGCCGCGGCTGCAGCGCCTCGCCGCCTCGTTCCTCTACATCGAGCAGCCGGTGGCGCGGGCGCGGGCGCTGCAGACCGGCATGGGCGCGCTGGCCGCGGCGCGGCCGGTCATCATCGATGAGAGCGACGGCGCGCTGGATGCCTTCGTCACCGCCCGCGGCCTCGGCTATGGCGGGGTCTCCAGCAAATCCTGCAAGGGCATCTGGCGCAGCCTGATCAACCTGGCGCGCTGCCGGGTCTGGAATGCCGAAGGCGGGGCCTACTTCCTCTCCGGCGAGGACCTCACCTGCCTGGCAGGGGTCTCCGTGCAGCAGGACCTGGCGCTGGTGGCGCTGCTGGGCCTGGCCCATGTGGAGCGGAACGGCCACCACTTCATCGCCGGCTTCGCCGGCCGGCCGAAGGCGGAGGCGGTGCGCTTCCTGGAAGCGCATCCCGGCCTCTATGCCGATACCTCGCGCGGGCCGCGGCTGGCGATCCGGGAAGGGGTGCTGGACCTCGCCTCGCTGGACGTGCCGGGGCTGGGGGCGACGGAGGAGCCGGACTACGCCGCCATGGCGGAGATGCCGAAGGCCGCTTGGCCGAGGTAGGCGCGGGCTTCGCCCCCGGCCCCACCAGGGGCTCTGCCCCTGGACCCCGCCGGGGCCAGGACCTGGCCCCGGACCCCGGTCTGAGTTTCGGAACCGGCGGTTCAGCCTGCCGACCAATAGCCGAGGCGCCCGGCCTCAATCGACCGTCGCGCCGGAGGCCTGGACCACCTCGGCCCAGCGGCGGATCTCCTCGGCGATGAAGGCCTCGAAGGCCGCGGGCGTGGTGCCGCCGCCCTCGGTCAGGCCGGGCGGGTCGCCGCCGAGATCGGCAAGGCGGGCGCGATAGGCGGGGTCCCTCGTGACCGCATCCACCTCCCGCCCCAGCCGCTCGACGATCGCGGCCGGCGTCCGTGCCGGAGCCTGCACACCGAACCAGGCCGTCGCCTCGAAATCCGTCAGCCCGGCTTCGTGCAGGCTCGGCACCTCCGGCAGCACCGTGGCGCGGCCGCGTCCCGTCACGGCAATGGGCCGCAGCCGGCCGTCCCGCACATGGCCGATGACGGAGGGCATGTTGTCGCAGCCGCAATCCAGCCGGCCGGCGACGGCTTCCACCAGCATCGGCCCCGCGCCCTTGAAGGGCACGTGGTTGATGTTGGTGCCGGTGCGCATCTTGAACAGCTCCATGCACATATGCGGGGAGCCGCCGCTGCCGGCGCTGCCGTAATTCATCTGCCCCGGCCGCGCCTTGGCCAGCGCCACCAGCTCCGCCACGGTCTTCGCCGGAGTGGCGGGGTGGACGAAGATCAGGTTCGGCACCTTGGTCAGCAGGCCGACGGCGGTGAAATCCTCCGGCTTCACCGGCATGCGGTCGCCGAACAGGGAGTAGTTGATCGCCGCCGTCGCGATGTTGCTGGTGACCAGGGTGTAGCCATCCGGCTCGGCGCGGGCGACCAGCTCGGCGGCGATGTTGCCGGTGGCGCCGGGGCGGTTCTCCACCAGCACCGGCTGGCCGAGGCGCGGCGCCAGCCGCTCCGCCGCCAGCCTGGCGGCGATATCCGTGGTGCCGGCCGGCGGGTAGCCCACCAGCAGGCGGATCGGCCGGGCCGGCCAGGCCGGCTGCGCCAGGGCGGGGACGGTCGCGGGGCTGGCAAGCGGCAGGGCAAGCAGGGCGCGGCGCGGCAGCTTCATGGTCTTCCTCCCGTGCGTCGCTGGCCCTGGCGGGCTGCGCGCTTTGCGGGAAGTCTGAGCGCGCAGCATGGCCGGGACAAGCCCCGCCCGGCCGCGCGGCAGATGCGCGCATCGTCCTTGCCGCGGCCGCCGATGCGGCGCCCCAGGACGCCGCGCTGCGCCGCGGCTGCGCGAGCAGAAGCCCAACGGGCTGCCGAAAAAGCCGCACCGGCGGCTGAGAAGGCCTCTTCCCGCCATGGGCCGGAAGGCCTTCCGGCCTGACCGATTTAAAGCTCATGGGTTCCAAGGGCCTTTCGGCCCTTGGTGGGGGAGTTCGAGGGGGCAAAGCCCTCTCATTCCGGTGGAGGAGCTTAAGGAGGCCGGCTAATCCACCTTCGCCCCGCTCCGCCGCACCACCTCCGCCCATTTGTCGCGCTCGGCCGCCAGGAAGCTGGCGAAGGTCCCGGGCGAGCTGCCGCCTTCCAGCGTCAGCGCCGGCAGCTCCCCGCCCAGCGCCGCCATGCGGCTGCGGAAGGCGGGGTCGCGCGCCACCGCATCCACCTCCCGCCCCAGCCGCAGCAGCACCGGGGCAGGCGTCGCCGCCGGGGCGAGGATGCCGAACCAGGCGGTCGCCTCGAAGCCCGTCACCCCCGCCTCGTCCATGGTCGGCGCCTCCGGCAGCGCCGGGCTGCGGGCGGCGCCAGTGGTCGCCAGCGCCCGCAGCTTGCCCTCCTTCACGAAGCCCAGGGCGGAGGGGATGTTGTCCATGCCGACATCGACGCGCCCGGCCATCAGCTCCGTCAGCATGGGCGCGCTGCCGCGATAGGGCACATGGGTCAGCGGCGCCGCCGTCATCATCCGGAGCAGCTCGCCGCAGACATGCGGGGAGGAGCCGATGCCCGCCGTGCCGTAATTCAGCCCGCCCGGCCGCGCCCTGGCCAGCGCCACCAGCTCCGCCACGCTCTTCGCCGGGCTGTCCGGCGGCACCAGCAGCACATTGGGCACCCGGATCAGCAGCCCGACCGCGGCCAGATCCTGCGGCCGATAGGGCATGCGGTCGCCATAGACGGCGAAGTTGATGGCGCCGGTGCCGATGGTGGTCAGCAGCAGCGTATAGCCATCCGGCTCCGCCCGGGCGACGAATTCCCCGGCGACATTGCCGCCGGCGCCCGGCCGGTTCTCCACCACCACCGGCTGGCCGAGGCGCGGCCCGAGCGCCTCCGCCGCCAGCCGCCCGGTGAGGTCCGTGGTGCCGGCCGGGGTGAAGGGGATGACGAGGCGGAGCGGCCGCTGCGGCCAGGCGCCTTCGGCCCGCGCCGCCGCCGGCGCCGAGGCGGGGGCAGCCAGCAGCGCGGCCAGCAGGGGGCGGCGGCGCATGGCGCCTATTCCACCGTGGCGCCGGATTTGCGCACCACCTCGCCCCATTTGGCGATCTCGGCCTTGATGAAGGCCTCGAAACTCTCAGGCGAGGTGCCGCCATCCGGCGTCAGCCCCGGCGGCATGCCGCCCAGATCGTCGATCTTCGCCTTGGTCTCCGGTTCCTTCGTGATCGCGTCGATCTCGCGGCCCAGCCTTTCGATGATCGGCCGCGGGGTGCGGACCGGCACCTGCACGCCGAACCAGGCGGTCGCCTCCACATCCGGGAAGCCGGCCTCGGCGGTGGTGGGTACGTCCGGCAGGGCGGGGCTGCGCTGCTTCGTCGTCATTGCCAGGGGCCGCAGCCTGCCGTCGCGGATATGGCCGATGACGGAGGGCAAATTGTCCACCGCCACCTCGATCCGCCCCGCGATCACCTCCTGCAGCATCGGCCCGGAGCCGCGGAAGGGCACGTGCTGCATCTGGATGCCGGCGACGGTCTTCAGCAGCTCCCCGGTCAGGTGCAGGGAGGTGCCGGCGCCGGAGCTGCCATTGTTCAGCTTGCCGGGATTCGCCTTGGCGTAGTCCACCAACTCCTTCAGCGTGCGGACCGGCAGGCTGTTGGTGACGAAGATCAGGTTCGGCACCTGCAGCATCAGGCCGCAGCCGGCCAGATCCTCCGGCTTGTAGGGCATCCTCGCGCCGTAGAGGCTGTAATTGATGCCGCCGGAGGAGACGGTCGCCATCAGCAGGGTGTAGCCATCCGGCTCGCCCTTCGCGACGAAGTCGCTGCCGACATTGCCGCCGGCGCCGGGCCGGTTCTCCACGATCACGTTCTGGCCGAGGCGATGGGTCAGCCGCTCCGCCAGGATGCGGGCGGCGATGTCGGTGGTGCCGGCCGGGGTGAAGGGGACGACGAGGCGGATGGTGCGGCTGGGCCAGGCGGCATCCTGCGCGCGCAGGGCGGGCGCGGCGAGCAGGGCTGGCATGGCGGCGAGCAGGGTGCGGCGATGCAGCATGGTTTGGACGTTCTCCCCGGTTTGCGTCCCATGTAGCACGGGGCAGGGCGGCGGGAAGAGACCTTGCAGCAGCGGCACGAACGCCGCGGCGGGGAGGATTCCCTTGCGGCGCACCGCCCGGCGGCCCTTGCGCCGGGCGCTGGCGGGCCCTGCGGGAAGGGATTGCCCGGCGCGCCGGCGAGGCCCCAGGCGCCGATGGGATGGACAGGCGTCCCTCTCCCTACCGCCCTGCCAGGGAGGGAAGCGGGCTCAGCGCGCCGGGCGGCCGCCCGGCGGAGCCGCCGGCGGGCCGCCCGCGCCGCCGCCCATGCGGCCGGGCATCTGCATCGCCTGATAGCCCTGGGGCAGGCGGAACCGCGCCGGGTCCTGCGCCGCATAGGTCACCTGAGTCGCCTCCACGCCGCCGCTCTGGCCCTGGTGGCTGCCCTGGCTGCGCAGCATCACGCCGTCATCGGTGACGCAGCCCTCGCCACGGCTCTCGCCATCCTCATAGCGCCAATTGGTGCAGCGCACCCCGGCCACTGTCGCGGTGCCCAGCCGGGTGAAGCGCGCCGAAGCCGGCGGGCTGGTGGGGATGAGCTGCCCCTGCGGCCCGTGCAGCGGCATCTCCATCACCATGCGCTGCGCGTCCATCACCATGAACATCTTTTGCGCCGGCTCATCCACCAGGGACCAGCCCATGCCGCCGGGCATGTCCACCCGCAGCTTCTGCTCGGCCACCAGCCAGCTCATCCGCAGCTCCTGCCCCGCCGCCTGGCCGCCGGTGGAGCGGTAGGTGACGCTGACATCGCGCTTCGGCTTGAAGACGGGCCTGTCCTGCGCCGCGGCGGGCAGCGCCAGCCCGGCGCAGAGCGCCAGGGCCAGAGCAGGGGCGAGCCGGGTGGTCATGGCGTTAATCCTCCTCGGTCCGGCGCGCCAGCACTTCCCGCTTGCCGACATGGTTCGCGGGGCCGACCACGCCTTCCTTCTCCATCTGCTCGATGAGCTTGGCGGCGCGGTTGTAGCCGATGTTGAGGTGCCGCTGGATAAAACTCGTGCTGGCCTTGCCCTCGCGCGTGACCAGGGACACCGCCTGGTCGAACAGCCCCTTCTCGCCGTCCGAGGCGCCGGCGATGCCGGAGAGGGCGAGGCCCTCGCCGCCATCCACATCCTCCTCCGCCTCGGTGACTTCCTCCACATAGGCGGGCTCGCCCTGCTCCCGCAGATAGTCCACCACCCGCTCCACCTCGGTGTCGGAGACGAAGGGGCCGTGGACGCGCGCCACGCGGCCGCCGCCGGCCATGTGCAGCATGTCGCCCTGGCCGAGGAGCTGCTCGGCGCCCATCTCGCCGAGGATGGTGCGGCTGTCGATCTTCGAGGTGACCTGGAAGGAGATGCGCGTCGGGAAATTCGCCTTGATGGTGCCGGTGATGACATCCACCGAGGGGCGCTGCGTCGCCATGATGACATGGATGCCGGCGGCGCGGGCCATCTGTGCCAGGCGCTGCACCGCCGCCTCGATCTCCTTGCCGGCGACGATCATCAGATCGGCCATCTCGTCGATGACGACGACGATCATCGGCAGGGGCGAGAGGGCAAGGGGCTGCTCCTCGAAGATCGGGCGGCCGGTCTCGGGGTCGAAGCCGGTCTGCACCTTGCGGGTCAGCACCTCGCCGCGGCGGGCAGCTTCCACCACCTTCTCGTTATAGCCGCCGATATTGCGGACGCCGAGCTGCGACATGGCGCGGTAGCGCCGCTCCATCTCCCGCACCGTCCATTTCAGCGCGCCGATCGCCTTGGGCGGCTCCGTCACCACGGGCGCCAGCAGATGCGGGATGCGGTCATAGACCGACAGCTCCAGCATCTTCGGGTCGATCATGATGAAGCGGCATTCCTCCGGGCTGAAGCGCCAGAGGAGGGAGAGGATCATGGTGTTGATGGCGACCGACTTGCCCGAGCCGGTGGTGCCCGCGATCAGCAGATGCGGCATGCGGGCGAGGTCGGCGATGACCGGATTGCCGCCGATATCCTTGCCGAGCGCCAGCGGCAGCTTGCCCGGGTGCCGCGTCCAGTCCTCGCTGCCCATCATCTCGGAGAAATAGACCGTCTCCCGCTTCGCGTTCGGCAGCTCGATGCCGATGACGTTGCGGCCGGGGACGGTGGCGATGCGCACCGCCGTCACATGCATGTTGCGGGCGATGTCGTCGGCGAGGCCGATGACGCGGGCGGATTTGGTGCCGGGGGCCGGCTCCAGCTCATAGAGCGTGACCACCGGGCCGGGGTTGATGGCGGCGATGCGGCCGCGCACGCCGTAATCCTCCAGCACCTGCTCCAGCAGGCGGGCATTGGCGGACAGCGCCTCCTCGCTCGGCCGGCCGACGCGCCTGGCGGGCGGCTCGGCGAGGAGCGAGAGGGGCGGCAGGCGCCAGGGCTCGTCGGCCAGATCCAGGCTCTGCTGGCGCGGCGGCTCCGCCCGCCTGGCCGGCGGGGCGGGGGCGGCGATCTTCGGCGGCCGGGCGGCGGCGAGGGACTCGGCCGGCGGGGCCGGCTCCGGCGCGATGCGGGGCGGCAGGCGGGGGCGGGCGGGCGCCTCCGCCGCCGCATCGGCGGCGCGCAGCACCGCGGCGAGGTCGGCGCCGGGCATGGCGCGGCGGGGGCGGGCGGCGCGCAGCCGGCCGAAGAGCCGGCCGAACAGCCCCGCGGCGCC
>NZ_SRXO01000004.1 GCF_008360935.1 Siccirubricoccus phaeus
CGGCGCGGGAGCCGGGGCCGCCGCGGCGGGGGCCGGCGTGGGCGCCGGGCCGGGTGCGGGCGGGGTCGTGGGTTCCGGCGCCGGCGGCGGGGCGGCGGCGGTTTCGGCAGCTTCCGCCGCCTGGCGGGCTTCCTCCTCGGCAAGCGCCTGGGCCTCGGCGGCCTCGCGCTCGCGGGCGGCCTCCTCCTCCTCGGCCTGGCGCCGGGCATCCTCTTCCGCCTTGCGGGCGGCTTCCTCGGCCGCGGAGCGGACCATCAGCGCCTGGCGCTCGCGCTCCTCGCGCTGGCGCTGCGCCTCCAGCCGGCGCTGCTCCTCCAGCACGCGCTGGCGGGTGGCCAGCTCAGCCTGGGTCAGCGGGCGGCCGGCCGCCGGGGCCGGGCCGCGCGCCTGCGGGCCGGCGGGGCGCTGGCCGCTCGTGCCACCCGCCGGGCGGGGGCCGCCCGGTGCTCCGCCGCTGCCGCCCTGGCCGGGCGCGGGGGGGCCGGCCGGGCGGGGGCCCGGCGTCACCACGCGCTTCTTCACCACCTCGACCTGCACGGTCTTGCTGCGACCATGGCTGAAGCTCTGGCGGACGCTGCCGGCGTCCACCGTCTTGCCGAGCTCCAGGCGGCTGCCGGCCGGCCGGAGGCTCAGCCTGCTCTTGCCTGCATCCTGGTCGTTCTGGTCACTCATGCGCTGGTCCGAACCCGATCCGTCTGCCGTCATGCCACTCATTTGCCATGGGAGTCAGACCGCATCGCCGCAGCCCTCGCCCCCGTTCCAACCCTGCGGCGCGACAGCCCGCGCCTGGCGTCAACTCTCCCTCCCCGGGCCGGGATTTTCCCGGCCCGTCCCGGCCGGCTGCGCCGCCGCCCCGGCCAGGCCGGAGAGGCGGCCCGCCTCCGCCAGGATGGCGTCCGCCAGCCGTCCGGGGGCGATCGCCACATGCACCGCGTGGTCGCGGCCGAAAATGCCGCCCAGTTCCGCCGCCGGCAGGGGCGCCACCACCGGGGTGCCGCGGCTGCCGACCAATCGCGCCCGTTCCGCCGGGCTGCCGTCCGAAGCCTCCACCAGCAGGCCCACCTTGCCGGCCTGCAACCACTCGCGTACCGCGACCCACCCGCTGACCGCCTGCCCGGCCCGCCGGGCCATGCCGACAAGGTCCCGGAGCCGGCCCCGCAGGCCATCCTCGATCCGCGCGCGAAGGTCGGGGGGCAGGTGCACGGTACCGCGGGCCGCCTTCTGGAAGGCGCCGCGCGTCACCGCGCGTTCTAACACATCGGCCCTGGCCGACAACCACATTCCCCGGCCCGGCAGCTTCCCCTGCAGATCCGGCACCAGATGCCGGTCCGGCCCGAGGACGAAGCGCAGCATTTCCTGCTTCGGCCGGACCTCCCGCGTCACCACGCAGCGGCGGAGGGGCCCCTTTTCCGGCAGCTCCTCCGTCTCGGCCGCCTCGGGCTCAGGCGGCCGGGCTGTCGCCATCCTCCGGCGCCTCCGTTTCCTCGCCCCCGCCTTCCCCTGCGGCCTCGGCCCCGCCTTCCTCGCCCTCGAACCAATGCTGGCGGGCCGCCATGATGATGGCGTTCGCCGTCTCCTCATCAAGGTCGTCGGCGCCGATGATCTCGATCAGCTCGTCGGAGGCGAGGTCGGCCAGGTCGTCCAGCGTCTTCACCCCCTTCTCGCCCAGCGCCACGAGCTGCGCCATGGTGAAGCCGCCGGCCTCGGCGACCGCATCCTCGACGCCCAGCTCCTGCCGGCGGGTATCCAGCTCCTCGTCGCGGCGGGCGAGGAAGGCCTCGGCCCGGCGCTTCAGCTCGGCGGCGACGCTCTCGTCGAAGCCCTCGATGCCGGCCAGCTCGTCATCCTCGACCGAGACGATGTCCTCGACCGAGGTGAAGCCCTCGGTCACCAGCAGGCCGGCGATGACGTCGTCCACGTCCAGCGCCTCGACGAAGAGGCCGCTACGCTTGCGGAATTCCTCCTGCCGGCGCTCGCTTTCCTCGGCCTCGGTCAGGATGTCGATGTCCCAGCGGGTGAGCTGGGAGGCGAGCCGGACATTCTGGCCGCGCCGGCCGATCGCCAGCGACAATTGGTCGTCCGGCACCACCACTTCAACCCGCCGCGCCTCATCGTCCAGCACCACCTTGGTTACCTCGGCCGGGGCCAGGGCGTTCACCACGAAGGTGGCGTTGTCCGGCGACCAGGGGATGATGTCGATCTTCTCGCCCTGGAGTTCCGCCACCACGGCCTGGACGCGGCTGCCGCGCATGCCGACGCAGGCGCCGACGGGGTCGATGGAGCTGTCCCGCGAAATGACCGCCATCTTGGCGCGGCTGCCGGGGTCCCGCGCCACCGCCTTGATCTCGATGATGCCGTCGTAGATTTCCGGCACTTCCTGGGCAAAGAGCTTTGCGAGAAAGCCCGGATGGGTACGGCTCAGGAAGATCTGCGGGCCGCGCGGCTCCTCGCGGACGTCGTAGATATAGGCCCGCACCCGGTCGCCGTTGCGGAAGGCCTCGCGCGGGATGGTCTCGTCGCGCCGCAGCAGGGCCTCGGCGCGGCCGAGATCGACCATGAGATTGCCGTATTCGGTGCGCTTGACCACGCCGTTCACGATCTCGCCGACGCGGTCCTTGTATTCCTGGAACTGCTTGCCGCGCTCCACCTCCCGCACCCGCTGGACGATGACCTGCTTGGCGGATTGGGCATTGACGCGGCCGAAATCGATCGGCGGCAGCGGGTCGATGATGAACTCGCCGGCCTGGATGCCGGGGCGGATCTTCTGGGCGATGCGCAAGGGAAGTTGCGTCGCCTCATTCTCCACCGGCTCCTGATCCACCACCTCGGTCCAGCGGGAGAGGCGGACCTCGCCGGTCTTGCGGTCGATGACCGCGCGGATGTCCTTCTCATGGCCGTATTTGGCGCGGCCGGCCTTCTGGATGGCCTCCTCCATGGCCGCCAGCACCTCGTCGCGCTCGATCATCTTTTCGCGCGCGACGGCATCGGCGACCTGCAGCAGCTCGGGGCGCGCGATGGCGATATCGACGGCCATGGGGTCAGTTCCTCTGGGTGGGCGCCGCGGTGGCGGCGATGAGTTCGTCGGTCAGCACCAATTTGGCCCGCCGGATATTGCCGCGCGGGAAGCTCATATCCGTCCCGTCCTCCAGCCGCAGCCGGGCCGTCTCGGCATCGGCGCCGAGGGCGATGCCCTTGAAGCGCTTGCGGCCCTCCTGCGGGACGAGAAGCTCGAGCTGCGCCAGATGGCCGGCGAAGCGGTTCCAGTCCTTGGTGCGGGTCAGGGGGCGGTCGATGCCGGCGGAGGAGACCTCCAGGGTCCATTCGCCCTTGATCGGGTCCTCGACATCCAGCACGGCGCCGACGGCGTGGCTGATCGCCTCGCAATCCTCGACGGTGAAGGGGGCCTCGTCGGCGCGGTCCGCCATGATCTGGACCACCGGGCGTTCCTTGCCGCTCACCTGCACGCGGACCAACTCGTAGCCCATATGCTCGATGGTCGGCGCCACCGCCTCGGCGATGCGCCCCTCCAGCCCCTCATGCTGCGGACGTTCGTGCTGCAAAAACAAAAAAGGCGGCCCGTGAAGGCCACCCCCCGAGAAACGGATGGTGTTTGATGCTGCCCTTTATAGGGGGGCGGGGGCGGGAATGCAAGCACGAGGTGCAGCAGCCGGCGGCGCCACGCCAGGCCGCGGCCAAGGCGTCAGCCGCCTCACCTGCCGGGCCGGGCAACCAGCCGGGCGTCCTCGGCCTGGTTCATTCGGCGAGGCCGGGACCGCTGCGACGCGTCCTCGGCGGGTTGCCGGTGCAGGTCGGCCACCGCCGGGGCTTCGGCCGCAGCGTCCTTCGCCTGCGACGGGCGGCACGCCCCCGGCCGCATCTCCTCCTCGAACCAGGCGATGCAGGCCCGCAGCCCGGTCTCCAGCGGCACGCAGGGCGACCAGCCGAGCAGGCGGCGCGCCAGGGTGATGTCCGGCCGCCGCCGCCGCGGGTCGTCGGCCGGCAGCGGGCGCCGCACCACGGCGGAGCGCGAGCCCGTCAGCGCCAGGACCCGCTCCACCAATTGCGCGACGTTGAGCTCCACGGGGTTGCCGAGGTTGACCGCGCTCGGCACCGGCGTCGCCAGCGATCCGAGCCGCCGCAGCCCGTCGATCAGGTCGCTGACATAGCAGAAGGAGCGGGTCTGGCTGCCATCGCCATACAGGGTGATGTCGGCGCCGGCCAGCGCCTGGGTGACGACGTTCGACACCACGCGCCCGTCATCCGCGCGCATGCGGGGGCCATAGGTATTGAAGATCCGCGCCACCCGCACATCGGCACGCCCGGCCCGCAGATAGTCGAAGCAGAGCGTCTCCGCCGCGCGCTTGCCTTCATCATAGCAGGCGCGGGGTCCGGTCGGGTTGACATGGCCCCAATAGCTCTCGACCTGCGGATGGATCTCGGGGTCGCCATAGACCTCGCTGGTCGAGGCCTGCACGAAGCGCGCGCCCGTGCTTTCCGCCAGGCGCAGCAGGTTGCGGGTGCCCAGCACGCAGGTCAGCAGCGTGTGCTCCGGATCCCCCTGGTAATGCGGCGGCGAGGCGGCGCAGGCCAGGTTGAACACCGCTTCCGGGCGCCGCGCCGCCAGGGCCGCCGGAAGCGGCTCCGTGATGTCGGCTTCGATGAGGGTGAAGCGCGGATCGCGCGCCAGATGCCGCAGGTTCTGCCGCCTTCCGGTGACGAAGCTGTCGAGGCAGATGACCTCGGCGCCTTCGGCCAGCAAGGCATCGCAGAGATGCGAGCCGAGGAAGCCTGCTCCGCCCGCGACGAGGGCTGTCCTATGCCTGCCGTTCCGCACCGGGTCACCTTTCAATCCACAGGTCCAGCAGCCATGCTCAGAAGCGATCCGCCACGAAGCGCCGGCCGCGCTGCCGCGGCCCGCAAATGGCCTTCGAATTCGGCGGCTCGATGGGCGGCCGTGTGCTGCCCGAGCACCCGGCGCCGGGCCGCCGCGGCCAGCCGGTCGCGCGGCGCGTCACGGCTGTCGAGCAGCACGTCCAGGACGGTTCCGGCGTCTGCCGCCAGCAGGATCTCCTCGCCCGGCATGAACAGCGTCTCCAGCCCGTCCCAGGCATCGGAGATCACCGGCGTGGCGCAGGCGGCGGCCTCGAAGAGCCGCACGCTCGGGCTGTAGCCGGCGCGGATCATGTCGGCGCGGGTGACGTTCAGGGTGTAGCGGCTGGCGGCGTAGAAGGCGGGGTGGTCGATCGGCGGCACATGCTGGATGCGCTCGACATTCGCCGGCCAGTCGATCCCGTCCGGATATTGCGCGCCCGCCACGGCGAAGCGGAGCTGCGGCGCCCGCCGCGCCGGCTCCAGCAGCAGCCGCTCCAGCGTCGGCTGCCGGTCGTCGCTATAGGTGCCGAGATAGCTGAGATCCCAGCGGCGCGGCAGGTCGAGTGGGCGATAGGCCTCGGCATCCGCGGAGCAATACAGGACGCGCGCCGCCGGCGAGCCGTAGCGGCGCATCAGCAGGTCGAGCGTCGGCCCGCCGGTGAAGGAGAAATAGACATCATAGCCCGGGATCAGCGCCGGCGAGAGGTAGTCCGCGTCACCGTGCGCCAGCCTGGCCAGCGTCACCGGCGTGTCGATGTCGTAGAAGGCGGTGACGCCGCCGGCTTCCTGCTGCACGAAGCGCCCGACCGCGACGCCCTCCGGCACGTAGGAGCCGACCACGACGGCATCGGCTGCGGCGATCTCCGCCCGCCAGTGCGCCAGCTCGTCGAGCCCGCGATAGAGCGCAAGCCGGCAGAAATCGGGTTCGGGCAGGTCGCGGTGGGCGGCGTACCAGGGCACGTCACGCTCCAGGAACAGCATTTCATGCCCGCGCGCGGCGAAGGCGCGCAGCAGGGCGCGCCAGGTGGTGGCATGCCCGTTCCCCCAGGCGGAGCTGAGGCTGAGGCCGAGAACGACGAGGCGCATGGGCGGCTCCGTCACGCCGCGCTCTCCCATTTGCGGCCAGCCTGCTCCCGCAGCAGCGCATCCACCGTGGCGCCGCGGCTGACATAGCAATGCTCGGCGAGGATGCGGGCCCGCGCCGCGGCGCCGATCCGCCGCGCGCGCTCCGGCGTCAGCGCTTCCAGATGCGCCGCGACATCGGCGCCGTCCCGCGCCACCAGCACCTCCTCCCCCTCCTGCAGAAACAGCTCGAGCCCGATCCAGGCATCGGTGATGAGGCAGGCGCCGGCGCCCGCTGCCTCGAAGACGCGGGTCGCGGGCGAGTAGCCGATGGCGGCCATGCTGTCCCGGGCGATGTTCAGCACCGCCAGCGGGGTGGTGTTGAAGGCGTTGTGCTCCCGCGTATAGACATGGCCAAGATGCCGGACATTCGCTGGCATCTCTTTGCTCTCCCAGCCATTGCCGCCGATCAGGAAGGCCCGCTGCGGCAGGGCGGCGGCGGGGCGGAGGAAGAATTCCTCCACCCGCGCCTCGCGGTCCGGCAGCCGGTTGCCGAGGAAGGCGAGGTCGGCGGCGAAGCGCGGCTCCGCTGGCACCGGATGGTGCGTCGCAGGGTCGAGCGCGTTGTAGACCGGGACGCAGCGCCGTGCGCCGAAGCCCTCATAGGCCGCGACGACCGGCGGCCCGCCGCCATAGGTGAGGACCAGGTCGAGTGTCGGCAGCGCCTGGCGCAACGGATCCCCGGGCCCGGCGTCCCGCAGCTCCGCCAGGGTCGCCGGCGCATCGACATCCCAGAAGATGCGGATGGCGTTCGGCCGCGCCGCCTGCAGGACGCCGGTGAGCAGCTCCTCATCATAGACGCCGACGCCGCTGGCCTTCACCACCACATCCGCCAGCGCCGCCTCGGCCACCACCTCGTGCAGCCCCGCCTCGGTCGCCGGCCAGACCCGGACCTCGGCCCAGTCCGGCGGGTCCATGTCGCGGTGCTGCTGCCGGCCGAAGGCGTCCGGCTCGTAGAAGGTGATGCGGTGTCCGCGCCGGGCGAGGTCCGAGAGCAGGCCGCGGTAATAGGTCGCGGCGCCGTTCCAGTAGGAGGACAGCAGGCTGGAGCCGTAGAAGGCGATTCTCATGCATGCACCCCCGTCATGGCGCCGATGATGTGCAGCAGCTCCTCGGCACGGTGGGCGCAGCTATGGCGCGCCCTGATCGTCGCCAGGCCATTCGCCACCAAAGCAGCCCGCAGCGCCGGATCGTCGCGCAAGGCGCCGAGATGGCGCGCCATCTCGGCCCCGTCGTGGGCGACCAGGTAATCCTGGCCCGGGCGGAACAGCCCTTCCTCATCGCGCCACGGCGCGGTCACCAGCGGGATGCCGCAGGCCAGCGCCTCGAAGACGCGGATGGTCGGAATGCCGGGCAGCAGGTCCACATAGAAGCGGCGTGGCACATGCACCGTCGCCAGATGCCGGGCGAAGGCCTCCGGGGCCCCGACATTGGGCAGCCAGCCGTGATAGCGCGCGCCGTACCGCGCCAATGTGGCCAGCGCATGCTGCGGGTAGCGGACGCCATGGATGTCGAGCGGCAGCCCGACCTCCCGTGCCGGACGCAGCAGGAATTCCTCCAGCTCCACGCTGCGCTCGTCATCGCCCCAATTGCCGATCCAGATGAGCCCATCGCGCTCGGGCTCGCGCACCGGCGGATGGAACAGGCCGGTATCGGCGGCCTCATGCCAGACGACGACGCGCCTGCCCCAGCCCCAGCGCCGATAGACGCGGGCCAGGGCCTCGCCAAAGGCCAGGATGCCGTCATAGCTTTCAAGGTCGTCGCGGCGCATCGACTCGGGGTCGCTGACCGCGCGGTGATGCGTGTCATGGAACAGCAGAAGGAAACGGCCGCCCTGCCGCCGCGCGCGGCCGAGCGCGGCGATCAGCCAGGGCTCGTTCCACTCATGCGCGATGATGACGTCGGCGCCCTCCAACGCTGGCAGCATCTCCGCCTCGCCCCGGTAGCGCTGCGACCGCAGCCCCGGATAGGCATTGCGCCAGATCTCCAGCGCCGCCGCGCCATGGTCGCGGCGCAGATTCTCGGCGCTCCATGCGTCGGCGGGCTCCCAGGCGCAGACATCATGGCCCCGCGCCTGCAATGCGCTCAGCACGCCCCGCAGGAAATGCGCGTTGCCATGATTCCAGCAGGAGGTCAGGGAGTGGGTGAAATAGACGAGCTTCACGCTGCCTCCCCTGCCGCCGCCGCGGCGGGCGCCTGCAGCAGCTCGGCATAGATGCGCAGCATGTCCCTGGCCATGGTCCCCCTGCCGTAGCGGCGTGCCCGCTCCCTGCTCGCAGCGCAGGACGCGGCCCGGCGTTCCCGGTCTTGCAGCAGGTCGCCGATGGCTGTGGCAAAAGCGCGCCCATCGCCGGGTGGCACGAAGAGCGCGGCGCCGTCCCATAGCTCACGGAAGCTCGGGATATCCGAGAGCACCAGGGCGCAGCCGGCCTGCGCCGCTTCCAGCACGGCGAGGCCGAAGGGCTCGTACCGCGCCGCGCTGACGAAGACGGGCCCCTGTGCCAGTACCGCGGCCATGGCTTCGGCGTCGAGCCGCCCGAGCAGCCGAAGGTGCTGCAGCGCGACGCAGGCGCCGTTCGGCCCGGCGACGGACCCGGCCGCGAGCACGGGCCAGCCGAGCTGCGCCGCCGCCCGGTCGAGGGTGGCGACATCCTTACCCTCGTCCCAGAGGCGTCCGGCGGTGAAGGCGAAGCCGGCCTGTGCGATGGCGGCTGCGCGTGGCGCGGCGCAGCCATTGTGGACGACGCGCGGCAGGCGCGGCAGGGCATAGGCCGCCGCCGTGGCCGCGGCGAAGGCGGCCGTCGGCGCGACCAGCATGTCGCTGGCGGCGTAGCCGGCAGCGAGCAGTCTGCTGCGCCAGGCGAAATCCGCCGGCATCGGCCCGCGGCGCATGCTGTGCCACCAGGTGGCGAGGCAGGAATGGCAAAGCCCGACGACCGGCACCCCGAAGCGCGTCCCGGCCGCGAGGGCCGGGTTGTTGAGATGGAGGAGGTCCACCCCCTCCCGTGCTACCCAATCGGCCAGCGCCCGGGTCGCCGCCGCCACTGCCTCGGGCGTCTCCGCCAGCCAGTCCAGCGGCAGGTTGCTCTCCCGCAGCTCCAGCCCCGGCACGGCAGCGGCCGCCGCCCGCTGCGCCGCATCGGCTGGCGGCCCCAGCAGAAGGAGCACCGTTGCGACGCCCTGCTCGGCAAGGCCGGCGGCAAGGTTGAGCGCATAGGTCCAGATCCCACCGACCGTGTCCGCGGTCATCAGGATGCGGCGCGGCCCGGGCCGCGCGCCTAGCGGCAACAGCTCGCCTCGAGCTCGGCCAGCGAGGCCGGATGCTCCTCCTGGATATCGCTGAGCCTGTCGAATTGCGCGAGGTAGTGGGCATGCGCGCGCTCCCAGGCTGCCTCGTCCGGCGCGCCGAACAGCCGGTGGTAGTCCGGTGAGCTGGGATAGGGGTAGAGCGGCACCGGGTCATTCGCCCATACGCCGCCACGCTGCAGCCGCTCTCGCCAGGCGGCAATCATCGCCTGGTCGTCGCCTTCCGTCCTGATGAGGTTGGCCTGGACGAAAGGGACCCGGCGCCTGGCGTAGAGCAGGCGGTCCGTCAGCTCCTCGGTCGAGCTGCGGCAGTTCTTGTCGAGCGCGGCGCGGCCCGCCTCGGTCAGGCTCTCGACGCCGGCTTCGATGGAGACGCAGCCGGCTTCGCCCAGCAGGTCCAGCATCTCGGGCTTCCAGAGGTCGATCCGCGTCTGCATCCCGAATTGCAGGTGGCGGGTCGCCAGCGCCTCCAGGAGGGCGCGCTGGGGCAGGAAGATCTCGTCGATGAAGTAGAGGTAGCCGACACCCTGGGCGCGCAGCCCGTCGATCTCCTCGAGCAGCAGCGGAAGGTCGCGGCGGCGATACTTGTCGCGGAAGTCGATCTTGGCGCAGAAGGTGCAGTTATAGGGGCAGCCGCGGGAGGCCTCGACCTCGGCGCCCGGCACATCCGGATGCGCGTCGAAGCGGTGATGGTGGTGCCGGTGCCGCGCGATCCAGGCCTCCGGCCAGCGCAGCGCCGGCAGGTCGGTGAAGCGCCCGGCATGCGGCGCCCCGGTGACGCGCACGGCGCCCGAGGCCTCGTGGAAGGCGATGGAGGGCGTGGCGGAAAGCGGGCCGCCTTCGGCCAGACGGGCGACGATCTCCTCGCACTCCCCGCGCACCACGACATCGGCGCCAAGCTTGCGCAGCGCCGCGCCGGGGGTGGCCGAGCCATGCGGGCCGACTGCCACCGTCCGGCCGCCGCGCGCGCCGAGCAGGGCGAGGAATTCCCGCGGCAGCCGCAGCTCCGGCTGGGCGCAGCGCCAGAAGAGATAGCTTGGCGCCGTGGTGACGACCGTCATCTCCGGTGCGTAGGCGGCGACCTGGGCCACCAGCTCCGCCATCGGCAGCCCGCAGAGATGCCCGTCCAGCAGCAGCACATCATGGCCCGCTGCTTCCAGCAGCGCCCTGCTGTAGCCGAGCTCCAGCGGCAGATGCGGCTCGCGGCAGCCGAAATAGATGCTGCCGGCGAAGTCCCAGGGCGGATTGACGAGGGCCACCCTCATCGCAGCGCCTCCATCACCTGCGGCCTGGGCCGCGGCAGCGTGGTGGCAACTGGCCCCTGTTCCCGCCGCAGCCATTCCAGCAGAAGGGCAACGCCGGTGCGCCAGGGCGTCGCCGGGCGCAACCCCAGCGCCTGCATCGCGCGCCTGGTGTCGGAGACATAGTAGCGCTGGTCGCCGGCCCGCCAATCGCCATAGGCCACGCGGACCGGGCGGCCGGTCAGCTCCTCGATCGCCTGCAGCAACTGCTGCAGGCTTATGGCATTGGCGGGGCCGCCGCCCAGGTTGAAGGCCTGGCCCGCCACCGCGCCGATCCGCCGCCAGGCCGCCAGATAGGCGTCCACCGCGTCTTCCACATAGAGCACGTCCCGCACCTGGCAGCCATCGCCATAGATGCTGATCTCCTCGTGGCGCAGGGCGCGCAGGAGGAAATGCGCCACCCAGCCTTGATCCTCGGTGCCCATCTGGTGCGGGCCGTAGATGCAGCTCATGCGGAAGACGGCGGTGGGGATGCCGTAGCTGCGCGCCCAGTCCAGCACGTACTGATCCGCCGCGCCCTTGGAGCAGCCATAGGGCGTGTGGAAGTCGAGCGGCCGGTCCTCGCCGATGCCGCGGGCGCGGAGCGCCGCGTCCCGCGGTAGGTAGGCGTTTTCCACCAGCGCCAGCGGGATATCGACCAGATTGCCATACACCTTGTTGGTGCTGGCGAAGATGACCGGCGTGGCAGTGCCACGCCGCCGCACCGCGTCCAACAGCAGAAAGGTGCCGTGGAGGTTGGTGCCGAAATCCTCCTCCGGCGCCAGCATGCTGGTGGTCACCGCTACCTGGCCGGCCAGATGGTACACCACCGCGACATCGCGGACGGACTCCGCCACCGCCGCCGCATCCCGGATATCGGCGATCCGGACGGAGATCCGCTGCGGGTGCTGCGCCTGCAGCCAGGCGAGGTTGCGCTCCACGCCCGGCCGCAACAGGGCGTCGAGGATCAGGACATCATGGCCTTCGCGGGCCAAGCGGTCGCAGAGATTCGCACCGATGAAGCCGGCGCCGCCGGTCACCAGCACCGGCTTGCGGCCGCCCGGCAGGGGCGCGGCGACATCGCCAGCCACCGTCACGCGACCAGCCCCCGCGCCTCAAGCTCCCGCCGTGCCTGCTGCACGCGGTCCTCCGCCTGCTGCTGCGCCACCCATTCCGCCAGCTCCGCCAGGCCTGCGCTGAAATCATGCCGCGCGGCATAGCCCAGCACCTCGCGCGCGCGGGTGAGGTCCGGAATGCAGTGGCGGACATCGCCGATCCGGGCCTTGCCGGTGATCTCCGGCGCCAGGGCGCGCCGGCCCATCGCCTCGGCCAGCAGCGCGGCCACTTGGCTCACCGTGCGGTCCTCGCCGCTGGCGATGTTGAACACGCCGCCGGCCGCACGCGGATGCTCCAGCGCGAGGATGAAGGCCTCGGCCACATCCTCGACATGGACGAAATCGCGGCGCTGCAGGCCATCCTCGAAGATCATCGGCCGCTGCCCGTTGTGCAGCCTGGCGGCGAAGATGGCGAGCACGCCGGTGTAAGGGTTCGAGAGAGCCTGGCCCGGGCCGTAGACATTCCACAGGCGGAGCGCAACGCCTTCCATGCCGTAGGCGGGCGCCAGGGTCAGCGTCAGGCGTTCCTGCACATATTTGGTGATGGCATAGACGGAGGCGAGCGCGGGCTGCTTCCATTCCGGCGTCGGCAGCGGCCGCAGCGGCTTCCCCCTGGAATCCACCGGATCCCAGGGGGCGTTGTCGGCCGCCCTGGGCAGCCGCACGACATCCTGCAGGCAGTTTCCCTGCGAGTCCTGGTACAGGCCCTCGCCATAGATGCTCATCGAGGAGGCGACGACCACGCGGCGGACCGGTTGCTCGATGAGCTGCTGGAACAGCACCGCGGTGCCGTGGTCGTTCACCGAGACGTAGCGGTCCACGGCATACATGCTCTGGCCGACGCCGACCTCGGCAGCCAGGTGCACCACCTTGTCCACGCCCTGCAGCGCGCTTTGCACCGCCGCCGTGTCCCGCACATCGCCGATGCGCAATTCTGCATCGGGATCGAGGCCCACCGGCTGCAACGCATTGCCATGAACCTGCTCGATCATGCTGTCCAGAATCCGCACGCGATGGCCGCGCGAGAGCAGCGCCCGGGCGAGGTGCCTGCCGATGAAGCCGGCCCCGCCGGTGATGAGGATGCTGTCACCCACTCTCTGCCTCCGATCCCGCGCGGGGGAGCATGGTCCGTTGCGGCCGAGCGCCACCGCGCGCGTGCGATCCTCGCGGCGCCGCGACATGTGACTGGTTGCTCGACCGTTCGCGCAACGCTGGGACCGGGGCGGAGATCAAACAAGAAGGTCGTCACAAATTGGTGTTCCCGGGATGATTGCCACGGGCAAACGGAACGCGAAGCGTTGCGCAGCGATCTCTGACCCGGGTGGCGCGGAACCTCGCCGCGACCCCGGGACCGATGGAGGGGAAGCTTGGGATCCAAGGCAGTGCGGGTGGCGCTGATCGGTATCGGCAACTGCGCGTCCTCCTTTGTGCAGGGCCTGTCCTACTACCGGGATACGCCGCCGGGGGCCGCGGTGCCGGGTCTCATGCACAGTGAACTCGGCGGCTACCGCATCGCCGATATCGAGCTGTCCGCGGCATTCGACGTGCATGCCGGCAAGGTGGGGCGCGATGTCTCGGAGGCGATCTTCGCCGCGCCCAACAACACGCAGCGCTTCAGCGCCGTGCCGCCACTGGGCGTCCCCGTGCAGCGCGGCCCAACGCTGGACGGCCTCGGCCGCCATCTCCGCGAGGAGGTAGAGGAGGCGGAGGCGCCGGTCTGCAACGTTGCCGAGGTGCTGGAGCGGTCCCGTACCGATATCGTCGTGTCCTACCTGCCGGTCGGCTCTCAGGCGGCGACGGAGTGGTACGCGGCACAGGCGCTGCGCGCCGGCTGCGCCTTTGTCAATTGCGTTCCGGTCTTCATCGCGTCGGACCCCGCCTGGCAGGAACGCTTCGCAGCGCGCGGCCTGCCGCTGGTCGGCGACGACATCAAGAGCCAGGTGGGCGCCACCATCGTGCACCGGCTGCTGGCCAACCTGTTCCGCGAACGTGGCGTACGCCTCGACCGCACCTACCAGCTCAATTTCGGCGGCAACACCGATTTCCTGAACATGCTGGAGCGCGAGCGGCTGGAGAGCAAGAAGATCTCGAAGACCCGCGCCGTGACCAGCCAGCTCGACGCGCCTCTGCCGGCGCAGGATGTGCATGTCGGGCCCAGCGATTTCGTGCCGTGGCTGGGCGACCGCAAATGGGCCTATATCCGCATGGAAGGCACCAGCTTCGGCGACGTGCCGCTCAATATCGAGCTCAAGATGGAGGTCTGGGATTCGCCCAACTCCGCCGGCGTGGTGGTCGATGCGGTGCGGTGCGCCAAGCTGGCGCTGGACCGCGGCATCGGCGGCGCGCTCGTCGGGCCGTCCTCCTACTTCATGAAGTCGCCGCCGCAGCAATTCACCGACAGCGAGGCCCGGGAGCGGACGCTGCGCTTCATCGCCGGCGAGAAGTAAGGCACGGGCGTGGCGACGACGGTCCTGCTCATCCGCCATGCCGCGCATGGCGTGGTTGACCAGCTTCTCTGCGGCCGCATGCCCGGCATCCATCTGGGCGAGGCGGGGCGGCGGCAGGCAGAGGCCCTCGCCGCGCGCCTCGGCGGGGCAGGGCTGCGGGCCATCCATGCCAGCCCGCTGCCGCGGGCCTGGGCAACGGCCCTGCCGATCGCGTCCCGGCATGGCCTCAGGCCGATGGCCTCAGAGGAGCTGATCGAGATCGATTTCGGCGCATGGACGGGCAGGAGCTTCGCGGCGCTGGGCGACGATCCGCATTGGCGGCGCTGGAACGCCGCACGTGCCGCCGAACGGCCGCCGGGCGGCGAAACCATGCAGGAGGCCGGGCAGCGTGCCTTCGCCTTTCTCCAGCGCGCGGCCGCGGAACATCCGGACGGTGTCATCGCGGCGGTCAGCCATGGCGATGTCATCAAGGCGGTGATCGCCCGGGTGCTGGGCGTCTCCGTCGATACCCATGCGCGGTTCGAGATCAGCCCCGCAAGCCTCAGCCGGATCCGGCTCTGGCCGGACGGTGCCAAGCTCCTCAGCATGAATGAGCTGCCTGACGAATGACCGACTCCTCCAAAGGCGATCCGCCGCATCACCTCGGGCCGGAGGCGATCCGCCGCCGCGCCGAGGCGCTCGGCCCCTGGTTTCACAACCTCGACCTGGGCGGCGTCCGTACGGCACCGGACCATTTTCTCGGTGATTATCCTGCGGTGAAATGGCGGCGCTTCGCGCATGCGGTTCCCCGGGATCTCAGCGGCAAGAGCGTGCTCGACATTGGCTGCAATGGCGGCTTCTACGCGCTGGAGATGAAGCGGCGCGGCGCGGCGCGCGTCGTCGGTATCGATTCGGACCCCGGCTACCTGGCGCAGGCCCGCTTCGCGGCCGAGGTGACCGGGTTGGACGTCGAGTTCCGCGCCCTTTCGGTCTACGACGTCGGCGTATTGCAGGAGCGGTTCGATCTCGTTCTCTTCATGGGCGTGCTGTACCATCTGCGGCACCCCTTGCTGGCGCTCGACCTGATCCATGAGCATGTCGCCGGCGACATGCTGATCTTCCAGTCCATGCAGCGCGGTTCGAGAAGGGTGGGCGCGGTGGTCGAGAACTACGAATTCTGGGAGACGGCGCAGTTCGACCGGCCCGACTATCCGAAGCTGCACTTCGTCGAGCATCGCTATGCGCATGACCCGACGAATTGGTGGGTGCCGAACCGTGCCTGCACCGAAGCCATGCTGCGCAGCGCGGGCTTCGAGATCACCGCGCATCCGGAGGAGGAGGTCTATATCTGCGGCTGCAACGCGGCCCGGCCGGCGGATGGCGCGGTTTATCCCGCACGGGGGAAGCACGCATGATCGAAGCGGCGATGATCTGGAATGAGCCGAACAACAAGTCGCATTGGGACCCTGAACTCGATCCGGGCTGGGGGCTCTTCGCCGAGATGGCGATCTGCGCCGCCCAGGCGATCCGGGCGGAGCATCCTGGCCTGCCGCGCGTGCTTGGCGGGATCTCGCCGATCGACCCCGCTTTCATTCGCACCCTCGAGACCCGTGGCGTCCTGGCGCATCTCGAGGCGGTCGCGGTGCATGGCTTTCCGCTCGACTGGAATCTGTGGCAGATCCACGAATGGCCCGCGAAGATCGAGGAGATCCGGGCGGTCACCAGCCTGCCGGTCTGGGTGTCGGAAGTCGGGGTATCCTCCTTCGGCGCCGAGGAAGTGCAGCTCTGGGGCTTGCAGCGGACGGCGGAACTGCTGACGGGCGTCGCGCCGCGCATCCAATGGTACAGCCTCTACGACCTGCCCCGCAGCTGGGAGGCCACGACCCGGCACAAGGAGGCGGAGGGCTCCTCCTACTACCGGCATTTCTACATGGGCCTCCTGCGCGAGGACGGCACGCCGAAGCCGGCGCTCGAGGTCTTCGCGCGGCACACGCCGGCGCTTGGCCTTTGCCAGTGGTTCCATTTCGAGGATCACCGCCTCGACGACGCCGTGGCGTGGATGAAGCGTCTGGGCGTGCGCTACCTGCGCACGGGCCTGTCCTGGGCCGACAGTTTCCGGCCCGATGCGCTGGCGTGGTTCGACCGGCAGATGGCGGCGCTGGAGGATTTCGACGTCACCATCACCTTCTGCTTCACGCCGGAGCATCGCGGCATCGCGCCGCACCACACCAGCCCACCTTTGGTGAAGGAGGAGTTCGCCGAGTTCTGCGCCGCGATGATCCGCCGCTACGCACGGCGCTGAGGCGGGGCGCCTATCCGGCGGCGCATGCCTGAGGGCCGTTCCGCCGCGCTGCGAGTTGGCGCAGCTCGGCGGCGACCCGGGTGATGACCGTGGACCAGTCGCCTGGCCGCGGCTGCCGGAACAGGCGCATGGTCGGGTACCAGGGCGTGTCCTCCCGGTCCTCCATCCAGCGCCAATCCGCCTCGTGGGCGAGAAGTGTCCAGACCGGCAGGCCGAGCGCGCCGGCGAGATGCGCTGGCATGGTGTCCACGCTGATGACCAGGTCCAGCCGGCACATCACCGTCGCGGCTTCGAGGATGTCATCCCTGCCCGCGGGAATGCCGAAACCCCCGGGACAGTCCCGCAGCGCCTCGCCCCGTTGCAGGATGTGCAGCGCGACGCCGGGGATGTCGCGCAACGGCGCCAGGGCGGGGAAGGGGACCGAGCGCTGCGCGAAATTCCAGTCTCCGGCACGCCAGACCAGGCCCACCGCAAGCTTGCGCCCGTGCCGCGGGCGTATGGGGGCAGGGGGAAACAGGTAAGGGATTCCGGCGGGCAGCGTCGCGGGCGTGACGCGCAGGATGTGCGGCAGCTCCATGATCTCCGCATCGACGTCATATGCGAATTCGGGCGTGCCGTTATGCAGGGGGAGCAGCCTGCCGCCATTTGGCATGGTGCGCAGCAGCGGGATCAGTGCCTCCTGCGCCCATATCGTCAGCTCGGCGGCACGCGCCTTCACGATGGGCGCAAAGCGGATGAACTGGATGGTGTCGCCCAGGCCATGATAGCAGCGCAGCAGCACCCGCCTGCCGTCGAGGGGCGTGCCGTTCCAGATGGCCTGCAGGTGGCGGGGCCGGTGCCAGTCCTGCGCATCGCCGCGTTGGTGCAGCACGGCATCGCTGATCCGCCAGGCGAGGTCCCATTCCCCCCGCAGCATGTGGCGTTTCCAGACAGCACCCAGGTCGCTGGTCACGAAGCGCTACTCGTCCGCAGTCCCGACGAGGCAGGAACGAGCTGCCCTTGCAGCGGTTCCACAAGGGCGGTGGAAATCGTTGCGCACGCGCCTCGGCCTGAACGGGCGATCGCCGTCGAGGTGAGCCGCCGCTCGAGCCAGGAATAGGGCCTGCGGCTGCTTTCCTCATCCGCGCCACTGCCCCGAAGTGGACGAGACGGTGCGCAGCAGGCTCAAGCTGCCCGGCCGCGGCGGAAGCCCCGAGCACAATGGCCGGGCGGCACCGCCCGCCTCACAGAGCGCTGGTCCGGGCATGGGCGAACCGCCTGGCAGCGGCCTGCAGCACATGGACCAACGAGGCGGTTCATGGTATGTTCCAGGCTTGCTATGGTGGCATGGGATGGACCGCCGATCTCCTCGCAAGATCATCCATGTGGACATGGACGCCTTCTACGCATCCGTGGAACAGCGCGATGACGCAACGCTGCGCGGCCGGCCCGTGGCGGTCGGCCATGGCGCGGCCCGCGGCGTCGTGGCCGCGGCCAGCTACGAGGCCCGGGCCTCCGGTGTCCGCTCCGCCATGCCCTCGATCACGGCGCTGCGCAAATGCCCCCAGCTCATCTTCGTACCGCCGCGCTTCGAGGTGTACCGCGCCATCTCCCAGCAGATCCGCGCCATCTTCGCCGAGTACACGCCCCTGATTCAGCCGCTCTCGCTGGACGAGGCCTATCTCGACGTCACCGAGAACCTGCGGGGCCTGCCGACGGCCTGGGCGACCGCCAAGGAGATCCGCGCCCGCATCCGAGAGGAGACCGGCCTGACCGCCTCGGCCGGTATCTCCTACAACAAGTTCCTGGCGAAGCTTGCCTCGGACCAGCGCAAGCCCAATGGCCAGTTCGCCGTCACGCCGGAGATGGGGCCGGCCTGGGTGGAGACGCTGCCGGTCGCGCGCTTCCACGGCGTGGGGCCGATGACGGCGAAGCGCATGCAAACCCTCGGCATCGAGACCGGCGCCGATCTCCGGGCGAGGTCGATGGAATTCCTGCAGGAACATTTCGGCAGCGCCGCCGCCTGGTACTACGCCATCGCCCGCGGCCAGGACGACCGGCCGGTGGACCCCGACCGTATCCGGAAATCCTCCGGTTCGGAGACCACCTTCGGCCGTGACCTGGTCGAGCCGGCCGAGATCGAGGCCGGCGTGCTGCGCATGGCCGATGATGTCTGGGCCTGGTGCGAGAAGATGCGGGCCTTCGGCCGGACCGTGACGGTGAAGGTGAAGTTCGCGGATTTCCGGCAGATCACCCGCAGCCGCAGCCACGCCTTCGTGCTCGCGGAGCAGGAGCAGCTCCGGCAGGTGAGCCTGGACCTCATCCGCTCGGTCTATCCGCCCCGGACGGGCATCCGCCTGGTTGGCGTGACCGTTTCCAACTTCGCCTCCGGCGAGCCTGGCGACCTGCCCCTCTTCGCGGAGGCGAGTTGATGGCGCGCCGCGCGGGCAGCGCCGACCTGCCGCTGCATGGCGGCCGCGTGCCGCCCTGGCTGGGCCGGCGCATGACGCGGCTGGGCGCGGTGATCACCGAGGCCATCATCCTGGAATACGGGCGCGACGAGCTGCTGCGGCGCCTCGCGCATCCCTTCTGGTTCCAGTCCCTCGGCTGCGTGATGGGGATGGACTGGCACTCTTCCGGCATCACCACCAGCGTGATCGGCGCGCTGAAGCGCGGGCTCGCGCCGCTGTCGAAGGAGCTGGGCCTGCATGTCTGCGGCGGCCGGGGCCGGCACAGCCGGGAGACGCCGGCGGAGCTCCTCGCGGTCGGCGAGCGCGTGGGGCTGGACGGCGAGGCGCTGGCCCGCGCGAGCCGCCTGGTCGCGAAGGTGGACAGCGCCGCGGTGCAGGACGGCTTCGACCTCTACCTGCACGCCTTCATCGTGGCGGATGACGGGCGCTGGGTCGTGGTACAGCAGGGGATGAGCGACGAGCGGCGGCAGGCCCGGCGCTACCACTGGCTCTCCGAGGGGATGGCGAGCTTCGTCGAGGCGCCGCATGCGGCGATCGAGGGCCGCGGCCAGGGCCGGATCGTGAACCTGACGGACCGCCGCGCGGCGGCCTCGCGCGGGCGCCAGCTCGACCTTCTCGGCGGCATCGGGCCGGACGGCATCCTGCGCGAGCTGGCGCGGATCGAGGGTCGGTCGGCCGGCCCGCAGCCTCTCCTGCCGCATCTCGTCATGCCCGCCCATCACGATGTGCGGGCGGAGGACGTGGTCGCGCGGCGGCTGCACGGCGCCCTGGCCGCGGCGGCGGATCGCGGGCCGCAGGATTTTTCCGAGCTCCTGCTGGTGCCGGGCATCGGGGCGCGGACGGTCCGCGCGCTGGCGATGGTGGCCGAGGTGGTGCACGGCGCACCCTGCCGCTTCACCGACCCGGCCCGCTTCTCGCTCGCGCATGGCGGCAAGGACCGGCATCCCTTCCCGGTGCCCATACGGGTCTATGACCGGACGATCGAGGTCATGAAATCGGCCGTCCTGAAGGCGAAGCTCGGCAATGAGGAGGAGCTGGCCGCGATCCGGCGGCTGGACGACCAGGCCAGGCGGCTGGAACGGGCGGCGACGGGCCCTTCGGTCCCGGCGCTGATCGCGGCGGAGCGCGCCAGCTCCCATGAATATGGCGGCCGCAGCGTCTTCGGCTGGGAGCCTCCGCCGGGCAAGGCGGAGACGGGCGGATGACCGATCTCTTCGGCACGCCGGTGCTCCCCGGGCTGGAGGCCGCGAGCGGGCTCGTGACGCCGGCGGAGGAGCGCGCGCTGATCGCCGCGATCGACGGTGCCGGCCTCGCGCCCTTCCGCTTCCAGGGCTGGGAGGGCAAGCGGCTGACGGCCTCCTATGGCTGGACCTATGATTTCGCGACCGGCCGCCTGAGCCAGGGCCAGCCGCTGCCGGGCTGGCTGCTGCCCTTCCGCGACCGTGCCGCCGCCTTCGCCCGGCTGCCGGCGGAGGAGCTGGTTCAGGCGCTGCTGATCCGCTACGGCGCGGGCGCCGGCATCGGCTGGCACAAGGACCGCCCCGCCTTCGGGCATGTCGTCGGCCTCTCGCTCGGCGCCCCGGCGGTCATGCGCTTCCGCCGGCGGCGCGGCGAGCGGTTCGAGCGCGCGAGCCTGCCGCTGGAGCCCCGCGGGGCCTATCACCTCAGCGACGAGGCCCGGCACGGCTGGGAGCACAGCATCGCCGAGATGGACCGGCCGCGCTGGTCGGTGACCTTCCGCAGCCTGGCTGGGCGGGTGCCCTAGTGTTCTGGTTCCGAACCCCTGCGGACTTCGAAACCAGGACACCAGCTTTTATTTTCAGTGGTCTGCTTGTCCGCTCCCTGTGCATTTGCCGCTCACCGCGCAGCCCCACAGCTTCACCGCGGCTCCGCACCGCCAAATGCCGGACGAGACATCCAGGTCTGAAGTCGGGCGCAGCGCATCATGTCCCCCGCCCGCCGGACCGTCGGTGGAGCAGCGAGAAACGCGATTGACAATCAGTCGCATATAGCCTGAGTTCTCGCCCGGGCCGCTTGCAGACGGAGGCTGACATGCCGCCAGGGCCGTTGGCGCGTCGGGACAGCTTGTGTCGCGGGTCAGCGCAGTGGACCCGTCGATGCCCGTCCGTATCCAGGATCATTTCCGGCGGCCGTGGCCCGGCATGCAGGCCAGCGCCTCGGCCGCTCCGACCGTCTGGCGCCCGCCGGTTCGGATGCGTGGCCGCCCCTCTGGCCAGCGCTTGCGCCGAGGTCGCCGCGCTGGACGTCCCCGGCAACGATGTGCTCGGCGCCGCAAGTGTGATCCTTGGCGTCGTTCTCGGATCAGGTGCCGCGGTCGCGGTGCCCGCCCGCAGGCAGGTCGTCGGCGGTGGCCCAGCGGTGCGCCTCTGATGGCTACCGTTCCGGCGACGGTGTCCTGGCGCTTGCCGGGTTTCGCGCCGGTGCTCGCCATCGCTTGCGGCGCTCTTTACGTCCTGAGGGGCAAGGCCGACTGGGCTGCCCTCGCATGGCTGGCAGGCTTTGTCGCGTCGAGCCTGATCCGGGCGCGTCGCACGCCGGGCTGGCGCGACAACCGGATCGACGATCGCCGTGATGTCGGGGAGGAGCGTATCCTGCTGGCCTTGGCTTTCCTTGGCATGATGGCGCTGCCACTGCTCTGGCTGGCGACCCCGCTGCTGGACTGGGCCGCGCGCCCACGCTCCGCCGCAGCGGCCTGGCTCGGCGTGGCGCTGTTGCCCCCCTATCTGTGGCTGTTCCACCGCTCCCATGCCGATCTCGGGCGCAACTGGTCGCCGACGCTGGAATTGCGCGACAGCCACAGGCTCGTCACGGCCGGCGTGTATGCCCGCATCCGCCACCCGATGTACGCTGCGATCTGGCTCGGCACCCTGGCGCAGATGCTGCTGCTGCCGAATTATGTCGTCGGGCCGGCTGGCGCGCTCGCCTTCGCGATCATGTATGCGCGGCGGGTGCCGCATGAGGAGGCCATGATGCGCGCGCGCTTCGGCGACGCGTATGACCGCTACACCGCCCGGACCGGGCGCCTGCTGCCCCGCTTTTGCGCCGCACCCGACCGCTGAGGAGTCGCAGCCAAGCCATGCATAGCCATTCGCCGGAAGCCTACGCCTACGACCACAGCTTCGGCCAGGACGCAAGACGGCCGCAGGAACGCGGCGTCGTGCTGGTCGCCTGGGTGACCGTCGCGGCCATGGTCGTGGAGGTCGCCGCCGGGCTCGCCACCGGCTCGGTCGCCCTGCTCGCGGATGGCGCCCATATGGGCACGCATGCGGCCGCGCTCGGCGCCGTGGCCCTGGCCTATCGCTTCGCCCGCGCCCGCGCCGGCGACGCGCGCTTCGCCTGGGGCACCGGGAAGGCGAATGCGCTGGCGGCCTTCGGCGCGGCGGTGATGCTCGGCGTCGTGGCGCTGGGCGTTGCGGGCGAGGCGGTGGAGCGGCTCTTCGCGCCAGCCCCGATCGCCTTCGGGCCGGCACTCTGGGTGGCGACATTCGGCCTGCTGGTGAACCTTGGCTGCGCCTGGCTGCTGCATGCCGGAGGGGAGCATGCCCACCATGAGCATGAGCCCCACAACCACGGGCACGGGCACGGAGACCATGCCCACCGCGCGGCCCTGCTGCATGTCCTTGCGGACGCGGCCACGTCCGTCGCAGCCATCGTGGCTCTCTGGGCGGCCTGGGGTACCGGGCTGTTCTGGCTGGACCCGCTGATCGGCCTCGCCGGCGCGGGCCTTGTCGCGCGCTGGGGCTGGTCGCTGGCGCGGGACAGCGCCGGCACGCTGCTCGACCGTGAGGCGCCGGCGCCGCTGCGCGACGCCGCCCGCACGGCATTGGAAGCCGACGGAGATGCGCGCGTTGCCGACCTGCATCTATGGTCGGTGGGCCCCGGCGCCTGGACGCTCGTCGCCTCCGTGGTCGCGCATGACCCGCGGGAGCCGGAAGTCTACAAGGCGCGGCTACCGGGCCATATCGCGATCCATCACCCGATCGTCGAGGTACGGCGGTGCGCGTGATTCCGCGTCGCGCGGCGCCATCGGCCTCGCCACGCCCATGGCCATCTCAGCGCGAATAGCCCAACCGGTCGACGCCGCGGCGACCGAAGGTCAGCCCTGCCGCAGCAGCACGGACGGGTTGACCCCGTAGCGGTCGCGGAAAAGCTGCGTGAAGTGGCGCGGATTGGCATAGCCGACGCGCCGTGAGACCTCGCCGACGGCCGCCCGGTTCTCCAGCAGTAATTGATGCGCCATGCGCAGTCGTGCGCGCGTCAGGCACTCATTGACCGTCGTGCCGAATTGCGCGCGGAAGCCGCTCTTCAGCTTGCGCTCGTTCAGGCCGACCTTGCGGGCCAATTCGCGGATGCACCAGGCATGGCCAGGGCAGGAATCCAGCATGCGCCGCGCTTCCCGCAACCGGGCGTGGTCCCGGTCGCAGCAGCAGATGTCGGGCGGCCGCCGCAACGCGCTCAACCCGGCGGTGGCCAGCTCCAGCGCGCCATAGGCGAGCAGCAGCAGCTCCTCGCCCCCGCCGGCCGTGCCGCGCAGGGCGATCTGTGTGGCGATGGATCCCATGGTCTCGGGCGTCGGCATGGCACCCGCCCATAATTCCGGGACATCCAGGCAGCATAGAGGGTGGCAACTGCCCAGGGATGGCGCTTCGTCGCCAAGCCGGTCCAGGAAGCAGAGCGAGAGCAGCACTTCCACGGCCAGCAGCCGCGCCCCCGGCGATATGTGCCATCGCCCCGCCAGCTCCCTCCGGGCGAAGCGCAGCGTGGTCGTTCCGCTTTTGCAGGGGAGGCTGCTGCCGGCTCCATCGCGATGCCGCAGCCTCTCCTGCCCGGCCCCGTCCAGCACCACCGTCAGGCTCAACCCCGGCTCGCGGGAAAACTCCACTACCGGGTCGGATGCCAGCTGATCCCAGACGGCCAGTTGCAGCCCGGGATGGATAGCCACGAACCGCGAATTGGAGCCGTATTCGGACTGGCGCCGGCTGGTTGGGGAGTGCGCCGGGCAAGCCTCGCAGCTTCCCGCGCAGCTTTCTCGGGGGATCGGCATGACTCGTGCATAATGATAATGACTATCATTTGCATGTCAACGCTCCTGCTCCGGCGATGCCGTCCTGTGCGATTTCGTCCCGATTGCTGCGATCGCCTGGCCCGTTCCCGGTAGTGGGCGGCGAGCAGCCACCGCAAGGTTACGCCCCTGAAGCTCACCGCATGTCCAGGATCCTATGGCCCGCTCCCGACCCTCCAGCCATGGCCTCAGGGGCCCCCGCGCCGTATTCCTGCTGGGCCTGTCCCTTGCTCCCTGCACATCCCTGGCCCAGGTGACAGGCCCCGGGGGCGGCCCTGACGCCTCCCCGGTCCAGGCGGAAACGCCCGGCATCGCCCTGCCCGAGCTGGTCGTCACCGGCACCAAGCGGGCGCAGGACCCGATGCGCGTGAACGGCACGCTGGAAGCGGTGGAGGCGGAGGATTTGGCCGCGCGCAATCTGCGCTCGATCGACTCCCTGCAGCGGATCTTTCCGGACCTCACCGTCCAGCCGCGCTCCGGACGCATCTATTCCAACGTCACGATGCGCGGGCAGACCTCGTCCGATTTCTACAACCCTTCGGTCCAGCTTCTGGTCGATGGGCTGCCGCAGGATTTCTCGCTGTTCGGCCAGCTCCTTCCGGTGCAGGTCGAGCGGGTCGAGGCGCTCTACGGTCCGCAGGGCACGCTCTACGGCGCGGGCGCGGTCGGCGGCGTGCTGAACGTCGTCACGCGCCGCCCCGACGACACCTTCCGCATCGGCGGCTCCGCCAGCTACAGCAGCCGGCAGCGCGACACCGGCGTGCTGCTGAACACGCCGATCGTGCCAGGCGCCCTCTATGCCGATCTCTCGCTGAATTGGCGGGAGCAGTTCGGCAATTACCGCGCCCCGCAGGGCGACGATGCCTTCGGCGGCACGCGCGACATCGGCGTACAGGGCCGCCTGCGCTACGCCCCGGCCGGCAGCCCCTGGGACATCATGGTCACCGCCCTCCACAACGTGGTGCATTCCGCCGAGGAGCAATTCGTGCTGGGCGATGCCGGGATGCGCAGCCGCCGCGTCGTGCCTTTCGATTCGCACTACCGGCTACGGACCGACAGCTACGGGCTGATCGCCTCCTACGACCTGGGCGGCGCGGTGGTCTCCGCCCTCACCGGCTACCAGGACCGCGATCTCGACCGCACCATTCAGGGCTTTCACACCCCGGAGACCCAGCGCTCCTTCAATCAGGAGCTGCGCATCGCCTCCACCCGCGGCGCGCTGCGCAGCCTGGACTACGTGGCCGGCCTCTACTTCCAGAACCTGGATTTCACCCGGCGCGTGCCACGGAGCCTGCAGACCTCCAGCCAGACGATCCGCTCCTACGCCGGATATGGCGAGCTGACCTGGCACGTCACCGACCGGCTGGACCTGACCGCGGGGCTCCGGGTGGACCGGATCGAGACGGAAGCGAAGGCCGAAGGGTTCATCAATTTCCGACAGAACCGGGACGACACCGCGGTCACGCCCAAGGTGGCGGTCGGCTACCAGATCACGGAAGGGCTGCGCGCCTTCGCGCTCTACAGCACCGGCTTCAAGCCGGGCGGCTTCACCCGCACCGTCTCCGCCCTCAACGCCTCCTTCGCCTACGGCACCGCGAACACCGATAATTTCGAGATCGGCCTGCGCGGGCTGCTCGATG
The DNA here is from genome assembly GCF_008360935.1 of Siccirubricoccus phaeus. GTDB lineage: Bacteria > Pseudomonadota > Alphaproteobacteria > Acetobacterales > Acetobacteraceae > Siccirubricoccus > Siccirubricoccus phaeus. Next base: position 25,597 of record NZ_SRXO01000004.1, read on the forward strand.
AGGGGCGGTACGAATTCAGCATCAGCGGCTATTACAGCTACACGGATGGCTACCAGGCCTTCGTCGGGGCGCAGCCCTCCCAGTACCTGCAGAATGTCGGGGATGTGCGCTCCTACGGCCTCGATGCGCGGGTCACGGCGCGGCCCTTCCCGGGGGCGCGGATCACCGGGGCGCTGGGCCTGAACGACGCCCATTACGCCCGCTACCGCGACCCGACCGGCCAGGGCCAGGATTTCAAGAACAACCGCCCCGCCTACGCGCCGCCGGTGACGGCGAGCGCCGAGGCATCCTACGCCATCGACCTGCCGGGCACTGCCGGCCAGCTCATCCCCTTCGTGGCGCTGACCTATGTCGGCCGCACCTGGTTCGATGAGGCCAATACGGTGGGGCAGGGCTCCTACACGCTGGTGGATGCGGGGCTGAGCTGGGTGCTGAACCCCAACCTGCGCGCCGATTTCTACGCCAACAACCTCGGCGACAAGCGCTACGCCACCTATGGCTTCAGCGGCGGGCCGCTGGGGAATTTCTACCAGCTCGGCACCGGGCGCGATGTGGGCCTGCGGCTCACCGCGAATTTCTGACGGCGGCCATGGACCGGGCAGGCGCCCTTGCCGCGCTGGGCGGCATCTATCTCGGCCAGTCGCTCATCGGCGGGCTGACCTTCCAGGCGACGCCCGCCTTGCTGCGCGCCAGCGGCCATGGGCTGGAGCTGATCGGGCTGCTGCCGCTGCTGATGCTGCCCCAGGCGCTGAAATTCCTCTGGGCGCCGGCGGTGGAAAGGCTGCGCCTGCCCGCCGCGGGCGGGCGGCGATCCCGCCGCATCATCCTGGCGGGGCAGGTCGTGGCGGCGGCGCTGATCCTGCTGCTCGCCACGGGGTCGGAGCCGGGGCGCGTCCTGCCGCTGCTCGCCCTGGCGGCGGTGGTCGCCGCCACCCTCGACATCGCCTGCGACGCCTTCGCCACGGAGCAGCTCCCGCCACGCGCCTATGGCTGGGGCAATGCGATGCAGGTGGGCGGCGCCTATCTCGGCCTGATGCTGGGTGGCGGGCTGTTCCTGGTGGCGGTGGAGCGGCTCGGCTGGACCCCCGCCATCATCGCCCTGGCCGCCCTGCTCCTGCTCGCCGGGGTGCCGCTCTGGCGGATCGTCGAGGCGCCGCTGCCCGTTCCGGGCCAGGCCGCGCCGCCCGGCCGGCCGTCGCTGCGCCTCGCCCTGGCCAGGCCGGAGATGCGGCGCGGCCTCGGCGCGGTGGTGCTGGTCCAGCTTGGCCTGCGCATGGTGCTCGCGATCCAGACGCCCTTCCTGGTGGATGCCGGGCTGCGGCTGGAGGCGCTGGGCCTGCTGAGCGGCCTGGCCGGCACCGCCGCCAGCCTGCTGGGCACGCTGCTGGCGGCCGCGGCGGCTGCGCGCCGGGGGCCCTTCGCGCTGATCCGGCCGCTGCTGGCGGCGCAGGCCGTTCTCTTCCTGGCGCTCGCCGCCGCCGCTGCCGCGCCGGGCGTGCCGCTGGCCGTCCCCGTCGGGCTGGCGCTGCTGCTCGCCCTGGTCACCGGCATGACCTTCGTCTCGGTCTATGCCGCGATGATGGGCTGGGCCCGCGGCGCGCAGCCGGGGGTGGATTTCAGCCTGCTGCAATGCGCCGATGCGCTGACCGCCGCCCTGGCGGGGTCCGGCGCCGTCGCCCTGGCCGGGTGGCTGGGCTACCAGGCCGGCTTCGCCCTGGCGGCGCTGCCCGCGCTGCTGGCGGCCGGGCTGCTCGGCCGGACCGTCGCCGGCCGACCGGCGCTGGCGGAAGAGTCGCGGGCGGGATGACGCAGGCGGCAGCCGCGCCCCTGCGCGTCGCCATCCATTGGCGCTTCGTGGGCGGGTGCGGCCGCCCGGCCTTCGACGCCGCCGCGCTCACCGCCGAGGAGCGGGCGGCGGCTTGCCGCTTCCTACGCCCGGCCGATGCGGCGCTGTGGCTGGAAAGCCGCTTCCTGCTGCGGACGACGCTGGCGGCGCGCCTGGGGGTTGCCCCGGACCGGCTGACCTTCCGCCGCTCCCGCCATGGCAAGCCGGCGCTGGATGGGCTGCTGCGCTTCAACCTGTCGCATGCCGGCGGGCTGGCCCTGCTCGCCGTGGCGGAAGATCGGCTGGCCGAGCTGGGCATCGATGTCGAACGGGCGGACCGGCCGGTGACGGAGGCGCTGATCCGCGCCGCCACGGCGCCGGCGGAGGCGGCGGCGCTGCTCGCCCTGCCCGAGGCGCGGCGGGGCGCGGCCTTCCTGGAGCTGTGGACCCGCAAGGAGAGCCTGCTGAAGGCTGCCGGCTGCGGCCTCTCCCAGCCGGTGCGCGCGGTGGCGCTCGATCCGCGGGACGGGCGGCTCCTGGCCCTGCCGCCCGCGCTGGGCCGGCCGGAGGAGCACCGGCTGCTGAAGCTGGCGCTGCCGGCCCCCTACCTCGCCGTCCTCGCCGTCCGCGACCCGCTGCGCCGCCCGGTGCTGCCCGAGATGACGCCTCCGGCGTGAGGCGCGCCGCTGCCCGCCAGGGGGCGGTCCGGCGGGGCTGGCGTCGCCGCCCCGGCCCGCGCCACCTGGGAGGGCGGGGCGCCGTATTCCCGGCGGAACAGGAAGGCGAAATGGCTCGGATTGGCGTAGCCCACCGCCAGCGCGGCCTCGGTGATGCTCGCCCCGTCCTCGGTGATCATGCGGTGCGCCGTCCGCAGCCGCACCTGCTGCAGGAAGCGGTTCACCGTCACGCCGAAGCGCTGGCGGAAGCCGAGCTTCAGCCGCTTCTCCGTCAGCCCGGCTTCGCGGGCCAGGGCCGCAATGGTCCAGGGCTCCTCCGGCCGGGCGGAGAGCAGCGCCCTCGCCTGGTGCAGCGCCTCCAGGTCGCGCGGCGCCGGGCCCGCGAGCACGGGCGGCTGCCGGATCAGCCCGGCGCAGGTGAAGAGCATGTCGAGCGCCCCGCGCTCCAGCACCAGGTCGCCTTCCGGCCGCGTGCTCGGCAGGCGGCTCAGCATGGCCGCGACGGTGGCGAGCCGCTCCGGCGTGGGCAGGAGGCCGATCCAGACGGAGTCGAGGGCGATGTGGGTCAGGGGATGGCCGCGCCCGGCGCCGGCGAGCGGCTCGAGCAGGCCGAGGCCGCGCAGGAAGTCGAGATCCATCCGCAGCTCGGCCGCGCGGAACCGGGAGCGCCGCGGCAGGCGCATGCCGCCGGTCACGGCCTCCTGGCAGAAGCAGAAATAGGTCATCCCGCCGGCATAGGGGATGGGGCGGGAGGCGGCGCGGCCAGGCTGCCGCACCCAGCTCTGCCCGGCCCCTTCCAGCAGCACGGTCACGGTGAGGCCCGCCGAGATCTCGCCGCCATCCGGCATCTCCCCGGTGAGGGTGATATCGTAGAGCCCCAGGTCGAAGCCCGGGCGGATGCAGAGGCGGCGGCAGGCGCCGGTCATGGTCTGCGGGCCCGCCAGGCGTGCCGCCAGCTCGGCCTCCAGCATGGGGAGGATGTCCGTCGCCTCGGCGTGGCGCAGGGCGCGCTCCTCCAGCGTCAGTTCGTCGGTCAAGGCATAGGTCGGTGGCATGGTCGCCCCGGCTAAATGCGAATGCGTCTCATTATCAAAATGTCGCCCCCGACGCAATGCCAACTTGTGCCAAATCCGTCCATCCCCGGCCCTGCATCCGGTGGTTGTACCGCCCCCCCTTGCTTTAGCCATTCGCCCCGCAAGCCCTGGCAGGGGGACAGCCGAATGGATCGCGCAGACGCTGCGGAGGAAGGGCCCCCGGACAAGCCCGCGGCCCACGGCAAGAGCCCACCGGGGGGCGTCGGAGCCCTGTTGCGCCTGGTGGCGCCGGTGCGCGGGCGCCTCTTCCTCGCCTGCCTGCTCGCCGTGCTGGGCACCCTCTCGGCGATCGCGCCGCTGCTGCTGCTGGGCGGGATGATCGCCGCCGCCGCCGCGGGGCAGGTGGAGCGCGTGCCCGTCCTGGCGCTCGGCGCAGCGCTCGCCCTCCTGGTGCAGGGCCCCGCCATGGGCGCCTCCACCGGCATCGCCCACCACGCCGCCTTCGATTTGCTGCACAGCCTCCGCCGCCGGCTGGTGCGCCACCTCGCTACCCTGCCGCTCGGCTATTTCACCGCGCGGCAGACCGGCTCGATCAAGCGGGTGCTGAACGAGGAGGTCGAGGCGATCGAGCTGTTCGCCAGCCACCAGCTACCGGACGTGGTGGCGGCCGGCGCGACCGTGCTGGCCCTGGCCGGCGTGCTGGTCTGGGCCGATTGGCGCATGGCCCTGGCGGTGATCGCCGTCATCCCGCTCGCCAGCCTGGCGCAGATGCTGATGATGCGCGGGCACGGCACGAAGATCGGCAGCTATTTCGGGCGCATCGGCCAGGTGAACGCCGCCGCCGTGGAACTGGTGCAGGGGCTGGAGACGCTGCGCACCTATCCCGGCGCCCGGATCATCCGCGACGGCATGCACCGCCAGATCCGGGAGCTGCACGCCTTCTCCGAGGCATGGCGGCGCGAATGGATGCCGCCCTGGGTCTTCTACACCGTCATCATCGGTGCCTCGCCGCTCTTCGCCCTGCCGCTCGGCCTCTGGCTGCACGGCACCGGGCGGATCGAGGTGCCGACGCTGATCTTCTGCCTGCTCGGCGCGACGGGCCTCGGCCTGCCGCTGCTCAAGCTCGCCCTCTACACGGAGATCCTGCTGCGGGTGCAGCAGGCCGAGAGGAAGATCCGGGCCCTGCTGGAGACGCCCTCCCAGCCCGTGCCCGCCGCGCCGCTCGCGCCCGTGCCGGGCGACATCGTCTTCGAGGGGGTGTGGCTGGAGCAGGAAGGCCACGCCACGCTGCAGGAGGTGGATCTGCGCATCCCGGCCCAGGGCATCACCGCCATCGTCGGCCCTTCCGGCGCGGGCAAGACCAGCCTCGCGCGGCTGATCGACCGCAGCCTCGACCCTACGCGCGGGCGCGTGCTGATCGGCGGCCAGGATATCGGCGAGGCCGACCCGGCGGCGCTGGCGCGGCTGGTCGGGGCGGTGACGCAGAACATCTTCCTGTTCGACGACACGATCCACGAGAACATCCGCATCGCCCGGGCCGGCGCCACGGATGCGGAGGTGGTGGCGGCGGCGCGCGCGGCGCATTGCGACGGCTTCATTGCCGCCCTGCCGGAGGGCTACGCGACCCGGGTGGGGGAAGGCGGCGCCAGGCTGAGCGGCGGCCAGCGCCAGCGCCTGGCCCTGGCGCGCACGCTGCTGGCGGAGCTGCCGATCCTGGTGCTCGACGAGGCGACGAGCTTCGTCGACCCGCTGCACGAGGTGCTGCTGCAGGATGCGGTCGGGCGGCTCGTCGGGCGGCGCACGGTGATCGTCATCTCCCACCGCCTCGACAGCGTCGAGCATTGCGACCGGATCGTGCTGATGGAAGGCGGCCGCATCCTCGGCGCCGGCACCCATGCGGCGATGCTGGAGAGCGTGCCGCGCTACCGCGCGCTGTGGCAGATGCAGAGGGAAAACCTGGCCTGGGAGCTGGGGCAGGAGGGCGCCCAGGCGGCACCGCCCGAGCCGGGCCGCGTCGCGGCGGGAGGCGTGCCATGAAGGCGATCCTCCAGCTCTTGCGCGTGGCCAGGGAGGAGCGGCAGGCCATCCGCCGCGCCATCGCCTGGCGCCTGGCGGAGAGCGTCTGCTCGATCCTGCCCTTCCTGGTCCTGTTCCTCGCCTTGCTGCCCCTGCTGGACCCGAACGATGCCCGCGCGCCGGACTGGCTGCGCGGGCCCCTGGCGCCGCTCTGGGCGGCGCTGCTGATGCTGCTCGCCTATCTGGGCCAGGCCTTCTGCGCCAACCGCGCGGCGGAGCTGGGCTACGGCGCTGGCTACCGGATGACGGCGCGGCTCCGCGCGCGGCTGGTGGATCACCTGGCGCGCCTGCCCATGGAGTATCTGCGCGGCCGCGACACCGGCGACCTGACCGCCGTGCTGATGCAGGACGTCACCGCCGTCGAGATGATGCCCGGCCTGCTGCTGCCGCGCTTCGTTGCCGCGGTGAGCCTGCCGCTGCTGGGCGTCGCGACGGCCTTCGCGGTCGAGCCCCGCGCCGGGCTGGTGCTGCTCCTCGCCCTGGCGGTGGCGGTGGCGGTGCTGGCGGTCTGCCAGCGCATGCTGCGCGTCGCCAGCGAGCGGCGGAGCGAGGCCATGGCCCGGCTGAACGGCCGGCTGCTGGAATTCGTGCAGGGCATCCAGGTGGTGCGCGCCTTCGGCCTGGCCGAGGGCCGGCTGCGCCGCCTGGAGGAAGCGCTGGCGGAGGGGCGGAACAGCGGCCGCGCCATCACGCTGCGCTTCGTGGTCCCCGCCGTGGCGGTGCCCGTCGCGCTAGCCCTGGGGGCCGGGCTGCTGCTGGCCCTGGTCGCGGAGCGGCTGCTGGCCGGCGGCCTGGGCAATGCCGAGGCGCTGCTGCTGGTCCTGGTGGCGCTGCGCCTCTTCGCGCCGCTGGCCGAGGCGGTGGAGTTCTCCGCCATGGTCCGGCAGATGGAGGTGGCGGTCGCCCGGGTGGACGCCGTGCTCGAGGTGCCCGCGATGCCGGCGCCGGTGGCCGGGCCCCGCCCGGCCGACACCACGATCCGGTTCGAGAACGTCTCCTTCAGCTATGGCGGCGTGCCGGTGCTGCGCGACGTCTCCTTCACCGCCGGGGGCGGCGGCGTCACCGCCCTGGTCGGCGCCACGGGCGCCGGCAAGACCACCATCGCGCGGCTGCTGACGCGGGAGTGGGACCCGCAGGCAGGGCGGGTGACGATCGGCGGCATCGACCTGCGCGACCTGCCGCCCGGGGCCATCGCCGAGCTGATCGGCGTCGTCTCGCAGACCATCGTCCACTTCTCCCTCTCGGTGCGCGACAATCTGCGCATCGGACGGCCCGAGGCCACCGAGGCGGAGCTGCGCGCCGCCCTGCGCGCCGCGCGCTGCGAGGAATTCGTCGAGCGGCTGCCGCAGGGGATCGACACCGTGCTGCGCGGCGCCGGCGCCGCCCTGTCCGGCGGCGAGCGGCAGCGCCTGGCCCTGGCACGGCTGTTCCTGAAGGACAGCCCGATCATCGTGCTGGACGAGGCGACCTCCGCCCTCGATGTCGAGAATGAGCGGCTGGTTCAGGAGGCGCTGGCGGAGCTGGTGCGCGGCCGCACCGTGCTGGTGATCGCCCATCGCCTGTGGACCGTGCGCGGGGCGCAGCGGATCGTGGTGCTGGACCAGGGCCGGGTGCTGGAGCAGGGCGACCATGCGTCGCTCTGGGGCACCGACGGCGCCTATCGCGCCCTGTGGCAGGCGCTCCGCCAGGCGCCCGGCTGGCGCCGCCTGGACCCCGCCGCCCCCATCCCCAGCCTGCCAGGAGCCGCCGAATGAGCCGCACCGCCGTGCAGCCCCACAGCATGCCGGTGCTGACGCCCGACCCGGCGAACCGGCACGCGCCCTTCCCGCTCACGGACATCCAGCACGCCTACTGGATCGGGCGCGATGCCACGCTGGAGCTCGGCAACGTCTCCTGCCACGCCTATTTCGAATGGCGCCTCGCGGCACTGGACATCGCCCGGCTGGAGGCGGCTTGGAATCGGCTCGTCGCTCGCCATGACATGCTGCGCGCCATCGTGGAGCGCGACGGCCGCCAGCGCATCCTCCCGGAGGTGCCGCACCACCCGGTTCCGGTGGAGGATCTCTCCGCGCTCCCCGAGGCGGCGCGCGCGGCGCGGCTGCTGGCGGTCCGCGAGGCGATGCAGCAGCGCGTGCCGGAGGCGTCGCACTGGCCGCTCTTCGCCATCCGCGCCACGCGCCTCTCGGCCACCGAGCTGCGCCTGCATATCGATCTCGACCTGCTCACCGTGGATGTGCAGAGCTTCCACATCATCCTGGGCGAACTGGAACGGCTCTATGCGCGGCCGGAGGCGGAGCTGCCGCCGCTCACCCTCTCCTTCCGCGACTATGTGCTGGGGCGCGGCGCTTTCGGCGACCAGGCCCGCCATGCCGCCGACCGCGCCTGGTGGCTGGAACGGCTGGAGACGCTGCCGCCTGCGCCGCAATTGCCGCTCGCCGTTGCGCCGCACAGCATCGCGCGGCCGGATTTCGTCCGCCGCCACGCCACCATCCCCGCCGATGCCTGGCGCCGGTTCGAAGGCTTCGCCGCGCAGCGCAACCTCACCGCCTCCGGGGCGCTGCTCGCCGCCTATGCCGAGGTGCTGGGGCAATGGTCGCGGCAGGAGGCATTCTGCCTGAACCTCACCCATTTCCACCGCGAGCGGCTGCACCCGGACGTGGACTCCATGGTGGGAGATTTCACCTCCGTCGTGCTGGTGCCGCGCTCCGCGCCGGAACCGGGTGCCGGCTTCGCCGCCCGCGCCCGGCAGATGCAGAAGGAGACCTGGTCCGCGCTGGCGCATCGCCAGTTCAGTGGCATCGAGGTGATCCGTGCGCTGGGGAAGCGCGATGGCGGCGGCCGCGGCACGCCGATGCCGGTGGTGTTCACCAGCCTGCTCGGCCTTGACATCGATGCGCTGGTCGCCCATGGCGGCGAGGGCGCGCCGCTGCTGCCGGAGCCGGAGATCGTCTACACCGCGACGCCGCAAGTGTGGTTCGACCACCAGGCGATGGTCCGCCAGGGCTCGCTCGTCTTCAACTGGATCACCATCGACGCGCTGTTCCCGGACGGCATGGTCGCCGCCATGTTCGGCGCCTATTGCGCCCTGCTGCGCCGCCTCTGCGAGGAAGAGGCGGCCTGGGACGCGCCCGTTCCCGCCCTGCTGCCGCCGGCGCAGCGCGCCGTCCGCGCCCAGGCGAACGCGACCGCGCGCGAGATCCCGCCGCGCCTGCTGCAGGCAGGCTTCCTGGACAACGCCGCGCGCAGCCCGGAGCGGGTGGCGCTGCGGTGGCGCGACCAGACCTGGAGCTATGGCCGCCTCGCCGCCGCCTCCGCCGCCATGGCGGCGCGGCTGCGCGACGCGGGGGTGGCGCCGGGCGGCCGCGTGGTGCTCTCCCTCCCGCGCGGCCCGGCGCAGATCGTGGCCGTGCTCGGCATTCTCCAATCGGGCGCCGCCTATGTGCCGGTGGCCACCGACATTCCCGCCGACCGCCTCCGCCTCATACTCGAGGATGTCGGCGCCGCCGCGCTGGTGACGGAGCGGGCGGAGTGCGCCTGGCCCGTGCGGCTGGCGCCCGGGCTCGATGCCGCCGCCATGCCGGCGGCGCCAGCCGGCGCGCCCGGCAGCCTCGCCTATATCCTCTACACCTCCGGCTCCACCGGCCGCCCCAAGGGCGTCGCCATTTGCCACGAAGCGGCGTGGAACACCGTGGCGGATGTCAACCACCGCATCGGCCTCGGCGGGGATGACAGCGTGCTGGCCGTCTCCTCCCTGGGCTTCGACCTTTCCGTCTATGACATCTTCGGCCCGCTCGCGGCCGGCGGCGCCGTCGTGCTCTGCGAGGATGCGCGCCGCCTCGATCCGCGCCACTGGCTGGAGCTGCTGCGGGCGCATGGCGTCACGCTGTGGAATTCCGTGCCGGCGCTGCTCGACCTGCTGCTGGACGAGGCCGGCGACACCGGTAGCCTGCCGCTCCGGGCCGCGCTGCTGAGCGGCGACTGGATCCCGCTCGGCCAGCCCGCCCGGCTGCGCAAGCTGGCGCCGGCGGCGCGCTTCATCGCCATGGGCGGCGCCACCGAGGCGAGCATCTGGTCCAACATCATCGAGGTGGAGAGCGTGCCGCCGCACTGGCGCAGCATCCCCTACGGCTTCCCGCTGGCCAACCAATCCTACCGCGTGCTGGACCGGGAAGGGCATGACCGGCCGGACTGGGTGACCGGCGAGCTGCATATCGGCGGTGCCGGCCTCGCGGAGGGCTATTGGAACGATGCGGCGCAGACCGCGCGCGCCTTCATCGCCGCGCCGGATACCGGCGAGCGCCTCTACCGCACCGGTGACCTCGCCCGGTACTGGCCGGATGGCATGCTGGAATTCCTCGGCCGCGAGGACACCCAGGTGAAGATCGCTGGCCATCGCATCGAGCTCAGCGAGATCGAGGCGGTGCTGGCGGCGGCGCCCGGCGTGCGCGAGGCGGTGGTGACGGTGGTGGAGCGCGAGGCCGGCACCCGCCAGCTCGCCGCCTTCGTGCTGGACGAGCCCATGCCGGCCCCGCACCCGCCCGCCGACGCGGCCGCCATCGCCTGCGCGGCGGGCTATGCCGAGGCCGCCATCTCGCCAGAGGGCCTCCGCCGGGTGCGGGAATTCCAGGCCGCGGCAGACCGCGTGGCGCGCATCGCCGTGACGCGCACCCTGGCGCAGCTCGCCGCCGGTGCGCTGCTGCCCGACCCACGCTTCGCCATGCTGCTGCGGCAATGGCGGCGCATGCCGGCGGAGCAGGGCGATCTCGACGCCGCCTGCGCCGCGCTGCGGGACATGCCGGCCTGGCCGGGCGCGGAGCTGCTAGCCGGCTGGATCATTGCCTGTGCCCATCAGGCCGGCGAATTGGTTGCCGGCCGGCAGGCGCCGCTGGAACTGCTCTTCCCGGGGGCCGGGCTGCAGCATGCCGACAGCCTCTACCGCCACAACCCGGCGGCCGAGAGCCTGGGCCAGGTGGCGGCCACCATGCTGGCCGCGGCGCGGCGGCCGGCGCCGCTGCATGTGCTGGAAGTCGGGGGTGGCGTCGGCTCCGCCACGGCACCGCTGCTGCCGGTGCTGGAGGCGCCGGGCCTGTCCTATCACTTCACCGATGTCTCGCTCTTCTTCCTCGATGCGGCGCGCGAGCGCTTCGGCGCCTCCGGTGCGCTGTCCGTCGGGCGCTTCGACATCAACCGCGACCCGGTGGGCCAGTCCCTGCCACGGGAGAATTTCGACCTCATCATCGCCTCCAACGTGCTGCACGATGCGGCGGACCTGCCGCGGAGCCTTTCCTGGCTGCGTGGGCTGCTGGCGCCGGGCGGGCGGCTGCTGATCATCGAGGCGACGGTGAACACGCCGGTGCAGATGATCACCGGCGGCTTCCTGGAAGGCTTCGTCGCCTTCGCCGATTTCCGGCGCGCCGCGGGGCTGCCGCTGCTCAGCCTGCCGCAGTGGCAGGAAACCCTGGCCCATGCCGGCTTCGACCTGGTGCATGTGGCGGGCGAGGCGCTCGGCCTCGGCCAGCACGTCCTCCTGGTGCAGCGCCAGGACGGGGCAGATGCCGCCGCGCTGCGCCAGCACGCGGCGCGGCGCCTGCCGGGCTACATGGTCCCCGCCTTCCTCCGCGTGCTGGACCGGCTGCCGCTCAGCGCCAATGGCAAGGTGGACCGCAATGCGCTGAAGGCGCTGCTGCCGCCGCTGGGAAGCGGCGCTGCCGGGACGGAGGGCCGGGAGCCCCGGACGGACGCCGAGCGTGCCCTGGCGGAGATCTGGTCCGGGCTGCTCGCCACGCCCATCCGCTCGGCGGAGGCGCATTTCTTCCGCTGCGGCGGTGACAGCCTGCTGGCCATCCGCCTGGTGCAGCGCGTGCGCGAGAGGCTGGGGCGCGAGCTGCCGCTGCGCAGCGTGTTCGACCTGCCGGTGCTGCGCGACCTCGCCGCCTCGCTGGACGCCGGGCCGCAAGCGGGCGAGGGGTCGCGCCCGGTGCTGCTGCTTTTCCCGGGCAGCGACGGCGTGCCCCGGGCTTTCGCCGCGATCGAGGCGGCGCTCGGCGAGGCGGTGGAATGCCGCGCGCTGGACCTCGCCTCGCGCGATCCCATGGCCTTCGCGCGCGACCCCTTCGCGGCGGCGGCGCGCGTCGTGGAGGAGGCGCTGGGCGGCAGGCCGGAAACCCGTGCCGTGCTGCTCGGCGGCTGGTCCTCCGGCGCGGTGCTGGCGGCGGCGGTGGCCGCGCGGTGGGAGGCGGCCGGCCGCGCGCCCGCCGGGCTGGTGCTGCTCGATCCGGTGGACTGGCACCGGCACGAGGCCTTCGCGCGGCGCGCGGAAGCGCTGGCGCACCAGGCGCCGGACTGGATGCGCCGCATCGTGGCGGCGCAGCTCGGGGCGCTGGCGGGTTTCCGCCCTGTCGCCATCTCCTGCCCTGCCCTCTGCCTCTGGGCAGCGCGGCGGGAGGCAGGCTGGCCGCCACCGGAGCCCGCCTGGGCCGGCATCCTCGCCGGGCCAAGGCGTGATCTGCGGCTCGACGCCGACCACTGGTCGCTGCTGCGCGACGGCGGCAGCGTCGCCGCCATGGCGGCCGCCATCGACGATTTCATCGCAACGGAGGCCGTGCCGTGAGCAGGGACAGCTTCCCGCATCTCTGCGCCCGCATCGCCGGGCATGCGGTCCGCCGCGGCGACCATGTGGCGCTGCGCTTCGACGGCGCGCCGGGCGCCCCGGCGGGCGTTCTGACCTACGCGGCGCTGCATGCCCGGCTGGAGGCCATGGCCGCGGCGCTGCTGCGGCAATTCCGTCCGGGCGACCGCGTGCTGCTGCTGCTGCCCACGGGGCTGCAATATGTGGAGGCGATGCTGGGCTGCTTCCGCGCCGGCATCATCGCCGTGCCGGTGAACCTGCCCGGCCCGTCGCGCGTGCGGCGTGTGCTGGGCAAGATCGTGCCCATCACCCGCGACGCCACGCCCGCCGGCGTCGTCACCACGCGGGAAATCGCCGCGGAATCCGGCGCGGCCTTCGCCGAATTCGCGGCAGCGCACGGGCTGCTTCCCTTCCTGCTCGAGGATGCGGCGGAAGGCGGACGGCCGGAGGCAGTGGCGCCGCGCGGCGAGGAGATCGCCTTCCTGCAATACACCTCGGGCTCCACCGGCGAGCCCAAGGGCGTGATCAACACCCATGCCGCGCTGCTCGACAATTACGGCGCCATCAGCCGGGTCACCGGAAGCGGCCCGCAGACGGTGCTGGTCAATTGGATGCCGCTCTATCACGATATGGGGCTGATCGGCGGCGTGTTGCATGTGCTGCATTTCGGCGGCACCTCCGTCCTGCTTGCCCCGGCCCGCTTCGCGCAGGACCCGCTGCTCTGGCTGCGCCTCGCCACCGAGCATCGAGCCACCCTGCTGCCGGCGCCGAATTTCGCCCTCGACCTCTGCGTGCGGCGTGTGCCGGAGGAGGCGCTGCCCACCCTCGACCTCGCCAGCGTGGACAGCGTGGTGGTCGGCGCCGAGCCCATCCGCCCCGCCACCCTGCGCGCCTTCGTTGAGCGCTTCGCCCCGGCGGGGCTGCGGGAGGAGGCGCTGTGCCCGTCCTACGGCCTAGCCGAGGCCACGCTCATGGCCTGCGGCACGCGGCGGCGCGGCAGGCTGGCGCCGCTGCATCTCGATGCCGGCGAATTGCTCGCGGGCCGCGCCGTCACGGTGGCGGCGGAAGCGCCGGGGGCGCGCGCCTATGCCGCCAGCGGCGATGATTTCGTCGGCCAGGAGCTCCGCATCGTCGATCCGGCCACGCGGCGGGAGCGGCCGGAGGGCCATATCGGCGAGATCTGGTTGCGCGGCCGCTCGGTGGGCCCCGGCTACTGGAACCGGCCCGAACTGACTGCGGAGACCTTCCGCGCCGCCCTGCTGGCCGAGGATGGCACGGAGTGCGGGCGCTATCTGCGCACCGGCGATCTCGGCTTCGTGCTCGGCGGACGGCTCTGCGTCACCGGCCGAACCAAGGACGCCATCATCCTGCGCGGCGAATGCCACTATCCGGCCGATGTCGAGCATACGGTGGAGGGGCTCGACCCACGCCTCGTGCCGCAGGGTGCCGTCTGCTTCGGGGTGGAGACGCCGGCAGGCGAGGGCGCCGTGCTGCTGCTGGAAGCAGCGCGCGCCACGCCGGAAGACGATGCGCGGCTGATCGAGGCGGTGCGCGCGGCCGTGGCGGCCGGGCACGGCTTCACGCCGCATGCCGTGGGCCTCATGCGCCATGGCATGCTGCGCCGGACCACCAGCGGCAAGATCCGCCGGGTGGAGATGCGCCGCGCCTGGCTGGCGGACGAGATCCCGCTGCTCGCGGAGCGGCGCTGGTCGGCGGAGGCGCCACCACCACCGCCGCCCGCGATGACGGAGGATCTGCAAGCAAGGCTGCGGCGCGCGGGGCCGGCGCAGCGCAGGCTGCTGCTGCTCGACGCGATCGGCGCGGCGGTGCTGCCGCTGCTCGGCCGCGCCCCCGGGGAGCGCCTGCCGGAGGAAGCCGGCTTCTTCGATCTCGGCCTCGATTCCGTCTCCGCCGTGGAGGTGGCCGCGACGCTGCAGGCGCGGCTCGGCCTGCCCTTGCCGGAACTCGCCGCCTTCGAGAATCCCACGATCGGCAGGCTCGCCGACCACCTGCTGTCGCTGCTGGCGCAGCAGGATGCGGCCGCGCCCGTGCCCGCCGCGCCGCGCGTGCCGGGCGACGAGCCCATCGCCGTGATCGGCATGGGCTGCCGCTTCCCCGGCGGCGCGCTGGGCGATCGGCGGAGCCCGGACGAATTCCTCGACATACTGCTGGAGGGCAGCCCCGCGATCCGCGCCGAGACGCGCGACGGCACGCGGCGCGAGGGCCATCTGCTCGAGGCGATCGAGGGGTTCGACGCCGCCTTCTTCCGGCTTTCCCCGCGCGAGGCTGCCTCGCTCGACCCGCAGCACCGGCTGGTGCTGGAGACCGCCTGGCATGCGCTGGAGGATGCCGGCATCCCGCATGACAGGCTGAAGGGCAGCGCAACGGGCATCTATCTCGGCATCACCGCGGGCGAATACGGCATGCTGCCCTTCGCCGCCGGCGACGCCGCCGCCTTCGACGCGCATTACGGCACCGGCAACGCGCCGGCCGCCGCCGCCGGCCGCCTCGCCCACCTGCTCGGGCTGGAAGGCGAGGCCGTGGCGGTGGACACCGCCTGTTCCTCCTCCCTCGCCGCGCTGCATTTCGCCTGCCGCAGCCTGCGCGCGGGCGACACCGACCTCGTCCTCGCGGGCGGGGTACAGGTGCTGCTGGCCCCGGAGGTGGAGGGCGCGCTGCGCCGCGCCGGCATGCTGGCGGCCGATGGGCGGTGCAAGACCTTCGACGCCGATGCGGATGGCTATGCGCGCGGCGAGGGGTGCGGCGTGCTGGTGCTGCGCCGCCTGGCCGATGCGCAGCAGGATGGCGCGCGGATCCACGCCGTCATCGCCGGCACCGCGCTGCGGCAGGAAGGCCCGCGCAGCGGCCTCACCGTGCCGGACCAGGCGGCGCGCCTGGCGCTGATGCAGGGCGGGCTGCGCCGCGCCGGCTGGCGGCCGGAGGAGATCGACTATGTCGAACTCCACGGCACCGGCACGCGGCTGGGCGACCCGATCGAATTCCGCTCCCTCGCCAGCCTCCATGCCGGCGTGGCGCGGCAGGCGCCGCTGCTGCTCGGCACCGCCAAGACCGCGATCGGCCATCTGGAGGCGGCGGCGGGGATTGCCGGGATGATCCGCACCGTCGCGGCGCTGCGGCGGGGCGTGGTGCCGCCGCATCCGCTGCGGCGCCTCAACCCGGCCATCGACCTGGCGCGCATCCCCGCCGCGCTGCCGGAACGGGCGGTGCCCTGGCCGCGCCTCGGCAGGCAGCGCCGCGCCGCGGTGGTCTCCTTCGGCTTCTCCGGCACCATCGCCCAGGCCCTGGTGGAGGAAGCGCCGCCGGCCGCCGCGCCAGCGGCCGAAGCGCCGCCGCCCTGGCTGATGCTGCCCGTCTCCGCCCGCTCCGCCGCCGCCTTCGCACAGCTGCGCGATGCCTGGGAGGCGCGCATCGCGGTAGGCGATGCCGCCGCCCTCTGCCGCGGCGCTGCGCGCCAGCGGCCGCATCTCGCTTGGCGCGGCTGCGCCCATGGGGTGGACCCTGCCGCGCTGCTGGACTCCTTGCGGTCGCTGAAGCCGATGGAAGCCGCCGCGGCGCCGCGCATCGGCCTGCTCTTCACCGGCCAGGGCGCGCAATATCCCGGCATGGCGCAGGGCCTGCTGGAAAGCAGCCCCGCCTTCCGCGCCGCGCTGGAGGAGGCCGATGGCGCGCTGCGCCCCTGGCTCGGCCGCTCCGTCATCGCGGCGATCCGTACCGCCGATGCGGCAAGGCTCCGGCAGACCGCGCTCGCCCAGCCCGTCATCTTCGCCATCGGCTACGCCCTGGCGCGGATGTGGGAAAGCTTCGGCATCCGCCCTGCCATGGTGGCCGGGCATTCGGTGGGCGAATTCGCCGCCGCCGTGGTCGCCGGCCATCTCGCCCTGGAGGATGCGGCGCGCTTCGTGGCGGAGCGCGGCCGGCTGATGCAGGCCCTGCCGCCGGGGGCCATGCTCGCCCTCCGCGCCACGGAAGCGGTGGCGCTGCGCCTGGCGGAGGGGCTGCCCGGCCTCTCCCTCGCCGCCGCCAACGGCGCCGAGGCGATGGTGCTGGCCGGCGAGACGGCGCAGATCGAGGAGGCGGCGCGGCGCGCGCAGCAGCACGGCGTGCTGGGCCAGCGTCTCGACGTCTCCCACGCCTTCCATTCACCCATGATGGAGCCCGTGCTGGGCGCGCTGTGCGAGGTGGGCGAGCGGCTCAGGCCGGGCACGGAACGCATGGTCTTCATCTCCACCCTGCGCGGCGCGGCGGTGGTCCCGGCGGAGCTGGCCTCCGGCGCCTATTGGGCAGCGCATGCGCGCGAGCCGGTGCGCTTCGCCGAGGCGCTGGGCGCCATGGCAGGGCTGGGCTGCGACGTCCTGCTGGAGATCGGCCCGCGCCCCACCCTGCTGCCCCTGGCCCGCCGCGCCTGGCCCGGCGCCGCGCCCGCGCCGCTGCTGCTGCCCAGCCTCGATCCGGCTCGCGCCGATGCCGCGGTGCTGGCCGGCAGCCTCGCCGCGCTCTACGCCGCCGGGGCGGAGCCGGACTGGCAGGCGGTGCTGCCCGGCGCGCTGCCGCCGCCCGATTCCCTGCCGCTCTACCCCTTCGAACGGACGCCGCACTGGTACGGCTTCGCGCCGCGCGCCCCGCAGCCCGTGACGCCGGCCGCGCCCGAGGGGCTCTACGCGCTGGACTGGGAGGAAGTAAGGCATGGCGCGCCCGCCTGGCCGGAGCGCCTGGTGATCGTGCCGGACCATGGCGGCGTGGCGGGGCGGCTGCTGCCGCTGCTGCAGGCGCGCGGCGTGGCGGCGCGCGCCGTGGACGGGCGCGACCGGCGCGGCCTGGAGGCGGCGCTGCGCCCGGGCGACGAGCTCCTCTTCCTGCGTGGCCTCGATGGCGGGGAGGATGGCGAGGAGGTGGTCGCGGAACTCCTCGCTTTGGCGGACCACCTGAACCGGCACCATGCCGGCTGCACCCTCCGCATCGTCACGCGCGGCGCGGTGGCGCCGGCCGCGGGCGAGGCGCCCTTGGCCGCCGCGGCGATGGGCTGGGGCGCCGGCTGGTCGCTGATGGCGGAATGCCGCGACATCGCGCTGCGCCTGGCGGATCTCGACCCAGGCGTGGAGCCGGAGGCGGATGCCATCGGCGCGCTCCTCGCCCCGGACCTGCCGCCCGCCGCCGCCTGGCGCGGCGGGCAGGTTTTCCGGCCGCGCCTCGCGGCGCTGGCGCCAGCCGGCAAGGCCGCGCCGGGCGTCCGGCCGGATGCGGCCTATCTCGTGCTGGGCGGCTTCGGCGCCATCGGCAGCGCCATCGCGCGCTTCCTGGTGGCGCGCGGCGCACGGCATATCACCCTGGCATCGCGGCGCGCCCCGGATGCGGCGGGGCAGGCGCTGCTGGCCGAATTGCGCGCCGCAGGGGCAGAGGCCACCGCCATCTCCTGCGACATCGGCCGGGAAGAGGAGGTGGCGGCGCTGATCGCTAGCCTGCGCCATGGCCCCGAATTGCGTGGCGTCTTCCATGCCGCCGGGCTCGGCCTCTGGGGGGAGCTGGGGGCGGACAGCGCGGCGCAGTTCCGCCGCATGGCGGCGGCGAAGGTGGCCGGCAGCCTGAACCTGGACCGCGCCACGCGCGGCCTGGCGCTCGACCATTTCGTGCTGTGCAGCTCCATCGCCGGCATCTGGGGCTCCCGCTGGCAGGCGGGCTACGCCGCGGTGAACGCCTTCCAGGATGCGCTGGCCGCCGCGCGCCGGGCCGAAGGGCTGCCGGGTACCGCCATCGCCTGGGGCCCCTGGGCGGGCGAGGGCATGGCTGCCGACGCGGCGGCGCGGCAGGCGCTGGAAGCCACCGGCATCGGCGTGGCCGCGCCGGCCTGGTATCTGGAACGCCTGGCGCATCTGCTGGACGGCGAGGGACCAGCCTCGGTCGTCTGCGCCGATATCGGCTGGAACCGCTTCGCGCCGCTGCATGAGGCGGTGACCGGGGCGGGGCTGTTCGTCCGGCTGGCGCCGGGCGCCGTCACGCCGGCCGCGCCGCCCGCCCCGGCGCCGCCGGGCGACGCCGCGGCGCTGCTCGCCGGCATCGTCGCCGAGGCGCTGCGCCTGGACCCCACCGCCCTGGCGCCGGAGACGAACCTGCTGACGCTCGGCATGGATTCCATCCTGGCCATGGACATCGCCCAGCGCGTCCAGGCCGCGACCGGCCTGGCGCTGCCGCTGCGCGAATTGTTCCGCACCCCCAGCATCGCCGCGCTCGTCGCGCTGCTCGGCCCGGCGCCGCAGCGCGAGCCCGCTCCCGCCTTCACCATCACGCCCGATCCAGCGACGCGCCACGAGCCCTTCCGCCTGACGCCGCTGCAGCACGCTTATTGGGTCGGCCGCAATCCTGGCCTCGTCCTCGGCAACATCGCCTGCCATGCCTATCTCGAATTCGATCTCGAGGATCTCGATCCGGCGCTGCTCGAGGCGTGCTGGAACGCACTGATCCGCCGGCACGACTCTCTGCGCCTGGTCTTCGACCGCGCCGGACGCCAGCGCGTGCTGCCCGAGGTGCCGCGCTACGCCGTGGCGGTGCAGGATCTGCGCGGCAGGCCGGCGGAGGCCGTGGCAGCCCGCCTGACGGCCTGGCGCGACGAATTGTCGCACAAGCTCCATGAGGCGAGCGCCTGGCCGCTCTTCGCACTGCGCGTCAGCCAGCTCGACGCGCGGCGCTCCCGCCTGCATCTCAGCATCGACCTCCTGGTCGCCGATGCCACCTCCGGCCAGATCCTGCTCGCCGAGCTGGAGCGGCTGATGCGGCATGGCGGCGATGCGGCGGCGGCCGGGCTGCGCCCCATCGGCCTGTCCTTCCGCGACTACGTGCTGGCTGCCGACGATCCGGCGAGCGGCCTGCCGGCGCAGCGCGAGCGGGATCGCCCCTGGTGGGAAGCGCGGGCGGCGGAGCTGCCCCCGCCGCCGCGCCTGCCGCTGGCGCTGCGGCCGGAAAGCATCGCCGCGCCGCGCTTCACCCGCCGCCGCACCGTGATGGCGGCGGCGGAATGGGCGGCAGCCAAGGCGCGCATCGCCGCGCGCGGCCTCACCCCCTCCTCCTTCCTGCTCGCCCTCTTCGCCGAGGTGGTGGGGCGGTGGAGCGCGGTGCAGCAATTCACCCTGGCGCTCACCCTTTTCGACCGCCGCCCCTGGCATCCCGACATGGAAGGGCTGATCGGCGACTTCACCACCGTCACCCTGCTGCCGGTGGATCGCGGCGCCGCGCTGCCCTTCGCCGAGGCCGCTGCCACGCTGCACGAGGCCATGCTGGAGACGCTGGAGCACCGTGCCTTCGACGCGGTGGAGGTGCTGCGCCTGATCAACAACGGCCGCGGCGAGGAGGAGCGGGTGATGATGCCCGTGATCTTCACCAGCCAGTTCGGCGTGGCGGGCGAGGAGGCGGGGCTGATGGCGCATCAGCATGACGCCATCACCCAGACGCCGCAGGTCTGGCTCGACCATCAGGTGATGGAGATCGGCGGGGCGCTGGTCTGCAACTGGGACGCGGTGGAGGCGCTCTTCCCGCCCGGCGTGCTGGACGCCATGGCGGCAGCGCATGCGGCGCTGCTGCGCCGCCTCTGCACCGCGGAGGCGGCCTGGCGGGAACCCGCCGGCGACCTTTTGCCCGCCGCGCAGCTCGCGGTGCGCAGCCGCGTCAACGCCACGGCGGCGCCGCTTCCCACGCGTTGCCTGCACGAGCTCTTCTTCGACAGCGCCGAGCGCGAGCCGGACGCCATCGCCCTCATCGCGGCCGATGGCGTTGCCTGGCGCTATGGCGATCTCGCCGCGCAGGCCCTGGCCCTGGGCAAGGCGCTGGCCGATGGCGCGACGGCGCCGCTGCTGGGCCAGCGCATCGCCGTGCTGATGCAGAAATCGCCCTGCCAGGCGCTGGCGGTGCTCGCCATCCTCAGCCAGGGCGGCGTCTATGTGCCGCTCGATCCTGAGCAGCCCGATGCGCGGCTGGAGGCGATCCTGCGCGGCTCCGGCGTGATGCTGGCGGTGACGGAAGGCGCGCCGCCGCCGCGCCTCGCCGCGCTGCTGGAGCGCCTCGGCGTCACCGCCATCGCGGCCGCGCTGGGCGGGGAGGCACCTGCCACGCCGTTGGCGCGGCCGGCGCCGGCCGTGCAGCCGCGCGACCCGGCCTATCTGCTCTACACCTCGGGCTCCACCGGCACGCCCAAGGGGGTGCTGCTGGATCATCTGGGGCCGGTGAACACCGTGCTCGACATCAATGCGCGCTTCGGCGTGACGGGGAAGGACCGGCTCTTCGCCCTCTCCGCCCTCGGCTTCGACCTCTCGGTCTATGACCTGTTCGGCGCCTTCGCGGCCGGGGCGGCGGTGGTGTTCCCCGCTGCCGCCGCGCGGCGCGATCCGGCGCACTGGGCGGGGCTGATCCGCGAACACGGCGTCACCGTGTGGAATTCCGTGCCCGCGCTGTTCGACATGCTGGTGACGGAGGATGACCGCGACGCCCTCCGGCGGCTGCGGACCGTGCTGCTTTCCGGGGACTGGGTGCCGCTCTCGCTCCCCGGCCGCTTCCGCGCGGTGAATGCGGCGGCGCGGCTGATCGCCATGGGCGGCGCCACCGAGGCCAGCATCTGGTCCAATTGGTTCGAGGTGACGGAGGTGCCGGAAAGCTGGTCCTCCATCCCCTACGGCTATCCGCTGACCAACCAGCGCTACCACGTGCTGGATGCCGCGCTGCGCCATCGCCCGGACTGGGTGGAAGGCGATCTGCACATCGCCGGGCACGGCCTCGCCCTCGGCTACGAGAACGACCCGGCCCGCACCGCCGCCAGCTTCTACCCGCACCCCGCGACGGGCGAGCGCCTCTACCGCACCGGCGACCTCGCCCGCTACTGGCCCGACGGCACGCTGGAATTCCTCGGCCGGCGCGACATGCAGGTGAAGATCGGCGGCCACCGCATCGAGCTCGGCGAGATCGAGGCGGCGCTCGCCGCGCATCCCGCCGTGGCCAAGGCGGTGGTCGACGCGGTGGCGGAGGAGGGCGCGGACAAGACCTCCCGCACCCGGCGCCTGCATGCCTGGGTAGTGCTGAAGGAGGTGGGCGACGACCCCGCCCACCCCGTGCGCCGCCAGTTTCGCATCGGGGCGGAAGAGGCGGCGGCGCGCTGGCGCATGGCACGGGACGCCGCCGCCCTGCGGCTCGCCAGGGAGGCAGGGCCGGGCGACGCCGCTGCTCTTCGCAGCCTGCTCACCCGCGTGGCGCGGCAGGCGGCGCGGGACAGTCTGCGCGCCCTCGGCGTGACCGGCCGGCCCGGCATGCGGCTCGACCGCCGCGACGCCGCCGCGCGGCTCGGGGTGAGCGAGGCGATGCGCCCGGTGCTCGCCGACTGGCTCGCCCTGCTGACGGAGTCCGGCGATCTGCTGGAAGAGGGGGAGACGCTGATCGCCCCCCAGGGTTTCGCCGACACGGCGTGGCAGGGGCTGGCGGCGGAGGGCGCAGCGCTCGGCCTCGATGCTGCGCCGCTCGCCAGGCTGCGCGACGACGCCGCGCGCCGCGCTGCCGTGCTGCGGGGCGAGGCGAAGGCGCTCTCGCTCTTCTTCGGCAGCGGCGATGCCGCCCTTTCCCCGGAGGCGCTGTCGCGCGGCAGCCCCTCCGGCCCCGCCATGCTCGCCGCGCTGGCCGAGGCCCTGGCCGGGCTGGCAGGGCAGGACGGCACGCTGCGCATCCTGCAGCTCGAGGCGAGGCACGGCCTCGCCACGCTGGACCTGCTGCGTGCCCTGCCGGCAGCGGGTTGGTCCCTGACCGTGGCCGATTCCTCCCCCGCCTTCCTCGCGGAGGCGCGGGCCACGCTGGCGGCGGGCGGCTTCGCGGAGCATCCCGCCATCGCCTTCCACAGCATCGACCCCGCGCGCCCGCTGGCGGCGCAGGGCGTCGCGCCGGCGGCATGGGATGCGGTGCTGCTGTTCAACGCCCTGCACCGGACGGCGGATGTCGCCGCGCAGCTTCCGCGCCTCCGGGAGATGCTGGCGCCGGGCGGGCTGCTGCTGGCGCCGGAGATGGTGGCGGATAACGACCTTCAGCGCGTCACCATCGCGCTGCTGGGCGAGGGCGCGGCCAGCGTCGCCGACCGGCGGCGCGACATGGGCGTATGGCAGATGGGCGCGCAGCCCTGGTGCGAGGCGCTGCGCGATGCGGGCTTCACGGCCGCCGAGGCGCTGCGCCCGGCGAAGCCGCGCGACGATTTCGCGCTGCTCCTCGCGCAGCAGGCGGATCGCGTGGAGCTGCCCGAGATGGCGGCGTTGCGCGCCTTCGCCGCCACGCGGCTGCCGGCCTATATGGTGCCGCAATCCGTCATGGCGCTGCCCGCCCTGCCGTTGAGCCCCACCGGCAAGGTGGATCGGCGCCAGCTTCCGCTGCCGCCGCGGCACCGGGCCGCGCTTCCGGCCGAGGCGCTGGAGGGCATGGAGGCCACCATCGCCGAGGCCTGGCAGCAAGTGCTGGGCGTGGCGGTGGCGCAATCCGGCCAATCCTTCTTCGACCTCGGCGGGGACAGTCTCAGCGCCGTCCGGGTGGTGGAGGCGCTGCGTCGCCGCACCGGCATCCCCCTTCAGGTGCGCGACCTGTTCGAGCAGCCAATCCTCTCCGGCTTCGCCGCGCGGCTCCGGGAACGGCAGGCGGAGGCGCCGGCGGTGGAGGAGGATCTCCCCGCCCTGCTGCCGGCGCCGGCCGAGCGCCACGCACCCTTCCCGCTGACGGATGTGCAGGAGGCCTATTGGATCGGGCGGCAGGAGGGCTTCGCCCTCGGCCAGGTCTCCGCCCATCTCTACACCGAGCTGGAGGTGGACGACCTCGCCTTCGAAGCCGTGCAAACCGCCTGGCACCGCCTGGTCGCGCGCCACCCGATGATGCGCGCCGTGGTGGGGGAGGATGGCCGCCAGCGCGTGCTGCCCGCCGTGCCGCAGCTTCCGGTCCCGTATCGCGTGGCGGAGGACGCGGCGGCGGAGGCGGCGATCACCGCGGAGAACCGCGCCGCCATGTCGCATTGCCTGCGGCCGGCGGATCGCTGGCCGCTCTTCGAGGTGCGGGCGCTGCGCCGCGCCGATGGCGGGCTGCGCCTTTTCGTCTCGCTGGAGAACATGGTGTTCGACGGGCGCAGCATGGGCATGCTGCTGGCCGAATGGGGCGTCCTCGCCCGCGCCGCCGATCCCGACAGCGCGCTGCCGCCCATCGGCTGCGATTTCCGCGACTACGTGCTGGCGCTGCGCGCGGCGGAGGACACGCCGCGCTGGCACCGTGCGCTGGACTACTGGCTCGGGCGGCTGGAGACCCTGCCTGCTGCTCCCGCCCTGAAGCTGCTGCCCGCCGGCGAGGCGCCGCCGCGCTTCGCCCGCCGCGCGGCCGTGCTGCCCGCCGCCTCCTGGCAGGCGCTGCGGCGGCGCGCGCAGCAGCACGGGCTCACGCCCAACGCCGTGCTGCTTGCCATCTATGCCGAGGTGCTCCGCGGCAGGAGCCGCGCCGCGGATTTCACCCTGAACCTCACCCTGTTCCAGCGCCTGCCGCTGCATCCCGATATCGACCGGGTGGTGGGCGATTTCACCTCGCTGATCCTGCTGGAATGCCGCGGGGAGGAGGCGGCCGACCTGCTCGGCCGGGCGCAGGCGGTGCAGCGCCAGGTCGCCGCCGACCTCGCCCATGCGGAGGTGTCCGCGGTGCGCGTGCTGCGCGAGATGGCCCGCCGCACCGGCCGCCAGACCGGCCTGGCCTGCCCCGTGGTCTTCACCTCGGCGCTGGGCGCCGCGGGCGGGGCGGATGCCGGAACGGCGCTCGGCCGCATGGGCTGGGGCGTGAGCCAGACGCCGCAGGTCTGGCTGGACCAGCAGGTGCGCGAGGAAGCGGGCGCGCTGCTGTGGAACTGGGATGCGGTGGAGGCGCTGTTCGAGCCCGGCCTGCTGGACACGATGTTCGAGGCGCAGCGCCGCCTGCTGGACCGCCTGGCGACCGACGCGGCGGCCTGGACCGAGCCGCTGGAAGCGCTGCTGCGCGGGGCGGGGATTCCCCGCCCCGCGCATGGCCCGGCCGCCAGGCTGCTGCCGCCCCGCACGGCGCCGGCGCTGCGCAGCGTCGCATCCGCCGCCGATGACGCGGTGGCACGGCTGGAGGCGCTGGTGATGGCGGCGCTGGAACGCGAGACCGGCCTCGCCGCCGCGCGCGACGTCAATTTCTTCGAGGCCGGCGCCACCTCCCTCTCGCTGATCCGCGTCTGCCAGGCGCTGCGGAGCGAGCTCGGCATCGTACTGCCGGTGGTGGCGCTGTTCGAGCATGCCAGCCCGGCGGCGCTGGCGGCGCACCTGCGCCATCTCGCCGAACCCGTGGCGCGGCAGGCCGGGGCCGCCGCGCTGCTGCCCCCGGGCGCGTCGCGCCGGCCGCCTGCGGCGCGCCGCGTCGCCGCGCGGCAGCGCGCCCGCGCCCTCTGACCCCTTCCCGAGCAGCAGGACGAGCCAAGCACAGATGCCCGACGCGAACGCCGCCCCGAACCCCGTTCTCGACGACGTGCCGGAGCTGGACGGCCCCGTCGCCATCATCGCCGCCGCCTGCCGCATGCCCGGCGCGCCCGACCCGGCCGCCTTCTGGCGCCGCCTCTTCGAGGGCGAGGATTGCGTCCGCGCCTTCACCCCGGCGGAGCTGGCGGAAGCCGGCATCGACCCTGCCACCGCCGCGCGGCCAGACTATGTCGGGCGCGGCGCCATCCTCGACGATGCCTGCGATTTCGATCCCGCCTTCTTCGGCTATGCCGACCAGGAGGCGCTGGAGATCGACCCGCAGCAGCGCCTCTTCCTCGCCTGCGCGGCCGAGGCGCTGCAGGTGGCAGGCTATGGCGGCCGGGCGCCGCGCGGGAGTGTCGGCGTGTTCGGCGCCGCGCGGATGAGCACCTGGCTGCGTCCGGACCGCGAGATGATGCTGGGCATCGCCGCGCCGCGGAACTTCCAGGCGCTGACCGGCAACGACAAGGACTACCTGGCGACTCGCGTCGCCTACAAGCTGGACCTTTCCGGCCCCGCGCTCACCGTGCAGACGGCCTGCTCCTCCTCCCTCGTCGCCGTGCACATGGCCTGCGAGCAGCTCCGCAGCGGCGCCTGCGACATGGCGCTGGCCGGCGGCGTGGGCATCAGCTTCCCGCAGGCGCTGGGCTACTTCCATCGCGAGGGCATGATCTTCTCGCCGGACGGGCATTGCCGGCCCTTCGCCGCCGATGCGAACGGCACGGGCATTGGCCACGGCTGCGGCGTGGTGCTGCTGAAGCGCCTGGCCGATGCGCTGGCCGATGGCGACGAGGTATGGGCGGTGGTGCTCGGCTCGGCGGCCAACAACGACGGCGCCGCCAAGGCGGGCTTCACGGCGCCGAGCGTGGAGGGGCAGGCCGCGGTCATCGCCGAGGCGCTGGAGATGGCGGAGGCCGACCCGGCGACCATCGGGCTGGTGGAGGCGCATGGCACCGGCACCCCGCTCGGCGACCCGATCGAGGTGGCGGCGCTCACGCGTATCTGGCGCCGCTCCACCGACGCCCGGCAATTCTGCGCCCTCGGCTCGGTGAAATCCAATCTCGGCCATCTCGACACGGCGGCGGGCATCGCCAGCCTGCTGAAGGCGGTGATGGCGCTGCGCCACCGCGTGCTGCCGCCCACCCTGCATGCGGAGGCGCCCAACCCGGCGCTGGAGCTGGCGGACAGCCCCTTCTTCCTGCCCGCCTATGCCCTGCCCTGGGAGGGCGAGGGGCCGCGCCGCGCCGCCGTCAGCTCCTTCGGCATCGGCGGCACCAATTGCCATGTGGTGCTGGAGGAGGCGCCGCGCCGCGCCACCCCGCGCCCGGCGGCGCGGCCCGTCGCGCTTCCCGTGCCGGCGCGCAGCCCGGCGGGGCTCGCGCGCCACGCCGCGCGGCTGGCGGCGCGGCTCGGGGAGGGCGATGTCTGCCCGGCGACGCTGGCGGCGACGCTCGCCCATGCCGGGCCGGAGGCGCGGGGCGGCGCCGCGCGGCAGATGCTGCGGGCCATCGCCACGGCGCCACTGCCGGGCGGCGCGCGCGCGGCGCTGGAGGCCCTTGCGCAGGGCGCCGTGCCCGGCCTCGCGGCGCTGGGCGAGGGCGGGCTCCTGCGCTTCACCGGCGCCACGGAGGAGGCCGCCACCGCCTGGCTGCGGGCGGCCTGGGGCGGCGGCGAGGATCCTTTCGCCCTCGCGGCGCTTCCCGTCCCCGCGGCGCTGCAGCGCTGGCGCGAGCGGGCGGCGGGAGCGCTGCCGCCCTCCGGCCTGCTGCTGCCGCAACTCGCCTTGGTGACCACGCTGCTCGCCCTGCCGGGCGGCGCGGTGGAAGGGGAGGGGGCGGGGGCGCTCGCCGTCGCCCTGGCCCGCGCGGACCTCCCGGAGGCGGCGCTGCTCGCCTGGCTAAACGCGCTGGACCGGGGCGAGGCGCCGCCCCCGACCGGCGATGCCGTGCTGGACGGCTGGGCCGCCGCGCCCCTCGCCCTCAGCGGCGCACCCGCCTGGCCCGCGGCGCCGGGCCTTGCCGTGCATCTCGCCGAGCCCTCGCCCACCGCCTTCCGTCATGGGCTCGAGCTGGCGCTGTGGCAGGCGGGCCTGGGCGAATGCCCGGCGCCCGCCCCGGCGCGCCGCGTCAGCCTGCCGCCAATGCCCTTCGAGGAGCGCCGGCTCTACCGCCCCGTCGCCGGCAGCGGCGCCCCGCCCGATGCCGGGTGGGCGGCGGTGCTGGCGGCGGGCGATGCCGCCGTCGCCGCCATCACCGTGGACGCGGCGCGCGTGCGGCGCGAGCATGCAGCGGTGGCGGCGCTGCACCGCCACCATGTGGCGCAGGCCTTCGGCGCCCTGGGCTGCCTCGGGGACGCGGCGCCGCGCGACCTCGACGCCGTGCTGCGGGAGGGCGGCATCGCCCCTGGCTTCCGCCAGCTCGCCGGCAGGTTGCTGGAGGATCTGGCGGCGGAGGGCGGGGTCTCCCGCGATCCGGATGGCCGCTATCGCGGCCCGCTCCGCCCTGGCGCGCCGCCCGAGGCAGGCGACCTGGTGGCGCCGAGCCTCGCCGGGCTGATCGCCCGCACCGCGCCGCATCTGGATGCCGTCCTGGCCGGGCGCATGAAGCTGGTGAACCTCGTCTTCCCCGAGGGCGACACCTCCGACGCCGCCGATCTCTACGAGAGCCACCATTACAGCCGCCACCTGAACGACATCGCGGCGAAGCTGGCCGGCGCCGTGGCGGGGGCGGCCGGGCGGCGCGTGACGGTGCTGGAGGTGGGGGCCGGCACCGGCGGCACCACCGGCGCCATCCTCGCCGCGCTCGGCCCGCGCCTGGCGCGCTACATCTTCACCGATATCGGGCCGCTCTTCCTCGCCCGTGCCCGGGAGCGCTTCGTCGGCGTAGCGGGCATGGAATTCCGCCCGCTGGACATGCTGCGCGACGTGACCGCGCAGGGCTTCGCCCCCGCCTCCTGCGACCTGATCGTGGCGGCGAACGTGCTGCACAATGCCCCGAGCCTCCCCGGCGTGCTGCGCAACCTCTCCCGCCTGCTGAAGCCGGGCGGCGTGCTGCTGCTGCGCGAGCTGGTGGAGCGCAAGCCGCTCTTCGACCTCGTCTTCGGCGCGCTGGCCCCGGAGGTGGAGGACCACGTGGTGCGCGGCGGCCTCTTCGCCCCGGCGGCCCTGTGGCGCCAGGCGGCGCAGGAGGCGGGCTTCGCCGCCACCGCCAGCTTCCCGGAGGAAGACACGCCCCAGGCGGCGATGGGCGAGGCCATCATCCTCGCCCGCCTGCCGGGGGCCGCCGCCCCGGCGACGGCGGAGGCCGCCCCGCCGCTCTGGGAGGGCGAGGTGGCGCAAGGAACCTCCCCGCTGGGGGCCCTGGTCGAAGCCGCCCGCGCCGCGCTTCTGCTGCCCGGCCGGCTGGAGGAGATGGCCGCTGCCGCCATGCCGCCCGTCGGCGCGCCCCTGGCGCTGCGGCGGGAGGGCAGCGTCCTGCGGCTGGACTCGGGCGGCACCCTTGTCGCCCGGGCGCGTCTCGGCGCGCCGGGCGCGGAGCTGCCGGCGGTGGCGCGCTGGCTCGGCCCGACGCCACGCGGCCTGGGCGCCCTGCTGGAGGAGCTTGGCGCCCCGGCCGCCGCCCTCACCGTCGCGGCCCTGCCCGGCGAGGCGCCGCTGCATCTCGCGGCGGTGGCAGGGGGCGGGCTGGCGCTGGTGGGGGAAGGGGCGGAATTCCCCCTGGCCTGGGCCAGCCCCGCCCCGGCGCGGCTGATGCTGCCGGCGGCCCCGGAAGCCCTGCCGCTGCTCGCCGCCGCGCGCTGGGAGGCGGTGCCGGCCACCGCGGCGCCCCTCTCCGAGGCGAGCCGCCTGGTCGGCCCGC
This sequence comes from Siccirubricoccus phaeus, assembly GCF_008360935.1. Lineage (GTDB taxonomy): Bacteria > Pseudomonadota > Alphaproteobacteria > Acetobacterales > Acetobacteraceae > Siccirubricoccus > Siccirubricoccus phaeus. Next base: position 54,221 of record NZ_SRXO01000004.1, read on the forward strand.
CGGGCGGCGCGCTGACCGAGGCGCTGCTCGCCGCCGGCCGGGATTGCGTCCTGCTCGACGGGGTGCCCGAGGCGCTGCCCGGTGGGGCCTCCACCCTGCTCCTGGCCGATGATTTCATCGCCGACGCCGGGGCCGCCCCGGCCGAGCGGCTGCGGCCGCTCCACAACGCCCTCGCCGCCCTGGCCCGCGCCGCCCGCCGCGCCGGGCCCGATGCCCGCGCCATGATCGTCACCCGCCAGGCCCTGGCCCTGCCCGGCGAGGCGGTGGAACGGCCGCTCGCCGCCCTGGCCCATGGCATGGGCCTCGCCCTGGCGCGGGAGAATGTCGCGCTGCCCATCGCGGTGCTGGATACCGACCTCGCCCCGGCGAGCCTTGCCCGCCTGCTCGCCCCGCCCGCCGCGCTGCGCGGCGCCGCCGCCTTCGGCGCGCTGCGGCGCGGCCAGGGTTTCCGCCGCCGCTTCGCGGCGCTGCCCGTGCGGGAGGATGCCGCCTGGTCCTTGCCGGAGGGCGGCACGGTGGCGCTGACGGGGGGCCTCTCCCGGCTAGGCCGGGTGGTGCTGGGCTGGCTCGGCGCGCAGGGGGTGCGCGACGTCACCCTCTTCCTGCACCGCAGCCCGGACGCGGCGGAGGCGGCGGCGCTGGCGGCATTGCGCGCGGCCCATGGCATGGAATTCCGGCTGCTGCCCGGCATCGACTGCGCCGACCCCGCCGCCATCGCCCGCGGCTTCAGCGCGCTGGAGGCGGCGGGTGCCGCGCCACGCGCCGTGTTCCACCTGGCCGGCATCGTGCGGGACGGGCTGGTGGAGCAGCAGAGCTGGGAGGCGGCCGGGCCGGTGCTGGCGGTGAAGCTCAATGCCGCCGCCGCGATCCTGGAGGCGCTCCGCCCGCATCCCGGCGCACGGGCCGTGTTCTTCTCCTCCCTCGCCGCAGCGCTCGGCCCGCCCGGCGAGGGCGCCCATGCTGGCGCGAATGCCGCGCTGGAGGCGATGGCCGGCGCGGCGCGGAGCCAGGGCATCGCCGCCACCGCCATCGCCTGGGATTACTGGCGCGAGGCGCTGCGGGAGGAGCACCAGCCCCTCGCCGCCCGCTTCGCCACCGCCGGCCTTTCCAACGCCGCGGGGCTCGCAGCGCTCGGCGCAGCCCTGGCCCAGGGGGAGGCGGCGATCGTCGCGGCCGACCCGGCGGCGCTCGCCCTGCTGGCGGGCGCGCCCGCCGCCGGGGTGGCGGCGGATACCCCGGCGGCGGGGCAGGAGGATGTGCTGGCCTGGCTGCGCGGCGCGGTGGCGAAGCTGGTGGGGCGCCCGCCCGGGGAGGTCGATCCTGGGGCGGGGCTGATCCAGCTCGGCATCGACTCCCTGATGTTCCTCGATCTCGGCGAGCGCGCCGCGCGCGAGCTCGGCGTGACGCTCAGCGCCGAGGCGGCGCTGGGCGCGGAGAGCCTGGCGGAGCTTGCCGCCCTGCTCGAGCGGGAGCGGGCGGGGCGATGAGCGGCACCCCCGGCACCCCCGGCGCCCCGCTGCGCCTCGCGGTCTGCGGCACGCGCTTCGGCGAGACCTACCTCAAGGCCCTGCGGGACGGCGTGCCGGGCCTCGTCCTCGCCGGCCTCCTGGCCCGCGGAGGCGAGCGCTCCCGGCGGCTGGCGGCGGCGCTGGGCGTGCCGCTCTGGCTGGACACCCGCGAGGCCGCGGCGGCGAGCGACGCCGTGGCGGTGGTGGTGCGGGCCGGCGCCATGGGCGGGCGCGGCACGGCGCTGGCCGAGGCCTTCTTGGCAGCCGGCCTGCCGGTGCTGATGGAGCATCCGCTGCATCCCGTGGAGATGGTGCGGCTGCTGGAGCTGGCAGCGCGGCGCGGGGTGCCCTTCCACGTCAACAGCGTCTATCCGCATCTGCCGGCACCGCGCGGCTTCATCCGTGCGGTGCAGGCGTGGCACGCGGGCGCGGCGCCCGACCGGCCGGCCTATGCCGAGGCGACGACGAGCCGGCAGCTCCTCTACTCCACCCTCGACATGCTGGGCCGGGCCCTGGGCGGGCTGGGGGAGCTGTGGCTGGAACGCGGCGGCGGCCATGCCGGGCAGCCCTTCACGGCGCTGGAGGGCGAGCTGGGCGGGCTGCCCTTCTCGCTGCGCCTGCAGAGCTATCTCGACCCGGCCGATCTCGACCACCATTCCCTGGTCATGCACCGCATGGCCGTGGGCGGCGCCGAGGGCAGCATCGCTCTGGCCAGCAGCTTCGGCCCGGTGCTGCGCAGCCGCCCGCTCTACATGCCGGGCTATGCCGAAAGCGAAACCTCCCTGCTGCTGCCGGGCGGCGAGCCCGCGGCGGCGCTGCCCTTCCTCGATGCGCCGCTGCTGGCGGTGGAGGCCGGCGCGGCGCTGACCGGGCGCGAGGCGGTGCGGGAGGCGCTGCCCGGGGCCGTCGCCATCGCCCTGGCGGAATTCGCCGCCGCGGTGCGCGGGGGGCCGGCGCCCGCGGGCCAGACGCCGGAATTCCTGACCCTGCTGGCGCGCGCCTGGCTGCTGGCCGGGCAGAAGGCCGGCGCGCCCGCCTGCCGGCCGCTGCGGCCGCCGCCGCCCCCTGCGGCGGTCGGCCTCCACGCCAGGGAGGCGGTCCATGCCGGCGGCTGAGGAAAGGCTGCGCCGCAATGCCCGGATCTATGCCGAGCTCGACCGGGCGCTGGCGGCGCGCGGCATGGCCGGGCAGGCCCTGTTCCTCAATTGGGGCTATGCCGCCGCGCCGGAGGAAAGCGAAGCGGCGCTGGAACCGCCGCCGCATGTGCCGCAGCGCGCGCAGTGGCGCCTGGTGCTGGAGGCGTTGGGCGGTCTCGACCCCTCCGGGCAGGAGGTGCTGGATGTCGGCTGCGGCAGGGGCGGCGCCCTGGTGGTGCTGGCGCGGCTGTTCCGCTGCCGCTCCCTTGCCGGCCTCGATATCGGCGCCGCCAACATCGCCCATTGCCGCGCCCTGCCGGAGCTGGCCGGGGCGCGTTTCCAGCAGGGCGATGCCTGCCGCCTGCCCTATGGCGATGGCAGCTTCGACCTCGTGCTGAACATCGAGAGCTCCTGCGCCTATCCGGATTTCCCGGGCTTCCTGCGCCATGTCCATCGCGTGCTGCGGCCGGGCGGGCATTTCGTCTTCGTGGATCTCGTCCCGGCGGCGGCGCGCGAGGCGCTGCACGCGCTGCTCGCCGCGCGGGGCTTCGAGATGCTGCGCGCACGGGACGTGACGGCGGCGGTGCTGCGTGCGCGGGCGGCGGCGGCGGCGGCGGAGGATGCCGTCTTCGCCGGGATCGCCGCCGCCGCGCCGGAGACGGCCGGCTTCCTCGACACCTACCGGGCGGGGCCGGAGACGCCGCTGCACCGCGCCATGCGGCAGGGCGCGGTGCGCTACGTGATCCACCATCTGCGGCGGGGGGAGGCGGCGGCGGAGGAGACGCTGCCCGCCATGCCGGACCGTGGCGCGCTGCTGCAGGCGCTGCTGCGGGAACTGGCAGGGGAGGGGCGGGCATGAGCGCCGATCCCTGGTTCCCCTATGCGCCGGAGGCGGCGGAGACCCTCCTCGTCTGCTTCCCCTTCGCCGGGGGCTCCGCTGCCTTCTACCGCCCCTGGATGGCGCCGGCGCGGGCGCTGGGCCTGGCGCTGCTGCCGGTGGAGCTGCCCGGGCGCGGCTTTAGGCGGCAGGAGGCGCCGCTGCGCACGGCGGGGGCGCTGATGGCGGCGCTGGGCCCCGCGCTGCGCCGCCGGCTGGACCGGCCTTTCCTGCTGTTCGGCCATTCCCTGGGCGCCCTGCTGGCCTTCGAGGCGGCGCGGCATCTGCGCCGGCGCTACGCGCTGCTGCCCGCCGCCCTGGCCGTGTCCGGGCGCCACCCGCCGCATCTCGGCCGCGACCCCACCGGCTTCCGCCACGCCCTGCCGCCGCCGGAATTCCTGCAGGCGCTGCAGGGGCTGAACGGGACGGCGCCCGAGCTGCTCACCCATCCCGAATTCATGGCCCTGGCCGAACCCGCCCTGCGCGCCGACTTCGCCATGACCGAGCTTTACGCCTATGCGCCCGACGCGCCGCTGGACTGCCCGCTGCTGGCGCTGACGGGGGAGGCGGATCCGGAAGTCTCCGTGCAGGAAATGGCGGGCTGGGCGCGGCATGGCGCAGCCGGCTTCCGCCTGGTGACGCGGCCGGGCGACCATTTCTACCTGCGCGACCAGGCGGCGGAGGTGCTTGCGCAATTGCGCCTGGCTGCCCTCCGGCCCGTCCCCCTGCAACCCGCGCCGGCCTGACCGTGCCCGACTCGCTGCCCAGTCGCGATCCAGGCACGGAGGTCGCGGCCCGCGCACCGCGCCGCCGGCGGCTGCTGCTGCTTTTGCTTCCCGCCCTCGCCGCCGCCTGGGTCCTGGCGCGCCCGGCCCGGCTGCCGCCGCCCCCGCCCGCCACGGTCCGGCCGGCCGCGCCGCCCGCCCTCACCGTCGTCGCGGCGCGCGCCGAGCCGCGGCGCGTGCCGCGGCTCGTCCCGGCGGACGGGCCGGTGGTTGCCTGGCAGGAGCTGCGCCTCGGCATGGAGATCGACGGGCTGCGGGTGCGCGAGGTGCTGGTGGAGGAAGGCCAGGCGGTGGAGGCCGGCCAGCTCCTGGCGCGGCTGGACGATGCCGTGCTCGCCGCGCAGCACGCCAGGGCCGCGGCGCTGGTGGAAGAGGCCCAGGCCACCCTGGTCCTGGCGCGCGTCGAACTCGCGCGTACCCGCTCCCTCATCGCCACCCACACCGCCGCGCGGCAGGCGCTGGAGCAGCGCGAGGCCGATCTGACGCGGGCCGAGGCGCGGCTCGTCTCGCTGCGCGCCGAGCGCGACGAGGTGGCCGCCAGGCTGGCCCAGACGCGCATCCGGGCGCCCGATTCCGGCATCGTGCTGAGCCGCGACATCCTGCCCGGCAGCGTCTCCGTGGCCGGCCAGACCGCCTTCCGCCTGCTGCGCCAGGGGCGGGTGGAGATGGAGGCACGGGTGCAGGAGATGGACCTCGCCTCGGTACAGGCAGGCCAGCCCGTCGCGGTGCGGCATGGCAGCCGGCAGGTGGAGGGCAGGGTGCGCCTCGTCGCGCCGCTGCTGCCCGGGCAGGCGCGGCTCGGCATCGTCTATGTGAGCCTGCCGCCGGGCTCCGGCCTCAGCCCCGGCATGTTCGTCCTGGCCGAGATCGCCACGGGCGTCGCCGATCTCCTAGCCGTGCCGCAGGAAGCCGTGGTCTTCCGCGACGGCGCGGCCGGGGTCTTCGTGCTGGTTGGCGAGCATGTGGCGCTGCGGCGCGTGACGCTCGGCCCTAGGCTTGCCGATGGGGCGCTGGCGGTGGCGGCGGGCCTTGCCCCGGGCGAGGCCGTGGTGGGGGTGGGGGCCGGCTTCCTCGCCGATGGCGACCGCGTGCGCCTCGCCGCGGAGGCGCCGCGGTGACGGGCGAGCACGGCAACATCTCCGCCTGGGCCATCCGGAGCCCGGTGCCGACGGCGGTGCTGTTCCTGCTGCTGGGCCTCGCCGGCCTCGCCGCCTGGCCGCTGCTCCGCGTCAACAACATGCCGGATGTGGATCTGCCCGTCGTCACGGTGACGGTGGCGCAGCCCGGCCTGGCCCCGACGGAGCTGGAGGCGCAGGTGACGCGGCGCGTGGAGGACGCGCTCTCCGGCATCACCGAGGTGCGCCACATCTACTCCACGGTCACCGACGGGCTCTCCACCACCATCGTGGAATTCCGCCTGGGCAAGAACATCGACCAGGCGACCAACGACGTCCGCGACCATGTCGGCGAGATCCGCGCCCAGCTTCCGGCCGATATCAGCGAGCCGGTCATCCGGCGGATGGAGGCCACGGGCGGCGCCATCCTCACCTACACGGCGGCGGCCCCCGGGCTTTCCCCCGCCGCGCTGAGCTGGTTCATCGACGACACCGTGGCCAAGGCGCTGCTCGCCGCGCCGGGCGTCGCCGCGGTGACGCGCATCGGCGGCGCCGACCGGGAGATCCGCGTGGCGCTGCGGCCAGACCGCCTGCTGGCCTTCGGCATCACCGCGGGCCAGGTGAGCGCGCAGCTCCGGCTGGAGAACGTCAACCTGCCGGGCGGCCGGATGACGCTGGGCGAGGCGGAGCAATCGCTGCGCGCCCTCGGCTCCGCCGCCACGGTCGAGGCGCTGCGGGCACGCCGCATCGTATTGCCGGACGGGCGCTCCCTGCGGCTCGATGCGCTGGCCGAGGTGAGCGATGGCACGGCGGAGCTGCGCACCGCCGCGCGGCTGGACGGGCTGCCCGTCGTGGCCTTCGAGGTGAGCCGCAGCCGCGGCTCCTCCGAGCTTGCCGTGGCGGCGCAGGTCGAGGAGCGGCTGGACGCGCTGGGCGCCGCGCATCCCGGCGTCGAATTCCATCGCGTCGCCGCCACGGTGACCGACGTGCAGAGCGGCTATGATGCGGCGCTGGAGGCGCTGCTGGTGGGCGCGCTCCTCGCCATGCTGGTGGTATGGCTGTTCCTGCGCGACTGGCCGGCCACTTGGATCGCGGCGCTGGCCATGCCGCTTTCCCTGCTGCCCACCTTCGGCGTGATCTGGCTGGCCGGCTTCTCGCTCAACAGCGTCACCCTGCTGGGCCTCACCCTGGTGGTGGGGGTGCTGGTGGACGACGCGATCGTCGAGATCGAGAACATGGTGCGGCACCTCCAGGCGGCGCCGGAACGGGGGCCGCGCGCCGCCGCCTTCGCCGCCTCGGCCGAAATCGGCCTGGCCGTCATCGCCACCACCGCGACCATTCTCGCCGTCTTCGTGCCGGTGGCCTTCATGCCGGGCGTGGCCGGGCGGTTCTTCCGGGAATTCGGCCTCACCGTGGCCACCGCCGTTGCCTTCTCGCTGCTCGTGGCGCGGCTGCTGACGCCGCTGCTCGCCGCGCATTGCCTGCGCGCGGCGCCGCGCCAGGCGCGGGAGGCAGGCAGGGTCCGGCGCGCGGCCCTCGCCGCCCTTCGCTGGGCGCTGCGCCATCGCGCCCTCACGATTCTGGCGGCCCTGGCGCTGATGGGCGCCAGCCTCGCTTTGCTGCCCCTCGTCCCGCGCGACTTCATGCCGAGCCCGGATCGCGGCCGTTCCGTCCTGGCGCTGGAAATGCCGCCGGGCACCACGCTGCGCGGCACGGCGGCGGCGGTTCGGGAGGCGGAGGCAATCCTGCGCGCGCGGCCGGAGGTGGCCTCGGTCTTCGTCTCCCTCGGCACCACCATCAGCGGCAATGCGGGACTCGGCGCCGCCACGAAGACGGGCGAGCCGCGCATGGCGAATTTCATCGTAACCCTGAAGCCGCGCGCCGAGCGGAGATCGACGCAGCAGCACTTCGAGGCCGCGGTACGGCCCGCCCTGTCGCGCATCCCCGGTGCGCGCATCCGGTTCGGCGCGGATGGCCAAAGCGGGGCGCGGCTGCTGGTGACGCTGGCGGGCACCGATCCCGCCGCGCTCGCCGCCGCCGGGCGCGAGCTGGAGCGGCAGATGCGCGGCCTGCCGCGCCTGGCGGGGGTGCGCTCGGCCGCGAGCCTGGAGCGGCCGGAGCTGCAGATCCTGCCCCTGGAGGCGCGCGCCGCCGAGGCCGGCGTCTCCACCGCCGCCATCGCGACGGCGGCGCGCATCGGCACGATCGGCGACGTGAACCAGAGCCTCGGGCGCTTCGACCTGCCGGGGCGGCAGATCTACATCCGCACCATGCTGGACGAGGCGGCGCGCCACCGGCTGGAGGCGCTGCGCCTGCTGCGCGTGGAAAGCCGCGCCGGCCCGGCCGTGCCGCTCGGCAATGTGGCCGAGATCCGCGCCGGCAGCGGGCCCGCCAGCATCGTGCGGCTGGATCGGCGGCGGCAGGTGACGGTGGAGGTGGAGCTCGGCACCCTGGCCTTGGGAGAGGCGCTGGAGATGGTGAACGCGCTGCCCATCCTGCGCGACCTGCCGCCGGGCATCGAGCGGCGCGAGATCGGCGATGCCGAGACCATGCGGGAGCTGTTCGGGGGGTTCGCCGCCGCCCTCGCCGCGGGCGTGCTGCTGGTCTACCTCGTCCTGGTGCTGCTGTTCGGCGGCGTGCTGCAGCCGATCACCATCATGGTGGCGCTGCCGCTCTCGCTCAGCGGCGCCCTGCTCGCCCTGCTGGGCACGCAGCGGCCCTTCAGCATCTCGGCGGTGATCGGCGTGCTGATGCTGATGGGGATCGTGGCGAAGAATTCCATCCTCCTGGTGGAATACGCCATCCTGGCACGGCGGGAGCGCGGCGTCGGGCGCGACGAGGCGGTGCTGGAGGCGGTGCGCAAGCGTGCCCGCCCGGTCATCATGACCACCATCGCCATGGTGGCGGGCATGGCGCATATCGCGGCCGGGATCGGCGCCGATTCCGAGTTCCGGGCGCCGATGGCCATCGTGGTCATCGGCGGGCTCGTCACCTCCACCCTGCTCAGCCTGGTGGTGGTGCCGGTGGTCTATTCCTGCCTCGACGAAGCGGGGGACTGGATCGCGCGGCGGCGGCGCCGCGCAGGCGGGTCCGATCCGAGGCTTTCCGGCCCCTTGGCCGGCGGTGATCTTCGGCCGCGCCATTGAGCGGGAGCGCAACGGCGTCGCATGGATCCGGCGGACGCGGCCTAAATCACCTGGTACCGCGCCCGCGCCGCGCGCTCGATGGCGCCGGCGATCAGCCGGTCCAGGTCCAGCGCCAGGCGGAATTCCTGCAGGAATTGCAGCTCCGCCTGGGTCGCCTCGCCATCCGCCGCCGCCACCTCGCAGGCCAGGAGATAGGCGGTCTCGCGCAGCCGCGGCGGCAAGGCGTCGCGGATCAGGGTGCAGGCGCGGTCCAGCCCGTCCTCCCGCTCCAGCAGCTTCAGGCAGGTCTCGGTCACGCTGGCGATGCCGCTCGGGTGGAAATCGCCGAAGACCGGCAGCTCCTGCACCAGCCGAGACATCATCCCCAGCTCGGCATCGGACATCTGCCGGTCCGAGGCGCCCATCAGCACCATGGCGCAGACCAGCGCTTCCTGCGCGTTGAATCGGGTATTGGGCATGGGGGCCTCGCTTTCCGCCGTCAGGTCGCTTGCCCAGCGCGCGGCGTCAACTCGCGGTTCCGTCAGAGAGGAAGGCGCGGGTCTCCGCCACCGCCTCCGCCAGCCCCACCCGGCGAGGCTGCACCCCAGGCGGCAGCCCGGCCAGCAGGCGGGAAGGGCAGGAACGATCCAGCAGGACGAACACTCCCTTGTCATCCGCCCGGCGGATCAGCCGGCCGAAAGCCTGGCGCAGCCGATGGCGGGCCAGGGCGTCGTCATAGCCCTTGGGGTCGCCGCCCGAGAGATGGATCCGCCTTTCCCGGTGCAGGATGGAGGGGCGCGGCCAGGGCACCCTATCGAAGACCAGCAGGCGGAGGGACCGGCCGGGGACGTCCACCCCGTCCCGCATGGCGTCTGTGCCCAGCAGGCAGGCATCCTCCTCCGCCCGGAAGACATCCACCAGGGTGGCGTTGTCCATGGCATCCACATGCTGGGCGAAGAGTGGGATGCCGGCCTGTTCCAGCCCCTGCGCCATGTGGTGGTGGCAGTCCCGCAGCCTCCGGATGGCGGTGAAGAGGCCGAGCGCGCCGCCGCCCGAGGCCAGGAACAGCGCCTGCATCGCCGCCGCCACCTGGCCCGGCCGGCCGCGCTCCACATCCGTCACCACGAAGGCGCGGGTACGGGCGGCGTAGTCGAAGGGCGAGGCCAGGGCGGCGCGGATGGCCGGGGAAGGCAGGTGGCTGGCACCGGTGCGGGCCTCGGCGGTGTTCCAGACGGCGTCCGGCTCCTCCGTCAGCCCGGCGTCGCCCAGCCGGTCGAGCAAGGTGGCGGAGGTGATGAGCAGCCCATGCGCCGGCGCCGCGACGTTCAGCGCGAAGGGGGTGGTGGGGTCCAGCCAGTGGCGGTGCAGGCCGGCATCCACCTCCCGCCCGTCGCGCCTTGTCACGGCCAGCCAATCGACGAATTCCCGGCGCTCCCCGGGCGTGGGGGGCGGAGCGGCGAGGGTGCGGAGCATGGATTGCCAGGCCTTCAGCGGCAGCAGGGCGCGGCGTTCGATCCCGCGGGCAGCGGTTTCCAGGCGGATGCGGTCGCTGGTCTCCAGCTCCGAGACATCATCCTCCAGCCGGGCCTGCAGCCGGTCCCGCAGGGTGGCCAGCGGTTCCTCCAGCCGCTTCAGGGCGCGTTCCAGCGCCTCGGCGGCCTCGGCGATGCCCTCGCCCAGCGGGTGCAGGTCGCATTGCTGGTCATAGAGGCCGTCATCCTCTTCCGCCCGGGCCAGCACCTGGCGACGGGCGGCGCGGAGGAAGACCTCGGTGGGGTTGGCCAGGCGCTCCGCGGCGGCCTCGCTGACGGGCTGGCGGGGCTCCTCCGAAAGCCGGCTGGACCAGCCGAGGCCGGGCAGGGCGCGGGCGGCCTGCAACGCCGCCTCCATGGGCGGCAGCAGGTCCGGCAGGTCGCCGGCGAGTTCCTCGATGCGGCGGCGGAGGCCGCGGGCGCGGCTGCGGCCGCCCTCGGCGCCCAGCAGCCAGCGGCGCAATTCCGCTGTCTCGGCGCCAGTGACGGCGGCGCTGAAGGCGGCATCCGCGGCGTCGAACAGGTGGTGGCCCTCATCGAAGACGTAGCGGACCGGGCGGCCATCCTCGCCGCCGCCCAGCGCCGCCTGGACCATGACCAAGGCATGGTTGGCCACCACCAGCGTCGCGGTGCGGGCGCGGCGGATGGAATGCTCGACGAAGCATTGCTTGTAGCGGGGGCAGGCGGAGCGGATGCATTCGCCCCGCCGGTCGGCCAGCGGCCAAAGGGCTTGCGGCCCGTGCAATTCCGCGATCCAGCCAGGGAAATCGCCGCCCAGCAGATCGCCGTCCCGCGTCGCCAGCGCCCAGCGGGCGACGAGGCCGAGCGGCACCGCCATGTCCGGCTGGCTGGCCTGGCCCAGCATCTCCTCCAGATTCAGCAGGCAGAGGTAATTCTCCCGCCCCTTGCGCACCACCACGCGGCGGCGGCGCTCCTCCGGCTCCGGGTAGAGGCGGCCGAGCTCCTGGTCGATCTGACGCTGCAAATTGCGGGTGAAGGTGGAGATCCAGACCGGCGCGCCGTTGCGCTCCGCCCAGAGGGAGGCGGGGGCGATGTAGCCCAGCGTCTTGCCGGTGCCGGTGCCGGCCTCGGCGAGGACCAGGCGGGGCTGGCCCCGGTCGTCGCGCGGGGCGAAGGCGCCGGCGGCGGCGGAGGCGAAATCCGCCTGCTGCGGCCGCTGCTCCGCGCCTTCGCCGAGGATCTGGCCAAGGCGCTGGCGGGCTTCCGCCGGGGAGACGTCGAAGCTGGCGGGGGGCTGGGCCGGGCCGGGATCCTCCCACTCCGGCAGGCGGCGCCAGACCCTGTGGGCGTCGAGCGAGGGCTTTTCCGGGTCCCGGCCCAGGGCGGCGAGCACGGCGGGCGTCCAGGGCCAGCCGGCGGCCTGCTCCATCTGCGCGGCGAGGATGCCGGCATCCCGGTTCAGCGGCGTGTTGCGGCCCTGCGCCAGGTGGCGCAGCAGGGCGGTGGCGAGCTCCGGCAGCAGGGCGGCGGCGGCGGCATCGTCGCGCGGCGGGTCGAAGCCCAGCGCCATGGCCAGGCCGCGCGGGGTAGGGGCGGCAAGCTGGGCGGGGCGGCAGAAGGCGAAGAGGTCCAGCAGGTCGAAGGTGGCCTCGAAGCGGGGCAGGTCCAGGCGGCGGGCGGTGGCGGGGGCATGGACCAGCAGGGGCGGGGGGTGGTCGGCCAGGGCACGGGGCAGGGCAGCCGAGGGCAGCTCCAGTAACTCCCCATCGGGCGTCAGCAGGGTGGCGCGGCCATGGCCGGCGACCAGGGCCGGGGCATCGGGCAGCAGCAAACGGGGGGTTGGCATTGCCCGGCAGCCTAGCAGGGTAGGAACCGCTTCGCATTGAGGAGGGCTCCGCCCTCCTCAAACTCCACCCGCCAGGGCCGAAGAGCCCTTGGAACCCTTGAGTTTTGCGGTAGAACCGCCGCGCCTGGACTCATGGTTCCCAAAGGCCCTTCGGCCTTTGGTGGGGGGAGCCCGAGGGGGCGCGCGCCGTAAGGCACGCCTTACGGCGCGACGCCCCTCTCGGACGATGGTGCCACATGCCCGATGCCCGCTATCTCATCCTCAATTGCGACGATCTCGGCGCCAGCCATGCCGCGAATTGCGCCATTCACCGTGCCCTGACCCAGGGTGTCGCCACCAGCGCCTCGCTGATGGTCCCCTGCCCCTGGGCGCCGGAGGCGGCGCTGCTGTGCCGCGGCCATCCGCTGGGCATCCACCTCACCTTCACCAGCGAGTACCCGGCCTACCGCTGGCGCCCGCTGACCGCCGGCGCCTCCCTGCGCGACGCCGAGGGCTACTGCCACCCCACCACGGCGGCAGCGGTCGCCGCGCTGGACGCCGCCGAGGCCCGCGCCGAAGGGGCGGCGCAGATCGCCACCGCCCTCGCCTGGGGCGTCGACGTCACGCATCTGGACCTGCACATGAACGTGCTGCAGGGGCGGGACGATCTGTTCGAGGTGTATCTCGACCTCGCTTTGGCCTATCGCCTGCCGGTGCGCCTCCTGGGCGAGGCGGAGGCCGCGATCGCCGGCGCGGCGGCCCGGGCCCGCGCTGCCGCGCGCGGCGTGCTGAGCAACGACCACATGCTCTACCCCTGGCCGCGCCCCACGGCCGAGGTGCTGCGCGACGCCCTGCCGCATCTCCGCCCCGGCATCACCGAAATCTTCGCCCATCCGGTGGAGGACGGGCCGGAGCTGCGCGCCTATTCCCCCCGCTTCGCCGAGCTGCGCGCCGCCGACGCCGCCGGCATGCTGGACCCCGCCTTGCCTGCGCTGCTGGACGCGGCCGGCATCGTCCGCATCAGCTACCGGGTGCTGCGGGACCGGATGCGGGCAGGCTGAGGCGCGGCAGCGCCGTCTGCCCCAGCACCCAGCCTTCCCAGTGCCTTATCCAGGGATCCTCCGGCACGAAATCCGGCCTTGCCCCGTCCAGCACGCCGATCAGGCCGAGCAGGCCGATCAGCGAGTCGAAGCGGTCCTCCCCTGCCGCATCCGCGCCGAAGCCGGCCGCGATGGCCGCCGCCAGCGCCGCGCCCGGCACTACGCGACGCGCCGCCATCGCCTCCCGCAGCGCCGCTGCCAGCGCCTGGCGAGGCCCCTGGGCGCGCTTGCTGCCCGCCAGCTTCAGGCCGCAATGGCGCAGCGCCTCCGCCGGATAGACCTCCGCCAGCACCGCCACCCCCGGCGCCAGCAGTGCGTGCAGCCCGCCCTGAAAGGGCCAGAGGCGCACCGGCGCGCCCGAGGCCAGCGCCGGCACCAGCCAGTCCCGCCACGCTGCGATCGCCGCCTTGCCGGATTGGTTGGCGCCCAGGGTCCAGAACAGCGGCGCGCCGGCCGGGCGCTCCGCCGTCGCCCGGTCGCACCAGCGGGACAGCCCCTCCGCGCCGGCGAAGCCCAGCGCGGCGGCATGGGCAGCGCGCGTCATCCCCCGCAGGCCGCGCGCCGGGTAGAAGGGGCTGGCGGCGCACACCGTCTCCAGCCCCGCATTCACCGCGAAGAATTCCGGCCGCGCCGCCAGCCCGGCGAGGAATTCCGGAAACCCCGCCTCCGCCCGTCCCGCCGCATAGGCGCGCGGCAGGCCCAGCGGCAGATCGAGGCCGAGCGCCACCGGCGCCCCTGCCGCCAGCAGCGCCGGCAGCAGGGTGGCCACCTCGCCCACCGGCCGCGGCGCCTCCGCGCGCCAGATGCCGCCCTCGCGCCGCGCCAGGCTCAGCCAGCGCTTGCGCGGGTCGATGCTCCAATCGGCATGGGCGGCGATCAGATCGGGCAGGGCTCGGCCGGGCTGTGGCAGCATGCGGGACATTGGGGGGAGGGCAGGATGCAGAGCTACAACCCGGTTGCGAAGTGGTTCCACTGGATCACGGTGGCGCTGATGGCGGTGGCGCTGCCGGTGGGCTTCGTCATCCAGCACATCACGGAGGCGCAGGAGGGCGCCACCAAGATGGTGTTCTACGCCATCCATGAATCCGCCGGGGTGACGCTGTTCCTGGTGGTGCTGCTGCGCCTGCTCTGGCGGCTGAGCCACAAGGCGCCGCCCCTGCCGGCGAGCATCCCGGCGCCGCTGCGCCTGGCGGCGAATACCGTGCACCACGCGCTCTACGCGCTGCTGCTGGTGCAGCCGCTGCTCGGCTTCTTCGCCACCAACGCCTGGGGTTTTCCGCTGCAGGGCCAGACCGCCTATCTGGGCTTCATCGAGCTGCCGAAATTCATGGACGCGAATGAGGACCTCGCCGGGCAGTTGCAGGCGCTGCATACGATCGGCGGCTGGACCATCCTGGTGCTGCTCGTCCTGCATATCGGCGGCGTGGTGTTCCACCAGGCCGTCAGGCGGGACGGGCTGTTGCTGCGCATGGTGTAGCGCCGCCCCGAGGCTGCCCGCCGCCCCGGCGGCGGTAGGGGCGGCGCAGCTCGCGGAGCCGCGTCTCTTCGGCGCGCCCGCTGTCCTCGCGTGCCTCGCCGCTCCGTGCCGAACGCAGCGCCCGCGCCCTTTCAGGGCCGCCGCGGCAGGCTGCGCAGCGCGCAAAGCCGCGCCTCTGTCGGCGCCGCCCGCTGTCCTTGGGTGCCTTGCGGCCCCGCAAGGCGTAGCGCCCGCGCCCCTTCCGAGGCCGCCGCGGCAGGCTGCGCACTGCCCGCAAGGCGGCCCGTCCCGGGACCTCTCATGGCGCTGCCCATGCGGGCGCCGCGCAGCGGCGCCTCGCGGGGATCGCTAGTGTCCCGATGCTGAAGTCCTGCGGACTTCGTTCTCGGGCCACCAGCTTTGTTTTCAGTGTCCTGCCCGCTGCGTTCGCTGGAAATCCAGCGAACTTTGCGGGCAGGACACTAGATCGGCTTCTGCGCCTTCTCCAGCAGCCGGGAGAAGAAGCCGGGCTTCTTCCCCGCCTCCTTCGCCGGGACGGCCGTCTTCGCCGCCGCGGTGCGCTCCGCCTCCGCCTCCTTCGCCTTCTGGTCGAGCCAGCGCTCGAGGCTCATGCCCGCGCGAGCAGCGCGTTTCGCCTCATAGGCGCGCTGCCCCTCGCTCATCTTACGGTGATCCATGGGAACTCCTACGCGGCGCCAGATGTGGCGGAGCCGGGGCGGCAGGGCAAGCAGAGCTTGCCAGCGGGCGCGCCGGGCGGTTCCTATGCCCGCATGGAACCTCGCGTGAAAGCCGGAATCTGGGTTTCGATGGCGCTGCGCCTGGCCGATATCGCCGGCCGCAGCGGCGCCGTGCTGCGCAAGGGAGACCCGGATTCCGGCGGGATTCTCTGCGTCCTACGCGGTCGCGACGGGCTGCTGGTGCTGAGCCAGGTGCGCGAC
The DNA here is from genome assembly GCF_008360935.1 of Siccirubricoccus phaeus. GTDB lineage: Bacteria > Pseudomonadota > Alphaproteobacteria > Acetobacterales > Acetobacteraceae > Siccirubricoccus > Siccirubricoccus phaeus. Next base: position 69,600 of record NZ_SRXO01000004.1, read on the forward strand.
GCGGAAGGCCGCCCCGCCTGGATGCGCGGCACGGGCGAGGCGCCCGTCAATCAGGAAGCCGCCGACGCCTATGTGGACCGGCAGGTGCGACGGGACCCCGATCTATGGATCGTGGAATTCGACGCCCCCGATCTGCAACCCCCGTTTGAGGGGAAAGTATTGTAACACAACTCGTTGTCACGCTATCGCAATCTTGTGTATCCGCCCCTACGCGCCCGTGAGGTGCGTCTTTCTATCCCTGTGGTTTCAATCCCCCCTGTTCCAAGGCCGGGCGCGGAACGTCCGGGCGAAGGCGACGTTTTCACGCAACCCTATTTCCGGAGGCTTCATGGCATCCCCCCGCCCAATCCTGATTGTCGAGGACGATGCCGCGCTGCGCGCGACCCTCGCGGAGCAGCTTTCCCTGGATGGCGACTTCACCGCCGATGAGGCGGAAAGCGCGAAGGAAGCGGAGCTCAAGCTGGCACATGCGGATGCCCGCTACGACGCCATCCTGCTGGATATCGGCCTGCCGGACGGCGACGGCCGGGATTTTTGCGCCAAGCTGCGGCGGGATGGGCGGCGCATGCCGGTCATCATGCTGACCGGCAAGGACCAGGAGCAGGACGTGATCAAGGGCCTCGATGCCGGGGCGAATGACTACATCGCCAAGCCCTTTCGTCTGCACGAATTGCTGGCCCGGGTCCGCGCCCAGCTTCGCGTCTTCGATAATTCGGAGGACGCGGTCTTCATCATCGGCCCTTACCTGTTCCGTCCGGCCGCCCGGATGCTGCTGGAAGCGTCCCGGAACCGCAAGGTCCGGCTGACCGACAAGGAAAGCAACATCCTGAAGTATCTCTACCGGGCCGGCGGCCGGCCGGTGCCGCGGCAGATCCTGCTGAACGAGGTGTGGGGCTACAACAGCGCCGTCACCACCCATACGCTGGAGACGCATATCTACCGGCTGCGGCAGAAGATCGAGCCGGATCCGGCCAATACGAGGCTGCTGGTGACCGAGGGCGGCGGCTACAAGCTGAACCCCCTGGCCGACGCGGCCTGATCCCTGCCGGGCGCGGCGGGGGCCGTGCCCGGTTGTGCCTGGCGATTTTTCCTGGCCCTTGTCCCCTGGGATGGCAGTGGAGAAACTGCCCGCCCTGACCCCGGGGGAACGCCGATGCCCATCGTCTACGAAAAGCTGCTCAACTACCCGATCCCGGAGATCCGCCAGGCGCTCCGCTGGCAGGATGTGGCGCTGTATAATTTCAGCGTCGGCCTCGGCCAGGACCCGATGGATGAGCAGCAGCTCGATTTTCTCTACGAGCCCCGGCTGAAGGTCATGCCCTCCATGCCGGTGGTGCTCGGCGCGCCGGGCTTCTGGTCCCGCAACCCGGATACCGGCATCGACTGGGTGAAGATCGTGCATGGCGAACAGGGGTTGGTGCTGCACCGGCCCCTGCCGACCGAGGGCGAGATCATCGGCCGCTCCCGCATCACCGGGCTGGTGGACCGGGGCCCTGGCAAGGGCGCGCTGATGTATTCGGAGCGCGAGATCATCGATGCGGCGAGCGGCGCGGTGCTGGCCACCGCCACCTCCACCAGCTTCCTGCGCGGCGATGGCGGCTTCGGCGGGCCGGACGGCCCGGTGAAGCGGCCGCATCCGGAGCCGGAGCGGGCGCCGGACCTGTCGCTCGACCTCGCCACGCGGCCGGAGCAGGCGCTGGTCTACCGGCTGAACAGCGACCTGAACCCGCTGCATATCGACCCGGCCATCGCCAGGGCGGCCGGCTTCCCGCGGCCGATCCTGCACGGGCTCTGCACTTTCGGCACGGTCTGCCACGCCCTGCTGCGCACGCTCTGCGGCTATGACACGGCACGGTTCGGGCGGATGGATCTGCGCTTCTCCTCCCCGGTCTTCCCCGGGGAGACCATCCGGACCGAGATCTGGCATGAGGAAGGCGGCGCCGCCTTCCGCGCCCTTGTGGTGGAGCGGGACAAGGTGGTGGTGAGCAACGGCCTGTTCCGCTTCGCCTGATGCGCGGGGCGATGACCGGCGGGGCCGCGGCGCCGGCAGATGGACCGGCCGCCCTGGCCTGGGATGGCGGCCCGGTGGTGGTCTTCGATACGGAGACCACCGGCACCGGCTTCGGCGACCGCGTCGTCTCCCTGGGCGCGGTGCGGCTGGATGCGGCGCTGGCGCCGGAGGCGACGCTGCATCTCGCCTTCGCCCCCGGCATTCCCTGCCATTGGGGCGCGGCCCGGGTGCATGGCATGTCCGACGCCTTCCTGGCGCTGCACCCGCCCTTCGCCCTGCATGCGGCGGAGATTGCGGCGTTCTTCGCCGGCGCCATGGGCTGCGCCCATAACCTGGCCTTCGACCGGCGCATGCTGGGCGGGGAATTCGAAAGGCTGTATCTGCCGATCCCCTGGGGTGGCGAGCTCTGTACCCTCCGGGCCTGGCGCCGGGCGCGGCCCGGCGGCCGCGCCGGCCTGGCCCATGCCGCCGCGGCATGCGGCCTGGCACGGGAAGGCATGTTTCACGGCGCGCTGGAGGATGCATGGCTGGCCGTGCAGATTTTGCGTGCCCTGCACGGCCTGCCGCCGGCGATGATGCACCTGCACGGCATCACCAACGGGCCCGGGGAGTGCTGAGGCGGGCACGCTGTCCGGCCCGCCGCGGCGGGCTCCCTGGCCGCGCCACCTTTCGTCGCGGCCCGAAGGATTCCGCGCCGGGCTTCGGCTAACCGGTGCGCAGGAGGAGGAGGTCCGCCATGACGAATATCGCCGAACGTGCCGAACGCTTCGTCGCCCTGCATGGGACAGGCTGTTTCGTGCTGCCCAATGCCTGGGATGCCGGCAGCGCCCGGCTGCTGGCGGCGCTGGGGCCGGTGGCGCTGGCCTCCACCTCGGCCGGCGCGGCCTGGACCTTCGGGCGCCAGGACGGGGCCATCACGCGGGAGATGGCCGTCGGCAATGCCGCGGCCATCCTGGCGGAGACCGATCTGCCGGTCTCCGCCGATCTGGAGGATGGCTACGGCCCCGCGCCCGAGGATTGCGCCCTGACGGTGCGCGCCGCCGGCGAGGCCGGTCTCGCCGGCTGCACCATCGAGGACACGACGGGCAATCCCGCCGCGCCGATCCATGAATTCGACGCCGCCCTGGCCCGGGTGAAGGCCGCCATCGCCGCCGCCCACGCCCTCGGTCGGCCCTTCGTGCTGACCGCGCGGGCGGAGAATTTCCTGCATGGCAGGCCGGATCTGGAAGACACCATCCGCCGCCTGACGGCCTTCGCGGAGGCCGGCGCCGATTGCCTCTACGCCCCTGCCCTGCCGGATATGGCGGCCATCCGCCGGGTGGTGCAGGCGGTGGCGCCGAAGCCGGTGAATGTGCTGGCGGGCCCGCGCGCCGGGCTGGTGCCTCTGGCGGAGCTGGCGGCGGCCGGGGTGCGCCGCGTTTCCGTGGGCGGCGCCCTGGCCCGCGCCGCCTATGCCGCCGCGCAGGATTATGCTCGTGCCCTGCTGGGGGGCGATTTGCCGCGCTTCGCCGCCATTGCCCCGCATGCCGCCATCAACGGCGCGATGCGTGGCAAGGCGGGCTAGCGGTTCCGCCCGCAGGCTCATGGTTTCCAAAAGCCTTTCGGCCTTTGGCGGGGTGGGTCCGGGAGGGGCGGCGCCCCTCCCGGCACAGGGGGCTGGACCCAGGCCGCGGTGCGGGTTACCTCCAATCGACCCCCGGGAGGGAGATGGATGATCAACAAGATCGTGGCCTCGGTCGCCGAGGCCCTGGACGGCGTCAAGGACGGCTCCACCGTGCTGATCGGCGGCTTCGGCGCGGTCGGCCAGCCGGATGCGCTGATCGAGGGGCTGATCGAGCAGGGCGCCAAGAATCTTACCATTGCGCTGAACAATGCCGGCAGCGGGCATGTCGGCGTGGCGCGGTTGATGGAGGTCGGCCGGGTACGGAAGATCATCTGTTCCTTCCCCCGCAGCAGCGATCCGGTGGTGTTCGAGACGCTCTACCGCGAGGGCAAGCTGGAGCTGGAGATCACCCCTCAGGGCACGCTGGCCGAGCGCATCCGCGCCGCCGGCGCCGGCATTCCCGCCTTCTACACCGCGACGGCGGCCGGCACGCTGCTGGCCCGCGGCAAGGAGACGCGGGAATTCGACGGCCGGGAATACGTGATGGAGAAGGCGCTGAAGGCCGATGTGGCGCTGGTGGAGGCCTGGGAGGCCGATCGCTGGGGCAACCTCGTCTATCGGGGCTCCGGCGCCAATTTCAACCCGATCATGGCCATGGCGGCGGAGCTGACCGTCGCCCAGGTGCAGCACATCCGGGAGCTCGGGGAGCTGCACCCGCACATGGTCGGCACGCCCGGCGTCTATGTGAACCGCGTGGTCCAGGTGGATCGCGGCGGGGATTGGCTGAAGCCCGAAGCGCGCTAGAGCGGGATCGGTTGAGCTGCGCTCACCCGCCCCGCTCCAGCTCATTGTTCGGTCGTGTGATTCACGGTTTCGGTCGATTCGACCTCAACCGATCACGCTCTAAGGGAGGTTGGAGCATGCCCTTCGATCGTAACCAGATGGCCGCCCGCCTTGCCGCCGATGTGCCGGAGGGATGGTGCGTCAACCTCGGCATCGGCATCCCGACGCTGGTGGCGAACCATGTGCCGGCCGAGCGGGAGGTGATCTTCCAGTCGGAGAACGGCGTCATCGGCATGGGGCCGGCACCGGCCAAGGGCGCCGAGGATCCCTGGCTGATCAATGCCGGCAAGCAGCTCATCACCCTGGTGAAGGGCGCCAGCTTCGTCGGCCATGCGGACAGCTTCGCGATGATCCGCGGCGGGCATATCGACCTCTGCGTCCTCGGCGCCTTCGAGGTGGCGGAGAATGGCGACCTGGCGAATTGGGCGACGGGCGAGAACGACACCGCGCCCGCGGTCGGCGGCGCCATGGACCTGGCGGCCGGTGCCAAGCGTGTCTGGGTGGTGATGGAGCACACCACGAAGGATGGCCGGCCGAAGCTGGTGGAGAAGTGCAGCTACCCGCTCACCGGGCTGCGCTGCATCCGCCGGGTCTACACCAACCTGGCCGTCATCGACGTGCTGCCGGAGAAGGGCTTCGTGCTGCGCGACCTGGCGCCGGGCGTCACCTTCGAGGAAGTGCAGGCCAAGTCCGGCGCCAAGCTGCACCTGAACTAAATCCCCACGACGCCGCTGGCGCGGCGCCATGGGGGCCCCGGGTTTGCTGAAGGCCCGAGGACTCGCACAGTCAGTCGCGGCAAAGCCGCGACTGGACAACGGGTGGGCCGGGTTGGGCCGCCCACACGGGAATACGGGGAAACGCAGATGAGTGCCGCCGTGCAGGATGATCGCGCCGAAAGCATCCGGATGATCCGGGACAGCGCCGCCGCGGTGGCGCCGCCGGGCGGCGACCTGAAGCGGGTGCGGGAGTTGCGCTTCCAGGACCTCGGCTTCGACCCCGCGGTGTTCCGCGACATGGGCGAGATGGGCTGGATCGGCCTGCGCGTGCCGGAGGCGGCGGGCGGCGCCGGGCTGGGCCTCGGCGAGGCCTGCGCCCTGGCCGAGGAGCTGGGCGCTGCGCTGGTGCCGGAGCCGCTGATCCCCGCCATGCTCTCCGCCGCCATCCTGGCCGGCACGCCGCGCCTCGCCCCGCTGCTGGCCGGCGAGGCGGTGCTGCTGACCGCCTGGCAGGAGCGCGCCGATAGGCTGGAGGTGCCGGGCACACCGGACGCGCCGCGCCTGTTCATCCCCATGGCCGCCGGCGCGACCGCGCTGCTGCTGCCGGTGCGGGAAGGCGGCAAGCTGGCGCTGTACGAACATCCGGCGAGCGGCCTGACGATCGAGCGCACCCAGGATGGCGGCAATTTCGGCGCGCTGACGCCGCGGGCCGGCGCGGGCACGAAGCTGGCCGAGGATATCGGCCCCGCGCTGGAAGCGGCGCTGGAGGAAGCCGCGCTGCTGACCGGCGCCTATCTCCTCGGCGGCATGGAACGCGCCTTCGCCATGACGCTGGACTATCTGAAGACGCGCAGCCAGTTCGGCAGGATCATCGGCACCTTCCAGGCCCTGCAGCACCGTGCGGCGGACCTCAAGATGCAACTCGCCTTGACGCGCGCCAGCATCGAAAGCGCCGCCGCCACGCTGGATGCCGGCGCCACCGGCGATGCGCGGCGCGCCGCCGTTTCCCGCGCCAAGGCGCGGGCGGCGGAGGCCTCGCTGCGGGTGACGCGCGAATGCATCCAGCTCCATGGCGGCATCGGCTATACGGACCAGTACGATGTCGGCCTCTACCTGCGGAAGGCGATGGTGCTGGCCAACCAATTCGGCAGCGCCGCCCTGCACCGCAAGCGCTTCATGGCGGTGAGCCCGGAGGTGGAGGAATGAGCGACCCGATCTGCCGCGTCGTCAGCGAACGCGACGGCGCCGTCCTCATCCTCACCATCGACCAGCCGGCGCGGCGCAACGCGCTGGCCATGCCCATCCGCTTCCAGATGATCGAGGCGCTGCGGGCGGCGCAGGGCGATGCCGGCATCCGCGCCATCGTGCTGACGGGGGCGGGCGGGCATTTCTGCTCCGGCGGCGACATCTCCGGCATGGATGTCGAGTCTGCCCTGGCGGGGCGGGAGCGCATGCGGCTCTCGCATGAGCTGGTGCGGCTGATCGTGCTGGGATCGAAGCCCGTGGTCGCGGCGGTGGAAGGCTTCTGCGTCGGCGCCGGGCTCTCGCTCGCCTGCGCCTCCGACACCATCGTGGCGGCGGAGGATGCGCGCTTCGCCGCCGGCTTCGGCAGGATCGGGCTGATGGCCGATCTCGGCCTGCCACACACCCTGCCGCTGCGCGTCGGCCAGGGCAGGGCGCGGCAGATCCTGCTCTACCACGGGCAGATGAGCGCGGCGGAGGCGGAGCGCATCGGCCTGATCGACCAGGTCGTGCCGAAGGGCCATGCGCTGGCCACCGCGCTGGAGAAGGCGAAGTTCCTCGCGGAGCAGGCGCCGGCGCCGATGGCGCTGACCAAGCAGATGCTGGGCGAGGGGCTGGACCGCGCCCTGGAGCAGGAGCGGCATTTCCAGGCGACGCTCTTTCTGACGCAGGATTTCGCCGAGGGCCGCGTCGCCTTCCTCGGCAAGCGCACGCCGCATTTCAAGGGGGCCTGATTATGGACGCCATCCGCATCCCGCCGCCCGCCGAGCTGGACAGGCTGGAGGACGAGCATTTCCGCCAGGTGGTCCGTGCCTTCCTGCACGATAACTACCCGGAGCATCTGCGCAACCCGCCGAAGCGCCTGCACTGGGCGGAGAACAAGGAATGGTACATGAAGCTGGCCGAGAAGGGCTGGCTCTGCCCCGGCTGGCCGAAGGAGTATGGCGGCCTCGGCCTTTCCCCGGCGAAGCAGATCATCCTCACCGAGGAGTATGAGCGCTACGGCGTCGCCCGCACCAACGACCACGGCATCGTCATGCTGGGCCCGCTGGTGATCAAGTACGGGACGGAAGCGCAGAAGAAGTTCTTCCTGCCGAAAATCCTCTCCGGCGAGCATGTCTGGTGCCAGGGCTATTCCGAGCCGAATGCCGGCTCCGACCTCGCCGCGCTGCGGACCGAGGCGGTGCTGGAGGGCGACCACTACGTCGTCAACGGCCAGAAGATCTGGACCACCCTGGCGATGGACGCCAATTGGATTTTCCTGCTGGTCCGTACCGACAAGAACGCGAAGAAGCAGGAAGGGATCAGCTTCCTCCTGGTGGACATGAAGACGCCCGGCATCACCGTGCGGCCGATCATCAACCTCGAGATGCATGACGAATTCTGCGAGACCTTCTTCGACAATGTCCGAGTGCCGAAGGAGAACCTCGTCGGCACGCTGAACAAGGGCTGGGACATGGCGAAGGCGCTGCTCGGCTTCGAGCGCATCTTCCTCGGGTCCCCCCGCCAGTCCGGCTACGCGCTCTCGCGCCTGAAGATCCTCGCCGAGCGGATGGGGGTTTGGGAGGAGGCGGAGTTCCAGGACCGCTACGCCCGCCTGCGCCTCGAATTTGAGGACCTCAAGGCGCTGTTCGGCGTCTATGTCGAGAAGCTGAAGCGCGGCGAGAGCCTCGGCCCCGACGTCTCCATGCTGAAGGTTATCCAGACCGAGCTGTTCCAGAAGATCACCGACACCATGCTGGAGATCGCCGGCGAGAATGCCGGCCTGCTGGAGCCGATGGAGGGCAATCGCGACCTCAATATCGGCGGCCTCTACATCCAGGCGCGGCCGGCCACGATCTATGGCGGCAGCAACGAGATCCAGCGGAACATCCTCAGCAAGAACGTGCTCAACCTGCCGGGCTGAGACCAACGGTCGCTGGCAGCGACCGCCGGTCTCCGCCCTTTTCTTGCCTCAGACGCCGGGCACCAACCTCCGGCTGGCTTGGCTTCGCCGGACCGCCGGCGGGCCGCATTCGCGGCCTCGGCATTTGTCGGAGACAGATGCCGTTGCTACGAGGCGCCGCCGCGGGCATTGACAGCACGCCCCGCCGGGCGTTGCTGGCGCCCATGGCAAGCCTCCCCTTCGAGCGGACCCTCGACCCGGTCGCCGGCCCCGGCGAAAGCGCGAGCCGCCTGCTCGGCACGGCGGTGCCCGCCACCCCGCCGCCCTCCGGCCTGCTCGCCTTCTACTGGTACTTCATCCGCCAGGCGAAGGCGCTGTTCCTGCTGCTCTTCCTCTGCGGCCTGCTGGTGGCGGTGCTGGATGCGCTGATCCCGATCTTCATCGGCCAGCTCGTCGGCCTGCTCTCCACCCATGGCCCGGACCGGCTGCTCGCCGAGGCCTGGCCGCAACTCCTCGGCATGGCGACAGTGCTGCTGGTCGGCCGGCCCCTTGCCATCACCGCGCAGAACCTGGTCGCGGCGCAGGGCATCAACGGCAACGTCACCAGCCTGATCCGGTGGCAGAGCCATTTCCATGTCATCCGCCAGGGCTGGGCCTTCTTCCAGGAGGATTTCGCCGGCCGCATCGCCAACCGCGTGATGCAGGCGGGCCCCGCGCTGCGCGAAAGCGTGGTCCAGGGCGTCAATGCCGTCTGGTACATCATCGTCTATGGCAGCACCGCGGTGCTGTGGCTGACCCGGGCCGATCCGCGCCTGGCGCTGCCCGTGCTGTGCTGGTTCGCCGGCTACGTCATGCTGCTGCGCTTCCTCGTCCCGCGCATGCGCGAGCGCTCCCGCGCCGCCTCCGAGGCGCGCTCGCTCCTCACCGGCCGCATCGTGGACAGCTACACCAATATCCTGACGGTCAAGCTCTTCGCCCGGGCGGCGGATGAGGACGGCTTCGTGCGCGACGGCGTCGAGCGGCTGAATACCGCCTTCCAGCGCCAGATGCGCCTCGTCACTCTGAACAGCCTGCTGCTCTCCAGCCTCAACGCCACGCTGCTGACGGCGATGGGCGGGCTCGCCATCTGGCTCTGGCAGGCGGGCGAGATCGGCCTCGCCACCGTCGCCGCGGCGCTGCCCATGGGCTGGCAGATCGCCAACATCTCCGGCTGGGTCGCCTTCAACGTCACCGCCATCTTCGAGAATATCGGGGTGGTGCAGGAGGCCTCCGGCAGCATCGCCGTGCCCCCCACCGCGCCGGATCCGCCCGGCGCCAGGCCGCTCCGCATCACCGCAGGCGCCATCCGCTTCGAGCAGGTCCGCTTCGGCTACGGCCAGGAACGCGGCGTGCTCGACGGCTTCGACCTCGCCATCGCCCCGGGGGAGCGCGTCGGGCTGGTCGGCCATTCGGGCGCCGGCAAGACCACGGCGATCAACCTGCTGCTGCGCTTCTTCGCCCCCGAAGCCGGGCGCATCACCATCGACGGTCAGGACATCGCGACCGTCACCCAGGAATCGCTCCGCGCCGCGATCGGCGTGGTCACGCAGGACACCGCCCTGCTGCACCGCTCCATCCGCGACAACATCCGCTACGGCCGCCCGGATGCCGGCGAGGCGGAGATCGTCGCCGCCGCCCGCCGCGCCGCGGCGCATGACTTCATCCTGCAGCTCGTCGATTGGCGCGGCCGCCGCGGCTATGAGGCGCAGGTCGGCGAGCGCGGCGTGAAGCTTTCCGGCGGCCAGCGGCAGCGCATCGCCATCGCCCGCGTGCTGCTGAAGAACGCGCCCATCCTGGTGCTGGACGAAGCGACCAGCGCCCTCGATTCCGAGATCGAGGCGGCGATCCAGGAACAGCTCGCCGGGCTGATGGAGGGCAAGACGGTGATCGCCATCGCGCACCGCCTCTCCACCCTGTCCAGGATGGACCGGCTCGTCGTGCTGGATCATGGACGCATTGTCGAACAGGGCAGCCACGCCGCCTTGCTGGACCGCGACGGGGCCTATGCGCGGCTTTGGAAACGGCAATCCGGTGGGTTCCTGTAGAGCGTGATCGCCTGAGGGGAACTCACCAGTCACGCGACCAAACACAAGGCCAGAGCGGGGTGGGTGAGCGAAGCGCAACCCACCCTGCTCCAGGCGCCTTCCCGCGTTGACCACCCACCCCGCGCCGGGGACAATCCCTGCCCTGTCCAGCCTCCGGATATCCCGCCCATGACCGATCTCTGGCGCCTCTCCGCCACCGACCTCGCCACCCGCATCCGCGCCCGCGAGGTCTCTGCGCAGGAGGCGACCAAATCCGCGCTGGCCCGGCTGGACGCCGTGAACCCCGCCCTCAACGCCGTCATCGCGCATGACCCGCAGCAGGCCCTTGCCGCCGCCCAGGCGGTGGATGCGGCGCTCGCCCGCGGCGAGGATCCCGGGAGGCTGGCCGGCGTCCCCGTCACCGTGAAGGTGAATGTCGACCAGGAAGGCTGGGCCACCACCAACGGCCTGCGGCTGCAGCAGGACCTCGTCGCCAGCCAGGACAGCCCGGTGGTCGCCAACCTGAAACGCGCCGGCGCGGTGATCCTCGGGCGCACCAACACCCCTGCCTTCTCGCTCCGCTGGTTCACCCGCAATTCCCTGCACGGTGCCACGAAGAACCCGCGCGACCCGGGGCTGACCCCTGGCGGCTCCTCCGGCGGCGCGGCGGCCGCCGTCGCCGCCGGCATCGGCGCCATCGGCCATGGCACGGATATCGGCGGCTCCATCCGCTACCCTGCCTATGCCTGCGGCGTGCATGGGCTGCGCCCGACGCTCGGCCGCATCCCGGCCTGGAACGCCACGGCGCCGGACCGCGGCATCGGCGCCCAGCTCATGGCCGTCTCCGGCCCCATCGCCCGCAGCATCGCCGATCTCCGCCTCGGCCTCGCCGCCATGGCGCAGCCGGATCTGCGCGACCCCTGGTGGACGCCGGCGCCGCTGGAAGGCCCCGCCTTCCCCAAGCGCGCCGCTGTCTGCCTGGCGCCGGACGGCATGCGGGTGCAACCGGAGGTCGCCGCCGCGGTGCGCGATGCCGCTTCGCGGCTGGAGAAGGCCGGCTGGGTGGTGGAGGAGGTGGCGAACACCCCGCCGCTCGCCGAATGCGCCCGGCTCCAGGCCCTGCTCTGGCTGGCCGAGACCCGTCGCCCCGGCGGCGGTCCCTCGGTCTTCGAAACCGAAGGCGATCCGGATGCCATCGCCGTCTCCGGCTTCATGGCACGGCTCTGCCCGGAAGCCGGCCTGGCGGAGTTCCAGGCGGCGCTGCAGGCGCGCGTCGGGCTGCTGCGGCAATGGCTCGCCTTCCTCGAGCGCTTCCCGGCGGTGGTCATGGCGGTCTCCGGCGAGCTGCCCTTCCCGGACCATGACGACGTGACCAGCTTCGCCCGCTTCGAGGAAATCATCATGGCGCAGCTTCCGCAGGTCGGGCTGCCGCTGCTCAGCCTGCCGGGGCTGACCGTCTCCACCGGGCTGGTCGGCCGCGCGCCGGTCGGCGTCCAGCTCGTCGGCAGCCGCTACCGGGAGGATGTGCTGCTGGCCGCCGGCGCGGCGATCGAGGCCGGTGGCGTGCCGCCCGCGCCGATCGACCCTGTGGGCTGAACGCCATGCGCGGCGCGGCGCTGGCCCCGCTGCTGCTGCTCGGCGCCTGCGCCGGGCAGCAGGGCTGCGAGGCGGATTTCCTCAACCAGGGCAGAATGGCGGTGGAACAGCTCTACCTGACGCCGGAGACGGGCGGGCCAGCCGCGGATCTGTCGCCGGATGCGGCGCTGCCGCCCGGCGGCAGCCTGCGCCTGCCCTTCCCCGCCTCGGGCCGCTACCGGCTGCGCGCGGTCTGGGTGAATGGCCGGGACATCGCGCTCAGCGGCATCGAGGCCTGCGAGGTACAGCGCGTCGTCCTTGGTGACGGGGCGTTAAGTGCCGAATGATACGGATTGTCACGCAGCCTGTTCGATCCTAGTCTGCATCGACTTCCGTTCGGGAAACGTCCATGTTCCGCCGCCTCCTGCCCGCCCTGGCGCTGCTGGCCCTGGCTGCCTGCACGCCGCCGACCCAGACCGTGGTGGTCTCGCAGCCCGCCGCCGGCTGCGATACCCGGTTCAACGTGATCAATAATTCCTCGGGCACGGTGGAGCGGCTCTATTTCAGCCATTCCTCGCAGGGGAGCTGGGGCACCGACCAGCTCGGCCGGAACGTGCTGCCGCCGGGCACCCGCACCTCCTACCGCGCCGCCAATAGCGGCCATTACGATTTCCGCGTGGTCTGGGCGAATGGCCAGAGCGCCGAGCTGCGGCAGGTGAATATCTGCGCCGCCAGCAATATCTACGTCTCCAACCGCGGCCTCAGCGCGAGCTAGAGCAGATCGCCGGAGGGCGGCATCGCCCGGAGGCGTGAATCTGCTCTACCATCCATAAGCTAGAGCGGTTTCGCGCTGCACAGTCAGCGTGAAACCGCTCTAAAGCGCCGGCGCAGGTCGGCCGGCTCAACCCACGGATCGGAAAACTTACAGCCTGTCTCGAAAAGGTCCCGGCGGCGGTTCGGCGCGGGCCTTGCATCCTGGCCAGGGTCGCGGCGCTGCAGCGACGGCGCCAGCCGATGCGGTGGCGTCGGCAAGCCCGTGGAATTCATGCGAACAGCGCGCTGGCGCCAGCGGCAAGACGCGCCGCAGACCCATTTGTCGCACCGGGGGAGGAGTATCCTCCCCGGCGGCGGGTGGCGGCGCTGCCGCCAACGGGCGGCGTCCTCCCCTCGGACGTCAGGGCGCGCTATTCCGCCGCCAGCGGCGCCGTCCGCGGCAGCACCGCCCGCAGCGCCAGCACCAGCTCGGCGATCATCGCATCCGTGTGGAAGGGCGTGGCGCAGAGGCGCAGCCTTTCCGTCCCCCGCGGCACGGTGGGGTAGTTGATCGGCGTGGCGTAGAGCCCGTGCTCCACCAGCAGCCGCCGCGCCACCTGACGGCAGGCCTCCGCCTCCCCCACCCAGACCGGGACGATATGGCTGGGCCCGTCCATCCGCGGCAGCCCGGCCGCGTCCAGCGCCGCTTTCAGCGCCGCGGCGCGCGCCGCCAGCGCCGCGCGCCGGGCGGTATCCCGCTTCAGCACCCGCACGCTTTCCAGCGCCGCGCCGGCGACGGCCGGCGGCAGGGCGGTGGTGAAGATCAGCCCGCCGGCGACGCTGCGGATATAGTCCACCACCTCCGCGTCGCCGGCGATGTAGCCGCCCAGCACGCCGAAGCCTTTTGCCAGCGTCCCCTCGATGAGGTCGATGCGGTGCGCTACGCCATCGCGCTCGGAAATGCCGCCGCCGGTCGCGCCGTAGAGTCCGACGGCATGCACCTCGTCCAGATAGGTCATGGCGCCGTAGCGCTCGGCCAGGTCGCAGATGGCGCCGATCGGGGCGATGTCGCCATCCATGGAATAGACGCTCTCGAAGGCGATCAGCTTCGGCGCCTCGGCCGGCGCGGCGGCCAGCTTGGCTTCCAGATCGGCCAGGTCGTTATGCCGCCAGATCACCTTGCTGGCGCCTTTGGCGCCGCGCATGCCGGCGATCATCGAGGCATGGTTCTTGGCGTCGGAGAAGACGATGAAGCCCGGCAGCGCCTCCAGGATGGCGGCGATGCCGGCCTGGTTGGCGATGTAGCCGGAGCCGAAGAGCAGCGCCCCGCCCTTGCCGTGCAGGCTCGCCAGCTCCCCTTCCAGCGCCGCATGCAAAGGCGAGGTGCCGGAGATGTTGCGGGTGCCGCCGGCGCCGGCGCCGTGCTCCGCGACGGCCCGGGTCGCCGCCGCCAGCACTGCCGGGTGGGCGCCCATGCCGAGATAGTCGTTGGAGGACCAGACGGTGACTTCCCGGACGCCCTCCGGCGCATGCCAGAGATAGGTCGGGAACCGGCCGGCCAGCTTCTCCAGATGGGCGAATTCGCGGTAGCGCCCCTCCCGCTTCAGGGCGCCGAGCTGGTCGCGGCAATGGGCGAGGAAGGTATCGCGTGTGGTCATGGGCCTCGGCGCCGTGGCGATGGGCTGGGGGCGGAGCGGAAGGGCAGCGTAGGGCGGCATGATGGCGGGACCCCGATGACTCCGCCGCACCCCATGTGGCGGCGAGGGCGCCATCCTGTCGTCACCCGGCGCGGCCCGTCTGTGCCACCCGGCACGTGCCGGGTCCTTGATCCAGGTCAGGCCGCCCGGACGGCCCCGGGCCTAGCGCGGGATGAGCAGCCGGACAAGGCCCGCGGCCAGGAAAGTGACGCCCACCCCCGCCGCCCAGAGGGCGATGAACCACAGGATCCGGCGCGGTGCCGTGGACGCGCCCATGGGGTCCGGGCGGGGCGGCGCCCCATGGGCTTCCGGGGATGATCGGGGGCTTTGCCCCCGAACCCCCACCGGGGCCGGGACCTGGCCCCGGACCCCGGTCCGAGTTTCGGACCCGAGGGTTGAACCCGCGGACTCGGACCGGGATCCGGGGGGCGGTCCGCCCCCCGGCGAGGGTGCAGGGGGCAGGGCCCCCTGCCGGGAGTTCGGGGGCGAAGCCCTCATTGCTCCGACCTTATCGGTTTCGCCGAATTCGCACATATCGGCCGCCCCGTCCCGCGGTTTCACGCTGACTGTGCAGCGCGAAACCACTCTAGCTTATGGATTGTAGAGCAGATTCACGCCTCCGGGCGATGCCGCCCTCCGGCGATCTGCTCTAATGGTACCCCGCCCCGGCCTTCACCTTGCCGCGGAACAGCCAGTAGACATAGCCGGTATAGGCCAGGACCACGGGGATCAGCACCGCCGCCCCGACCAGCAGGAAAAGCTGGGAATCGCGCGGCGCCGCCGCTTCCCACAGGGTGATCCCCGGCGGCACCATCATCGGCCACATGGTGATGCCGAGCCCGGTATAGGCCAGGAAGAACAGGCCGAGCGCCCAGAGGAAGGGCCGCGCCTCCTGCGCCGGCGTGCCGTCCGACGGGCCGCGCAGGTCGCGGAACAGCAGCCATCCCAGCACCACCACCAGCACCGGCACCGGCAGGGCGGTGAGGATGGCGGGAAAGTCGAACCACCGCGCCCGGAAGGCGGGCAGCAGGAAGGGCATCACCGCGCTGACCACGGCGATGGCCGCCAGCAGCAGCACGGCGCAGCGCCGGGCCAGGCCGCGCGCCGTCTCCTGCAGCGTCCCTTCCGTCTTCCACACCAGCCAGCAGGCGCCGAGCAGCCCATAGCCCGCCACCAGCGCCAAGGCGGTGAAGACGGAGAAAGGCGTCAGCCAATCCCACCAGCCGCCGGCATAGGCCCGGCCTTCCACCTCGATGCCTTGCACCAGGGCGCCGAGGGCAAGGCCCTGCATCAGCGCCGCCACCAGGCTGCCGCCGGTGAAGGCGCGATCCCAGCCCCGCCGCGTGCCCTCCGTCGGGGCGCGGAAGCGCATCTCGAAGGCGACGCCGCGGAAGATCAGCGCCAGCAGCATCAGGATCAGCGGCATGTAGAGCGCCGGCAGGATGACGGCATAGGCCAGCGGGAACACGGCGTAGAGCCCCGCCCCACCCATCACCAGCCAGGTCTCGTTGCCGTCCCAGACCGGCGCCACGCTGTTGATGGCGGTGCCGCGATCCTCCTCCTTCTCCAGCGCCGGCAGCAGGATGCCGATGCCGAGGTCGAAGCCGTCCATGCAGACATAGAGGAAGATCGCGATGGCGATGATGGCCGCCCAGACGGTGGCGATCAGCTCGGCGCTCATGATTGCACCTGCGGAGCGGGCTGCGCCTGCGGGGCCGCGACCTGCGGCGCGGGCGTGATGCCCGCGGTGCGGATCGGCGGCTCCGACTCCGCCCCGCTTTCCTGCGCTTCCGGCGGATGGGCGAAGAGGCGGAACAGGTACCACATGCCGGCGCCGAAGACGCAGAAATAGACCACGATGAAGGCGGCGAGCGAAGCGGCCAGCGCCGGCGCGGCGATGGGGCTGGCGCTCTCCGCCGTGCGCATCAGCCCGTAGACGGTGAAGGGCTGCCGCCCGGCCTCCGTGGTGATCCAGCCGAAGGTGACGGCGATGAGGCCGGAAGGCCCCATGGCCACCGCCCAGCGCAGGAACCAGGGCGTCTCATACAGCCGCCGCCGCAGCCGGAGCCAGAGCGAGACCAGGCCGAGCCCGATCATCAGCAGCCCCATGCCGACCATGATGCGGAAGGCCCAGAACACCAGCGGCACGTTGGTCGGCCGGTCCGCCGGCGGGAAATCCTTGAGGCCGCGGATCTCTCCATCCCATTCATGCCGCAGGATCAGGCTGCCGAGGCGGGGGATCTCGATCGCCATCCGGGTTTCCTCCCGCGCCATGTCGGGCAGGCCGAACAGGATCAGGGGCGCGCCGCGCTGCGTCTCCCAATGGCCTTCCATGGCGGCGATCTTCTGCGGCTGGTGCTCCAGCGTGGAGAGGCCGTGCATGTCGCCGAGGACGGCCTGCACCGGCGCCACCGCCGCGGCCATCCACATGGCCATGGAGAACATGATGCGCGCCCGCTCGACGGTCGGGGCGGCCGCTTCGGGCGCCGCGCCGCTGGCGCGCCGCGGCCCGGCACCGGCGATGGCGGCCGGTTCATGGTCAGCGCCTGCGGCGCGCCGCGATCGGGCGCCCAGGCGCAGCAGGTGGAAGGCGCCGACCGCGCCGACGATCATGGCCGTCGTCAGATAGGCGCCGGTGATGGTGTGCAGGAAGCGATAGGGGAAGGAGGGGTTGAAGACGATCTGCCACCAATCCGCCGGCACGAAGCGCCCCACCGCATCCACCGCATAGCCCGCCGGGGTGTGCATCCAGGAATTGGCCGAGAGGATCCAGAAGCCGGAGATCAGCGTGCCGATCGCCACCAGGCAGGTGGCGGCGAAATGCAGCCCGCGCCCGACGCGGCCGAGGCCGAACAGCATCACGCCGAGGAAGCCGGCCTCGAGGAAGAAGGCCGTCAGCACCTCATAGCCCAGCAGCGGCCCGAGGATGGGGCCGGTGCGGTCCGCGAAGACCGACCAATTGGTGCCGAATTGATAGGACATGACGATGCCGGAGACGACGCCCATGGCGAAGTTCACGGCGAAGACCTTCAGCCAGTAGCGGAACAGGTCGAGATAGGCGGCCCGTCCGGTCCACAGCCACAGCGCTTCCAGCACCGCGAGGAAGCTGGCCAGGCCGATGGTGAAGGCGGGGAAGAGGAAGTGGAAGGTGACGGTGAAGGCGAATTGAAAGCGCGCGAGGTCGAGCGCGCTCGGCAAGGCGTCCCAGGACATGGGCACTCCTCCGGCGACGGCGGGTAGGCCCAAGCCGCGCCCGGCGAGGCCCCTTCCGGGGCGCCGCCTTCAGGATGACCCGGCCTCGCCGTTTCTGCGCGGCTTCTTACAGGGGAAGGCCCGCGAGGCTCAAGCCGCCGCGGGCAGCGGCTGCGGTATATCCCGCCCGACGAAGGTGACGCCGACCACCTGGCGGAGATTGCCCTCCACCAGATGCACCATTTCGGCCGGCATGGCGTCCAGGCGGATTTCCGCCTGCAGCACCTCGCCCTCCCGCAGCACGAGGAAGGCGTCGGCGGTCAGGTCGCGTTTGGCGAGGGGCTGCAGCAGGCGCGGCAGCAGGCCGGGCGAGGCCTCCGCGGTGACGAGGAAGCGCACGGCAACGAAAGCGGCGTCGGACATCTGGGGAACTCTCCGGTACGGCGGGGTGGGGCGGATACCCGGCGGCGCGGCACGCGCCGTACCCACGGCGCGGCTCAGGCGGCCGGGCCGGTAATTCGCGCAGTACGGAGAGAGAGGCTGATCATCGGGTGGAGCCTAGCCCGGTGGGCAGGTCAGGACAACCCCCGGGGAGGCATTGGAAGATCGGGGGTGCCGCCCCACGGGCGCCAATCCAGAAAAAAGACCCCGCCGCGACCCCGCCGTGCAACTCACGAGGCGCAAAACACCCACCGGGGTCCGGGGACTGGTCCAGTCCCCGGCGGGGTCCAGGGGCAGAGCCCCTGGCCGTTCCTGCTGTTTTTGTTGTTGTTTTCCAAGGTCAGGAGCGCTGCCCCCACGGCGCCTACTCCGGCCAGTTCACCGCCGGCAGCGTCAGCAGCGGCAGCCGGGCCAGCATCAGCAGCCGGTCCTCCAGCGTCAGCGGCAATTCGACCTGCGGCGGGCCGCCACCCTCGGCCGGGCGGCTCATCACCCGCAGCATCAGCCGGGCGGCCATGGCACTGCGCGGCGGCACCGCGCCGGCGGCCTGGGCAGCGTCCAGCGCCGCCTCCCCGCCCGTCACCCGCAGCGTGGCGGCGCCGCGCGGCTGCAGCGCGGCATCCAGCCGGACCTGGCCGGCGCCCTCCGCCCCCAGCGGCCCCCAGCGCAGGGCCAGGGCGGAGAGGGTCAGCACCCCGCCCGCATCCCGCCAGCGCGCCGCCTCCCGCGCCCGCACCGGCCCGGCGGGTAGCGGCCCGCTGAGGGTGCCGGTCAGGCTCAGCGCCTCCACCGCGGGGCCGAGCGCCGCCCCGGCCGGGCCCAGCATCTCCGGCGGCAGGCGCAGCCGGTCCAGCACCAGGTTCAGGCTGGCCGCCGGTTCCCCGGCGCCGGCGGCCAGCACCGTCTCCAGCCGCATCCTGAGGCTGCCGAGGCTGAGGGTACCGAGGCCGATTCCCTCCCCCTCCAGCACCAGCAGCCGCGGCCAGAGCGCGGCTTCCAGCGGCATCCGCGCGGTGAGGGCGGTGGCGCTGAGGGGCAGCTCCGCCCGGTCCAGCCGCAGCGCATGCCGCCCGGGCAACAGCACCTCCAGCGTGCCGAGCTGCGGCGGGGCGAGGCGCAGCATCACCGCCTCCGCCGCCAGCCCCCATTCCGGCTGGGACCAGCGGAGCGCCGGCACCTCCAGGGTCGCGGCCAGCGGCCAGCCGCCGCGCCGGGGCGGGCCATAGGCCACCTGCCGGCCGAGCGAGCGCTGCAGCGCCGCCCATTGGCCGAACCCCGCCTCCAGCTTTTCGGTCAGCCAGAACCAGGCCACGCCATGCGCCACCCCGAGCAGGAGCAGCGACAGGCAGGCCCCGAGGAGCAGGCGCGGCAGGCGGCGGCGGGGCGGCTTGGCGGACATGCAGGGCAGGGATATAGGCCGGAGCGGCGCCGGCGCGAATGCCCGGCCGGGACCGAATGCGCGCATGTCGCCTGCCGAGTTGCTGGATGCCGACGGGCATCTCTACGTCTTCGCCTATGGATCGCTGATCTGGCGGCCCGGCTTCGCCCATCTCGGCGCCCACCCTGCCCTGCTGCGCGGCTTCCACCGCCGCTTCTGCCTGTGGAGCCGGCTGTACCGCGGCACGCCGGAAGCGCCGGGGCTGGTGCTGGGGCTGGACCGCGGCGGGGCCTGCCGGGGCGTCGCCTTCCGGGTGGCGGCGGTGGAGGCCGCTTCGGTGCTGGATTACCTGGATGCGCGGGAGAATATCGGCGACGAGATCGTCTACACCCGCCGCCTGCTGGGGGTGCGGCTGCTGGACAGCGGCGCCGCTGTGCGGGCGGTGACCTATGTGGCACGGCGGGAGCACCCCGCCTATTGCCGGCCGGCGCCGGAGGCCGCGGCGGCGGCCATTGCCCTGGGGGTGGGGCAGGCGGGGCCGAACCGCGACTATCTGCTGAACACCGTGGCGCATCTGGCGGCGATGGGGGTGCGGGATCTGGGGCTGGACCGGATCGCGGCGCTGTTGCCGCCAGGGGGGTGACGGGGGGTTGCTCCCATGCTCCCAGCAGAGGGCGCTCTGCACTCCCGCCGGTGGTTGCCGGCGGCTCCGGCGATCCCTCCCCGGACCCCGATCAGAAGCCGCAGGTTGAACCAGCAAGCTTAGGGCGGGGTCCGGGGGGAAGCCTTCCCCCCGGCGGGGTCCAGGGGCAGCGCCCCCTGGCGGGGGCAGGGGCCGGAGCCCCCTCACCCCGGCAGCCGCGCCTCCGCCAGCGCCGCCATCAGCCCCGCCAGGCCGGAGGCCAGCCGCGCCACCTGCTCCGCCGCTGGCACCTCCGGCGACGCGCCGAGCTTCTCGATCCGCACCATCACGATCGAGGAGGGCTCGACCACAACCCGCGCCGGGGTGCGCAGCGCCGTGGCGACATCCAGCGCCCCCGCCCGGTTCCAGATGACGAAGCGGCCGTCCCGCAGGCTGAAATTATGCTGGTGCAGGCCGCTATAGCCCTCCTTCTCCGCCTCCTCCGGGAAATGCTGCAGCAGCACCCGGCCGCCGATGCGCACCATCGCCAGCATCTGCTCGATGCCTCGCAGCGGATCGTAGGAATGGTCCAGCGCGTTGCGGCAATGGGCGATGTCGAAGCTGCCGGGCTCCAGATACAGGGCCAAATCCTCCGCCGGGGCGAAGCGCGGCGCCACCGGCGGCACCAGCCCGTGCCGGGCGAACAGCGCGGCATAGCCCGCGGCGAGGGGATCGACCGGCACGACCTCCACCTGCCGCCCCGGCAGCACGAAGCCGACGCAGGTCAGCGGCCCGGAGCCGACATCGAGGATGCGGAGCGCCGCCTGGCTCGGCGCCCCTTGGCCCAGCTCCTCCGCTACCGCCGCCAGCCAGGGGTCCAGCGGGCGGCCGGGGTCCATCCGCGCGGCGAATTCCTCCGACCATTGCAGGCCGCCGCTGGCCATCCAGGCATCCCAGAACTGCAGCTCATGCCCGATGCCCGCCGACCAGGCGCGGAGCCGGGCCGCGATGTCGTCCTTGCACTTGGCGTCCATGCCGGAGACAGACCACCTTTCCTGCCCCTGCCACAAGTCGCGATGTGAAGGCGGCCCGTCACCGGGGCTGGCCGAGCGCCGACCAGGCCTCCGGCCCGCCGGAAGCTGCCGCCTCAACGGCCGGCGGGGGCGCCGAAGCCGCGGCGGCTCAGCGAATGGCAGCCAGGGGCGGATTGCCGGCGGCAGCGGCAAGGCCGGCCGCCGTCGTCACATGGAAGTCCAGCCAGCCCACCGCGAGGTCGGGGCTCCGCTCATACAGCCGCCGGAATCCCAGCCAGGCCTCCGCCGCATCGGCAAAGGACAGCCAGCGGCCGGCCGGCAATTCCTGGCCGAACAGCCCGCTCAATGGCCGTGGAATTGGGCCGCGACGAAGCTGCCCTCGCGGGGCGGGTCGGGGGGAACGGCGCAGTAATGCAGCGCCTGGTTCACGATCTGCACGCGGTCATAGCCGCAGGCCCGCAACAGGGCGAGCGCGTCCAACGAACAGGCTTCGATGGAGACATGGGCCGGCCGGCGGCCATCGCGCAGCAATTGCCCGGCGAAGGCCTCATCCATCCCCTCGATGTCGCATTTGAGGTAATAGGGTACGCCATGGCGGTCGAGCAGGTCGGGCAGCGTCAGCGTGCCGACCTCGATCTCCTCCGCCGCGTGCCCGCCCTTCTCGGCCCATGGCCTCAGGGCGCTGCTCCAGTCATCCTTCTCGTGATTGAGCCAGAAGCTGATCCGCTCGCCGCCACTGTGCCACAGCGCGGCCTCCTCGACAGCGAGGCGGCCAGCGGCGATGTCCTCCGGAAAGGCGGCCCTGGCTGCTGCGCAGAAGGCCGGATTCGCCTCCAGCGCCACGACGCGGAATCCCTTGGCGAGGTAGAACCGCGTATCGTCGCCGCGGTGCATGCCAAGATCGTAGATCAGGTCCCGTTGCACTGCGCCCGTCATCCTGTCGCCTTCGCCGCGATGCCTGGTCGGGAGGATATGGCCGGGGAGGATATGGCCGGCGGGCGCCCCCGGTGCAGGGGCCCGGCCCTGTGACACCCGAAGGGGGAGGCTACTCCGCCGCCTTGGAAGGCCCTTCCGCCATCTCCACCGCCCGGCCGAGATCGACGCTGAGCAGCCGACTCACCCCCCGCTCCTGCATCGTCACGCCGTAGAGCCGGTGCATGCGCGCCATGGTCAGCGGGTGGTGGGTCACGATCAGGAAGCGGGTGCCGCTTTCCTCCGCCATCCCCACCAGCAGGTCGCAGAGCCGCTCCACATTCGCGTCATCCAGCGGCGCGTCCACCTCGTCCAGCACGCAGACCGGGGCGGGGTGGCAGCGGAACACGGCGAAGATCAGGGACAGCGCCGTCAGCGCCTGCTCCCCGCCGGAGAGCAGGGAAAGGGCGGAGAGCTTCTTCCCCGGCGGCTCGGCATAGATTTCGAGCCCCGCCTCCAGCGCGTCCTCCGAGCCGACCAGCGCCAGATGCGCCCGCCCGCCGCCGAACAGCCGGGTGAAGAGGGCGCGGAATTCGGTGTCTACGCGGTCGAACACCTCCCGCAGCCTTTCCCGCCCCTCCCGGTTCAGATGGCCGATGGAGCCGCGGAGCTTGGCGATGGCGCTGCCGATCTCCTCCCGCTCCGAGGTGATCTGGCCGATGCGGGCATCCAGCTCCGCCAGCTCCACCTCGGCGCGGAGGTTGACCGGCCCCATCTCCTCCCGCTCCTTCGTCAGCCTTTCCAGCTTGCGGCGGGCGCGGTCCTCGGCGGTGTCGGAGAATTCCTCGGGCTGGGGCAGTTCGGCGCCCTCGCCCAGGCGTTCGGCGATGCGGGCGGCGATCGCCTCCGCCGCCTGCGCCGCCTGTTCCATGGCACCCTGGGCGCGGAGCTGCGCTTCCCGCGCCGTGGCGAAGCCGGCATCGGCGGCGCGGCGGGCCTCGCCGGCCTCCTGGCGCTCGGCCTCGGCGGCGGCGAGGGCGGCGGCGGCCGTCGCATGCGCCGCCTCGGCCTCGGCCAGCACGCGGCCGGCGGCCTGGCGCTGGGCGGCGGCCTCGCCCGGCGCCTCCGCCACCGCGTCGCGGGCGGCGAGGGCTTCCGCCCGGCGCTCCCGCAGCGCGGCCAGGCGGCCGCCCGCCGCCTCCGCCCGCCCGGCCCATTCCGCCCGCTCGGCGGCGAGGCTGACCTGGCGCTCCGCCATCCGGTCGCGCTCGGCGCGCAGCCCGGCCAGGGCTTCCAGCGCCGCCGCCTCGCCGGTGCGGGCGGCGGAGAGGGCGGCGCGGGCCGCCTCCACCCCGCCGCGGATGGCGGCGAGGTCGGGCAGCGCGGCGGCCTGCGCCGCCGCCTCGGCCAGCGCGGCTTCGGCCGTTGCCAGCTCCGCCGCCGCGCTGTCCCGCTGCGGCGCCAGGGCAGCGACGTGGCCGCGCGCCTCGGTGGCGGCGGCGGAAAGGCGGGCGACGGCCTCCTGCGCCTCGGCCAGCGCCGCTTCCGCCGTGGCGCGGGCCTGCCGCGCCTGGGCTTCCGCCGCCAGCGCGGCCTCGGCCGCACCGGCCGCCTCGGCGGCGGCGGCGCGCAGGCCGGGCAGGTCCGGCAGGCTTGCCGCATTGGTGGCGTCCAGCGCCGCCCCGGCCTCCGCCAGCTCCACGGTCAGCCGGGCGAGTTGCGGCGCCAGCGCCTCCAGCCGGCTTTCCGCCCGGGCGGCGGCGGCGGCGAGGCGCGCCGCCTCCCCCCGCGCCCGCTGCAGCGCCATTTCCGCCTCGGCCCGGTCGTCGCGCAGGCTGGCCTCGGCGGCGGCGGCCTGCCGTTCCGCCTGGGCGGCGGCATCGTACTCCGCCAGGGCGGCATCCGGGTTGGGCAGGGCGGCGAGCGCCGCGGCGGCGGCCTCGGCGGCGCGGGCGGCCTCCGTCTGCTCCGCCGCCAGCCTTTCAAGCTGCGGCGCCAGGGCGCCGAGGCGGCTTTCCGCCTCCGCCGCCGCGGCGCTCAGCCGGCTGAGCGCGGCCCGCGCCTCGGCCAGCGCCGCTTCCGTCTGGCGGCGGGCATCGCGGGCGGCGGCCTCTTCGGCCACCGCCTGCTGTTCCGCGGCGGCGGCATCATCGCGGGCGCGGCGGGCGGTCTCGGCCGCGGTGGCGGCCTCGGCCAGACGGGCTTCCGCGGCGCGCAGCCGGGCGCGCTGCTGCAGCCGGACGGCGCCGGGGTTCGGGGCATCCGGCCGCACCACATGGCCGTCCCAGCGCCACAGCGCGCCGTCCCGCCCGACCATCGCCTGGCCGGGCCGCAGCCGCGCCTGGGCCGCCGCGCCATCCGCCCCTTCGGCCAGCACGCCGACCTGGCTCAGCGCCCGGGCCAGGGCCGGCGGGGCGGAGACCAGGGCGGCAAGCGGCGCCAGCCCCTCCGGCAGGGGCGGCGGCTGATCCAGCGGCGGCAGCGCCCGCCAGTGCCGGGGCGCCGAGGCATCCTCCGGGCTGTCCAGCGCCTCCCCCAGCGCGGCGCCGAGGGCGGCTTCCAGCCCGGGCGGCACTTGCACCGCCTCCAGCACGGCGGGGGCGCTGCCAGTGGCCTTGGCCCCGGCGGCGAGGGTCTCGCGCAGCGCCTCCGCCTCCGCCCGGGCGCGGGCATGGGCGGCCTCGGCGGTGGCGGCGGCGCTGCGGGACTCCGCGTGGCGGGCGGCGGCTTCGGTGCGGGCGGCCTCCGCCCGGGCGATGGCGGCGAGCGCCGCCTCCAGCGCAGCCTCGGCCGTGGCGGCTGCCTGCTGCGCCGCCGCCAGCTCGGCAGGCGGGACCAGCCGGGCGCGGGCCGTTTCCAGCTCCTGCGCCAGCCGCGCATGCTGCGCCGAGGTCTCGGCGGCGCGCTGGGCGGCGGTGGCCTGTTCGGCGGTGGCGCGCTCCCGCTCCGCTTCCGCATCGGCGATGCGGCGGCGGGCGGCGGCGTGCGCCTCCTGCGCCGCGGCGCGGCTGGCCTCGGCGGCGGCGAGCGCCGCCTGGGCCTCGGCCAGGGCGGTCTCGGCGGCGGTGGCGGCCTGTTCCGCGGCGGCGAGGTTTTCCGCCGGGATGCGCTCGGCCAGGGCGGCCTCGTGGTCGCGGGCCAGCGCCGCATGCTGGGCGGCGATGCGGCGCTGCCGCGCCTCCGCCTCGGCGCGGGCGGCGCTCAGGCGGCCGGCCTCGGCCTCGGCGGCGCTGGCGGCGCGGCGGGATTCGGCGGCGCGGTCCTGGGCGGCGGCGCGGACCGCTTCCGCCTCGGCCAGGGCGGCGCGGGCGGTCTCCAGCGCGGCGGTGGCAGCGGCCAGGGCGGCGGCGGCCTCCGCCTCCCGCTCCGGCGGCACCAGCGCGGCTTCGGCCTCGGCCAGGGCGGCTTGCAGCCGGTCGTGCTGCTCCCGCAGCCTGGCGGTGCGGTCCCGGGCCGCGGCCAGCGCGGTGCCGGCGGCATTGGCGCGGGCGGCCTGCTCGGCGGCGTCCTCGGTGGCGGCGTTGGCGGCGCGTTCGGCGGTCTGCGCGGCGTCGCTGGCCTCGGCCAGCCGGGCTTCCGCCTCGGCCAGCCGGGCGGGCAGGCTGGCCTCCGCCGCTTCCAGCCCGCGCGCTTCCCGGGCCAGGCGGGTGACCGCCGCCTCGGCATCGCCGGCGGCCTCGGTGGCGTCCTCCAGGTCGCGCTCCGCCTGGGCCAGCCGGGCCCCGGCCGCTTCCAGCGCGGCCAGGGCGCGCTGCTCGGCGGCTTCCAGCCCCTCATTCTCCACCCGGCGGCGTTCCAGGGCGGTGCGGGCGCTGGCCTCGGCGGCGCGCGGGGCAGGCAGGGCGGCTTCGGCGGCGAAATTCCGGCGGGCGGCGGCTTCGGCCTCCGCCTCGGCCGCCTGGGTGGCGGCGCGGGCCGCCTCCAGCCCGGCCTCGGCATGCGCCAGCGCCGCCCGCGCCTTGGCGTTCAGCAGCGCCAGCCACTCCGCCTCCGCCCCGCGCACCAGGCCGGAGAGGTTGCGGTAGCGATTGGCCTGCCGGGCCTGGCGCTGCAGCCCCTGGCGCTGGGCGTCCAATTGCCCCAGCAGATCCTCGGAGCGCGTCAGGTTGGTCTCGGCCTGGCGGAGCTTCAGCTCCGCCTCATGCCGCCGCGCCCGCAGCCCGCTGATGCCGGCCGCCTCCTCCAGCACCTGCCGGCGTTCCTCCGGCTTGGCGCCGATCATGGCGGCGACCCGCCCCTGGCTGACCATGGCCGAGGCCCGGGCGCCGGAGCCGATATCGGCGAACATGGTCTGGACGTCCCGCGCCCGGACCTCCCGCCCGTTCACCCGGAAAGCGGAGCCTTCGCCACGGGCGATCTTGCGGCTGATTTCCAGCTCCGGGCTCTCGGCATGCGGCGGCGGGGCGAGGCCGGCGGCCTCCTCCAGATAGAGCGTCACCTCCGCCAGGTTGCGGCCCGGGCGGGTCGCGGTGCCGGCGAAGATCACATCCTCCATCTCGCCGCCGCGCATCGAACGCGCGGAGGTCTCGCCCATCGCCCAGCGCAGCGCCTCGACGACGTTGGACTTGCCGCAGCCATTCGGCCCGACGATGCCCGTCAGCCCCGGCAGGACCTCGACATTCACCGCCTCGGCGAAGCTCTTGAACCCGGCGATGCGCAGCCGCGCGAGCGTCGCCCGCGGCGCCTTGCGCGCCGCAGCGGACTCCTCCGGGGCGCTGTCCTGGGGGGGGGCGGCCTCCGCCTCGCTCAAGCCTTCTTCGCCTCCTCCACCAGGGCCTGGAAGCGCTCGAAGCTGATGCTGCCGGGCTGGTTGTGCGGGGCGCGGTTGCCGGCGCGGAAGGAGAAGGTGGGGGTGGCGCGGATCTCGTATTCCCGCTCGGCGATGGAGCGCTGCTCCAGGATGGCGCGGGCGAGATTGTCATCCGCCGCCACCTCGTCGAATTTCGGGCGCGGCATGCCGGCCAGGGCGGCCATCTGGGCCAGGCCGGCCAGCGGGTCGCGGCTGAAGGCCCAGCGATCCTGGTTGGCGAGCAGGGTGCCGATGAAGGGCTCGTACCGGTCCTCCGGCAGGGAGCGGGCGATCTGGGCCGCGGTCAGCGCCAGCCGGTCCAGCGGGAAATCCCGCCAGATCAGGCGGACGGCGCCCTTCTCCACCAGCTCCGCCTTCACCTTCGGAAAGACCTCCCGGTGGAAGGCGGCGCAATGGGTGCAGGTGAGGGAGAAGAATTCCTGCACCCGCACCGGCGCCTCGGCCGGGCCGGTGCCGCGCTCCCCAAGCCGCGGATCGGTGCCCGGGGCTGCCCCTTGGCCCACCCCCTGGGCCGGGGCAAGGCCGGGAAGCAGCAGGGCCGGGATGGCCAAGGGGATGGCCAAGGCGGTGCGGCGGGTCGGGGACATCGGACCTCCGGAGGCTGGGCGGAGTCCCCGCGGCCGGGGCTGGGGGCCGGGCCGGGGGGTCATCGGCGGTTCCGATAGACGCCCGCCGCCAGCTTTGCCAGCGCTTCCCGCAACTCGCCGGGGGGCAGGGCGGCCAGGGCGGCGCTCGTTTCCGCGGGCAGAGGGGCGGGGGGCGGCGGCGGTGCCGGGGTTTTCGGGGCGAGGCCGGGGAGCTGGACGAAGCGCAGCCTTTCCACCGCGACGCGGCCGAGATGGGTGTTGATCCGCTGGATAAGCTGGGGGGCGAGGTGGGTCAGCTCCATCGCCACCGGGCCGGCGCAGCCGAGGGTGAGGGTGCCCTGGGCCAGGCGTTGCGGGCGGGTGACGGCGGCGAGGGCCGGGCCGATGACGGTTGCCCAATCCGCCATCAGCATGGCACCGGCCGGGCTGCGACGCTTGAAGGCCGGGCGCGTCAGGGCCGGCAGCAGGGCGCCGAGGGGGCGGGGGCCGTAGGGGGAGCGGGTTCCATCGGGAGCAGCGCCTGCCGGCGGGGTGGCCGTGGAGGGTGGACCGCCGCGCGGCGCGCCCCGCCTCGGCTGGCCGGCCGGCTGCGCGGCGCCGCCGGAAAGGGGACCGCCGCCTGGCGAGCTGACTTCCGCCTTGCCATTCGGTTGTGGGGCGCCGCTGGGCGGGGGGCTGCCGGGGGAGGTGGCCGTCGCCGGGCTGCCCGCCCGCCGGGCGCCGCTGGGCGGAGGGCCGCTTCCTGGCGAACTGCCCGCCGCCACCCCGCCCGGCCGCGGTAGACCGCCGGGCGGAGGGCTGCTTCCTGGCGAACTGCCCGCCACTGCCCCGCCCGGCAGCGGTGCGCCGCCGGGCGGAGGGCCGCTCCTTGGCGAACTGCCCGCCACCGCCCCGTCCGGCCGCGGGGCGGCGGGGGGCAGGGAACCGCCCGAGGAGGCGGCGCGCTGCGGGCTGCCCGGCCGCGGCGCAGCTTTGGACCGGGAGCCCCCGGCGGGGCGCCCCCCGGGTGGGATGAGATTGCGCGGTTCGGGGCTATCCTTGGCCATATGGCCATCCTACCTCCCGCCGCCGCCTTGCTCGACTGGTATGACCGCCACCGCCGGGTGCTGCCTTTCCGCGCCACGGGCGGCGCGCCGGACCCCTATCAGGTCTGGCTCTCCGAGGTGATGCTGCAGCAGACCACGGTGGCCGCGGTGGGGCCGCGCTTCGCTCGCTTCCTGGCGCGTTTCCCGGATGTGGCGGCGCTGGCGGCGGCGCCCGATGCGGCGGTGATGGAGGAATGGGCTGGGCTCGGCTACTACGCCCGGGCCCGCAACCTGCTGGCCTGCGCTCGGGCGGTGGCGGCCGCCGGGGGCTTTCCGCGCACGGCGGAGGGGCTGCGGGCGCTGCCTGGCATCGGCCCCTATACCGCCGCCGCCATCGCCGCCATCGCCTTCGGCGAGGCGGTGGTGCCGGTGGACGGCAATGTGGAGCGGGTGATGGCAAGGCTGGCCGCTGAGGAACGCCCGCTGCCCGGCGTGAAGCCGGTGCTGGCGGCGCTGGCCGGCGGGTTCATGGCGGATGCGGCGGCGCGGGCGCGGCCGGGGGATTTCGCCCAGGCGCTGTTCGACCTGGGCGCGACCATCTGCACGCCGAGGACGCCCGCCTGCGCCCTCTGCCCCTGGCGCGGCGGCTGCGTGGCGCAGCGGCGGGGGGTGGCGGCGGAGCTGCCGCGCAAGGTGCCGAAGCGCGCCCGGCCCTTGCGGCATGGCGCGCATTTCCTGCTGCGGGACGCGGCGGGGCAGGTGCTGCTGCGCCGCCGCCCGCCGCGCGGGCTGCTGGGCGGGATGCTGGAATTGCCCGGCACGCCCTGGCGGGAGGGCGGCTGGGAAACGGCCGAGGCGCTGCCCTTCGCCCCGCGCCCCGGGCTGCGCTGGCAGGCGGTGCCCGGCCTGGCGCGGCATGGCTTCACCCATTTCGAACTTGAGATGCGGCTGTTCAGCGCCGAGGTGCCGGCGCTGGCGGTGGCCGAGGGCGAGGAGCTGCGGCCGCTGGCGGGGCTGGGCGCGGCCTTGCCGACGGTGATGCGGCGGGTGCTGGGGCTGGCATCCTCCTTCCCTCCCCCGCTGGCGGGGGAGGGTTAGGGTGGGGGTGGCGGAGCCGGGCGTGTCGCGCTGAGACACCCCCACCCCGACCCTCCCCCGCCAGCGGGGGGAGCTCCCGCCCTGCGCACCGGCCGCTCCAATGGTGGTGCGCGGTCTCCGGTGGCGGTGCGGTGCCCGGGCACCGGCGGCGACGGGCTTCGGAGCCCGCCCCTCACCCATCCCGCAGCCGGTACACCGCCCGCCCGGCCCATTCCCGCAGCGCGTACCAGCTCTGGGCCCAGCGATCCGGCCGCGGTACCCAGTCCGAGAGCCTGCCATCCGGCACCCGGTCCAGCCGCACCGGCGCCGCCAGCGTCACCAGCCCGGCCCGGGCGAAAGCCTCCTGGGAGCGCGGCATGTGCCAGGCATGCGTCACCAGCCAGGCGGTGCCGATCCCCTCGGCCCGCAGCAGCTCCGCGCTGAACGCCGCGTTCTCCCTTGTGTCGCGGGCGCGATCCTCCACCCAGCGCACCGGCACGCCGAATTCCTCCCGCAGCGCCGCCGCCATCACGCCGGCGATCGGCGGCTCCCCCCGCCCTAGCGCGCCGCCGGTGACCAGCAGCGGCAGGCCGGTGCGCCGTGCCAGCGCCGCGCCGGCGCGCAGCCGCTCCAGCGTCAGCGGCCCCACCTCCGCCCCGTCCCGCGTCCGCGCCGCCTCGCCGGAGAGCACGATGACGGCGCCGGGCGGCGCGCCGGCGGCCGGGTAGGGCTCGCCCACCCGCACCTCCCGCTCCAGCGAGGCGTAGAGCAGCCCGGCGCAGAGCGGCGTGGCGAGGAACAGCAGCAGCAGCGCCGCCAGCGCGACCAGCCCCCGCCGGCGCCCCAGGCCGCCCAGCAGCGCCACCAGCACGAGGAGCAGCGGCGGCAGCAGCAGCGAGGTCAGGGTCCCCTGCATGCCTTGTCCCCACCCGACCCCGCGCCGCTGGAGCGTGACCGGTCGAGGTCGAATCGACCGAGACCGCGAGTCACGCGACCAAACAATGAGCTGGAGCGGGATGGTAAGCGAAGCTCCACTGATCCCGCTCTAGTGTCCTGCCCGCGAAGTTCGCTGGATTTCCAGCGACGCAGCGGACAAGCAGGCCACTGAACAAAAGCTGGTGGCCCGAGAACGAAGTCCGCAGGACTGTGGAATCGGGACACTAGCTGTAGAGATGGGCCCGCTCCGCCTGCCGCACGCTGTCATCCGCCAGGATGTCGCGACGGATGCGGCGGCAGGCGCGCCAGTCGAACCAGGTGTTGAGGCCGTTCCAGCGCAGCCGCATGTGCCGGTGCCGCGCCCGGTAGAGGTCCAGCACATGCGCCGGCATCGCCGCCGCGCCTTCCTCCCACAGCAGGGGGTAGAGCATGTTGGCCTGCTGCCGCCGCACCGCGTAGCGCATCATCCGGTTGTGGTAGATCCGCCAATCGCCCGGGCGGAAGGGGGAGAGGGAGGGGTAGCTGAAGCCCGCCGCCTCGCAGGCGATGATGCGGCGGTCGTCCCGCTCCCCCCTGGTGTCCAGGTTCCATTTGATGAGGGTGCCGACCAGCCCGTCCTCCCCGAACATGCCGAAGGGCAGGCGGAGCCCGCGGCGGCGGAACGCCATCACGCAGCGGTCGCGCAGGGCGTAGAGGTTGCCGGCGATGAATTTCTCCCGCACCAGATTGGCGCGGAACGCCGCCCGGGTGCGGCCGGAGACGGGCAGGCCGGCGCAGGCATCCGCCTCCGGCGCCGCGGCGAAGGCGGCGAGGAAGCCGGCGATGCTGCCCGGGGCGATCATCACATCGGCATCGGTGAAGACATGGATCGCGGCGTCTTCCGGTGCCACCTCATGGGTGTAGTGGTTCCAGGCATTGGCCTTGTCGCCGCGCTGGATCACCACCGGCACCAGTTCGAAGCCTTGGTCCCCCTCTGGCGGCCGGTAGGCGCGGACCACCTCCTCCGTCCGGTCGCGGCAGCCATTGATGAGGACATGGACGCGCAGCCGGGCCTCCGCGGCGCAGGCGCCGATCGCGTCCAGGCAGGCGGCGATGCCGGCCTCCTCGTTGTAGGCGAAGACCGCAATCGACACGATAGGACCGGCCATGCGAATAAGCCCCTGGTTGCCCCTTCAATAGCCTCGCGCCGCGCCGGGCGCAGCCCCCCTTTCGCCATGCCGGCCGGGGAACGGCCGGGCGGAGTCTGGACCCATTGCCTTGCCTGATGATGAAGCCGGGCCGGCACCGCGGCTGAGCGCCGTGCCGGTCCGGGATTTCGCCGCGCTCGGCGCCGAATGGCGGGGGCTGGAGGCGCGGGCGGCGCCCTTCACCCCCTTCCAGTCCTGGTCTTGGGTGGGCTGCCTGGCGGCGGAGCGCTATGCCGACCCGGTGCTGCTGCGGGCGGAGCGCGATGGGCGGCTGCTCGGCCTCGCCCTCTGCAACCGCCGCGCCGGGCGGCTCTGCCTGGCGGAGGCGGGGGAGGCGGCGCTGGACGCGCCCTTCATCGAGCACAACGCGCCGCTGCTGGCGGCGGAGGCGGGGCCGGAGCTGGCCGCGGCACTGCTGCGGCGGGGCTGGCTTGTGCCGGGGGTGCGGTGGCTGGTGCTTTCGGGCGTCGCGCCGGGGCTGGCGGCGGCGGCGGGCGGCACCCCCTGGCGCTGGCAGGCACGGCCGGCGCCCTGGGTGGATTTGGCGGCGCTGCGGGCGGCGGGGCAGAGCCATCTGGCCGCGCTCAGCGCCAATGCCCGGCAGCAGCTCCGCCGCGCCCTGCGGGGGGCGGAACGCCATGGCAAGCTGCGGCTGGAGCGCGCCGCGACGCCGGCCGAGGCCGCCGCCTTCCTCGACCAGCTCATGGCGCTGCATGGTGCGAGCTGGCGGGCACGCGGCAAGCCGGGCGCCTTCGCCACCACCTTCGCCCGGCGCTTCCACCAGGCCCTGGTCGCCGAGGCCCTGCCGCGCGGGGAGGTCGATCTGCTGCGCGTCTCGGCCGGGGCGCGGGTGCTGGGGCTGCTCTACAATTTGCGCCGCTCCGGCCGTATTCACGCCTATCAGAGCGGCTTCGACCTGGCGGGCGAGGCGGGGCGGGACCGGCCCGGCCTGGTCTGCCACCATCTAGCCATCGAGGCGGCGCTGGCCGAAGGTGCCGCATGCTACGATTTCCTGGCCGGCGAGGCGCGCTACAAGCGCAGCCTGGCGAATGCCGAAGCGGCGCTGGTCTGGGCGGAGCTGGTGCCGCGCTGGTCGGCGGCGGGCCTGCTGGCCCGGGCGCGGCGCGGCCGGCTGGGCCAGGGCGTGCAGAGGTTGGTAAGGCGATGCGGGGCGTAATGGCGGCGGCCGGCGCGGCAGGCCGGCGGGGCGAAGGGCGTGGCGCGGCATGATCGATACCCTCGGAATTCTGCTGACCTGCTTGGCCTGCCTCTACGTCGCGATCCGTGCCGTGCAGCTCGACGCCATGCTGCCCTGGTTCCAGCCGCCGCGGCGGGAGGCGGGCGCGCCGGACGCCGCGGTTCCGGGGGAAGGCGCCGGGCCGGCCACGCCGTCGCCCGGGGCCCGGCCCCGCCGCGCGGCCGCACCGGCGCCGCGGCCAGCGCGGCCGGGCGGCTGGCGCGCCCGGGCCTGGCAGGACGGGGAGGGCTGAGCCGTGCTGCGCAGCCTCTTCCTCACCGGCATCTATTTCAGCTTCATCGGCCTCGGCCTCGCCGCGCCCTTCGTGCTCAGCCTCGGCTATGTCTGGGTCAGCATCTTCCGCCCGCAATCGGTGGCCTATGCCATCCTGCCGGCCATCCCCATCTCGCTCCTCCTCGGCGTGCTGGCCATCGGCTGGTTCGTGGTGCGGGATTTGCGCTACCCGCCGCGGCTGACGCCGGTGCTCTGCCTGATCCTCGCCATGGGCCTCTGGGTCACCTTCACCACCGCGGTGCTCGCCGTGGCGCCGGAAGCCGCCTGGGGCAAATGGGACTGGGCCTTCAAGACCATCGTCTTCTCCGCCTTCATGGTCTTCGTCTTCCGCTCCCGCATCCAGATCGAGGCGCTGGTGCAGGTGATCTGCTTCTCCTTCGCCGCGCATTTCCTGCTGGTGGGAGCGAAGACGCTGGTCAGCGGCGGCGGCTACGGCAAGGAGCTCGGGCTGCTCGGCGGCAATACCGGCTTCGGCGAGGGCGGCAATTTCGCCGCGGCGACGCAGATGTGCGTGCCGCTGCTGCTCTACCTCGCCCGCCACAGCCTGCTCGCGCCGCGCTGGAAGCTGACGCCCTTCGGCTATATCGGCCTCGCCTGCCTCGCCGTCGTCGCCTCGATCGGCACCTATCAGCGCAGCGCGCTGGTCGGCATCGGCGTGTTCGGCCTGGCGCTGTGGTGGCGCAGCAAGCGGAAGCTGCTGGTCGGCGGGATCTGCCTGGCGGGGGCGCTGGTCCTCGCCTTCGCCACCTCCTCCGCCTGGCTGGAGCGGATGGGGACGATCGACGACTACAACACGGAATCCTCCGCCCTCACCCGCATCCTGGTCTGGAAATGGACGCTCGGCTTCGTCGCCGAGCATCCCCTGGGCGGCGGCTTCCACAGCTACCTGATCAACGAGATCCGCAGCCCGCCGACGCCCGACCGGCCCGAAGGCGTCGTGCAGCAGGCCCGCGCCTTCCACAGCATCTATTTCGAGATGCTGGGCGAGCATGGCTGGCCTGGCCTGGCGCTCTTCCTGGCGATCAACCTGCTGACCCTGCTGAGCCTGGAGCGGGTGCGACGGCAGACGAAGGGGCTGGAGCAATTCGTCTGGTGCCGGGACCTGGCGACGGCGCTGCAATTGGCGCTGCTGGTGCTGCTCTCGAGCGGCGCCTTCGTCGGCATCGGGTTCCAGCCGATGTTCTGGTACCTCTTCGCCCTCGGCGCCTGCCTGCACCACCATTGGCAGCGCGCCTCCGCTGAAATCCGGGTGGCGCGGCGCGGGGAGGGGCTGGCGGCGGCCGGCTGGGTGCCGCGCCGCGTGCGGGAGGCGCGGGTGCGGGCAGCGGCGCGTTAGCCTGTCGCGACGAAGCCACGACAGGGCACCTGGGCAGGGCCACGGCCTGGCGAGCTCCGCGCGGCGCCCGTGCTCAGCGCCGGCGGAGCTGGAACAGCGCCTGCTCGCCGAACAGGTTGGCGAGGCGGGGGGAGCGGCGCCAGGGCGCCTTCAGCCCGTGCTCATCCACCGCCAGCCATTCCTCCACCACATAGCCGTCCAGGGCGCAGAGCCCGAAGAAATCCCGGATGGTGCAGGGGTGGATGTTCGGCGTCTCGTACCAGGCGCGGTGCCAGGTGCTGGTCATCGGCATGCGGCCCTTGGCCAGCAGGTGCCAGCGCACCATCCAATGGCCGAAATTCGGGAAGCTGACGATGGCGTGCCGGCCGATGCGGAGCATCTGCCGCAGCACCTCCCGCGGCTTCTCCACCGCCTGCAGGGTGCGGGAGAGCACGACATAGTCGAAGGCGCCGTCCGGGTAGAAGGCCAGGTCGTGGTCGGCATCCCCCTGGATGACGGCGAGGCCCGCCGCGACCGCCTGGGTGGCGGCCGCCATGTCGATCTCGATGCCCCGGGCATCGGCCGCCTTCTCCGCGGTGAGATGGGCGAGCAGCGCGCCGTCGCCGCAGCCGATATCCAGCACCCGGGCGCCGCGCGGGATCATCTCCGCGATCAGGCGGAGGTCGAGCCGCATGTTCTTGGCGACGTAGCGGATTTCGCTGCGCGGCAGCGGCGGGCGGAGATCCGCGGGCGAATCCGGCATGGCTAGACCCCCACCCGGTCCGCCGCGCCGGCGAGGAACCCGCCCAGCGCCCGGTGGAATTCCGGCTCCTCCAGCAGGAAGGCGTCATGCCCCTTGTCGGAGGCGATCTCCACGAAGCTGACATTCGCCGCCGCGGCGTTCAGCGCGCGGACCAGGGCGCGGCTCTCGCTGGTGGGGAACAGCCAGTCGGAGGAGAAGCTGGCGACGAAGAAGCGCGTCGCCGTGCCGCGGAAGGCGGCCGCCAGGTCGCCGCCATGCTCGGCGGCCATGTCGAAATAATCCATGGCGCGGGTGATGGTCAGGTAGCTGTTCGCATCGAAGCGGCGCACGAAGGTGCTGCCCTGGTGACGGAGATAGCTCTCCACCTCGAACACGTCCTCGAGGAAGGTCAGCGCCGCGGCGCCGCGCAGGCGGCGGCCGAATTTCCGCGTCAGCGCCTGCTCCGAGAGATAGGTGATATGCGCCACCATCCGGGCGACGGAGAGGCCCTGGGCCGGGATCCGCCCCTCCTCCCAGTAGCGCCCCCGCTTCCACTCCGGGTCGGCATGGATGGCGGCGCGCCCCACCTCGTGGAAGGCGATGTTCTGGGCGCTGTGATAGGCGGCCGTCGCGATGGGGGCGGCGGCGAAGACCGTCTCCGGGAAGGTCGCTGCCCATTCCAGCACCTGCATGCCGCCCATGGAGCCGCCGACCACCGCCAGCAGGCGCGGGATGCCGAGATGGTCCACCAGCTTCTTCTGCGCTTTCACCATGTCCCGAATGGTCACATTGGGAAAATCCGTGCCCCAGGGCCGGCCGAGCGGCCTTCCGGCCGGGTCCGTCATTTCCTCCCGCGGGCCGGTCGAGCCCATGCAGCCGCCGAGCACATTGGCGCAGATCAGGAAATAGCGGTCGGTATCCAGCGGCTTGCCGGGGCCGACCACGCTCTCCCACCAGCCGGGGCGGCCGGTCAGCGGGTGGCGCTCCGCCACATACTGGTCGCCGGTCAGGGCGTGGCAGATGAGGATGGCGTTGCTGCGGGCGGCGTTCAGCCGGCCATAGGTGCGGTAGGCGACAACGACCGGGGCAATGGTCACGCCGCAATCCAGCCGCATGCCCTCCGCGAACAGGGCGCGCTGATGGTCCACCTGCGGGAAGGGGGCGATCTGGGCGGTCATGCCGTTCCGTTCATTGGCCGTGTGCAGATGGGCGTATGCAATCTACTGGTCTGCGGCCGGTATGGTGCCTGCCCGCGCCCCAGGCGCAGCCCGGGGACGGAGAGGGACCCGGCAGGTCATTGGAAACAAAGGCTGCTGTCGCGCGGACGAAAGGGTCCGGCCGCGCGACAGCAGCAGGAATAGGGTGTGCCGGCCCGGTCTTCAACAGCGCCTGCGAGAGCGCCTGCACCCGCAGCCCCTGCCTTGGCGGCGCCCGCCCCCCCGGCTAAAGCAGGGCTGAAAGCCGGATCAAGATGACCCCGCCCCCAGATTCCGCCGCGATGCCAGGCCCTGAGACCATGCTCGCCGAGCTCCGGGCGGAGATCGACGCGCTCGACAGCGCCCTGCACGACCTCATCATGCGCCGCGCCGAGGTGGTGGCGCGGCTGGCCGCCAGCGGCATCAAGGCCGGGCGCCAGGCCAGCCCGCTGCGGCCGGGGCGGGAGGCGATGATCCTCCGCCGCCTGCTCTCCCGCCACCACGGCCCGCTGCCGCGCCTCGCCCTGGTGCGGCTTTGGCGGGAGATCCTGGCCGGCTCCTCCGCCATGCAGGGCGGCTTCGCCGTCGCCGTGCCCGCGGCGGGGGTGGAGCTGTCCCGCCTGGCGCGGGAGCATTTCGGCACCCCGACGCCGCTGCGCAGCGTGGAGACCGCGACCCGCGCCCTGGCCGCGGTGACGGAGGGGGAGGCGCAGGTGGCCGTGCTGCCCCTGCCGGAGGAAGGCGAGGCGCCGGAGGCCACCTGGTGGACCCGGCTGGAGGTGCCGCGGCTGCAGGTGGTGGCGCGGCTGCCCTTCTATGCCCCGAAGGCGGAGGGCCTCCCGGAGGCGCTGGCCGTCACCCAGGGCCGGGCCGACCCCTCCGGCGCCGACCGCACCCTGCTGCGCCTGGAGCTGGCGGAGGACCGGGGCCGCGGCGCCCTGGCCGCCGCCCTGGCGGCTGCCGGACTGCCGCCCCGGCTGATGCTGCTGCACCGCATCGGCGGCGTGGTGCTGGCGCTGGCGGAGGTGGAGGGGATGCTGGCGGCGGATGATCCGCGCCTCCTCGCCTTGTCCTTCGCCCGCGCCCAGATCCTCGGTGCCTACGCCGCGCCCGAGAGAGGAGAGTGACCCCGATGCCGAGCCTGCTGCCCCGCCCCACCATCCTCTCCATCGAGCCCTATGTCGGCGGGGAATCGAAGGTCCCGGGCGTCAACCGCATCGTCAAGCTGTCCTCGAACGAGGGTGCCTTCGGCGTGCCGCCCGGCGCCAAGGCCGCCTATGTGGAGCTGGCGGGGGAGCTGCACCGCTACCCGGATGGCGGTGCGGGGCCGCTGCGCGCCGCGCTCGGCGCCCGCTTCGGGCTGGACCCGGCGCGGATCGTCTGCGGCAACGGATCCGATGAGATCATCGCCCATCTCATCCTCGCCTATGGCGGGGAGGGGACGGAGCTGGTGATGAGCGCGCATGGCTTCGTCATGTACGACATCGCCGGGCGCTATGCCGGCTGCCAGATCATCAAGGTGCCGGAGAAGAACCTGACGGCGGATGTGGACGCCCTGCTGGCCGCCGTCGGGCCGCGCACGAAGCTGATGTTCCTGGCCAACCCGAACAACCCCACCGGCTCCATGCTGCCGGCGGCCGAGGTGGCGCGGCTGCGCGCCGGGCTGCGCGAGGACGTGCTGCTGGTGCTGGACAGCGCCTATGCGGAATACGTGACGCGCGACGACTACGATGCGGGCGCCGCGCTGGTGGAGGCCGGCACCAACACGGTGATGACCCGCACCTTCAGCAAGGTGTTCGGCCTGGGCGGCCTGCGGCTCGGCTGGTGCTACGGCCCGGCGCAGGTGATCGACGTGCTGAACCGGGTGCGCGGCCCCTTCAACGTGAACGCCCCTGCCATGGCCGCCGGCATCGCCGCGCTGGCGGAGCCGGGCTGGGTGGAGAAGAGCGTCGCCCACAACACCGAATGGCGGGCGAAACTGAGCGCCGCGCTGACCGAAGCGGGCATCGTGGTGCACCCGAGCGAGGGCAATTTCATCCTGGCGGATTTCGCCACCGCGGCGCGGGCCAGGGCGGCGGATGCGGCGCTGAAGGCGCGCGGGCTGATCGTGCGCGCCATGGGCGCCTACAGCCTGCCGCAATGCCTGCGCATCACCGTGGGCACCGCCGAGGAATGCATGATGGTGGCGGAGGCGCTGACCGCCTTCATGCGAAGCGCCGATGCGGCCTGAGCCGATCTTCAAGCGCCTCTGCCTGATCGGCGTCGGGCTGGTCGGCGGCTCCATCGCCCGGGCGGCGCGGGAGAAGGGCGGCGTCGCGGAAACCATCGTCGCGCATACCAGGCGGGACGCAACGCTGGCGCGGGTGCGGGAGCTGGGCTTCGCCGATGTGGTGGAACCCGACGCTGCCAAGGCGGTGGCAGGCTGCGACGGCGTCATCCTTTGCGTGCCGGTCGGCGCCTACGCCGGGGTGATGCGTGCCATCGCGCCGCATCTGGCGCCGGGCTGCGTGCTCTCCGATGTCGGCTCCACCAAGGGCAGCGTCATCCGCGACCTGGCGCCGCTGCTGCCGCCGGGGGTGCATCTGGTGCCGGCCCACCCCATGGCGGGCACCGAGCACAGCGGCCCCGATGCCGGCTTCGCCGCGCTGTTCGAGGGCCGCTACTGCATCCTGACGCCGCTGCCGGGCGGCGATCCCGCGGCGGTGGAGAAGATCGCCGAGCTGTGGCGCCGCTGCGGCTCCATGGTGGAGCGGATGGATGCGGAGACGCATGACAAGGTTGTCGCCATCGTCTCCCACCTGCCGCATCTGATCGCCTTCACCATCTGCGGCACGGCGGACGATTTGGCGGAGGAGACGCGGGAGGCGGTGCTGAAATTCGCCGCCTCCGGCTTCCGCGACTTCACCCGCATCGCGGCCAGCGACGTGGATATGTGGCGCGACATCTTCCTCAACAACCGCGACGCGCTGCTGGAAATGCTGGCGCGCTTCACCGAGGACAGCCATGCGCTGGCGCGGGCGGTGCGCTGGGGGCAGGCGGAGTTCATCGAGGACCGCATAAGACGCGGCAGGCGGATCCGGCGGGGGCTGATCGAGCGGAAGCAGGCGTGAGGCGGCGGGCGGGGCCGGCTGTGGCTGGCCT
This sequence comes from Siccirubricoccus phaeus, assembly GCF_008360935.1. GTDB lineage: Bacteria > Pseudomonadota > Alphaproteobacteria > Acetobacterales > Acetobacteraceae > Siccirubricoccus > Siccirubricoccus phaeus. The sequence goes on from NZ_SRXO01000004.1 coordinate 109,114, forward strand.
GGCCGGACCGCGGCTTCACTGAAGCACTGGATTCCCGCCCGGGCCGCCCTTAGCTTTGCCCCCATGGACGGGCTCTACGATTCCGACATCCTCCGCTGGTCCGAGCAGCAGGCCGCGCTGCTGCGACGGCTGGCGGCCGGGGAGCGGGTGAACGACGCCATCGACTGGCCCAACCTGATCGACGAGGTCGAGAGCGTGGGGCGCAGCCAGTTGAATGCGGTGGAAAGCCTGCTGGATGTCGGGCTGCGCCACCTGGTCCTGGCCTATGCCGCGGCGCGGAGAGAGGCAGTGCCGCATTGGCGGGCCGAGGCCCGCGCTGCCCTGGCCCGGGCCGGGCGTCTTGCCACCCCCGGCATGTTGCCGCGGCTGGAATTGCCGGAGATCTGGGCCAGCGCCCGCGACGTCGCCCTGGCGAAGCTGGCGGTGGAGGCGGGAATCGCGCGGGAGGTGTCGGAAGCCTGCCCCTTCACCCTGGCGGAGCTGCTGGACCGCCAGCCGGAGATCGACACCCTGCTTGCCCACCTCGACGCCTGACCCCCGCCCCGAGCCCTTTTAATTCCGATATCGTTCCATCCTCGGGCCGTGCCCGCATCGGCGCCGGCGGCGAGGCGGTGATGCCGCGGCGCCGGGCTGCGACGTCCTCGTCCGGCCCGTGCCTCGCCGGGCCCGGCGAGGCACCTCCGTCCCGCTTTTCCTCTCTTGATGACACTAAGAATCAATTGCAATTGGTTGCATCGGCACACCCCAGCCGTCACGAATCCCCTTGAGAACCGCCATGCGCCGCAGCCCAGCCAAACCAGGCCGTCCCCGCCTGGTGCCCCTCCTCGCCGCCTGCCTTTTCGCCACGCCGGCCGCCCGCGCCCAGACCACCCGGCCGGAGCCCGAAGGCGCGGTGCGCCTGCCGGAACTCAGCATCCAGGGCCAGGCGGAAACCGCCACCGGCCCGGTCCGCGGCTATGTCGCCGAACGCAGCGCCGCCGGCACCAAGACCGACACGCCCCTGCTGGAAACCCCGCAATCCGTCTCCATCGTCACCCGGGACCAGATGGATGCGCAGCGGCCGCAGACCATCCGCGACGCGCTGGCCTACACCCCGGGCATCGTCGCCGGCCAGGGCTTCAGCCGCAGCGACGAGACCTTCGTGATCCGCGGCTTCCAGGGCTCGGCGCAGAACAATTCCATCTTCCGCGACGGGCTGCGCTGGGGCGCCAACAATTACGGGCTGGGCCTGATCGAGACCTACGGGCTGGAGCGCATCGAGGTGCTGCGCGGCCCCGCTTCCATCCTGTTCGGCGCCGTGGAGCCGGGCGGCATCCTCAACCTCGTCAGCAAGCGCCCCACCGCGACGCCGCTGCATGAAATCGAGCTGAGCGGCGGCAGCTACGGCCACCGCCAGGTCGCCGCGGATTTCGGCGGGCCGCTCACCGCCGATGGCAGCCTCAGCTACCGCCTCACCGGCCTCTGGCGCGACAGCGGCACGATGATCGACCACATCCCGGACGATCGCCGCTACATCGCCCCGGCGCTCACCTGGCGGCCGAGCGCCGATACCAGCATCACCCTGCTCGGCAGCTATTACCGCGGCGACACCGCCTACAATTACGGCTACCCCTTCAACGGCACCGTGCTGCCCAACCGCAACGGGCCGATCTCCACCAGCCGCTTCGTCGGCCAGCCGGGCTTCGACAGCTACGAGACGGAGACCTTCTCCATCGGCTGGCTGGCCGAGCACCGCTTCGACGCGACCTGGACGGTGCGGCAGAATTTCCGCTACCTCACCGCCGATTCGACGATCCGCGACCTGCAGGTGGTCAGCCCCACCAGCGCCGCCGGCCTTTCGCCGGACCAGCGCAGCGTCGCCCGCTCCGCCGAGAACCGCCGCACCACCTCCACCCAGTACCTGCTGGACAACCAGGTTGAAGCGCGCTTCGCCACCGGGCCGCTCTCCCACACCGTGCTGGCGGGGTTCGACTTCGCCCAGACCCGCCTTGTCGATATCCGCGGCACCACCCGCACAGGCGTGCCCGGCCTCGACCTCTACGCGCCGAATTACCATCTCGGCATCCCGGTCGCGAAGCTCGGCACCACCATCAATTCGCTGAGCACGGTCAGCCAGCTCGGCCTTTATCTGCAGGACCAGGTGCGGATCGCGGACCGGCTGGTGCTGCTGCTGGGCGGGCGGCAGGACTGGGCCTCCACCGAGGTGACGAACCGCCTGGCCCGCAGCGTGGTGGCGCCGGAGGACAGCGCCTTCAGCGGCCGCGTCGGCCTGGTCTGGCTGCTGGATGGCGGCTTCGCGCCCTATGCCAGCTATTCCGAATCCTTCATCCCCAACACCACCGCCACCGTCGTCGGCGGCGGCGCGCTCAAACCCAGCACCGGCCAGCAATACGAGGTCGGGATCCGCTGGCAGCCGCCCGGCGCCCGCAGCCTCGTCAGCCTCGCCGCCTATGAGCTGACCAAGCAGAACGTGGTCGGCGCCGATGTCGCGCATCCCGGCTTCGCGACGCAGACCGGCGAGATCCGCGCCCGCGGCGTCGAGCTGGAGGGCCGCGCCGAGCTCTCCGAGAATTTCAGCCTCATCGCCAGCTATGCCTATACCGATGCGCGCATCATGAAGAGCAGCCTGCCGGCCGAGGTGGGGCGCACGCCGGCGGCGGTGCCGATGCACCGCGCCACGCTCTGGGGCGACGCCACCGTCACGGAAGGCCCGCTGCGCGGCCTCGGCCTCGGCGCCGGCGTGCGCTACAGCAGCGGCACGCGGGACACGGCGAACCTCATCAAGGTGCCGGATGTCGGCCTGGTGGACGCCATGGCACGGTACGATTTCAACGAGCAGTGGCGGCTTTCCCTGAACGCCACCAACCTGTTCGACAAGCAATATGTCGCCACCTGCACCTATGCCTGTTTCTACGGCGAGCGGCTGACCATCACCGCCGCGCTGCGCTACCGCTGGTGAGGCGAGGCGACGCGGACCCCGCATTCCGCTATTGCTGAAAGTAAGAATCAATTGCAATTGGCGCCGGGGCGCCCGCCCGAGGCGCCCTGCGACTTGCTTGCGGAAGAGATTTGATGCGGATTGCCCCAGTGCCCGGCCCGGCCAGGCTGCTTCCTCTGTTCGCCACCGCCTTGGCCCTGGCCGCGCCTGCCGCCCGGGCCCAGACCGCCCAGCCCGACGCCGAAGGCGCCGTGCGCCTGCCGGAGCTTCGTGTCCTGGGCGTCCGGGAGACCGCCACCGGTCCCGTCCAGGGCATCTCCGCCGAGCGCAGCGCCAGCGGCACCAAGACCGATACGCCGCTGATCCTGACGCCGCAGAACGTCACCGTCGTCACCCGCGAGCAGATGGATACGCAGAACGCCCGCAACCTGGGCGACGCGCTGCGCTACACCGCGAACGGCCAGGGCATCCTGTCCGATTTCCGTGGCGAGTACGGCACGGTGCGCGGCTTCACCCCGGACATCTACCTGGACGGGCTGCGCGTGCCCGTGCCGGTCGCGGCCCACAGCTTCCGCATCGAGCCCTGGGGCATGGAGCGGGTGGAGCTGCTGCGCGGCGCCAATTCCGGCCTCTACGGCCAGGGCAATCTCGGCGGCATCATCAACAGCATCAGCAAGGCGCCCTACATCGGCCAGCCGAACGAGGTGGCGATCCAGGGCGGCACCTTCGGCCGCATCCAGGGCATGTTCGATGTCGGCGGCACCGCCGGCCAGGGCGATACCCTGCTGTGGCGCCTCAACGGCCTGGTCCGCGATTCGGACACCTATGTGGATGCCGGCCGCGACAACCGCATCTACCTTGCCCCCTCGCTCACCTGGCGGCCGACCGGCGACACCACCATCACCCTGCTCGCCAGCTATATGCGCGACGATGCCGGCATCACCGGCCAGTGGCTGCCCGCCGCCGGCACGGTGCTGCCCAACCCCAACGGCACCATCCCGCGCGGCCGCGCGACGGGCGAGCCCGGCTGGGACCACTACCGCCGGACGCAATTCGGCATCGGCGCGCGCATCGAGCACCGGCTGAACGAGGATTGGACCCTGCGCTCCAATTTCCGCTACACCTACCAGGAGCTGGACTACCCCTCCATCTATGCCAGCGGCTTCAGCCCGGCCGGCCAGCAGCGCACCCTTGCCCGCGTCGCCTCCTACCAGAACCCGACCTATCGCAGCTTCGCCATCGACAACCAGGTGCAGGGCAGGGTGGTCACCGGACCGCTGGAACACACCCTGCTGTTCGGCGTGGACTACCGCATGCTGAACGCGCATGCGCGCACCTATGCCGCGGCCGCCGCCCCGCTGGACGTCTTCACCCCGAATTACGGCTACAATCCCGGCGCCCTGCCCATCAACGCCTCCACCAACCAGACGCAGGTGCAGACCGGGCTCTATCTGCAGGACCAGCTCCGGCTGGACCGCTGGTACCTGACGCTGACGGGGCGCCAGGATTTCGCCGATACCAGCACGCTCAACAACCGCACCGGCCGCGATTCCAGCCAGCGCGACAGCCACTTCACCGGCCGCGCGGCGCTGCTCTACGCCTTCGATTCCGGCGTCTCGCCCTATTTCGCCTACGCCACCTCCTTCCTGCCGAATATCGGCACCATGTCGCCGGCCCGCGGCGGCGGCGCCTTCTCCCCCACCACCGGCGAGCAGTACGAGGCCGGCATCAAATACCAGCCGCCCGGCCAGTCCAGCCTCTACTCCGCCACCATCTTCCAGCTTACCCAGCAGAACGTCCTGACCCCGGATCCGAACAACATCACCTACTCCGTCCAGACCGGCGAGGTCCGGGTGCGCGGGCTGGAGCTGGAGGCGCGCCTTGCCCTCACGCCGCGGCTCAACCTCCTCGCCGCCTGGACGGCGCAGGACCCGGAGGTGATGAAGACCAACATCGCCAACAATCTCGGCATGCGCCCGGCCGCCATCCCTTCCCAGACCGGCGCGCTCTGGGTGGACTACACCTGGCCGGTGGCGGAGGAGCTGCTCATCACCCTGGGCGGCGGCGTCCGCTACTACGGCAACTCCACCGGCAATGGCAGCCCGGGCCCCGGCTCCCCGCAATTCAACGTGCCCAGCTATACGCTGGTGGATGCGCTGGTGCGGGCGGATTGGCGGCAATGGCGGCTGGCGGTGAACGCCAACAATCTTGGCGATGAGAAATACGTCGCCGCCTGCTACACCCTCGCCTCCTGCAGCTATGGGGCGGGCCGCACCGTCTATGCGACGCTGAGCTACCGATGGTGAACGCGCTGCAACGCGCCTGGCAGGGGTTCCGCGCCTGGCGCTGGCCGGGCGTCCTCTCCCGCACCCTGGCCGCGGTGGTGGGCGGCTATGCGGTCGGCGCGCTGGTCTCCGTCGCCTGCGCCCTGCTGCTGCCCATGCCGCGGGCGGAGGCGGTGCTCACCGGCATGATGCTGAGTTTCGCCGCCTATGCCGGCGCCGTGCTCTGGGCCTTCGCCGCGCGCAGCGCCTGGCGGGCCTGGGCCGGCATCCTGCTGCCGGCGCTGCTGCTGGCGGCGGCAAGCTGGGCAGGGAGGGTCACATGAAGCAGGGCTTCCGCCAGTGCATGGCCTGGCTGCACACCTGGGCCGGGCTGATTCCGGGCTGGATCCTCTTTGCCGTCTTCCTCACCGGGACGGCTGCCTATTACCGCGGCGAGACCACTGCCTGGATGCGGCCGGAGCTGCGCACCGCCCTCCCGGCGCCGGACGCCGCGACGCTGGCGGTGCAGGAGCTGCAGCGGATTGCGCCCGACGGCCCCTGGTTCATCGGCCTGCCGACGGACTCCGACCCGCTGATCCGCGTCTTCTGGCGCTCCAGGGAGCAGCGTCGCTTCCGCGACGGCGTCATCGATCCCGTCAGCGGCCGGCTGGCGGAAGCCGGCGAGACGCGCGGCGGCGAATTCTTCTACCGCTTCCATTTCGAGCTGCACATGCCGCCGATCTGGGGCCGCTGGGTCGTCGGCGCCTGCGCCATGGCGATGCTGGTGGCGATCCTCAGCGGGGTCATCACCCATCGCCGCATCTTCGCCGATTTCTTCACCTTCCGCCCCGGCAAGGCCGCCGGCCGCTCCTGGCTGGACGCGCATAACGCGCTGGCCGTGCTGGCGCTGCCCTACCACCTGATGATCACCTATACCGGCCTCGTCACCCTGATGTTCATGTACATGCCCTGGGGCATCCAGGTGGCGTATCAGGGCAATTCCCAGGCCTATTTCGCCGATACGCTGGGCATTCCGCCGCCCGTCCGCCCGGCCGGCCAGGCGGCGCCGCTGACCGACATCGCCCCGCTGGTGGCGGAGGCGCTGCGGCGCTGGCCGGAGGCCGGGGTGCGGCGCATCTCCGTGCAGTCGCCGGGCGACGCCAATGCCCGCATCTCGCTCGGCCGTGGCGACGGGCCGGAGCTGCCGATCAAGCGGCAGGAGCTGGTCTTCTCCGGCACCACCGGCGAGCTGCGCGCGGCGACCGGCAACGAGGCGCCGGCGGTGCAGACCGCCGGGGCCATGTACCGCCTGCATTTCGCCCGGTTCGAGAGCCACCTCCTCCGCTTCCTCTTCTTCCTCTCCGGCCTGGCCGGCACCGCCATGGTCGGCACCGGCCTGGTGCTCTGGGCGGCGAAGCGGGTGCCGAAGAGGGCAGGCCAAGGGGCCGCCAGGCGCGGCTTCGGCCTGCGCCTGGTGGAGACGCTGAATCTCGGCACCGTCTTCGGCCTGCCCGTTGCCATGCTCGGCTTCTTCTGGGCCGACCGGCTGCTGCCGCGGGTGATGGAGGCGCGGTCGGACTGGGAGATCCGGATCTTCTTCGGCCTCTGGCTGCTCGCCTACCTGCATGCGGCGCTGCGCCCCGGACGGCGCGGCTGGGCGGAACAGGCGGGATTCGCCGCGCTGCTCGGCCTCGGCCTGCCGCTGCTGACCGCGCTGACGACGCGGTATCATCTGGGCGTCACCCTGCCGGCCGGGGATTGGCTGATGGCCGGGATGGATCTCGGCTTCCTCGGCTTCGGCCTGGCCTTCGCCCTGGCGGCGCGCAAGCTGTGGCGGGAGTCGCGCCGGGCGGCGGCAGCAGCGCCGCTCGGCCGGCTGCGGGCGGAGGGCGCGTGATGGCGGTGCTCGCCCTCGGCCTCGCCTATCCCGGCTTCCTGCTGCTCTCGCTCGCCATGGACCGGCACCACCGGGAGCTGCTGGGCGGCGCGCCGCCCCGGCCGCGGCGCCTGGCCCTGCGGCTGACGGGGGCGGCGCTGCTCGGCCTCTCCACCCTGCCCTGCTTCGCCCTCTGGGGCTGGTCCATCGGGCCGGTCGCCTGGTGCGGCGTGCTGACGGTCGCTGCCCTCGGCCTGGTGGCGCTGCTGGCCTTCGCGCCGCGCGCCGCCGTGCTGCTGGCCCCGCTGCTGCCGGTCTTGGGGCTCTCCGCCTGGATCGGCTTGGAATGAGGAAAGGAACGCCAATGATGATGCGATGGATGCCCCTTGCCGCCCTGCTGGCCGTCTCCGGCCCCGCCATGGCGCACCAGATCTGGCTGGAGCGGGAGGGCCAGACCGCCCGCGCCTATTTCGGCGAGCCGGTGGAGAATGTGCGGGAGAAGACGGGCGGGCTGCTGGACCGCATTCCCGGCCCACGCGCCTTCGCCGCCGACCCCGCCGCGCCGCTGCCGCTGACCCGCGCGGCGGACCATTTCAGTGCCACGCTGCCCGCCGGCACCGGCGATGTCCGGCTGGCGGAGGAGGGGCTGCCGCCCTTCGGCCGGGAGGAGAAGACCAAGACCGTCATGCTGGCGCGGGAGGGCCGCAGCGAGACCCGCCACGCGCTGGACCTGGAGCTGGTGCCGGTGGCGCCGGGCGGGAATGAGTTCACCGTCCTGCTGCGCGGCCAGCCCCTGGCGCGGGCGGAGGTGACGCTGGTGGCCCCACCGCGCTGGGAGCGGAAGCTGCGCAGCAATGCCGAGGGAAGGGTGCAATTCGAGACGCCCTGGGCCGGGCGCTACGTGGCGGAGGTGATCCACACCGAGGCGACGCCAGGCGGCAGCGGCGACGGCGCCTATGCGCGGCTGCGCTACGTCTCGACGCTGTCCTTCGTGGCGGAGGGGGGGATTCCCTGGACGGAGAGGTGAGGGCGGGGGCCTTGCCCCGTAGGCGCTAGAGCGTGATCGGTTGAGGTCAAATCGACCGAAACCGTGAGTCACGCGACCGAACAAAGAGCTAGAGCGGGGCGGGTGAGCGCAGCTCAACCGATCCCGCTCTAGAGCAGATCGCCGGAGGGCGGCATCGTCCGGAGGCGTGAATCTGCTCTACCCTTGGGAAATTCCGAAGAAAAACAAACAGGAAGATCGGGGGCGCTGCCCCCGAACTCCCGCCCGGGACTGGACCAGTCCCCGGACCCCGGTATGAGTTTTCCGACCCGACGGGCTGAACCAGCCGACTCACGCCGGGGTCCGGGGAGGGGTCCCCTCCCCAGCGGGGGTTGGCGGCACTGCCGCCAACGGGCGAGCCCCTGGCGGAGGCATGGCGGCGAAGCCCCCATTTCCCGTCGCCAAGGTCTTCCGCCCTTCCTCCCGCAGCCTCACCGCCGCCTCGTCGTACAGGAAGGGCAGCGTCGCGTAGCGCAGGCCGCGCGTCACCGGCCGCGCCTCATGCAGCAGGGAGCAGGAGAAGACGCAGGCCCCGCCCAGCGGCGGCCGGTAGCGCCGCGGGCCGAATTCCGGGAACCACAGCTCCCCACCCTCGAATTCGTCATTCAGGTTGATCGTCACCGCGAAGCGCCGATGCGCCGTGCCCGGGGTGGTGTTGTCCCGGTGGGCGCGGAAATGCCCGCCCTCGGCGCCGTCGTAGCAGGCGACGATGTAGCGCTCGATCCGCGTCGCGGTGAAGTGGAAGGCCTTGCGCAGCTCCGGCGCCAGGCGGCGCGCCAGCCTTTCCCGCAGCCCTTCCTGCAGCGCCGGGTCGGTGATCTGGCAATCCCGCCGCCGCTTGGTGGCGGGGTCATAGGTGCCGACCGTCCGACCCTCCCGCTCCACCATGAAGCCGCTCTCCTCGCCGCCCTGCGCCTGGTACCAGGCGATCAGGCGGGCGCAGAATTCCGGCTCCAGCACCCGGGGCAGCAGCAGCACGGGGGCGGGGCATTCCTGGCCGGTATGCAGCTCGGGCGGCGGCAGGCGGCGCAGCAGGTCCAGCAGCGCCGGCAATTGCGCCGCCGGGGCGGCGGCGATGAGGCGCAGCAGCGGGTCCAGCAGCAGCACCGTCGGGCCGAAGCGAAGGCCGCCGGCGCCGGGCGTCGGCCGGGCCACGCCGTAGAGGCGGCTGACCGCCAGGTCCCGGTCCTGCAGCACGCGCAGCCCGGGCAGGCGGTCCGTCACCGTCTCGGCCGGGTCGATGCTGAGGAGGAAGGCGGTGGCCTTGCGGTCATCCAGCAGCCCTTCCGCCTGCGCCGCCAGCAGGGCGGCGGCGCCCGGGCTGCCGGCCGGGCCGAGAAAGGCCAGCAGCACGTAGCGCCCTGCCGCGCTGGCGAAATTGTAGCGCGGATTGGCCGCCGAGGGGGCGAAGAACCAGGGGGCGGGGTCGCCGGGCGTCAGCCGGCGCGGGAGAGACGACATGGGCAACCTGCGAGGACCTCGCAGCTTCCCTAGAGCCCCTTCCTTACCCGGCGTGTGGCGCGGACCATACGGCTTGGCGAACTGACACGGCCGTGATCAGCCCATAGGCGGAGATGCCGAGGGCCACGGCGATGAACTGTCCCTCCAGCCCCCAGCCCAGCCCTTCCGAGAGCAGCCAGCCGCCGCCCACCGCGATGCCGATGCGGGAACAGGCGGCGATGGCCGGCCAGCGCATCCGCCCCGCCCCCATGGAGGCGAAATAGAGCGCCATGCCGACGCCGAAGCCGGGCAGGGCCGGGCCGATCAGCCCGATGGCCGCGGCGGCGATGGCGGCGACCGCCGGGTCGCTGGCGAAGAAGCGCGCGGTGGGGCCGGGCAGCAGGGAAACGAACAGCCCGACCGAGGCGGTGACGGCGAAGGCGAGCAGCCCGCCGGTCCAGGCGATGCGCCGCGCCTCCGCCCAGGCCCCGGCGCCGACGGCGCGGCCGACCAGCGCCGTCAGCGCCGAGCCGACCCCGAAGGCGAGCGGCACCATGAGGAATTCCAGCCGCGCGGAGACGCCATAGGCGGCGACGGCCGCGGCGCCGTGCCGGGCGATGGCGGCAGTGACCAGGATGGTGGTCAGGTTGGCGATGCAGGCCATGGTGCAGGCCACCAGCCCGACGGCCAGGATGCGCCTGAACAGCGCCGCCTGCAGCCCGACCCGGAGGGTGGGCACGAAGCCCGCCCCGCCGCGCAGCACCACCGCCGCCATGCCGATTGCGGCGAGCGCCATCATCACCGCGAAGGCGATGCCGGCGCCGGGCAGGCCAAGCCCCGCCTTCTCCATCAGCGCCCAGGCGAGCGGCGGGTAGCCGAGCCAGGCGAGGATGAGGACGCGGGAGGCCAGCGCATGCCGGCCCCCGCCGCGCAGCACGGAGGCGAGGGTATTGGCCAGCCAGGCCGGCACCGCGCCTGCGCCGAACAGCCAGGCGCAATAGCCGGCGGCCGCGTCCGCCGCTTCCGGCCCGCCGATCCAGCCGAGGATGGTGCGGGGGAAGCCGGCCAGGGCCACGGCGAAGACCAGGGCGAAGCCCAGCGCGATGACGACGGCATGCAGCACCAGGGCGGAGGCTTCCTCGCGCTTCCCGGCCCCCAGCGCCCGGGCGATGGCGGAGACCACGCCGCCGCCCATGGCGCCGGCCGACATCTGCTGCAGCAGCAGGGCGAAGGGCAGCACCACCGCCCAGCCGGCCAGCGCGGCCGTGCCCTGGCGGGCGGCCAGCACCGGCTCCACGAGCTGGCAGAGGGATTGCAGCACGGCGACCAGGGTGGTGGGGGCGGCCAGCGCCAGCACCCGGCGCAGCAGCTCCCCCCAGGGCGCCCGGACCTGCGAGGCGATGCGCGGCGCGGCGAGGCTATCGGCCATCTGGCGGGGTCTCCCCGAAACGGGCGCGGGTGGCGCGGCCGGCGCCGGGGCCGGGCAGCACGCGGATATCCTCCGGCCACAGGCGGGTGCCGGCGGAAGAGAGGACGGGCGGGGCGACGATCGGGCGGCCGGTGGCGGCTTCTTCCAGCACCACCGGCGGGCCCTCCGGCCCGGTCATCCAGCGATCCGCCCAGGCCTTCAGGGCGAGATAGGCCGGGAAGAAATCGCGGCCCTTCTCGGTCAGCCGGTATGCGTGCCGGGCGCCGGGGCCCCCCGAGGCGGAAATGGGGGTCTTCGCCAGCAGCCCGTGTTCCGTGAGCTGGCGCAGCCGGGCGGAGAGGATGTTGGGGGCGATGCCGAGATTGCGCTCGAATTCGTCGAAGCGGGTGGTGCCGTAGAAGGCCTCGCGCAGGACCAGCATGGCCCAGCGTTCGCCCAGCACGGCCATGGAGCGGGCGACGGGGCAGCGCATGCGGGAGAAATCGATGCGGCTCATGCGTCCTCCCGGCTGGCTTGCGTGATGCAAGCATTTTTGCTTGCGTGTTGCAAGCTGAGTTGGAAGCGCCGAGGTTGGCCTAGAGCGTGATCGGTTGAGGTCGAATCGACCGAGACCGTGAATCACGCGACCGAACAATGAGCTAGAGCGGGGCGGGTGAGCGCAGCTCAACCGATCCCGCTCTAGGGGGGGGGCGGGATGATCCGCGGCCGGTCCGCTGCTCGGACCTTGAGGCGAGGGGGGTGCGCTGGCGGATGGCGCAGGCCGCGCAAGTGGCTGGCGAGCCTCGACGGGTTTGCCGTCCTGCGCAGCCGTGCTGCTTCGGCGGGCGACGCAACGCAGCCCGGCGTTCGGCCTGTTTTGAAGGGTTCGCAGGCACGTCCCGGCGGGGCTGTGCCGCCCCGGCGTCGTGCGTCGTACGTCGGGCCGACGGTGTCGCGGTTGCCGGCATCGACGATGGCCGGCACGTCCTGCCCGAGGGCCTCCGAGGCTGGCTATAAAGCCGGCCGGCTCACCCCGCGGGCCTGAAACCCAGACCGGGGTCCGGGGACCGGTCCGGTCCCTGGCGGAGGTGCGGGGTCGCCGACGCTGCCCGCGACGGCTTCCTGCCAGGGGCCAGGGGCGGAGCCCCTGGCGTCACCCCTCGATCCCGCCCCGCTGCCCCGCGATCATCGCCAGGAACTCCTTGCGGGTGGTGGGGTTGTCCCGGAACGCTCCCAGCATCCGGCTGGTCACCATGGAGACCCCCGGCTTGTGGATGCCGCGCGTCGTCATGCATTGATGCGCCGCCTCGATCACCACGGCGACACCTTTGGGCTGCAGCACCTCATTGATGCAATTCGCCACCTGGGCGGTCAGCTTCTCCTGGATCTGCAGGCGCTTGGCGTAGACTTCCAGCACCCGCGCCAGCTTGCTGATGCCGACGACGCGGCCGGCCGGCAGGTAGGCGATATGCGCCCGGCCGATGATCGGCACCATGTGGTGCTCGCAATGCGATTCCAGGCGGATGTCGCGCAGCACCACCATTTCGTCATAGCCGTCCGTCTCCTCGAAGGAGCGGGCGAGGAGTTCCACCGGGTCCGTGGCGTAGCCGGCGAAGAATTCCTCATAGGCGCGGGCGACGCGGGCGGGGGTGTCGATCAGCCCTTCCCGGTCCGGGTCGTCGCCGGCCCAGCGCAGCAGGGTGCGGACGGCGGCTTCCGCCTCCTCCCGGCTGGGGCGGGCGTCCAGGGAGGCCTGGGTTTCGACCAGGCGCGGTGGGGTCTGGATGTTCAAGGTCTCGGTCCCATTTTGGCGCGCCGGGGGATCGGCTGGTCGGTCGCCCGCCCTCGGCTGCGCCTTTCGCACATGGGCGGCATCGGTACGGCTGCAATAGTCGCACCTTAGGCGGGAGTCACCAACCCCACCTCTTCGTGCCCTCCATACCCGGCCACCCGCGAGGGCCCCAACCGCTGATGTCTCAGAGCCTTCCGTCCCGAGGGGCCATCGGCATTCCCGACAGGCCCCGAGGAGAGCAAGGCCCCTCCGCCGCGGCGAGACTCAGGCTACGCCCGCCATCGGCTCAGGCATTGGCGAGGACGAACTCGGCCTCGGTCTTCGCCTTCACCTCTTCCAGCGTCACCTCCGGCGCCAGCTCCACCAGCTCCAGCCGCGTCTCGCCGCGGCGGGCGAGGCGGAACACCGCGAGCTCCGTGATCACCATATCCACCACCCGGGCGCCGGTCAGCGGCAGGGTGCAGGCCTTCAGCAGCTTCGGCTTGCCGCCGGCGGTGTGCTCCATCAGCACCACCACCTTCTTCACGCCGGCGACGAGATCCATCGCCCCGCCCATCCCCTTCACCATCTTGCCGGGGATCATCCAGTTGGCGAGGTCGCCATTCGCCGCCACCTGCAGCGCGCCGAGGATGGAGAGGTCGATATGCCCGCCGCGGATCATGGCGAAGCTGTCGGCGCTGCTGAAATAGGAGCTCGTGGGCAGCTCCGTGATGGTCTGCTTGCCGGCGTTGATGAGGTCCGGATCCTCCTCCCCCGCATAGGGGAAGGGGCCGAGGCCGAGCATGCCATTCTCCGACTGGAGCTGGACGTTCATGCCGGCGGGCACGTGGTTCGCCACCAGCGTTGGGATGCCGATGCCGAGATTGACGTAGAAACCGTCCTGCAATTCGCGGGCGGCGCGGGCCGCCATCTGGTCACGGGTCCAGGCCATGGCTCAAACCTCCTCCCCGGCGGCCGCCGCCGGTTCGCGCTGGCGCACGGTGCGCTGCTCGATCCGCTTCTCATAGCCCGGCGGGCATTGGACGATGCGCTTCACGAAGACGCCGGGGGTGATGATGTGGTCCGGGTTGATCTCGCCCGGCTTCACCAGATGCTCCACCTGCGCCACGGTCATGCGGGCGGCGGTCGCCATGATGGGGTTGAAGTTCCGCGCGGTCTTCCGATAGACGAGGTTGCCCTCGGTATCGCCCGTCCAGGCATGGATGATGGCGAGGTCGCCGACGATGCCGCGCTCCTGCACATAGGTCTCGCCGTCGAACTCCGCGGTGGGCTTGCCTTCCGCCACGGCGGTGCCGACGCCGGTCTTGGTGTAGAAGGCGGGGATGCCGGCGCCGCCGGCGCGGATCCGCTCGGCCAGCGTGCCCTGCGGGTTGAACTCGATCTCCAGCTCCCCGGCCAGGTACTGCTCGGCGAAGGTCTTGTTCTCCCCGACATAGGAGCTGATCATCTTCTTCACCTGCCGCGTCCTGAGCAGCAGGCCAAGGCCGGCATCGTCGATGCCGGCATTGTTGGAGACGATGGTGAGGTCCTTCACCCCGCTCTCCCGGATCGCCTCGATCAGCAGCGAGGGGATGCCGCAGAGGCCGAAGCCGCCGGAGAGGATCATCATCCCGTCGCGCAGCACGCCGGCCAGCGCCGCCGTCGCGTCCGGATAGAGTTTGCCCATGCGGGGATGCTCCTTCCCTGGCCGTGTCCCGAGGGGCGCAAGCTAATGGGGCCGGGCGGTGCGGGGAAGCCTGCTGAAGGGGCTGATCCGGCGGTGATGGGGGCCTTGCGCCCCCTGCGGGGGGCCGCTATACGCCGCCTCCTCTTCCAGTACTCCCTTGGGGGGCCATAGCTCAGTTGGGAGAGCGCTTGAATGGCATTCAAGAGGTCAGGGGTTCGACTCCCCTTGGCTCCACCAGTATAGAAACCGCCTCCGACCAGGGACTTAGCCGCCAGACGGTGTCCCAGGTCGGGGGCGGTTTTTCTTTGAGGGGTGCGGCGCCGGACACCGCCGGGACACCAGACGCCCGCGAGGCGGGTGGCCGCCCCAATGAATCCTTGGCCGGGGACAGCGGGCCGGGCCGGGAGCGCGAGCTCAACAAGGATCCAGCGTGACCGAGGGCCCCGAGGATCTCCTCGACCCCAGGCGGAAGCCGACCGACAGCCCGGAGGCGCCAGCCATGTGGATCGCGGGCCGGTGGCGGTTCGTCCCGTGGGTGCCTCCCGCGCTGCTGGCACCCTGCAACTCATTCGCCGAGGCCGTGGACCAGGCGCGCCGGTTCGCCACGGAGCGCGGCAAACTCCAAGCGAGGGTCGCAGCGAAGTCGTCGAACCCCTTCGAGTTGCTGGCCGCCGACGACGAGCTAGCAGCGCAGGAGTTGGCCGGGGACAGCAGCGGCCTTCCAGACGGTTCCGTGGCGCACGAGCTGCCTGCGGATCTCGGCGGCGGGCTCATCCGTGAGACGCCGACCGGCGACCTGCACGCGGAGGTGCTCGCGAGCCGGGCCGCGCTGGATCGGCTCTTGCCCGAACTCGGTCAGGGCACCCCGCCGCCAGCCTGGGGCGGCGGATAGGGGGTCGGCAGGCCAGCCGCGGCAAAGTGCCGCTCCATCGCGGCCACCTCCGGGGCGCTCCGGTCCAGCAGGCTGCACCTGCCGTGGTCCGCCTCGTGGGCGAGGATCTCTGCGAGCCTCGCCCGGGCGGCCCGCATCCGCGCGACCATGTCCCCGCTCCCGCTGACGTCGAGCGTCGGCCCGTACAAGCGGAGCAAGGCCCCGGCGAACCGTGAATCGCCGTTCCGCAGGTCGCGTTCGATGGCGTCCATCCGCTCCGCGTCGGTCATGGGACGCGGCTTCCTGCGCTCCCGGACGGCAGCGGCGAAGCCGACCTCCCTGGCCCGCAGCAGGACAGTCTTGCAGTCCTCGAACGACCGGCCGCCCGGGGTGCGACCCTCGGCCATCGCCCGCCGGATCTCCTCGTCCGGGGGCATGGCCCACACCGCATGCGGCCCAGAGGCATCCGCCTGGGCGCTCCGCATGCAGCCGCCAGCTCCATCTTCCATTGGTGCCCCTCCCTGTGGCGTGCTGGTTCCCATGCGCCCTCCACAGGGCAATGGTGCCTCGGGCCATGCCGCAAGGGAGTCCGCCCGGGCTGCAGGCGCGGCCCTCACCGAGGCACCGTTCAGAAAATCCGCGTTTTCCGAGACGTGGCGGGCCCGGCGGCAGCCCATGGCGCTTGTTTTCTTCCGCTCCCTCTTGAGATTTAGAGTAGAATAAGAGGCAGTCCCCTCCGCTTTCTGGTGTCTCCTGGTGGCGTGCTCGGGGCGCATTCCACCACAGGTGCCGCGAGGTCGGACATGAAGGTCGGCGACCGGCTGCTGCTGCCACGACGCTACGCCGTGGACGAACAGGTCAACGGCAATCCCATCCGGCAGCTCCTCCACCCCGAGCGGACCGCCACGGTCGCGGCCCGCCGCCTCACCTCCCGGGGTGCGCCCGACGGTTTCGTGCTCAATGCCGACGCCGGGAGGGCCGTCCTGCTCCTCGGACGGCGGCCGAAAGGCAACGAGGGCTTCGACCAGGTGCTCGTCGCACGGCCGGGTGTCCCGGCGGGGGACCGGCAGGTGGCCGCGGGCGTCGCGGTGAACGCCGCGTGGGTCGGTGCGCCTGACGCGGCGCCGAGCTGGCGTGCGCCGGGCGCCGCGGCCGAGGAGGCGAGGCGGTCCTGGGACGGCGCGTTCGCCTTCCGGGAGGAGGTCAAGGACGCGGATGGGAAGGTGACCGAGTGCGGCCTGCGGCCTCCCCAGGTCGGCGCGCTGTACGCGGTCCTCGCGCACTGGAGGGGGGTCGCGGACCCGGCGACAGTGGTCATGCCCACCGGCACCGGGAAGACCGAGACGATGCTCGCGATCCTCGCGCGGGAGCGGATGCCCCGGCTCCTCGTGGTGGTCCCCGGCAACGCGCTCCGCGACCAGATCGCCGGGAAATTCGAGACCTTCGGGCTGCTGCGGACGCTCGGCGTCCTCGGACCCGGCGCCCTGTTCCCCGTGGTCTGCACGCTGCGGCACAGGCCGCGCTCGGTCGAGGAGGCGGAGGACATCTTCCTGCGCTGCAACGTGGTCGTGGCCAGCATGCAGGTGCTCCAGGGCTGCGGCCGCGAGGTGCAGGAGCGGATAGCCCAGCTCTGCGGCGACCTCTTCATCGACGAGGCGCACCACGCCCCGGCACCGACATGGAGCGCCTTCCGCAAGCTGTTCCTGGCGCAGCCCGGCAACCGGGCGCTCCACTTCACGGCAACGCCCTTCCGCACCGACGGGAAGCTGGTGGAGGGCCGGGTGATCTTCAGCTATCCGCTGGCGAAGGCACAGGCCGACGGCTACTTCGTCCCCATCGCGCTGAGGAGCGTGATGGCCTGGGAACGCCCGTCAGCCGACGAGGCCATCGCCGCCGCGGCAATCGAGCAGCTCGATGCCGACACCGCCGCCGGGTACCGGCACGTCGTGATGGCCCGCACCGAGGACATCAACCGCGCCCTGGAGGTGATCCAGGTCTACGCGAGACTGGCGCCGCACCACGGGCCGACCCTCGTCCACAGCAGGATGCCCGAGGCGGAGCGCGAGGCCGCCCTGGCGCGCCTGCGCGGCGGGACCGCGCGGATCATCGTGTGCGTGAACATGCTCGGGGAGGGCTTCGACTTCCCGAACCTGAAGATCGCCGCCGTCCACGACTCCCACAAGAGCCTGGCCATCACGCTGCAGTTCACCGGCCGCTTCACGCGGGCGCACAGCGACCTCGGCCAGGCGACCGTCGTCGCCAACGTCGCCAGCCCCGACATGGAGGACCGCCTCCGGGACCTCTACGCCGAGGACGCGGACTGGAACCGGCTGCTGACCGAGCTGAGCTCCGGCGCCGTCGGGCGCCACACCCGCCGCTCGGACTTCCTTGACGGCTTCACCGGCCCGCCGTCCCCGGTCGCGCTGCAAAATGTGTTCCCGAAGATGAGCGCCGTTGTCTACCGCACGGGCTGCGCGGACTGGGCGCCCGGCCGCGCCGAGGGTGCCATCCGCAAGCGCGCGCGGATCCACGCGGGGCCGCTGCTCAACGCCGGGCGCCGCACCCTGGTCTTCATCACCCAGGAGCAGGAGCCGGTGCCCTGGGGCGCCGTGAAGGAGGTGTCCAACACGATCTGGCACCTCTACCTGCTGCACTGGGACCAGGACCGGGGCCTGCTGTTCATCAACAGCTCCGACAACGGCAGCCTCCACGAGGGTCTGGCGAAGGCGGTTTGCGGCGACGACGTTGACATCGTCGACGGCGACCGGGTGTTCCGCTGCCTGCACGGCGTCAACCGCCTCCTCCTCATGAACCTCGGCCTGAACCACACCATCGGCCGCGCGGTTCGGTTCTCGATGCACACCGGCTCGGACGTCGGGCGCGCCATGACGGAGGCGCTGGTCGGGAACAAGACTCGCTCGAACCTCTTCGGCATCGGCTACGAGGCGGGCAGCAAGGTCACCGTGGGCTGCTCGCGGAAGGGTCGGCTGTGGTCCTACCTCATCGCCCACGACATGGCGGAGTGGGTGGACTGGTGCCGCCACGTGGGCGCGAAGCTGCTCGACGACACCATCAAGCCGGAGGACATCTTCCGCCACGCCATGGTGCCCACGGAGGTCACGGAGCGCCCGCCGCTCGTGCCCATGGCCGTCGAGTGGGACGAGAGGCTGCTCAGGAAGCCGGAGCACCTCGTTAAGATCGAGGTCGGCGATGCCGCCGCTCCGCTGTTCGACGTCGACCTGGGCCCTGCCGAGCACACGGACGCCGGACCGCTCCGCCTCCGGGTGACAATCGCCGTCGGCGCTGACGCGCGGTCGTCCGACCTCGAGGTCAGGTTCGGGGCGAGCGGCGCCCGCTACGTTCCGGCGGGCGGCCCCCTTGCGTTCATCGATGTCGGTGGCAAGAGGACACCCCTGGGCGAGTGGCTCGCCGACAACCCACCCTGGGTGTACTTCGCCGACGGTTCGGTGCTGCGCGGGGACGAGCTCTTTACACCGCAGGGCGTGGCCAACCGCATTCCGTACTCCCGCGACCGGATCGTCGCCTGGAACTGGGCGGGCACGGACATCCGGAAGGAGTCCCAGAAGGAGCAGAAGCGCCCCGAGTCCGTGCAGTTCAAGGTGATCCAGTCGCTGCTGGCCCAGACCGGGGACGCCGCCTTCGACATCGTCGTCGACGATGACGACGCTGGCGAGGCGGCCGACGTGGTGGCCATCAGGGCTGCGCCGGGCCGCATCGTCGTCCACCTCTACCACTGCAAGTTCTCCAAGGAGACGAGGCCCGGCGCCAGGCTGGACGACCTATACGTGGTCTGCGGGCAGGCGCAGAAGAGCGTCCGGTGGCGCGGCGACGCGGAGGCGCTGTTCCGGCATCTCCAGCTTCGCGAGGGCCAGCGCATCGCGCGCGGCGCCCCAAGCCGGTTCGAGCGCGGCGACCTTGCCGCGCTGCGGCGGCTGGAAGGTCAGCTCCGCGGCGCCGAGCGGGAGTTCAGCGTCTTCATCGTGCAGCCAGGCCTGTCCCGCGCGGCGGCGGAGGGCGACCACCTGGAACTGCTCGCGGCCACCGAGACCTACCTCATGGAGACCTTCGGGCTGCCGTTGGGTGTCATCGCCAGCGCGTAGGCCCCTGTCGGCGCGTCGAAGTGCCAGGCGAGCCACTGCCACGACCGAGCCTGCGGTCGTGTCCGCGCGCGGCGAGCTGCCGAGCTGGGCGGAGGGCGGCCATGGGCAAGGGGGACCGCGCCGCATCAAAGAATTCCACGCGGCGTTGCCCAGGAGGCCCGGTGGCGGAGCATGCCCTCGACCGTCGTCCTGTCGCGCGAGTTCTCGAGTTCGCGCCACGCCTGCCGCGCCAGGTCGCCAAGAACGGCGGTCGCGCGGGGGCTGGCCCTGTCGAGGCCGAGATGCACCTGCTGCTCGGCGCTGGGGTGCCGGTCCAGCCGGACGTGCCGGTCCCGCAGGAGCCGCTGCGTGATCTCCAGGGCCATGGCTTCCTGCGCGGAGATGGTCACCGCGAACAACGCGCGGCCGAATAGCCGCCCCGGCAGCATCCAGCGCAGCGCGCCGTGGCCCCTGGGCCTCCTCGGGACATCGGCATGTCCCCCTCCCGCCGTCCCGACGCTCAGCATCTCCACCGTGTCCGGCCTCGCGCCGTAGCGGGCCATGATTTCTGCCAGGCCGATCAGGTCGGGCGCGTTGGCGACGATGCCGCCGTCGATCAGCGTCTCGCCCTCGACGAGGTGCTCCGGGAAATAGGTTGGCGCCGCCGAGGTGGCCAGCACCGCATCGAGGAGCGAGGCCCGGCTCGGCCTGTCCGAGATCCCCGCCGAACGGAAGACGATCGGCCTCGCGTTCTGCCTGCTGACCGCGACAGCCATGAGTGGTGCGGAGACGCTGGCGAGGGAGGTGCCTGCGTGGACCCCGAGAACCGATGCCGCCGCCTCCCGGAGGCCGTCTTGGCTGTAGCGGCTGGCGAGGATACCGACGCGCGGCAGGGGCGGCCAGAACCTGCGGCCGCATATCCTGGGGCGCCTGTCGAAGATGGCGCCGCCATGGCGCTCCATGGCCGCCCGGATCTCACCGGCGGGAAGGCCGCAGGCCAAGCCACAGGCGAGCAGGCCGCCGATGGACGTGCCGATGATCAGATCGAATCTGTTCCGGAGGGGCTCTCCTGACGCCTCCTCCAGCTTCTCCAGCAGCGTGGCCGAGAACAGTCCCCGGTAGCCACCGCCCGAGAGCGCCAGGACTTGGTAGCGTCGCTCCATTGCTCCCGGTCCGGTCAGTACGCGTGGACGGCCAGCTTGGGGAGTGTCGCTTGGTAGGGTTGCGCGGGCTCGACAAGGGTGAGGTTCCGCTGGAGCGCGGTGGCCACCACGATCCGGTTGTCGTCGTCCAGGTCGACGGTCTCGCCGCTCGGCTGCGTCATCTTGAGGTCCATCGACAGGAGGTGCGCCCAGGTTCTTCCGATCCTGTCGTCGACAGCCAGCAGGTGCCCCTGGTCGCGGACCATCGCCGTGAGCGTCTCGAGGTTCTGCAGGTAGCACGACCTGTCCCCCGAGGGAGCGAGTTGTGTGACCTCGTGCAGGGCCCGTCCGAACGAGATGACGCTCAGGTGGATGGCGCCGCGGCTGACGCCGTCGAGCCACTGCATCAACTGGGCGTGGCTGCCAGACGCGGCGTCCAGCAGGGCCTGGGTGCCTAGCAGGTACAAGCGCTAGCCTTCGGCGCTCGTTTCGGGACAACCATCCCGCGCCTCGTGCCGTCTGGTCACGCCGTATGCCTGCCTGCCGCGCGGACGCTGTCGCATCTCGGCTCTGAGCGAGACCGGACGGAAGCTCGGCTGCATCCGCAGCGCCTCGCCGAAGGAGACGTCGCGAGCCACCCAGCGGACCATGCGGGCAAGGTCCTTGAGCGAGATCATCACCACTTGGTCCTCCGGGTTCGTGCCGACCAACTGCACGCGCCCGGAGCGGACGGCGCGGAGCGTGCTGGTGAACTTGTCCCGGATTACCCGGACGGAGGGCTGCTCGTGGCTTGCCTCGCCGAGCGACTGACTTAGGGCGGCAACCAACCCCGCGTCGTCCTTCCGGGCCTGCAGGAGCTCCTCGACGTCGGCCAAAAGCTTCTGTTCCACGGCCCTCTCCCACCATCACCCCTTGTGTGGCCACGATCCAGACAATATGTGGCCACGCGTGCTCTTTCAAGGGCGAGAATGGTTGACGTGGCGGATGCGGGCGGTGCGCGGCGCCATGTTGACGCGCAGGATAATCACGGTGCAGTGCAAGCACTGGCTGCCTGACCCGCGCCCGGGCCCTCGGACAGCTTGCCTACGGTGCCGCCGTGACCAGCTGTCCGATTGGCAATCGCAACTGGCGAGGTGGCCCTCTCGCTATTCGGGGAGGCGGCCTACAAGGGAGGACGTTCGGGCTTTCCCGGCGTCACAGCGGCTTCCTGCCTTCCGCTTGCGCGCCAGGAGCAGCCCGTCGGACCGGCACACCGCTGCGCGCAGGCGCCGCCCGCCCTCATCCCACCGCCCGCCCTTCTGCACGGGGCCGCAACCCACGCCAGTGTCGCCATGCGTCCAATGCGAGTTGAGCCAGCGCCACGACACCCAAGGCCGTCGTGCCGATCCCCAGCGCCCAGGTGCCTAGGATGGCGACGGCGCCGCCGATGGTTGAACCCGGCGCCACGATGCCATCCAGCCAGCCATTCGGGAGGGGCTCACCCCCGTAGGCCATGAGCGCGAGCCCCGTCGCGCCAATGGACGCCATCATCGCGGCATAGGATGGCAGCTTCATGGTTTCCCCCTGCCTTCTGGCCATCGGGAACGCGTGGACAGCATAGGGGCTCCGGCCGCCCTTGCCAGGGCTCCCGACACCAGCGCTAGGTTCGGTCGCGGGAGGATCCCCCATGCCCGCCTACCCGCCCGAGCCCGTCATCATGGCCGAGGCCCAGCGCCTCGCCGCGGAGAACCTGGACCGCGACCTGGACCGGGTCGCCGAGCTGCTGGCCGAACAGGGCCATTGCGGCCCGGACGGCAAGCCCTACCCGGCGCGGACGGTGGCCAACCTGCTGGACAAGGAACTGAGGCGCAGGCGCGACGAGAGGTGGCGCGAGCGCAACCGCGAAGCAGCCGAATCATTCAATCAGTGGTTCGCGGACCATGGGCACGAGTTCATTATCAGTGGTGCCGCGACCCCGCAGGGTGCCGCCGAGGCGTCAGGCCATCCGGTGAATGGCCCCGCAGAGGTGGACGCGGTCCCGACCTCGTACTGCGTCCCCGCCGACGAGTACCCGCTGACCCCGGAGGAGTGCTGGTTCCTGATGCGCGGCTACATGGTCCGGCCCGCGCGGCAACCTACGGACGAGGAGTTCCACCGGATGCCCGGCCACATCGAGCTGCTGGTGGACTACCTCCGCCTCACTCACTGAGCGCCCGTGGCTCTCCCCATCTCGCCCCGCAGGACGTGGGTCGTCGGCCCTGGGCCGCTGCACCCGTTCACCCGGAAGCGGCGGCTGCCCGGCCCGCGGCGCACCCGACTCGCAGCCGTCCTCGAGGTGCCGCGCGGGAGCTACCTGTTCGAGCTGCGCGTCTCGGCCTGGCTGCACACCCGCCCGCCGGAACCACGCGACCGCTACCTCGCGCCGTGGAGCGAGGGCGAGCTGCGCCTCGCCCGCCGTCTCGCCCTGCAGCTCCGCATCCCCTGGACGGAGCCCCCGGCGGGCCTGGTGCGCCAGCTGGCAACCCAGGCGCGCTGGCTGCGGGGCGCGCAGCAAGGCGGGCGTTGCGGGATCAGGATCTGGCTGCGGCAGGCCGAGGAGTTGCCGCGGGCGCACTACCGGTGGCACCGGCACCTCCTGATGCGGAGGCGCCTGCTCGACTTGCAGCTGGCCGCGGCTCGCCGGAGACGGCAGGCGGACAAGGAGGCATGAGGTGACCGGTGACAAGAAGTCGGAGCTCGGTTCCCAGAAGGGCCGTAGCCTACCGGTATTCGCCGTGCCGGGGCGCGTCGGTGGCCCGCGCCGGTGCCTCGGACGCCAGCTCCTCGGAAGGCGCCGTCGTGCTGAAATTGGTCAAAGACGAGCTTAGTGGTGATACGCCACCCCCGCCGCCCAGTGGTCCTCGAACCGCGCGTATGCTGCGGTGACGACCGATGACCAGCTCGCATCCGGCGGCACCCCCAGCCAGGCGAAAGCTTCTTCGGGTCCTAGATCCGGCCATGTGTGCAGCCACCTCAATCGGTCCTCGACTGCCCCGGGCGGCAACACGAGGGATCCAGGGAAGGCATGCTCCCGCCCGGCTCGCGCGTCCTCGAGCAGGGTCGCCACAAGTTCGATGTTTCGGTCGGTATGTACGTCCAGCAGTTGGGGCGGCTCCTGCCCTAACGCCTTGGCAAGCTGGTTCTCCAGGTTGGCCAGGATGGTCCGCCCACGGCTCGGACCGGAGGACACCTCTGCAACGCTGCGACCCTCCCTGTTCCGCCGGTCGCCGACGATGCGCCCGTCGAAGCGGCCTCCGAGGTCCCACCAGTCCCAACGACCCAACCCGTTCAGCCATCGCCCGAACGCGCCGGTATCCGGATGGCGCTCCAGCCTCCTGCAGAAGCGCTCGAAAAACTCATCGAGACTCATCGTGTCCGCAAAACGCACGCTCCATTGCCGAAGGCCCAGCTGCCGCATCTCATCCTGGATCTTCCCGGTGTCGATGTTCCAAAGGTCGGCATCCCCTTCGATCTGCAGACCACCTGTGCCCTTTTCGGTGAAGGTGAGGTTCGCCTCGTACGCCTTCCTCACGTCCTCCGTCTCGTCGTCGAAGATCAGCCAGCCTTCAGGCACGTCACCACGCCGCCCTCGCTGAAAGCGAGCCAGCGACCCGCGGATTGCGTCAGCAGGAGGGGTGTCAGAGAAAGGCAGGATCACGTAAGCGACGGAGAACATGAGGCCGCCCTCTTTCATGACTCGCATCATGCGCCGAAGCAAAGGTCAGGGCATCTTCCGATGTCTTGAGGCGCGGTGAGGATTCCAGGGTCACCTCCGGCGCTCCCATGGCGACGCGCATGGAGACGTTGGACTCTAAGTTGCCGAGAGAGCCGAACGTCACGGTGCGGGTTCCGGAGGGACCGTGGCCTGCCGGTAGTCGCCGTGCCGGGGCGCGCCGGTGGCTCGCGCCAGCGCCTCGGCGGCCAACCTGTCCATGTAGCGGCGCAGCGCCTCGTCCACGACCTCCTGTGCGGTCCGGTGCCGTCCCTCGGCGATCATCCGGTCGATGAAGCGCCGACTCTCCTCGTCCAGGTTGCTCAAGGGGATGGTCAGGGTCTTCCTGTCGGTCATGCGGCGTCCCTCCTGGTGCGCGAAGGCTAGAACGCCGAGGGAGCGGTGGGAGCCCCTTCTGAGAGGCTCCACCTGCGCCTCCTGCGGCCTCCGAGAGGCGCCGCATCAATGCCGAGCAGCAGCTGACTGCCGTAGGAGGCGGAATGGACACTAGCGCCATGTGCTCCACCTACAGCTGCGCGGCGGGTATCTCGCCGGTCGTAGCATGCACCCGGACAACCGCAACTCCCTGACCAAAGTGCTCAAGGAACCCGAGGCCGTGCTGCCCAAGAAAGCGACGGAGTTCAGCGGCGGGTGCGCAGGATGCGCTTACGCAGTCCACGGATGCCCCGTGATGAAGGAGTGGATGGCAATGGACCGGGACTGGCGGCGCTGTGACGAGCCGTCTCGTGGCCGCCGACATCCCAGGCACCTTGTCGAGGAGCTTCCCTGTTATGATCTTAACGGGGCCAGGAAGACAGTGTCAGGCTGGATGGGCGAGCGTGCCGCCGCGTCGGAGGGCCCGTTCGAAGGCCTGGGTTTTCTCGCGCGCTGAGCGGCCCGGTGTGTTCGAGTATTCTCGGAATAGGTGCCACTCACTCTCCATGAGCGTCTTGATTCTACGGGGGTACTCCGATGATCCGCCTTTGATGAGCACGACGATGCCTTCAGCCTCGAACTTCGCAGGAATGTCGCCGAAACCACCCGCTACGTCGGCGTAACCGAAGCCGAGGCCCGCCGCGCGAAGCTGACGGCGAACCCGCTCCGGGTCAGCCTCGGCCCATCCCACCGACATCACCACTGCCACGCCGCCTGGCTGCAAGAGGCCGCTGACTGACTTTAGGAAGGGGAGGGACTTCGGCGCTGACCACGGCATCGCGCTCGACGAGATCACCATCGCGAACCGGCGGTCGGTGGACCAAGGTATGGACGCACATTCGAGTGTGACGCCAGGATTGCGCGCTGGGTGCGCGTGGCCGAACGCGATCGCCTCCTCCACGGGGTCGATGCCCGTCACAGCACAGCCGAGCGCTTTGGCCACGAGGCTTGCGACGGTCCCGGCGTGGCAGCCCGCGTCCAGGACGTCGCCGTTCAGCCCAAGATGGCGGTATAGCCCGATGGAGAGAGCGGTCACATCGAGGATGAGGTGACGGCGCTTCGAGGTCATCGGCCCCAGGACTGCAGGGTGGGCCATCGCGCCGTAGAATTCAGCATCCTCGGTACGCTCCCCGGAAACTACCTCGTCGAAGAGTTCCCGCATTCGGTGGACGGCAGCCGTGTCGTGGGCTCTGCCAAGAAGGTTCCAGACGTCGAACTCGCCTTCGTGGAAATCGATGCCCCAGCGTTCGGCCAGGGCGCGGTCGAGCGAGAAGATCTCGCTTCGGGACAGGGCGATAAGCACCTTATCTCCCTGAATTTTCCGCAGTTCAGCGTCCCGCTTGGCGACACTCGGCTCAGAAAAACTTGTGTCCACGTCTGTTTCAGCTCCGCGCAAGTGCGTGCGCCTTAGTTGAGTTGCTTTCCCGTGTATAGGGGATCCGGCGCGCCATTACGGGATGACCGGCGGGGCGAGGAATCGTCGTCGCTCCAGGGGAGGAGCCGGGCATCTGCAGCACCAATACCAGGAATGCGCGCTGTCGCGCGGATGCTGGCGTCACCATCCCTCCTGCATCACCCGGAGGACGTCCTGGCGCGCCAGCACCTTGGCGCAGGTCTCCCAGCCCTGTTGCCACGCCTTTTGGTCGGCCCGCAGCGTCTCACCCGTGGCGCTGCTTCCCCAGCGGATGTCGAAGGCGTTGGCCCGGCGCTTCCGGTCGGCGTACTTGCGCAGCTCGTCCTCGAGCCGGGCCTCGTCCTCGATCCACTCGTCGTCCAGCGTGTCCGGCAGCTGGCCGAAGATGTCGAAGCGGTTCTTCATGCGCGACGACAGGCGGTCGTAGATGACCTCGTCCCGGCTGCCCTCGTAGACGAGGTTCAACATGTCCACGACCTTGCGCGCCTGCCCGAACCGCTTGATGCGGCCGATGCGCTGCTCCAGCTTCGACGGGTTCCAGGGCAGGTCGACGTTGATGAGGGTGCCGAGCGCCTGGAGGTTCAGCCCCTCGCAGGCCGCGTCGGTGGCCACCAGGAGCCTGATCTCCCGCTCGCGCACGGCCACCTTGATGGCCTCCCGCTGCTGGCCGACGAAGCGCACGCCCCGGAACACGCCCGAGCGCCCGGCACCCGCGTAGAGCGCGACCGGCACGTCCGGGAACTCGGCCGCCAGGCACTCCGCGACCCAGCGCGCCGTGTCGTAGTACTGGCTGAACACGATGCAGCCCCATTCCCGGAGCCAGTGCCGATCGCGCAGGTAGTGCCGGACGACGCGGAGCTTCGGGTCGGCGGCGTCGCCGGTCGGCGGCTGCGCGGCGGCCTCCCGCAGAGCGGCCAGGAGCCGGTCCAGCGCCTTCCTCTCCGCGTCCGAGGGCACGCCGAGGTTCTTCAGGTCGTACTGCCGGTCGTCGTCG
The DNA here is from genome assembly GCF_008360935.1 of Siccirubricoccus phaeus. Classification (GTDB taxonomy): domain Bacteria; phylum Pseudomonadota; class Alphaproteobacteria; order Acetobacterales; family Acetobacteraceae; genus Siccirubricoccus; species Siccirubricoccus phaeus. The sequence goes on from NZ_SRXO01000004.1 coordinate 136,229, forward strand.
TCATCGGCCGCGACCACGGCAGGCTGCCCGGCGGCCGGAGCATCCGGCCGAGCTGGCTGCGCCGCCTCCGGCGGCATGAGCCCGTAGTGGCGGCCCAGCAGCTCCGCCGTCGCCAGCCCGGCCACCGTGGAGGAGCAGATGCGCTGGAGGAGCAGGCTCTTCATGAAGCCCGCGCCCTTGTTCCGGGCCATCAGCGCCTTGGTGAACGCCTCGGCCGCCTCGAACGCCTCCCGGAGCAGCAGGGTGGTCGCCACGGCCCGGCCGGTGTCGCCGAAGAAGGCCCGCGTCGGCCTGTCTGGCTCCGCCTCCCGGGGGTGGATCTCGACCTCGACCGGCTTCATCAGCCCGGCCTCTTCGAGCGCCCGGCGGCGCCGCAGCACCGTGTGCCGGACCACCGGGTTGTTCCGTTGAAAGAAGCCGAGGTCGCCGTCGTCGTGCAGCAGGCGATCCTCCAGCGTCGGCCGCGTGAAGGACGCGTCGAGGTCGGTGTGGGAGCCGGTGGTGACGAAGACGTCGGGCCGGACCCGGAGGTCGTCCCGGATCATGCCGAACAGGGGGTCGCTTTCCTTGCCCGGCGGCAAAGGATTCACGAGCCATGGCCAAGCGGCGTCCTCGGCGCGCGGCCGGGTCTCGCCCCGGACCAGCGACAGGGCATCGGCAGGCCGGTTCCGCCAGGCGGAGAAGGCGTCGCCGAGGACATGGTCGGCGCCGCTGGCCAGCACCCCGAGCAGGTCCCAGAGCTCCAGCGGGTCGGTCTGGATCGGGGTGGCGGTGCCGAGCAGGAGGTGCCGCGTCTTCGGCCCGATTCGCGCCATGAACTCCAGCAGGTTGTTCGGCCTACGGTCGCCGTCCTCGTCCTTGCCGCGGGCCTTGTGGGCCTCGTCCAGCACCACGATGCCGTAGGCCCCCTCGCCGGGGCGGGCTCGCTTCGCCAAGAGGTGCTCCGCCTCCTCGGACCTCTGCATGACGAGGCCGGTGGAGACGATGGCGACCCGGTAGGGGCATCGCACGATGTCCTGCGGGCCGCTGGTGCGGACCACGTGGCCCATGTGGTCCACCCAGACCTTCCGGGCGGAGACCCAGCGGGCCGAAGGGATGCCGAGCCGGTCGTAGAGCTCGACCTGCCACTGCTCGCAGAGGGTGGACGGGGTCAGGATGAGGGCCGGGCCGTCGCCCAGCAGGGACGTCACCAGGGCCGAGGTGGCGAGCGACAGGGTCTTGCCGACCCCGACCTCGTCGGCGAGGAGCAGGCGCGCGGCGCCGTAGACCTCCCGGTGCCGGAGGAACTCGGCCACGAACGCCTTCTGCCAAGGCTGAAGCCCCTCGCCGTTGCGGACGATGGGGGACTCGGCCAGGGCCGCGCGGGGGATGTCCGTGTCCCCGCCGACGGACCAGGCCGGGCAGTCTTCCAGCCGGATCTCCACCCTCTCCGCGCAGCGGCCGATCTCGCGGATGACGGCGTCGGGCATGGGCAGTGCCTTGCGCCAGAGGAATTCGAACTCGTCCTGGGTCCACCGGACGCCCTCGTCGCTGGTGTCCTCCCAGAGCAGCTCGTAGTGGTCCCGCCACGCCTCCTTCGTCTCGTTCACCGACCCCATGAAGGCCGTCTTCCGGCCGTCGGCCATGGTGATGACGCCCGCCTTGCCGTGGACGAGCGGCGCCGTCAGGCGGTCCACGACCTTCACCTCGACCTTCGGCTGGCCGTTCGCGTCCCTGGCGTTCAGCAGGTCACGCAGGCGCGCGAAGCGATCCTGCCGGAGCAGGGTCTCCAGCTCCAGGGGCGCGGCCCCGGCGCCGCCCTCCCACCACCGCTGGAGCATCGCCCGCGCGCGGGCCTCCTGCGAGGCGCGCAGGTCGTCCGGGTTCAGGTCGGAGTTGCAGACGATGCGGATCCGGCCGACCGACAGCAGCTCCTCGGCCGCGACCTCGAAGATGGAGGAGCGGAAGTAGCCTGCGATCCGGTCGTACTGCTGGGCACCGCGCAGCCGGTCGCGCAGGAAAGCGTGTTCCAGCCGAACCAGGCGGGACGAGAAGCGGTTGAGCACGCCGCCCGGCTGGGCGACGACCTCCGCCAGCGGCTGGATGCCCTGCGGTCCCGGCGTCATGGCTTGTTTCCTCTCGGGATCCTCTTGCCCAGCGGCCGGTGCTCGACCACGACGCTACGCAGCCGGGCATCCCGGGCAACGGCCATGCTTGGCTTCTTGGCCGGTTGAACCGCCTCCCGGTTGCCGCCTTCGGCGCACTTCCTGCTGCGTTTCCAAGCGGCGAAGAGCTGTGCCTGATGCTCGACAGCCTGTCTGAGGCGCCGATCCTGGTCCCCGGCCAGCACTTGATCCGCCCGCATCCGGTCGCGCGCGGGGGACTGCGCAGGGGCGGGGGATGGCTGCGCAACCTCCCGCCGCTCGCCGACCGGGCGGCCGTGCACGACGGTCATGTCATCAGGGGCCAGGGCTTCGTGCCCATGATCCCTGATCCGCTTCTCGTCCCGCGCCTTCGACCATCGCAACCGGGACATCCATCGGCTCCCGCCGTCAGAGGCGCTCGGACTGGATGATGCCCGCGAGCTGCCGTGCCGCGCTCGCCTCGGCCGGACGGTTGCGTGCCCACATGCGGCCGAACCATGCGGCGACGGCGCGGACGGAGGCGCGCTGCCGGACCCACTCGCCGAAGTGGTCGCGCAGGCCGTGCAGAACGCGGTCGGCGGCCGTCCTCGGGTCCTCCTCGCGCTCGGTCGCCAGCCGCAGCTCGTTGATGGCGTAGAGCGTCGGTCGCAGGATGCCCTCAGAGAAGGCATGCCCCGTCATCAGGGCGCGCCGGAACTCGGCGGGGCCCTTCAGGCAGGCCTTGTTCGGCGTCTTGTCCGCCATCAGGTCTTCCCAGCCGTCGGCCCGGTAGGCCTTGGCGAAGTTCTGGTAGTCGTCGAGCTTGCCGCCGGGCTGCCCCTGTGGGCGGTCCGCCTCGGCTTCCGTCATGGTTAGGTAGAACCGCTCGGTGGCCGTGAGGCGCTCCCAGAGGGACTCCTCGATGCCCTCCGGCGTCATCAGTTCCGTGGCGGTTTGGACGGCGAGGTCGATCATCTCCTCGACGAGGCCGCGCTCGCCGCGCACCCGGGGCCGGAGCGCCTCCCTGGTCATGTCCACGCCGTCGATGTGCGTGCACCCGGTCAGCACCTCCATGGCAGCGGCATAGCCCGCCATCTGCAGGTCGGCGCGGCTGAACAGGTTCTCGTCGCGCTGGCGGCCGCGCGCGCGCTGGTTCAGACCCATCAGGGTGCGGACCTGCTCCTCGACGCGGTGGCGGATGGCGGGCACGATCTCGTCGCGGTACGCCTGCTCGCTCCCCCTGCGCTTGCGCAGGACAAGGAGGACGGTCCCCTGCACGTAACCACCCTTCTTCAGCTCGCTGGTGGTCTCGGTGGAGACGTACCACGCGGCAGTCACCTGCAGTCCGGCGCCCCACACGATCTGGGCCATGTCGGCCCACACCCCGGCATCGGTGTGGGTGAACATGCAGACCTGCAGGCCGTTCTCCGGCATGTGGTCGGCCATCGCCTTGAAGGCAGCGACCATGTCAGCGCGGAACTTGTCACCCTTCCCCTGGATGGCCAACGGACGGCGGCTGTCCCAGGTCCAGGCAGCGAACGGCCCGGGCGGGTTCTTCCGTAGCCAAGCGATGAAGAACTCGGTGATCTCGTGGTAGTTGACCGCGTCGGCGTAAGGGGGATCGTAGATCCAGAGGTCCGATGGCGTTCGATTGGTGGATGCCCCGCCGACCCGGATGTTCCCCTTGCCAGCGATCGGCGTTGCGCGCTCAAGGTCGAGAACGTAGGCGATCTTGTAGCCATGGAACGCGCGGCCACCCCATGACGCGAGGGTGTTCAGCGCCTGGTTCACGAACACGCGGAGCGGGAGGTCCTGGGCCGGTGTCGAGCTCCACTGGCAGAGCTTCGCAGAGCGGTCGAGAACTCTTGCCAGGGCAACCCTTAACGCCGCCTCCTCCTCGCTGCCGAGCGACGCCTCCATCGTTTTCGCAAGCATCAGGAGATGCCGCGGCGTGAACAGATGGTGCCAATGAGTCCATCCCCGCGTACGGATGGGCTCGCTAGTCTTGTCCCCAGCCTCGATAGTCATGTCCGGTACGAGGCCGCGCTCCTGCCAAACAGCGAGGTTCTCCTTGACGATTGCCTCGATTCTGCAATCGCGCGCGATGTCATTCGTAGTGGGCGCGGCAAAGAATAGCCGCGGTCGAGCCTTGCCCTGTCTGACGTCCTCGCCGTCCATCCACTGGACGCAGTAAAGTCGCTCCTGGAGGATGTCGCCGCCGATCCATGCCCCCGGACCAGAGCCTGCCATCACAGGCTCAGCATCCGCCACCCACTGATGCGGGCGGGGCGCAACATCGGGCTTCTCCCAGCGGCGCAGCAGATTGCCGGTGCTGCCGTCCGCCTGCTGCGGCCCCTCGCCATCGCCGCGCAGCCTCGCGAAGGGAATGCGCCACTCGACCTCCTCGCCGCCCTCCCTGATGGCAAGAGTGTAGACGACGGATCCATCCACGAGCGTGCCGCGCCGCGCGGCCAGGATCTCCGCGTGCGAGGCACCCTCGACGATCTGGATGTCGAAGCGCTTGCGCCGCCGGTCAGGCACCAGCCGGGCGATGCAGCGCTTGTCCTGGCTCACCACCCAGGATGGGGCCAGTGGCACGAGCCAGCCAGTCTGCGGGTCGACCGCTTCGAGGCAGTAGAGGTATGCCTTCGCTCTGTGGCCATCGTCACTCTGCTCGATGCCGAGCCGGAGGATCTCCTCCTCGACCACGGCGAGGACGCGCTCCTGCTCTGCGGCGATGCGGCGGCGCGCCTCCTCGGAGGCGCCGATGATGTTGAGACTCCCCCAGTTCAGCATGGCTGCGATGGGGTTCAGGTCGCTCGCATTCGCCTCGCAGCCGATGCGGGCTGCCTCGAATGGGATGCTACCGCCACCTGCGAACGGATCGCCGACCTTCGGTGCGTGCCCGTAGCGCGCGATGCCAAGCTGGCGTATCAGATCTGGGAGCGAGGAGGCGTTCGTGCCAAGGTGGGCGTTCACGCGGGCCCAAACGCCAAGGCGCAGGGGGTCTTGGAGGTCGGACAGGTTCTCGACCTCCTCGGCGCGGCCGCAGAGGGAGACCTGCTCGGCGAATGGGAGGGCCAGGAAGGCTCTTTCCTTCAGCGACTCCCGGATGGCTTGGATGCGCTCACGCTCCGCCCGGCGGTCCTCCGCCTTGGTGATGTGTTCCAGTGCGATGCGGCGCCACTTGGCCTTGCTCTCCCGCCCGCCTGGCAGGTGGGTGACTTCGATGTATTCCGCCTTCTCGGCGGCGGAGACCGCGGTTGAGCCCCAGACCAGGTCGGCGCCGATGGTCGGCTGCCTGCGCAGCATGCCGCCGTCGTCCATGCCCATCAGAGCCTCGAACACCTCGAGATCACCATCGGGGTCGTCCGTGGCTGGCAGGAGGGCTGCGAGCACGCAGGCCCGCACGAGCACCAGCGGCTTCCGCCCCTTCCAGTACGCGCCGAGGATGGTGAGCGTCTGGCCAGTGTTGGCCTTGCGCTCCTTCTGCGCCTCGATGCCGACCTTCTGCGCGGGGAAGGCCCGCTCGATGAGGGCGGGCGCGTCCCTCAGGCTGAACGGTTCCAGGCCGCGCGCGGCGGGGCGGGCAAGCTCGACAACGGTGTCCATGGAATCCGTCCTGGGTTCAGGCCGCGGGGAGCGGGAGCTCAAAGAGGGGCAGGGACGTCGCGCTCTCGCGGTGCTTCGGCGCCGGGCCGCGCGGCCCGGCGCCGGTCTCGGCCGGGCCGCCCGACAGCAGCATGGCGAGGCCACGGGCGACGCGCGGCGTCGGGTTGGCGGCCACCCGCCCGGCCAGCCACCAGCGCTCCTCCGGGCGGAGCGCCTGCCAACTCGCAAGGATAGCCGGGATGTCCGCCTCGTCCCCGGCCGACACAGGCCAGGCTAGCGCCAGCAGCTCCAGGCCGAGCATCCGCTCGACCCGGTTCTCACCCGCCTGCCAGCGGCCGGGGGGAAGGTCCAGCGCGCGGAGGCGCTCGTTGAACTCGCGCTTCACCGGCTCGGCGATGGTGCCCCAGTGGGCGCGGGACATCCGGCACCGCTCCAGCTCGTCCGGCCGTCCCGCGGCGTGGCCCACGATGCCGAAATCCTCGACGAAGGTGACCTCCCCGGTCCGGCCCGTCGGCACCAGTACCTTCAGGTGGTGGGGCCAGTCGAGCACCGGGCATCCGAAGCCGGTGACGGCGGCCGACTGGGCCTGCCGCTTCGCTGCGGAGACGGCGCCGCGCGCATCCACCACGGCGGCATCCGCCCTCTCCGGCTTGCGGCGGCGGGTGGGAACCTTGCTCATGCCGACACCGTCGTGGGCTGGGTGATGCAATTGCGCGGGTCGACGATGTCGAGGCGGAGCTCATCCACGAAGCCAATCAGATCCCGCCCGGTCGGGAAGCTGACGCTGCGGGCCTCGGCCGTGACCGGGGCGTCATCGCCACCCACGGCCGCGCGGACGACCTCGATGACCCTGGCGATGGCGTCGCCCGTCAGGCGCGTGTCGCCGCCGAGGCGCATCATCACCGCCGACTGGCCCTCGCCGACGCTGAGGGACGCGACCTGGGCCTTGGCGGCCGCCGCGTTGAGCGCGTCCGCCAGCTGGAACACGTCGGCCGTGCTCGTCCGGCGAAGGGTCAAGGACAGGACGGCCGGGCGGTTCTCGTCCACCCAGTCGGCGACCGTCGGCGGGTCGTCACCTGGGGGATCGTCATCGATCCTGTCGTTCAGCCGGACGGAGAAGGTCTCCTCCCCCTCGATCTCGCCGTCCACGGCGAGGGCGCGGACCATGACCTCGCCGCTGCCAGCGACAGGGAACGGTCCCTCGTAGACGGTGCCGGACTCCCGCGGGGACAGGCCGCCAAGCGTGTAGCGGATGGTGGCCGCGGAGGGGCGCGCCACCAGCTCGACCATCTTGCCCTGGGCCGAGGGGATGACCCGGTGCTGGATGGTGATCTGGTTCCGCCAGGTCACCGGCTCCCCGGTCGGGTGCTGGCCGGAGGGATCCACGACCAGGAAGGACCACCGCAGGGCGGAGGTCTTGAAGCGGAGGTCCGTGATCTCCGGGCTGTCCGTCGACACGGCGGCGCCCTCAGCGGCATGGACGCGAGGCGTCGGGCCCGCGTCCAGCGCCTGGACCGAGAGCGTGACCTCGCCGGTGGCCGGGTCGCGGTGCTCCTGCGTGACCGACACGCGGGTCTTGTCCGGGGTGAAGGGCCCGCGCTCCACGCGGCCGTTCTCGCGGTCGCGCCACTGCTTCTTGCTGATGGCGAGGCGCTTCACCGCCTCCAGCCCGCCCGGCGGCAGCCAGACGAACTCGGGCTTCTCTTTTGCCTTGGCCGTGATGTCGGACCACGGGATCGTCTTGAAGGCGTCGCCCTGCGGCCAGAGCTGGTCCTCGATGCGGGCCTTCAGCATGTCGGCCTTCGCCTCGGGGTCGCGGATCAGCTTGCCGACCTTGTCCAGCGCCGTCTCGACCGCCATCTCGCCCGCGAGGCTGGAGCGGCCGCTCTGGTCGCGGGCCGTCCTCAGCTCCAGCTTGGCCTCCAGCAGGCCGGTGCCCTGGCCGGGCTTCCGGCCCGGGTACCAGACCCGGTTGAAGGTCTGCTCGATAGTGGTGAGCAGGTCGAACTCGGCCGCATTGCGCCGGTCCTGCACCTCCTCCCGCAGCGGGTCGTCAGTGCGGAGCTCCTTCAGCACCTTCTCAGCCGCGTAGAGGCGGCGCATCGCGCCCTCCAGGCTGGCGAAGTGCGTGGAGCTCCCCGTCACGACGAGGAAGTTGTTCTTCTGGACGAAGCCGCCGAACAGCTTCTCCGCCATTTCCGGCGGCAGCTTGCTGTCCGGGCTGATGACGATGAGCTTGCGGTCCTTCGAGAGGTCGATGTCGCCGAGCTCCGGCAGCGGCAGGACGTCCTGGTACGCCTTCCCCTGTCCGGCGGCGGGCGCGAAGACAACGCGGAGCCGGTCGGAGATGCCCTGGTCGATCCGGTTCTGCGGCGCCTTCTCGGCCTCGCTCTGGAGCCGCTTGGTGATGTTCTCCTGGGGTGCGAAGTAGACCACGTCGCCGACGCCGCGGTGCAGGTACCATGCCGCCTTCAGCAGCGAGTCGAAGGCGGCGGCGAACTCGTCCGCCGCCCGACCTGGCGCGATCAGGCACTCGACGGTCTGGTCACGGGTCAGGCCCGCCTTGGCGTCCAGACCCCGCATGAGCGAGGCGGCCAGGATTACGTTGGCGACCTGGGTGCCCGCGTCCGTGCCGGTCTCGCGGTCGATGGTTTCCGCATTGGACTGGCCGTTGTCGGCGATATCCTTGGCGATCGCCTCCTGCAGGTCGGACAACGGCAGAACCTCGTTCCGCATGTCCGGGTCATTGAGGTCCATGTGCTGGACCCCGATGAGGTGGACCGTGTTCGGGCGCCCCTCCTGCCAGACGTCGCGGACCACGCGGCTCACCATCCGCAGCAGGCCGCGGGTCTGCCGGAACTTCTCGTTGTTCCGGAACATGGCGACCACGTCGCGCAGGCGCGGGTGGAACGGGTAGCAACGGTGGATCTCGTCCGCGAACTGCTCCGGTGTCTTCGCCACCATGCGAGAGCGGACCGCCTCGTCCATGGCCTTGGCGTAGGCGTCAGCCACCTTGTCCACCTGGACCCGATCAGGCAGCTTCTCGAACAGGCGGCGGCGCAGGATCTCGAAGATCTCGTTCGAGTTCAGCGCAACCGGCGTGATCTCCTTCGCGCTGCGCCGGACCTCCTGGTCGAGGTTCGACAGCACCTGGGAGAGGCTCTTGCTGGCGCCCTGGTAGGCGGCCGACAGGTTGGAGACGACCACCATGGTGCGCGGCAGCTTGATGGCCGCCGAGAGCAGGTTCGCCAGCGCGTAGGTGGCGACGTTTGCCAGCGTGCCCTGGCCGACTGCCAGGGTCTGGGCGTTGTCGAGCCAGGGGGGCAGCTCGTCGAGGAGGATGAGGGTCGGCTCGTCGCCGATGAGCGCCATCCAGTCCTTCTCGTCCGGCGCCTTCGGCCCCGACTGCCAGAACTTGGCGAAGGCGTCGGCCTTGCCAAGCTGGCTGGCGATCTCGCCCCAGATGAAGTGGTCGGGGTTGGTGCGGCCGGAGAAGGCCACGACGCGGGCGGCGCCGAAGCCACTCGGCGCCTTGATGCCGTTGGCGTCCAGCACCTTGGTGCGCAGGGTGGGAGCCTTCGCGACGAGGCCGAAGGCGACCATGAGGTGCGTCTTACCGCCGCCCATGGCCTGGGTGAGGGTGTAGACCGCCTGGTCGCTGCGGCCGTCGAGCCGGGCGATGCCGAGCTCGAACATCTGCCGCATGCCGCCCGTGACGTGGTTTCGGGCGAAGAACGCCTCCGCATCCCTCTCGGCCGCCTTGATGACCTGGGCGATGTCCTCGATGTCCGGCTCCGGGTCGGCCCGGAGGACGCTGGGGTGGGGACGGCAGGCGTCCCGGACGGTGAGCAGCATGCCCCGGTCTCCTCAGGCGTTCGGCTGCGTGGGGACGGGCGTCTCGCGCCCGAGGAACTCGGCGAGGGCCTGCTGGACGAGGCTGGAGGCGCTGACGCCCCGCTCGATGGCCAGGATCTTCGTGCGCCGGATGATCTCGGCGTCGATCACGACGAGGAACTGGCGCCTGTCGGGACCCTGCCGGTCCTGCTCAGTGTCCCCGCCCATGCCCTGCTCTCCTTAGGCGCTAGATGCCTATAGAAGAATATAACCATAGGTTGGGATAGACCGGAAGAAGTTTCGCTCAGGAATCCGATCGAAAGTGGGCACCTGTGGCCGGAAATCCTTGATGCGTCCCAGTGCGGCTGCCCCCTCGGATCGCCGGACGTAGGTAACCGTCCGGTCTGGCCGCCTTTCCTGGCTACTGAGGGTTGCTGAGGCTGGCGACCTTATCGTCGGGCGTAAGGTCGATTGTAAGGTCATGAGCAGCGAGGCGGTCGCGGCGCGATAAAGCGCGGCTCATTGCTGCGCCCTGCGCAACGAACTAGGACAAGGAGCGTCTCGGCAGGAAGGATCTATGTCCCGTTTCAGAAGCCTCGTTTTGGCTGTGCTCGCACTTTCACCGGTGAGTGCCTTCGCGGATTGTCCAGTGGGGAGTTGGGCCAGCAGCCTGTATGCGGGTCCGGGTGGCGGGCTGTACGCTGGGCCCGGCGGCGGCCTCTATGAAGGTCCTGGCGGCGGTCTCTACCGAGGGCCAGGAGGTGGTCTCTATGAAGGCCCAGGCGGTGGTCTCTACCAAGGCCCAGGTGGCGGTCTCTACCAAGGGCCGGGAGGCGGTCTCTACCGCGGGCCGGGAGGCGGGCTGAGCGAGGGGCCCGGCGGCGGATTGTCTCGAGGGCCGGGCGGCGGGTTGTATCAAGGCCCTGGAGGCGGCCTCTATGAAGGCCCGGGCGAATACTGCAGCAACAGGCCGCCCTTGCCGGTCTTCGTGGAAATTCTCGACAGGCTCAATTTTCGTGCGGAAGCCGAGCTCATCCGCGCTCGCCTGAGGGAGCATCTTCGTTAGAAGTCAAGTAAGGCCGTACGTCCGCCGCGAGCTGGGTGGCTCGTCCTACGACGCGCGAGTGGACGAGGGTTGCCCGCGTGGGCGGGCCTATCCTCAGCGCAGGGAGGACGAGCCGTGGTGGAGGATAGTACCGTCTTCGTCGGGATCGACGCGGCGAAGCTGAAGCACGCGGTGGCCGTGGCTGAGCCCGGCCGGAACGGCGAGGTACGCTACATTGGCGAGATCGAGGCCAGCCCCGAGGTGGTGCGGAAGCTGCTGGCCCAACTGGCCGCGTGGCATGGCAAGTTGCACGTGTGCTACAAGGTGGGGCTGACCGGCTACGGCCTTTACCGCCAAGTTGTCGCGCTCGGGCCCGCCTGCAGAGACGGGCGCCGCGCCCGAGCGCAGCATGCTGGACGACGCGATGCCAGGGCTGGACGACGCGATGCCAGGGGTCGAGGCTTAGAGCGGCTAACAAAACGCATTTTGGTGCGTTATCTGGGTATGGCGAAGCCCCTGGTGCCTGACGACCTCTGGGCGGTCATCGAGCCGCTGTTGCCACCTGCGCGCCCGAGGCCGAAGGGTGGGCGGCCACCGGTGCCGGACCGTGCGGCGCTGACCGGCATTGTCTTCGTCCTCAAGACGGGTATCCAGTGGGAAGACCTGCCCGCCGAGATGGGCTGCGGGTCGGGCATGACCTGCTGGCGGCGGTTGCGGGACTGGCAGGCGGCCGGGGTGTGGGCCCGCCTGCACCGTGTGCTGCTGGAGAGGCTGCACGGCGCTGACAAGCTCGACTGGACCAGGGCCTCGCTGGACAGCGCGTCTGTCCCGGCGAAAAGGGGGGAGCGGCAACCGGCCCGAACCCGACGGACCGCGGCAGGCCGGGCACCAAGCGGCATGTTGTCGTCGATGGCCACGGCACCCCGCTCGGCCTGACGCTCAGCCCGGCCAACCGCAACGACAGCAAAATGCTGGCCGCCACCCTCGATGCCATCCCGCCGGTCCGGCGCCGCCGCCCGCCGGGCGGCAGGCCGCGGCGGCGCCCCGACAAGCTGCACGCCGACAAGAGCTATGACCACCGTTTCTGCCGGGACGACTGCCGCCGCCGCGGCATCGTCCCGCGCATCGCCAGGCGCGGCATCGAGGACAGCACCCGGCTTGGGTGGCACCGCTGGAAAGTGGAGCGGACCCTGGCCTGGATGGCCCGCTTCCGCCGCCTCACCATCCGCTACGAACGACGCGAGGACATCCACCTCGCCTTCACCACCCTCGCCGCCGCCCTCATCTGCCTGAACCAGGTCAGGCGGTTGTGTTAGGCGCTCTTAGACGGGTTCGGCAACCCGCTACCGGAAGTCTCGTGTCGGCACCCTGAAGCCACTGCCGAGTTGCAGGCCAGGTACCCGAGTATCCCGCGCGGGGCAGTCACCACCCCCACACCTCTATGCTCCGCAGCCGGTCGGAAAGATCCTCCAGCCGGTGGGCGACGACGTGGACCACCTCGCCCTCGCGCTGCACCCGGCCGCGGCAGGCCAGCATGCCCGCGGAGAGGACAAGGCGGCGCTGCCGCTCGAAGACGGATGACCAGACGATCAGGTTGGCCACGCCGGTCTCGTCCTCGATGGTGATGAACGTCACGCCCTTGGCGGAGCCGGGGCGCTGTCGCACCAGCACCATCCCCGCCACCGTCACCCAGCGCCCGTCGCGCGCTGCGGCGAGATCGGCGCAGGCCAGCATGCCGCAGGCGCGGAGATCCTCGCGCAGGAAGAAAACGGGGTGCCGCCGCAGGCTCAGGCCGGTGCTGCGGTAGTCCTCGACCACCTCGCGCCCCTCGGCCACCGGCGCCAGCGTGACGGGCGGCTCCACGGCCTCCGGACCCGGCCCGTTGCCGCGCTCCGCCGCGGCGAAGAGGGGCAAGGATTCGTCGGCAAGGCCGCGCACCGCCCACAGCGCCCGGCGCCGGTCGAGGCCGAAAGTCCGGAAGGCGTCCGCCTCCGCCAGCCGCTCCAGCCCCGCCCGGGGCAGGCCGGTGCGGCGCCAGAGCTCCTCGACCGAGCCGTAGGGCACCCTGCCCCGGTGCGCGACCAGCCGGGCGGCATCGGCGTTCGAAAGGCCCTGGACCATGCGCAGTCCGAGCCGGACGGCAAGGAATCGCCCAACCGGCTCCAGCGTGCAGTCCCAGCGCGAGGCGTTCACGCAGACCGGCCGGACCTCGACCCCGTGCTCGCGCGCGTCGCGCACCACCTGGGCGGGCGCGTAGAAGCCCATCGGCTGCGAGTTCAGCAGCGCCGCGCAGAACACGTCCGGGTGGTGACATTTCACCCAGGCCGAAGCGTAGGCGATCAACGCGAAGGAGGCGGCGTGGCTCTCCGGGAAGCCGTAGCTGCCGAATCCCTCGATCTGCGCGAAGGTGCGCTCGGCGAAGTCCCGGTCGTAGCCGTTCGCCACCATCCCGGTGATGAGCTTGTCCCGGAACACGGAGACGCCGCCCTGGAACTTGAAGGTCGCCATGCTGCGCCGGAGCTGGTCGGCCTCGCCCGGGCTGAAGCCTGCGCAGTGGACGGCGACCTGCATCGCCTGTTCCTGGAACAGCGGCACGCCGAGCGTCTTGCCGAGGACCTTCTCCAGCTCGGGCTTTGGGTAACTGACCGGCTCCTTGTCCTCGCGCCGCCGCAGGTAAGGGTGGACCATGTCGCCTTGGATCGGACCGGGGCGGACGATCGCCACCTGGATGACGAGGTCGTAGAAGGTCTTGGGCTTCAGCCGCGGCAGCATGGCCATCTGCGCGCGGCTCTCGATCTGGAAGGTGCCGAGCGTGTCCGCCTTCCGGATCATTGCGTAGGTCGCCGGGTCCTCTGGCATGATGCTCGCCATGTCGAGCCGCTCGCCCTTGTGGTCTTCCAGCAGCTCGAAGGACCGCCGCAGGCAGCCGAGCATCCCGAGGCCCAGCACGTCCACCTTCATGAAGCCGAGCGCGTCGATGTCGTCCTTGTCCCACTCCACCACCTGCCGCCCCGCCATCGCGGCGGGCGCGACCGGGACGAGCTCGTCGAGCCGGTCGTGCGTCAGCACGAAGCCGCCGGGATGCGTCCCGAGCTGGCGCGGGAAGCCGATCAGCTCGCGCGCCAGCTCCAGGGTCAGCCGCAGACGCCGGTCGGCGGGGTCGAGGTTCAGCTCCGTGGCGTGCTCCTCGGTGACGCCCTCCTCCGACCAGCCCCAGACCTGCGAGGCCAGCGCGCCGGTCACGTCCTCGGGCAGGCCCATGACCTTGCCGACGTCGCGTACGGCACCGCGGGCGCGGAAGCGCATCACCGTGGCGCAGAGCGCGGCGCGGTCGCGGCCGTAGCGGGCGTAGACCCACTGGATCACCTCCTCCCGCCGCTCGGCCTCGAAGTCCACGTCGATGTCGGGCGGCTCGCGCCGCTCGGCCGAGACGAAGCGCTCGAACAGGAGGCCGGAGCGCACCGGGTCGATGGAGGTGACGCCGAGCACGTAGCAGACGGCCGAGTTCGCCGCGCTGCCCCGGCCCTGGCAGAGGATGCCCTTGCTGCGGGCGCAGGCGACGATGCTGCGGACGGTGAGGAAGTAGGGCGCATAGCCAAGCTCCGCGATCAGCGTCAGCTCGTGGCGGAGCTGGGCCGCCACGTCATCGGGCACGCCTTCCGGGTAGCGGGACGGCGCGGCCGCCCAGACCAGCCGCTCCAGCGCCTGCTGCGGCGAGAGCGCCGGATCCTCGACCTCGTCCGGGTACTGATAGCGCAGCTCGTCCAGGGAGAAGCGGCAGCGCCCGACCACCTCCAGCGTCCGCGCGACCGCCCCTGGGTGGCGGCGGAACAGGCGCGCCATCTCCTCCGGCCCGCGCAGGTGGCGATCGGCGGAGCGCTCGCGGCGGAAGCCTGCGGCCTCGATGGTGCAGCCCTCGCGGACGCAGGTGAGCACGTCTTGCAGGATGCGCCGCTCGGGCGCGTGGTAGAGCACGTCGCCGGTGGCGACGGCGGCCACCCGGGCGGCGCGCGCCATGTCCTCGAGGGCGCGCAGGCGAACGGCGTCCCCGGGGCGGCCGTGCAGGGTCAGCGCCAGGTGAGCGCGGTCGCCGAAGTCGGCGCGCAGGCGGGTGAGGCGAGCCTCCAAATCCTTGTCCGGCCGGTCCGGCACCAGGATGGCGAGCAGCCCCTCTCCATGCGCCGCGAAGTCATCCCAGGACAGGTCGCAGCCGCCGTGGCCCGCCCGGCCCTTGCCCAGGGTGAGCAGGCGGCAGAGCCGGGCGTAGGCGGCGCGGTCGGTCGGATAGACAAGGCAGGAGGGACCGTCGGCGAGATCGAGGCGGCAGCCGACCACCAGCCGCACGCCGGAGTCCTTGGCATGGCGGTGGGCGGAGACGATGCCCGCCAGACTGTTACGGTCCGCGACGCCGAGCGCGGGAAGGCCGAGCGCGGCCGCCTGGGCGAACAGCTCCTCCGGGTGGCTGGCGCCGCGCAGGAAGGAGCAGTTCGTCGTGACCTGCAGCTCGGCGTAGGCGCCGGTCACGGCCTGCGGTGGTGCGGGCTGGTCGAGGGCGCCGGGCCCTCCGGGCGCCGCATCAGCACGTAGCCGCTGCGCTCGAGGTGGCGGACGAGCCGCTCGGCGGTGATCCGGGCCATGGCCTCGTCGGCGTGGTGCACGCGCTTCCGGCCGTCGTAGCGCAGCGCGAAGCTCAGGCTCTCCGCGATCTCCTCCGGGGTGGCGGGGCGCAGGCGTGGGTCGTCGATCACCGGAGGTCCTCCGTCAGAAGATGCCGTGCAGGAACCAAGTGAGGTCGCCAGTCGCGGGGTCGGCGCCGTCGCCGCGGCGGAAGAGCCAGAAGCGTTGCCCGGCCTCGTCCTCCACGGCCCAGTAGTCGCGCACCGCCCGCCGCTCGCCGTCGCGGCGCCACCACTCGCCCGCGATGCGCTCCGGCCCGTCGGCGCGCCGGACGCGGTGGCGCACCCGGCGCCAGGAGAAGGCGGCCGGTGGCTGGTCGGGCAGCACCGACAGCACCTCGACCGGCTGCGGCGGCGCGAGCAGGCGCACCGGCCGCGGCAGGCCGGACGGCCACACGGCGTGGCCGGGGTCGGCGAGCGGCGGCGCACGCCGGGCCGAGCGTTCGGGCACGTCGCTCTCGACGGGGAGGACGTGGAACACCCGCGCGGCGCCAAAGCGGGCGGCGAGTCGGTCCACCAGGGGCGCGAGGTCGACCTCCGCCCCCGCGCCACCCGCCAGCGGCACAGCGGCCTGCGCCGGGGCGAGCGGCTCGGCCAGGGCGACGACCAGGCGCATGGCGGCGACCCCGAAGCCGGGGTCCACCTCCTCCAGCCGCTCGCCGAGCAGCCGGGCGAGGTGGCGCGGGTCGCGCGTCGGCCGCGCGGTCCCGGCGCGCAGGACCTTGGTCGCGTCGTCCACCCGCTCGAACAGCAGGTCGAGGCGGCGCGCGCCGAGGCCCGCCCGCTCCAGCCCGGCGCAGACAGCCTCGGCCAGCCCGCCGATGGCGAGGCGCAGCGCCTCGGCGGTCAGCAATGGCTCGCGGAAGGCCAGAGTGTGCTGCACCGCCTCGGGAGGCACCACCGGCGTGATAGGCTCCGGCGCGCTGCCGAGTGCCTGGTCGAGACGCCGGAGCGCCTCCGCGCCGAAGCGCCGCGCCAGCGGGCCGCGCGGGGTCGAGACCAGCTGGCCGATGAGATCGAGCCCGAGCCGCCGCAGGCCCGCCACCGTCTCGCCGGGCAGGCGCAGCGCCGCCACGGGCAGCAGGGCAATGGCGTCGGCCTGCCCGCCGGGTGGGACCACCGTCACCGGGTCCCGCGCGTGGCGGGCCACCGCCCAGGCCGCGCCGGGCGTGTCGGCCACGGCGGCACTGGCGGTGACGCCCGAGCGCCCGAGGCGCCCGAGCAAATCCTTGAGCATCGCTTCCTCGCCGCCATGCAGGTGGGCGCAGCCGGTGACGTCGAGCCAGATCCCGTCCGGTGGGTCGGGAGCGGTGAGCGGGGAGTAGCGCAGGCACCAAGCGGCGACGTCGGCGAGCGCGTCGGCATCACCCTCTGGGTCGGCTACGGCTACCTCCAGCCCGGGCACCATGGCCTGGGCGTGGGCGAGCGGCATGCCTGGGCGCAGGCCGAGCACATGCGCAGCTCGGTTCGCCGCGACGACCGTGAGGCGGCGGCCGTCATGCGCGCGCGTCACCAGCGGTGCCTCAACCGGCGGCACGGCGGCGCCCTGCCCTTGGGCCCTGCGCAGCCGGTCGGTCGGCCAGGTCGGCAGCCAGAGCGAGACGACCCTGCGCATCGGGGCACTCCACAATCCAAGAGCAGGGTTCGCCGCCGCGGGCGCGCAGCAGCTCGAGCCGCCAGCGCGCCCTGCCGAGGCCGGGCGTGTCGGGCGACCAGGGCAGCGGCGGGGCGGAGGGCAGGGAAGCGACGCGCCAGCGGGTCACCGCTGCGCTCGGCTCGGCCAAGCCGGGGTCGTCGTGCCGGGGGCTGCGGCGGAGGGCGAAGGCGATGGCGCCGGTTGCCTCGGCGGCGAGCTGGAGGCGGCGCGAGGCGGTCAGGCCGAGACGGCCCGGCACCTCGCCGACCACGCCCGCGAGGCCGGGGTGACGCAGCCCCTCCTCAACGGCCGCCAGCACCTCCCGGCCCGCCTCGACGTGCAGGACGCGCTCCGGACCGAGGCCGACCTCGGCCAGGGCCGGGGCGAAGAGGTCGAAGTGGGTGGAGACCCACAGCACCGGTCCGGCCGCCCGGGCAAGGACGCTGGCGGCCAGCAGGGCCGCGGTGGCGCCGTGCTCGGTATCGGGGCCGGACCCGGCAGCCTCGTGCAGGGCGCCCCGGGCGATGCCGCCTCCGGGCAGTGCGGCATCAATCCCCGGGACGCCAAAAGGGACGACGGCCAATCGGCCCGGCGGGAGCGGGCGGCGCTCGATGCGCGCCACCCGCTCCCTGAGGTCCTCCAGCAATGCCATCCGACCGCTCCCGGCCATGTCCACCCACCTCCGTCGTCCGGAACATACAGCGAACAAACGAGTCGCGGGAAGGTCGGATCCACACCGACAGGTTGTGGGCGGTTGTGGAAAACGGGGGTTCATCCCGATGCCACGAGCATGGTGCGCTCCCCAGGCGGGTACCGGCAAAGCCGTCGCCGCTCCCGTTGGATCGCCTGCGGCTGCCTGGCCAGCGTGGAGGTTCCGTGGTTTGCCGAGCCATCGACGGTCCGGCGGCACCGCCTCCGGGCGCCGGGGGCCCGGCTCGGCTCTTCACCGTCGGCTCCCCGGGCGGTGCGTCGCCGCTGGCACCGAGGCCGCCGAGATCGGGTCGCTCGCCATGACCTAGTGGGTCACTTGTCTCGGACTGTGCCATTCCTGTGGGCTGCGGCCGCGCGGCGATAGCGGCCACGCGGGTATGAGCGCCCGAGCCGCCGAGGGCACGTGCATTGCCGCGTTGCTTTCGCCGTCGCTTCCGGCGTTTGCCGTTCCAGCGGAAGGGCGTGGGTTGCCGGGTCTGGGAGAGCGGCGCTCCTACGCTGCGTAGGTCAAGCACGAACGGACGAAGGTGCTCGCGGAGACCCGGATTGGGGTTCCCGTCGAGGAACCCGAAGAGGCGCGGCCAGCTATGCTCCCGCCGGATGGCCCCGGTCTGGCCCTCGCGCTCGGGCCGGGCGCGTCCGCCGCCCCCGCAGGGAGGGAAGGGGATGGCTCGAGGTGCTTCCAAGATAGCAATGGCCGCTCTGCTCCACCTGACGGCCTCCGGCGGCGCCCTGGCGAACCACTGCCCGCGGGAGTTCGGCTCGCAGTGCTGCGGGCGGACCGACCCGGGTCCGCATCCCAGGGCGGACGAGGGGTGGCGCTGGGTCTGCGAGTGGCCCGACGGCTGCCACCACCGGTGCCACGGGGTCAAGGACGAACCCGGGACCGGCGGGTCCGGGCCACCGTTGCTGATGCTTCCCCAGAACACCGTCCAGGGGAGCTGCCGCGCCTTCAACGAGCGCATGCAGTCGCCGGGGATCACCAAGAAGTCCGGGAAGACGCAGGCAGGGTGGGGCGGCTACACGGCGTTCGAGGTCCGGTTCGACGCGAAGTGGACGTGGAGTTCCGTCTCCTCGGGCCAGCAAGGCGGCCAAGTCAAGCGCTGCATCAAGGTCACGGCCGTCGTGCCGAACTTCAGGCTCGAAGTGGCCGAGCTGGACATCCTCCAATGGGAGCCCGGCTCGGAGCCAACGGGCAGGTGCAAGCAGGCATACGACGATTGGCAGCGGAGGGCCATGGCACACGAGCAGGAGCACGTCCCGCGCGCCGAGGCGATCGTGCGGGACAGGAATGCAGGGTGGAAGCCCCGCGCATTCACCCCGACCGTGTGCGGCACGGGAGCCGACGCGGCGGCGGCGCTGGATGACGCGAAACGGGCGGCGAAGGAGCGAGTGGAGGATCACGTGCGGCGCTCCGCCGAGGAGATCGCGCCCGTCATCGAGGAGAACGGGAAGGAAATGGACAAGAGCAACAAGGTCGGCTTCATGGACTGCTCCTCCTGTCCCTGAGGGACACGGCAGGTCCTCTTGGTGCGCCCTTGGCCGGATCGCGATCGGGCGCGGCATCGGGGACTCATCGAGGCGTCAGGGGGCGCGGGGTGGGTCCGCCACCCACCCCAAGTGGGGCCAGCGGACGCCAGGAGGGCCTGTGCCGCGCCGCCCTCGGGTCGCCTCCAGGAAATAACGATGCCAGCTCGACGCCATGCCGGGAGTCGGGCGAGATGCCCAACCCGGCGGCTCGACGGACTCCAATTTGGCGCGCCCGGGATCCGGTGGGCGACGCGCCCGCACGCCCGGATCACCCGGGCCGTCCCAGGGCCGCGACCAACGGCGCGCGCAGCCGATACTCGACGCCGCCGGGCGCGAAGGTGAGCTCCGCATCGGCGCCGAACTGGTGCGCCAAGCCGCGCTCCAGCAGCCGCGAGCCGAACCCGCGCCGCGCCGGGGGCCACACGCGCGGGCCGCCGCGCTCGCGCCAGCGCACCTCCAGCAGGTCGCCTGGCCCTGCGGTGGTCTGCCACGAGACCTCGGCGCGCCCCCCCGGGGCCGAGAGCGCCCCGTACTTCGCCGCGTTGGTGGCGAGCTCGTGCAGGGCCAGGTGCAGCGCGATGGCGGCCTCGGGCCGCAGCCACACCCCGGGGCCATCGGCGGACACCCGCTCGGCCCCCGCCTCCCCGCCCGCGTGCGGGGCCAGGGTGCGGCGGACCACCTCGGCGAGCGCGACGCCCTGCCACGCCCCCCGCGTGAGCAGGTCGTGCGCGGCGGCCAGAGCGACGAGGCGGGCCTGGAACGCCTCCCGGAAGCCCTCTGCCGTCGCGGCACCCCGCGCGGTCTGGGCGGCGATCGACTGGACGGAGGCGAGCGTGTTCTTCACGCGGTGGTCCAGCTCCCGCAGCAGGAGCCGCTGCCCCGCCTCGGCCTCCTTCGCCGCGGTCACGTCCCGCGCCAGCCCGGCCGCCCGGCGCACCCGCCCCTCCGCGTCGCGCACGGGGAAGCCGACGTCGCGCACCCAGCGCACCTGCCCGTCTGCGGGCCGGACGATGCGGTACTCGGCGTCGACCCGCCCGCCCGCGAGCGCGGCGGGCAGCGCCTCCAGCACCCGGGCGCGGTCCTCCGGGTGCAGCATCCCCGCCCAGCGGCCGAGGTCGTCCATGACCTCGGCGCGCGGCACACCCCAGACCGCCTCGAAGGCGGGGCTGAGGTACTCGAGGCGCCTGGTCTCGGCGTCGACCACCCAGAGCACGTCGGCCGTGGCCTCCGCGAAGCCGCGAAAGCGCGCCTCGCTCTCCCGTAGCGCCGCCTCGGCGCGCCGGGCCTCCTCGACGTTGGTGCTCGTGCCGAACCAGAGCTCGGAATGGCCCTCGCGGCCCCGCAGCGGCAGGCCGCGGCTCTCGAACCGCTCGTAGGTGCCGTCGCGGCCGCACAGCCGGTGCTCGACCCGGAGTTCGCCGGTTCCGACAGCGGCGCGCCACGCATCCAACACGCGGCCGCGGTCCTCCGGGTGTACGGCGGCGAGCCAGCCGAACCCGACCGCCTCCTCCGCGGTCAGGCCCGTGTGCTCGGTCCAGCGCCGGTTGGCGTAGCTCCAGGCACCGCCCGGACGGGCGCTCCAGACGAGGTGGGGCATGGTGTCGGCGGCGGAGCGCAGCATGGCGTTGGCGTCGGCCAGCTCGGCTGTGCGCTCCGCCACGCGCCGCTCGAGCTCCTGGTTGGCGCGCGCGAGCGCGTCGTTCGCCCGGGCCAGCTCCTCCCCCTGCGCCCGCAGCTCCTCGTTGGCGACGTGCAGCTCTTCGGCGAAGGTCTCCACCTCGGCCTGCCGCGCCTCGGCCGCGGCCAGCCTGCCCCGGAGCGCCTCGCCGCCGGAGGGAGCGGGCCCGCGCCCGACCGCGGCCAGCTGCGCGCGGACGGCGTGTAGTTCCGCGGCCATGGCGTCGCGCTCGCGGACGGTGGCGGCGACCTTGGCGCGCGCGGCCTCGGCCATGGCGTCGCGCTCGCGGATGGCGGCGGCGGCCTCAGCGCGCGCGTCCTCGGCCGCAACGAGGGCCTGCTCGACCTCGTCGTCCGTCCTGTCGCCGCCGGGCCCGTGCCGCCCCGGCTGCGGCGGGGCTCCCGACGAGTCTCTCCTGCTTCGCGCCATCCCGCCACTGCCGCCTAGACGCCATCCGGAACGGCGCCGCCCGGGGCGAGGTTCGTTCCCGCCCGCTTGCTCTCGGCGGAGCCAGCCCCCCTCCTTGATGCCTCGTTCTCCGAGGCATAGCGTCCCGGCATGCCCAAGCAGCCCGCCCTCCGCGCCGTCCCCCGTCCTTCCCCGGACTTCACCGACCGGGGGTACTGGGCCGGGACCATCAAGATGGCCCTCAGCCGCTTCTTCGTGCTCCAGGTCCTGCACGACGGCCCGGCGCATGGCTACGACATCGCGCGCGCCGTCGAGCGGACCACCAACGGCTGCTGCTCGCCCTCCGAGGGCGCCCTCTACCCGACGCTCCGCGAGTTCGAGCAGGGCGGCTACGTGACCTCCGAGACCGAGGTCGTCTCCGGCCGCGAGCGCCGCGTCTACACCCTGACCGACAAGGGCCGCGAAGCCTTCCGGGTCGGCCTGGAGGCGTGGATGGACGCCACCGCGGCGCTCACCGAGACCGGCCGCGCAGCCCAGGCCCGCGCCCGGGAGAAGGGGCCCGGCTGCAACTGCTGAGCCCCCATTTGCCCCCATACATCGCCCATCGAGGCGTGTTCTGACGGAGGATCCGAGATGAGCTGCTGCTCCAGCACCCACCGCGTTCCCGAGCCGCAGGCCGCCGGACGCGGCGCCCTCGAGAGCCTGCCCGTCGCCGTCATCGGCGGCGGCCCGGTTGGCCTCGCCGCCGCGGCGCACCTCCTGGAGCGCGGGCTCGAGCCGGTTGTCCTCGAGGCGGCGCCCCTGGTCGGCGCGGCGCCCCGGGACTGGGGCCACGTCCACATGTTCTCGCCATGGCGGTACAACATCGACCGGGCCGCCCGCGCCCTACTGGAGCGCCACGGCTGGACGGCGCCGGACCCGGAGGCGTTCCCGACCGGCCGCGACCTCGCCGAGGGGTACCTGGACCCGCTGGCCCGCCTGCCGGAGCTGGCGCCGCGCCTGCGGCTGGGCGCCCGGGTGACCGGCGTCGCCCGCGTCGGCGCGGGCAAGGTGCGCGATGCCGGGCGCGAGCTTCAGCCCTTCGAGGTGCGGTTCGAGGACGCACAAGGAAAGCAGGGACGAATCCTCGCCCGCGCGGTCATCGTCGCCACCGGCACCTGGGGGAACCCAAGCCCGGCCGGTTCCACCGGCCTGCCCGCCATCGGCGAACGCGAGGCGGCGGACCGCATCCGCTACGGCATGCCGGACGTCCTCGGCATCGGAAGCAGCCGCTACGCGCGGCGGAGGACCCTGGTGGTCGGCTCCGGCCACTCCGCCATCGGCACCCTCATCGACTTGGCCGAACTGGCGCGCGAGGTGCCCTGCACGTCGGTGGTCTGGGCGGCGCGGAGCGCGGACCTGACGCGGGCCTACGGCGGCGGGGACGCCGACCAGCTGCCGGAGCGCGGCGCGCTCGGCCAGCGGCTGCGGCGCCTCGTCGAGACCGGCACCATCGAGCTTCTGGCCCCCTTCTCCGTCGACGAGATCCGGCGCGGGCACGGCGGATCCTTGACGGTGCTGAGCGCCGAGGGACGCGCCGTGGAGGTCGACGAGATGGTGGTGGCCACCGGCCTGCGGCCCGACCTCGGCATCCTGCGCGAGGTTCGAACGGACCTCGACTCCGCCCTCGAGTGCCCCCGCGTGCTGGCACTGCTGATCGACCCCAACTTGCACTCCTGCGGCACCGTCCGGCCGCACGGCGCCGAGGAGCTGGCGCAGCCCGACGCAGGGCTTTTCCTGGCGGGCATGGTCTCCTACGGCCGGGCGCCGACCTTCCTGCTGGCGACCGGCTACGAGCAGGTCCGCTCCATCGCCGCCTTCCTCGCGGGCGACCTCGAGGCGGCGCGCCGGGTCGAGCTCGACCTGCCGCAGACCGGCGTGTGCTCGTCAAGCCGCGTGCTCCCTGGGGCAGCAGAGACCGAATCCTCGTGCTGCACGCCCGCGACCCCGCAGGGCGCCTGCTGCCCACCGAAGCCTGAGCTGGCCGAGGACGCGCCCTGCTGCGGCAGCGCGGCCCGCAAGGAAACGGCCCCAGCCGAGCCCGCCGAATGAGCCAGGTCGCCGCAGCCGGGGGCACCGCCCCGGTGGACCCGGCCGCCAGCCGCCCGAGGCTGGTGGTCGTGTCGGCGATCGGCGTGGCGCAGATCCTCGCCTGGGGCAGCAGCTACTACCTGCCCGCCGTCCTGGCCGGTCCGATCGCCGCCGACACCGGCTGGCCGCTTGGCTGGGTGGTTGGCGCGCTCTCCATCGGCCTGCTGGTGTCCGGGCTCGTCTCGCCCCGGGTCGGCCACCTCATCGAGCGCCATGGCGGACGCCCCGTGCTGGCCACGAGCGCCGCCCTGCTCGCCCTTGGCTTGCTCGGACTCGCCCTCGCGCCCAGCCTGCCGGTCTTCGTCGCAGCCTGGGTGGTCATCGGCTTCGGCATGGGGGCGGGTCTCTACGACCCGGCCTTCTCCGCCCTCGGTCGGCTCTATGGCGAGGAGGCGCGCCCGGCCATCACCCAGGTCACGCTGTTCGGGGGTTTCGCCAGCACCGTCTGCTGGCCGTTGACCGCCTACCTCGCCACGCACCTGGGCTGGCGCGGCGCCTGCCTGACCTACGCCGCGCTCCTGGTCGCGGTGGTGCTGCCCCTCTACCTGCTCGCCCTCCCGCGGGAGGCGGAGCGGCCGCCGAAGCCCGCCGCGGCAGGCGTGGCAGCGCCCGGTCACGTGCGGCCGGACCAGCGCACGGCATTCCTTCTGCTCGCGGCGGGCTTCACCTTGGCCTACGGCGCCATGACGATCATCGGCGTGCACCTGCTGATGCTGCTGCAGGCGCAGGGACTGGCGCTCGCCGCGGCGGTCGGCCTCGGCGCGCTGATCGGCCCGGCGCAGGTCGGCGGGCGCGTGCTCGAGATGCTGTTCGGCAAGAAGGCGCACCCGGTCTGGAGCCTGGTCGCGTCCTCGGTGCTGGTCGCGGTCGGCCTCGGCCTGCTCGTCGCCGCGCCCGGCCTCGCCCCGGCCTGCATCGTCCTCTACGGCATGGGCAGCGGCATCCGCTCCATCGTGCGTGGGACGGTGCCTTTGGCGATGTTCGGCCGCGAGGGCTACGCCATCCTCATGGGCCGCCTCGGACTGCCGACGCTGCTCGCCACCGCCGCGGCGCCGATGGTCGGGACGTGGCTGCTGGAATGGGTCGGGCCGTCCGGGACGCTGGCCGTCCTGTTCGGGGCGGCGCTGCTGCACGTCGCGCTCGTGGTGCCCCTTGTGCCGATGGCTCTCAGGTCACGTCGGTCCGCCTGAACCCATCGGGTCAGCACGAGGAGGCCACCGAGCATGACCACGGCATGTTCCAAGGGGCTGGAGGCCGATCTACTTTGCCTCGGCAACCTGGAAGCGAATCTATGGTCAGAAGGCTTGCGATCGTCGGCGGCGGGCCGAAGGCGGTCGCCATTGCGGCAAAGGCGGAAGTCCTCCAGGAAGAGGGTTTGCTCGACTGCGAAATCCACGTTTTCGAATCCAAAGAAATCGGCGCCTCCTGGACGGGGCGGCACGGCTACACCGATGGGGAGCAGGCGCTGTGCACGCCTGCGGAGAAGGATCTCGGTTTCCCATACGCGGAGATGCCCGGGGCACCCGAGGCCGCCGAGAAGATGATGGCGCGCTACTCCTGGGGCACGTTCAAGGCATCCAGGGGATACGCTGACTGGGTCGATCTCGGTCGCAGACGCGCGTCGCACCGCGAGTTCGCCGAGTACCTGATGTGGGCCTTCGACCGGAGCGGCGCTGCCCTGCACCTCGGCGAGGTCACTCGGCTGGAGAGGGCGCGCATCACAGGTCGTCAGGCCCGCGAGGGCTGGAAGGTCGAATGGAAGGAAGGTGCCGGGAAGGCTCAGCTCCTCGGGACTTTTTTCGACGGCGTGGTTGTCACGGGCCATGGCCCCGCCAGGCCCTTGGGCCCCACCAACAGCCCGCGGATGCTGGACGGCCAGAGGCTCTGGACCAAAAGGGAACGGGACAGGGCTCTCGGCCTGCTCGGCACCAGGGCGGTGTCGGAGGACGCCCCCTTGGTCGTGATCGGGAGCGGCGGCACCGCCGCGGCCGTGCTGGCGTGGCTCGCTCGCCAGGGGCACCGGGATCTCCCGATCTACCTGCTGGCCGAGCAGGCCACGTTCTACAGCCGTGGCAACAGCGTCTTCGAGAACAGGTTGTTCAGCGATCCCACCCAGTGGAAGGCGCTCACGCACGCGACCAGGAAGGCGTTCTTCGAGCGATTGACCCGCGGCGTGGTCTGGGATGCCGTCATGGAGGAGCTCGTCCAGCTCTCGGCCCTGAAATTCATCGACGGGCGCGCCACCGACATCACCGCCGCAGGGGCCGGGAACCTGACCCTCCAATGGAAGCGCAACCTCAGCCAGCTCGAGCTGGATCTCGGCGATGAGGAAACACATCAGGTCGAGGCGGGGCTGGTGATCAACGCGACCGGCTTCGACAATTGGTGGTTCCTGCGCCTGCTCCCGCCGGGCGCGATCCCATCCGACAGAAAGGAGCGGGCCGACCTCCTCGAGAGGCTGGCGCACGGGATGGGCGAGGACCTGACGTTCCGGGACGGATGGACGTTGCCCCGCCTGCACGCGCCGTTCCAGTCGATGCTGGTCGGCCCCGGCTTCGCCAGCCTGCTGGCCCTGGGGGACATGGCGGACCGCGTGCTGCGCCCCTACATGAAATAGGTCCCGCTGGCCTGCAGGCGGGGGCGCCACGACGCCATTGAAGCCAGCCCCACCGACCTATATATATAAATAGGTCATAGGAGGCTATCATGGTTGCCGCAGCCAAGACGAAGGTTCTTCGGAGCGTCTTCCTGGACCCGCAGATGGACGAGATCCTCCGGCAGGTGGCTTTCCGCCGCAACACCTCGAAGGGCGACCTGATCAGGACCTACGTCGAGCGGGGCCTGGAGGCTGATCGCGAAGCCCTCCTTCCGCAACGCGAGACTGCGGCCAAGGCGGTACCGTCGTCTCGCGGGCGTTCAAAGACGCAAGGTGGTACCACGCGCAAAACCGCGGTCCCCGCGTGAGCATACAAGCTCCCGGATTCCGGGAGCCGATGAGTGGCAGAGTCGGGAGCAACCCTCACTTAGCAGGCGCTCGTCCCCAGGTTGAGGAAATCTCCCGCCTTGACCGCCACGGGGCTAGGTTCCTGCGCCGCTCTTAACACGACCAAGCCGACGCAGGATGAACAGGCCCGTGAGCGTGACCACCGCGAGGTGCCCGAAGGCCAGCCCCCAGCCAACCACCCCGTCGCCGCCCGCGAGGTCGAGGAACCAGCCGACCCCGAGCGGCCCCAGGAAGCCGCCCGCGTAGCCCGCCATGCTGTGCAGGCCCATCGTGGCGCCGCGCAGGTGCTTCTCGGCCGCCTGGACCGTCCCGGCGGTCAGCGCCGCGCTGTCGAGGTAGATGGCAACGTTCCAGAGCATCACGGCGGCGGCGGCCAGCACGACCGACACGCCCGTCGTCCATCCCGTGGCCAGCGACAGCGCGGCCGCGGCTGTCATCGCCCAGAGCACCACCCGCGCCCGACCGTATTTCTGCGCGGTCTCGTTCCCGGTGACGGAGACCGCGACGCCCGCAAGGCCCGCCACGGTGAACAGGACGGCGGGCGAGGGCATCCACCCGGGCGCGCCGAGCCGGGCCGCCGTCGCGGCCAGGAAGGCGACGGCCCAGCCGCGCAGCGCGGCCATCTCCCAGGTGTGGATCGTGTAGCCGACGATCCACGCCATCGCCCGCCGGTTCCGGAACACCGGCCGGAAGTCGAGCAGCGCCCCGCGCGCGACGTCGCCCGGGCGCGGCGGCAGGTCGCGGGGCATCACCACGGCCGCGATGGCGAAGGCGGTGGCCGCGGCGACGCCGCCGAACCCGAAGGAGGCGCCCGGCCCGCCCAGGGTGTCGAACAGGCTGGCGACGGCGAAGGAGGCGGCGCCCGCGATCCCCACCCCCGCGGCGTGCCAGGAGACGGCCCGCGACTGCGCCGCGCCCGCCAGCGGGTCGGCGAGGGCCTTGAGGCCGACCATGTAGGCGCCCGCCCAGCCGACGCCCGCCAGGGCGCGCATCAGCAGGCCGGACCAGAAGCCGTCCGCCAGGAAGGCGAAGCCGAGGTGCGAGAGCGCGGTCAGGCCGGTGCCGATGAGGTAGACGCGGCGCACCGGGACGCGGTCGGTCAGGGAGAGCAGCACCGGGACGGCAGGGACGTAGGCGGCGAAGAAGATGCCGACCAACCATCCGGCCTCGGTCTTCGACAAGCCCCAGCGGTCGATGTAGCCGGGCAGCAGGGCCGGGAGGGTGAAGGCGCCGATCTGGGTCAGCACCTGCGCCACGACAATGGCGGCGACGAAGGCGGGGCTGCCCGGTGGCGGTGCCGTCCAGGCGGACGCCGCTCCAGGTCGGTCGGCCCGCATGGCGTCAGCCGCCCTCGGCGGGATCCGTGCGGTCGCCCTCGCCGAGCGTGCGCTGGAGCAAGACGCTGTCGAGCCAGCGGCCGTGCTTGCGGCCGACCGCGCTCAGCCTGCCGATGAGGCGGAAGCCGAAGGCTTCGTGCAGGCGCACCGAGGCGAGGTTCGCGCTGTCGCCCACCACCGCGACCATCTGCCGCAGCCCGAGCGCCTCACAGCGGGCGATCAGCCCGGCGAGCAGCAGGCGGCCGACGCCCCGGCCGACGATGTCGTGCCGCACGTAGACGGAGTCCTCGACCGTGTTCCGGTAGGCGGCGCGCGGCCGGTAGGCGCTGGCGTAGGCGTAGCCGAGGACGGTGCCGTCCCCGTCCTCCGCGACCAGGTAGGGCAGCCCGCGGGCAAGGACATCGGCCCAGCGGCGCCGCATCTCCTCCTCCCCGGGGGGCTCGGTCTCGAAGCTGGCCGTGCCGTGCAGGACGTGGTGGCCGTAAATCGCGGCGATGGCGGCGACGTCGGCATCCGCAGACGGCCGGATGCGGACGGCCGGGAGCGGCATGGCGACCGGGGAGGAATGTTGTGTGTCCATGCCGCCGAGCCTGCGGCCGCGGGGCCGGGAGCGAAAGGAAATTTTTCTGATGTGCCGCATGCGGATAAGTTTTCCGCATGCGCGACCCGAGCCTCCGCCAGCTGCGGACCTTCCTCTCCGTCGTCGAGACCGGCGGCGTCACCCCAGCGGCGCACGCGCTCGGCCTCACCCAGCCCGCCGCCAGCCAGCAACTGCGGGAGCTCGAGCGCGTCATGGGTGTCCGGCTGCTCGAGCGTGTCGCCGGGCGGGCGGTGCCGACCGCGGCCGGTCGGGCCCTCATCGAGCCAGCCCGTCGGGCCCAGGCGGCAGTCGAGGACGCCAGGGCGGTGGCCGCGGCGCACCGCTCCGGCGAGGCCGGGCGCGTCCGCCTCGGCACCGGCGCCACCGCCTGCATCCACCTCCTGCCGCCGGTGCTGGCGGAGCTGAACGAGTGGATGCCCGGCCTCGAGGTGATCATCGCCACCGGCAACACGCCAGACATCCTGCGCCGCGTCGAGGAGGGCGACCTGGATGCGGCGCTGGTCACGCTCCCGGCCGCGCTCGGCCGCTCGCTCACTACAACCCGGGTTGCCACCGACCCGCTGGTGGCGCTCCTCCCCGAGGCCATGGCGCCCAAGGGGCGGGCCTCGCTGACGGCCGCCGAGCTCGAGCGGCTGCCGCTGATCCTCTACGAGGCGGGGGCGAACACACGGGCCATCATCGACGCCTGGTTCCGCCGGGCGGGCCTGGTCCCCCGGCCGATCATGGAGCTGGGCAGCGTCGAGGCCATCAAGGTGCTGGTCGCGGGCGGCCGCGGTTGCTCGGTGCTGCCCGCGCTGGCGCTCGGCAGCGACGTCGCGGGCGCCGTGGTGCGCCCCCTGCGCCCGGCCCTCTCGCGGCAGCTCGCCGTGGTGCTCCGCAAGGAGAAGGTCGTCGACCGGGGCCTTGGCCGCCTGCTCGCTGCCCTGAAGGCTGCCGCGGGGCGTCCGGGCTGAGGCGGCGGCGACGCCCCCCAGCTATCGGCCGCTCGCTGCGCCGGACAGGACAGCCAGGTCGGCCTTGGCCTGCTTCTCCGCCCGCTCCTTCCGCTCGCTGTAGCGGTCGGTCAGGTAGCCCGAGCAGTCCCGCAGCAGGAGGGTGAACTTCACCAGCTCCTCCATGACGTCCACCACGCGGTCGTAGAGCGGCCCGGGCAGCATCCGGCCCGCCTCGTCGAACTGCTCGTACGCCTTGGGGACGGAGGACTGGTTTGGAATGGTGAACATCCGCATCCAGCGGCCGAGCAGGCGCAGCGTGTTCACCGCGTTGAAGCTCTGCGACCCGCCGGAGACCTGCATCACCGCGAGAGTCCGGCCCTGGGTCGGCCGCACGCCGCGGCTCTCGAGGGGGAGCCAGTCGATCTGGTTCTTGAGGATGCCGGTGACGGCGCCGTGCCGCTCCGGACTGCACCAGACCTGGCCCTCGGACCACAGGGAGAGCTCGCGGAGTTCGGCAACCTTGGGGTGGTCGGCGGGCACGCTGTCGACCACCGGCAGGCCATGCGGGTCGAACACCCGGGTCTCGGCACCGAAGCGCCGCAGGATCCGCTCGGCCTCGAGCGTCAGGAAGCGGCTGTAGGACCGCTCCCGCAGCGAGCCGTAGAGCAGCAGGATGCGCGGGGGATGGGTGGACGCTCCGGGCATGCCGAGCTTCGCCGCGTCGGGGATGTCGAAGTCGGACTCCGAGACGTTCGGCAGCGAGAGGTCCGGAAGGTTCACGTCAGGCATTCAGGTCTCCAATCAGGCGGCGCCGACCGGCGGGGCATCGGTCAGTGCCTCCTGGATTTCCTTGGCGGCGGCCCGGGCGGCTCGCGTCACCCCGGCGAGCGTTGCCGACGCCGTCCCGGTCCAGTCGCCGTAGCCGACCAGCCAGAGGCGCGGCTCGCGGATGGAGCGGCCGCTGTCCTGCACGGCCACGCGCCCGTCCGGCTCCAGCACGCCGAGCGGCGCGAGGTGGTCGAGGGCGGGGCGGAAGCCCGTGCACCAGATGACCGCGTCCACCCGGCTCCGGGAGCCGTCGGGCCAGACCACGCCGTCCGCCTCGAAGCGGACGAAGGGCCGCACGCTCTGCAGCGCGCCGCGCCCGCGGGCCTCCCGCACCGGCGGGACCATGACCACGTCGCCGAGGCCGCCCGGCGGGACGTCCGGCTCGCGCCCCTCCTGCCGCGCCTTCCAGCGCGCGGTGGCGCGCTCGAACAGCACCCGGCCGTCCACCTCGTCCGGCAGGAAGCTGGGCGGCGTCGGCGTCACCCAGGTCGCCTCGGCGACCTTCGACACCTCCGCGAGGATTTGCGCGCCCGAGTTGCCGCCGCCGACCACCAGCACGCGCTGGCCCGCGAACTCCTCGGGTGCGCGGTAGAAGGCCGAGTGGAGCTGGCGCCCACGGAAATCCTTGGCTCCGGGGTAGTCCGGAAGGAAGGGCCTGCTCCAGGTGCCGGTGGCGGACACGACGGCGGCCGCCGCCCAGGTGCCGCGGTCGGTGCGAACCAGCAGCCGGTCGCCACCGGCCTCCACGGCCTCCACCCGGACCGGGCGCCGGACCGGCAGGCGGTAGCGCTCCTCGTAGGCGATCAGGTAGGCCACCACGTGGTCGCGGTCGGGATACCCCTCCGGGACCGGCGGCATCGGCCAGCCCGGCAGCGAGCTCCATTGCGCCGGGGAGAACAGGCGCAGGGACTCCCAGCCGTGCCGCCAGGCGCCGCCCGGGGCGTCGGCGGCGTCCAGGATCTCGAAGTCGAGTCCCGTCCGGCGCAGGAAGTAGCCGGTGGCGAGGCCGGACTGCCCGCCGCCGATGACCACGACCCGCCTGCTGTGGAGATCCATCGCGCCGGGTCGCCTAGCCTGCCGCCGCCCGGCCCGCGCCGCGCTCGTACCAGCCGCGGGTCCGCATGACGATGTGGACGACGGACAGCATCACCGGCACCTCGACCAGCACGCCGACCACGGTCGCCAGCGCCGCGCCGGACTCGAAACCGAACAGGCTGATGGCGGCCGCCACGGACAGTTCGAAGAAGTTGCTGGCGCCGATCAGGGCGGAGGGTCCCGCCACGCTGTGCGCCGAGCCGCACTGCCGGTTCAGCAGGTAGGCGAGGCCCGCGTTCAGGTAGACCTGGATGGTGATGGGCACCGCGAGCAGCAGGATGACCAGCGGCTGCGCCAGGATCTGCTCGCCCTGGAAGCCGAAGAGCAGCACCAGGGTGGCCAGCAGCGCGACCAGCGACACCGGGTGCAGCGCCTTCAAGTTGCGCTGCAGGGCCGCCTCGCCGCCCGAGGCCAGGAGCGAGCGCCGCCAGATCTGCGCCGCGACGAGCGGCACGACGATGTAGAGGACAACGGAGAGCAGCAGCGTGTCCCAGGGCACGGTAATGGCCGACAGCCCCAGCAGCAGGCCGACCACCGGCGCGAAGGCCACCACCATGATGGCGTCGTTCAGTGCCACCTGCGACAGGGTGAAGTTCGGCTCGCCGTCGGTCAGGCGGGACCAGACGAAGACCATGGCGGTGCAGGGCGCGGCCGCCAGCAGGATCAGCCCGGCGATGTAGCTGTCGATCTGGCCCTCCGGCAGCCAGGGGCGGAACAGCCAGCCGATGAACAGCCAGCCCAGCAGCGCCATGGAGAAGGGCTTCACCAGCCAGTTCACGCCCAGCGTCACGGCGATGCCGCGCCAGTGCCGCGCCACCTGCCCCATGGCGCCGAAGTCCACCCGCAGCAGCATGGGCACGATCATCGCCCAGATGAGCAGGGCGACGGGGATGTTGACCTGGGCCACCTCCATGCGGCCGAGCGCCTGGAAGGGCCCCGGCAGCACGGCGCCGAGCGCGATGCCCGCGACGATGCAGAGCGCGACCCAGAGGGTCAGGTAGCGCTCGAAGGTGCCCATCGCTTCCCGGCGCCGCTGGATGGCGGCCTCGCCCTGCGCGGCTGCGCTCATGCCGCGTCTGCCTTCGAGACGCGCCGTCCGGCGGCGTCGACCACCGGCTCGCCGTCCTCCTTGGCGAAGGCGCTGCGCTGCGGATTCGGCAGGATGTCGAGCACCGTTTCGGACGGTCTGCAGAGTTTCACACCAAGTGGGGTCACCACGATGGGCCGGTTGATGAGGATGGGGTGCGCCATCATGGCGTCGAGCAGCTGATCGTCGGTCAGGGACGGGTCGCCGAGGCCGAGCTCCCCGTAGGGCGTGCCCTTCTGCCGCAGGAGGCCGCGCACCGGGACGCCCATGCGCCGGATGAGGTCGGCCAGTTCCTCCCGCGTGGGCGGGGTCTTCAGGTACTCGATGATCTCCGGCTCCTCGCCAGAGTTCCGGATGAGCGCCAGCGTGTTGCGGGACGTCCCGCAGGCCGGGTTGTGGTAGATGGTGACGGTCACGGCGGACCTCCTCAGGCTGCGGGGGTCTTGCGGGAGCGGGCGGCCAAGGTGGCCGGTTCGCAGGCGGGGGCGCAGGTCGCCTCCCCGCCGCAGCAGTTCTCGGTCAGGTAGGCAACGAGCGCGTTCATGGCGTCCGGGGCCATGGCGTAGATGATCTGGCGGCTGACGCGACGCTGCGTGACCAGCCCGGCGTGCAGCAGCTGCTGCAGGTGGAAGGTCAGCGTCGAGGACGGCGTCCCCAGCCGCTCCGCGATGGCGCCCGCGGGCAGCCCATCCGGGCCCGCCTCGACGAGCAGGCGGTAGGCCGCGAGCCGGTGCTCGTGGGCCAGGGCGCCCAGGGCCACCACGGCCTGCTTCGGTTCCACGCCATCCCTCCATTCTTCGAGGAGGGTCGGGATATCAGGACGGGCAGCGTGACGCAACGTCATTTCGAGGATTGCGGGACATTGGTTCCGCAGCAGGTGCCAGACCCGCTGGCCATGCTGGCCTTGACCAGCGCCATGCCCCGATTGCGCCCCCGTGCCGACATGCCCTCGACACACCGCCCGTGCACACGGAGCGTGCCAGAACGGGAGAAGAAAAAGCCGTCATGCGCCGGGTCACCGCCATCGTCGCACTGGGCCTGCTGGCCGCGCTTCCTGCCTGCGCCCAGCCCTACTACGGGGGGGCGCCCGCCTATCGGGCCTACGGCCCGGCACCGTACGCAGCCGCTCCGAGGTACTGGGGCGGCGGCGGGCACCAGCATCACCACCACGTGGCGCCGCGACATCACCGCCACCATCACCACGGCGGACATCACCGCCATGGTGGACACGGCCACCATGGCGGTCGCCACGACGGCGGCCACCGCCACTGAGGGCGCGAATCTTGGGGTGGCCGGGCCGCTCGGCGGCGCCTCGTCCTTGCGCTCTGGAGCGGCTGCGGGCCGCTGGACACCTGGTACGCCGAGGCGATTGGCCCGCTCGCCCTCTGGCGGGCCCGGGCCGACGAGGTCCGGGGCTACGCGGTCGACGTGGGCCACTTCTTCCGGGGGAACTCCCTCCGGAGGAACTCCCGGAGACAACTGCCGATGCCCAGATCCGCTTCTTTGCTGCGGTCTCCTGACCCGAGCGGCGGAGGCGGCGCACTCCCAGCCGGGCTCCGTCCCCAGTAGGGCCAGTGGCGGGCGGCGGCGCGTAGTGCGGGCATGGCAGCGCCGGGACTGACGTGTGGCAGGTCGGGCGCGGGAAATGCCAGTGCGCGCCGCCGAGGTGCAGGTGTCCCGGACACGGCCGTTCCGGTTAGACGCCCGCCTGTAGCCGGGCACCCAGCCGGGGCGCCCAAGCCGCCCTGACGCGGCGGCGCGGGATGGCCCGGCCGCCATGCCGAAAGGCGCGTGTCCCAATGACGTCCCATGGCCGTCATGCACCCGGCACACCGGCCGCCCATATGGAAACTGCCCGCATGGGAGAGGAAGCCGTCATGCAGTGGGTCACCGCCGCCGTCGCGCTGGGTCTGCTGGCCGGGGTCTCGGCGTGCGCCCAGCCTTCCCACCACGAGGTAACACCCGCCTATCGCGATGTGGCTCCTCTGCATTTCCACGATAGGCCATCGCTCCACCGGCACAGGGATCAGGCAGCCGCGATGGTCGTTGCAACCGCTAAGCGCGTGGCCCTTGAGGGCAGACCACGCGCCGGGACGCGCCTCGGCCTGGCGGACACGTCGGTTCCTTGGGGCCGGGCAGCCCTCGGACGGCCCGGCCTGGCGGTCGGATTCCAGCCCCCCGCGTGAGCGTCCAGGCTGGCGGCACCCCGCTCAGGAGGTCGAGATGCGCGGGCGCACCGTCCCCCCGCCCGGGCGGCCGCGGCGCCCGGACGGTGCGGCCAAGGGCCGTCGCCGTAGATCGGGTCGAAGTGCGAACCCTCGTCGCGCCGTCGGGCGGCCTGGGCAAGCACCCGGCCTCCCTTGGCAGCGTTGTCCGCGGTTGCCGGGGGCGCGAGGGCGGAAGCTTCCGCCAGGACGGCGGCGGGAACGCTGAACGGCATCGGCGGGCTCGCGGCGTCCGGGGCCAGCCGATCGCACGAACTCGTCGGCCGCCGCTGCGCCAGCCTGAAGTTGGAGTAACTTCACGGCGGGGTTGACGCGGGCAGCAACGCGATCGACGGCTCCCGGTCGGGTGCCGTGGCGCCGCGCAACTCCTTTTGCCACGCCTTGCGGCCCGAGGGAGGCTCGATGGATGAGGGAACCGAGGGGCCCCGCCCGGGCCGCCGAACCTGGCCGGGGCGGGATCCTGATCGCTTCCCCATGGGGGAATGCCCACCGACCGTCCGCAAGGGAAGCCGGGAGCGCGGGCGCTGGCCCGGCCCACCGGGGCCAGCCGGGACGGCACCGGAGGCGGCGCATGGGGCGGACGCGGCTGGCCGCGGCCGTCGCGGCGCTTGTCGCCTGGACCGCGGCGGCGGCCGCGCAGGGGGGACGCAAGCCGGGCGAGCCCAACGTCGGCCCACCCGAGGCGGCGCTGTTCCCCGATCTCGCGGCGCAGCAGGACCGCCTGGAGGAGCAGGGTTGGCTGGTGCGCGGCCAAGCCACCTTCGTCCTCCAGGGACACCCCCGCTTCCGTTCGCCCTACCGAGGCGAGAACAGCCTGAGCCCGACCGCCAACGCCCGAAACACCTTCTCGACCGACCTCATGCTGGGGCGGCGGCTGTGGCAGGGGGCGGAGGTCATCCTCGACGCCTCCATAACCCGTGGCTTCGGCCTGTCGAACTCGACCGGCGTCGCGGCCTTCCCCAACAACGAGGCGTTCCGGCTCGGCTCGACCGAGCCCTACTTCTACGTGCCGCGGCTCTTCATGCGGCAGACCATCGGCCTGTCGGAGGACACCGTCGAGACCGACGACGACCCGTTGCGCTTCACGGGGCCCCTGCCCCGCGAGCGCCTCACCATCACTGCGGGTAAATTCTCGGTCTGGGACATCTTCGACGACAACCGCTATGCCCACGACGCCCGCACCCAGTTCCTGAACTGGGCCCTGGTCGGGGCTGGGGGCTTCGACTTCGCCGCCGACGCGCGCGGCTGGACCTACGGCGCCGCGCTGGAGTGGGAGAACGGCACCTGGGGCCTGCGCGCGGGCGCCTTCCAGGTGGCGAGGCGGGTGAACAGCCTGTTCATGGACCCCGCCCTGACCCGCGCCTGGCAGGTCATCGGCCAAGTCGACCACTTCCACGCGATCAATGGCCGCCCGGGCGCGGTGCGCGTCCTCTACGGCGCCTCGCGTACCCGCCAGTCCAACTGGGGCGAGCTGTTCGAGAACGGCTTCGGCACCTTCGAGAAGAACCCCACCGGCTACCGCCTGAAGCACATGCTGGCGCTGAACCTCGAGCAGGAGATCACCGACGACCTCGGCGCCTTCGCGCGGCTGTCCTGGAACGACGGCCGGACGCAGAACTGGATGTTCACCGAGATGGACCGGGCGGTCTCGGCGGGGCTGTCGCTGCGCGGCCTGCGCTGGAACCGCCCGGCGGACACCGTGGGCCTGGCCACGAACGTCGGCTGGATCTCCGAGGGGCGGCGCCGCTACCTGGAGGCGGGTGGCATCGGCTTCATCACCGGCGACGGACGGCTGAACTACGCCCCGGAGTGGGTCACCGAGTTCTACTACGACGCCCAGGCGGCCCCAGGACTGAACGTTGCGCTGAACTACCAGCTCGCGGTGAACCCGGCCTACAACGCCGACCGTGGACCCGTGCACGTCCTCGCCGTCCGCCTGCGGGCGGCCTTCTGAACATGGAGCCCGCCGCGTTTTCCTGACACAGGCATGCCAATGGAGGCGCATGTCCAGATCGGCCAGCGGACCTTCTTCCGCTACGTCATCCAGCTGCTGATCGACAGCTTCACCCGCGCCTTCGCTCAGTGAGAGCTACGCGGGGTACGAGGACAGCTCCTTTCCGGATCCCGGGACCTTCGTGCCGTGCGCGGCAAGCCGACCGTCGGCATCGCGGTAGGCGAGGAGGCGGAGCGCGTTCGCGACGACGACCAGGGTCGAGCCCTCGTGGAACAGCACGGCCACGCCGATCTGGAGCCCGAGCAGCGTCGCCGGGATCAGGACCGCCACCATGCCGAGGCTGAGCCACAGGTTCTGGCGGATGATGCGGCTGGTTCGGCGGCTCAGGCCCACGGCGAAGGGCAGGTGCCCGAGGTCGTCGGCCATGAGCGCCACGTCGGCCGTCTCCAGCGCCACGTCGGACCCGGCGGCGCCCATGGCGATGCCGACGGTCGCGTTGGCCATGGCGGGCGCGTCGTTCACGCCGTCGCCGACCATCGCCACCTTCCGCTCCGCCCGCAGCTTCCGGATCGCCTCGACCTTGTCCTCCGGCATCAGGTCGCCCCAGGCCTCGTCGATGCCGACCTGCCGCGCCACCGCCTCGGCCACGCGCCGGTTGTCGCCGGAGATCATGATCATGCGGGAGATGCCGAGCTCGCGCAGCCGGGCGACCACCCGGGCCGCGGCCGGGCGCGGCGTGTCCATGAGGCCCAGCACGCCCAGGTAGCGCCCGCCCCGCCGCACGACCATCGTGGTGCGCCCCTGGACCTCAAGGTCCTCCACCGTGGTCCGCACCGCCGCCGGGAGCGACGGCCCCTCCACCTCGGCGAACAGCGCGGCCTTGCCGACGAACACGGCCTCGTCGTTTATCCGGGCCGCCAGGCCGCGGCCCGTGATGCTGCGCAGGTCCCGGGCTTCGGGCGGCTCGGCGCCGCCGCCGAGCCGCGCCCGCCCGTCGCGGACCACCGCGGCGGCGAGCGGATGGTCGCTGAGCGCCTCGACCGCGACGGCGGTGCCCAGGAGCTCGCGCTCCTCCGCGCCCGGCGCGGGCACCACGTCGGTGACGCGCGGCTTGCCTTCGGTCAGCGTGCCGGTCTTGTCGAAGGCGATGGCGCCGAGCGTGCCGAGGTTCTCCAGCGGCCCGCCACCCTTGACCAGCACGCCGCCGCGCGCCGCCCGGGCGACGCCGGACAGGACCGCGCTCGGGATGGCGATGGCGAGCGCGCAGGGGCTGGCGGCGACCAGCACGGCCATGGCCCGGTAGAAGCTGTCACGGAACGGCTCGTCCACCACCACCCAGGCGAACAGCAGGAGGACCACGAAGGCCAGGACGGCGGGGACGAAGACGCGCTCGAAGCGGTCGGTGAAGCGCTGGGTCGGCGACTTCTGCGCCTCGGCCTCGCTGACCATCCGCACCACGCGTGCGAGCGTCGTGTCGGCGGCCCGCCGGGCGACCCGGACCTCCATCGCCCCGCTGCCGTTGATCGTGCCCGCGAAGATGCGATGCTCGGCCCCCAGCCTGTCCGGCCGCAGGGCGGCGCGATCGGGGTCGTCGACGGCCCGCTTGTCCACCGGCACGCTCTCGCCGGTGACGGGGGCCTGGTCGACGCTGCTCGCGCCGCGGACGACAAACCCGTCGGCCGGGATGCGGGCGTTCGGCCGCACGACGACGGTGTCGCCGACCGCCAGCTCCTCGACCGGCATCTCCCGCACCTCGCCGTCGCGCCGCACCTCGGCCGTCCGCGGGGCGAGCTCGGCCAGCGCCTCGATGGCGCGCCGCGCCCTTCCCATGGCGTAGTGCTCGAGCGAATGGCCAAGGCTGAACAGGAAGAGCAGCAGCGCGCCCTCGGCCCACTCGCCGAGCGCGGCGGCGCCCGCCGCGGCGACCAGCATCAGGGTGTCGATCTCGAAGCGGCCGAAGCGGAGGGAGTCGATCGCGTCGCGCAGCGTGTAGAACCCGCCGAAGCCGTAGGCGGCGGCGTAGAGGGCGAGCGGCAGCCATGCGGGCGCGCCGGTTGCGACCGAGACCAGGTAGCCGACCGCGAGCAGCGCTCCGCAGGCGAGCGCGAAGACCAGCTCGGTGCTCTCGCCCAGCACGCCGCCATGCGCGTGAGCGTGCTCTTTCCCCTGGCGGTGACCGCCGACGCCGTGTCCGGCTTCGTGCCTGTGCCCCTCGGCCTCGTGCCCGTGGTCGCGGCCGTGCGGCTCCCGCCGCGGCGCCCGGTCCGCCTCGCCCGGCTCCGGCCCGCGGATCTGCACGCCCATGCCGTCGAGTGCGCGGCGGAGGGCCTGCTCGGAGGTCGCCTCCCGGTCGAACTCGATCCGCAGCAACCCGGACGCGGACGCCTCGGCCTCGACCACGCCGGGGATGCGCCGCAGCCGCTCGGAGACGATGCGGGCGCGGCGCTGGTGCCGGAGCCCGCCCGCGTCCCAGAGCACGTGGGCGAAGCGCTCGGTCAGGCGGGCTCCGGTAGCCTCGGCGATCCCCCGCACCCGGGCGAGGCTCAGCACGTGCGGGTCGTAGTGGATGCAGAGCTTGGCGGGCTCCCCGCCGCATGCGGGCACGACATGGACCCGCTCCATGCCCTCTCGGCCCGACAGCTCGCCGACGAGGCGCCCGACGCAGGCGTCCGCCTCGTCCGGCGCATCCGGGAGCAGGACGGGGAGGTCGAGGCGCAGACGCTGTGCTTCCTTCGCCATCATGGGCCCTCGGTTTTCGTGGAACAGGCGGGAAAAACGGTGGAACAAGGATGGAAACTTAGACGGGAGAAGTCCTCCAGAGCATACAACGTATGGTCCTCCAGCGTCTCACCCGCCCCTCCGGGCGACAGGGCCTCCGGCCAGCGGCGCAGCGGCGCGCTGGTCCCGGCGACGCCGATGGCGAAGGCGCGCCCGAGGTCGGCGGGAGCGTGCGAGTGCCCGGCCGTCCCGCCGTGGTGGTGTCCTCCGTGGCCGCGGTCATGCGGCATTCCGTCAGCCCTCCCTGCAGCCTCAACGCGGGAGGCCCGCCGCGTCTTCCCGGCGGGCAGCGGCACGGCGCCCACGCCCGGCGGCCTGTCCCGGGCCTGGCCCCCCGCCCTTCGGCCGTTGGCGGGCGGCGGGAGCGCTGAACGGCACCGGCGGGCTCGCGGCGTCCGGGGCCAGCCGATCGCACGAGCTCGTCGGTGGCCCCTGCGCCAGCTCGAACGTGAAGTAACTTCACGGCGACAGGGTTGACGCGGGCCGCTGCGCGACCGACGACTGCCGTGCGCCGCATCCGTGTCGCGCAACTCGCTTGCCGTGCTTTGCAGCCAGAGGGAGGCTCGATGGATGAGGGAACCGAGCGCTCCGCCCCGGCCGCTGAACCTGGCCGGGGCGGGGTTCTGGCCGCCCCCCCACGGACGCCGACCGACCGTCTTCGAGGGAGGCGGGGAAAGAGGATGGCGGCCCCGCCCATCGGGGGCAGCCGGGGCGGCACCGGAGGCGGCGCGTTGGGGTGGGCGCTGCTCGCCGTGGCCGTTGCGCCGCTCGTCGCCGTCCTCGCGCCCCTGGCCGCCCCGGCTGTGGCCCAAAGGTTCGGGAGTCCCGGCATGCCGAACGTAGGCCCGCCCGAGGCGGCGCTGTTCCCCGATCTCGCGGCGCTGCAGGACCGGCTGGAGGAGCAGGGATGGCTGGTGCGCGGCTAGGCGACCTTCGTCCTCCAGGGCCACCCCCGCTTCCGCTCGCCCTGCCGCGGCAAGGCCAGCCTGAGCCCGGCCCCGAACGCCCGGAACACCTTCTCCAGCGACCTCGTGCTGGGACGGCGGCTGTGGACCGGGGCGGAGTTCATCCTCGACGCCTCCGTCACCCGCGGCTTCGGCCTGTCGAACTCGACCGGAATCGCCGCCTTCCCCAACAACGAGGCGTTCCGGCTCGGCTCGACCGAGCCCTACTTCTACGTGCCGCGGGTTTTCGTGCGGCAGACCATCGGCCTGTCGGCCGACACCGTCGAGACTGACGACGACCCGCTGCGCTTCGGCGGCTAGCTGCCGCGCGAGCGCCTCACCATCACCGTCGGCAAGATCTCGGTCTGGGACATTTTCGACGAGAACCGCTACTCCCATGACGCGCGGACCCAATTCCTCAACTGGGCTCTCGTCGCCGCCGGTGCCTTCGACTTCGCCGCCGACGCGCGCGGCTGGACCAACGGCGTGGCCCTCGAGTGGGAGAACGGCACCTGGGGCCTGTGGGCTGGAGCCTTTCAGGTATCCCGGCGGGCGAACGGCCTGTTCATGGACCCCGCGGTGACCCGGGCCTGGCAGGTCATCGGCCAGGCGGACCGCTTCTTCCAGCTCGGCGGCCGACCGGGCGCGCTGCGTGTCCTGTACGGCGCCTCGCGTGCCCGCCAGTCCACCTGGGGCGAAGTCTTCGCCAACGGCTTCGGTACCTTCGAGCAGAACCCGGGGGGCTATCGCCTGAAGCACATGGCGGCGCTGAACCTCGAGCAGGAGCTCGCCGACGGCCTCGGCGCCTTCGCCCGGCTGTCCTGGAACGACGGGCGCGTCCAGCCCTTCGAGTTCACGCAGATGGATCGCGCCCTCTCGGCGGGCCTCGCGCTGCGCGGGCTGCGCTGCGGGCGACCGGCAGACACCGCGGGGCTCGCTGCCAACCTCGGCTGGATCTCGCGCGGGCAGCGGCGATAGCTGGGATCGGGCGGCATCGGCTTCATCGTCGGCGACGGGCGACTGAACTACGCGCCCAAGTGGGTGACCGAGGTGTACTACGACGCCCGGATCGCACCCGGCATCGACCTCGGACTCGACTACCAACTGGCGGTGAATCCCGGCTACAACGCCGACCGAGGGCCCGTGCACCTCTTCGCCGCCCGGCTCCGGACGGCGTTCTGAGCATGGGGCCCGCCGCGCCCGCCACTCCGCCGACGCCCGAACCCGAAACTCCGGCGCTTGCTTCGGCGGGCCGAGCGGCCGCTCAGCGGAACGAGGCCCCTCGGACCTACAATCCTTGATGAGGCCGGACAAAGGTGCAGGTCCAGGGCGTCCGGTAGCGGCAATAGCGCACGCCGTGGGGCGTGGCACCGCAGTAGCAGGCGGCGCTGCCCCAAGGCGCTTGCGACCGCTCTCCGGCGGCGCACCCCGCCAGCGCGAAGCAAGCGCAAAGCAGGATCCCGAAGCCCCTGGTGGAGGCGTGTCCGCGAAGCATGGCGCCTTCCACCCGGGCCGACGGTCTTCCGCCCCGGTGGAGCCGCTCGGCCCGGCGGGCCGCCCGGACAGCGCCGCCCAGGCCCGCTCTCCTATTGCCGCCACGCACCCACACACCTCCGGCCCATATCCATATGGAGTGTGCCAGGATGGGAGGAAGGCGTCATGCGCTGGGTCGCCGTCGCCATCGCGCTGGGTCTGCTGGCCGGGGTCCCGGCCTGCGTCCAGACTTCCCACCACGGGCTGGCACCCGCCTATGCGGCCCATGGCCTGGCGCCGCACCCGGTTGCTCCGCAGTGCCGGGGCGGGCAGCACCACCACGGCGCGGCACCGCCCCGTCACCACGAAAGGCCGTCGCTCCATGACCGCCATCACGGCAGACGTGGCGACGACGGTTGTCATCACGACCTCCTGAGCGCGTGATCCTCGAGGATGGTCCAGGCGCCGGGGCGCGCCCCGGGCGGGCGCGTCGGTTCCCTCGCGGCCGGGCAGCCCTTGGGAGGCCCGGCCGGTGGTCCGCGATCCCGGCTTCCATATCATTAGCCGGGCGGGGGGGCGCCGCGACCACGGGCGTGAGGTTGCAGACCGTCGCCGCCAGGGGGATCGAAATGCGCAGGCGCACCGTCGCCCGCCTGGCCGGACACCGCGCCCGGACGGTGCGGCTGAGGGCCGTCGCCGCGCGGTGGGTCGAAATGCGCCGGGGCACCGCCTGCCTGGGTCCGGGCGGCGTTCGGGTTGTGCGGCTGCGGGCCATCGCCGCGTGTCGGGTCGAAGTGCGGATCCTGGCCGCGCTGTCCGGCGGTCTGGGCAAGCACCGGGCCTCGGTCGACCACGTCGTCCGCGGTCGCCGGGGGGGCTAGGATGGCCGCTCCCGCCAGGGCAGCGACGGCCACCAGGGCATTGCGAAGAACCATGTGCGCTCTCTCCTACACTGGCCGCCTGGGAGATGGCAGCCGCGACGGACGTTGATTTCGGCCGCGAATGTCACAGGGTGCGTGCGGCGGCGCATCGTTTTGTTGCGGGACACCTGTCCCCAGGGCGACGGCCGCTTCGCCACTGCGATGGGCGTGCGACACCGACCAAAGGGCCAAGGTCGCGTCCTCGAAGCCTCGGGCGAAGGGGTGGGGATGCTCTGGGCCGGGAGGAGCCTGCGCAACACACACGCACTCGCCGGTCGGGCGGAGCACCGCCCCTACCGCTTTCCTGAGGCGAGTTCGACGGTCCGAGCGGCGCGCGGACTAGGCGGCGCTCCAAGTCGCCAAGGATTCGCCCCTGAGGAAGGCGGCGCCCAAGATGCTTCGTTGCGAGCCGTCGCGCGCCGCGACGCCCGGTTTGCAGGTGGGGAGCCGGACGTCATGGGCGTCGGCCATCCGTCGGTGGGGGCCGCTGGGTGACCCGGCGGCCCCCACCGACGGATGGCCGGAGGCGGCGGCTCAGCTTCCGGGAGGACGGGGGACGCGGTCCGCAGGTCCGTGGCTTCCCAGGAAACCAGGCTGGGCGCCATGACGGCGTTCTGGTGATTCACCTGGACCTTCAGCGGTGCCCCGCTCGCCTGATCCAGCCAGATCGTCTCGACGTAGGAGTATGTCGTGCCTGCGACCTGCATACGGCGCTCGAGGCAGAAGGCGTCGAAGGTTCCTGCGAGGACCTGCACCGGACCTGTCCCGACAACGCGCCACGTCTCGTAGACGTGGATGCTGTTGCTGTCGCGGCCAAGCGAGAAGTAGCCGAGGCGTTCCTCGCGGCCAGCTGGAGAGGGAACGCCCGTCACCAGCCGGGTCAGCTCGGCGCGACCGCTGCGGTAGAACGCGCTGGTCGCGGCCCAGTAGCCGAGGAACCTGCGCTCGCCGTTCGCCATCGTGCA
Organism: Siccirubricoccus phaeus; assembly: GCF_008360935.1. Taxonomy (GTDB): domain Bacteria; phylum Pseudomonadota; class Alphaproteobacteria; order Acetobacterales; family Acetobacteraceae; genus Siccirubricoccus; species Siccirubricoccus phaeus. The sequence continues at coordinate 179,737 of NZ_SRXO01000004.1, forward strand.
GACCAGCGGGTCGTTGGCGTCCTGGCCGCGGTAGGCCAGCCGCCCGCCTGCCGACTGCTCCACCACCGTCCCCCCGGCGCGGGGCAGCGGAACTGATAGCTCTGGGCCTTCGCCGTCGACGCCGCCGCGAGCATGGCCGCGGCCAACACCATCATCGGACCATCTTCCTCTCCCTTCCCAGCCGCCCGTTGCCATGGACGAAGCCGGACGCGGTTGGGGCGGCCCTTCCGATCCCGCGCCGGTGGCGACGGGAAGCTGCCGCCCGGACATTGCGAAATAATAACGGATCCCACTCATTTTGTTACGGTGGCCGCGGCGAGCCCCGGCGTCAGGCGGGCCTGCCGTCGCCCGGAGCGGCGCGCGGCAGCCGCAACGCCGCCACGGTCCCCTGCCCCGGCACGCGGGCGAGGTCGAGCGTCCCGCCATGCGCCTCGGCGATGGCGCGCGCGGTGGGCAGGCCCAGGCCGCTGCCGCCCCCGGCCGCGCGGGCCCGGTCGCCGCGGAAGAAGGGCTCGAAGGCGCGGGCGAGATCCCCGGGCTGCAGGCCGGGCCCCCGGTCGCCCACCCGCACCTCCACGTCCGTCCCGGTCGCCAGCACCTCGACCCAGGGCTCGCTCCCGTATTTCAGCGCGTTCTCGACGAGGTTGCGGACCGCCCGCTTCAGCGCCACCGGCCGTGCCGGGACCATGGCGTCGTCCAGCCTGCGCTCCTCGACCGCCGCGCCGGACTCGGCGAACTCGTCCACCACCACCTGCACCAGCGCCGCGACCGAGACCGGGACCACCGGCTCCCCGCCACCGTCGCCGCCGCGCAGGTAGGCCAGCACGTCGCCCACCATCCCTTCCATCTCCGCCAGATCGCGCAGCAGCCTCCGGCGCAGCGCCGCGTCCGGCAGCTCGTCAACGCGCAGCTTGAGGCGGGCGAGCGGCGACATCAGGTCGTGCGAGAGCGCGCCGAGCGCCAGTGAGCGCTGGCGCAGCAGGTCGCGCACCCGCCGCATGGCCCCGTCGAGCGCCTCCGCGACCTCGCGCACCTCCCGCGGGCCGCCGACCGGCGGCAGCGGCGCGTCGCTGTCCGGCGGCAGGCCGCGCACCGCCCGCGCGAGCCGGGACAGCGGTGCCGCGGCCACGCGCGAGGCGAAAGCGACGCAGAGCAGCAGCGCGAAGGCGATCGCGCCGACGGCGACCCGGAAGGCGGCGTCGTCGGCCGCGATCAGCGACACGGCCAGCACCCGGGCGTTCACCCAGCTGCCGTCGGCGAGCCGGACGCTGACGATCGCCTCGCGCAGCGCGCCGTGGGCGGCGTCCGGGACGCCCGGGGCGGCGCGGAGCTCGCGCGCCACCTCGGCGAGGCGCCCGACATGGGCGAGGTCCGGCGCCGCCCTGGCCCGCTCCCGCGGCAGTTCCGGACCAGCGCCCCACGCCACCTCGACGTCGGGACCGGACAGGGCGCGGGCGAGGGACGGGCGATCGGACGGCGCGGCGCCCGCGATCGCCTCCACCGCCCCGGCGATCCGGTGCGCCGCGACCTCGGCCGCGCCGTGCTCGGCGGCCCGACGCAGCAGCGCGGCGTGCATGACGAGGCTCGCCACCAAGAGGAGGACCAGCGCGGCGGCACCGGGGGCGAGGATGCGCGCCGCGAGGGTGTCGGGCAGCCAGCGTCCCGGCCCGACGGTCACGACCACTCCACGTCGCAGGCGAGCATGTACCCGGCGCCGCGCAGGGTCTTGATCACCCCGACGGCTTCGTCGTGGCGGCCGCCGAGCTTGCCGCGCAGGCGGCTGACCTGGGCGTCGACCGAGCGCCCCAGGCCGCCGAAGGCGCGGCCGCGGGCGAGGTCGAGCAGCTGGTCGCGCGAGAGGACCCGCTGCGGCCGCTCGACGAAGGCGATCAGCAGGTCGTACTCGCCGCTGGTCAGCTCGACGCGCCCGCCGCCGGGGGCCGTGAGCTCGCGCCGCCGCGTGTCGAGCGTCCAGCCGCCGAACACGGCGCGGTCCCGGCCGCCGCCCACGCCCGCCGTCCCGCCGCCGTCCCGTCGGCGCAGCACGGCGCGGATTCGCGCCACCAGCTCGCGCGGGTCGGGCGGCTTGACCATGTAGTCGTCGGCACCGAGTTCGAGGCCGATGACGCGGTCGGACGCCTCGCCGAGCGCCGTCAGCAGGATCACCGGAAGGTCGCCCTGCGCGCGGATCTCGCGGCACAGCTCGAAGCCCGATCGGCCCGGCAGCATGACATCGAGCAGCGCGAGGTCCACCCGGGCGGCCCCGGCCAGCACCTCGCGCATCTCGACGCCGTTGCGCGCGCCGCTCGCGCGGAACCCGCTCCGGCGCAGCAGGGAGAGCAGCAATGGCCGCAGCTCCCCGTCGTCCTCGACGACCAGGACGTGCCGCCCCTCGCCCGAGAGGACGGGCGGCGGATCGCCTTCGCTCACGGCACCACCCGCCTCACTCGAACAGGTCCCGCAACCAGGATCTCCACTGATCGCCGATGCCTCCCTCGCGGTGGCCGCGGGGCACCGGCGGCGGGGGCCGCTGGCTCCAGCCACCGGCTGGCTGGCCGGGGGCGGGCAACGCGGACGGGGAAGGCGCGTCCCACGCCGCGCCGCGGTCGATGAGCTTGTCGAGCTCGCCGCGGCCGAGCCAGACACCGCGGCATGTCGGGCAGCGGTCGATCCTGATGCCCTCGCGGCCGCCCGCCACCAGGTCCACCCGGCACACCGGGCACAGCATCCCGGCACGGCTCTCGCCCTGCTGGACCTCGTCCATGTGTCCCTCCTTCGCTTGACGGGAACCGGCGGCCCGCCCGCGCCCGGCCGCGCGGCTCCGATGACCACGGCGGCGACCGGGACCGGCAGGTCGGCACCCGTGACTCACAGGGGCGAGCACCGCCCGATGGTGATGGACGGCGAGTCCGTGTCGGGCTCGTCGCCCGTTCGGCCCGACAGCCAGCCGCCCTGGTAGTAGGACTGGTAGCGCAGGGTGTCCCGGTTGATGGTGAAGTCGACCGTGCCGAAGATCCGGCACCTGAGCAGGCCGCGTCGAAAGTCGCCCTCGCAAGGATACCTCGCCCGCTTTCCATCCTCGCCCGCGACCCAGAGGAACTCGACGGAGGGGTGCTGCAGCAGCTCGCGCCACAGGGCGACGTCGCCGCCGTCGGCGCGCCGCACGACGTAGTCCTCGCCGGTCGTCCTGAACGGGGTGGCGACCCACTCGCGGGCCGTGCGGTCGTAGCGCATCCCGGCGGCCTGCTCGGCCACGCACAGCCACCCGTCCTGCGCCAGCGCGCGGTCGGCAACCACCATCGCCATCGCGCACACGAGGCATCGCCAGCCCACCGACCTGCCCGGCCCGGTGGGCGCGCAGTCCCGGCCGGGCGAGCAGGACGGGGGGACTGGAGAGTCGCTCCGCATCGTGCCTTCCCTCCTACTTGGCCGGGGTCCGGCGGCTCGCCAGCAGGGCGACCTCGGGCTCCGGCACGGGCCGGAGCCCAACATCCTCGAGCGGCGCCACGTCGGCGCTGCCGAACCTCGAGTACAGGGCGGGCAGCACCATCAGGGTGAGCAGGGTCGCGGTGATCAGGCCGCCGATGACCACCGTGGCGATCGGCTTCTGCACCTCGGCGCCTGCCCCTGTGGCGATCGCCATCGGCACGAAGCCGAGCGAGGCGACGAGGGCGGTCATCGCCACCGGCCGCAGCCGGTCCATCGCCCCCTGCCGGATGGCCTCGTCCCGGCCCAGGCCCTCGCCGCGCAACTGCTTGATGTGGTTCAGCATGACCAGCCCATTGAGCACGGCCACCCCCGAGAGCGCGATGAAGCCGACCGCCGCCGAGACCGAGAGCGGCATGTCCCGGAGCCAGAGCGTGGCGATGCCGCCGGTCAGCGCCAGGGGCACCGCGCTGAACACCAGCAGCGCGTCGCGCGGCGAGCCGAGGGCGGTGTAGAGCAGCAGGAAGATCAGGAAGAACACCGCGGGCACGACCACCGTCAGCCGCTGGCGCGCCGCCTCCAGGTTCTCGAACTGCCCGCCCCAGGTGATGAAATAGCCGGAGGGCAGGCGCACCTCGGCCTCCACCCGCGCCTGCGCCTCGGCCACCACCGAGGCGATGTCACGCCCCCGGACGTTGGCGGTGACGACAACGCGGCGCCTGCCGTTCTCCCGGCTGACCTGGTTCGGCCCCTCGGTCAGGCGGAACGACGCCAGGCTACGGAGCGGCACTGTGGCGGCGCCCGCCCCCGAACGGCCTTCCGAGGGCAGGGCCACGGGCAGGTTGCGCAGCGCCTCGATGTCGGCGCGCACCGCCTCCGGCACCCGCACCACGATGGGGAAGCGGCGGTCGCCCTCGAAGACCCAGCCCGCCTCGCGCCCGCCGATGGCGGTGCCGATGACCTCCTGCACCGCGCTCAGGCTGAGCCCGCGCCGGGCGATCTCCGCCTTGTCCACGGTGATCTCGAGGAAGGGCAGCCCGGTCGCCTGCTCCACCCGGACGTCCTCGGCGCCCGCGACGCCGCGCAGTACACCCGCGACCTGGTTGGCAGCGGCGAGCATCGGCCCGAACTCCTCGCCGAAGACCTTGACCGCGAGGTCGCCGCGGGTGCCCGCCAGCAGCTCGTTGAAGCGCATCTGGATCGGCTGGGTGAACTCGTAGTTGTTGCCCGGCAGGCCCCTGGCGGCCTCCTCGATGCGCCGGACCAGCTCCCCTTTGGGGAGCAACGGGTCGGGCCACTGCTCGCGGGGCTTCAGGATGATGAAGGCATCCGAGACGTTGACCGGCATCGGGTCGGCCGCCACCTCGGCGGTGCCGGTCTTCGAGAAGACGACCGCGACCTCGGGGAAGCGCGAGACCGTCTCCTCGACCCGGAGCTGCATCGCCTGCGACTGGGTCAGCGACGTCGAGGGGATGCGCAGCGCGTGCATGGCGATGTTGCCTTCGTCGAGTTGCGGGATGAACTCCGAGCCGAGCCGGGCGCCAAGGACAAGCGAGCCAAGGAAAAGCAGGGCAGAGGCGCCGATGACCGGCACCGGCCGCCGCAGGGCCAGCGCCAGCGCCGGGGCGTAGCCGCGCTTGAGCGCGCGGACCAGCCAGTTGTCCTTCTCCTGCACCTTGCCGGTGACCACCAGTGCGACCATCGCCGGGACGAAGGTGAGCGAGAGCACGAAGGCCACCGCCAGGGCGATGATCACGGTCAGCGCCATGGGCGCGAACATCTTACCCTCGACGCCCTGGAAGGTGAGCAAGGGCACGTAGACCAGGATGATGATCGCCTGCCCGAAGACCGAGGGCCGGATCATCTCCCGCGCCGAGGCGGCCACCGTCTCCAGCCGCTCGCGCAGGTGCAGCGTCCGCCCGAGCGCGTGCTGCCGCTCCGCCAGGTGCCGCAGGCTGTTCTCGGTGATGATGACGGCCCCGTCCACGATCAGGCCGAAGTCGAGCGCGCCCAGGCTCATCAGGTTGGCGCTGATGCCGCCCTCCAGCATCCCGGTCGCGGTCAGCAGCATCGTCACCGGGATGACCAGCGCGGTGACCACCGCCGCGCGCAGGTTGCCGAGCAGCAGGAACAGCACGACGATGACCAGCAGCGCACCCTCGGCCAGGTTCTTCGCCACCGTGCGGATGGTGGCGTCCACCAGCTCGGTCCGGTTCAGCACGGTGCGGAGCTCGATGCCGGGCGGCATCGAGCGGGCGATTTCCTTGATCTTGGCGTCCACCGCCGCGGCCACGGTGCGGCTGTTCTCGCCGATCAGCATCAGCGCCGTGCCGACCACGGCCTCCTTCCCGTCGGCACTCGCGCTGCCGGTGCGCAGCTCCTTGCCGACCTCGACCCGGGCGATGTCGCGCACCCGCACGGGGACGCCCTCGCGCGTCGTCACCACCACGTTGCGGATGTCCTCGATGGTCTCCAGCCGCCCGCCGGAGCGGACCACGTAGCCCTCGCCGCCGCGCTCCAGGTAGCCCGCGCCGCGGCTGGCGTTGTTGCGCTCGAGCGCCTCCGCGACATCGGCGAAGGACAGGCCGAGGCCAATGAGCCGCGCCGGGTCGGGCTGGACATGGTACTGCTTCACGTAGCCGCCGATCGCGTCCACCCCCGCGACGCCGGGCACGTTGCGGAGCTGCGGCCGGATGACCCAGTCCTGGAGTGTCCGGAGGTACGCCGTCCGCTCCAGTTCCGTCGTGAGGCGCTGGCCCTCGGGGGTCAGGTAGCTCCCGTCCGCCTGCCAGCCGGGGCGGCCGTCGCGGACCGTGTCGCCCTCGCGGCGCGGCGCCCAGTCCACCGTCCACATGTAGACCTCGCCGAGGCCGGTCGAGATCGGCCCCATGCGCGGCTCGACCCCCTCGGGCAGCAGCTCGCGCGCCTCGGTCAGCCGCTCCAGCACCTGCTGGCGGGCGTAGTAGATGTCGACATCGTCGCGGAAGATGGCGACGACCTGGCTGAAGCCGTTGCGCGACAGCGAGCGCGTGGATTGCAGGCCACGGATCCCGGCCAGCGCGGTCTCGACCGGGAAGGTGACCTGCTTCTCCACCTCGTAGGGCGAGAGGGCGGGCGCCAGGGTGTTGATCTGAACCTGGTTGTTGGTGATGTCCGGCACCGCGTCGATCGGCAGCGACTGCAAGGAGCGCAGGCCGAACCCGGCGGCGGCGGCGACCAGCAGCACCACCAGCCAGCGCTGGCGGACCGAGAAGTCGAGGATGCGTGCGATCACGTGGGCCGCCTTTCAGTGCGAGTGCTCGGCCTCGGATTTCCCGAGCTCGGCCTTGAGGACGAAGGTGTTGGCGGCGGCGTAGGGCTCGCCCGGGTCGAGGCCGAAGACCACCTCGACCCCCTCCTGGTCGCCGCGGCCGAGCACCACCTCGCGCTTCTCGAAGCCCTCCGGCGTTCGGACGAAGACGACGCTCTCGCTCTCGACCTGCTGCACCGCCGCGCGGGGCACCAGGACGTCCACGCGCTGCTCCTCGGTGGCGACCTCGGCGGTGACGAAGCCGCCCGGCCGGAAGGCGCCCTCCGGGTTCGGCGCCTCGACCACGGCGCGGGCCGAGCGGGTCTCCGGGTCCAGCACGGGGCTGAGGAAGACGATACGGCCCTCGCCGCGCGCCTCACCCTCGCCCCGGATCCGCACCGCCATGCCCTCCTTCACGAAGGTCAGGTCGGTGGGAGGCACCGCCATCTCCACCCAGACGGTGGACAGGTCGGCCACGGTGTAGACCTCCGCCTCGGCCGAGATGGCGGCGCCGAGCACGACGGGGCGTGCGGTGATCCGCCCGGCGATCGGCGCCCGGACCTCCTGGCGCCGCAGCGCCTCGATGGGCTGGCGCGGCAGGGCCTCGACCTCCACCTGACCAAGGCCTAGGGCCGCCAGCTTCTGGCGGGCGAGGTCGAGGCGGATCTGCGCCTCCTGCCAGTCGGTCCGCGCCTTCAGGAAATCCTGCTCGGCGGAGACCTTGCGCTGCCACAGCCGCTGCTCGCGCTCGAAGGTGACGCGGGCGAGTTCGGTGGTCCGCAACGCCGCGAGGTACTCACCCTTCACAGTGGCGATCTCGGCGCTCTCCACCAGGGCCAGGACATCGCCCACCGCGGCCGTGTCGCCGAGGCGCTTGTTCAGCGCCGTGACGATGCCCGCGACACGCGCCGGGACGCGGGCCAGCTTGTCGGCGTTCGCGGCCACGGTCCCGGGCAGGGAGACGCGCCGCGCCACGGTGCCGGGACCCGCCTCCGCCACCTCGATGCTGGCGGCGGCGACCTGCTCCTCCGTCATGCGGACGGTGCCCTCGGGCGCCTCGTCGCCGTGCTCCTCGCCCGGCCCGTGGGCGTGGCCGCCGCCCTTGCTGCCCGCGGGTCCCGCGGCTCGGGCCGAGGCCACGGCCTCGACCGGCGGCGCAAAGCCGAGGGCGGCACGCAGGGTGGCGGGCACGCCGGGCACCAGCACCGCGGCGGCGATGGCGAGGGAGGCGCCCGCGAGGAGCGTGAGGACGGATTTCATGGCGACTGCCTCCCGGCGGGGGCGAGGATCGGGGCCAGGGTGGCCGCACGGCCGCGCAGCCGGGTGATGTCGGCGCGCACCTGCTGCACCTCGAGCAGGGCGGCGTTGAGTTGCTCGCGCGCGTCGGACAGGGCGCGCTGGGCATCGAGCACCTCGAGCAGCGAGAACTTGCCCGCCGCGTAGCCCTCCCGCGCCGCGGAAGCGGCCTCCGTGGCGGCGGGCAGGACGACGCGGCGGAGCGAGTCGGCGGCGCGCCAGGCCTGGTCCAGGCGCCGCTCGGCGTCGGCGAGGGCCGCATTCAGGTAGAGCTGTCCGCGTTCCGCCTCGGCCTCGGCCCGGCTCAGTTCGGCCCCGGCCCGCAGGATGTTGCCCTGGTTCCGGTCGAAGACCGGCAGCGGCACGCTGAGGCCGAGCACGAAGGCGGTGTCGTCGCCCGCCTCCCGGAAGCGCCGGACCCCGGCGCCGACCGCCACGTCCGGGATGGCGTTGCGCCGCTGCACGTCCAGTTCGGCGCGGCGCTGGTCAATGAGGGCGTCCAGCCGCGCGCGGTCGAGTTGCTCCGGTGGCAGGGCCGCCGCCCTGGTGGGGTCGGGGCGCGGGCCGAGGTCGTCGAACCAGGCCGCCCGGGCGGGCATGACCTCGACCCCTGGCGTGGCCAGCAGCACGGCGAGGACCCGGAGCGCCGCACCCGCTTCCCGCTGCGCGCGCTCGGCGAAGACCGCGGCGGTCTCCCGCGCCACCTCGGCGCGGCGCTGCTGCGGGAAGGGCTCGCGCCCGGCCTCGACCCTGGCACGGGTGGCGCGCAGCACCTCGTCCGCCAGCCGCACCCGCTCGCGGGCGATCTCCACCGCCCGCCCGGTCGCCACCGCCTCCGCCAGCGCCCGGACCACCTCGCGCACCAGGTCGAGGCGGACCGCCTCGACATCCAGCCCGGTCAGCGCCACCGCGCGGTTCGCCGCCTCGATGCGCGCCTGCCGCTTGCCGCCGGTCTCGATGCGCTGGCTCAGGCTGTAGGTGGTCTCGAGGGAGCGGAGGCCACCGTAGGACCCGCTGCCGCCGATGTTCTCCGCGTTGAGGGTGAAGTCCGGGTTCGGGCGCAGCCCGGCGGTCACCCGGTCGCCCTGCGCCGCCCGGCGGCCCGCCTCGGCGCTGCGCAGGATGGGTGCGCGCGTCAGGGCGAGGTCCACGGCCTGCTCGGGAGAGGTGACCAGGAGCGTGGTGCCCGCCTCCGTAGGGGGCGACGCCACGCGAGTGGGGGCGGCCGCCTGTGCCGCGCGGCGCCGTGCCGGAGGGTCGGCCGCGTCGGACGGGGTGGTGGTCGTGACGAGGACAGCCGCGCCCAGCAGGGCGAACGGGAATCTGGAACGGAATCGAGGAGGCATGGCACCCGGGACGGACGGAACGCGAGGCGAGCCGCCGTCCCCGGTCTCTCCGGGGCGCAGCGGCTCAGGCGGCTCTGGTTCGGTCAGGCCCGGGGTGGGCGTGCGGGCGGCTCCACCGCGAGCGAGGCGTGGGCGTGGTCCGTGAAGGCCGGATGGCTCACGGCGATGCGGGTGGTGGGTGCCACGGGCTGCGGCGGCACCAAGCGGTCCGCCACTTGGCAGGCGCAGTGGCTGCCCGCGTGAACGATGCCGTGCGGCCGCGAGGGCGTGCCCGGACCGCCGTCCTGGTCGATTGCGGCCGAGACCGCCACGGTCGTGAGAGGCACGCCGGAGTTGACGGCCTCGGCGAAGGGCGGCACCAGCAGGGACGCGAGCAGGAAGGCGACGGCGAGCAGGCGGGCGATGACCGCCCGCCCCCTCGTCAGCCCTGTCCTGCCCGTGTCCTGGGTCATGGTCGGTCCGCCTCAGCGCACCGCGTCGACGTTGAAGCGGCCGGTCCCGAGATCGCCGCCGGGGCCGCGCAGGGTCACGGTCGCGCGGAACTTGCCGTCGAAGGGAAAATCGACCGGCGCCGCCAGGCGGTTCCCACCGGCGGGCCGGAATTCCAAGGTGCGCCGCTCGTTGCCGCGGGCCAGGACGACGGCGGTCGCGCTGAAGGCGGCGGCGTCCACGGGCTGCTCCTTCTCGTCCACGATGGACAGGGTTGCCTGGCCGCCGCGGACCACCAGCTCCACCTCGTGGCGGCCGATCTTGACCTCGTTCCCGCTGTGCGCGTGGCCGTGGCCCGCGCCCTGGGCCCAGGCCAGGGCAGGTGCCAAAAGAGCCGCCGCCGTCACGCCGGTGATGGTTCTACGCCGCACGATGCCTCTCCTCAACCGTTGTTCCGGAACCTGGCGAGTCCGCCGCAAGCGGTCAGCCACTTGGCGCACGTGTAAAACCTACAGCGACTGAAGATTCAAGCGTGAGCTTGGTCGCCGATTGCATCATTTCATGACGGAGCCCTCAACCATTCCGTGGGCGGCCGAGAGGCAGTGGCCGTGGTCGGTGAGGGTCCCGAGGACGCGGCACTCGGCGGCGACGCCGCCGCTGCACCCACTGCCCGCCAGGCGCGCCAGCTCGTCCCGCAGGGCCGCCAGCCGCCGGAGCTTGGCCTCGACCTCGGCGAGCTGGGAGACGGCCAGGGCGTGGGCGTCGCCGCAGGGGCGCTCGGGGCGGGCGGCCAGGTCCAGCAGCCTGCGGATGGCCTCGAGGCCGAAGCCGAACTCCCGCGCGTGCCGGATGAAGGTCAGCCGCGCCCGGTGCGGGCGCCCGTAGAGGCGGTGCCCGCCCTCGGTCCGCGCAGCTGGCGGCAGCAGGCCGATCTCCTCGTACCAGCGCACGGTCTGCACCTTGCACCCCGCCTCGCGGGCGAGCTGGCCGATGGGGATCAGGGCTCCTTCCTGGATGGCGGCCCGGCGGGTGGTCGGCATGTCCATGCAATCGAAGATGGGCCCGGACCGGCCCTGACGCAAACCGAACCCGGTGCCCGGGCGGTCGAGGCACGGGCAAGGAGGTGCGGAGCCAAATGCCGTCGGTGACGTTTGCAGCCGTGTTGATAGCCGTCGCGGCCGCCCATCCTGGCGGCCGCCCAGAAAGGAAGGCCGCATATGAACCTTCGCGAGGCCCTGGTGGGCATAACGATCCTGGCGGGAATGCCCGCGGCGGCCGCTCCGGCGATCGCGGCTGACGTTGCCGACCGCAGCCCGGTGCTGACGCAGGCCGCCGGGCAGCGCGGGGAGCACCCACGGGGCCCGCACTTCGATGCAACACAGGGCGGTGGCCAGCAGCCGCACAACCCGAATGCCGCCCCTACCCAAGCTGGCGGTCCACCGGCGCATTTCGATGCAACACAGGGCGACACCCAGCAGCCGCACCGCCCGGGTGCGTCCGGCCAGACCGGCGGGCCTCCGGCGCACTTCGATTCGACCCTGGGCGATACACAGCAGCCGCACACTCCCGGTCGCGGCGCGCCCTCACCCAACCGCTGATCCGAGACGCCGATGGGTGCCGGACACAGCCACGGGGCGGGCGCGAACGAGCGGGCATTGCGCTGGGCGCTGGCGCTCACCGGCGGCTTCATGCTGGTGGAGGTGGCCGGATCCTTCGTCACCGGCAGCCTCGCCCTGCTCTCCGATGCCGCGCACATGTTCACCGACACCGCGGCGCTGGCGGTCTCGCTCGCCGCCATCCGGGTCGCCCGCCGCCCCGCCGACCGCAGGCGGACCTGGGGCTACCACCGCTTCGAGATCCTGGCCGCGGCCTTCAACGCCTCGCTGCTGTTCCTGGTGGCGCTCTACATCCTCTGGGAGGCGTGGCAGCGCTTCCGCGCCCCGGTCGAGGTGCAGAGCCTCGGCATGCTGGCGGTCGCCGCCGCCGGGCTGGTGGTGAACTGGCTCTCCATGCGCCTCCTCGCGGGCGGCAGCGGGGAGAGCCTGAACATCAAGGGCGCCTACCTCGAGGTCTGGAGCGACCTGCTCGGCTCGGTCGCGGTCATCCTGGGCGCGGGCGTCATTTGGCTCACCGGCTGGGCCTGGGTGGACCCGGTGCTCGGCGTCGGCATCGCCCTCTGGGTGCTGCCGCGCACCTGGACGCTGCTGCGCGAGACCACCAACGTCCTGCTCGAAGGCGTGCCCGCCGGGATCGACCTCGACGCGGTCGAGCGCGCCATTCTGGACACCCCGGGCGTGCGCGGGGTGCACGACCTCCACGTCTGGGAGCTCTCCTCTGGCAAGGTCGCGCTCTCGGCCCACATCGAGGTGGACGCGACCCTCGCCCGCGTGGAGCGGCTGGAGGACGCGCTCGGCGCCATGCTGGCGGCGCGCTTCGGCGTCACCCACTCGACGGTGCAGGTGGAGCTGCCCGGCGCGCACGGCGGGCACGACCCGCACGCCGCCTGGGCGGCCGCCAAGGACGCGGGCGGACACGCCCACAACCACGAGCACGGCCATCCATCGCGTCGCGCGACGGGAGACTAATTCATTTCAGTAGCGTACAGAGATTGCGTGGTCGCCGCCTTCTTGGGCAGCCTCAGGCGGGGTCACCCGACCCGTCGACCCCGCCGCCCGGGCCAGGCGGCTGCGCACGGCTCTCCAGGCTCGCGCGGCTCACCCCTAGGCGCTCGATCTCCCGGGCAAGGTGCTCGTAGTCGAGCCCGATGGCCTCCGCGCCGCCGTGCTGCGCCGCGCGCAGGGCGGCGGCCTGCCGCCGGGTCCATTCTACGAAGTCCCGCTCGTAGAGCGCGGCCGCCTGGGCCGCCGGGGTCGAACCCACCACCATCGCTGCCTCCGCCGTCGGGTCGCAGGCCACGAACGTCGCCAGTGGGGAGACGTTCGTGGCCCTTGGGTGGAGCGGGAGGAGTGGAGGCCGGAGCCACCCGGCTCCTCCTGGATGGCCTGGGCCCGTTGCGGGCGCCCGGCATCCGGTCGTCAGGTCAGAGGAGCCAGCCGTCCGTGACGCTGCCGTTGGCCTGCTCGCCCACGCCAGGGCGGATTTGATCCAGCAGGTAGGCACCGAGTTCGGCCTGGTCGGTGTAATCGCGGCCGCTGCCCGCGAGCCGATTGCCGTTCGCGTCGAGGACGGAATCCTCCTTGCCCGCGAGGGCCAGGATGCCCTCGGCACCGGCACCGTAGGCGTAGAGGGGCACGAGCTGGTTGGAATGGCCGTTCCCGAACCATTGGTACTCGGGCACGCCGTCCCCGTTCCGGTCCTCCTGAACGCGCTGGTACGGGACGGCCTCGCCCTCCGGCCCGAACAGCAGGTGGTCGTGGTCGGCGGTGACGACGAGCAGCGTGTCCTCGAAGCTCGCCTCGCTCTCGGGCGAGTTGACCCAGTCGATGACCGACTTCACGGCGGCATCGAAGTCCAGGTACTCCTCGACCATCCGGCCGAAGTTGTTGCCGTGCATGGCGCGGTCCACGCCGCCGCCCTCGATGGCCAGGTAGAACCCATCGTCGTCGGTGCCGAGCTTGTTGAGCGCCGCCTGCGACAGTTCGGTCAGCGTCGGCGAGGTCTCGAGGCGGGGCACGGTGAGCGGTGCCTCGTTCTTTGGGTCGCCGCCCGTGCGGTAGAAGTTGGTGCCGATGAACGCCTCGGCGATCATCGCCAGCCGGAGGTCTGTGGGGTCGCCGGACCCGGCCGCCTGGATGTCGGCGCGATCCTGGAGGAGCTTCCAACTGGAGCCGTCATCCGACTTGAAGGTCCCGTCCTTGAGGGACTGCCAGAGGTCCTTGCCGATCCAGTCGTAGCGCGCCTCGGAAACCGGCTTGCCGTCGTCGTCGTAGTCCGGGTTGCCGGTGCCGCCGATGACGTCGAGGACACCGGCCTTGAACATCTCCTCGGCGATCTCGGTGCGGTTGGCGCGCGAGACGTTGTGCGCGCCCCCGCCCGCCGCCGGGGTGGCGTCGCTGAACTGGACCGTCGAGACGACGCCCGTCGCCTTGCCCTCGGAATTGGCGAGCTCGGCCAGGGTGAGCAGCGGGGCGCCGGTGCCGTCCACGTTGATTGCGTTGTTGTAGGTCTTCGCGCCGGTCATCAGCGACGTCATGGTGTTCGCCGAGTCCGGCGCGGTGCCCCGGTTCCAGTCGTAGCCGTCGAAGCCGCGCGCGAAGCCGTCGGCGCTCTCCCTCTCGGCCTTGGTGAAGTCGTAGTTCTGAGCCGGGGAGTAGACGGTCGCCGGGTTCTGCCGGAGCCCGGCGGGCCCGGGCAGCGGCTCGCTCCGCGTGTCCAGCGGATAGACCGACTGCGCCGTGGCGACGAAGCCGTCCTGGTCGACGGCGAGCTCCCCGGCCGGGCCGCCGCGCGGGTCGCCGAGATACTGCCGCACGGCCTCGAGCGTGTTGAAGCCCGCTCCGTCGGCGACCATGACAAAGATGTTCTTGACCTGCCCCGAACCGCTCGCGGCGGCGTCAGGCGTCGTAGACCCGTTCTCTGCCATGTCTGCTCCCGTGGCTCCGTGTCTGCGGTCGTCGTCCCTGCTTGGGCGACGGGTTGCCGCAATCAAACGGGAGCGCGGGGAGGTGTCGATCAACGCTCGGTTAAGTTCTCGTTGCAATATAAAGACAACGCAGGAATATTCATTGCAGACCCACGAGTGGCGCGAACGTAAAACATTCCCCACCGTGGTAGCCGCTGGCTGTTTTGTTCTGGCAGAGTTGCACCCCAGCTTGCAGGGGCGAGGTTTCCTCTCGCAATTCGGCGTGGGCGCAGGTCACCCGCGCATCCCAAGCTGGACATCGGGATCGGTGGCGCATTTGCGCACCGGCGGCAGCGACTGGACGGCCACCATTCCGAAGGCCGCCTCTACACCCTGCAACCGGCCATTTGGCGTCGCCTGCTTGGTCGGACGCCAGCCACCTGCACCGCCTCCAGCGTAGATGAAGGGCACGGGGGCCGAGTTCGTCGGGCCGCACTCCCGGGAGACCGACACGGCACTCCCGAGCCGCGGAGGGCATGGTCCTGCCGAGTGGGGATCTCGAGGTCGGCGAGTTCTTCCGCGGTCCGTCGTCCTGCAGCCACTCCGCCAGGCACCCCCAGTTTTCTGCGCGGTTGACGGCCGAAGCTGATCTGCCGCGTGGGTTGATCAGCAGCCCCGACGGCGATTCCGAGCTGGCACTGACCCGCGCCCTGGCCCAGCCGAGGGAGATGGGCGCCGCCATCGTGCTGGTCTCTCCCGCCCCATCCTGGTACAGGGCGTGGACGAGGCCTTGTGGCTGAAAGACGGCGCCGTGGTGATGTTCGGCCCACGCACGGAAGTGTTGAAACGCCTGATGGCGCCCCGACCCGCGGAGGTACCCGCGGCACCGTAGCTTGAAGGGAGTGCCGCGTGATGAGCGCGACCGGCAATACCCAGACCGCGCTGGCACCGGCCGCGCCGGGGACCACCCTGTCCCTGTCCAAGCCCAGCCCCGTCCTGCCGACCGTCCCGTTCCACCCGCTGCTGGACGTGCCCCAGCCGCGCACCCGTGCGCCGGTGCTCTTCGGGCTGGTGGTCTTCCTGGTCTTCGTCCTCGGCTTCGCGGCCTGGGCCGGGCTGGCGCCGCTGGCCGAGGCCTCGATCGCCCCCGGCCTGATCAAGGTCGAGGGCAGCCGCCGGACCATCCAGCACCTGGAGGGCGGCATCGTCCGCGAGATCCTGTTCCGCGATGGCGCAAAGGTGCGGGCGGGCGACGTTATTGCCCGGCTCGACATCACCCAGTCGGACAGCATGGTGGAAACCCACCGCGCCCAGCGTTGGGCCCTGCTGGCGCAGGACGCCCGGCTGGCGGCCGAGCTGAGCGACGCGCGGCAGATCACCTTCCCCGCCGACCTGGCCGGGAGCAGCGATGCCCGGGCGCAGGAGGCAATGACCGGCCAGCGGGCCCTCTACGAGGCGCGCGAGGCCAATACGAACAGCCAGATCCAGGTGCTGCAGGCCCGGATCGAGCAGCAGAACGCGGTCATCGCCGGGGCCCGCGGCCAGCTCACCGCGACGCGACTGCAGCTGGCCCTGGCCAAGCAGGAGGAGCAGGCGAAGCGTGGCCTGGTCAACCAGGGCCTTGGCCGCATGCCGGAACTGCTGGCCCTGCAACGGGCGGTCGCCGGGCTGGAAGGCCAGCTGGAGGACCTGAACGGCCAGATCGAGCGCGCCAACGCCTCCATCACCGAGGCCCAGAAGCAGATCCAGAGCACGCTCGACCAGCACACGCAGGAAGCCTCGACCGAGCGGCGCGACGTCCGCGCCAGGCTGGCCGAGGCCGAGGAGAAGCTGCGCGCGGCCACCGACGTCGCCACCCGGCGCGAGATCATCGCCCCCGAGGGCGGCACCCTGGTGAACCAGCGGGTCTTCACCCTCGGCGCGGTGCTGAAGCCGGGCGACCCGATCTTCGACCTGGTCCCAACACAGGACCGGCTGGTCGCCGAGGTGAACGTCCAGCCGACGGACATCGACGTGGTCTATCCCGGCCTGCGGGCCGAGGTGCGGCTGCCCGCCTTCAAGCAGCGCCTGGTGCCCTACCTGCACGGGCATGTGACCTGGGTGGCGGCGGATGTGACGATCAACGAGCAGTCGCGGCAGCAATACTATCGCGCCTACATCCTGATCGAGCCCGACCAGCTGGCGCACCTGCCCACCGTCTTCCTCACCCCCGGCATGCCCGTCGAAGCCCATATCCAGATCGGCCAGAGAACCTTCTTCCGCTACATGGTCCAGCCGTTGATCGACAGCTTCACCCGGGCCTTCCGGGAGCAGTAGGCCAGGGCGCGCTCTGTTCACTGTCGCAAGGCCCAGTGCCTGCAGAGCCGTACAAGGTGGCCCCCAGCAGGAGGGCTAGAAGCGGGTGACATCTACGCCAGGGCTCGGCCGCTCGGCTCTTCCATGACGCTCACCATTCTTGTTTCGCCACATACTTCCTGCCCATTGCGGCTGCTAGCGGAGGCAGCAGGGGCAGGTTGCGAACAAGGCGGACGGCAAGCCAGCGGCGAACCGTGCTGATGGAGTTGGGCACGTAGCGCTCAGGCCGGACGGGCGCCGCGCGGCTGGAAATCTTTGGGTAGCGCAGGTGCGGACAGCCGTCGCCGGGTGAGGCGGGGTTGCAAGGGAGGGGGACGGCAGCGCTCAGTCACGGCCCGAGGCACTGCCTCGGACACCGTAGGATGCGATGCAGAGCCTGGCGCGATGTGGAAGCCGCGCCATCAGTGGCCAATATTCCTCCGGCCAGGGCTCCGAGCGCAGGGTGTCGCGGTTCGCCGGGCGGAAACTTGGTGCGAGGATGGGGCTCACGGCCCAGAGGTGTAGGAGGGGATCGGGGCGATGCCGGGTGAAACCACCTCGTGGCACCCGTGCTGCGTTGCAAGCTCGCCGATCACCTGGCGAGTGGTCGGAGACGCTTGTCCGGCGGCTCGCCGCCAAATTGATCGACTGCTACTTCGTTGGGGATATCGCGGGTCACTGTCGGCGCCACCGCGGCTGGATAGCGTCTGAGTTGGGCGAAAGAGCTTGAACGATGCGGCACTCGGCGACCGTGCCGAGGCAGCACTGCCCGATGACATCCTGGAGCTCGCGGCGGAGGGCCTCGAGGGCGGCGATCTTGCGCTCGACCTCTTCCAGGTGCTCGCGGGCCACCTGGTCCACCGCCTCGCAGGACCGCCCCCGGTCGTCGGCGAGCTGGAGCAGCTCGCGCACCTGGTCGAGCGAGAACCCCAGCTCCCTCGCACGCCGGACGAAGCTCAGCCGCTCCAGGTGCGCCGTCCCGTAGCTCCGGTAGTTCCCGGAGGTCCGCGCGGGCGCGGGCAGGACGCCGACCCGCTCGTACCAGCGGATCGTCTCCACCGTCGTCCCGGTCGCCTTCGACAGGGCGCCGATGCTGAACGCTTTCTCCGATTCCATGCCTTGACCCTGTAGCGACTACAGGGTCCATATAGGGAGCCGCACGTCCCCGGCGCAACCCGGGGAAACCTGGGGGTTGTTCCCGGCGACGGAGAGGCGGCATGGCAGACGGCGATTTGGTGGACGAGGGCACGAGGCCCACGGCGGCCCTGAGATATCGGGTCGAGGGTATGGACTGCCCGAGCTGCGCCTCGAAGATCGAGACCGCCGTCGGCCGGGTGGATGGCGCGGAGGACATCCGGGTCAACTACGGCACCCAGATCCTGGCCCTCCGGCTGGACGAGGCCGCCACGCCCCGGACGGCCATCGAGGACCAGGTCCGCAAACTCGGCTACGGCATCGCCCTCGCCGAGGCGCCAAGGGTGGTCGCCGGTGAGCCAGGGGCGGCCGTTGAGACCGAGACCCGCGCTCCTGCCCGCAAACCCTGGTGGAAGGGCGCCAAGGCCCGGCTGGCGGCCGTCCTCGGCGGGCTGACGGCGGCCGGGTTCGCCGCCTCGCTCGCTGTTCCCTCCCTGGACCACTGGGCCTACCTGCCTGCCGCCGTGCTCGGCCTCTGGTTCTTCGGCCGCAAGGCCATCGCCGCCGCGCGCGCCGGTTCGCCCTTCAGCATCGAGATGCTGATGTCGATCGCCACCGTCGGCGCCATCGCCATCGGCGCGACCTCCGAGGCGGCGGTGGTAGTGTTCCTGTTCACCATCGGCGAGCTACTCGAAGGCGTCGCCGCCAGTCGGGCGCGGGCGGGCATCGAGGCGCTGGGCGCCCTGGTGCCAAGGACCGCCCTGCTCGTCGAGGGCGGGACGGCGCGCGAGGTGCCCGCCGCCAGCCTGAAGGTCGGCGACCTCGTCCTGGTGCGCCCAGGTGACCGCGTCTCGGCCGACGGCGAGGTGGCCGAGGGCGAGTCCGAGGTGGACGAGAGCCCGGTGACCGGCGAGTCCGTCCCCGTCCCCAAGGCCGAGGGCGCCTCCGTCTTCGCGGGCAGCGTCAACGCCTCGGGGGCACTCCAGGTCCGGGTGACGAAGCCCGCCTCGGACAACACCATCGCCCGCATCATCCGGCTGGTGGAGGAGGCGCAGGAGGCCAAGGCGCCGACCGCCCGCTTCATCGAGCGCTTTTCCGCCGTCTACACGCCCGCCGCAGTCGCCGCCGCGGCGCTGGTCGCCGTCGCGCCGCCGCTGCTGCTCGGCGCGGACTGGGGCACCTGGGTCTACCGTGGGCTGGCGCTGCTGCTGGTGGCCTGCCCCTGCGCCCTCGTCCTCTCCACGCCCGCGGCCATCGCCTCGGGGCTGGCGGCCGGGACCAGGCGCGGCCTGCTGGTGAAGGGCGGCGGCGCCCTGGAGACCATCGGCCGCGTCCGCACCGTCGCCTTCGACAAGACCGGCACCCTGACGGAGGGGCGCCCACGCGTGACGGACGTCCTCGCCCTGTCCGGCTCCGAGCGCACCCTGCTCGGCCTCGCCGCCGCGGTCGAGAACGGCTCCAGCCATCCCCTAGGCCGCGCCATCCTGGAGCGGGCGGCGGCGGACGGGATTCCGCTGCGCCCGGCCAAGGATTCACGCGCCATCCCTGGCAAGGCCGTCGAGGCGGTGGTCACCGGCAAGAGGGTCAGCGTCGGTTCGCCCTCTTACGCGGCCGAGAAAGCACCGCTCCCGGCCGAGGTGGAGCGCGCGGCCGAGGAGTGGGAGGGTCAAGGAAAGACAGTGGTCGTCGTCTCCGTGGACGGCGCGCCCACCGGCCTCATTGCCGTCCGCGACGAGCCGCGGGCCGACGCCGCCGCGGGCATCCGGGCGCTGCGCGACCTTGGGGCGCGCGCGGTCATGCTGACCGGCGACAATCCCCGGACCGGCAAGGCCATCGCCTCGGTCCTCGGGCTCGACGTGCAGGCGGGCCTGCTGCCCGAGGACAAATTGAAGGAAATCTCCGCCCTGAAGAAGAGGGCGCCCGTGGCGATGGTCGGCGACGGCATCAACGACGCGCCTGCCCTCGCGGCGGCCTCGGTCGGCATCGCCATGGGCGGCGGGACCGACGTGGCGCTGGAGACGGCGGATGCAGCCATCCTGAACAACCGCGTCGTGGACGTCGCCGCCCTGGTCGGGCTCTCGCGCGCGACGCTCAACAATATCCACCAGAACGTCGCCATCTCCCTCGGTCTCAAGGCGGTGTTCCTGGTGACAACGGTGGTCGGCATCACCGGCCTCTGGCCTGCCGTGCTCGCCGATACCGGCGCTACCGTGCTGGTGACAATCAACGCCCTGCGGTTGCTCGGATACCGGTTCCAGGGAGCGGCGGCGCATGGCTGAGCGAGCGACCACGGTGGGCGTGCACCGGCCGTCCGGCCTCCGGCTCGCATGGGCCTGGGGTGCGGCCACGGCACTGCTGGCCCTTGCGCTGGACCAGGCGACGAAGTGGTGGGTGCTGGCCGAGCTCATGGATCCGCCCCGCATCATCCCGGTCGCGCCGTTCTTCAACTTGGTGCTGTGGCACAACCGGGGTGTCAGCTTCGGCCTGCTGTCGGCGGACCACCCCGCCACGCCCTGGCTGCTGTCCACGCTCGCCCTGGCGATCGTCGCGGGCCTGGTCATCTGGATGACGCGCGACCGGCGCCCCGGGATGGCTGCCGCGGTCGGGCTCGTCGCGGGGGGCGCGCTGGGCAACGTCGTCGATCGCCTGCGGCATGGCGCCGTGACGGACTTCCTGGACTTCCACGCGGCCGGATACCACTGGCCCGCCTTCAACCTCGCCGACACCGCCATCTTCCTCGGCGTCGCGCTGCTCGCGGTCGGCGGGAGGGGCGAACCGGCACGCGCGCCGAGCTCCGCGGCCCAATCCTGAGGCTGTCGTGAACTCCCTCCTCCAGATGTCCGGCCTCCTGACCGCCTTCCTGGCGGGGATGGTCTCCTTCCTGTCGCCCTGCGTGCTGCCGCTGGTGCCCGGCTACGTCTCCTACGTCGCCGGTCGCTCGGTCGCCGCCGAGCGCGCGGCGCCCGGCCGCCTCGCGACGGTCGGCCTCAGCCTCTGCTTCGTGCTCGGCTTCGCCACCGTGTTCGTGGCGATGGGCGCCGGGGCCTCGGCCCTCAGCCAGGCCCTGCTCCGTTACCGCTACGAGGCCGGGATCGTGGGCGGGGTAATCGTCATCCTGTTCGGCCTCATGACCGCGGGCGTCCTGCGACTGATGCCGCTGCAACGCGACCTCCGCTTCATGCCGACGCTCAGCGGCGGCACGCCGCTCTCCGCCTATGTGCTCGGGCTCGCCTTCGCCTTCGGCTGGACGCCCTGCATCGGCCCGGTGCTCGGCGCCATCCTGGCCATGACCGCGACCGGCGACGTCAGCCACCTCGGCGTCGCGCTCCTGGCCACCTACGCGGCCGGGCTCGGCGTGCCCTTCCTCCTGGTGGCCGCCTTCGCGGACGCCTTCCTGCGCGGCCCGTTCCGTGCGCTGCGGCGCCTCGGGCGCGTCCTCCAAGTCGTGGCGGGCAGCATCATGGTGGCGATGGGGGTGGCCATGATCACCGGCCACCTCACCGACTTCGCCATCTTGATGCTCCGGCTCTTCCCCTCGCTCGGGAGCATCGGATGAGAGACGACGATAATGACCTGCCCAAGGACCTGACGCACATCACGCCGGGCTACCGGCGCGCGTTGTGGATCGTGGTGGGCCTGAACGTTGGCTACGGCCTCGTGGAGATGGTCGGCGGCTTCGTCTCCGGCAGCCAGGCGCTGAAGGCGGACGCCCTCGACTTCCTCGGCGACGGTCTCATCACCTTCCTCGGCCTGCTCGCCATCGGCTGGAGCCTCGCCTGGCGCGCCCGCTCGGCCCTCATCCAGGGCCTGTTCCTCGGCGCCCTCGGCCTGGGCGTGCTCGCCACGACCGGCTACCGGGTGCTGGTGCTGAACCAGCCCGAGGCCGAGCTGATGGGCCTCTTCGGCGCCATCGCGCTGGTGGCCAACGTGGCGGCCGCCGCGGTGCTCATCCCGCACCGGACGGGCGACGCCAACGTGCGCGCGGTCTGGCTGTTCAGCCGCAACGACGCCATCGGCAACCTCGCCGTGGTGGTCGCGGCGGGCCTCGTCTGGTGGACCGGCACGGCCTGGCCGGACCTCGCCGTGGCGGCCGTGATCGCCGGGCTGTTCCTCCAGTCCGCGTGGTTGATCGTCCGCGACGCCCGGGCCGACCTGCGCAAGGCCACTCAACCCGGATAGCGGCAGTTCGGCTGGCGGCTCGCTGCGGACAGCGGCCGCCACTGCCTCAAGGTCCCCGTCGCCGCGCTCTGCAAGGGACCGGCCCCTGTGGTGCCCAACGCGTCACCACGGAGCGGCGAAGAGCGCTCTTCCCGGAAGGAACACCCATGGACATCCGCACGCTGACGTCAGCTTTCTCTGTCGCGCCTCAGATCACGCCCGGTGAGGTGGCGGAACTCGCGGCCAGAGGATTCCGGGCGGTCGTCTGCAACCGCCCGGACTGCGAGGGCCCTGACCAGCCGAACTTCGCCGAGATCGACCGCGCCTGCCGGACGGCCGGGCTCGAGGCGGCCTATCTGCCGGTTGCCCCCGGCACGGTCGGCGGCGAGGACGCCAGGGCGTTTGGCCAGTTGCTGGACCGCCTGCCGAAGCCCGTCCTGGCGTTCTGCCGGACGGGCGCGCGCTCGGCGACGCTCTGGTCGCTGTCCGAGGCGGCACGCGGCCGCCCCGTGCCTGAGATCCCGGGCCAGGCCAAGGCCCATGGCCACGACATGAAGGACGTCGCGCGACGCGTCGCCAATGGCGGCCGGACGCCGACCGACACCGGCGAGATCCGGCACGAGGTGGTGGTGGTCGGCGGCGGCGCCGCGGGGATCGCGGTCGCCTCCGGCCTCAAGGCGCGCAAGCCGGACCTCGACGTCGCCATCATCGACCCGGCTGACACCCACTACTACCAGCCCGGGTGGACCATGGTGGGTGCCGGGGTGTTCCGGCCCGAGACGACCGAACGCGCCATGGCCTCCCTCATCCCGCGCGGCGTCCGCTGGATCAAGGCGGCCGTCGCGGCCTTCGAGCCCGAGAGCAACGCGGTCATCCTGGACGGCGGCCGGGTGGTCAAGTACCGCAGGCTGGTCGTGGCGCCGGGGCTCAAGCTCGACTGGCACGCCGTCGACGGCCTGGCCGAGACGCTCGGGCGCAACGGGGTGACCTCGAACTACCGCCGGGACCTGGCGCCCTACACCTGGGAGCTCGTGCGCGGCCTGAAGCACGGGCGCGCGGTGTTCACCCAGCCGCCGATGCCGATCAAGTGCGCGGGCGCCCCGCAGAAGGCGATGTACCTCTCGGCCGACCACTGGCGTGACCGGGATCGCCTCAAGGACATCCAGATCGACTTCTTCAACGCCGGTGGGGTGCTGTTCGCGGTGGAGGAGTACGTCCCCGCCCTGATGCGCTACGTGGAGCGGTATGGCGTCGGGCTGAACTTCCAGCACAGCCTCGCCCGGATCGATGGACCGGCCCGTACGGCCTGGTTCACGCGGACGGCTCCCGACGGCTCGAAGACCGAGGTCGAGGAGCGGTTCGACATGATCCACGTCGTCCCGCCCCAGACGGCGCCGGACTTCGTGCGCGTCTCGCCGCTCGCCGACGCGGTGGGCTGGGTGGACGTCGACCCGGGCACCCTGCGGCACAGGAGCCTTGAGGGCGTCTACGGCCTTGGCGACGCCTGCAACGCGCCGAATGCCAAGACCGCCGCCGCGGCCCGCAAGCAGGCCCCGGTGGTCGCGCACAACCTGCTGAAGGACATTGGGGCGATCGGTGCCGCCGACGCGATCTACGACGGCTACGGGTCCTGCCCGCTCACCGTCGAGCGCGGCCGCATCCTGCTCGCCGAGTTCGGCTACGGCGGCAAGCTGCTGCCGAGCTTCCCGGCCTGGCTGATCGACGGCACGAGGCCCAGCCGTCTCGCCTGGTTGCTGAAGGAGCGCGTCCTGCCGTTTGTCTACTGGCAGGGCATGCTCAAGGGTCGGGAATGGCTGGTGACGCCCAAGCTGGCGGACTAGCTGACCAGTGGCCCCCGACGCCCGCTCCGCGGGCCTCCCGCCTGGGGAATGGCAGCACCCGTAGGAGGACACCCCCCTTCAGCGCCCGGCATCCAGCGGCCGGGCAGCCGCTGCCTGCAATCCGCTCCCCAGGCAGCAACGCACCTGCAAGGAGATGACCATGGCTGACCATCATCCGGTGGTGACCGGCTTCTACCACGAGGACACCAACAGCATCGCCTACGTGGCCGCGGACCCCGCGACCGGGCGCTGCGCGATCATCGACCCGGTGCTCGACTTCGACCGCGCCCGCCGCGGCACCCACACCACCTTCGCCGACCGGATGGTGGCGTTCGTGCGGGAGCAGGGACTGACGGTGGAGTGGATCCTCGACACCCATCCGCACGCCGACCACCTCTCCGCCGCGCCCTACCTCAAGGAGGTGTTCGGCGCGCCGACCGCCATCGGCGAGCATGTCGTCACGGTCCAGAGGATCTGGAAGGAGATCTACAACCTCCCCGGCTTCCCGGCCGACGGCTCGCAATGGGACCACCTGTTCAAGGACGGCGAGCGCTTCCGTATTGGCGAGCTGGAAGCGGAGGTCATCTTCTCCCCCGGCCACACGGCTGCCTCCATCACCTACGTCGTCGGGGACGCCGCCTTCGTCCACGACACGCTGTTCATGCCGGACGGCGGCACGGCCCGCGCCGACTTCCCCGGCGGCGACGCCCGCGCGCTCTACCGCAGCATCCGCCGCATCCTCGAGCTCCCGCCGGGGACCCGCCTCTTCACCGGCCACGACTACCAGCCGGGTGGACGGGAGCCGAAATGGGAATCGACCGTCGCCGGGCAGCGCGAGCACAACATCCACCTGCGGGGCGGCGTGACCGAGGACGCCTTTGTCCGGGCGCGCGAGGAGCGCGACCGGACGCTCTCCCTCCCCGGCCTGCTTCTGGACGCGCTCCAGGTCAACATCCGGGGCGGGCGGCTGCCAGAGCCCGAGGCGAACGGCGTCTCCTACCTGAAGATCCCGCTGAATTACTTCCGCGAGACCGGCTGCGCGGCCATCCGCGCGCCGAAGGACTGAGCGTCCCCATGGAGAACCTCGCCCCCGCCTCGGCCGCCCTGGGTGGCGCGCTCACCCAACCCGGATATGGCAGTTTGGCTGGTGGCTTGCTGCAATCTCTCAAGGTTATCGGAAATGGACGGTGCAATGCCTCTGCTCACCCATCCGCGCCGACTGCTTGCAGTTTGGATGGTCCTGCTCCTCGCTGCTGCGCCATCCTGGCCCGCGGCCGCCCAGGAGGCGCGTGGCAGCGCAATCGAGATTGAGCGCGCCTGGACGCGCGCCACCGGCCCGACAGCGCAGACGGCGGTCGCCTACGTCGCGGTCCGGAACCACGGCACGGCGCCGGACCGGCTCGTCTCCGCCTCCTCGCCCGAGGCGCGCGCGGTCGAGATGCACGAGACCACCATGGAGGGCGGCGTCATGCGCATGCGGCCTGTCGAAGGCGGCATCGTCGTCCCGCCCGGCGGGCTCGTGCGCCTGGAGCCGGATGGCGGCGGCGTTCACCTGATGCTGGTCGGACCGGCGCGCGCCTTCGCCCGGGGTGAGCGCGTTCCCCTGACGCTGCACTTTGAGCACGCTGGGGGTGTGCAGGTGGACATGACCGTCGAGGCGGCGGGGGCGCGACGCCCGGCCGCCGAGGGCGGCCACCGACACGGCGAGCACACGCCGGGCTCCCGCCCGCGGGGATAGGCGGGAAAGCCTGCTCCGCCGCACGACATTCCTGGCGGCGCCGCGTCAGCCGATGACCGCAACCGCGGAGGCGGCTACTTCGACAGCAGTCGCGGCCACTTCGCCCAGCGGGGCCGGAGTGTAGCGCCTCTCGTACCGGGCCTGAGCCCTGCCCTAGTGGCGATGACGGTGTCCCCCGAAATGACGGTGGCCGCCGAAATGGTGATGACCAAAGTGGCGGTGGCCGAAATGGTGGTGATGGCCGAAGTGACGGTGGCGATGGCCCCAGCCGCCGCCGAAGAAGCCGAAGGACACGGAGGGACCGCCGAGGTAGGGGCCGTAATAGGGCGGCGCAGCCCAGTAGGATGGGGCACCGTAACCGTAGTAGGTGCTCGGCGGGTAGGAGTACGTGCCTGCCACGGTCGTCGGCAACCTGTTGCCGCTTGCCGTCATGCATTGCAGGTAGGCCGTATCGTACCGCCGCTGGAGGCTGCCCGCCGAGGCCTGCGCGGTCCCGGCGCCGACGGCCGAGCCCGCCAGCAGGCCGCCCCCGGCCCCGATCGCGGCACCTGTCCCGGCGTTGCCGCCCGCCGCCCCGAGCAGGGCACCGGCGGCGGTGCCGAGCACCGTGCCGACGGCGGCGCTGCCGACCGCGCTCTGGTTCGCCGCCTGCTGGGGCGAGCCGCCGCCGATCTGCTGCTGCGCGTGGCTTCGGCAGGCGACGTCCTCGCGCTGGAACTGCGTGAGGTCCTTGCCCTCCGACGGGACCACCAGGACGCTGGGACCGGTCGGCGGCGCGACGGTGCAGGCGCCGAGGGCGAGCACCCCGATGAGTGCGGCGGAAGACCTGAGCCCCGGCATGGCGGCGTTCCTCCGGCCCGCCTCACGGCCGCCCGTAGCCGGGCGGGCTCCTGGGAAAAACGTCCTCGGGGAACGCCGGTTCGGCATGGCACATGCGCTGCCACTGAGTGTCTATCCGGGAACAAGCGGCCACTTTTCAGTAACTTACGATCAGACCCCGCCCGAACTGACCATGGTTGTCCGTGATCGGCGCGGGCGCACGCAGGTTCAGCCGCCGATGGCAAGTGGCTGATTCTACAGAGCTTGTTCTCGGACATGGGGTAATCGGGGCGGGCCGCCTCCCCGACGCCTGGCTGGCTAGGATCAGCTCCGGGCATGCCACCTCAGGAGGAGCCGCCATGGAGCAGTATGTCGCGCTCGACGTCTCGCTGAAGGAGATCAGCGTCTGCGTGATCGACGGCAAGGGAGCCGTGAAGTTCGAAGGCAAGGTGGCGGCGGAGCCTGCTGCCCTGATCAGCCTTATCCGCAGCAAGGCGCCGCAGGCTGCACGTGTGGGCCTTGAGACCGGCGCCACCTCTCCATGGCTGTACCATGCGCTGAAGAAGGCAGAACTGCCCGTGGTGCTGATGGATGCACGGCATGCCAATGCCGCGCTCTCGATGCGGCCGACCAAGTCGGATCGTAGCGATGCCCGCGGCCTGGCCGAGATGCTCCGGATGGGATGGTATCGCGCCGTCGCCGCCAAGAGCTTTGCCTCGCACGAGCGCTTGGCGCTGCTCGGAGCCCGACGTCGCCTGGTGGAGATCCGCGTCGACCTGGATGGGCAGATCCGTGGCCTGCTGAAGACCTTCGGCCTGATCCTCGGCAAGGGAAACACCGATGCCCTGATCCGCCGCGCCGAGGCCCTGGCGGAAGGCAACCCGGGCATCAGCGGCTTGGTGGCCAAGCTCGCCGAGGTGCGGCGGCAGGTCGTCGTGCAGGTCGCCGCGCTGGACCGCGACATCCGCCGCATCGTGCGCAGCGAGCCCGTCCTCAAGCGGCTCATGACGGTGCCCGGAGTTGGGCCGGTCACCGCCCTGGCCTTCCTCTCCACCATCGATGACCCGGAGCGGTTCAAACACGCCCGCGACGTCGGTCCCTATCTCGGGCTGACGCCGACCCGCTACCAATCCGGCGAGACTGACCGGCGCGGGCGCATCTCGAAGTGCGGCGACGCCTTCACCCGAACCTGCCTGTATGAGGCAGCCAATGTGCTGCTGACGAAGGTGCAGCGGTTCTCGCCGCTCAAGGCATGGGGCACCCGCTTGGTGCAACGGATCGGCGCCAAGAAGGCGCGTGTCGCGGTCGCCCGCAAGATCGCCGTCATCCTGCACTGCATCTGGACAGACGGCACCGAGTTCTGGTGGACGCGCGAGGACGCCAAGATGGCCTGACCCACGCGCCACCATCCAGGCTCCGCTCCGGCGGAGAGGCTGTCTCTGCCAGGACGGTGGGTGGCGGCGACCGCGCAGTGTCCGTTGGCCGATCCAGCGTATCCCGCTCGATCAGGCCGCCTCAGACATCGCGGCACCCCACCCCTGACCCCCATCATGGGGCGGATCACACCGACCCCGGAGAGAACCATGACCCCGGCAGCGGCCAGCCTCCAATCCGGTACTTGACCTGGGAGCCCCGGTTAGATGGGGTGGGCGCCCCCTTCCGGCGGCGTCGTCATGCCAAGGTTGGCTCGTGAGGAGCACCGGAAGGAGGCAGCCGTGTCGAATGCCTGCACGATTGGACTGGATTTGGCGAAGCATGTCCTCCAGGCGCATGGCGCTGACGAGGCTGGTCGAGTTGTCTTTCGCAAGCGGCTGCGACGCGACAAGGTGCTGGAGTTCTTTGCGTCCCAGCCGCGCTGCCTGGTGGCGATGGAAGCATGCGGTGGCGCTCACTATTGGGCACGCGAGATCAGCAGGTTGGGACACGAGGTCCGGCTGATCCCGGCCTCGTATGTGAAGCCCTTCGTCAAGCGTCAGAAGAATGACATGGCCGACGCAGAAGCCATCTGCGAGGCGGCGCAACGACCGGCGATGCGCTTCGTGGCCGTGAAAAGCGAAGAACAGCAAGCCAGCGCGGTCGTATTCCGAGCCCGCGATATCCTGGTACGGCAACGCACCCAGCTCATCAACGCCCTGCGTGGGCACTTGGCGGAGTATGGGATGGTGGTCGCCCAGGGGCCGAGCCATGTGGCCAAATTGATCTCGCACGTCGAGGATCCGACCAGTGGACTACCCGATGCGGCCCGTTCGACGCTGGGCGTCCTCATCGAGGTCCTCAAGTCCCTGGACGACCGCCTTCGACGGCTGGATACCGAGATTGTGCGTCGCGCCAAGGAGGATGAGGTGGCGCGGCGACTGGCAACCATCCCCGGAGTGGGGCCGGTGACGGCAACAGCCCTCGCAGCTTTGGCTCCGGCGGCCGAGACCTTCCGGAAAGGACGTGATTTCGCGGCCTGGATGGGGCTGACGCCGCTGCAAAGGTCGACAGGGGGCAAGCAGAAACTCGGACGAACCTCGAAAATGGGAGAGCGCACGCTGCGCCGCCTGCTGATTATCGGCGCATCGTCAGTGGTGCAGCAGGCCAGCAGATGCGGCGCTCCCGAAGGTTCGTGGCTGGCGCAGATGCTCTCGCGCAAGCCGCGCATGCTCGTGGTCGTCGCCCTCGCCAACAAGATGGCCAGAACGGCCTGGGCCTTGCTGGCGAAGGGCGAGACCTATCGGTCTCCGGCCGTGGCAGCCTCGGGCTGACTGCGGTTCGGGGCCGCCGGACGCAGGATGGTCGAAAGGATGGTATGGCGCACAGTGACGGGAACGGGATCGGCAAGCCAGTTGTTCTCTATGCGCCCCGAGCGCGGCGATTAGATTTGGAGCCGATCTGCGAACTCCCATACGGGCCCGCGGCGCTGAATGGCCGCACCGAAGGCCGGACAGAAGTCAGCACCCAACTGCGCCCGCATCACCCCGCAGATTTTCCTTGCGTCCATGGGGGCGCCTACAGAAGAGAACGGACACTGAGGCAGCCGGTTCTGCCTGATTGCAATCCGCTCCAGGACCCTGGCCATGCCTTTCCGCATGGGCGGATCTGCCCTGCCGTTCATATCCAGGCACCCACGTGGAATTAGCCGATCCACAGGCATTCACAGGAAGACAGTGAAGTTGAGGCGCCACACGATGTCGCCCGCATTTCGAGCAGTTCAGCGAAATAATCGCCTAAAGGGTTTAAGATAGCAACCATTACCCTAATATCAAATCACAATAACCGCTCGACGAGAACACGACCTCGGACTTTTTCTCGCCAAAAGTGGTGCAGAGCCGAAATCTCGTTCTCTTGCATAGTATCGTACAGGTTCAAGGAGTTTTCTCCCGCGCGAATCGGGGGCGCCCGCCAAACATTACGAAAATTGGCAGGTTTTTTGTTCCTCGGTTCAACTTTTCAGCAGCACTAGAGGGAGGCTCAAATGAGCGCCGATACGCTGACGATCTTGAAAGAAGCAGCCAAGTTCATAAAGAGCGTTACCGGCTACGACAAGACCGGCTACGGCAAGAAGGACGACGACGACAACACCGACTACGGCAAGAAGGATGACGACAAGAAGGACGACGACAAGAAGGACGACGACAAGAAGGACGACGACAAGAAGGACGACGACAAGAAGGACGACGACAAGACCGACTACGGCAAGAAGGACGACGACAAGAAGGACGACGACAAGACCGACTACGGCAAGAAGGACGACGACAAGAAGGACGACGACAAGACCGACTACGGCAAGAAGGACGACGACAAGAAGGGCGACGACAAGACCGACTACGGCAAGAAGGACGACGACAAGAAGGGCGACGACAAAAAGGGCGACGACAAGACCGACTACGGCAAGAAGGATGACGACAAGACCGACTACGGCAAGAAGGATGACGACAAGAAGGGCGACGACAAAAAGGGCGACGACAAGACCGACTACGGCAAGAAGGATGACGACAAGAAGGACGACGACAAAAAGGGCGACGACAAGACCGACTACGGCAAGAAGGATGACGACAAGAAGGACGACGACAAGACCGACTACGGCAAGAAGGGCGACGACAAGAAGGATGACGACGACAAGAAGGGCGATGATGGAAACAACTCAGATGACCACACGGTAAAGGTGGTGCATGACAAGGATGGCGATCAGACATATTTCGCCAGTCACAAGACTGAGAAATTTGTCTTCGATAAAGGCGACGGGGGTCATGACGTTATAAAGAACTTCGACGGAAAGGACGGCGACCACCTCGAGATCCACGGCAAGTACGAAGTAGGCAAAAACAAGGATGGCGACGTCGTCATCGAATGGGGTAAGGGCGACACCATTACGCTCGACGGACACCACGAATTCAGCCCGAGCTGGATCAGCGATCACAAGGACCATGTGTGGTAAAGACTACGGCGTAGCCTGAACACACGGTCTCGGAGCTTTACAGGTGCCAGTGCCGGGCGGGAGCGTCCATGATGACTCGCCCCACTGGCGGGGCGCTGCGAGGCTACGGTGCAGCGCCTCCCGGGTCTTGCCCCGGCATGGCTGGGCACGCTTTGGTGTGCCCGGCTCTATCGCAGGTCGCGTGATCATTCGCGCGCATGATAAAGCCAGCGCACACAGCAACCTCTTTCGACCGCTACCAGGGGCTTGGGCTTCGCGGCGCCTGTGTGGGACGACTGCACTCGGCCTCTCCGCGGACGCAGGACGGCAACGTGGTCCGCCTGCCACCTCCGGAACGGGCACGCAACGCCAGCGGTCGCGCGTCAAGCAGTATGCCGCCTACGCAGCATCCCGCCCACGAGGGCGGCGCCGAACCGAACCGCCTTCTCGACACCGGTGGGTCCACAACTCGCCCGACGTCCAACACGACACAGGACAAACATTCTGAGGAACGCATTCTGAGGAGCGCGATCACCGCCCGCGTCGGTCGAGATGCGGAAACCGCCTCTCACTGCGCTGGCCCGCCGCTTCGCCGAGATCGTACGTAGCTGCGGCTCGGCCATAATGCAGGGCGCTGAGCGCCAGCCGCCGCGCTCAAGGGGTGGCTCGCAGACGCGTTGAAGAGCGGTGTACCTACCGTGAAAAATCGTCGCTGCTTGCCCGCAGCAGGACTGCGCCGCAGTGAGGGTCGCGTTCACCACACCGCGGCGCAGTCGGCAAGCGGAGAGACAAGCGGGCAAGCTCAAGCTGTCGAAGCGTCAGACTTACGGCCATGCCAACTTCGATCTGCTCCGGCGCCGGGTGCTCCTCGCCCCCGGAGCCACATTTGCGGCGAAAGAGGCGTCGAAACGGGCAGGCCCGGTGTCGCCATTGCGTAGTTCCGCCCTCACGGGAAAGCTGTCTACCAACGGCGGCGGATCGGCTCTGGAGCTGGCTGCGTTTCCAGGGAAACCACGCCGTTCGCCCCATCGACGGATGTGGGTATGAAAAAGCCCCCCTGCCAAGGCAAGCTGGCAGGGGACATAGGAACTGGTAAGTAAAGAACTCAAGAGGATGATTCGCATGGGCGTCAGAGAACTGACGTCCTCTGATAAAACGCTGGCCGCGAGGGCACGTTCCCTGGGCAAGCCCGATTTTCACGCCTGGACCTGAAAGACGGAGCACTTCCGTAGCTCGTGGGCACAACACCATCGGTACCGTCGGCGCCGGGCGAGGCAGCGTCACCGCTTAGGTGACCGGCGCCCGGCTGGCGGCACAATGTTTCCGAGGCTGGCCAGGGCACCTCACGAATGCGGGCTACGTCGCGTGTCCAAGCACGGGCCGGAGACCTTGCCGTTTCGTGCATGGCACGAAATGGCGTTCGCGGCCACGATCCAGACCGTCGGGTGGTCTTGTGAAGAACCAGGAAAGGTTGGTCGCAGGGCTTCCCGGCAGCTTGCACCCATGACTACGCCTGGTTCGAGCTGAACGAGAATAGACTCCACACTCCGACGATCCTGGGGGTGCCCCATGCTATCGGGCACCCCCTCTTTTCCCGGCGATAGCGGCGCCTACAGCACCAGCACGCCGTGTTGCTTGGCCTTGCCCTCGGGCTCGACATGGATGGTGATGACGGCCTCGCCGACCTCGTCGCGCAGCGCGTGCTCGATGCGGTCGCAGATGTCGTGCGCCTCGGAGACGGGCATCGCGCCGGGCACCACGAGGTGGAACTCGACGAAGACCATCCGGCCCGCGCGCCGCACCCGCAGGTCGTGCGCCTCGATGGCGCCGTCCGCATGGGCCGAGATCAGGTCGCGGACGCGGCCGAGCGTCTCAGGGTCGGGTGCCTCGTCCATCAGTCCGCCGACCGAATCCCGGACCAAGCCCCATCCCGTCCAGAGGATGTTCACGGCGACCACCGCCGCCAGCGCCGGATCGAGCCAGAGCCAGCCGGTGAGTGGGACGAGGGCGAAGCCGACCAGGACGCCGCCGGAGGTGACCACGTCCGTCAGCAGGTGCCTGCCGTCGGCGACCAGGGCCGGGGAGCGCCAGCGCCGCCCGAAGCGCAGCAGCACGGCGGACCAGGCGGCGTTCATGGCCGTCGCCGCGCCGTTGATGGCCATGCCGAGGAGCGGCGCGTCCACTGGGCGCGGGCTCAGAAAGCCGAGGTATGCCTCGCGCAGGATGGACAGGGCGGCCAGCAGGACGAGGACGCCCTCGAGGACGGCGGAGAAGTACTCCGCCTTGTGGTGGCCGTAGGGATGGTTGGTGTCCGGCGGCAGCGCGCTGACCCGCAGCGCGACCACCGCTGCCGCGGCGGCGGCCACGTTGATGATGCTCTCGAGCGCGTCCGAGTAGAGGGCGACGCTGCCGGTCACCCACCACGCGCCGAACTTGATGGCCAGGACCAAGCAGCCGACGACGAGGCTGCCGAGGGCAAGCTGGACGGCGCGCGGCATCGGGGAACTCCGGTCTTGATGGTTGCCGTCGGCCGAGCCCCCAAGCGGGCGGGGTGCGCCCGTGAGGGGAGCAGGGGCCTGCCCGTTCCCGTCCGGCGAGTGCCATCGTACCCGACGCTTGGACAGGCGCTCAATCGTGCCCGGCATCGAGGCAGCCATGCCCCGGTGGCCGGATGGCCTACATCGTTGACCCGGTCCCGTACTGGTCCGACAGTGCGGCCAGGAAGACAGGGAGGATGCCATGACCGCGCCCATGCGCGCCCTGCTCGGCTTCGTTGCCGCCGTGCTCTCCGTGCTGACCTTCCACCAGGGCATGTGGGCCGTGCTCTACGTGCTCGGGATGATGCCGCGCGCGCCCTACCCAATGACCCCGGTGCCGCCCCTCGGGGTGCCCCTGATCGTCAGCCTCTGCTTCTGGGGCGGGCTCTACGGCCTCGTCTTCGGGCTGGCGCTGCCCCGTCTGCCACGGGCGCCCATGTGGCTGCTGGGGCTCGGGCTCGGCCTGCTCGCCGCGCTTGTCGGCTGGTTCGTGGTCGCCCCCCTGAAGGGCCAGCCGGTGGCGAGCGGCTTCGACCCCGCCCGGATGCTGGCCTCCGTCCTGATCAACGGCTTCTGGGGCATCGGCGTCGGCGTCATCCTTCCCTTCCTGCTGCCCAGGGGCGCGGGGCGCGCCTGG
The DNA here is from genome assembly GCF_008360935.1 of Siccirubricoccus phaeus. Taxonomy (GTDB): domain Bacteria; phylum Pseudomonadota; class Alphaproteobacteria; order Acetobacterales; family Acetobacteraceae; genus Siccirubricoccus; species Siccirubricoccus phaeus. The sequence goes on from NZ_SRXO01000004.1 coordinate 213,642, forward strand.
TCCGTGTCGAGGGGCTAGCCGCCGCACCCGGATCACCACGGTCAGGGCAGGATCTTGTTCGCGCTCGACCAGGCCGATGCGTGAGGGCCCGATGATCCTGGAATCGGCCATCACCTGCCCGGCCTGTGGCACGGCGAAGACCGAGACCATGCCGACCGACGCCTGCCAGTTTTTGCCGATTGCACCGGCTGTGGGGTTCTGCTCCGCCCGAAGCCCGGGGACTGCTGCGTGTTCTGCTCCTGCGGCACTGTGCCGTGTCCGCCGGTCCAGGCCGAGGGCGGCCTCACTTGCTGTCGCGCCGCGACACCGCCCGCGCCATCACCGGCGGACCCACGCTGAAAGCCGCGCATGGTAGGAACCCTGCTCGGTGCCACAGGTCACGGCCCAGGCATCAGCCACCCCACGTAGCTGAAAGGAGGCGAACGCCATGGCAGAGGCCGCCAGCCCCTTCGTCCACGAGCCCCTGGTCCGGCTCGGGGCCTTCGCCGGGGTCTTCGTCCTGATGGCCCTCTGGGAGGTGCTGGCCCCACGGAGGCCGCAGGCCATCGGCCGCCGATGGCGCTGGCCGAACAACCTGGGCGTCGTGGTCCTGGACACGCTCGTTATCCGCGTCCTGTTCCCGGCGGGTGCCGTGGGTGTGGCGATGCTCGCGCAGGCCCATGGCTGGGGCCTGCTGAACGTCCTGCATGCACCTGGTTGGGTCGCCGTGCCGGTGTCGGTGCTCCTGCTCGACCTCGCCATCTACGCCCAGCACGTTGCCTTCCACCACGTACCGGTGCTCTGGCGCCTGCACCGCATGCACCACGCCGACCTGGAGTTCGACGTCACCACGGGCGTGCGCTTCCACCCCGTCGAGATCGTGCTCTCCATGCTCATCAAGGCGGCCGTGGTCATCGCGCTCGGCGCGCCGCCGTTCGCCGTTCTCGTCTTCGAGGTGCTGCTGAACGCCACCTCGATGTTCAACCACGGCAACGTCCGTCTGCCAGAGTGGCTGGACCGCGTCGTGCGCTGGGTCGTGGTCACACCGGAGATGCACCGCGTCCACCACTCCGTCCTGCGCCGGGAGACCGACAGCAACTTCGGCTTCAACCTGCCCTGGTGGGATCGCCTGTTCGGCACCTACCGTGCCCAGCCCGAGGCGGGCCACGAGGGCATGACCATCGGCATCGACCGCTTCCGCGACCCGCGCGAGCTGCGGCTCGATCGGATGCTGCTCCAGCCGCTCCGCGGCGACGGTCCCCCTCCAGGTCACGTGGAACCCCGGGGCGAGATCTCGTAGCGTGCTAGGAATGGCGCCGTCGAACCGGGAACAGGCCATGACGCTTCGCTCCGCCCTCCTCGTCCTCCCCGTCGCCACCGCCTTCGCTGCAGCTCCCGCCTCCGCCCAGCACCACCACGGCGGCCACGGCCAGCCAGCTCCGTCCCCCTACGCCGGGATGCAGGCTCGCCCGGTGAAGGCCCTGTCCGACCAGCAGCTGGCCGACCTCCGCGCCGGGCGCGGCATGGGCATGGCGCTCCCGGCGGAGCTGAACGGCTACCCGGGTCCGCTCCACGTCCTGGAACTCGCCGACGCGCTCGGGCTCACCCCGGAGCAGCGCGAGCGGGTTCGGAGCCTGCGCGAGGCGATGACGGCCGAGGCGGTGCCGCTGGGCGAGCGCCTGATCGCCGAGGAGGCGGCGCTCGACCGGGAGTTCGCCTCGCGGACCGTGACCCCTGCCTCGCTGGAGGTCGCCACGGCCGCCATCGGGCGCACCCAGGCGGCGCTCCGGGCCGCGCACCTTCGCTACCACCTCACGATGGTGGAGGTGCTCACGCCGGAGCAGGTCCGCCGTTATGGGGAGCTGCGCGGCTACGGGAGCGGCGCCGTGCCGCGCCAAGGGGGCGAGGATGGCGGCGGGAAAAGACCTGAGCCACGCTAGTCCGGCAGGGTCGGCCCAATGCCGCCGGACCTCCTGGTCCGGCGAGCTGGGCGGTGCCTGCGGCGACCTCGGCACCTTCGTGCCGCTGGTGGTCGGCGCCATGACCGTCGCGGGGCTCTCGGCGGCGGGCGTGCTGTTCGGGTTCGGCACCTTCCTCGTCGCGGCGGGCCTGTCCTACGGCATTCCCATCGCCGTCCAGCCCATGAAGGCGGTCTCGGCCGTCCTGCTGACCGGCGGCCTTGGCCCCGGCGAGCTCGTGGCCACTGGCTTGGTCACCGGTGTGGTCCTGCTGGCGCTCAGGGCGAGGGGCGCCATCGGGCGCATCGCCCGCGCCTTGCCGCAGTCAGTGGCGGCCGGGCTGCAGCTCGGCCTCGGCCTGGCCATGGCCTGGCTCGGCCTCAAGCTCGCGACCGAGACACCCTGGCTTGGCGGCCTGTCCCTGGTGGCGCTGCTCGGACTGATGCGGCTGCCCCGTGTCCCGGCGGCCCCGCTCGCCCTGGCGCTGGCCTTCGGGGCCGCATGGGCGGCGGGGCTGACCGCATCGCCCGACTGGCCCGCCTTCGACTTCGTGCTCCCGGCCCTCCACCTACCCGCGAGCTGGGCCGAGGTTTGGCGGGGCGTCGTGTCCGGCGTCCTGCCGCAGCTGCCCCTGACCCTCACCAACGCGGTCATCCTGACGGCCCTGCTCGCGCGGGAGCTCTACCCGGACCGCGCCCGGCGCGTGACGGAGCGGCGGCTGGCGGTGGGCACCGGGCTGGCGAACCTGCTGCTGGCACCGCTCGGGGCCATGCCGATGTGCCTGGGCGCGGGCGGCCTGCAGGCGCAGCACCGCTTCGGAGCCCGGACGGGTGCGGCGCCGGTCATGCTCGGGGCGGCGCTGCTCGTCCTCGGCCTCTGCTTCGCGGACGGGGCGGCCGCGCTGTTCGCCACCATCCCGGCCGGGACCATCGGTGCCCTGCTGCTCGTGGCCGGATCCGATCTCGCCCTGTCGCGGCGCCTGTTGGACGCCCGCCCGGACTGCTGGCCCGCCATCGGCGTCGCGGCCGCGCTGACGGTGGCGGTCAACCCGGCGGCCGGGCTGGCCGCGGGCTGGGCCATCGAGGCCGGACGCGGCGTGGCGAAGCGGGTGTTCGGCCGGGACGTGCGGCGCGAGTCCTGGTAGACACCGCCCCTTCTAGCCCTGGCCCTCCGGAGCTATGTTGGCGCCATGCTCCCCCGGCTCGCCAGGCTGGTCATCGCTGCCATCACGATCTGCGCCTTCCTCGGCGCCGGTCTGGTGCAGAACCTGCCGTCCGCGCAGGCGGACACGGCGGGCATGACCATGATGGCCGACATGGGGGACGACGGCGCGGCGATGCCCTGCCACGACACCAGGACCCCTCCGTGCCAGGACAAGGTACCCGGGTGCATGATCGACCTGGGCTGCCTCTTCGTGGTCGGCATCCCCGTGCCGCCCGCGCCCGCTGTCTCGGTCCCGGCCTGGTCCTGGGTGGCCTACTGGCAGTCCGTGCGGCTCTTCGAGGGCGTCTCGCCCGAGCCTTACCTGGGGCCGCCCATCCGCCTCGTCTGAGCTAGCCGCCCGCGCGCCCCTCCGGCTGCCGCGGCTTCGCCCCGCTTCTTCCCCCGTTTCACGAGCGCCTCGCCGCCCCACGGGCATCGCGGCGCGACCGGCGCCGGGCGGCGAGCGGGACTCCTCCAGACAACAGCAGCCGCTCGCCCCCTGTCGTGGGCGGCCCACGGATTGGGAAACAACGATGCTCTCCAAGCTCCTGCGCGCGGCCGTGCTCGGTGCCGCCCTGGTAACCTCCGCCCCCGCGTCCACCGCCTTCGCCGCCGCCAGCGACTACCGCTTCGAGCTGGCCAGCGCCCGGCCCGCCGGGCCGGGCAAGACCGACGTCACCGTCCGCCTCGTGCGCGTGCGGGACGGCAGGCCGGTGCCGGACGCCGTCGTCTTCCAGACCCGGGCCGACATGGCGCCCGCGGGCATGCCGACCATGACCGGCAACGTCGCCCCGCAGCCGGGCCAGCAGCCGGGCACCTACCGGTTCCAGGTCGACACCGGCATGGCCGGGGGCTGGGCGCTGACGCTGAGCGCCAAGGTCCAGGGCGAGCCCGAGACGGTCCGCTCCACGGTCACCTTCAACGCGGCCCAATGAGATGGCCCGCCCCACACGAGGGGCCGCCGGGCCCCCGAGGCGCGCCGGGCGAGGACCCGACGCGGCCCTCGCGCTCGGCCTGACGCTCGCGCTCCTGGCCGGGCCGGGCCAGGCTCAGACCAGGACGGCGCAGCGGACCCTGGGGGGAGCACCCCCCGGGGCCACGCTGGAGAGCGTGCTCGCCGTCGCCCGCCAGCTCAGCCCCGAGCTGGCGGCCCGCGCGCTCGACACCGCCGCGGCGCGGGCGCGCGTCACCGTCGCCGGGTCGCTGCCCGACCCGACGATTCGGGCGATGTCGGACGAGATGCCCCGAACCTCGGGGCCACGGCAGAACATGATGATCTACTCGTTCGAGCAGGACATCCCGCTCTGGGGCAGGCGCGACCTGCGGCGGCAGGTCGCCCGGGCCGAGGTCGGCCAGATGGCGGCCCAGGCCCAGGCGGCCGAGGCCGAGCTGGTCGAGCGGGTGAAGGTGGCCTTCGCCCGCTACTACACCTCCCATGAGGCGGTCCGCCGGACGGCGGACCTCCACCGGGCCATCCATGGCGTCGCCCAGGTCGCCCGCGAGCGCTACGCCCGGGGCCGCGGCGAGCAGCAGGAGGTGTTCCGGGCCGAGGTCGAGACCACGCGCGTGGCCACCGAGATCGCGCGCCTCGAGGCGGCGCTCCGGAGCGCCCAGGGCCAATTGAACGCGCTGCTCGTCCGTCCGGCCGACGCGCCGCTCGCTCGACCCGAGCGGTTGCGCCCGCTTCCCGACACACGCGCCCTGGACATCGCCCGGCTGGCCGAGCGGGCCAGGGGCGGCAACCCGATGCTGGCGGCCGACGCGGCCGCCATCACCGGCGCGGAGACCAACCGGAGGCTGACGGACAGGAACTGGTACCCGGACGTCACCCTGGGTGCAGCCGCCGTCGACCGGGGGAGCTACGGGCCGACGGGTTTCCAGGCGTGGATCGCGATGAAGGTCCCGCTCCAGTGGGGCCTGCGCGAGGCGCAGGCGCGCGAGGCCGTGGCCCAGGCCGGGGCGGCGCGCGCCCGGCTGGAGGCCCGCGAGCAGCAGCTCCGGGGCGATCTGGCCGAGACCGTGGCGGGCTTCGGGGGCAGCCGCCGGACCGCCGACCTCATCCGCCGCCAGCTCCTGCCGCAGGCCGAGGCGCTCGTGCGCTCCGGGGCGGCCGGGTACGGCTTCGGTCGGGTGGACCTCGCCACCGTGCTGCGGGCGCAGCACGACCTCGCCGACTTCCGCCTGCAGCTCCTCGCCGCCGAGTTCGATGGCCAGCGCCAGCTCGCGGCGATCGAGCGCCTTGTGGGAGGCGACCTGTGACCGCCCGTCAAGCTCTTCGCGCCATCGGCGCCGCCTTCGTGCTTGCCACCGGGGCGGGTGGCCTCTGGCTCGCCGCCGACCGGTTGCCTGGGCTGGTGGCGCGTGACGCCGTGGCGCAGCAGGCGCCATCGCCCGGGCGCCAGCCGCTCTACTACCGCGACCCCTCGGGCGGGCCGGACTTCTCGCCGACCCCCAAAAAGAACGCGCAGGGCCGCGACTACGTCCCGGTCTACGACGAGGCCGAGCAGGCGCCACCCGCGCCAGTACCGGCGCCCGCCGCCCCGGCGCGCCAGCCGCTCTACTACCAGGACCCGTCCGGCAGGCCCGAGTACTCGGCCACACCAACGAAAGCCGCCGACGGGCGCGACTTCGTCCCGGTCTACGAGGACCCCGGCGCGCCGTCCCAGTCCGCGGCGCCCGCCCCGGCGTCCCCCGGCGGACGTGGCCGGATCCTCTACTACCGCAACCCCATGGGCCTGCCCGACACCTCGCCGGTGCCCAAGAAGGACTCGATGGGGATGGACTACGTCCCGGTCTACGAGGACGAGGCCAACCAGCCCGCGGGCACCGTCACGGTCAGCCCGGAGCGGGTGCAGATGCTCGGCGTCCGCACCGAGGTGGCGGCCGAGCGCGCGATGACCCGCTCCATCCGGGCGGTCGGCACCATCGCCGTGGACGAGCGGCGGCTCGCGGTCGTGGCCCCGCGCTTCGAGGGCTGGATCCAGAGGCTGCTCGTCAATGAGACGGGGCAGCCGGTGCGGCGCGGCCAGCCGCTGTTCGAGGTCTACAGCCCGGAGCTGGCGGCGGCCGAGCAGGAGTACGTCATCGCCCGGCAGGCCGAGGGCGCCATGGCGCACGCCGACCCCGCCATGCGCGGTGGCGCCGCGGGCATCGCCGCCGCGGCGCTGGCGCGGCTGCGCAACTTCGACCTGCCCGCCGAGGAGGTGGCCCGCCTGCGGCGCACCGGCAGGGTCGGCAGCACGCTCACGCTGACATCGCCGATGGACGGCGTGGTGCTGGAGAAGACCGCGCTGCAGGGCATGCGCTTCGCGCCGGGCGACACGCTCTACCGCATCGCCGACCTCTCGACCGTCTGGCTGCTGGCTGACGTCTTCGAGCAGGATCTGGGGCTGGTCCGGCCGGGCCAGGAGGCCAGCATCGCCATGACCGCCTACCCCGACCGCCGGTTCGCCGGGAAGGTCACCTTCGTCTACCCGACCTTGAACGCGGCCACCCGCACGGCCAGGGTGCGCGTCGAGATCCCCAACCCTGACCAACTCCTCAAGCCGGACATGTACGCGACCGTGGAGATCGCGGCGCCGCTCGGCACCGCGCCGGTGGTCGCCGTGCCGGACTCCGCGGTGCTCGACAGCGGCACGCGACAAGTGGTGCTCGTGGAGCGCGCCCCGGGCCGCTACGAGCCGCGCGCCGTCCAGACCGGCCGCCGCGCCGACGGCCAGGTCGAGATCCGCCAAGGAATCCGGGCGGGCGAGAAGGTGGTGGTCGGCGCCAACTTCCTCATCGACGCGGAGAGCAACCTGCGGGCCGCGCTGCAGTCCTTCGCGGCGCCCGCCCCGGGCCAGGAGCAGCCCCGATGATCGCCCGCGTCATCCGATGGTCGGCGGCCAATCCTTTCCTGGTGCTGCTCGCCACGCTGTTCCTGGTCGGCGCCGGGGTCTGGGCGGTCCGCAACACCCCGCTCGACGCCATCCCGGACCTCTCCGACGTCCAGGTCATCGTCTACACCGACTACCCCGGGCAGGCGCCGCAGGTGGTCGAGGACCAGGTCACCTACCCGCTGACCACGGCGCTGCTGACCGTGCCCCGGTCGAAGACCGTGCGCGGCTTCTCCTTCTTCGGCTCGTCCTTCGTCTACGTCGTCTTCGAGGACGGCACCGACCTCTACTGGGCGCGCAGCCGGGTGCTCGAGTACCTCAGCCAGGCGGCGCGGCGCCTCCCCGCGGGGGTGACGCCCTCGCTCGGGCCCGACGCGACCGGCGTGGGCTGGGTCTACCAGTACGTCGTCACCGGGGCGCAGCGCACGCTGGCCGAGCTAAGGTCCATCCAGGACTGGTTCCTGCGCTACCAACTCGCCCGGGCGGACGGCGTGGCCGAGGTGGCCAGCGTCGGCGGCTTCGTCCAGCAGTACCAGGTCGTGGTCGAGCCGCAGAAGCTCCAGGCCTACCGCATCCCGCTCTCGCGCGTCACCGAGGCTATCCGGTCCAGCAACCGCGACGTGGGCGGCCGCTCGGTCGAGATGTCGGAGACCGAATACCTGGTCCGCGGCCGCGGCTACCTGCGCGGGATCCAGGACATCGAGCAGATCGTCCTGGCGGTGCAGAATGGCGTCCCCGTGCTGCTGCGCGACGTCGCCCGGGTGGAACTCGGGCCTGAGGAGCGCCGCGGCATCGCCGAGCTGAACGGCGAGGGCGAGGTGGTCAGCGGCATCGCCCTCCAGCGCGAGGGCCAGAACGCGCTCGCCGTCATCGAGAGCGTCAAGCGGCGGCTCGCCGAGATCGCGGGCAGCCTGCCCGAGGGGGTGACCGTCTCCCCGGTCTACGACCGCTCCGACCTCATCGGCCGCGCCATCGAGACCCTGAAGCACACGCTCGTCGAGGAGAGCGCCATCGTCGCGCTGGTCTGCGTGGTGTTCCTGCTGCACGTCCGCAGCGCCCTGGTGGCCATCATCATGCTCCCCGTCGGCGTCCTCGTCGCCATGGCCCTGCTGCACGCGCTCGGCCTGAGCTCGAACATCATGAGCCTGGGCGGCATCGCCATCGCGCTCGGCGCCATGGTGGACGCGGCCATCGTCATGGTCGAGAACGCCCACAAGCGCCTGGAGCACGCGGCACCGGGGGCGTCGCGCGTCCAGGTCATCACCGAGGCCGCCGTCGAGGTGGGTCCGGCGCTGTTCTTCAGCCTCGCCGTCATCACCGTCTCCTTCCTCCCGGTCTTCACCCTCGAGGACCAGGAGGGGCGGATGTTCCGGCCGCTCGCCTTCACCAAGACCTTCGCCATGGCGGCGGGCGCCCTGCTGTCGGTGACCCTGGTGCCGGTGCTGATGCTGCTGTTCGTCCGCGGCCGCATCCTGCCGGAGCGCCGCAACCCGGTGAACCGGGTGCTCATCTGGCTCTACCGCCCCCTCATCGCGGGCGTCCTCCGGGCGAAGACGCTGACCGTCCTGCTGGCGCTCCTCGCGGTCGGCGCGACCGCCTGGCCACTCGCGCGCCTGGGCAGCGAGTTCATGCCGACGCTGAACGAGGGGACGCTGATGTACATGCCGGTCAGCCTGCCCGGCCTGTCCGTCACCAAGGCAGCCGAGCTGCTGCAGACCCAGGACCGCATCATCCGCAGCTTCCCCGAGGTGGCGAGCGTCTACGGCAAGGCCGGGCGGGCGGCCACCGCGACCGACCCGGCGCCGACCGAGATGTTCGAGACCATCATCAACCTGAAGCCGGAGGCCGAGTGGCGCCCGGGGGTCACGGTGGACTCCCTCATCGCCGAGATGGACGCGGCGCTGCGGATGCCCGGCGTCAGCAACGCCTGGACCATGCCGATCAAGGCGCGCATCGACATGCTCTCGACCGGCATCCGCACCCCGGTTGGGGTCAAGGTCTATGGCCCGGACCTGGCGGGCATCGACCGGCTCTCGCGCGAGGTCGAGGCCGCGATCCGGACCGTGCCCGGCACGACCAGCGCCTTCGCCGAGCGGGTCGAGGGCGGCTACTACCTCGAGATCGAGCCCGACCGGGCGGCGCTGGCCCGCTACGGCCTGACCGTCGGCGACCTGCAGGAGACCATCGCCACGGCGCTCGGCGGCGAGCCGGTCACCACCACGGTCGAGGGCCGCGCCCGCTACACGGTGAACGTCCGCTACCCGCGCGGCCTGCGCAGCGACCCGCAAGGAATCGCCGCCCAAGTCCTGGTCCAAGGCATGCAGGGCGCCGCCATTCCGCTGGGCCAGCTGGCGACGGTCCAGCTGCGCCGTGGCCCGCCGACCATCCGGACCGAGAACGCGCAGCTGGTGAACTACGTCTACGTGGACATGCACGGGCGCGACGTCGGCGGCTACGTCGCCGACGCGCAGCGCGCCGTCGCCGAGCGCGTGCGGATGCCGCCCGGCTACCACGTCGAGTGGAGCGGGCAGTTCGAGTACATGCAGCGCGCCAAGGCGAAGCTGGCGGTCGTCGTGCCGGTCACGCTGCTCCTTATCTTCGTGCTGCTCTACCTGAACTTCGGGCGGCTGACCGAGGCGCTCATCGTCATGCTCTCGGTGCCCTTCGCGCTCGTGGGCGGTGTCTGGCTGATGCACCTGATGCACTTCAACCTCTCCGTCGCCGTCGCGGTCGGCTTCATCGCGCTGGCCGGGGTCGCCGCGGAGACCGGGGTCATCATGCTGATCTACCTGGACCACGCGCTCGACGCGGCGCACGCGCGATGCCGCGCCGAGGGTCGGCCGCTGAGCCAGTCCGACCTGCGCCACGCCATCATGGAGGGCGCCGTGGAACGGGTACGGCCGAAGATGATGACGGTGACCGCCATCATGGCGGGACTGGTGCCCATCCTGTGGAGCACCGGCACCGGCTCGGAGCTCATGCAGCGCATCGCCGTCCCGATGGTCGGCGGCATGGTCTCCTCGACGGTGCTGACGCTCCTGGTCATCCCGGCGATCTACGGCCTGGTGAAGGGCTGGCACCTGCCCCGGGCGCAAGCGGCAACGGCCCCAGAAGCGCAATCGCTGGCGAGGGCGGCCGAGTGATGGGCGGCGCTGCGCGAGTGGACGTAGAGCACGAAGGAGAACAACGACATGATGCAGGACGGTGGCATGATGGGCGGGATGATGTGGGGCATGGGGCTGGTGTGGCTCCTCCTCATCATCCTGCTGGTCCTCGGAATCGTGGCGCTCCTGAAGTACCTCTTCTCGCGCGGCCGCTGACCGGGAGCGCGGCTGGCGCAGCTTCGCGGGGGTCGCCGGGGCCGAGCGCACGCATCTCATCGCGAGGCCAGGTGCCGACGTCATCTTCGGCCGCCACGCCCTGTTGACCTTGCCACGTGGGAGGGCCGGAGGATCCGGCCCTCCCAGCGGCACGGAGGACGGCGTGGTTGACGACGGGAGGCCGAAGTGCGCGCCCCGACCGGGATGCGCTCGGTGCATCGAGGTCGAAAGCGCACGGCATTTCACCTCGCGCCGCCGCCGGTCCAGTCTCGCGGCCGCCGGTGGGTGTCGCCCGCGTGACCGGCAGGAGGCCCGAATGAGCGGCTTTGGAGTCCCGCATGGGATGGTTCTCTCGCCGTCGGCGCACCCAGCCGCAGGGTCGGGCGGCCAGCGCCTTGAACCACTCGCCCCCTCCACCTAGGTCGACAACATGGTGCTCCGCCTTCTCGGGCCGTTGCTCGCCATCCTGGTCGCCGTCGCCCTGGTCGGGGCGCCAGCGGTCCAGGCGGCCTCCGCTGTCCGGTGCGACACGATGCACATGGCCGCCGCGGAGCACCGGGCTTCCTCCGGCGACGCCCAGGCACCTGCGCCCTGCAAGACGGCCCCCGCCTGCGTCGACGCGCTCGGCTGCGTCTCCCTCGCCAGCCTGCCCGCGCCCACGATCTCGGCGGCGTCGCCGCTGACCTGGACCTCCGTTGCCTACTGGACCGGCGCCGACGTCCGCGAGGGGCTGTCGATCGAACCCGCGCTCGATCCTCCCATCCCGTTCGCCTGACCGCCGGGGCCGCCCACCCGGGCGGTTCCGGTCGGCCGCCGTCCGCCCGATCCGGCGCGTCATGCCCGGGCCGCGCGGGCGCCGCGGAGCAAGGCACGCCGCCGGTTCCCCGGGGCACGCACCCCCACGCGCCGCGCCACGCGGCACAACGAAGGGATTCGAGAGATGAACACCTCCACCCCCACGCAGGACCTCGCCCCGGGCGCGCCCGTCCCGCGCGACGACAGCAGCCGACCATCGAGGCTTTCCGCCGTCTGGGCCAGCGCCCCAGCGTTCCTGCGGGGGCGCAGCGGCCTCCTCGTCCTGGCGGCCGCGCTCGCGGCGACCGGCCTCCTGGCCGGGTGGGCTTGGCTCGGAGCGGCGGCGGTGCTGCCGCTGCTCTACACCCTGCCCTGCGCCGCGATGATGGCGATGTGCATGAAGGGTCACGGCGGCTCCGACGGGAACGCCTCGGCCAAGCCGGGCATCCCCGCGAACCCAGGCGGCAGCCCGTCCCACTGACGTGTGCAACTGCGGTTTCGAAGGCGCCGCCTGCGCCCGAACCGAATCAAGGAGACCTACCATGACGACGAAGCGCATTCCCGTGGCCGCCACGGTCCTGCTCGCCACCGCCCTCGGTGCGGGGACGTCCCTCGCCCAGGGAAACCAGCCCCAGGCGCCGCAGGCCCCGGCGCCGCAGCACGCCCCCGACCAGGGCATGATGGGGCGGGGTGGCATGATGGGCCACGGCGGGATGATGGGTCAGATGGACCCGGCGCAGATGAACCGCATGATGGAGAACTGCAACCGGATGATGGAGAGCATGCAGCGCTCCCCGTCCGCCCCGCGCGGTGGCCAGCCCGGCAACGGCTGACCGAAGGGGCCCCGCCGCCCACCATTCGGGCGGCGGGGTGCCCCACGAGCCTCCGGGAGGGCTGCCATCCGTGACCACCCCCGCGAACTGGCTGTCCGCGCTGCGCGCCTACCTGCTGACAGTCGCCGCGGCTGACCTCGCGTGGGAGGCGGCCCACCTTCCGCTCTACACGCTCTGGCGGACCGGGACGGCGGGCGAGAAGCTGTTCGCGGTGGTCCACTGCACGCTCGGCGACCTCCTCATCGCCCTCGCCTCGCTGGTCCTCGGCCTCGTGCTCGCCGGGCACCGGGACTGGCCCGTCCGGCGGTTCGGGGCGGTCGCCGCGCTCACCATCGCGTTCGGGCTCGGCTACACCGCCTTCAGCGAATGGCTGAACATCGTGGTCCGCGAGAGCTGGGCCTACTCCGAACTGATGCCGGTGGTGCCGGTCTTCGGGTTCGACGTGGGTGCCTCGCCCCTGCTGCAGTGGCTCGTCGTGCCCGCGCTGGCCCTTCGTTTGGCCCGGAGGGCGGCGCACGGCCGCCAGACATCACCGTTGCCGGGAATACGAGCGGAGCCGGTGTCTCAGAAACGCCGGACAGATGGGAGAGAAACACGATGCACGGAAAGCACATGAACGTCCGCGGCGCGCGGCGTCGGGGTTCTGCACCGCGTGCAGCGATGTGCCTGTTGGCCTTTGGCCTGCTGCTGGCGGGCTGCAGCGGGCCGATAACCGTCGCCGACACTTCCAGCCGGGAGATCGGGCAGGGTCTCCCGACTTCGCCGTTGCCGCACGTGCGCGGCATACCGAGCCCGTTCGGCCCCGGCGGGCGTGTCGGCGTTTGGCCGGGACCGGGGCGGCCTACCGCACCATCATGAATGTCAGCGGCCTCCCCGTCGTGGCGTTCGACCCGATCCCCGGAGCCGAACCGGGATGAAGGACCCACCATGGGTATCTACGAGCGCTTCGTCCTCCCCCGGCTAATCGCGCTCGCCATGCGCAACCGGGTGCTCGTGCCCTTCCGCAAGCGGATTGGGCGTGAGGCCACGGGCCGGGTGCTGGAGCTCGGCATCGGCTCGGGCCTGAACCTCGCCTTCTACGGCCCGGACGTCACCTCCGCCGTCGGGGTCGACCCGTCGCCCGCGCTGCTCCGGATGGCCGAAGCCCGGTCCCGCGGCGCGCGCTCCCCAGTCGAGCTTGTCGAGGCCGCGAGCGAACGGCTGCCCCTCGAGGACCACAGCGTCGATACCGTCGTGACCACCTGGACGCTGTGCAGCGTCGGTGATCCGGTCGCGGCGCTGCGGGAGGCGCGGCGCGTCCTGCGGCCCGGCGGCGCGCTGCTGTTCGTGGAGCACGGCCTTGCGCCCGACCCGGGCGTCGTCTGGTGGCAGGACCGCCTCACGCCCACCTGGAGGCGCATCGCCGGGGGCTGCCACCTGAACCGCAAGATGGACGACCTCGTCCAGGCGGCCGGGTTCCGGCTGGACGACCTGAAGACCGGCTACTTGCCGGGCCCGAAGCCGCTCACCTCCATGTACGAGGGCCGGGCCCGACCGAGGTGACGGCCGTGCAGAACCCGGCTCTCCAGACAGGGCAGCCGCGCGCCATGGCGTGGCCTCTTTGCGTCAGGTGCCGCGGTCGGCGCGCGACCCTCGGCTACGCCTTTGCGGACCCGGCCGCGCCGGACGGACGCTCCGACCGGAACAGCGCAATCGACGCCAGGGCCGCGGCCGCCTCCATCGCGGCGAAGGCTCCGAGCGCTGTCCCGAAGCCGAAGCGGAGCAGCTCCCCGAAGACCAGGCTGCCGAGCCCGAAGCCGACGAACAGGGTGAAGACGTTCAGCCCCATTGCCTGCCCCGGCCGCTTGCCGCCGAGCGAGGTGACGATGCCCGCGAACAGCGGCTGCGTCATGTCGTAGCCCAGGGAGAGGAGCATCGCGACCAGCGGGGCGAGGACGACGGGGAAGCCGACGATCAGGAGCGCGGCGGCGAGGGCGCCGAGCGCGAGGCCGACGGGCAGCAGCCGGGCACGGCCCCAGCGATCCGCCGCCCGGCCGATGAGCGGCCCGAGCAGGAACCCCGGCACGCCGTATCCGAGCAGCGCCAGGCCGATGCCGACGGGACCGATGTCGTAGTGCCGTTCGAGGTACACGGCGAGCCAGGTGAAGATACCTGAGTGGAACACCGAGTTGACGAGGATGTAGCCGTAGGTGCGACGCCCCCGCGGCGTGCCGAGCAGCTCCCGATAGCCGCGGAAGAGGTCCCCGAGCGTGCCCGTCACCGGCGTGGCCGCGGCGGCGGCGATGCGGCGATAGGGCAGGAACAGGAGCAGGAGACCAGCCCCGGCCGCCCCGACCACGAGGAACAGCCCCTGCCAGCCGACGAACGGAACGACAAGGGCGCCCAGCGGCGCGCCGAAGGCCATCCCTCCGGCCATGGCGCCGAACAGCCACCCGAGCGGGCGGCCGCGCTGCTCGTACGGGAACATGCGGCCGACGAGGGCGAGGCCGAGCGGCACGACGCCGCTGGCGCCGAGCCCTGTCAGGATCCGCCACAGGGCAATCTGCTCGATGGAGGCCGCCGTCGCCGTCAGGGCGGTGAGCGCCGAGAAGGCCGCCAGCGACGCGAACATCACGCGGTGGATGCCGAGCCGGTCGGCCAGGAGGCCATAGACGAGCGTCGCGATCCCGTAGGGGATCAGGTACGCCGGAACGATGAGCCCGATCCTCTCGACCGACGTCCCGAAGGTGTTCGACAGGGCGGGTATGATCGGCGCGACCATGTAGGCCTGGAAGAAGATGACGAAGGTGGCCGCCGCGAGCATCCGGAGGAGGCGCTCGCGCTCGTCGAGCGCCCCGGCCAATTCCTTGCCCACCCCGCTCACGCCGCGGTCGGCGTGGCCGCCGTCCCTGTCGGTTGCCCGACGCTCGAGATGGCCTCGAAGAACAGCCTGGGCTGGCCCGAGAGCGAGTTGACGAAGATCGCCGTGACGCTGACCGCCATGGCGACCATCGCCCACACCGGGTGGATGAGGCCAGTGGCCGCCACCGGGATGCCGACGCCGTTGAAGAGGAAGGCGAGCGCCACGTTCTGCAGCATCTTGCCGTAGCTGCGGCGGCTGACCTCGCGGGCGACCGGCAGGGCCTCCAGGCGGTTCGACAGGATGATGATGTCGGCGGATTCGATGGCGATGTCGGTGCCGCCGCCCATAGCGATGCCGACGTCGGCCTGCATCAGCGCGGGCGCGTCGTTGATGCCGTCGCCGACCATGGCGACCCGGCTCCCGTCAGCCTGCAGGCGGCGCACCGTCTCCGCCTTCTCGTGCGGCAGGACGCCCGCGTGCACCTCCTCGATGCCGAGCTCCGCCGCGACCCGCCACGCCGCGCGCTCGTTGTCGCCGGTGACCATGATGGGCGTGACTCCCGCCCGGCGCAGCGCCGCGACCGCCCGCGCCGCGTCCGGCCGGAGCGTGTCGCCCAGGGCCAGGGCCCCAAGCGCGCGCCCGTCCCGGGCCGCGGCGATCACCGTGCGCCCGGCTTCCTCCAGGGCGCCGATCCGTCCGGCGAGGCGCGCCAGGTCGATGCCGCGCTCCGCCAGGAAGCGCGGGCTGCCGACAAGGACCTCGCCGCTGCCGATGCGCGCGGCGACGCCCTTGCCGGGGACGGCCTCGAAGGATTCAACCTCCGGCGGGACGGCACCGCGTTCGAAGGCCGCCTTCACCACCGCCTGCGCGAGGGGGTGCTCGGAGGACGCCTCGGCCGCGGCGGCCAGGGCGAGGAGCTCGTCCTCCGTCCCCTCAACGGCCTCGACCTCGCGCACGAGCGGGTGCCCCTCGGTCAGCGTGCCGGTCTTGTCGAGCACGACCTTCGTCGCCAGCCGGTAGCCCTGGAACGCCTCGCCCGTGCGCATCAGGATGCCCCGCTCCGCGGCCTCCCCGGCCCCGCGCACGATGGAGAGCGGCGCCGAGATGCCGACCGCGCACGGATAGCCCATGACGAGCACGCTGAGGCAGGCGAACACCGCCCGCTCCACGTCGGCCTGCCCCGTGGCGAGCCAGGAGCCGACCAGCCAGCCGACGAGGGCGAGCCCGGCGACCACGAGCACGGTCGGCGTGTAGACGCGCAGCACCCGGTCGACGAGGTGCAGGAGGCCGGGCTTCAGCGCCCGCGCGTCCTCGACCTCGCGGACGATCCGGTGCAGGAAGCTGCCCTCGCCGACCGCGGTGGCCTCGACCAGCAGCGTGCCGGTCGTGTTGATGGAGCCGCCGATGACGGCGTCACCCTCGGCCCTCTCGACCGGGATGGGCTCGCCGGTCACCAGCGACTGGTCGACGCCGGAGCGGCCGCCCACGACCTTGCCGTCCACGGGGATGCGCTCGCCCGGGCGGATGCGGACCAGGTCGCCGACCCGAACCGCCTCGAGCGGCACCTCCGCCTCGGCGCCGTTCCGCAGGACGCGGGCCGTCTCGGCCTGGAGGTTGAGCAGCTTCTTCACCGCCTGCGAGCTGCGCGTCTTGATGATGAGCGAGAGCCACTCGGAGAAGATGTGGTAGGTCGCGACCATCACCGACACGGCGAAGAACGCCGCCGTCGGATAGCCCGGGCGGTCCACGGCGAGCCCGATGGCGCCGCCGACGAGGCCCGCGAAGGCGCCGATCTCGAGCAGCACATGCTGGTTCAGGATGCCGCGCCGCAGCGCCTGCCAGGCCATGACCAGGATGTGCTGCGCGACCCCGAAGACGAGCACGACGGCGAGCGCCGCGACGGCCCACGGCCCGATCCGCGTCAGGTGGCCCTGCAGGTTCAGGTAGAGCAGGCCCAGGGCCATGACGGTGAGGCCGCCGGTGGCGAGGCTGGCGGCCCAGAGGCTGGTCTTCTTCAGGACCAGGAACACCATGGCGCCGAGGCTGAGGCAGACCAGGGCGGGAAGGAAGCCGATCCAGCCGACCGTCGGGTCCGCGATGATGGGGATGGAGGCGATGCTGAGTGCCACCGCGATGACGAAGCGGCGGCTCTCGCGGACGAGGTCGCGCTCCTCCTCCTCGAAGCTGCGCAGCTTGCGCGGGTCGGAGACGGTGTAGCCGATGTCGCGCAGCACCCCGAGCAGCTGCTCGGGGCGCGCCACCTTGGGGTCGTACTCGACGAGCGCCTGCTCGTGCGTGAGGCTGACCGCGACCTTGTCGACGCCGGGCTGGCGCCCGAGCGCCTTCTCGACGGTGCCGGTGCAGAGCGAGCAGTGCAGGCCGCCGATGCGGGCGCGGATCCGCGCCCGGTCCGGCCGGGCGGCGGGCTCCTCCGTCCACGGGCGGAAGCCGGGTTCGGCTGTTGCTGCCGTGGCCATGGTGATCTCCTTGTTCACGGCCCCGCCGGGGCGGACAGGCCGAGCTTGATGGACCAGGCGCCGAGGACGACGAGCAGCAGGCCCGTCCAGACCGGCAGGCGCCGGGACAGCCCCGCGAGCCAGTCGAGCGCCCGCCGGGCGGGCTCGAAGAGCACGGCGAGGACGAGCGGCAGCGACAGGGCGAGGCCGAACAAGGCGAGCGAGACGAAGCCGCTGGCGAACGTCGCCCCGGACGCGCCGCCCGCGGCCGCCGCGCCGAGCAGGACAAGGAGCAGCGGCCCGGCGCAGGGCGGGATGTTGAGGCCGAGCAGGAGGCCGAGGGCGGCCGAGCCGCGGGTGCCGGACAGGCGCGCGAGGCCCGGCCCCAGGGAGACCATCAGCGCCCCGGCCCTGCCCGTGAGGCAGAGGAAGCCAATCAGCACGTAGACGGCGCCGAGCCCCACCCAGGCGGCCCGCTGGAACCCCGCGAAGGCGCTGCCCAGCACGACCGCGAGCACGCCCAGGGGGCCGACGAACACGGCGCGGGTGGCCGCGAAGACGCCGACCTGGGCGAGCTTGCTGGCCGCGCCGCGGCCCTCCAGGTGCTTGATGACCAGGAGCGTCGAGCCGATCGAGCACGGCTCGACGAAGCCCAGCAGGCCGAGGCCCACCGGGAGCAGAACCAGGCTCGCCAGGGTGGCGCCGTCGGTCACCGGCGCTCGACGACGCGGAAGCCGGGCTTCTGGATCGTCGCGACCAGGCGCTCCTCGTCCGTGGCCTGCGGGTCGTAGAGGACGCGGGCCTCGCCCTCGGCGAACGAGACGGAGACCGCCTTCACGCCGGGCTCCTTCTCCACGAGGCCTTTGACGGTGTTGGCGCAGCCGTCGCAGCGCAGGCCCTCGATCCTGAAGGTCGCGTTCTTCATCGGTGGACTCCCTTCGTGGTTTGGCTTGGGTTGGAACAGCACGCCGTCCCGCCGTCGCCGGAGTGGTGAGTCAGCGCGTCCATGATCGAGCACGCATGCAGGCCGCCGCGCCCGGGGCAGGCCGCGATCAGCCGCTCCAGCGCGGCGCCGATGTCCTGAAGACGCTGGATCTTGCGCTGGACGTCATCGAGCTTCGCCGTCGCCCGCTCTCGCACGTCGGAGCAGTCCGCGGCGGGGTCGGCTCGCAGGGCCAGCAGCTCGTGAATCTCGCGCAGGGAGAAGCCGAGTTCCTGCGCGTCCTTGATGAAACGGATGCGCTCGACCGTGTCGGCCGGGTACAGGCGCACGCCCGCCCCCTCCGGCTTCGGCGGCTGCGCCACCAGGCGCTGCCGCTCGTAGAACCGGATCGTCTCAACGCCGACGCCTGCCGCCCGGGCGGCCCTGCCGATGGTCAGTCCCGCAGTCATCTCGTCACCTCGCGCCCGATGTGGGGTCCGTACCTAAGTACGGAATCAAGGGGCAAAATGACGAGGTCGGGCCGCTGGCTTCGCGGCAGCTTCCACAGCCTTCGTTGGTCCCCGGTGCCGCCCGCCGGGAAATGCGGCGCACCCGGTCGGGCGGACAAGGCATCTCACGCCCAATGGGTCGTCGATTCCCGACAGCAGCTTGGCGGCGGAGCTGCGGGGCCCGCGTATTGCGGCCTTGTATGGTTCCTCCCGATTTCTGCGGCCTCGGGTTCGCCCCCCCTGAGCCAGCCCGATCAGGAGGCCCAGTTCCCATCCGGCCCTTGGCCCGAGGCTCGACTGGCCAACCTCCTCAGTGGCGGGACCGATCCGGCGCCCGCGCCCCGACCGACGTGAGATAGGCCTCCGCCAGGACCGAACCCGGCGACGCATCGCTGCAGAGCGCCTCTAGGGCGCGCAGCAGGTGCTCGGCCGCCTCCGCCTGCCCCTCCGCCAGGGCCCGCTCGAGCGCCGCCAGGATCTGCTCCTCCAAGCTCTCGGGTGGCGGCATCTTCTCCTCCGTCGATGATGCGGGTCTCCAAGACCGTGCCCCCTTCCCCTGTGGGAAGGTCAAGCGCCCCGGCGGCTCGGCCGCATACATACTTTGAAATACTCGGTCGGGCCGTCCCGGCCTGGGGTCCGGACGTTCGTGGTGGAAACCGTCTAGCCCGCCCCGCAGCGCTGGGGACGGCAACGAAGGAGACACGCCGGGATGATCGACACCAGGACGCTTCGCCGCACCGGCCTCGCGTTGGCGTTGGGCCTCTCGCTCGCGGCCTGCGCCCAGCAGGCAAGTCCCCCGCCCGCCTAGCAGACCGGTGGCATGTCCGGCATGGGTGCACAGGGCATGGCGGGGCACAGCATGTCGGGAATGCAGGGCTACAACATGTCCGGCATGAGCTGACCCTGCCGTGTGGAAGGGCCGGATGCTCCCGCCTCGGTCACCCGACCGGCAAGGAGGCGGGAGTGGTGGCGACAAGGTGCAGGGCCCCCGGCTCGCGCTGCCCCGCTTACGAGGGGGCGTCGGCACCAGCCGATTGCGCGCGGCGTCCCGCTCGGGATGCCTGTGGCGCATCGAGACCGAGAGAATGTGGCATTTCGCCCCGCGCAGCCGCCGGTCCAGTCCTCCTGACTGTTACTGGCGCCTGGCCCGGGCGGCGGCGCGGGAGCCAAAGTCGTTCGCGGTGGCGGAGTGACGGTTGTTGCCGAGCCGTGGAATCCTGCCCTGGTCAGGCGCCAGGCCGTTCCGTCGCCGCCCGTGCGAGGCCGAGCGGCGGCGGCGCAACCCGCCGCCGCAGGATCCAGCGCTGGGCAGGCATCTCCACCCAGCGCCAGGCCAGCCAACCGACCAGCAGTGTGGCCAGGTAGCCCGCCACCATCAGCGCGGCTCGCCCGGGCGAGCCCGGGTCGATCAGCCGCAGCGCCCCGACCACCGCGGCCTCGACGAAGACCCAGCAGAGATAGATGCCGAACGACGCCTCGCCGAGTTGCAGCAGCAGGTCCGGCCGCGCGGGCACCGGGCGGCCGAGGCCCGCCAGCCAGATCGTGGGGACGAGGGCGGCCAGCCCCAGCGCGGCGAGCGCGTCCTGCCCGAGCAGCAGCCCGGCCGGAAGCCCGGCCAGGGCTGGCCAGAGCAGGGCACGGGGCAGTCGGCCCTCGGTCGCGAGGCGACCGAGGGAAAGTCCGATGCCGAACTCCAGGAAGAAGCGCAGCAGCCCGAGATGCAGCGTGTGGTTCAGCGAGGGCGCCGGGCCCCAGCGCGTCAGCAACCAGAGGCCGAGCAGTCCGCCCGCCGCCACCAGCGCCACCGCAGCGCTCGGCAGCCGCAGCAGGCCGCGGAGCAGGAAGGGAAAGGCAAGATACCCAGCCCATTCGGCCGACAGGGCCCAGGAGGGATAATTCCAGGTGAAGCGCTCGGTCGTCTCCCAGGCGTTCAGCAGGGCGAGCTGCAGCAGGAAGTCGCGCAGGCCGAAGCGGTCCGGGTCACGGATGGTCACGCCCAGCGCGACCGCCAACCCCACCAGCAGCGCCAACGCCAGCAGCGCCAGGACGTGCAGCGGCCAGATCTTGGCCACCCGCCGGAGCAGGAACTGGCCGATCCCGGCCAGGCTCATTGGCGGCCGCGCCCGGTAGCCGAGCCAGAGGGCAAAGCCCGAGAGCAGGAAGAACCCGTCCACCCCGAGATAGCCGCGGCGCAGCACGGGCGCGAGCCAGGTGTAGGTCTCGGTCACGTGCAGCGGCAGGTCGAGGTGGTAGAGAACGACCCAGCCGATGAGGAAGAAGCGCAGCCGGGTCAGCCCCGCGTGCCGCGCGCCGCCTCCCTCCGCAGCGCCTGCCGGATCCGCCGGACGACCGTCCTGCCCCATGCCCTCTCCTCGCCCGATGCAACATTGGATCGGCCGCCCGATGCGGGACATCGCCTGGACGGGCAAGTTGCTTGGCCGTCAGTAGCCCGAGGCGCCCTGCCCCGTCGGGTGCCGCCCTCCCCCTCTGGACCTCGCCGAACCCTTTGTCTTCGGCCACGGAGCGGGCGCGCCACCGCATGCGGACCTCGCGGCACCGCTGCCACCGCTTTCATACTTTGACATACTGGATCGGCTCGCCGGACGGCGTCGGGCCGATTCCTCCCGCGAGACTCGGCGTTGCCCGGGCCGCGATGAAACGCGTCATCCTCGTCCTGCTTGCGGTCTTCCCTCCGGGTGCCGTCGATGCCGCATCGGGCCTCCACGACATGGTCCGGCCTCGCAGTTCCAGACCAGTTCGAGGTGGCCGGGCGCCGCCCCTCGCGGCAGCGCTTGACCTTGCCATTGTGGGAAGCCCCATCTGATCCGGCAGTCGAGATTGTCGGGAGGCGGGCGGGATGGACGCTCTGACTGCGGAAACCGGGACTGCCGCGAAGGCCGGGGGCGGTGCCGAGGTGGACATCGGCATCGAGGGGATGAGCTGCGCCTCCTGCGTCGGCCGGGTCGAGCGGGCCCTGAAGCGGCTGCCCGGCGTCTCCGACGTCTCGGTGAACCTCGCCACCGAGCGGGCGCGCGTCACCTTCATCGGTGCGCCGGACACGGCGGCGGTGGCCAGGGCCGCGGAGGAGGCGGGATACGGGGTTCCCGTGGCCGAGTTCGACCTGAACGTCCAGGGCATGACCTGCGCCAGCTGCTCGGGCCGGGTCGAGCGGGCGCTGAAGCGGGTGCCGGGCGTCGTCGAGGCCAAGGTGAACCTGGCCACGGAGCGCGCCCGTGTCACCGCCGCCCGGGGCGCCGTCACAGCCGATCAGCTCGTCGCCGCCGTTCAGAAGGCGGGATACGAGGCCAGTCCGGTCGAGCAGGCGCTCTCCCCGGCGGAGGAGACCGATGCGGCGGCGGCCCGGAGCCGCCGCGACCTGTTCCGCCTCGTGGCTGCGGCCGCGCTCTCGGCGCCACTCCTGCTCGGTATGGCCGGGCACCTGTTCGAGGGCGGGTGGATGCTGCCCGGCTGGGTCCAGTTCGCCCTGGCGACACCGGTGCAGTTCTGGCTGGGCTGGCGGTTCTACGTGGCCGGGTGGAAGGCCGCGCGGTCCTTCAGCGGCAACATGGACCTGCTGGTCGCGCTCGGAACGACGGCCGCCTGGGGCCTGAGCGTCTACGAGCTGCTGACGGCGCACGGGGACCACGCGCCCGCGCTCTACTTCGAGTCCTCGGCGCTCATCATTACCTTCGTCCTGCTCGGCAAGTGGCTGGAGGCCCGCGCCAAGGGGCAGACGGCCTCGGCCATCCGCGCCCTCATGGATCTACGGCCCGACAAGGCGCGCCTGCGCAGGGGCGGCATCGAGGTCGAAGCGCCGCTTTCCGCGGTCCGGGTCGGCGACGTCGTCGTGGTCCGCCCCGGCGAGCGCATCCCAGTGGACGGGCGCGTCATCGACGGCGGCGGCAGCGTGGATGAGTCCATGCTCACAGGTGAGAGCCTGCCAGTGGAGAAGGCGGTCGGCACCAAGGTGACCGGCGGCTCCATCAACACCGACGGCCTCCTCATCGTGGAAACCAATGCCGTCGGCACCGAGACGGTGCTCGCAAGAATTGTCCGCCTGGTCGAGGGCGCGCAGGCGTCCAAGGCGCCGATCCAGCGGCTGGTGGACCGCGTCAGCGCGGTCTTCGTGCCGGTCGTGCTCGGCATCGCGCTAGCCACCTTCGTCGGCTGGTGGGCGGTCACCGGCGACGCGACGGCGGCCGTCCTGAACGCGGTGGCGGTGATGGTCATCGCCTGCCCCTGCGCGCTCGGCCTGGCGACGCCGACCGCCATCATGGTCGGGACCGGCGCCGCGGCCCGGCACGGCATCCTCATCAAGGACGCCGAGGCGCTGGAGCGGGCGCACGCGGTCACCACGGTCGCCTTCGACAAGACCGGAACCCTGACCGAGGGGCGTCCCGAGGTGACCGACGTCGTCCCGGCAGATGGGGCGGGCGCGGCGGAGGTCCTCCGCCTGGCCGCCGCGCTCCAGGCCGGGAGCGAGCACCCGCTGGCGGCCGCCGTCCGGCGCCGGGCCGAGGCCGAGGGCATCCCGCAGGGATCCGCCAAGGATTTCCGCGCCCTCGCCGGGCGGGGCGTCTCCGGCGAGTTCGAGGGGCGCGCGCTCGTCCTCGGCAACCGGCGCCTGCTCGAGGAGAACGGGCTGGCCGGGGACGCGCTCGCCCCGGTGGCCAGGGACTTCGAGGCCGCCGGGCGGACCGTGTCCTGGCTGGCGGAGACGGCGCCGAACCACCGAACCCTCGGCCTTGTTGCCTTCGGCGATGCCGTCAAGGATTCGGCCAGGGCCGCCGTCGACCGGCTGCACCGCCAGGGCATCGAGACGGTCATGCTGACCGGCGACGGCCGAGGCGCCGCGGCCGTCGCCGCCGGATCGCTGGGCATCGGCAGGGTGGTCGCGGAGGTGCTGCCCGAGGGCAAGGCCGAGGCGGTCGCCGGGCTGCGCGGCGAGGGCAAGGTGGTCGCCATGGTCGGTGACGGCGTCAACGACGCGCCCGCGCTCGCCGCGGCCGACGTCGGCATCGCCATGGCGACCGGCACCGACGTCGCCATGCACACGGCGGGCGTGACCCTGATGCGCGGCGACCCGGCGCTGGTCGCGGGGGCCATCGACGTGTCGCGGCGGACCTACCGCAAGATCCGGCAGGGGCTCTTCTGGGCCTTCGTCTACAACCTGGTCGGCATCCCGCTGGCGGCGCTCGGCCTGCTCAGCCCGGTGGTCGCGGGCGCGGCGATGGCGTTGAGCAGCGTCAGCGTGGTCACGAACGCGCTCCTGCTCCGCGGCTGGAACCCACGGTCAGAGTAGGGGGCGACCATGAGCATCGGAGGAGCGGCGGGCGTGGCTGGCATGTTCTCCAAAGCCGCCCGGCGCCAAGAGCGCTTCGGGACCCTCTCGGAAGCTCTCGCGGGCTGCCTGCGCCTGCTCGCCGCGGCGCTCGTCGCCCTTGTCCTGGCGTGGCCCGCCGCTGCGCCGTCGGCCGCGAGTGGCCCGTGGGTGTCCGGGGAGACCATGCGCGCCCGCCTGCTCGCGGCGACCGACGCCGCCGGATCCGACAGGGAGATCAGGGCGGGGCTCCAGGTCTCCCTGGCCGAGGGCTGGGACACCTACTGGCGCTCCCCTGGGGACGCCGGGGCGGCGCCCACGGTGGACTGGTCCGGCTCGGCGAACATCGCCTCGGTGGGGTGGCGCTGGCCCGCGCCCACCCGGTTCACGCTGTTCGGCCTCGAGACCTTCGGCTACCTCGACGAGGTCGTCTTCCCGCTGACCGTCCGACCCGAGCGGCCAGGCGAGCCGGTCGCACTGCGGGGCAGGCTCGACATCCTGGTCTGCAGCACCGTCTGCGTCCCGAGGAGCCTGGAGCTTTCGCTCGACCTGCCCGCGGGTACGGCGGTGGTGGACCCGGAGGCGGCCAACCTCATCGCCCGCCACGAGGCCCAGGTGCCGGACGACGGCTCGCGGTCCGGGCTCGCGGTGGACGGCGTCGCC
This sequence comes from Siccirubricoccus phaeus, assembly GCF_008360935.1. Taxonomy (GTDB): domain Bacteria; phylum Pseudomonadota; class Alphaproteobacteria; order Acetobacterales; family Acetobacteraceae; genus Siccirubricoccus; species Siccirubricoccus phaeus. The sequence continues at coordinate 238,317 of NZ_SRXO01000004.1, forward strand.
GCCGTCCCCGGGAACCCGGCCGCCCTGGAGGTCAGGCTCTCCTCCAGGCAGCCGCTCTCGGCGCCGGACGTCATCGTCGAGAGCGACAGGTGGACCTTCGGCAAGCCGGAGGTTTCCTTCGCCCCCGACCGCGGGACCGCGACGGCGCGGCTGCCCGTGACCTCGGGGCCGGACGCCGTCGGCATGCCGGGCACCGGCGTCACCGTGACCGTGCTGGACGGTCCGCGGGCGGCGGAGATCCGGGGCACGGTCGCGGCGGGCGCCGCGCGAACGGCGTGGGGCGGCCTGCTGCCGTTCCTGGGCCTGGCGCTGCTCGGCGGCCTGGTCCTCAACCTGATGCCTTGTGTCCTGCCGGTGCTCAGCCTCAAGCTGATGGCCGCCCTGCGCCACCACGGGCGGGCGCGCCGCCAGGTCCGCCTCGGCTTCCTGGCCACGGCGGCGGGCGTCGTCGCCTCCATGCTCGCCCTCGGCGGCGCGCTGGCCGGGCTCAAGGCCGCTGGGCTCGCCGTCGGCTGGGGCATGCAGTTCCAGCAGCCGATTTTCCTCGTGGCGATGGCGGCCGCCCTCACCGTCTTCGCAGCGAGCCTCGCCGGGCTGCTCGAGATCCCGCTGCCGTCGCGCCTGGCGACCGCGATGGGCCGCGCGGGCGGGGACGGGCTCGCGGGCAGCTTCGCCGCCGGGGCGTTCACCACGGTGCTGGCGACGCCGTGCTCCGCCCCCTTCGTCGGCACGGCCGTCGGCTTCGCGCTGGCGCGGGGCCCGGCCGAGATCCTGGCCATCTTCGGCGCCCTGGGGGCGGGGCTGGCCGCGCCGCACCTCCTGGGCGCCGCCTTCCCCGGCCTCGTCCGCCTCCTGCCGAAGCCGGGCCGGTGGATGATCGCGCTCCGGCGCGTGCTGGCCGTCGCCCTGGCGGGGACGGCCGCCTGGCTCCTCGCCGTGCTGGCCGCCCAGACCTCCTGGGAGGCCGCGGTAGCGGTGGCTGTCGCGCTGACGGTGCTGGCCGGGGCGCTGGTGCTGCGCCCGCGGATCGGCCCGCCCGCCGCCGCGGCCGTGGTTGTCCTCGCCCTCGCGGGGGCCGGAGCCGCGCCCGTCGTGCTTCGGGCGGCTCCGCCGAGCGCAGCGGCGACGGCCTGGGCGCCCTTCGACGAGGTGGCCCTCCGGCGCCTGGTGGCCGAGGGCAAGGTGGTCCTCGTGGACGTGACCGCGGACTGGTGCGCCAACTGCAAGGTCAACGACGCCCTGGTCCTGGAGCGGCCCGAGGTGGCGGCAGCCCTGGCCGAGCCTGGCGTCGTCGCCATGCGGGCCGACTGGACCCGCCCGGACGTCCGGGTCTCCGACTACCTCGCCAGGAACGACCGCTTCGGCATCCCCTTCAACGCGGTCTACGGCCCCGGCGCCCCGCGGGGCATCGTCCTGTCCGAGGTCCTGACCCGGGAGGCGGTGCTGGACGCGCTCCGGCGCGCCCGCGGGGCCGACCTGGTGTCGCCGCGGTGAGGGGGGCCGGGCGGGCATGACCTTGCAGGGCAAACGCCGAGGGACATATCGTGCGGCCATGGGCATGCCCGTCCTCAGGCGCCTGCTGCTGGTCCTGACCGCCCTCGCCTTCGTGCTGGCGACGGCGCTGCCGGGGGCTGCGTCGGCGATGCCCATGCCCGGCGGCGCCATGATGGCCGGAGGTCCCGGCCAGCCCTGCGGCGACTGCCCGGCCAAGGCGCCTGGCGGCGACGGCGGCACCAAGACGATGCCCTGTAGTGCCCTCGCCTGCTCGGGTGCCGTCGTCGGCCTGACGGCGCCGACGGTCCTGGGCGCGCCCGTGGCCGTCGCGTTCGAGTACGCGGCGCGGGCGCCCGCGAGACAACGGGGCAGGACGCTCCCGCCCGACCCCTTCCCGCCTAGACCGCTCCCCCTCGTCTAACCGCCGCCCGCCGTTGCGGGCCGCGGCCTGAGTTCCATGGGTCCGGCCTCCACCGGGCCCGCGCCGCGCACCCGCCCTCGCGCGGGCCGCGTCGGCATGAGGAGGACAGGGATCATGCCAATCAACACACCGCCGGAGCTCACCCGGCGGCAATTCTGGAAGGCGGGCGGTGCCCTCGCGCTGGCGGGTGGGCTTCCCGCCAAGGGACATGCCGCAACTGCCACGAGCGCGCCCGTTTCCCTGCGGCTGACCGCCGCACCGGCCCACGCGCCGATGGTCGGCGACGACCACCCCGCCACGGCCGTGTGGGCCTATGGCGGCTCGGTCCCCGGGCCCGTGCTGCGGGTTCGCCAGGGCGTGCGGTTCCGTGCCGTCGTCGAGAACCGCCTGGACGAGAGCACGACCGTGCACTGGCACGGCATCCGCCTGCCCAACGCCATGGACGGCGTGCCCGGGCTGACCCAGCCGCCCATCCGGCCCGGCGGGCGCTTCGCCTACGAGTTCACGCCACCGGACGCCGGGACCTTCTGGTACCACCCACACGACAACAGCCTGGTGCAACAGGGCCGCGGGCTGGCCGGGGCGCTCATCGTCGAGGAGGCCGAGCCACCCCGGGTGGACCGCGAGCTGGTCTGGGTCATCCAGGACTGGCGCCTGACGCGCGACGCCCAGGTCGCGCCGGGGTTCGGCGGCCGCATGGAGACGGCGATGGCGGGCCGCCTCGGCAACACGGTCACCGTCAACGGCCGGGTGCCCGACGCGGTGCGCGTCCGCTCGGGCGAGCGGGTGCGGCTGCGCATCGTCAACGCGGCGACCGCGCGCATTGTGGCGCTGCGGTTCGAGGGGCACCGGCCCGTCGTGGTCGCCTTAGACGGACAGCCCTGCGCGCCGCACGAGCCCGTAGGCGGGCGGCTGCTGCTCGGCCCCGCCATGCGCGCCGACGTCATCCTGGACATGGCGGGCAAGCCGGGGAGCCGCCACGCCGTCATCGACGACTTCTACGACCGCCTCGCCTACGAGCTCGTCGCCCTCGCCTACGAGCGCGCCGCGCCGCTGCGCGACCATGCCCTCGACGCCCCGGTGCGCCTGCCGCCCAACCCGCTGCCCGAGCCGGACCTGGCCTCGGCGGAGCGGCACGAGCTCGTTCTCCAGGGCGGGATGATGGGCGGCATGGGCATGATGGGCATGCGCGGGGCGGCCTGGGCCATCAACGGCATGTCCATGACCGGCAAGGGGGACACGGACATGCCGCCGCTGCTGAGCCTCGCGCGCGGCCGAACCTGCGTGCTGTCGCTCCGCAACGAGACCGCCTGGTGGCACCCGATGCACCTGCACGGCCACAGCTTCCGGGTGCTGACGCGGAACGGCACCGCGGTGGCCGGGGCGGAATGGGGCGACACGGTGCTGGTCGAGCCGCGCCAGACCGTGGAGGTCGCCTTCGTCGCCGACAACCCGGGCGCCTGGATGCTGCACTGCCACGTCATGGACCACGAGGTCAGCGGCCTGATGGGCGTGCTGCGGGTGGCCTGACCCAGCCCGGAAGCCAAACCCAAACCCGAAACCCAAAAAAAGGACAACCGACGATGACCTCACTCTCCCGCCGCGCCACCCTGCTTGCGGCCCTTTGCCTCCCGCTGCCCGCGCTGGCGGAGGCGCCCACGCAGGTCACGCTCCACAAGAGCCCGCAATGCGGCTGCTGCGAGGACTACGCGGCCTACCTCCGGCGGAACGGCTTCGCCGTCGACGTCCGGCCGACCCACGACCTGGCGACGCTGAGCCGCGAGGCGGGTATCCCCGAGGAGCTGGATGGCTGCCACATCGCCGTTGTCGAAGGCTACGTCGTCGGGGGCCACGTCCCCGTGGAGGCCATCCGCAGGCTCCTGGCCGAGCGGCCGCCGCTGCGCGCCATCACCCTGCCGGGCATGCCTCTCGGCTCGCCGGGAATGGGGGGAAGGAAGCAGGAGCCGTTCACGATCCGCGCCGTTGCCAAGGACGGCAGCATCAGCGTCTACATGGCGATCTGAGGGGGGTTCGCCGATGACAACCCAATCGGACCTCGTTGAAGCGCGCTCGCCGTTCCGCGCTTTCGGCGACCGCCTCCCGCCGGTGCTGCGCGGGCGGCGCGCACTGGCCGTGCTCGGGCTCGCCGTCGTGGCGGCGGGCCTGGCCTCGCAATGGACCTGGCTCACCGCCATCGGCGTGGCCCCGATCCTGGTCACCCTGGCTCCCTGCGCCGCGATGTGCGCCCTGGGCCTGTGCATGTCCGGGAAGTCAGGCCAGTCGTGCCACGCGGGCGAAGCCCGGACGATGCCGCGCGGGGCCGCGTCCACCTCGCAGATGCAGAACCGCGCCCCCGGGATTCAGGCACGAGGCAACTGAGGGAGGCAGACCATGACAAGGATTTCGAGGCACCTGCTGGCGGCCTCCGCCCTGCTCGGGGCCGCCGCGCTCGCCGTCCCGGCGCTCGCCCAACGTGGTGACGGCGGCATGACGGGGCGCCCTCACATGAACGGCTCCGGGATGATGGGCGGCCGCATGGGCCGGGGCGACATGGCGCAGATGTGCGGCAGGATGATGCAGGGCATGCCGGGCGGTGAGCATGGCGGGCGACCGAACCAGCAGTGGCGGCGCCGGGCGCCCGCTCCCGACCGCGGCTGAGCGCGGCGGCAGGGTCCGTGCGATTTCCCTTGTGGGCAGGAGGGAGGCCGCGATGCAGGGCATGATGGACGGCATGGCCGGAATGATGTGGGGCATGGGCCTCGTGTGGCTCCTCATTCTCATCCTGCTGGTCCTCGGCGTCGCGGCGCTCGTGAAGTACCTGTTGGGGGGCAAGCGGTGACGAGACGAGGTCAGGGGACGTGGCGGCGGCGACCTGTGCTGCTCGCCACTGCCATCACTCTGTTCGCGGCGGCGGTGGGCGGCGCGGCGCTGCTCCCGGGGCATGGTCGGCCGGGCCCGGCATCGACCGCGATCGATCCCAGCGATCCGGCGCAGGTCGCCCTCGGCCGCCGCGTCTACGGCGAGCGGTGCGCGGGCTGCCACGGCGCGAACCTCGAGGGCCAGCCGGACTGGCAATCGCGCAGGCCCGACGGGAGGCTGCCCGCGCCCCCGCACGACGCCTCGGGGCACACCTGGCACCATGCGGACGACGTACTGTTCCGGATCACCCGGGACGGCACGGCCGCCATCGTCGGCGGCGGCTACGAGAGCGACATGCCGGGCTTCGGGGGCGTGCTTTCGGACGCCGAGATCCGCGCGGCCCTCGCGTTCATCAAGAGCACCTGGCCGGAACGCGAACGTGACCTCCAGGAGCGCCGGAGCCGCCTCGAAAGCGAGGCGGCCAGGTGACCGCGTGCAGATGGCCGCAACCGCCAATCGGCCGCGCCCGGCCGAACACCGCAATTCGGTCAAGCGGGACACGGTGCTGGTGTGGCTTCCTGTCACCGTACCGCTGGCGCTCGGCGCCGCGGCGTTCGTGAAGCAACCGCTCTCGGGCCGCTGACCGGATGAGTCGAGGACGCATGAGCCTCATACGATCGCTTCATCCTGCCCCGTCTTCTCGCGCTGGCCATGCGGAACCGGGAGCTCGTGCCCTTCCGCCAGCGAGTCGGGCGCGCCGCTTCGGGCCGGGTGCTGGAGCTCGGCATCGGCTCTGGCCTGAACCTCGGCTTCTACGGCCCGGACGTCACCTTGGTGGTCGGCGTCGACCCGTCGCCCGCGCTGCTCCGCATGGCGGAGGCACGGTCCCGGGGCGGCCGCATCCCCGTCGAGCTCGTCGAGGCGGCGGGCGAGCGGCTGCCCTTGGACGACCGCAGCGTGGACACCGTGGTGGCCACCTGGACGATGTGCAGCGTCGGCAACCCCGTCCGGGTGCTGCGGGAGGCGCGCCGCGTCCTGCGGCCCGGCGGCAGGCTGCTGTTCGTGGAGCACGGCCTCGCGCCCGACCCGGGCGTGCGCTGGTGGCAGAACCGTCTCACGCCCGCCTGGAAGCGGGTCGCCGGGGGCTGCCACCTGAACCGCAAGGTGGACGACCTCGTCCAGGCGGCGGGGTTCCGATTGGATGACCTGAGGACTGGCTACCTCCCGGGTCCGAAGCCGCTGACCTTCATGTACGAGGGCCAAGCCCGGCCATGTTGACATCGGCTTGCCATTGCGGCGCGGCCGCGAACCACGCCTCAGCGAGCCCCATCCGGAACGCCGCATCGTCCATGGAAGAGGCCAGGTAACACGGAGCGGCGATCACCGGCGGGCGTGGCCAGCCCGAAAGGAGCCGCTTGGCAGCGCTCATTAGCCCGCGCAGCAGGACAGCTTCCCGACCTCCTTGGAGAAGCTCAGCGCCGCCAGCTTCAGGCCCTCGACCGTGGTCAGGTAGGGGAAGATCGTCGCCGACAGGTCGGCCACGGTCAGCCCGCGCTTCACCGCCAGGACGGCGGTCTGGATGCTGTCTCCGGCCTCCGGCGCCAGGATGTGCGCGCCCAGGAGCCGACCGCTGCCGCGCTCCGCCACGAGCTTGATCAGCCCCCGAGTGTCCCGGGCGGCCAGCGCCCGCGGCACCTGGTCGAGCGGCACGACCCTGGCCTCGACCTCCAGGCCCGCACGCCGGGCTGCTGCCTCGGTTAGGCCGACGCTCGCGACCTGCGGGTCGGTGAAGGTCACCTCCGGCATGGCCGTGGCGTCGTAGCGCGGCGCGCCGTCGGCGCCGAGCGCGTTCTCCGCGGCGACCTTGCCGCCGTGGGCCGCCATGTAGACGTAGAGGTCCCGGCCGGTGACGTCGCCCGCCGCGTAGACCCCCGGGCGCGCCGTGCGCATCCGGTCGTCGACCTGGACGGCGCCGCGCGCGTCCAGCGCCACGCCAGCCTCCTCCAGGCCCATCCCGGCAGTGTTCGGCTTCCGGCCGGTGGCCACGAGGACGCGCTCGGCCGGGAGCGTCATGGCCCGGCCATCGGCACCCCGGACAACGAGTTCGACCCCGCCGCCCCCGGCCTGCCGGATGGCCTCGTAGGCCACCCCGCAGCGGACATCGACGCCTTCGGCGCGGAGGTAGTCGGCCAGCGCCGCGCTCACCTCCGGCTCTGCGCCGGGCAGCAGCCGGGACCGGCACACGATGGTCACGCGCACGCCGAAGCGGGCGAACATCTGCCCGAGCTCGCAGCCGATGACGCCGCCGCCGATCACCAGGAGCGAGGCGGGAAGCGCCTCGAGTTCCATCGTCGTCGTGCTGGTGAGCCAGGGGACCGTGTCGAGCCCGGGGATCGCCGGTGCGGCGGGCGACGTCCCGATGGCGATGATGACCTTGCCGGGCCGGTAGGCCGCGTCCCCGACCGTGACGGCGCCGTCCGGGGTGAGGCGCGCCCGCCCCGGGACGTAGGAGACGCCCGGGTAGTCCGGCAGGAGATCGGCGTACTTCACCTGCCGGAGGCTGGCGACCAGCTCGTCCTTCTGCGCGACGAGGGCCTTCCAGTCCTCCAGCCGCGCCGATGCGGTGATCCCGGCGAAACGCGAGGCGGCGCGGGCCTGGTGCAGCGTTTCCGCCGCCCTGATGAGCGCCTTTGACGGGACGCAGCCGATGTTGACGCAGGTGCCGCCGATGGCCCCCTCGCCGACCAGCGCGACCTTGGCGCCAAGCTCCGAGGCGCGGATCGCCGCGGCGAAGCCCGCCGACCCAGCGCCAATGACAACGAGATCCGGGGCGCGCTCGCCTCGGCCCGGCTTGGCCCCACAGCAGTCGTGCTGGGCGGGCTGCGGTGCGAAGAAGTTCACGGGAATTCCTTTGCTTTTCCTTGGTCTGGCGGCCTAAGCGGAGCGCCGACGCCAGTGGGCCGCCCAGGGCCTACTGCACCGCCCGCGACGGGAACCCGGCGTTCGTCGTCGCCTGCACCAGGGCCGCGACATCGGTGCGCGCGTCATCGAAGGTCACCGTCGCGGTCGCCGTCCCGGATCCTTCGGCGACCGCCACCCGGCTTACGCCGGGCACGCGGGAAAGGGTTCGCTTCACGATGGGGGCGCAGGTGACGCAGGAGATGTTCTGCACCTCGAGGGTCGCGGTCCGCTCGGCGGCGGAGGCGGCGGCGCCGGTGGCCAGGAGGAGACCCAGGGCGGCGGCGACGCGGGTGATCGGCTTCATATCCGGCTTCCTTTCCGGGACGGCTACAGGAGGATCGACGCGGCGTAGGGGAAGGCGAGAGCCGCCGCGACGAGGATGGTCGCGCTCCAGAGGGCGACCTTGGCGATGCGATTGGAGGCGGGCCTCGCGCAGTACGAACCCTCGGCGCAGGCCGCGGCCTTGGGCTTGCGGTAGACCGCGAAGAACCCGCCCGCGAGGCAGGCCAGTGCAGCGGCCAGGAAAATCGGTTGGTAGGGCGCCAGGGCGGTCAGGTTGCCGATCCAGGCGCCGCTGACGCCGACGAGGAACAGGCCGAGGGGCAGCAGGCAGCAGCTCGCCGAGCCAAGGGCGGCCAGCAGCCCCCCGACGGCCAGGAGCACCGTCGGCGCCCTCCTTCCGTCCCTGGTCCGCTCCTTCGTTGCCCTGGGGGCGAGGGCGCCCCTTTCCGCTTGGTCACTCATGGCCGCTTGGCCTTCTTCGTCATCTGAGACCAAGATAGGAGCTGTAGTAACTACAGGTTCAAGAGGGAATCTGTACCCCTGAGGAGATGGCGGTGGACGGCAAGCGGCAAGGCATCTCGATCGGCGACCTCTCCCTGCGGACGGGGGTCAACATCGAGACCATCAGGTACTACGAGAAGGTCGGCCTGCTACCCGCCCCCGGGCGGACGGAGGGGCGGCACCGGGTGTACGGGCCCGCGCACGTCGCCCGGCTCACCTTCGTCCGGAGGAGCCGCGAGCTGGGCTTCAGCCTCGACGAGGTCCGCAGCCTCCTGAGGCTCGTCGACGGTGGCCACGGCTCGTGCTCGGACGTCCAGGCCGTGACCCTCGAGCACCTCGAGGAGGTGCGGAGGAAGATCGCCGATCTCCAGCGGCTGGAGCGGACCCTGAGCGAGGTCGCGTCGCGGTGCCAGGGCGGCTCGGTGCCGGACTGCCCCATCGTCGAGGCGCTCTATGCATCCCCGAACCCCTAGGTCCTCAATGAGGCAGATGCGCTCGACCACGTCGGTCGGGTACACGCATAGGCCCGCCCTCCGACCTGGGCGCCTGCTCCACTGGGCGCCGCCGCTCGTAGAACCGGATCGTCTCGGCGCCAACACCCGTCTCGCGGGCGATCCGGCAGATGGTCAGCCTTGCCGTCCCGGAAGGGCAGCTTCGTGTCCGGGTCGCGGGCCCCGTCCATGTTGGTTGCCGTCTCCTGCGGCTCCTCCCGCCTCCCGATGGCCCGGGGGTCGGCTTCGCCCCTGAGCCAGCCCGTCAAGGGGCACCACTTCCCCCCCCCCCTCTCCAGCTCGCATCTCGACTGTCTGCCGCCCTCAGTGGCGAGACCGCTCCGGCGCGCGCGCCCCAATCGCTGCGAGGCAGGCGTCCGCCAGGGGTGTTCCCGGCGACGCGTCTCCGCAAAGCGCCTCCAGGGCGCGCAGCAGGTGCTCGGCAACTTCCGACCGGCCCTCGGCCAGGGCCCGCTCGAGCGCCGCCAGGATCTGTTCCTCCAGGCTCGGGGGTGACGGCATCTCCTCCTCCGTCGACGGATGTGGGGCGCGCGAACGCTGCGCCCTTCCCCCGTGGGAAGGTCAAGCGCCCCGGCGGCCCACGGCCGCATACATACTTTGAAATACTCGGTCGCGCCGTCTCGGCTTGGCCGCCGGGCGTTCCCCGTGGAAAGTCCGTCGCGCCTCCCGCCGCCGCCCACCCCGGGCGCCGGTGCGGCGCGGCGCGGCGGCAGACACGGTCCATCGGCAGCGCCGGAGGCCGCAATGAGGAGACGCACCGGATGATCGACACCAGGACACTTCGCCGCACCGGCCTCGCGCTCGCGGCCTGCGCCCAGCAGCCGAGCCCCCCGCCGCCCCAGCAGACCGGCAGCATGTCGGGGACGGGCACCCACCAGCGCCACGACAAGCGTGCGATGGGGGGCATGCACGGCCACGACGTGTCCGGCATGAACATGCAACAGATGGCCGCCCACTGCGCCGAGATGCGTCAGCAGATGCGGCCGGGCGCCGCTATGAGCCCGGACATGCAGGCGACGATGGCGCACCGCGACCAGATGCATCCCCACGCGGGCACCGCGGGCGCCACATCCGGCGGCGCGGGGCAGCACGGCACTGACGGGAGGCGGGGAGCGGCCGGAGCCGCCCCCGGCTGCCCGAACCCTGCGGCTTGGAACCGCACCGTCCGCAACGGCGGCGAGTTGGCGATGACCGAGACCGAGCCGAGCGCCATGCCAAGGCGGCGGCGATCGGGCCGAGCAGGATGGCGAGCATGGGGTGGAGCAAGGCCGCCGCCCGCGGCACGCCGGGCGCCACGCGCCGTAGGCCAGATCGGCGGCACCGTCAGCGCCCACGCCGTGTCCGTCAGGTCGCTGTCGTAGCGCAACCCGCGCCGCGTCGCGGCGCGACGATGTCCCGGCATCCACGTGCACGGTCACCCGGCATGGCTGCCGCCCAGAAAAACGCAAGCGGGTCCAAAGCCTCAATACCTTTTTGAATGGGCCTTACGCTGAATTCAAATTAGACGCCTTGACTTGTTCTTACCTCCAGAACTCCGCACCCAGTAAAATGGCAGGGAAAGTTATTCGAATTCGTAAGTAATGCCAATTAGAAATCGCCTTCTCTTGCGTAGCGCCCATCCGGTTCCTGGCATTTCTTTCCGCATGAACCGGGATCGCCCACCGGATGATACGAGGACGCATATTTTCTTTGGTCCCTGGTTCATGGTTTCGTCATTGAGGAGATTTGCATGGGCATTCTTACACCGCCGCCTTCCCATGAGGATGACAAGGTGACTAACAGCTACAAGCCAGCAGGTGGCGGCGAGCAGCCCACAAAGCCCATGAAGGGCGAGAAGCCCGAGCAACCCACGAAGAACGACAAGCCCGAGCAGCCCGCGAAGGGCGAGAAGCCTGAGCAGCCCATGAAGGGCGACAAGGACCACAAGGGCGAGAAGCCCGAGTATCCCGTGAAGGACGACAAGGGCGACAAGGGCGACAAGCCTGAGCAGCCCGTGAAGGACGACAAGGGCGACAAGGGCGAGAAGCCCGAGCAGCCCGTGAAGGACGACAAGGACCACAAGGGCGAGAAGCCCGAGCAGCCCGTGAAGGGCGACAAGGGCGAGAAGCCCGAGCAGCCCGTGAAGGGCGACAAGGGCGACAAGAGCGACAAGGGCGACAAGCCTGAGCAGCCCGTGAAGGACGACAAGGGCGACAAGGGCGAGAAGGACCTCCACGGCGGGAAGGACCAGCACGACGGCCACCCGGCAAAAGTCGTGCACGACAAGCCAGGTGACCAGTACTACTTTGCCGATGGCAAGGACGAAAAATTCGTCTTCAGCGGCAAGTCCGGCGGTGACGACACCATCAAGGGCTTCGATGACAAGCACGACGCCATCAAGATCGAAAACGACTACAAGTTCGAGATCGACTACAACGGCAACCACGACGGCGACGTCGTTATTACCTGGGGCAAGGACAACATGATAACGCTTAAAGGTGTCGAGCAGATCGAGGAGAGCGTCGTCAAGGGGTTCGACCAACACCAGTCAGATTATCCGTGGGCCTGATCCGGCAAGCCCAGACCCTCCGCGAGTTTCCGGACGGGTTCTGATACAGGGCGAGGCATCGCTGATGCCTCGCCCCCCCACTGGCGGGCTGCCGAAAGGATCCGATTCAGCGCCTGCCGACCCCTGCGCCAGCACGGCCGGGCCTCGGCACGATCCGGCCATCCCAGCCCTTGTTGCCGATCAGCTACCGCGACCTCGAACTGACGCTCGCCGACCGCAGTGTCGTGGTGGCGCACACCACCGTTTTTCGCTGCTGGGATGACAGACCTCGCCGCCTGAACTGATGCCGCCACCACTCCGAAGATAATCAATGCCATCTCCAAACCGTCCCATGACGGCACCGGCGTGGGAGCATTCCGAGGGACTGAGTTCCGTCGCGGTGCGCGGCTGCGCGCTGACCGCCACGAACCGAACCTGCCTCGCGGAGGTGGCGCCGAGCGCCTGCGCCAACGCGGTGCCCTGGCAATTATGCAAACTGAACAAGGCGAAGCCGAGGCAGGCTTTTGCGGCAGCGGCCATGCCGTGCTGCGCGCCAGCGGGTCCACCTTCCGACTTCAATGCAATGAGACGCACCCTCTCCTCACTCCGGGCACCGCGGCGGCAGCGATGCGGCAGGCATGACATGGAGGCGAGAACGGATACCGCGCGCATCCGGCAGCGCCATCCGGCGTGGCCGTCGAGATCGAGTGGATGAGTCCGCCCCGCGCACGAATGGCGCGATGCGTGTCGAGCACCTGCCGCGCGACGGAAAAACTCGCAGGCATTACCGATCCGAAAGGCGCCAGTCCGATGCATCCGGCCGTCTGATACATCACGCTCGTTCGCCTATCCGGCGGAGTCCGACTGCCGTGGAGCCAAGCTTCGCTGCCGCAAAGCGCGCAGCGCAAGATCATTCTCCAAGTATTCCGCAGGCAAACTCATCAGCAAATTCGCTAGGCTCCGAGCCGATTTCACATTTGCGAAGCAGAAACGTGTGTCAAGTTCAATGCTTGTACTGCACATCCGCGTGGGGTTAACCGGGCGCGCCACCGACCTTCGCGTCAGTGCGCGACGCAAGTCAGGGAAAGTACGGGGACACGCGATCTCCAGCTGCAGTCCGGTTGTGCGCCATCGACGCTTGCCAGGCTGCCCCGCTCATAACGACGCCTCCAATCCGGGAGACTATTTTTTTGAGCAAGGCCTTCTACGAAAGCTTCAACAACGGAATCGGAGCACTCAACCACACCTGGGGCAAGGGCATCGACACCAGCGTACCCGGCCAGGTCACGGTCAGCGGCAACAGCGGCATCATGCAGAAGCCCTGGGGCGCCGCCGCAGGCCAGGGCTACGGCACCTACAAGATCGTCGCGAAGCTGAACGGGGCGGACGAACCCGGCCCCGCGGGGCTGCTGTGGCCCGGCGACGACAAGTGGCCGGGGCCGGAGATGGACCTGGTCGAGTTCATCGACGGCCGCCCCTACGGTACCATTCACCACAAGGGCTCGAACGGGAAGGATGTCTGGCGCTCGAAATACTACAACGGCGTGAACGAGGACCTGGTCCACACCTACGAGCTCAAGTGGGAACCGGGCAAGGCCACCTTCTACGTCGACGGCAAGAACTGGGGCAGCTACACCACCAACATCGCCGAGGACTACGCGAATGGCGGGGTGAACATGACCTTCAGCATCATGAACAGCAACAAGGACACCTCGATCACGGTGTACGAGGTCAGCTACAAGCCCCTGAAGGGCTCGAAGCTGGAGGAGGAGACGGTCGAGGAAGGCAGCTGGGACGCGAACGGCATGGACAGCACGGCTGCCGCAGCGAAATCCAGCTCGGATTGGGACTTCGCCTGATCGATCCGGCGTCGCGGGGCCTTCGCGCGGGGCGTCCCAATCGCGCCGAACGACGGGAGTGCGCATGCCCAGGTCATGTGCGTACCCAGATCAGGGGTGAGCGGGCGGGACCGTGGCCCCGCCCCCATCTCGTCCGACTCGGTTACTCCCACTCGATGGTGCCGGGCGGCCTCGAGGTGATGCCACAGGTCACGCGGTCAATGCCGCGCACCCCGCAGGCTACGCGGCTGGCCTGGCGCATCAGCAAGCCCATGTCGGGAGGTAGACGTCGGCCGTCCTGCAATCCGTGCTGGTCGCCGCCCGCAGTGCAGGCCTGATCGTAGGTTTGGCCATCGCCCACGACCCTCGCGGTCCGCACCGCCAGCCTGGCCCGGTGGTTGTGCCGAAATGGCATGTAAGCCTACGTGGTCCACCCCTCGGGCATCCCGGTCCCACGCGGATCGCGGGCGAAGACCGACCGGCTCGACATGGCCATGCTGCTGGGCGCGCTGGCGTCCTGGCTCAGGGGCGAGCAGAACGCCTGCCGGACGGCCGCCGTCCCCTCCCGCAGGCAGGAGGACGTGCGGCGTCAAAGCCGAGAGCGCACCAAGCTGGCCACCGAGCGCACTGGCCCCGCCAGCCGGATCCGGGCATTGCGGACGCTGCATGGGCTCGTCGACGTCCGCCTGCCCCTCCCCCGGGCCATGGCGCCGTCAGCTGGACGGCCTTCCTGGAGAAGGCCGAGCGATGGCGGCCGCAGGAGCGCCGTGCGGGTCCGCGCCTGCGCCTGTGGAGGCGCCTTCGGGGGGGAAAGCGACGCCACCATTTTCCGCGCCGCGAGCCCGGCATCGCACTCCTTCCCAAGGTCGCCGCGGCTCACCGGACGAAATTACCCAGGTGCCCGACGCAACGGCCCCTACTTGGGACATTGTGTCATTGTGTTGCTGGGGACCCGCAGCACGAGAACCTCAATTGCGGACAATCGCCGCAGGCAAGGAGACTTCCGGCTCTACGCAACGGCCCCTCGGCGGAGTGTTAGTGCGATGAGTTCCTCCGTACTCCAGCACGAACAACGGACACGAGTGCCCGACGACAGAGAACCGCGCAAACAGCGCCGCACCGCCACGGTGCCGTTTCGGGTGTGGCGTTGGCTTCTCCTGGCCCTGACCGGAGCCTTCTTTCTGCTGGATGTCAAATCCGGGCAGCCCTGGGACGGCGACGGAGAGCTTTTCATCCTCAACGCGCTGAACATCATCCAGGGCCAGGGCTATGCTTCCACCGGCTATGTGGTGAATCCGGCGAACGCCATCCACCCGGCGGCGTACCCACCCGGCTTGCCGCTTCTCCTGGCACCGGTGATCGGCATGTTCGGCGTCGACTACGTCGCCATGAAGACGGTCATCGCCGCCTGCTACGTGATCACCCTGGTCGTGGTGGCAGGTTTCTCTGCCTCGAGGCTGGAGGAGGTGTGGGTCTTTGCCCTGGTCGCGGTCCTTGGCCTGAACCCGTTCGTCTGGGAGTTCAAGAACGTCCTCTTCTCCGAATTCGCCTTCATGCTGTTCGCCTATGTCGGCCTCTTCGCCTTCGACAGGCTGGACATCGTGGCCATCGGCGGGTCGTCTCGTCGCCTCGCCCCCTGGCTGTGGACCATGGCGAGCGGGCTCGCGCTCGGTGCGGCCTATGAGGTGCGGGCGATCGGCATGGTGCTCCTCGCCGCCGTGGCCGCCATCTGCATCCTGCGATTCACCCGGCTGCGCCACTACGGCGTCGTCCTCCTGCTGCTGGCGGCGGCGGAGATCGGCCTGATCAGCCGGATGTTTCCGGCCGACCTCGGGACCTACGTGTTATACTTCGGGGATTCGTCCGGCGGCATGGTCGCCGCGATCGCCCGCAGGACGCTCATCGCCAGCAAGGACTACATCGGCGCCGCGGCGGAGCTCCTTCGCGGCGGCCGCGGGCACTGGACGCCCGTCCAGGTCGCGGCCTTCGGCGCGGTGCTGGCCCTGTCGGCCTTCGGCGTGGTGCGGGCGGTGCGGCGGCGGCTGACTGTGTTCGAGGCCTTCCTGCTGCTCTATATCGGCGCGCTGCTGCTCTACCCCGTTTCCCTGGAGCCCGCCCGCTACGCGCTGCCGATCCTGCCACTGTTCGTGTTCTACTTCCTTCTCGGAGCGCAGGAATGGCCCTGGCCCCGGCTCGGCACTCCCCTCAAGGCGGCGGCGGTCGCCGTGACCGTGGCGCTGCTCTACATGCCCCAGTTCCCGGAGCGGAGCCTCGAGTACACGGCATCGGTGGACGACGCCGAAGCCGCGGAGCTTTTCCAGGAGATACGGACCCGCGTGGCGCCCGACGCCCTGGTGCTCTGCTCCAAGCCGACGGTCGTCGCGCTCTACGGCCAGCGCCGGGCGACCAACCCACCGCTGAATCCGACGGAGGAGGAATTCTGGCAGTTCGTCCGGCAACGCAGGGCGGGCTGGATGGTGGAGGCGAAGGCACCGATCTACGACGATGAGGTCGCGGAGATCATGCCGAGGCTGCGAAACCGGCTCGAGCGGGTTTTCGAGAACCGGCTGTTCGTGCTGTACCGCATCCCGGCCGATCACCCGGGCCAGGAAGGGACGATGTCGCCCTGAGTGGCCGGTCTGCGGGAATCCCCTGCACCACGGCGGAGCCACTCCGGAGCCGACTACACGACGGCGGCAGGGCAAGCATTCGCCAGGAGCGTTCCCGGCGAGGCGTCCCCGCAGAGCGCCGCCAGGGCGCGCAGCGGGTGCTCGGCTGCCTCCGACCGCCCCCGGCCAGGGCCCGCTCCTCCAGGTTCGGGGAGGGCGGCATCTTCCCCTCCGTCCGCGATGCGGGCCGCCGGGGCCGTGCGGCCTTCCCCCGCAGGACGGTCAAGCGCCCCGGCGGCCCGGCATCGCTTACATACTTTGAAACACTCGGCCGCGCCGCCTCGGCGTGGCGCCCGGACGTTCGAGGTGGAGGCCGTCCTCCCCATGAGCGACGGCACCAACCCCGGATGCCGGTGGGGCGCCTCGACGGGCACCGCCCATCGGCGGCGGGAACCGTGACGGAGGAGACGCACCGGATGGTCGACACCAGGCCCATTCGCCGCACCGGCCTCGTGCTGGCGCCCGGCCTTGGCGCCACGGCCCGCGCCCGGTGGCGTAGCCCGCCTCTCGTGCGGCAGTCCGGAGGCGTGTCCGGGACGTCTCCGGAAACCCAGGCGCCGAGCCGCCGACGTGTCCGGCCTGGAGCGGCACGAACCGCTCCCAACCGTGGGTCCACACCCTCCTCTTGGTGCCTCTGCGAATGAGCGACAGCTGACCGGATAGGACGCGAGACACCATGGAAGCGCCCGGCGTGCCCGGCATACCGCCGACCTGGACCAGCAGCGACAAGGACATGGTCGGGACGAGCCTCGGCCCGGCGCGCCTGTGGTTTACGGTGGGCCACGGCATCGTCAACGAGGTCTACTGGCCGCGGGTGGACATCCCGCAGATCCGCGACCTCGGCTTCATCGTCGCCGACGGCCGGGGCTTCTGGAGCGAGGTGAAGCGTGGCGTCGACTACACGATCTCCACGCCGGGGCCGGGCATCCCCGCGGTGCAGGTCCTGCACCGGCACAGCCGCTTCGAGCTCGCGCTGCGCATCACGCCGGACCCCGAACGGGATGTCCTGCTCATCGAGGTGGAACTCACCGGCGACGGCGACCTGGCGCCCTACGCGCTGCTCGCGCCGCACCTCGGCGGCACCGGCCGGGGCAACCGGGCCGAGGTCTTCACCAGCCGCGGCCGGGTGGTCCTCTGCGCCGAGCAGGGCCCCTTCGCCCTGGCCCTCGCGGCGGCCGACGCCAGCCAGCGGGACGCGTGGCGCATGGCGGGCGCTGGCTGCGTCGGGGTCAGCGATGGCTGGCAGGACTTCGCCCGCAACGGCACGATGACCTGGACCTATGACCGTGCCGGACCAGGCAATGTCGCGCTCATGGGCAAGCTGCCGCGCCGCTCCGTGCTGGCCCTTGGCTTCGGCAGCGGCCAGCAGGCGGCGGCGACGCTCGCCATCTCGGCCCTGGTCCAGCCCTTCGAGGCGGTCTGGCGCGAGCAGGTGCGCGCCTGGCAGGCCTGGCACACGAAAATGGCGCATGCCCAGGGTCTTCCGGGCGAGTTCCACGAGCAGGTCCATCTCTCGGCGATGGTGCTCAAGGCGCACCAGGACAAGACCTACCCAGGCGCCATGGTGGCCAGCCTCAGCATCCCCTGGGGCAACGCCACGGACGACGTCGGCGGCTACCACCTCGTCTGGCCGCGCGACCTCGTGGAAAGCGCCGGGGCTCTCCTGGAACTCGGGGCGGCCGAGGAGGCGCGGGACATCATGCGCTACCTGATCGCGACCCAGCTTGAGGACGGTCGCTGGGCGCAGAACCAGTGGCTTGGCGGTACGCCCCGCTGGTGCGGGATCCAACTCGACGAGGTGGCCTTCCCCGTCCTGCTCGCTGCGGCCCTCGCCGAGCACGACGCGTTCGGCGGCATCGAGGCGCGCGACATGGTGCGCCGGGCGCTGGCCTTCATCGTGCGGCAGGGGCCCGCGACGGACCAGGATCGCTGGGAGGAGACGGCCGGGATCAACACCTTCACGCTGGCCGTCGCAATTGCGGCGCTGGTCTGCGGCGCCGGGTTCCTGGACGAGTCCGAGCGGGGCGACGTCCTCATCCTGGCCGACGACTGGAACGCGCACATAGAGGAGTGGTGCGGGGTCGAGGGGACGAGGCTCTCGCGCGAGCACGGGGTCGGCGCCTACTACGTCCGGGTCGCCCCGGCCCGCGTCATCTCGGACCGCGCGGCGCTCCAGGACGTCGTGCCGCTGAAGAACCGTGACCGTGACCCGAACCTCCCGGCCGCGGAGCAGATCTCGACCGACTTCCTGCAACTCGTGCGCTTCGGGCTCCGGCGGCCGGACGATCCGCTGGTGCGGAACAGCGTCGCGCTCGTGGACGCGCTGTTGCGGGCCGAGACACCAAGCGGGCCGCTCTGGCGCCGGTATGTCGGCGACGGCTACGGAGAGCACCTGGACGGGCGGCCGTACGACGGGACCGGCCAGGGGCGGCCCTGGCCGCTGCTGGCCGGGGAGCGCGGCCACTACGCGCTCCTCGCCCACGAGGACGCCGAGCCCTACCTCCGCACCATGGCCGCCGTCAGCGGCCGGTTGGGCCTGATCCCGGAGCAGGTGTGGGACGGCGACCCGCGGCCGCGGGAGGGCCTCCATCCCGGCCGCCCCTCCGGCTCGGCGATGCCGCTGGTCTGGGCGCACGCCGAATTCGTCAAGCTGGCCGTCAGCCTGCGGGAGGAGCGCCCGGTGGACAGGCCGGAGGCGGTGTGGTTGCGCTACGCGGGGCGCAGGCCGCGCCCGACTTCCGCGCACTGGTCGCAGCGAATGCCCGTGACGACGATCCGGGCGGGGCAGTCCCTGCGGGTCCTGCACGAGGCGCCCGCGGTGCTGCGATGGGGCGTCGACGGCTGGCGGGAGGCGTCGGAAACGCCGACCACGCCGGGCCTCCTCGGCCTCCATGTCGCCGACCTGCCAACCGGAGGGCTCCATCCCGGCCAGGTCGTCCACTTCGCCTGCGACGCCTGGCCCGGACGGGAACGCGCCGTCGCCGTCGTGGAGGCGGAAGCCTGACCCAGGGCAAGGCGCCCCGCCGCGCCATGGCGAGGCGTGCGGCCACCCTGGTGTCGGCGACGGCGCGGCTTGGTCGCGTCCTTACCCAAGCCGCACCGTCCGCAGCCGCAGCGAGTTGGCGATGACCGAGACGGAGCTCAGCGCCATGGCCAGGGCCGCGATGATCGGGCTGAGCAGGATGCCGAGGACCGGATACAGCACCCCCGCGGCGATCGGCACGCCCAGTGCATTGTAGATGAAGGCAAAGAACAGGTTCTGCCGGATGTTCCGCATCACCGCGCGCGACAGGTGCCGCGCCCGCGCGATGCCCGCGAGGTCGCCCTTCACCAGCGTCACGCCCGCGCTCTGCATGGCGACGTCCGTGCCGGTGCCCATGGCGATGCCGACATCGGCCTCGGCCAGCGCCGGGGCGTCGTTCACCCCGTCGCCCGCCATGGCGACGACCTTGCCCTGCGCGCGGAGTTCCCGGACGATGCGGTGCTTGTCCTCGGGCAGCACGTCGCCCTGGAACTCATCGATGCCGAGCTTCCGCGCGACCGCCTCGGCGGTGGTGCGGTTGTCGCCGGTCAGCATGACGATGTGGATGCCGTCGGTTCGCAGGCTCTCCAGCGCGGCCGGGGTCGTCGCCTTGATGGGGTCGGCCACCGCGATGACGCCGCCCGGCTTGCCGTCCACGGCCAGGAACAGCGCGGTGCCGCCCTCGCGCCGGAGCTCGTCGGCCCGGGCGGCGAGGTCGCCCAGCTCCACCCCGAGTTCCTGCATCAGCCGCGCGTTCCCGAGCGCGACCCGACGCCCGTCCACCGTGCCGGTCACGCCCTTGCCGGTGACAGAGGCGAAGTCGGCGGGCTCCTGCATCTCCACCCCACGCTCGCGCGCCGCGGCGACGATGGCGGCGGCCAGCGGGTGCTCGCTGGAGCGCTCCAGGCTGGCCGCCAGCGGCAGCGCCTCGTCCTCGGTCAGGCCGGGCGCCGGGACCACGGCCACCACCTTGGGCTTGCCCTCGGTCAGCGTGCCGGTCTTGTCCACCACCAGCGTGTCCACCTTCTCCATGTGCTCGAGTGCTTCGGCGTTCTTGATGAGCACACCGGCGCCCGCGCCCTTGCCGACGCCGACCATGATGCTCATGGGCGTCGCCAGCCCCAGGGCGCAGGGGCAGGCGATGATGAGCACGGAGACGGCCGCGATCAGCCCGTAGGAGAGCGCGGGGGACGGGCCCCAGACCGCCCAGGCGACGAAGGCCAGCGCCGCGACGGCGATCACCGCCGGGACGAAGTAGCCGGACACGGTGTCGGCCATGCGCTGGATGGGCGCCCGGCTGCGCTGGGCCTCGGCGACCATGGCGACGATGCGCGAGAGCATGGTGTCGGAGCCGACCTTGTCGGCCCGCATGACCAGCGAGCCGGTGCCGTTCACCGTGCCGCCGATGACCTTGGCGCCGGGCGCCTTCTCCACCGGCAGGGATTCGCCGGTGACCATGGACTCGTCCACGGCGCCGCTCCCCTCCAGCACCTCGCCGTCCACCGGCACGCTCTCGCCCGGGCGGACGCGCAGCCGGTCGCCGACATGCACCTCGGCCAGCGTGATCTCCTCGTCCGAGCCGTCCGCGCGGATGCGGCGGGCGGTCTTGGGCGCCATGTTCAGCAGGGCGCGGATGGCGCCGCCGGTCCGCTCGCGCGCCCGCAGCTCCAGCACCTGCCCGAGCAGGACGAGGACGGTGATCACCGCGGCCGCCTCGAAGTAGACGGCGACCGTGCCGTCGGGTCCGCGGAAGCCCTCAGGGAAGACGCCGGGCGCCAGGGTGGCGACGACGCTGTAGAGGTAGGCCGCGCCGGTGCCGAGCGCGATCAGGCTGAACATGTTCAGGCTGCGGTTCACGACCGACTGCCAACCGCGCACGAAGAACGGCCACCCGGCCCAGAGCACGACCGGCGTCGCCAGCAGGAACTGGATCCAGGTCGAGGCCGTGGGCGAGACGAGGTGGTGCAGGTCGAGGCCGGGGATGTGGGCGCCCATCTCCAGGACGACGATGGGGATGGTCAGCACGAGCCCGACCCAGAACCGCCGGGTCATGTCGGCGAGTTCCTCGTTGGGCGCGGCCTCGGCGGTGACCTCCAGCGGCTCCAGCGCCATGCCGCAGATCGGGCAATTGCCCGGCCCCTGCTGCCGGATCTCCGGGTGCATCGGGCAGGTGTAGATGGCGGCCTTCTGCGCCGCCGTCGGCGCGGCCTCCTTCTCCGGTTTCAGGTACTTCTCCGGGTTGGCCTCGAACTTCGCCCGGCACCCGGCCGAGCAGAAGTGGAAGGTCTGCCCGTGGTGTTCCGCCCGGTGCTCCGAGGTGGCCGGGTCAACCTTCATGCCGCAGACCGGGTCGGTGACCAGGGCGGCATCGGCCACCGCCGCTTCCCCATGGCCATGATGACCATGGCCGTGGTGGTGCCCGGCGTGGTGATCGTGTCCGTGCCCCTCGTGTCCATGTCTGCCCTGCTGGCCGCTCATGCCTGTCGCCTCCGGTTTGGCCCGCAACGCCGCAGGCCCGTTTGGGTGTCAGGAACCCAAGGTGGGGCTTCCAACCATGGGAAGGTCAAGGCTGCGCCTGAACCGCCAGCCGACAGCGTCGGCCTTGTTCGTGATGGGCACCGGCGCCGCCACGCCTACGGTGTCGTCGCCACCCTGGCTCCTGGGATCATGCTTCCGCGGCGGCCACACGCGCATTGACCCGGCGCAACTTCACGCATGTGCCGCTGGCCGCGGCTTCCGAAGCGGCCCTCAGCAATGCTTTGTCATAAACGGGCCCGGACAGATCTGGCGACCGCGCGTGCAGGAGGTGAGCGTGGCCATCCGGCGTGCAAGAGGTCTCCAGCGGCGCTTTGACAAACACGGCTTGCCCGAAGCGCGCGATGATCCCCGGACCGGGGGGCGCCAGCGCAGGCTCCCAGTAGCCCAGTGTCAGTGACGCTGACGGTGCCTATCCGTCTTGCTGAGACGATCAGCCGGACTTGGTGTGATACCGCTAAGCAGATGCCATGACCCACGGCTGTGAGCGGAGAGTGGTATCGCGCCATGAACGTCCTTGGCGCGGTGGCGAACCAGTGGGAGGGTCAGTATCGCGGCTCGCCGGTATGAGGCGCCTGCACCGGCCCGGTGGGAAGCCGTCGCGCCACGCGGCTTCCCGTCCGGAAATCGCCTATCGGCGCTGCTGTCTGCCCTGCTCGTGGCCGTGCCCCGTGCCAGGGTTACCAGGGTGCGTCATCTCGGCGCCACTCGTGCCTTCGCCCTTGGGGTCGATGGATGGCGTGCCACCGCCCATGTGCCTCCCGCCCATGCGGCTGTGGTCCATCTCGACGTTGCCACCACCCTGCGGTTTCAGCGACGGCGCGGGGCCGCTGGGGGACTGGCCCTGCCGCTGTGGACCGCCCATGCGGCTGTGGTCCATCTCGACGTTGCCGCCGCCCTGCGGATTGAGCGTCGGCTGCGCCAGCGCCGCGCCCCCGAAAAGCGCGCCGACCATCGCGCCCGCGATTGCCGTCGTGAAAAGCCTGCGAGTCACTGTCTTCCTCCATGCCCGGTGCCGTCGGCGCGCCTGCGCGCCCGGCCACGGGGCTCATGGCGCCTGCACTTGCTTCAGGCGCGCATCGGACTCTGCCGTCCGCTCCATGCCGACGGGAAGGCGCAACGGGAGCGCAGCAATGTTTTGTAAAGATCAGGTGCTGAGGAATGCCGGAGTTCAATCCCGGCATTGATCCACCGCAAAGAACGGCGCGCAACGATGCTGCAATCTGCCAAAAGGAGAACAGGAGGATCCGAATGGAAACCCGCCCACATGTCCCACTGTGGCGCACGAGGGGCGGCGTCGTCCTCCTGGGCTTCCTCGCGGTCGGCGCCTTTTACTTGCTGACCGAGCACACGGCCCACCTCCTGGGCGCCCTGCCCTACCTGCTGCTCCTGGCCTGCCCCCTGATGCACCTGTTCATGCACCATGGCCATGGCGACCACGACAGACATGAGGAGGCAGGCAGTCGCGAGGGGGCGGGTGCCGAGCGCGAGCAGCCCCAGGGCGGCGTGTCATGACGCACGGCGCCCCCGCCTACGGCCTCTGGACCCTGGTCGCCCTGAACTCCCTGGTGTTCATCGTCTTCGCGCTCAGCTTCGGCAAGCCGCGGACCCCGTGGGACTGGCGCTCCTTCGGCGCCTTCAGCGGCTTCGTCGTGGCGCTGTTCGCCGAGATGTACGGCTTCCCGGTGACCATCTACCTGCTCTCCGGCTGGCTGCAGGCGCGCCACCCGGGGGTGGACCTGCTGTCGCACGACGCGGGGCACCTCTGGTGGACCGTCTTCGGCCTCGAGGGCGACCCGCACTCCGGCGCGCTGCACATCCTGAGCTACGCCTTCATCGGCGGCGGCTTCGTCCTGCTCTCCTCGGCCTGGAAGGTGCTCTACCGGGCGCAGAGGGCGCACCGGCTGGCGACGACGGGCCCGTACGAGCGTCTCCGGCACCCGCAGTACGTCGCCTTCATCGCCATCATGTTCGGCTTCCTCCTGCAGTGGCCGACGCTGCTGACCCTGCTGATGTTCCCGGTCCTGGTCGGCATGTACGTCCACCTCGCCCGCGCGGAGGAGAGGGAGGCGCGCCGGGAGTTCGGGGCCGAGTACGACCGCTACGCGGCGGCTGTCCCGGCGTGGTTCCCACGGCCGGGCGGCCGCGCCCCTGCGAAACGGCCGACCGCCGGGTGACGTCCGAGCCCGGGGCCATTCTGCCGATGGGCCTGGCTTGCGCTGCGCGGGCCGCCCCGACGGCGCGGCTGGAGGTCCGGCAGGGTCCGAAGGTCGCCGTGTTCGGGGCGCCAGGCGGCGAGCGGGTCTGGGCGCGCCACTGAGATTGGGGCCGGGTTCCGCACGCCCCGCGGCGCCCCTGGGCCGACTCAGGCGGACATGCTGCGCAGCGCCTCGGCGCAGGCCCGCTCGCAGCGGCGGCAGGACTCGGCGCAAATCCGGCAGTGCGCGTGCTGGCTGGCGTGGCGCTCGCACTCCTCGCCGCAGAGGCGGCAGGCCGTCTCGCAGGCCGTCAGCATCTGCCGGATCAGCTCCTCGTTCGAGCCGGTCCGACGCGTCGCGATCGAGCCCGCCGCGGCGCAGACATCGGCGCAGTCCAGATTGAGGCGGATGCACTGAGTGAGTTGCTGCACCATCTGCTCACCGAGGCAGGCGTCGGCGCAGGAGGTGCAGGTCTGCGCGCAGGAGTAGCACTCCTCCAGGCAGCGGATGAGCGCGTCGTTCGTGCTGCCTTTGACGTGTGGATGCGAAGCAATCATCTGCTGGGCGTGCATGCGGAGGTCTCCTTGTCCGGGGGTGACGGGGTCCCTGCCGCGGCCGGGCCGCGCGCATGCCCCGTCACGGCGATGAACACGACCCGCGCCGGGGAGTTCTTGCCGCGCGCCACGATTGACCGGACGCTTGGCGAAGCGCGCCGCCGTGCCAATCCCCAAGGGGGCAGAAGCCACTGATCCCATTGGGTGGCGGCCGTCGCCCGAGCGCCGGGCATCGGGCCGCAGCAATGAAATGACACTTACGGTCGGGCATCGGAGGCGCGCCTCCCTGACCCGGCCCGGCGTCGGCTCGCCTGGAGCACTACGAGCACACGCTCGGCGCGCTGCCCTACCTGCTGTTGTTGGCGTGCCGCCGATGCAGCTGTTCACACACCACGGGCACGGTGGGTATCGGGCGCACACCGAGGCATCAACGGAGCGGCCCCGCGCGCCGGTGACGGAAGGATGACCGCGGCCGCTCCCTCGCGGTCACCACGGTTCCCTTTCGCGCGCCTGTCGCTGCGCGTGCTCGATCAGCAGATGCGGCTGAGCCGGAGCGCCGAGGTGCGGGTGCGGCTCGTTCGCCCGCCGGACGGGCGTCCCGTGACCGGCATCGCCATTGCCGAGCACAAGCTCGAGACGCTCGTGGGCTCCGCGGGAACAGCAGCCTCGTCCTGGCGGACACCGGCTCCGCCATGGCGGCCGCGAAGCAGAAATGTTTTGAAAAATATGGCTTTGCGGGGAAGCGCTACACTGGCGCCAGTGCCGGGTGCGGCCCACGCAGCACCCGGTGTCCTGATTTGGGAGTTCGCGACTGTGCCTGGGCCGGATCGAGCCCCGCCCAGCCGACCAACCTGAAGGGTGTAACAGGCTTCGCCTGCCATCCACCGGCGCTGGCGGCGCCAGCCCGACGCCCCCCCATGATGAGGAGGACCGCCGAATGTCGATGAAGCACACGCTGCGTACCGCAGCCACGGTCGCTGCCCTGCTGCCCCTGTCCTCCTTCGGGATGGCCGAGGAGGCTCCCCGGCAACCCGTCAGGCTCGCCATGATGGACATGGAGATGCCGATGGGCGGCGGAGGGATGCAGCAGCAAGGCTCGGGCGGCATGCGCATGGACGATGACATGCGCATGGGAGGCGCACAGGCCCAGACTGCCCAGGGCAACACTGGGATGCCCGGCATGGGCCAGACCGGCCAGCGCGGTGGCATGGGCGTGGGCGGCATGTCGGATGACGGCATGATGCGGATGGGTGGCGGGATGCCTGCCCAGGGCCAGGGGCAGATGCCGATGGGGCAGATGCCGCAGCAGCAGGGCATGGGCCAGGAGCCGATGGCGGGCTGCATGGCGATGATGCGCAACATGATGCGCATGGGCGCCGCGCAGCCGGGGATGGCCCCGATGCAGGGTGCCGGGCCCGCCGCCACCCCCGGCATGGGCATGGGCGCCATGGGCGGCACGCAGGCCATGGGCAGCTCCGCCGCCCGGCTCGAGGGCCGGATCGCGTTCCTCCGCACGGAGCTGCGCATCACGGACGCCCAGGCGGCCGCGTGGGATGCCTTCGCCAACACCCTCCGCTCCGGCCGCGAACACCTCGACGCGGCGCGCGCGGCGCTGCAGGAAGGCACGACGGCGGTGGACCCGATGGCGCGGCTCGAGTCCTTCGAGCGACACCTGCGGGAGCGGGCCGAGGCGATGCACATGACGCGGATGGCCTTCAGCACGCTCTACGCCCAGCTCGACGACGCGCAGAAGCGCGTGGCGGCCTCCACCATGCTGCCGTTCATCGGGACGTTCTGAGCGCGGGCGCCATTCGCCAAGGGACATTTGATGCGCCAGTGGCTACTCGCGGCCGTGCTCGGGGCATGGCTGACCGGCGCGGCGGCGGCCCAGGTCGCTCCCGGCGACCACAGCGCGCACCATCCGGGGCAGGCGCCCCCGGCCGCGGGCACGACGGCACCGATGCCGGGCGCCGCGCCGCAGCCGACCGGCGGCTGCGGCGGCATGATGGGCTGCATGGGCGGCGGCCCGCGGCCGTTCTACGCGACCCTGCTGGACATGCCCGCGCTCACGCCCGAGGCGCGCCGGATCATCGAGACCGAGGCCGAGCGCCGCATCGGGTGGGGATCGCAGGCGGTCACCTCGGGCGGCGCACGGCTGCACCACGCGCTCGCCGCCAACGACGACCTGGCGGTCCGGCAGGCCATCACCGGCCTGCGCGAGGGGCTGCAGATGCTCGAGAGCGGGACGGCAGCGTTGCGGGCCGTCGAGGCGGGCGCCGCGCCCCGGCAGATCGCCCTGGCCTGGTTCCGGGACCAGCTCGCCCTGCCCCCGACCCAAGCCGCGGCGACGGCCATGACGATGGATGAGGGACCATGGGGCCTCTCCTGGTATCACCTGACCACCATGGCGTTCCTGGTGGCGTTCCTCCTCGGGACGCTGGCGCTCCAGTTCGGCCGCATGCGGCGGGTCAGCGGCCTCGTCGCGCGTCTCGCACGGCCCGGCACCGCGCCCGCCTCGGGGCCACCGGCGCCGCCTCCCGCACCGGCCCCAAGCCCCCCGGCGCCCGAAGCACCCGCCGCGGCGGTCGCGATGCCCGTGGCCGCAGCCGCCGTCCCAGCCCCGGCCGTCGCTCCCGCCCCTTCGCCAGCAGCGGCCACGGCGGCGGCCAAGCGGCCCTGGTCGGGCACGCTGCGGGTCGCGGCCATCTTCCGCGAGACGCCCTCCGTGAAGACGTTCCGGCTGGTGGACCCTGGCGGCGGCGACGTCCCCTTCACCTTCATGCCGGGCCAGTTCCTGACCTTCTCGGCGGAGCTCGACGGCAAGACGGTGAGGCGCTCCTACACCATCGCGTCGTCGCCGACCCGGCGCAGCTACGTCGAGGTCACGGTCAGGCGGGAGGAGCAGGGGCTCATCTCGCGGCACCTGCACGACCGCGTCGCGGTCGGCGACTCCCTGGAGGTGTCGGCCCCCTCGGGCGTCTTCACCTTCATGGGCGAGGAGGCCAGCATCGTCCTGATCGCGGGCGGGGTCGGCATCACCCCGATGATGAGCGTCGCCCGGTACCTGGCCGACCGCGCCTACCCCGGCGAGATCTTCTTCCTCTGCGGGGCGCGCAGCCCCGAGGAGTTCGTCTTCCGCGAGGAACTCGAGTACCTGCAGAAGCGGCACCCGAACCTGCACGTGGCGGCGACGATGTCGCGCGCGGAGGGGACCGCCTGGATGGGCTCCACGGGCCCGGTCTCCAAGGATTTCATCGCCCGGGTCGTCCCGGACATCGCCAGGCGCCGGGTCCACCTGTGCGGCCCGCCGCCGATGATGGAGGCCGTGAAGGCCGCGCTGGCCGAGCTTGGCGTCCCCAAGGAGCAGGTGAGGACGGAGGCGTTCGGCCCGGCCCGGGGCGTCGTGCCCGGCCCGGCCGCGCCCCTGCCGCCCGTCCCCGTCCCGGCCGAGGTGGCCGCGGCCGCGGCGGTCCCGCGGGTGGCCACGGCGGAGGTCCGCTTCGCCAGGTCGGGCAAGGCGGGCGCGCTGGCGCCGGACCAGACCGTCCTGGAGGCCGCCGAGGCGATCGGGGTGCCCATCGACTACTCCTGCCGCGTCGGGATCTGCGGCGCCTGCAAGGTGCGCCTCCTCGAGGGCTCGGTCACGATGGAGGTCGAGGAGGGGCTGCCTCCCGACGAGAAGGCGCAGGGCGTCATCCTGGCCTGCCAGGCGAAGTCCGTCGGCAACCTCGTCGTCGAGGCGTGACGTGAGCGAGACCGAACGCCTGGCCGTCGGCGCCCTGGTGAGCGTCCTGGCTCTCGTGGCCCCCGGCTTCCTGCTGCACGAGGCCCCGCGCTTCCCCGGAAGCCTTGCCGGTGGCCTGCTGGGCATCGCGGGCGCCACCCTGTTCGTGCTGCTGCTCGCCTACTCCCTGGTCAAGCGCAGCGCCTGGGTGCGCGCGAGGGCCACCGGCTACGTGTCGATGCGCGGCGTCCTCTCCTTCCACGTCTACACGGGCGTCGTGGGCGCGCTGCTCGGCATCCTGCACAGCGGCCACAGGTACCAGAGCCCCCTCGGCGTCGCGCTGGTCTCGGCGATGCTGGTTGTCGTGCTGAGCGGCTTCGTCGGTCGCTACTACCTGGCGCAGGTCGGTGCCGACCTGCGCGAGCAGCAGGCGTCACTCGGGCTGCTCAGGGCCCGCTACGACCTGCTCGCCGCCGGGCGCGCGGCGGCGGGCGCTCAGCCGCTGATGGGCTCGGGCGCCGGGGTCTCCGGCCGCGACCTCCGGCGCCTGGTCGGCGCCATCGCCGACCTGGAGTACGCCATCGCCCGGCGCGAGGTCATCAAGCGGGCGCTCTCGCGGTGGACGGTCCTGCATGTGGCCGCGGCCCTCGTGCTGTACCCTCTCCTCGCGCTCCACATCTGGAACGGCGTCTACTTCGGCCTGCGGTGGCTGCCGTGAGGGTCACCTCGGCACTCTACCTGGCGCTCGCGCTCCTCGGTGCCACGGCCGCCGTGCTGGTGCCGCTCCTGATGTACCGATCGGGCTCTGAGGGGCTGCCGAGCTGGCGCTCCGCGGCGATCCCCGGACCGCTGTCGGCCGCGCACGCCTTCCTGGAGGGACGCTGCGAGAGCTGCCACACGCCGGACCGCGGGGTCGAGGCGGTGTCCTGCCTCACCTGCCACGCGACAGCCGCACCGGAACTCCTGCCGAAGCCCTCGACCGCCTTCCACGCGAACATCGGCGAATGCGCGGGCTGCCACGTCGAGCATGGGGGGCGCGGCCGCCGCCCGGTCAACATGGACCATTCGGTGCTGGCCACGGTGGGTCACGCCCGGGCCGCCGAAGCCGAGGCGGGCGCCGCGGCCACGGGCGGGAACGGCTTCCGCCACGCGATGGCTCAGTTGCAGGCACTGCTCGCAGGCAGCGGCGCCGACCTCGTCGGTGGCCCGCTGAACCGGCGTTCCCTGCCGCCCGGCGCGGCAGCAACCCTTGACTGCGCGGGCTGCCACGCCAACCGCGACCCGCACCGGACCCTGTTCGGCCGTGAGTGCCAGGACTGCCACCGCACCGATGCTTGGTCGGTCGCTGCCTTCCGGCATCCCTCGCCGCGCTCGCCGGACTGCGTGCAGTGCCACCAGGCGCCGCCGAGCCACTACATGATGCACTTCGAGATGATGGACCGGGGCATCACCGGGCAGCACCACGCGTCTGTCGAGCAATGCTTCCTCTGCCACCAGACGGACTCCTGGAACAACATCAAGGGCGTCGGCTGGTTCGACATGCACTAAGTCCCGGTCGGCGCCGTCACTGGGGTCTGGGGAGCAGTCTGATCGGATGTAATGAGCCGCGTCGGCGGGGCTTCGTCGCCGACGCTCCTCTCAAGCGCCTGCGCCAGTATCCATAGGAGGCACTAGCCATGTCGATGTCTCACGGCGGCCATGCGGGTCATATGCCTGCGAGCGACGATCGCAAGGCACTCATCATCTCGGGCTGGCTCACCGGCCTCTACTTCCTTGTCGAGCTCGGGATCGGCCTCTGGACGGGCTCGGTCGCCGTCATGTCCGATGCCTTCCACACCTTCTCGGCCGTGGGTGGCGTGCTCATCGCTCTAGTCGCGATCCGCCTAGGCGAGCGACGGTCCAGCCCCGCGCGCACCTTCGGCTATATTCGGGCCGAAATCCTCGGGGCCCTCTTCAACGGCCTGTTCCTCGTCGCCATGGCCCTTTTCGTGCTGTGGATGGGCGCAATGCGTCTTATGGAACCGGTCGAGCTTGCGACCACGCCGATGCTGATCGCGGCAGGGGGCGGCATCGCCACCGAACTGGTCGCACTCTGGCTGCTCTACGAGCGCCAGAAAGGGAATCTGAACATGCGGGGCGCCTTCTGGCACATCGTGCAGACTTTCGTCGGCAGTTTTCTTATCATCGTCTCAGCCCTGGTGATCCGCTTTACCGGTTTCCTCGCCATCGATCCGCTGCTCGGCATGGCCTTCGGTCTCGTCCTGCTCTGGGCCTCCTGGGGCATCCTGCGCGAGGCGCTGCACATTCTGCTGCAAGGCACGCCCGAGGACCTCGACCTGGAGGCTGCGATTGCAGCCATTCAGGAGTTGGAGGGCGTCACCGACGTGCATCACGTCCATGCCTGGAGCCTCACATCCGGGCGCAATGTCTTCTCGAGCCATGTCTGCGTTCGAAACTGGCAGGAGGGCGAGCGGGTGCTGAAGCAGGTGAACGATCTCTTGCGCGGCCGATTCAAGGTCCACTTTTCGACCACGCAGATCGAGGAATACTGCCTTGCCGGTGAGGAGGGAGCAGCCGAGATCGACATCACGCGGTCGCAAGCAAGGTCCGGACAGGTCGCGCAGGCAACCCGTCCGCGGCGGGAGGAACGGGACGTCCACCGCGGTCATTGACGGATCGGCATACCAATTCAGGACTTCCGCGACACCACGGCTCCCCGGGACACCCGCGCCGCAGCCTTGCCTACACTCTCCGTTCCACTGCTCCCCAAAGCCCTCATTCCCGTGGACGCCGCTCGGCCACCACGGCCCCTCCCGCGGGCGAGACCGGCGGTTGCGACCGCAGCGTCGCGGCGCCTGCCCGCGCGGCGGGGCGAAGGAAAGGGCTGCGCCCACCCGACGCTCCGCCGCGCGCCGAAGCGCCACGTCACCCGCCCGCGTCGCCGCCGGAGGCTGACCGCGCGGTCCCGATCGGCCCGGAATACAGCGTGGAGAAGCCCCGCTCGGCCGCGGCGTCGCGGAAGGCCCGCGCCGCCTCCACCGCCTGCGAAACGACGCCCACGATGGCCCGCTCCTGCGACAGCAATGGGTTGTCGGGGCGGGTCCGGTGGCGGTTCGCCTCGACCTGGGCCGCTGCCGCCGCGACGAGGCGCATCCACGGCTGGAACTCCTCTGACAGCAGATACCGGCTCGTTCGCATCGGGTGCAGCCAGCGCAGCAGCCCCACCGTCCAGGGGTTGGACGTGGCCTGGACCCAGGGCTTCAGGAAGCTGCGGTAGAGCGCGAGGCCGGTCTCGGACACGGCGCGGACACGCTCGAACGCCTCGCGCGGCGGCGGCGCGAAACGCAGATCCTCGACGGCCCGCGGCTCGAAGCGGACGGCGGCCCGCCCCGCTGGCGGCCGCGCGCCACCATCGGGCGTATCCTCGATCCGCATCTCGTACAGGCCGGGCGGCAGCGCCTCGATGTCGGCGAGGCTGGCGAGGATCGCCCGGTGCTCGCGTCGCGCCACGGCGGCCGAGACGAAGATGCCGAGGTGCCCGACGTGCGGGTTGATGAGGTAGACGATGCGCTGCCCGGCCGCCTTCAGCGCCTCGGTGCTGCCGTAGACCGCCGGTATCCATCCGAGCGCCTGGTGCGGCGGGGTGATGTCGTCGCCCTCCGAGGCGAAGACCACCAGCGGGTTGCGGACGCGCCGGAGGTCGGCGACGCAGCCCTCGCAGATGCGGAAGACGCCCTGCTCGACCTGGTTGCCGATGAACAGGTTCTCGACGATCGCGGCCATCTCCTCGCGGCCAAGGGAATGGAAGCCGCCCCACCAGCGCTCGAACCGCAGGAAGCGCTCGCGTTCCGTGTCCACCTCCGCGAAGAGCCGAGCGTACTTCTCCCAGATGGCCCGCTCCGGCTTTAGGTTCTCGAAGTTGGCGGCGAGCCAGGCGCCGTCGAGACGCCCGCCGCCGAGGTCGGCCGCGAGCTCGGCGAGCCAGGCGCCGCCGAGCAGGCCACCCGCGAGGCGCATCGGGTTCACGCCGGACTCGCCTCCCCAGTAGGAGAGCGGGGAGCCGTTCAGCACGGCGGCCCCCACCAGGCCGCAGCAGTCGGCCGAGAGCAGCGCGACGGCCCAGCCAGCCTGGCAGTTGCCGTAGAGCACGGGCGGCTTGCCCGGGTGCCGCTCGGCCACCGTCTCGACGAAGCGGCGCAGGGCATGGTGCACGTCGGCCAGCGTCTGCCCGCGGCAGGGCTCGGGGAAGAAGACCACGAAGTAGACCGGGTGGCCCTCCCCGAGCGCCATGCCGACCTCGGAGTCCTGCTTGAAGCCGCCGATGCCGGGGCCGTGCCCGGCGCGCGGGTCCACGACGATGACCGGCGGCTTCGCCGGATCGGGAGCGAGCACCCGGGCCCCATCGGCGGGACCGAGGATGCGGAGCAGGGCGTAGTTCGCCGGGCGAGGAAGGGTGCGAGCATCCAGCACCGTCTCCGAGCGGAAGTCGAGCAGCGGCGGCAGGCCCAGCCGCTCGTGCTCCAGCGTGCCGTCCGCGCGCTGGCGGAGCGTGTCCCAGAAGAGGATCGACCGCTCCCAGAAATCGCGCTGGTACTCGAGCAGGTCGACCCAGGGCAACGCCGGACCGGGCAATGAGGCGCCAGCCATGCCGACGGAGGCTACGGGCGTCCCATCCCCGACGGCGCGCTCGTGCCTCCGCTGCCCGCGCGAGGCGACCTCCGGACTGCCCGTTGCATCCTCCGCTGCCGCCACTGTGCCGTCCATGGCCATGCCCCTCCTCGCGTTCCGAGGCACGACTGTGGGCCAGGCGGTCGGAAGCCGGTTTGACGTGACGCAAGTTCTGCGCGGGGCAATAGTTTGTCACGACGCAGCGGCCCGGCCGGGCTCCTCCGGTGCTGACCTCTCGCCGCACGGCCCCTACCGCAGTGCTGGCGGCGTCTTGCGGGGCCGCCCTCGACGAGGAGAGCGACATGGCGCTGAACCTCACGACATCACCCCACGAAGGAGCCAATAGGGGCATGTCCGGCCGGGAGCGGGCCTGGCCGTCGGACCGTCCTTGCTGTGGCCGTGCTGGCATCGGTGACCGGCCTCGGCGCGGCCTTGCTGCTGACGGCCGGAGGCGGCCACAACCGGCCCGCCGAGGGAGCCGACGCAACTCTACGCTCAGCACTGCGCCTCCTGCCACGGCGCGGAGCTGGAAGGACAGCCGAACTGGCGCCAGCGCGGACCGGACGGACGCTTGCCAGCACCGCCGCACGACGCCACCGGCCACACCTGGCACCACTCGGACGCGCAGCTCTTCAAGCTTACGAAGCGCGGTCCCGCTGGCCTCGTGCCCGGCTACGCGAGCGACATGCCCGCACTCGGCGAGGGGCTCAGCGACGGCGAGATCCGCACCGTGCTGCTCTTCATCAAGAGCACCTGGCCTGCGGGCGTCCGCGCGAAGCAGGAAGCGCTTGGGGCAGCGAGCCAGCAGCGTTGAGTCAGGCGTCCTGACGACGGCCTCACGGCGGGCGCACGTTGCTCTGAGCGTCCGCTCCCATGCGTCCTGCGGGAGCACTACGAGCACACGCTCGGCGCGCTGACCTACCTTCTGCTGGCGTGCCCGCTGATGCGCCCTTTCGCGCACCACGGGCACGGTGGGCATCGGGCACACACCGACGCACCGGCGGAGCGGCCCGGCCCCGCGGGCCGGTGGCGGAAGGAAGACCGCGGGCGCACCGCGGCCGCTCCCTCGGGGTCGCCATGGCTCCCTTTCGCGCGCCCGCCGCCGCGCGGCCTGGTTGCGGCGCCGCCGGGTTCCGGCCGTCGGCTTGGGCAACGCGGCCCCCCTTCTCTCTCGCACCTCGATGGTGACCTGGGCGATTCCGAGCCCCGCCAGGTCCTGTCGGATTACATAGTGTTGCTGGCCTCCGCGGCTGTTGCACGCAGCGCGCGCCATGCCGACCTTTCCTGGGCGACGGACCGCTTGCGCGGCACACGGACGGCGCGGGTGGCAACGTCGGCTGCTCCAAGGCAGCAGGACTGGAGGCGCGGCCCGATGCCGAGGCGCCAAGTCCCGCTCGCACGCGCCGGTGTGGCTCCAGCCGCTCCTGGCGGGCCAGGCGGCGCGCGGCTCGGCGGCGTCAGGCTCCCCGGTGTCCCGATCACGCGAGGAGGGGAATCCGATGCTCAGACATCTCATCATCATCGCCACCGCTTCGGCACTCGCGGCCTGCTCCGCGGCAACCCCGAACTTGGCGAGCCATGGCACCGCGCCGGGCCAGGTCTTCGGCCGGGCCCCCACTCACCTGGAGAACTCGCCAGGCGGCGGGCCCGAAGTCCATCGCCCGCTCCCGCCCCTCGGCGAGGGCATCGCGGCGAGTGGCGCCTGGGTGGGCGGAGCGGGCGACGGAGGGCCGACGATCGTCCACCAGGGAGGCGGCCGAGGTGGCCTCGGCTCCTCCGCCGGAGGGGCGGTCACCGGCGGCACGGGCGAGGGCGGACCCGAAGTGCGGCATGGGCATTTGGCGGGCGGAACGCTGGGCCGCTAGCTTCGATCCTGGAAGGAGGGCGTGCCGTTCGTCCCATCGCCGAGTGGACGGAAAAAACCCCCTGCCGAGGCAGGCTGGCAGGGGGGCGTCGAGACGCGTAAAGACTAATCCACAAAAGAGGAGGATGACTCACATGGGCACTAAGATATGGGCGCCGAGAAAGTGACGGCCCGTAGGGAGAATGCCAATGCCAGGGGTTGTGTTCCCTGGCCAGAGTGCTTTTTTTACGTAATCTCAAAGTATGCCTCCCTGGGCCAGGTTTTCCAAATCACCTGTCATACCGCTGGCTTCAAGATGAAACCGGAGTACCGGCTTATCCGCTGGCCGCCCCACGTGGCGACAACCGTCCGGCGGTAGTGCTCGCGCAAGCCTCGTTCCGACTCCCGGACTCGGGAATACTTGACAGGTGGGTGGCTCCTAGATGCGTGGGGGCAGCCCCAAGTCCAATCTAAAGAGCTGTTTCCACAACGACCAATGGTTGGGTGGATCTGATGTCCGCAAGCAGCCTGCGGATCCCGCCTCTCCCGCCGGATGCGGACCGTCTCGATCCCAAGCGCCGTTTCTTTCAATACGGAACTGGCGTCCGGCGAAGCGGGGGGACGGCGCTCGCCCCCATCAATCGGGACGCCATTGCTGCCGTTCCATCCCAAGCAATGTTGCAGCATCAGGTTGCAGAGGAGTTCGGTTTTGTGGCTGGGGATCGAGGGAAAAAGGCATAGCTAGATCCAAAGCCGCGGGCGTCGCTGGTGCGGCAGTGCGTCCTCCGGTGGGCCAAGAAGGCGCCCGAGCGCCGGGCGCTTCCGCTTCGATTGGGGAGCGACGCCGGTAGCTCAGCCCATGCCCTGCATGGCCGTGGGCGAGTCGGAGACCATCTCGGCTGCCGCCCAGAGCACCAGCAGGGCGACGATCGCCTCGACCTCCACCGAGCGCGCCAGCCTGGCCCCGGCCCCTGGGGCACGGGCCGCCAGCGCTGGGGTCAGGCGGAACCGGTGCCACGCCGCGAAGCCAAGCAGCGCCGCCACCAGGGACACCTTGGCCAGGAGCGCCCAGCCGTACCAGGAGCCGAGGAGCTCGCCGATCCCGCCCAGGATCCACCAGGCGAGCAGCAGGCCAGCGGCCACAAGCACCGGCACGGCCACGGATGAGATGCGGGCCCAGTCCTCGACGAGGCGCGCCGCGCCCGGGCCGTCGCGCCGCGCCGCCCAGGCAAGCGGCGGCAGGCTGCCGATCCAGTACGCGGCCACCAGCAGGTGGACCAGCAGCAGACCCGCGAGCAGCGGCCGCGGCGCGAGCGCGGTGGTGTGGCCGAGGAGCGCGTAGCTGGCGCAGACTACGACACCCCCGGCCGCCGCCAGGGCCGCCCAGCGCGACCCGAGGGAGAGCGCCGCCACAAGCAGCAGGCCGACGCCGCCAAGGCCATAGGAGGCGCCAGCGCGCGACCCGAGCACCACACCCCACGCCTCGGGATCGAGGAGGCTCTCGCTGCCCGTCAGCTCACCGACCTGCGCCACCAGGACGCCGAGTCCGGCGGCCATGCCCAGCAGGGCGGCGGAAGCCGCCCAGCGACGCAGCCGTGCGCCGTCCACCTCGCGGCGGGCGCCGAACAGCAGCGCAAAGAAGGCCAGGCCCGAACCGCCGAGGCTCCCCGCGTAGTAGGCGGCGCGCAGCGCCACCGCGACGCCGCCCCAGCCCACCTCCCCCGTCCGCAGCAGCGCGAGGATCATCGGGCGGCAGGATCAACCCGGAAGCGCACGGTGCCGCCGCCGACGTGGCCGTCGGGCGAGGCGCCGCGCCACTCGATGCGGTAGGCGCCCGGCGCCAGCCTGTCCTGCACGGCGGCGCGCACCTCCTGCACCGCGGCCCCGCGCTCGCCCTCGCGGGCCAGCCTCTTCTCGCCTCCGGCCTCGTCCAGCAACCGCAGGGTCACCACCCGCAGCGGGCCCTGGAACATCAGGACGACGGCGGGCGGGGTGCCCCGGACCACCGCGCCGTCGGCGGGCTCGGAGTGGTGGAGGTCGGAGTGCGCCAGCGCGGGGCCTGCGGCGGCGAGGCCCAGGGCGACGGTGGACGCGGCGGCGAGGGCGCGCCTCCGGGAAAGCAAACCTATCATGTCGAACCTCACACTTCTCGGATGGCCGCCGCGCGGGGCGGCACGGCTCGCACAAAGGAATGAGCGTCCCCCGGTCCGCCGGGCAAGGTGCTGGCCCCCGTCCGGGAGGCGCCAGCAACAATTCGAAATGCTGCCCCTGACTTCGCACCGGCGCAGGCCGTGACGCGGCGCCGCAGCCTGGCCACCTCCGCTTCGGGGCCGAGCAGCGTCGGGGCGGTGCGCAGCACGACACGGGCGGTCTCCGGCCCCGCCTGGCTCACCTCGACCTCGAAGCGGGGGCTGCGCCGCCAGGGGGCCAGGCCCGCAGGCATTCCGAAGGCCGTGATGCGGGAGCCCTGCCCTCCGGAAACCACTTCCAGCCGGAAGGGGCCATCCGCATAGAAGTCGGCCAGGCAGGAGGCGAGGCGCGCCGCGTTGCCCCTGGTCACGACCACCGCGGCGGGCGGGCGGTCGCGCAGGTCGGGTGCCCGCGCGCAGGCGCCCAAGAGGGGCGGCAGCAGGAGCGCGGCCATGGTGCGAACGCGACGAACTGACCTGGTGACCATCAATGGACGTGCGGCCGTTCCCCCTGGGTGTGGTGCTCGTGCCCGGACGCGGCGGCGGGTGCCACGGCGGTGGTCTGGGGAACCCCTCCCAGGCCTTCGCCGGTGGCGTGGGCGGGCACCGAGGCCCGTCCCGTGCCCCCCGATGCTCCGGCGCAGGCCGCCAGCAGACCGGCCGTCGCGGCGAGAAGAAGGGTTGTCCGTGTCCGCATGTGTCCTCCATCCATCGGCGTGGGCGCGCGCCTTGAACGCGGCGCCCACGGAAAAGGCGTATCGAGGGCGCCGACGCCCTGGGGGCGGCTCTACCCGCGGAACGGCATGCCGTTCTCGTGGCCGTGCCGCACCTCCGGTCCGCCTTCGCCGGAGTTGCCGACGATCGTGCCGCCGGACGGGCTGCCGAGGTTGCCGCCGCCCATGCGGCTGTGGTCCATCTCGGCGTTGCCGCTCCCGCCCTGCGGCGACAGCGTGGGCGCCGGTCCACCCCGGCGCTGGCCCTGGCCGCCCATGCGGCTGTGGTCCATCTCGACATTCCCGCCGCCCTGCGGCGACAGCGTGGGCTGCGCGAGACTGGGCTGCGCGCCGAAGCCGAACAGGATGGCGACGCTGGCCGACGCGACGAGTCCGGCAAACTTCCTACCCATCTTGAAGATCTCCACTTGGCCGCGCATCCCAAGTCGGTGCGCCGCTCCGATACGAATGCCCGCGCGGGAGCGCCGCCGCAACGGCGCACCGCGTTCCGGCAAAGCTTCGTAACGCCCGCTCGGCCGCACGGACCGGACGTTCAGCAGGACCGGCGGGCGCCACACCCCAAGCTGTGTTCCGCACGCCATTGGGCACACCCGCGCGGTCTGCGCCGCTTAACTTCGACGCCGACCTGGGGGCGCAGGGTCGTGGCGCCGCCTCGCAACGCCTGGAGGATTCGATGGCCCGTCCGCCTGGCCAGCGGCGGCATCCGCCGCATCGGCGGCGCGGCGGACAGCGGCGCAACTGAGCGGCGCAGGCGCGCCGGGGCGAACCCGGCGCGCCACCCGCGCCCGGAGGATCAGAAGAAGAGACGGATGCCCGCGACCACGGTCGACTGCGAGGGCTTCTCGCCGAGGCGCCGGTTCAGGCCGGTGGCGCCGCCGTTGAAGCTCTCGAAGGAGTAGCCGATGTAGGGCGCGAACTCGCGGGTGATCTCGTAGCGCAGCCTGATTCCCACCTCCGTCCGGTAGAGCCCTGGCGCGATCAGCGCCTCCCGGTCCCAGCCGGTGGAGAAGTTCATCTCGAACTCGGGCTGCAGCACCAGCCGGTTGGTGATGAGCAGGTCGTAGGAGGCGGCGGCGCGGGCGAGGAACACGCCCTCGCCGCCGACGAAGCCCTGCAGCTGCACCTCGAAGAAGCCCGGCGCCAGGCCCTGCAGCGAGATCACGCCGTAGGTGCGCGGCGGCGTGCCCTCGTGCGGGTCGATGCGGAAGTCGTGCCGCACGCCCGCCTGGATGTCCCAGTAGTAGCCGAGCAGGCGGGAGTAGAGCACCTGCAGCTCCGCCCGCTCCAGCCCGCCGCGCTCGCGGTTGGTCTCGCCGCGCGTGTTGACCCAGACGCGGTGGTAGTCGGTGCCGTAGTAGCCCAAGCCCTCCCAGGCGTAGATCGGGTTGCCGCGCCCGGTGCTGCGGATTTCGTTCTGGTCGAACAGGACGGCGCCGAAGTAGAGCGGCGGGTGCCTGGCGTCGATGCCATGCGTCTCGGGCGCCAGCAACCCTCCGCCCGGGGCGGGGGACGGGTCCGCCGCGGTCGCCCCGGACGCGGCGTGGGCACCATGGCCGCCGCCCGGTTGCGCCCAGGCCGCGGAGGAGGCGAGCGCGGCGGCGAGGAGGACCGCCGCCACGCCCTTCGATGCCTTGACCTTGGCGTTCATGCTGCCTCCTGCGGCGTCAGATCGAGACCGGCCGGGCCGACAGCCCCACTCCCGACGCCATTTCGCGGCCCGTGCACGTGGCCTGCAGGGGACGTGGTCTGTGCCGAGGCCAGCGAAAGGAAGGCCAGAGCCAGTGCCCTGCCCACGACGAAGAGCAGCCGAATGAGGATTGTTTTCATCGCCTGTGCAGCCCTCCGCGCTCAGTGCACATGTAGGGCAGTCACAGGCTGCGCCGCGGGCCGCGGCGCCGACGCGACCGGAGCCCCGTCCCGCACGACGCGGAAGACCCGCATCATGCCGCTCTCCATGTGGTAGAGCAGGTGGCAGTGGAAGGCCCAGTCGCCCTCGGCGTCCACGATGACGTCGACGTCGAGCGACGTGCCGGGCTTGACGTTCACCACGTGCTTGCGCGGGTTGAACGCCCCGTTGCCGAGGTCCGGCACCATCCACATGCCGTGCAGGTGCATCGGATGGTTCATCATGGTCTCGTTGATGAAGCGCATGCGCAGGCGCTCGCCGTAGCGGGCGACGATGGGCTGGGCGCGCCAGAACTCGTTGCCGTTCATCGACCAGATGTAGCGCTCCATGTTCCCCGTCAGGCGCACCTCGATGATGCGGTCGTAGGGCCGCCACTCGGGGTCGGGGCGCAGCGGGCGCAGGTCGCGGTAGGACAGCACGCGGGCGCCGGGCGGCGCGCCTGTATCGTGCACCACCGGGTCGGCCATCGCCATGCCGCCATGCCCGGTGTGCGCCTGAATCCCACCTGCCGTGGTCGTGGCCGGGGTGCCTGGCCCGTGCGCGCCAGCCACGGGCGGAGCACCGTGCCCCATGGCGGCATGGTCCATCGCGCTGTGGCCCATGGCTGAGTGGTCCATCGTCGGCTGGCCCTGCGGCGCCCCCGGCATCTGGTGCCCGGCATGCGCCCCGCCCGCCGGGGCGGCGGGCTGGCCCTGCATCTCGCCGTGGTCCATCCCCGAGGACGGCCAGACATGGCCGGGCTGGTCATGCTCGGGACGCGGCGTGCCGCGGTCCAGCCCCGTCGGACCCGGGTTCATCATCATGTCCGCCATGGTCAGGACCGGGCGCGGCCGGTGCGGCGGCAAGGATTCGACCGGGGCGTCCATGCGCGGCGCCAGGCGCGCCCTGGCCCAGCCGGTGCGGTCCATGGTCTCCGCCAGGATCTGGTACTGCCGGTCCTCGCGCGGCTCGACGATGACGTCGTAGGTCTCGGCGACGGCGATGCGGAGCTCGTCCACGACCACGGGCCGGATGTTGTTCCCGTCCGCCTGCACGACCGTCATCTTCAGGCCGGGGATGCGGACGTCGAAGTAGGTCATGGCCCCGGAGTTGATGAGGCGCAGGCGCACGCGCTCGCCCGGCCGGAACAGCAGGGTGGCGGGCGTCTCCGGCCGGAAGCCGTTGACGAGGTAGCGGTAGGTCGCGCCGGTGATGTCGGCGATGTCGGTGGGGTCCATCCGCATGTTGCCCCACTCGATGCGGTCGCGGATGATCGCCCGGCGCGCGTCCGCGTCCGGCGCGCGGTTCAGGTCGCGGATCAGGCCGACCAGCGTGCGCCGGTTCCAGTTGTAGTAGCCGGGGTCGCGCTTGAGGTTCTGGAGCGCCCGCGCCGGGCGCTCGTCGGTCCACTCCGAGAGCTGAACGACGTGGTCGCGGTCGTAGCGGAAGGGCTCCGGCTCGCGCGGGTCGATGACGATGGGCGCGTAGAGGCCGCGCTGCTCGTGGTCGAGGTTGTGCGCGTGGTACCAGTAGGTCCCGGACTGCACGACGGGGAAGCGGTACTCGAAGGTCTGGCCGGGCCCGACGCCCTGCGAGAAGCCCGGGCTGAAGCCGGGCGCGCCGTCCATCGCCGCGGGCAGGATCAGCCCGTGCCAGTGGATGCTGCTTTCCCTGTCCAGCCGGTTCGTCACCCGGATCACCGCCTCCTCGCCCTCGCGCAGGCGGATCAGCGGGCCGGGGAACTGGCCGTTGACGGTCACCGCCGGGCGGTCGGTGCCGTTGATGTTGACCACCCGCTCCTCGAGCGTCAGGTCATGGCGCTGCGCCAGCGCGGGCGCCGCCAGGGCCGCCAGCATGGTCCCGGCCAGCGACAGTCGCCGCAGCGCGCTCCCGATCTTGAATGTCCTCGTCATCCCGGCACCTCCAGCCCCGGGCGCCAGCGCCGCCCGAGGTTCCCAATCGGTGCCGAAAGCTGACCTCCGGATCCGCCGCCCGCAACATGCGAAGGCGGCCCAGACATACTTCGTAATGCAAGCCGATGCCTCGGCCAGGGGCGGCCGCCACCCCGGGCGGACGGTTCGGCTGCGTGACGCTGACACACTATGTCATGGAACCGGCCTCAACCCCCGCCGGACGCCTCGTGTTCACCTCCCGCCGCGCGGCCGGGCCACCGGGCGTTCCCGCGCGGCTCCGGCACGAGGCAGGGGAGCACGGCATGACGAACAAGACCAATGCCCACTGGAAGACACACCCGGCGGACAAGCCCATCGAGGTCGGGCAGGTTTCCCTCACCATCACGGGCAAGCCCGACCACCAGCTGGCCATTGGCGGGCCGGGCAAGGACACCTTCGGCGGCACCGGCGCGGCCGACCACTACTGGGGCCTGGACGGCGGGGACCAGCTCGGCGGCGGCCCCGAGGGCGACGTCCTGATGGGTGGCAAGGGGCCGGACCTGCTCTCGGGCGGCGAGGGCGTGGACCACCTGCACGGCGAGGAGGACGACGACACCCTTTACGGCGCCGCGGGCGCGGATGGCCTAATGGGCGGGCCGGGCAACGACTACCTCGACGAGGGACCAGGCCACAGCAGCCTGGACGGCGAGGAGGGCAACGACACCCTCGTGGGCGGCACGGGGCCAGACGCCTTCATCGTGCGCCCCGGCTCGGGCGACGACGTCGTGAAGGACTTCACCGCGGGCCCGGGCACCGGTGACCACCTCGCCCTCCAGGACATCCGCTGGAAGGACCTCTCCTTCGCCGACACGAGCGGTGGGGTGAAGATCAGCTGGGACGGCGGCTCGGTGCTGCTCGAGGGCGTGAAGAAGTCCGACCTGGCGCAGGACGACTTCATGTTCTTCAACCAGCCGGATCTGCCGCCGGGCGTCCGCGCGCCCAAGGGGCCGACCCCGGAGCGCCCGACCCCTAGCGAGAACGGCCCGGAGATCACCGGCGCCCTGCCCAAGGCGGACAACAGCCTGGTCCCCGGTCCCGGCGAGAAGGCCAGCACGCTTGCCTTCGACAAGTACGCGGCCATCATCGGCACCGGCAAGG
This sequence comes from Siccirubricoccus phaeus, assembly GCF_008360935.1. Taxonomy (GTDB): domain Bacteria; phylum Pseudomonadota; class Alphaproteobacteria; order Acetobacterales; family Acetobacteraceae; genus Siccirubricoccus; species Siccirubricoccus phaeus. The sequence continues at coordinate 280,783 of NZ_SRXO01000004.1, forward strand.
GCGAGTGGCTGCGTGGCAGCGGCGCCTGGGACCAGATCTTCGGCCGCGGGGGCAACGACCACCTGGTCGGCAAGGGCGGCGACGACGTGCTCGACGGCGGCGAGGGCAAGGACCGCCTGAACGGCGGCGACGGCCCTGACATGCTCGAGGGCGGCCCGGGCGACGACACCCTGCACGGCGGCGCCGAGAACGACGAGCTGATGGGCGGCGACGGCAAGGACTGGCTCGATGAAGGCCCGGGGCACGGCATGCTGGAGGGCGGCCCCGGCGACGACACCTATGTGGGCGGCGCGGGCTCGGACGCCTTCATGGTCTCGCCCGACAGCGGCAACGACGTCGTCCTCGACTTCCGCGCCAAAGGCTTGGCGCAGGGCCTCTTCGACCACATCGCGTTCATGGAGATCGACGCGGACGACGTCACGGTGAAGGACACGGACAAGGGCGCCCGGGTCGCCTGGGACGTCAACAAGGACGGCAAGGACGACGGCTCGATCCTGCTCGCCGGGGTCGCCAAGGCCGACCTGCGGCAGAGCGATTTCATGTTCGACACGCCCCAGTTCGTCGCGGGCATCAACGACTTCGGGTCCTGGTACATCTTCGCCTGACGGCCGAAGCTGCCGGTCCCGGTGCTCATGTCCCCACCGTGCGAGGGGCGATGGCCACTCGCACGGTGTTGGTCCGGGCTGCGGTTCCGGTCCGGGGGCCTTGCTCGGTCGGCACCAAGCGGCGTAGCAGGTATTCCGAACTCTGGAATTGCTTTCCCGAGTCCGAAACCAGAGGGAGAAGACCCGATGTCTGTGAATGGTCACTTTGCTAAGTGGGCCGCTCTTGGCGCCGTTGTCGGAGCGCTCAACGCCTGTTCCCCGGCGCCGCAGCCGCGCGCGAGCAGTGCGCCCGCGCAGCCGGGAGCGGGCGGCGCGCCGACCCTGACCCAGCCGGGCGGTGGCTACGAGATGGACCACAGGCAGATGGGCGGCAGCCAGGGCCCCAGCGCGGGCTCGCCGACCCTGACCCAGCCGGGCGGTGGCTACGAGATGGACCACAGCCGCATGGGCGGAAGCCGCGGTGCGGGCGGCGGAACCCCGTCCGTGAACGTGACCGGCGGCGGCACCTCGGGGGCCGAGTTCACCCACCCCGGGGCCAGGGGAACCGGCCACGCCCACTGACATGGCCACGGCCGTCGCGCCGGGCCATCAGGCGCGGCGGCCGCGGGAGGGTGCCAGTCTCCCGTGAGGGCCGCCGCCCGCGCTGCCCGTGGCAGCAGTTCCGGGCCGGGCGGCGCGGCGGGCCAGTGGGTCCCGGCTCGCTGCCCCGCGGGCGGCCAGCGCCTTGGTGATGGCGAGCCAGCCTCAGCGCCGACCCTCTCCGCCCGGCGGCGTGGCCGTCCCGCCAGGGCCAGCACTGGTCGCGTCCCCGGCCGTTGGAGCGCCCGGCGGCCGCGCGGCGTCCCGGGCGCGCTCCTCCGACCGCATCCGCAGGTGCCGGAGCCGCTCCTCGATCTCCGCCTGCGTCGGCTGCCGGTGCCGACCGCCCTGAACCGCGTCCTGGCGGCCGATGCGTGAGTGCAGGTCGTCCATTGACTGTTGAGCCAGCGGGGTGCGCCCGGGGGCGAGGACCGCCGCGGCAAGAAGGAGCCCGAGGCCCAGGGCGGCCACGGGCGAGAACGCGGCCCCGATGCGACCTGGGGGCTGCAGACCGCCCGGCACGTCACCGGCTCGCGAATGGCTCCGAGAGAGCATCGTCGTCCCTCCCCTCTCCAGCGGCTTGCTCCGGCCCTCCGAACGCGGTCCCGGCACCGGGTTCGCCGCCGGAAATGCGACAAAACATGTCTGAGCCGCCCATGCGTCGATGCCTGACTTGACCCTCCGACGGTGGCAAGCCCCATCTGGGCGGCCGAACGGAGGTCGGCATGGTCGTGTTCAGGATTGCGGGCATGCGGTGCGGCGGGTGCGTCCGGAGGGTGACTGCCGCCCTGCGCGGCGTGGAGCCGGGGGCCGAGGTCCAGGTGGACCTGCAGCGCCGCGAGGTCACGGTGACGGGCACGGCGGAGGCGGACGGCCTCGCCCGCGCGCTGCGCGAGGCGGGCTACCCGGGCGAGAGGCTGGATTCCTGATGCGTGGCCTCGCAACCTGGCCGGGCCGCAGATGACGACCCCGGCGCGCGGAACCCTGGACCCGTTGGGCGCCGAGCCGCCGGGCCGACGCGGCCTGGATCCGGAGGCGCACATCCTCGTCGTCGAGGACGACGCGCCGACGCGCCACCTGATCGCCAAGCTGCTGCGCGAGAACGGCTTCCGCGCCACCGGCGTCCGCGACGGCCTGGAGATGTGGGAGACCCTGAGGAACGCGGACGTCGACCTGGTCCTGCTCGACGTCATGCTGCCCGGCGAGTCCGGCCTGGAGCTCCTCCGCGCCCTGCGCACCGAGCATGCCGCCCTGCCGGTCGTGATGGTGACCGCGAAGGGCGCCGAGACCGACCGCGTCCTCGGCCTCGACCTCGGGGCGGACGACTACCTGCCCAAGCCCTTCGGACGGCAGGAGTTGCTGGCCCGCATCCGCGCCGTCCTGCGCCGCGCCCGCTTGCCAGCCAGCGGCCCTGGGGACGCCGCTGGCCGCATCCTCCGCTTCGAGGGCTGGACGCTCGACACCGCGCGGCGCGAGCTGCTCTCGCCCGGCGGCGCGGTCATCGACCTTTCGGGAGCCGAGTTCGACCTGCTTGTCGCCTTCCTCGAACATCCCCAGCGCGTGCTGGCGCGCGACCAGATCCTGGAACTGTCGCGCGGCCGCCTGGCGGACCCCAACGACCGCAGCGTGGATGTCCTGGTGAGCAGGCTGCGGCGCAAGCTCGAGGGCGAGGAGGGCGGGACGGCGATGATCAAGACGGTCCGCGGCGCGGGTTACATCTTCCTCCCCAGGGTGGAGCGCCTCCCGTGAGGCGCGCCGTCCACTGGCTCTCGCCCGCGAGCCTCGCGGGCAGGACCGTGCTGACGCTGCTCGCTGGGCTGCTGGCATTCCACCTTGGGAGCGTGTGGCTGCTGGAGCGCGGCGTGGAAGGCGCCCTGGAGGACGCGCGCGAGGCCCACACGGCGGACCACGCCGCGACAGCCGCCCGCGTCCTCGACGCGATGCCCGCCGAGGTGCGCGAGGCGGCGGCGCGCGGCCTCTCCTCGCCCGGCTTCACGGTCGCCTGGGCAACCTCGCCGTCGCCGGGCTGGCGCGACGGGGCGGCCCTCGCCCCGCTCCGCGCCCGCCTGCAGCGGCAATTGCCGGACCCGGCGGGCCTGCGGCTCGGCCTTGCCCCGGCGGCGGCAGGCGACGTCTCGCGCGTCCGGGGCGGGATCCGCCTCGCGGACGGCACCTGGGTCACCTTCGAGGCCCCGATGCCGGACCTGGCGTATGTCCCAAGCCACGCGTCCCTCGCCTCGCTCAGCGCCATGGCGCTCGGCATCGTCCTGGTCTCCGTCCTGGTGGTGCGCTGGATCACCAACCCGCTGCGGCGGCTCGCCAAGGCGGCGGAGGACTTCGGCAGGGGCGTGGCCCCGGTTCCGATCCCGGAGGACGGTCCGCAGGAGGTGCGCGAGGCTGCGCACGCCTTCAACGCCATGCAGGCGCGCATCCATCGCCTGGTCGTTGACCGCACGCAGGCGCTGGCGGCCGTCAGCCACGACCTGCGCACCCCGATCCAGCGCCTGCGGCTGCGGGCCGGGTTCCTGGAGGACGCGGAAGCGCAGCGGGCCATCGATGCCGACCTCGACGAGATGGAGGGAATGGTCGAGTCAACGCTCGCCTACCTACGGGGGGAGACGGAGAGCGAGGAGCCGCGGCGGGCCGACCTGGCCGCCATCCTGCGCACGCTCTGCGACGACGCGGCCGACCGGGGCTCCGCCGCGACCTACGCCGGGCCCGACCGGGCGCCACTTCCCCTCCGGCCGCTGGCGGTGAAGCGCGCCTTCGCCAACCTCATCGACAACGCGGTCAAGTACGGCGGCGCCGCGCGCGTCACGCTCTCCGACCTGTCGGGCGACGCGACGGTCCGGATCGAGGACGACGGGCCCGGCATCCCGGCACCGGAACTCGGGGCGGTGTTCGAGCCGTTCCACCGCCTCGAGGCGTCCCGCAACCGCGGCACCGGCGGCTCGGGGCTGGGTCTCACCATCGCCCGGCAGGTGATCGCGGCCCATGGGGGCACGGTGTCCCTCGCCAACCGACCCGGCGGCGGCCTGACCGTGACGGTGCGGCTGCCGCCCACAAGCGCGAGCGCGGGCGTGGCCACCACCGAGGCCGAGACCGGATCCCCGGCATGAACGCCCTTCGGTCACAGAGCTCGCCAGACCCATTGGGAGGACAAGGGCATGCTGCAACGCCGCCATTTGCCTGCCGCCCTGGCCTCGGCGGGCATCCCTCCGTTGTTCGCCCTTGCCCAGGGCACCGGCGGCACGGGTCCCGCGACGCCGGAGATGGGCCATGGCAGGATGCTGCCCCGGGACTGCGTCCTGATCTGCGTCCGGTCCCACGCCATGTGCCTCGAGACGGCGCGCTACTGCACCGAGCAGACCAGCGGCCACATGGGGCCGGGCCACATCGCGCTGCTGCAGGACTGCGCGGAGATGTGCCAGCTCACCGCCAACTCCCCGCTCCGGCGCTCGCCCCGGCACGCGGTCGTGTGCAACGCCTGCGCGGAGCTCTGCGAGACCTGCGCCAAGGACTGCGAGGCCTTCCCCGACGACACGCAGATGAAGCGCTGCGCGGCGGTCTGCCGGGACTGCGCCGGGAGCTGCCGCGACATGGCCAGGTCGCCCATCTGACGGGGGCGGGACAGCGCCTGGCGGTCCTGTCCAGCACCTTCGGCGACCTGGAGGGTTGGTGCGAGCGCGCCCCCCCGACCGCGGTTTCGGAATCGGACGGCTTGTTGATCCCGATCAAACTGCGGCCGCCACGGCCATGCTAGACAAGACAAATGGGCGCCCTCTCCTTCCGGTGCGTCGTGGCCATCTTGGCGGCGATCGCGCTGCTCCTCTCGGGAGCCGCTCCGGCGGTGGCGGGGGAGCCGTGCGCCCAGACGGCCGCGGCGGCGTCGACGGCAAGCCACCACGGCACGCCATGCGACCCGGATGGCAAGGCGCCCGACCGCCCCATGGGGACCGCCTGCGCCTCGGCCTGCTTCACCAGGTGCCCAGCGCCGATGCCGAGCCTGGACGCACCCCAGCTGGTGCCGCTCGCCTGGCCGGTCGTGCCGTCGGCGGCGCCTGACGTCCAGCTCGCCGGGATCGGCGTGGCGCCTCCGCTCCAGCCACCGAAGGTCTGAATCCGATCCGGCCGCGCCGTTCGCGGCCGACCCGTCCCGCGGGCGCCGGGCGAATGCCCGGACGGTCGCGCGTGCAGGCGACTGACAAGGATTCAGGACGATGTTCGGTTGGATGAGGCTGGCGGCTGCCGCGGCGGTGTCCGCGGCCACGCCGCTGGCGGCGAGAGACGGCGAATTCCGGCCGGTGGCGCGAGGCGAGCCGGTGGGCTGGCCGCACCACACCGGCCCAGTCACGGGCGACGCCTGGGCGCCGGGCCTCGGCGCCAGGGTGGAGGGCGACGACGGCACCGTCCGGTCCCGCCTCCCTCACGGTTCGATGGGAGGTTGACGATGCGACGCGGCATCCTCCTGGCGGCCCTGATCCCGGCGGCCGCTGTCGGGCTCGGCGGCTACGCCGCCCACCGGGCGGGCTGGATTGACCTGCTTCCCCGCCCTGCCCTGGCGTCCGAACGCCATGACCATGGCCCCGGTGGGGTGCATGCGGCCGGTGAGCCCGGATCCGGGCATCCCACGGCTGCTTCGCCCGCGGACGGCCACGCCACCCACCAGGCGCACCCGACGGAGGCGCAGCCCGCGGCCAGCGGACAGCGGCGCATCCTCTACTACCGAAATCCCATGGGACTGCCGGACACCTCGCCGGTGCCGAAGAAGGACTCGATGGGGATGGATTACGTCCCCGTCTACGAGGACGAGGCCGAGAACGGCCCGGTGGTCCGCGTGGCGCGCGGCCGCCTCCAGACCACCGGCGTGCGGTCCGAGCCGGTCCAACGGCGCGAGGTGGTCCGCTCCGTGCGCGCCCCGGGCAGCGTCCAGCTCGACGAGCGGCGGGTGGCGGTCGTCGCGCTGCGCACCGAGGCCTTCGTCGAGCGGGTGGAGAACGTCACGACGGGGGACCGGGTCCGCCGCGGCCAGCCGCTGATGCGCCTCTACTCGGCCGAGGTGGTCGCGGCGGGGGCGCAGTACGTCGCGGCGCTGAACATGCCCTCTGGCCTCACGGCGGCCACCCCTGACGGCGCCAGGCGCCGCCTGGAGAACCTCGGCGTGCCGCCCGAGGTGCTGGCCGAGATCGAGCGGACCCGGCGCATCCCGCACAGCTTCACCTGGCCCGCGCCGCGCGACGGCGTGGTCCTGGAGCGCACCGCGGTGGACGGCATGCGCGCGCCGCCGGGCGACGCGCTGTTCCGCCTCGCCGACCTCTCGGTGGTCTGGGTGCTGGCCGAGATCCCCGAGCGCGACGTCGGCGCCGTTGCCTCTGGCCAGGCCGTGGAGGTGCGCCCGCGCGGCCTGCCCGACCGGGCCTTCGAGGGACGCGTCGCTCTGCTCTACCCGCAGCTCAGCGCCAGCGCCCGCACCGCCCGGGTGCGGATCGAGTTGCCGAACCCCGACGGCGCGCTGCTGCCCGGGATGTACGCGGAGGTCGAGATCGCCGCCAGCGGGGGCGGTGGCGCGGCCATCGCCGTGCCGGAGGGCGCCGTCATCGACAGCGGTACCCGCCGGGTGGTGTTCCTCGAGCGTGGCGAGGGCCGCTACGAGCCGCGCGAGGTGCGCACCGGGCGGCGCGGTGGCGGCTTCGTCGAGGTGCGCGAGGGACTCGCCGAGGGCGACCGGGTGGTCGTCGCCGCGAACTTCCTGATCGATGCCGAAAGCAACCTGCGCGCCGCCCTGCGTGGCCTCGCCGCCGCCACCCCGGCCGGGGAGGACAGCCAATGATCGCCCGCCTCATCGCCTGGTCGGCGCGCAACCTCTTCCTGGTGCTGCTGGCGACCGCCTTCACCGTCGCCGCGGGCGTCTGGGCGGTGCGCAACACGCCGCTCGACGCGCTGCCCGACCTCTCGGACACCCAGGTCATCGTCTACACCGAGTTCGCCGGGCAGGCGCCGCAGGTGGTCGAGGACCAGGTCACCTACCCGCTGGCCTCCGCCATGCTGACGGTGCCGCGGGCCAAAGTGGTGCGCGCCTTCTCCTTCTTCGGCGCCTCCTACGTCTACGTCATCTTCGAGGACGGCACCGACATCTACTGGGCGCGGAGCCGCGTGCTCGAGTACCTGAACAACGCCTCGCGCGGGCTGCCCGCCGGGGCGGCGCCGACGCTCGGGCCGGACGCGACCGGCGTCGGCTGGGTATTCCAGTACGCGTTGCTGGCCAAGGATTTGACGCTGGCCGAGCTGCGCTCGCTGCAGGACTGGCGGCTGCGCTACGGCCTGGCCCGCGCCCAGGGCGTCGCCGAGGTCGCCGCGGTCGGCGGCTTCGTCAAGCAGTACACGGTCGTGGTGGACCCGCTGCGGCTGCGCGCCCTGGGCGTGCCGCTCGATCAGGTGCGCGAGGCGATCCGGACCAGCAACCAGGATGTCGGCGGCCGCACCGTCGAGATGTCCGAGTTCGAGTACATGGTCCGCGGCCGCGGCTATCTGCGCGGCGTGGAGGACATCGAGCGCATCGTGCTGCGCGCCGAGGCGGGTGGCACCCCGGTGACGCTGGCCGACGTGGCACGGGTGGAGGTCGGCCCGGACGAGCGGCGCGGCTTCGCCGAGCTGAATGGCGAGGGCGAGGTGGCGAGCGGCGTCGTCCTGCAGCGCTACGGCGCCAACGCCCTCGATGTCATCCAGAACGCCAAGGAGAGGCTTGCGGAACTCCTGCCCAGCCTGCCTCAGGGGGTCGAAATCCAGGCCGTCTACGACCGCTCCGGCCTGATCAAGGAGGCGATCGAGACCCTCAAGCGCACCCTGCTTGAGGAGAGCCTCATCGTCGCCCTGGTGACCATCGTCTTCCTGCTGCACCTAAGGAGCGCGCTGGTCGCCATCCTGATGCTCCCGGTGGGCGTGCTGATGGCCTTCCTCGCCATGAAGGCGCTCGGCATCGGCTCGAACATCATGAGCCTGGGCGGCATCGCCATCGCGGTCGGCGCCATGGTGGACGCGGCCATCGTGATGATTGAGAGCGCCCATAAGCACCTGGAGCGCGCCGCCCCCGGCAGGCCGCGGATCGAGGTGCTGATCGAGGCCGCCACGGAGGTGGGCCCGGCGCTGTTCTTCAGCCTGCTGGTCATCACCGTCTCCTTCCTGCCGATCTTCGCCCTGGAGGCGGAGGAGGGGCGGATGTTCCACCCGCTCGCCTTCACCAAGACCTTCGCCATGGCGGCCTCGGCCCTGCTCTCGGTCACGCTGGTCCCGGCCCTGATGGTGATCTTTGTGCGCGGGCGGATCATGCCGGAGCACCGCAACCCGGTGAACCGGCTGCTGGTCTGGCTCTACCGGCCCTTCATCCGTCTGGTCCTCCGGGCCCGGGTCCTGACCATCCTGGTTGCCGTGGCGGTGCTGGCCGCCACCGCTTGGCCCGCACGGCAGATCGGCGGCGAGTTCATGCCGACGCTGAACGAGGGCACGCTGCTCTACATGCCGACCACCCTTCCGGGGCTGTCGGTCACCAAGGCGGCGGAGTTGATGCAGATGCAGAACCGCATCATCCGCTCCTTCCCCGAGGTCGCCTCGGCCTACGGCAAGGCGGGCCGGGCCAACAGCGCGACCGACCCGGCGCCCATCGAGATGTTCGAGACGGTGATCCAACTCAAGCCCCGCTCGGAGTGGCGGCCGGGCGTCACCCCCGAGAGCCTCGTCGCCGAGATGGACCAGGCCCTCCAGTTCCCCGGCGTCAGCAACGCCTGGACGATGCCGATCCGGGCCAGGATCGACATGCTGTCGACGGGCATCCGCACCCCCATCGGCGTCAAGGTGTTCGGCCCCGACCTCACGGAGGTCGAGCGCCTGGCCCGCGAGGTCGAGGCCACGGTGCGCCACGTGCCCGGCACCACCAGCGCCTACGCCGAGCGCATGATCGGCGGCTACTACCTCGACGTCGCGCCGGACCGGGCTGCACTCGCGCGCTACGGGCTCGCGGTCGGCGACGTGCAGGCGGTGGTGTCCTCGGCCCTCGGGGGCGAGACGGTGACCACCACCGTCGAGGGGCGCGAGCGCTATGCGGTGAACCTCCGCTACCCGCGCGAGCTCCGCGGCGACCCGCAATCGATCGCCACCGAGGTGCAGGTGCCGCTGCCCGGCGGCGGCATGGTGCCGCTCGGCGAGGTGGCGCAGGTCGGCCTCAGCCGCGGCGCGACGGCGATCCGCACCGAGAACGGCCAGCTCGCGGGCTACGTCTACGTGGACCTGCGCGGCCGCGACCTGCGCGGCTATGTCGATGAGGCGCGGCGGGTGGTGGCCTCGGAGGTGGCCTTCCCGCCGGGCTACTACGCGGCCTGGAGCGGGCAGTTCGAGTACCTGGAGCGGGCCGAGGCGCGGCTGCGCGTCGTCGTCCCGGTCACGGTGCTGCTCATCTTCCTGCTGCTCTACCTGAACTTCCGCTCCGTCGCCGAGACGCTGATTGTCATGCTCTCGCTGCCCTTCGCCATGGTCGGCGGCGTCTGGCTGGTGTGGTGGATGGGCTTCAACATGTCCGTCGCGGTCGCGGTCGGCTTCATCGCCCTCGCCGGGGTCGCGGCGGAGACTGGCGTGGTGATGCTGATCTACCTCGACCACGCCCTCCGGGACGTCCGGAAGCGGTGCGAGGCGGAAGGCCGGGCGCTGACCCGGGCCGACCTGCGCGAGGCCATCATGGTGGGCGCCGTGGACCGGGTCCGGCCGAAGATGATGACCGTGGTCGCCATCATGGCCGGGCTGCTGCCGATCCTCTGGAGCGACGGCACCGGCTCGGAGGTGACGCGGCGCATCGCCGTGCCCATGGTGGGCGGGATGGTCTCCTCGACCCTGCTGACGCTGCTGGTCATCCCGGCGATCTACGGCCTGGTGAAGGGCTGGAGCCTGCCGCGGTCGGAGGCCGACAGGAGCCGGGGCGTGGCGCCGGGCGCGCGGGCCGGGATGGCATCCCTGGACCCGGTGCCGATGGCGGGAGAGTAGGAGCGTCCCGTGCCGGGCCGATCACGGTCGGGCGCGGGATCGGCCCAGCCGGAAGCGCGGGTCCGGGCCGGGGCCCCGGCGGCGGCCGCTCCATGGGCCTTGACCTTCCCACGATGGGAAGCCCCATGTTCGGTGATGCCCCCGCACGGCACGGCGGGCGACGGAGGCCAGCATGAACATCGGGCAGGCATCGGCGGCATCGGGCGTCTCGGCCAAGATGATCCGCTACTACGAGGGCATCGGACTGATTCCGATGGCGGGCCGGACCGAGGCGGGCTACCGCGTCTACACCGCCGCCGACGTCAACACGCTGCGCTTCGTCCGGCGGGCGCGCGATCTCGGGATGCCGATCGAGCGCATCCGGCTGCTGGTCGGCCTGTGGCAGGACCGGGCGCGCTCAAGCGGCGACGTCAAGCGCATCGCCCTCGAGCACGTGTCGGAGCTCCGCACCAAGATCGCCGAGTTGACCGCGATGTGCGAGGCGCTCGAGGGCCTCGCCCACGCCTGCCACGGCGACCACCGGCCGGATTGCCCGATCCTGGAGGACCTCGAGGCCGGTGGCAGGCAGGCGCGCACCCGGGCCGGGCGGCGGCGCCGGGTTGACGCGGATCAAGGTGTTTCGAGTGAGGCGGCGTAGCCTGGAAGCTGTCGGGGTCGCCGCAGGACAGGGACAACCGAGATGCCGAGGCGCAAGGTCGGGTTCAGGAGGGTCGTCGCAGCGCTGCTCGCGCTGGCCCTGCTCGCCCTGCCGGGTGCCCCGGCATGGCATGCCGCGGCTGCCGCCCCGCCGCAGCAGCACGCGGCGCATCACTGCGTCACGCACGACCACTTGGCGCACGAGGGGGCGCTCGCCTCCCATCAGCGGCACGACGGCCAGTCCGACGAGGACCCCGGCGGCATGCCGGGCCTCGGCTGCTGCGTCTCGGCCCAGTGCCCGGCCACCGTCGCGGTCCCGCTCGTCCCGCCCGGGCAGCCATTGAGGCCGTCCAACCTGCGGCTCGTCGGCATCGCCACCCCCGTGGTGCCGGACGGCATCACCGTGGCCCCTTCCCTCCACCCGCCTCGCCCCTGGCCTGACCCGTCAAAGGGTGCCGCGCGGCCGGACGGCGGCTTGCGCGCACCTGAAACGCGCGCTCGTCGGGATAGGCACCTGTAGGCGCGCAACCTGAACCTCGCCTCGGACCCGATGCGTCACACGCGATCCGAAACTGCGACACGGACAACGGAGGAAGTTATGAGCATGACCAACCGCCTCACCAGCAACGCGATCACCGCCGCGCTCGCGGCCAGCCTCGCGCTCGGCGGCGCTGCGGGCGCCAGGGCGCAGTCCGCCCAGGAGCACGGGGCGCACCACCCTGGGGGCAGCGCGGCGCAGGCGACGCCCGCACCGGCCCCGGCGCCCGGCCCGGCGCAGCAGCAGCGCGGCACGCCAGGCATGATGGGCGGCCAGGGCACGCCGATGCCGGGCATGCAAGGCGGCATGCCCGGAACGATGGGCAGCCAGGGCATGCCGATGCCGGGCGCACCCGGTGGCCAGCAGGGCGGCATGCCCGGGATGATGGGCGGCGACATGGGCCGCATGATGGAGATGATGCACCGGATGATGGCGGCGCGGGGCATGATGGGCGGCCCCGGTGCCATGCGGCACTTCGAGCGCATCGACGCGCACCTCGCCTATGTCCGCACCCTGCTCCGCATCACCGACGCGCAGGCGCCGCAGTGGAACGCCTTCGCGGACGCCTCGCGGGCCGCGGCGGACAAGCTCCGGCAGGCCTATGCCCAGGCCATGCAGGCGGCCGGGCAGCCCGCGACCGCACCGGCGCTGCTGGAGCGGCGGATCGCGCTGCTCTCGGCCCAGCTCGAGGCGATGCGCACCTTCGCCGCCGCGACACAGCCGCTCTACACGGCGCTGTCGGACGAGCAGAAGCGCGCCGCCGACGAACTCCTGGCGGAGCATCTGCGGGACATGCGGAGGCTCGGGCTGTGAGCGGCGCCAGCTCGCCCCAGAAGGCCGTGACCAGGCGGGGAGCGCTGCTCCTTGCCCTGGCGGTACCCGGCGCGGTGTCGGCGCAGGCCGCGCCGCTAGCCCGGGTCGAGGTCTGGCAGGACCCGACCTGCGGCTGCTGCGAGGGCTGGGTCCGCCACATGCGGGCGGCGGGTTTCGACCTGGCGGTCCGCAAGGTCGCGGACGTCCGGCCGGTGAAGGCGGCCAATGGCGTGCCCGAGGCGCTGTGGTCCTGCCACACCGCCGTGGTGAACGGATACGTCATTGAGGGGCACGTCCCCGCCGCCGACATCTGGCGGCTGCTGGCCGAGCGGCCGCAGGCGCGGGGGCTGTCCGCCCCCGGCATGCCGCCGTCGTCGCCCGGCATGGACATCCCTGGCACGCCCTACGAGGTCGTCCTGTTCGGCGCGCCCGGCGGCGAGCGGATCTGGGCGCGGCACTAACGACACCCTGCCGGGGCGCGCAGCCCCGGCGGGGATCTCCGGAGGAGACGTGAGATGGACAACCAAACCCCGGTGCCCTGGTGGCGGACCCGCGGCGGCATCGCCGCCATCGGCTTCGGGCTCGTCATCGCGTTCTTCGGGCTCCGCGAGCATTACGAGCACGCCCTCGGCCTGCTGCCCTACCTGCTGCTGCTCGCCTGCCCGCTGATGCACCTGCTGATGCCGCACGGGCATGGCGGGCACCACGGGCATGGGGCTGCCCGGTCGGACCGCGGCGGCGGCGCCACCGGGGACCGGTCCGCATCCGGGTGACGGGCGCGCGCGGGAGCGGCGTCGCGCTGCCGAATTGGCTCGCCGTGGTCAGGGCTACCTGGCCGCGGCCGCCATCGGGAACCTCGCCTGGGAAGTCGCCCAGATGCCGCTCTACACGCTGTGGCGCACCGGCTCGACGGGCGAGATCGCCTTCGCCGTCCTGCACTGCACCCTGGGCGACCTGCTCATCGCCGGTTCTTCGCTTCTGGGCGCGCTGGTGCTCCTTGGGGCGCCGGACTGGCCGCGTCGGCGCTTTGCCGCGGTTGCCGCCGCGGCGATCGTCTTCGGCCTGGCCTACACGGTCTACAGCGAGCACCTGAACCTCGCCCGCGGTGCCTGGGCCTACACCGAGGTGATGCCGAGGCTTCCCTGGCTGGGCACCGGCCTGGCGCCGCTGGCGCAGTGGCTGGTCGTCCCGGCGGCATCCCTGGCCTGGGCCTGCCGGGCTTGGGCAGGCCCAGCCGCGGCACGCGCCGCCAGACATACTTTGACATGAACCTGGCCCACATCCGGACCCTTAGAATGACGCGGTCAGTTCCGGCAGGTGGCGGCGTGGTCGCCGTGCAGCGCCCGAATCAGGAGGAGAACCGCATGGCGAGACTGAGGACGGGCACCGGGCTGAGCCTGGCCCTGCTGCTGGCGGCAGGCCTTGCTGCCTGCGCGCCGCAGCAGCGGGCCACTCCCGCGGCCGCCGCGACACCCGGCGCGACTGGCACCGCAACGGCCACCCCGGCTCCAGGGGACCATCCGGCATGGATGGCCCACTGCGCGGAGATGCGGCAGCAGATCCGGCAGGGCGCACCGATATCGCCCGACATGCAGCGGATGGTGACCTACTGCCAGCACATGGACCACGCCATGGGCGCCCAGCGCGGTCGCTCCGGTCCTTATCCGTAAGCCGGTCACGGCGCAGTCTCGACTGGCTGCGCCGTGATTCCGGGGCTGCGGTCGCAGCTCGCCCCATCGCCAGGGCGCGCGGGGCGTCGTAGATGGGTTTCCGCGCAAGGGATGCGCCCTTGCTTGAGCGCCTTCGCCTGACTGCCGCTCGCCCCCTTTGGCGCCATGCCGCCGGGTGCCTCGCGTCTGCAAGACACGTCCGGCATGTTGCCCCCGCCGCGTCGCCGGTCCGGGAAGTCCACGCCTGAGGCCGAGCGCACGCCTCCGATGTGTTATCAATGTATTCCTTTTCGCCGTCTTCACCACTCGCGAATAAATCGCGGGAACCTCGACGGCGCCACACGGTATGCATTGTCACGCCCTGCTTCCGGCTCCTCATTCCCGCCCCATGAAGTCCTTGTCCCCACAAGGGGCGCCGCACCTCGTCGCTGACGAGACGGTGCTGCACGGACACGATCGCTGAGAGAATGACCATGCACACCCACTCGACGGCGGCCTGGCGCCACCCCCACACCTTCGGTCAGGACCGGCCCCGCGACGCCGAGCGGCGCACCCTGCTCGTGCTGGCCCTCACGGTCGCCACGATGGCGCTGGAGGTCACAGCCGGGCTGGCCTTCGGCTCCGTCGCCCTGCTCGCGGACGGCCTGCACATGGGCTCGCACGCGACGGCGCTCGGCATCAACGCCTTTGCCTACATCTACGCCCGGCGCCACGCCGCCGACCCGCGCTTCACCTTCGGCACGGGCAAGGTCAACGCCCTCGGGGGCTACACGGGCGCCGTCCTGCTCGCCGCCTTCGCGCTGGCGATGGTGTGGGAGAGCGTGACCCGGCTGCTCGCCCCGGTGGAGATCGCCTTCGGCTGGGCCATCGCGGTCGCGGCGGTCGGCCTCGCCGTCAACGCGGTCTCGGTCCTGCTCCTCGGCGTCCATGACCACGGCCATTCGCACGATGGCCACCACCACCATGAGTACGACGACGACGGCGACGACCACGATCACCATCATCGCCACCACGGACACGGCGACCTCAACCTGCGCTCCGCCTACCTGCACGTCCTTGCCGACGCCCTGACCTCGGTGCTGGCCATCGCGGCGCTGCTGGCGGGCAAGTTCCTCGGGGCGTGGTGGATGGATCCGCTGATGGGGCTGCTCGGTGCCGCGCTCGTGACCCGCTGGTCCTGGGGGCTGCTGCGCGACACCGGCCGCCTGCTGCTCGACCACCAGGCGCCCAGGCCGATCCAGCGGGCCGTGCGCGAGGCCATCGAGGACGTGGCCGACAACCGGCTGTACGACCTGCACATCTGGTCGGTCGCGCCCGGCGCCTACGCCGCGGTCCTGGGGGTGGTCACGCATGCGCCGCGGTCCTGGGGGTGGTCACGCATGCGCCGCGACCGCCCGAGCACTACAAGGCCCAGATCCCGGAGGATCTCGGCATCGTCCACGTCACGGTCGAGGTGCAGGAGTGCGACGAGGCACCCGTGCGGCCAGCCGCCTGACCGGCCGGGCATGTCCGCGTGGCCGCGGCGGCCTCCCGCGCCGCCACGGCCCGCGGGGTTCCCCCGGCCGCACGCCTAGACCAGCGACCGCGAGATGGCCTGGATGGGCTTCATGCCGTGGCCGAACCTGGCGATGGTCTCGCGGTTCGCCTTGAGCTCGCCGTAGGGCAGGTAGCGCACCTTGAGGTCCGCCACGCGGCTGAAGGCGGGCCGCGCCAGCTGCTCGCGCACCTCGCCCTCGCGGCCGTCCGGCGCGACGAGGAACATGCCCTCGAGGGCGTGCACCTCGGACCCAAGTGCCAGGTCGAGCATGCGGACGATGCCGGAGTAGATGGAGGTGGTGTGTTCCACCTCGCACGCCGCCACGATCCGGTTCGAGTCCTTGTCGAGCCACAGCACATCGATGAGCCGGACGGCGTCCGCGCCCGCGCCGGTGTCGAAGCCCGGCAGGGCGGCGAGGCAGCCGTCGCCCAGCTTGCCGCCGCCGAGCGGACGGCTGCGGTCGTTCGCTGCGACCCAGACGTCGTAGCCGAGCGACAGGCCGAGGTCGCGGAGCCAGCCCTGCACCTCGGTGTGGGTGTGGTCGGACTCCCGGGCCTCGGCCAGCGCCTTGGCGGCCCTCGCGCCCTCCTCGCGCACGCGGGCGAGGTCCGCCTCCCAGGCGGCCCGGGTGCCCAACTCGTCCTCGCGGGGCGGCGCCGGGTAGCGGCCGCTGCCGAGGTCGAACAGCAGGCCGCCGATGGCGCCGAGGTCGTTCGAGAGCAGGCCGCGGTGCCGGGCGTTCAGGGCGAGGATTCCCTGGCGCATGGCCAGGTAATCGTCCCAGCGGCCGAGCTTCACCTTGGCGCCGGTCAGGACGTTGTAGCCGTTGACGATGGCCGTGTTGAACGGCGGCACGAAGGTCGGGTGGAGGAAGTAGAGCAGGTTGGCGACCGCCGGGCCGAGGCCCTTGATGGCCCTGGCGTCGATCTCGCGGATGGCGGCGATGACCTGCTGCTCCGTCGTGCAGCAGACGCAGGCGTCGAGCAGGCGCCAAAGGCGCGCTGGTTGTCCGGGTTCTCGTAGATGTCCGGGATGCGCAACTTGGGTTTCCAGAGGAAGGCGTGGTCCGCCCCTTTGAAGATCTGCCTCTGCTCGGCGATGGAGTGGACCACCGTCTCCAGTGAGGAGCCGCGGTAGGCGACGCCGAAGGTGCCCGCCTTGATGTCGGCGACCACCTGCTGGATGCCGCGTCTGATGGAGCGGAAGTTCTTCACCCGCTCCTCCCACAGGAACCAGCTCCGGTAGGTGGCCCCGGGGTCGTCGCGCCAGCGGCGGAGCAGCGTGGTCATCGGGTCGGGCGAGCCTTCCCCCGTCTCCCCGGGCACCGGGAGGACTGCTGAAATCTGCATGTCGGCCTTGGTCCTGGACTCGGAGGCGGCGGCCCGTCAATCGTTGCCAATAAGGCGGTCCCCGCCCCCTCAATCGCAAGGCGGGCGTCGCGCCCGCAGCTCCGCCGCTCGTGAGCCCGGGCCAGAGCCAAGCCGGGCTGAACCGTTGTAAAACGAATGGGTGCGAACGGAGGCACGCGATGGTGCCGCAGGCCGACTTGAACAGCATCGCCCGCGCGGAGGCGAGCCCCGCGCAGGCACGCGAGATCCTGCTGGCCGTCTTCGGGCGGCCGTCGCCGGACCTGCTGCAGGACGCCTACCTCGCCCTGCGCTCCTGGGCCTGGAAGGCGCTGGACCAGCGGCGGCGCGATCCCGAACTGCTCGAATGGGACGGCATCCTCCGCGCCGCCTCCTGCCTGATGGCACGGCGCGGTCAGCCAGCCCTGGCCGAGCGCCTCACCGCGCTCAGCGAGTTGCTGGCGGAGTCCCTCGCCGTCGGCGAGACGTTGTCCGTGGCCGATGCCACCAAGCGCCAGCACGTTGCCGAGGCGCTGGACCTCCTCGCCCGGTGCGGCGGCCACGCCAGCCGCAGCGCCATCGGTGAGCGCCTCTCGCTCGGGCAGGCGAACCTCACTCAGCTGCTCAACCTCATGACGGCTGCCGGTCTCGTGGAGTGGACCACGCTCGGCAGGGAGGTCGCGTTCGGCCTGTCGCGCGGCGGACGTGAGGCACGACGCGCCGTCCCGCCAGCCAGTCTGGGAGCTGCCGCGCCGATCGGACCGGTCGGTTCATGAGCCTCGAGGGCGAGCGATGACCGAGGGACCGGACACCCAGGACGAGGGACCGGAGGACCCGGACGAGAACGCCGAGGACGAGATGTCCGCCGACGGGCGCGCCCTCCTCGACGCCTACCTCCTGCGACTCGCCGAAGAAGGCGCCCGCGACATCGAGCGGGGCGACTTCGTCGTCGCCCGCACTCCCGAGGAGCTTCGCCGCATCCTTTGGGACGATTGGACGCCGCCGTCCGGGGAGATCAAGGCAGGCTGAGGCGGCTTGGCCGGGGGTTCCTCCCCCGCCGCCAAGAGTCTCTGGCGCGCTGCCTCGCAGTGCCGGTGAAGGGGCGGCAACGATCACCGGCCCCATCTCCTGGTTGGTCTGACCGGGCCTCATGCGACGGGCGCCGACGCGGGACGCTCGACAGGCAAGCGCCTGGTGGTTCCTACCAAGCCCGCCGCCAAACCGGAGGGCCTGAATTCGATTGCCGGGCGGCCGCAATAGGACGCATGCGGGTTCATGTCATTTATCCAGCCGGGGATAAATTATCCCTCGCAAGATAATTACGTCTAATCGGCCCGGTTCGCGCATCGGGGAAGCGTCCACCGGCGACGGCACCCGGCTGGGCAGATCGGCCTGCCCGACGTTGAGTATCTCCGGCATGCGGTGCTGACGAACGAAGCGCGGGCGGCGCGCCGTGCTATGCATTCCGAATGCGGCGCACCCCGCAGACCGTCCGCATCTTCGGCGACTGGGCTCCCGCACGCTGGCTTCGGCGCATGCGGGCCTCCGACATGCGCCTGGACGGCGGCGATGACCGACGCTGCGCCCGCTGCGGCCGATGGCCGGACCAGCACACGGGCGTCACCGGGGATTGGCTCATCGAACCCCTGCGCCTCTGCCCGGGCTGCCTCCAGCGCGTTGAGTTCGTGCTCGCGCGGGCCGGGACCGGCACCGTCGAGGACCTCGCCGCGCGTTGGCCGTGCCGGGGCCCTGGGCTACCGTCATGCCGCCGCCCCCCCGAGCCGCCGTGGCTGACCCGGCCATCAGCCGCCCCCGCGAACAGGACTGCTTCCCGGCGAGTTGGTCGGAGCCGCCCTCGTGGAGCGCGTCGGCATCAGCCTCACGGTGTCCGCCGCGTACCAGCCCCTATGTCGCCGCGCGCGTCTTCCTCTTGCGCTCCAGCATCGCTCGGGCTTCCACCTCGGCTTCTTCGAGGCTGATGAACTCCCCCGCGCTGCGCTGCTCGATCAGCGACCGCAGGGCATGGAGTTCCGCGTCCCGGGCCTCGTGGTCGCGCCGCAGCAGATCCAGCCCGCGCCGGAGAACCGCGCCGGGGCTCGGGTAGTGCCCGCTCTCGACGAGGGAGTGCACGAAGGCGTCCTCGTCCTCGGTCAGCGAGATCGAAACCTCCACGACCATGCCCGCCTCCTGCCGCCACGCCGATCAGTAGCACCTGTGCCCTCGGCCGCCAGGGCGCCGGTCGATGACCACGCCAAGTTACTGCCTGGCGGGGAACGCTGGCGGACGCCATGAGGGCACCTGTCTCCGCGGCGATCTCCGCGACCGCGCAAGCCGCACGCCCCTAGGCATATGAACCCACAAGAGATCCAAGTGCCGACACGCTTGGGTGTCGGTGCTGGGCACGAGCAGCCGCCACGGAGCCCGCCGCGGCACATGGACACAGCAAGGATTCGCGCCCGCTCATCCCCGCGCCGCAGGGTTTCCCGGGCGGAGGCGCCCCAACCGTGAGCCCTGCTGCAGGAGGTGCCAATCGCCGGAAAGGTTTGTTGACTCTAGTCCTATCATTGTGGGTATGTTTTCCGCCATGACGGACGAGCCTCCCATTTCCGACACGGCCCCGCCGGGTGTCCTTGGCGCACCGGCCGACCATGTCGCAGGGCTCCGGCCGAGGCGAAGGGCCGTCATCTCCGCGCCCGCCTGAGGGCGCCGTCGGCCGCGCCCCGAGGCCGGTGACCAGCGCGACACCATCCCAGAGGAACAGGAGACGCCATGATCGTCATCGGCGAGGGCGGACGTGTGTCCGGCGACGCGGACGGAGAGGCCGCACGGCTGGAAGCGCTCGCCGCCGACCTCCGCCGCTTCGGGAGCCTCGCGGCGCCGTCGCCGGAGGAGCTCTCGGCGGCACCGCTGCTCGAGGCGTGGGCCGTTTCGGTGCGGCCGGTCGTGTGCCTGGTCGGGATGGTCACCGGGCACCCCCGGCTCCGCGGCCCACGCTGCCAGACCTCCGACGTCTGGGCCTTCGCGCCCGCGCTGGGATGGGCGCGCACCCTGAACCGCCTCTATCGGCTCGGCGCGCCAAACGCGGGGTCCCCCGTCATCCCGCAGCGCGGCGACTGCACCCGCGCGCCCGGCGGGAGGTGACGCCCCATGCCGGACACCTCCATCGACACCCCCGCCCCCACCCTCGCGCCGGGCGCGACAACATCGCCCAACAGCGCGGAGGGCGCCCTCCCCGCTGGAGACGCGCTGGACCTCGCGCTCAAGGGTTTGGCCGAGGCCGTCAGGGATGAGATCGGAAACGAGCCAGGAGAGGCCGAGCCCGCCCCGTCTCGGGAGGCCATCTGCCCGCCCTCAAAGAGTGCCGTGGTCGCGACCCCGCTGTGGTTCGACGACCCGATCGAGGCCGCCGCCTTCGTGCTGCTGCGCCGGGTGCTGGAGCGCGACCCGGGGCTGCGCGAACGCGCCCTGGCGCCGGGCGCCGCGGTCGTGTTCGAGGTGGCGGACGCCGAGTGGGTGGATCCGGTCGCCGAGGCGTGGCGCGTGCTCGTGCGCGGGACCGACGCGGTGCCGCTTGACGGGGACGAGGACCAGGAGCGCCCCTACCGACCGATTCCGCGCACCGAGCCGTCCTGGGGCGAGTTCCGCCGCGACGGCCTGGGCCGCAGGCACCGGCCGGAGGACGGCAACGGCTCCGTCCGCGCGATGGTCGCGGCCGGGCGGCCCGTCTATGGCTTCAGCCCCTCGCCCGCGCGCTCCCTGCCGTCGGACCTGCTGCGCATCGCGGTGGACACGGTGGTCGTCGGGCCCCTCGACCCGGCGGCCCTCGCCGAGGCAGCCAAGCTCCTCACGGACACCGCCCCCACCACGGCGGCCGTGCCCGCCGACCTCGCGCCGCTGGTGGGCGCCTCCGATCTGTGGCTCGCCCGGCGACCGGGCCAGGACGGCGACGACTACCTCGTGCGCCTGGCCGAGCTGGCCTCGCAGCGCCTCATCGCCCGCCCGGTGACCCTCCGCGACCTGCACGGCATGGACGAGGCCGTCCGCTGGGGCGAGGACGTCGCGCGCGACCTCGCGGACTACGCGCGCGGCGCGCTGCCCTGGCGCGACGTGGACCGGGGCGCCGTGCTGGTCGGGCCGACCGGGACGGGCAAGACGACCTTCGCGCGGGCGCTGGCAGCGCACTGCGGCGTGCCGCTGGTGACTGGCTCGCTCTCGGCGTGGCAGGGCGCCAAGGAGGGCCACCTCGGCAGCCTGCTCGGCGCCATGCGCGAGACCTTCGAGGCCGCGCGCAAGGCGGCGCCCTGCATCCTGCTCGTGGACGAGATCGACGGCTTCGGCGACCGCGCCTCCTTCCGGCACCGCGACCGCGACTACGCCATCCAGGTGGTCAACGCCCTTCTCGAGGAGCTGGACGGCGCGAACGGCCGCGAGGGCGTCGTCGTCCTGGGCTGCTGCAACGACGCCAGCCGCCTCGACCCCGCCATCCTCCGGCCCGGCCGCCTGGAGCGCCAGATCCGGGTGCCGCTCCCGGACCGGGCCGCGCTCGCCGCCATCCTGCGCCACCACCTCGGCGGCGACCTTCCCGGGGCCGACCTGTCGCGGCTGGCGCTCCTCGGGCTCGGCTCGACCGGCGCCGAGGCGGAGCGCTGGGTCCGCGGCATGCGCCGCCGCGCGCGGAACGCCCGCCGCGAGCCGATGCTCGCGGACCTCGAGGCCGAGTTGCGCGGCGGCCGTCCCCGCCCGCCCGAGGAATTCCTCCGGCGGACGGCCGTCCACGAGGCGGGGCACGCGGTGGCGGCGGCCCTCGGGCGTCCCGGCGCCCTGGTCTCGGCCACGGTGCTGGCGTCCGGCGACCGGGCCGGGCGCGTCCTGTGGGCGCAGCGGGACGGCGCCGATCCCTCGTTCACGCGCGCGGCGCTGGCGACCCTGCTCCGCGAGGTGCTGGCGGGTCGCGCGGCCGAGGAGGAGCTGCTGGGCGAGGCGTCGGCCGGGAGTGGCGGCGGCGCGGACAGCGACCTGGCCACGGCGACGCGCCTCGCCACGGCCGCCGTCACCGCGCTCGGCCTCGACCGGGGCGGCGGCGCCCTGGTCTGGCGCGGGCTGCCCGAGGCTGCGGACGTCCCCGGCCTGCTCGCGGCGCGGCCAGACGTCGCGTGCCGGGTCGGCGAGATGCTGGACACCGCCTACGCCGAAGCGCGGACACTGGTGCGGCGCCACCGCGAGGCGGTCGAGCGTCTCGCCGAACTGCTGGTCGCCCACGAGGCCGTTGGCGGCGCCGAGATCGCGTCCTTGGTCGCGGCCCATGTGTGCGGCACCGCGGCCGTGCCTGCCATCCTCTCCGGGAGTGAGGCCGGGCTGCTGGAGGCACCCTGACATGGGTGCAGCCGATGGAAGCCGCTCCGCGACCGTCGTCGGGGCGGCACTGGCTTACGCGGAGCGTGGATGGCCGGTGGTGCCCGTCCACGTCGCACGGAATGGTGCCTGCGGCTGCGGCCGCGCGGACTGCTCGAAGCCCGGCAAGCACCCTCGGGCCGAGCACGGTTTCAGGAGCGCCACGGCCGTCCCTGAGGAGATCCGGCGCACGTTCCGATGGGAGTCCAACGTCGGGATCGCGACGGGCGAGACGGCCGGGGTCTGGGTGCTGGACGTGGACGGCGAGCGCGGCGCCGCGTCCCTCGCCGACCTCGTCGCGCGCCACGGCGAGCTGCCGGTCACCGTCGAGAGCCGGACCGGCGGGGGCGGCCGCCACCTGTTTTTCCGCTACCCGGTCGGCCACGCCGTGAGGAACTCCGTGCGCAGGCTGGGGCCCGGTCTCGACACACGCGCGGATGGCGGCGGTGTAGTCGCGCCTCCTTCCCGGCACGCCTCCGGCCGGGCCTACGAGTGGGCGCAGGGCCGCGCCCCCGGGGAGGTCGAGGTCGCGCACGCACCGGCCTGGCTCTACGAGGCGCTGGATGGCGGCGACCGACACCGGGCCGGGACGCCCGCCCGCGCCCCACGCGATCCGGGCGGCGCCACGGCGGCGAACGCCTACGCGGGCGCGGCCCTGGACGGCGAGACCATGGCTGTCCTGGGGGCCGGGGAGGGGACGAGGAACGACACCCTGCACGCCGCCGCGGTGAAGCTGGGCAGCCTGGTCGGCGCAGGGCTGCTGGACCGGCGGCAGGTCGAGCACGAGCTGACCAAGGCCGCCCTCGGCTGCGGCCTACTCCTCCACGAGATCGAGGCCACACTGCGCTCCGGCCTCAATTTCGGGGTGGCCAACCCGCGTTCCCTGGAAGGGGTCGGGAGCGCCCAGGAGGCGCGCAGGCGGGCGGCGAACCACGAGGCCCAGGCGGCGCGCCGCAAGCGCCTCAGGGACAACCCGGCGGCCATGGCGTGGCTGACGGGCGAGATGAGGCTGGAGCAGGGGACGCTGGACCACTTCGCGTTCGGTCTGGACAAGCCCTACGAGAGCGCGAAGACCGGCAAGGTCTTCGCCGACGCCCTGACCTTCCCGCTGCGCTCGGCCGACGGCACGGCGCTCTCCGTCATCTGCAAGGCGAATGTCCCCGGGGTCACCCGGCATCCCAAGGCGGCCTGGTGGTCGGCCGCCAGGGAGGCCGCCACCTTCTACGCCGAGCCAGGCGAGTTCGCCGCCGTCCTCGTCTGCGACATGCCGGACCTGTGGCGCCTCTGGCAGGATCTCCGCCGCGGAGGGGAGCGCCCGGACATCCAGCTCGTCGCCTCGAGCGAGGTGGAGGCCACCCCCGCGGAGTGGTTCCGGGCGGAGTTCTGGGACCGCTGGAGCGAGATCCACGTGGCGACCGCGGCGGATGCGCGGGGCGACCGCGTCGCCCAGGAGGTGTTCCGGGCGGCAGGCAAGGCGGTGCGCCGCCTGCGTCCGTCGGCGGCGACCTGGCGCGAGGTGCTCGCCACCGGGACCGGCGTCGGTGACTTCCTCGAGGCCATGGTGGACGCGCAGCCAATGGAGGAGTCGCTGCGCTCCGAGGACGACGCCGGGCTCGGCCGCAAGGCATACCGTCCCCTCGACATCGGGCGCGCCTTCCACAACGGCCACCTCTACTATCCCGTGGACACCCTCCTGACCGAGATCGAGGTCGACAAGGACGGCGTCGTGCGGAGGGTCGAGCGCGTCGAGACGGTCGTCGTCCGCTCTGACGGGCGGCAGCTCCACGCCGTCGAGGTCCCGGCGCCGAAGGGGACGCCGCTGGACAAGCGCATCATGCGCCTCTCGGACGGCACGCTCATCGACGGCATGCCGAAGGCGCCCGCACACCCGAGCTGGTCCTGGCCCTCCATCAGCACCTGGCTCAAGGCGAAGGACGCGAAGCAGCCCATCCGGCACCGGCCCTTCCGCGAGATCCTGGAGGACGTGGTGTCGGCCTTCCGCGACACGGTGTGGCTTCCCTACGAGGAGGACTACATCGTCCTGGCGCTGACCTCGGCCGCGAGCTACTGCCAGGCCGTCTTCCAGGCGGTGCCCCTCCTCCTGCTCTGCGGCGAGCCGGGGTCGGGCAAGTCCACCGCGGGCATCGCCATGAGCATGCTCTCCGCGAACGGCACCATCGTCGGCCAGGTCAACGCGGCCGCGGCTGCGCGCCTCATCCACGAGACCAAGGGGCTCATCGTTCTCGACGACCTCGAGGCAATCGGGGCGCGTCCGGGCAAGGACGGCGCCTCTTTCGGCGACCTCGTGCAGTGGCTAAAGGTGTCCTACAACCGCGACACCGCGACCAAGGTCTGGGTCGACGCCAGCCGGAACTTCAAGGTCGAGCGACTGAACGGCTTCGGCATCAAGGTCGTCAACAACACGACCGGTGTCGACAGCATCCTCGGCAGCCGCATGATCCGCATCCAGACGCGGAAGATGCCGCAAGCGCAGGCTGACGCCCGCCGCGACCTGGTCCCGCCGTCGGCCGAGAGGCTGCAGGCGCTCCGCGACGAACTGCACACCTGGACCTTCGACCACGTGGCCGACATCGCCCGCGCCTACGCGGAGGTCTGCCCCTCGGCGACGGAGCGCTCGGAGGAGATCGCGGCGCCTCTTCGCGTGCTGGCGCGACTTTCCGGGGACGAGGGGCATCTCGCCCTCCTCGATGCCGCGCTGGCCCGGACGAGCAAGGCAAACCTCAACGCGGACGACCCCGTCGAGGTCTTGCGGGAGGCTGCCACGGTGCTGGCGCGCCAGGGATTTCGGGAGATCTCGCCCACCCACATCATCCTCGAGATGAAGCGGCTGGTGGACGCCTTCTTCGGGCAGGTCAGCACAACCGAGATCCCCGAGTATCAGCAGCCCGAGTGGGTCGGCCGAATGCTGAGGTCGCGGGACATCCTGGCCCCTGGGCAACCCGGCCACCGGAAGCGGTTCTTCGGCAAGAATCTGCGCGTTTACCCGTTCAGCCAAAATTTTCTCCATGAGGTTCTGGAGAATCAGGATTCGGTGCCCCGGAAGGAGGCGACGGACTTCTGCGTGGGATGCGCCGCATGCCCGTACCGCTCGCACGGCTGCCCGTTCATGGAGGAGCGAATGGCGGCCGAGGGCACCCGAGGGGGGCGGTATTGAGCGCTGCGGGACCGTGAGAGAGGCCAAAACCTAATGGTTGATGCCGTGCCCGTGGCCGACCGTAACTTCGAGCCACGGCCATGGGGTTGATGCTTGGCCTTCGCCATGTGTAGCACTAAGTGCCACATGAGGTCACGATAAGGGTATTCCTGACGCCGCAGGTCGCCAAACTTCAGCGAGACGAACGGCTCGGCGACAGCGTTTTCTGTGAGGTCGCAGGCGAGGTACTCAGAGGTGAGTTGGGGGTTGGGGAGGCGAATCTCGGAGGGGGGCTGTTCAAGGAGCGGGTGGGACGCGCCAACAAGGGGAAGTCGGACGGCTATCGGATGATTGTTGGTTACCGCACCCCGAACTCCGAGAGAGTTCTCTTCGCATACGGCTTTCCCAAGAGCGTTGCCTCAACTCTCACTCCCGCTGGCCGGAAGGCTCTCACCATCGTCGCAAGGGACTTCATCGCGGCCGACGACAAGAAGGTTCTGGCGTTGCTCAAGGACGGCAAGGTCAAGGAGGTGAAGTGCGATGACGGAGCAGAAGAGGCAGGCTAGGCCGAGCGCGAAGGCCGTCGAGGACGAGATCCTCGCCACCGCGCATGAGCTTGGCGCGGCCCTGCACAGCGTCGGCGCCACCGACGAGATCACCATGCGGGAACTGGACCAACTCTGCCTTCCGCCGCCCAGGGTCTATGGCAAGAGCGACGTGGTCAGGATTCGGCGCAGGACCCGCATGAGCCAGCCGGTCTTCGCCAAGCTACTGGGCGTGGGGAAGTCGGCGGTCGTTCAGTGGGAACTGGGCACGAAGAAGCCTTCCGGGACCGCCCTACGGGTTCTGGAGCTGCTCGACCCCGAGGCGTCCGGGAGTGCGCTCCTAGAAGTTCGCGAGATTTCCAGAGAGGAGCACCCGCGTCCCCGTCTGCGGTCGCATTCCCGTCATGCGGTGACTACCGGGTAGCTGGCGACCAGTTCCGCATCCCAAGGCTGGCGCCTTACGGAAGGCCGAAAGCGAACGCGTTCCATCCCAATTCGGGATGCCTGCATTCATCCGCATGCCGTGTCTGCCGCCTCCGTGTCGACGGCCTGCGAAAATGGCGGGGGCGGGTACCTCCTCGGCATTCCGGGCGGCCGGGCCACCCGTACGATTGTAGGCTCGAGGGGGCGAGGCCTCATTAGCCTCGTGAACCGCTCAACCCCGTTCGGCTCTTCAGCCAAGAATTGTCAACATTAGTTGCCGAGAATGTGGCGCCTCCCCCGACCGCCTCGACGGGTGAGTCTAAGTTGCTGATTTCATTGGGTTCGATGCGTCCTGTAAACCCTCGTTTAACAAGATTTGCACGTCTATTGCTACGCCGCAGACGGCCATTGAGGGTAGATCAGTTGCTATTAAAGCTTTGATTTCAAAGGACAATCCTCATTGCGTCCGAGCGGTCTTGTTAGGTGGCCTCTGGAGGCTTGTTAGCCCGCCCGAGATTGGCTTGTCGACGCCGAAGAATGCCCCAGGTTGCACAGTGAGGCCCGGCACGATCCGGGACGAGGCTTTCGTGGTTCATGGGAGCCGACCTGCCTCTTCCGCCAGCCTTCCTGCTGGACCAGCCCTCGATCCAACGAACGCGGCCGCCGAACCGATAGAGCATGAAGCTTCTAATCTTATTTACTAAATTTATGAACCAGACACTGAACCAGGTTCTCCACATGCTGAACCAGTACTCCTGAACCAGTCTGCTCTGTTTGGTTCGAGCTGGTCCGGCTTCTGGTTCAACCCCTCCCCCCAGCCCGGCCACGAGGAAATGGCGTGTCTCAAATGGCTTCCGAAGGTTGGCCGGGGATGCCCGCCCACCGCTGAACCGGTCGGTGCCGTCGGACCGGCACCCTCCGCCCGGTCCCCTGCCAAGATTGTCCGTTCGGGCTTGGCGCAATAATCTCGATGTCATCGCCCTCTTCGGTGGCATACAGCGGGAGAGGCGCGCAAACGTGAACAAAATAGAAACGAAATCGATCTAGAGTCCTCCTGGTTGCAGGCAGCAGGGGACAGTGCAGTATGCGTTTGGAAGACAGTTCGATATCACTATTGTAACGAGCACAGTAGATGTTGTGCCGGAGGAATCCCCACGTCTGACGCAGAGCCAGCTGGATGTCGTGACTTGGCTCCGCAGATTTTGGGCGACCACCGGCATTGGCCCGCGCAATGGGAGGTCGCGGCCGGGGTCGGGGCACCGTCGCAGGCGGCGACCGCTGCGCCGCTCGTCGGCCCGGTGGCGGCCAAAGGCTGCTTGGAGCGACCGGAGGCTGCCAGCCGGAATATTTGGCCGACGCTCGGGCCATGGGGAAGCTGAAACCCTGGGCGCATGTGCAACCGGAGACGGTGGCACTCGCCCCAAACTGAGGATTCTTGGAATGGATGGGTCGGTGCCCGTTCGCCAAGCAGGCAGATCTGCGCCTGCTGGACGGCTGACGTTCAAAGTCCTCAAGGCGGCGCGAGAGAAACTCGTGGCCTCGGGGCAGCTCGGCAGGAAGGCGTTCGCCAGCGACGTCTCCGCCTTGAACAACTTCGCCGCCACCCACGACCTCACGGACGACGATGCCTTCGCTCCCCTGCTCGGGGTGTCGGACGAGGAATTCGCCGAGCGGCTCCGGGAATACGAGAGCAGGGCCACGGTCTCGGCCGGGACCATGACCGGGTACCGCAGCCGCCTGCGCACGTGGAACGACGCGGCTAGAGAGCTTTCCACCCGCGACGGACCGCGGACCGCTCTGCTTTCGGACGTGCTCAGCGCCGCGATCGACGCTTTCGAGCGGAAGAATCTGGGGACCAGCTACAAGCAGGTGGCAGAGCGTGCAGGCGTCCACCCGGGCACGGTGTTCAAGTGGCGGAACGGCGCCCGCCCGTTCAGTGCCCCGAACAGTGTGAAATACGCAGGCAGCCTGGAACGCGTGCTGGGTCTTCCACCGAAGACGCTCTCGTCGCTTCTCAGGCCCAAGACGCAAGCCCGCAGGAGCAGGCGCGACTTGGTCAGGAGGCGCAAGGAACTCAACAACAAAGTCCAGCTGAACGGCATCCGTTTCAGGCCAAAGGAGCTTCCTCCGAAGCTCGCGGCCTTTTTTGAGAGGCTCAAGACATACAAGTCAACGGCCCACGTGTTATACGACTTGATCGGCGGTCCGCTGGAACGGCCACGTAAGACCTGGAGGGTCCAGCGGAAAGGTGGGGAGGTTCCCGCCTACGACCTCTACATGGCTCGGTTCCTGACGCGGATTGGATGGATGACGCTTCCTTCCTCGCTGGAGGGAGCGGTTCTCTACCTGCTCGACACCGGCAACCGAGTTGGGCAGCCGCTGTCACCCGAGATGGCGTCATCCCTTGCCCCGGTCTTCATGGGCAAGGGCATCCCGCTCGAGGACGTCACCCCGGCTCATCTTGTCGACCCAGAACTGCTCGGCGAGTTCATTGAGTGGCGCAAGAGAAGAAACGGCGACATCAGCAAAGAATACGTGCAAGATGCCCTGATGCTCGTGACGCCAGGAGGCTTCCTGCGGCAGCAGCCAGAGTGCGCGTGGGACTACGCGAAGACGAAGCTGTCTCCGGTCGACGTGACCGCTCCGGAAGGGGAAGACGACTACGCGCAGCGGAGCGCGGACTGGGCGAAGATGTGTGGTCGGTGGGAGAAGCAACTCCGCGGCCTCCTGCCCCATGTTACGAGAAAACGGTCAAGAAGGGCCAGGGACAAGCTTCAGCCGATTCTAGCTCTCCCAGAGCCGATGTCGGTCGTCAAGGGCGTCATCGAGGCCCACGCGGCCACCAAGCCGGTAGGCCGTTTGGTCAAGGGCTACAGCGGGGCCGTCCAACTCGCGCTTTGGTACCGCGATCAAGTCCTCCTTCGGATGCTGGCTTCCAACCCCCTGCGGAACAGGAATTTCCGCGAAATGCGGTATAGGGAGAAGCCCACGCAGGAGGACAGGGGCAATCTCTACCGCACGCCCGAAGGAGCGTGGCGGCTCCACTACGAGCCGCACGAGTTCAAGAACGAGGCCGGAGCCGCGAGCGAGACCTACGATGTCGAGGTGTCGAAGGATCTCTGGGCCCTCATCGAGCTCTACATCTTCAAGGCCCGGCCGATTCTCTTGGAAGGCGACTCAGAACTCGTGTTCGTCAGCAGGACTGGGAAAGCCATGAGCAGGGTCACCCTGTCCGACACGATCTGGATCCTCACCAGCATGTCCCTGCCGGACATACCGGGCATGCCGGACGTCTTCGGGTTCCGTTCCCACGCCTTCCGGCATCTCGTGGCCACGGCTTGGCTGAAGGCGAATCCCGAGGACTACCTCACGGTCAAGCACATCCTGCACGACACGCTCGAAACCGTCCTGAAGAACTACGCGCACGACAGGCCGGACGACGGACTGACCCGCTACAACAATTGGCTCGGGACGCAGCTGAAGCCACCGCAGAATCTGGATGACGCCTGACGCGCCCCGGATCGCCGGGGCGAGGTCCACGTCGGGCCCGTTGCAGGCGGCGGCCCGGCCGCTCCGGGGCCGCCTCGTCGGTCGCGTCCACCATGCCATGGCTGGCGCCGCGAGGCGGCGCTCCAAGTTCCGCCTTGAGCGATCGACACCGGGTTCTAAGCAGGCGCCTAGGCGGACCGGCGGAGATCCAAGGTTCGCATCCTCGCTCCCGGCGCAGGACAATGGCTGATGGCCAAGCCCAGAATCCAGTCCTCCCACTTGCGCATGGTCACCCACCTCGCATCGTTCGGGTTGCGGAGCGGGTGGATCTGTATCTCGAGCTCGTCCGGCCTCCCGTAGACCAAGACCGTCATCCGCGGGCCCTGCTCCCGGACGTGGTGCATGATCGCGGCCAGGTCGACGGGCTTGATGCCGAGCCGGGTCGGCCCATACGTCCCGAACGCATGCCTGAAGTCGTGCGGGTCGAGCGGATCCAGCGGCTCGGCCACGGGGTGGTAGGAGATGTGGCCGTCGCAGGGGCCGCCCTTTCTCCTAGGCCGGACCTGGGGGAAGAGCCAGTCGCCGGGCGCCGGGAGGGCGAGCGCCTGCCTCGCCACGTCCGCCGTGGCGGGCGGAAGGGGCACCACGTGGCACCGCTTGGCCTTAATGTGCTCCGCCGGGATCGCCCAGACCAAGCCGGACTCGAGTTCCCGGAAGTCCTGCCGCCTCGCGGAGATGACCGTCTCGACGCGCTGGACGGTCAGCAGCATCAGCAGCCCGGCTAGGCGCGACTGGGCGGAGATAGGCGCCGCCTCGAGCCGCCACGGCAGGAGACCGAGCTCCGCCTCGCTCGGCAGGTGCACCCTCCGCTTCGTGGCCTTGCCGCGCGGCAGCGGCTTTACCCCGGCGATGAGCGAGACGTCGATGCCACTGCCGGTCTGCTCTGCGACCCAGCTCATGCACGCCTGCAGGATGGACAGGACGTGCCGCGACTGCGCCGGGACGCCACGCTCGTGGACCGCGTTCCGGATTCGTTTGGCGTCCTCCGGGCCAATCTGCCGGACGAGCTTGCCCTCCAGAGGCTTCAGATCCCCGCTGTGCAGGGCGATGCGGTAGTCCTTGTAGGTCGCGGGCGCCAGGTTCTCCTTGACGTGGACGAGGTATCTATCCCGCGCCTCCTTCCAGTCCCACCCGTCCCGCGCCCTGTCGTGGTAGCGCTCCGTGAGACCGTCGTTCTCCAACTCGCGCAGCTTCTCTTCGGGATCGATTCCCCTCCTAATCAGCTTCCACGCCTCGGCGACATTCTCGCGGGCGGTGTCCGGATCCTCCATGACGCTGGCGTCGCCGACCCGCCAGGTCGTCTGCTTCGGACCGAACCGCGCGCGCAGGCACCAGATGGCCGACGTCTTGCGCACCCTCAGCGACAGTCCCTTGGACTGCTCGTCGCTCAGGGTGAGCTCCCGCTTGCCGATCTGCGCGACGGCGGCGGCGACGATGCCCTTGGTCAGCTTCTTGCGCTGGGTTTCCATGCGGCCTCCTGGGACACCGTGGGCGACATGGGACACCAGCGGGACACCAAATTCAATCCTTCCTCAATCCTTTGCGGTAAGGAATCGAACACAAGGAAAGGAGCCGTTTGCCGGGAGTTCTGGGGGGCGCGGCAGTGCGGCAAGGACAGGCCAGGCAGGGAACAAGGATACAATCAGCGATCGCGAACTCATGGCATTCAAGAGGTCGTCGGTTCGATTCCGATTGGCTCCACCAGTTCCGCCGCCGGCTTCCGAGTGATCGGGGCCGGCGGTTCTGTTTCTGCCGCAGCCTCAATGCGGCCGCGCCAGGCGACCGGCGGCGCGCTCTGGCCTCTGCCGCAGGCGAAGCCCCGCCGGGGCCGCACGGCGAGGCTAGAGCGGTTTCGCCTCGCGCTCGGCGGACCCGCTCCAGCTCCTTGTCCGGCCGCATTTTCCGGGTCGTCCGGCGATTCCGCCGGAATTGAAAATGCTTTAGCCCGAGCCCCCGGCCCCGGCCCCGGCCGGCGTAACCCTGACGGCGCAGAATTTGAACTCCGGGATCCTGCCGAAGGGGTCGAGCGCCGGGTTGGTCAGCAGATTGGCGGCCGCCTCGGCATAGCAGAAGGGCAGGAACACCATGCCCGCGGGCACATCGCGATCGGCGCGGATCCTGAGCTCCACCGCGCCGCGCCGGGTTTCCAGCCGCACCTGCCCGCCCGGCCGCAGCCCCAGCCGGCCCAGCTCCGCCGGCGAGAGCAGCGCCACCGCCTCCGGCTCCAGCAGGTCCAGCACGTCGGAGCGCCGGGTCATCGAGCCGGTGTGCCAATGCTCCAGCACGCGGCCGGTGGACAGCACCATCGGGTAATCCTCGTCCGGCACCTCGGCCGGCGGCGTGACCCGGGCGGGCACCAGCCGCGCCCGGCCGCTGGCGGTGGGGAAGCCGGTGGCGAAGAGGATCTCGTTGCCGGGCCGGTCGGGCGCCTCCACCGGGTAGGTCACCGCGCCCTCGCGCTCCAGCCGCTCCCAGGTGATGTGGGCGAGGGAGGGCATGACGGCGGCCATCTCGGCGAAGATCTCGCGCGGGCCGGCATAATCCCAGCCGAGCCCGAGCCGGCGCGCCATCTCCTGGATGATCCACCAATCCGGCCGCGCCTCGCCCGGCAGCTTCACCACCGGGCGCGCCATCTGCACGCGCCGGTCGGTGTTGGTGAAGGTGCCGGCCTTTTCGTAGAAGGCCGAGGCGGGCAGCACCACATCGGCATGGAAGGCGGTCTCGGTGAGGAAGAGATCCTGCACCACCAGGTGCTCCAGCCGCGCCAGCGCCGCGCGCGCATGGTGCAGGTCGGGGTCGGACATGGCCGGATTCTCGCCCTCGATATACATGCCGTGGATGCTGCCGGCATGGATCGCCTGCATGATCTCCACCACCGTCAGGCCGGGCTGCGGGTCCAGCGCCATGCCCCAGTAGCGCTCGAAGGCGGTGCGGATCTCCGGCTGCGCCACCGGCTGGTAATCCGGCAGCACCATCGGGATCAGCCCGGCATCCGAGGCGCCTTGCACGTTGTTCTGGCCGCGCAGCGGGTGCAGCCCGGTGCCGGGCCGGCCGATCTGCCCGGTGACCAGGGCGAGGGCGATCAGGCAGCGGGCATTGTCGGTGCCGTGCACATGCTGGCTGATGCCCATGCCCCAGAAGATGATCGCGGCGCGCGCCTTGGCGTAAAGCCGCGCCACGGCGCGCAGCGTGGCAGCGGGAACGCCGCAGACCGCTTCCATGCGCTCGGGCGGGAAGTCGCGGATGCGCTCGCGCAGCTCGGCGAAGCCCTCGGTGTAGCCGTCGATATACTGCTCGTCGGCGAGGCCTTCCTCGATGATCGTGTGCAGCATGGCGTTCAGCATCGCCACATCGCTGCCGGGGCGGAAGGCGAGGTTCCAGGTCGCCAGGCGGGAGAGGCTCTGGCCGCGCGGATCCATCACCACCAGCTTCGCGCCGCGCTGCTTCACCGCGTTCTTGATGAAGCTGGCGGCGACGGGGTGGTTCACCGTCGGGTTGGCGCCGATCACCAGGATCACCTCGGCCTCCAGCGCCGCCGCGAAGGGCGCCGTCACCGCGGCGGAGTTCAGCCCCTCCATCAGCGCCGCCACCGAGGAAGCGTGGCAGAGCCGCGTGCAATGATCGACATTGTTGCTGCCGAAGCCGGTGCGCACCAGCTTCTGGAACAGATAGGCCTCCTCATTCGAGCCCTTGGCGGAGCCGAAGCCGGCGAGCGCCTGCGGCCCATGCGCCTCGCGCAGACGGCGCAGCCCGCCGGCGGCGGCGTCCAGCGCCTCCTCCCAGCTCGCCTCGCGGAAATGCGTCCAGGGATTGGCCGGATCGACCTCGTCATCGGCGCGCTTGAGAACGTCCTCGCGGCGGATCAGCGGCCGGGTCAGCCGATGCGGGTGATGGGCATAGCCGAAGCCGAACCGCCCCTTCACGCAAAGCCGCTGATGGTTGGCCGGGCCATCCCGCCCCTCGGCATGGACGATCCTGTCGTCCTTCACTGCATAGGTGACCTGGCAGCCGACGCCGCAATAGGGGCAGAGCGAATCCACCTCCCGGTCGGGCCAGATGGTCCGCGTCTGGTTCTCGTCCAGATAGGCAGCGGGCATCAGCGCGCCGGTAGGGCAGGCCTGCACGCATTCGCCGCAGCCGACGCAGGTGGAGGCGCCCATCGGGTCGTCGAAATCGAACACCACCTTGGCGGCGGCGTTGCGGTGGGCCATGCCGATGACGTCGTTGACCTGCACCTCGCGGCAGGCGCGGACGCAGAGATTGCATTGGATGCAGGCGTCGAGATTGACCCGCATGGCCGGGTGGCTGGCGTCCGGCGCCCAGCGCTTAGCCGCCGGGAAGCGGCTCTCCGGCACTGCCATCCGCTCCGCCCAATGCCAGAAGCGGGAAGTGGGATCGTGCGAGGTCGCGCGCGCCGGCTGGTCGGCGACGAGCAGCTCCATCACCACACGGTGGGCGCGCTGTGCCCGCTCGCTGGCGCTGTGCACCACCATGCCCGCGCGGGGCTGCCGCATGCAGGAGGCGGCGAGCACCCGCTCCCCCTCGATCTCCACCATGCAGGCACGGCAATTGCCGTCCGGGCGATAGCCGGGTTCCGCAGAATGGCAGAGATGCGGGATCTCCGTGCCCAGGCGGCGCGCCGCGTCCCAGATGGTCTCGCCGGGCAAGGCCGCCACCGGGACGCCATCCAGCGTGAAGGGGATCGGCTCGCTCATCGCCCGTCCTCCTCAGCGGCCACTCCCTCCGGAAAGTGGCGCAGCAGGCTGGTCAGCGGATTGGGCGCCGCCTGGCCGAGGCCGCAGATCGAGGCGTCGCGCATCACCGCCGCCAGCTCCGCCAGCAGCGCGCCGTCCCAGACCGGGCGTTCCATCAGCAGGCGCGCCTTCTGGGTGCCGAGCCGGCAGGGCGTGCACTGGCCGCAGCTCTCATCCTCGAAGAAGCGCATCAGGTTCAGCGCGGCGGCGCGCAGATCGTCGCGGTCGGAGAGCACGATCACCGCGGCCGAGCCGATGAAGCAGCCATGCGGCTCGAGCGTGCCGAAATCCAGCGGCAGATCCGCCAGGCTGGCGGGCAGGATGCCGCCCGAGGCGCCGCCGGGCAGGAAGGCCGCCAGCCGATGCCCCTCCGCCATGCCGCCGCAGAACTCCTCCACCAGCTCGCGCAGGGTGATCCCGGCCGGGGCCAGCTTCACCCCGGGCTGGCGCACCCGGCCGGAGACGGAGAAGGAGCGCAGCCCCTTCCCGCCATGCCGCCCCTGCGCCGCCCACCATTCCGGCCCGCGCTCCAGGATGTCCCGCACCCAATACAGCGTCTCGACATTGTTGATCAGCGTCGGCCGGCCGAAGAGGCCACGCTGGAAGGGGTAGGGCGGCTTGTGGCGGGGCAGGCCGCGCTTGCCTTCCAGGCTTTCCAGCAAAGCGGATTCCTCGCCGCAGATATAGGCGCCCGCGCCGCGCCGCAGATGCAGCCGCGGCCCGCCCGGCGGCAGCTTCGGCAGCTCCCGCCGCAGGATCTCCCGCGCCAGCGGGTATTCGTCGCGGAGGTAGAGATAGACCTCCTCGGCCGCGACGACATGCGCGGCGATCAGCGTGCCTTCCAGGATGCGGTGCGGATCGGTGTTGAGGTAGTGCCGGTCCTTGAAGGTGCCGGGCTCGCCCTCATCGGCATTCACCGCCATCAGCCGCGGGCCCGGCTCGCCGCGCACCGCGCGCCATTTGCGGCCGGTGGGGAAGCCGGCGCCGCCCAGGCCGCGCAGCCCGCTATGCTCCATCGCCGCCAGCACCGCCTCGGCACTGAGCGCGCCGCTGCGTACCCGTTCCAGCAGGGCGTAGCCGCCGCCGGCGCGGTACTGCGCCGCATCCACATAGGGGGCGAGATGCGGGTGGGTGTCGTCCTGCCGGATCGCCTGCAGCACGGCCGGCGCCGTCGCCTGGTGCAGGAAGTGATGCCCCACCTCGACCACCGGCGCCTGGTCGCAGAGGCCGAGGCAGGGCGCGCGCAACACCCTGGCCGCTGGCCCGACCTGCGCCGGCAGCGCAGCCAGCAGCGCCTCCGCGCCATGCATCGCGCAGCTCAGGCTGTCGCAGACGCGCACCGTGAGCGGCGGCAGCGCCGGCGCCCCCTCCTTCACCACGTCGAAATGCGCGTAGAAGGTCGCGACCTCGTACACCTCGGCCTCCGAGAGCCGCATGGCCTCAGCCAGCGCCGCCAGCCAGGGGGCCGGGATCTGCCCGAAGCGGTCCTGGATCAGGTGCAGATGCTCGATCAGCAGGTCCCGGCGGCGGGGGCGGTCGCCGAGCAGTGCCGCCAGCGCCGCCCGCACCTCGGGATCCACCTGCCGGCCCCGCGGCGTCTCCCGGGCGGCGCGGCGGCCGCGGACCGGGCCGGCCTGTTGCGCAGCCCTGGACTCCCTCTGCTGCATCGGCGGCACCGGGGCTAAGCGCTCCCTTCGGGTTGGCGAACCGACGTCGCGGGCCGCGCCCGCCCTGTAGCAGGAACCGTGACGTTCATTGGCCCGGCCCTCCGATCCTTCTCGTTGGTCCGATCCTACCGGCTGTGCCTTGCCAGGACAGCCCCGATTTCGCCGGCCTCACCGCCTGTTCGTTGGCGGCCGGCGGCGGCCATGCCCCGCCGCGCCGTAGGCCGGGCCATGGCGCAGGCGCCGCGCCCCGATTGTGCCACCATGCCGTCATGCCCGCGACACACCGCCCCGGCAAATGGAGCATGCCGGAACGGGAGAAGAAGAAGCCGTCATGCGCCGCATCACCGCCATCATCGCCCTGGGCCTGCTGGTCGCGCTGCCTGCCTGCGCCCAGCCCTATTACGGGGCGGCGCCTGCGTACCGTGCCTACCGCCCGGCGCCCTACGCGGCCGCGCCGCTCTACTGGGGCGGCGGCGGGCACTACCACCATCGCGCGGCGCCACGATACCACCACCATCACGGCAGGCATCACCATGGCTGGCACCGAGGCGGCCACCATCATGGGCGTCACCACCACCACGGCCGCCATTAGAGCGGTTTCACGCTGACTGTGCAGCGCGAAACCGCTCTAGCTTATGGATGGTAGAGCAGATTCACGCCTCCGGGCGATGCCGCCCTCCGGCGATCTGCTCTAAGGCTGCGGCCTCTCGGGCGGCCCAGGCACCCGGCCGCGCCCTGGCCCCCCGGTGCTGCGTGGCCTGGTCCGGCGGCCCGTCCGTGGACGGCCTCTGGCTCCGACGCGGGCCGCGGCCCATAGCCGGGGCCGTCCGCCGCGCGAGAGCCGCGTGGCCGGGCCGAGATCAGTCGGCGGTGATGCCGGTGCTCCGTATCACCTCGCCCCAGCGGCGGATCTCGGTGGCGATGAAGGCCTCGTAAGCCTCCGGCGTCGTGCCGCCATCCGGCTTCAGGTTCGGCGGATTGCCGCCCAGCTCGTTGAGCCGTGCGCGATAGGCGGGATCGCGCGTCACCACATCCAGCTCATGGCCCATGCGTTCGATGACGGCGCGCGGCGTGCGCGAGGGTGCCTGGATGCCGAACCAGCCGGTCGCCTCCGCGTCCTTCACGCCGGCCTCGGCGAAGGTGGGCACGTCCGGCAGGGCATGCGCCCGCTCGGCCGAGGTGACGGCGAGCGGCCGCAGCCGGCCGTCGCGGATATGGCCGATGCAGGACGGCATGTTGTCGCAGGCGGCGTCCAGCCGGCCGGCCACCGCCTCCACCAGCATCGGCCCGGCGCCGCGATAGCCGACATGCACGATCCTGACCCCGGCGCGCAGCTTGAACAGCTCGAACGCCAGGTGACCGGAGCCGCCGCTGCCGGCGCTGCCGTAATTCAGCGCATCCGGCCGCGCCTTGGCGGCGGCGATCAGCCCGGCCAGGTCCTTGATGGGCGAGGTGGCGGGGACGAACACCACATTCGGCACCCGGATCAGCAGCGCCACGGCGGCCAGCTCCTCCGGCTTCACCGGCATGCGCTCGCCGAACAGGGTGTAGTTGATGGCGGCGGTGGAAATGGCGTTGACCAGCATGGTGTAGCCATCCGGCGCGGCGCGCGCGACCATCTCCGCCGCGATGTTGCCGCTGGCGCCCGGGCGGTTCTCCACCACCACCTGCTGGCCCAGCCGCCTGCCGACCATCTCCGCCGCCAGCCGGGCAGCGATGTCCGTGGTGCCGGCGGGC
Organism: Siccirubricoccus phaeus; assembly: GCF_008360935.1. Classification (GTDB taxonomy): domain Bacteria; phylum Pseudomonadota; class Alphaproteobacteria; order Acetobacterales; family Acetobacteraceae; genus Siccirubricoccus; species Siccirubricoccus phaeus. The sequence continues at coordinate 318,754 of NZ_SRXO01000004.1, forward strand.
GAGAAGGGCACCACGAAGCGGATCGGCCGTGCCGGCCAGGCGGCCTCCTGCGACCTGGCGCCGCGCATCTGCGCGAACAGCAAGGCCGGGGCCGCAAGGCTGGCAGTCAGCACGCGGCGGCGCGCGAGGCCCATGGCGATCTCCTCCATATGCCTTTTCCGGCATTGCCGCGCATGATGCCCGCCGGCCCGGGCAACGGCAAGGCGGCGCGGCGAAGGCGTGCCCGCCCTCGGCCGCCGCTTCAGGCCGGCACGACGGCCGGCCGCCGGGGCCAGAGACCCGCGGCGAGGATCACTGCCACCAGCACGGCCAGGCCGAGGGCGAGCGGGCTCTGCACGAAGATGGCCGGATCCCCGTCCGCGATGGTCAGCGCCTGCCGCACCGAGCGCTCGATGATCGGGCCGAGCACGAAGGCCAGGATGACGATGCCGAGGTCGTAGCCGCGCCGGCGCAGGAAATAGCCGAGGAAGCCGAAGGCGACGCACAGCGCGACGCCGGAGGCGTCGCCGGTCGAGGAATAGACGCCGACCAGGCAGAGCAGCAGGATCACCGGCGAGAGCCAGGCGCGCGGGATCTCCAGCACGCGCACCAGCAGGCCGATCAGCGGCAGGTTCAGCACCAGCAGCATGAGGTTGCCGAGATACATGCTGGCGATGATCCCCCAGAACAGCTCGGGCTGCCGCTCGATCATCGCCGGCCCCGGGGAGACGCCATGGACCATGAAGGCGTTGAGCAGCACGGCGGTGATGGCGTTCGCCGGCAGGCCCATGCAGAGCAGCGGCACGAAGGCGCCCGCCGTGCCGGCATTGTTGGCGCTCTCCGGCCCGGCGACGCCCTCGACGGCGCCGGTGCCGAACTCCTCCGGCCGCTTCGAGAGCTTGCGTTCCAGCGCGTAGGACAGGAAGGAAGCGAAGACGGCGCCGCCGCCGGGCAGGACGCCGATGAGGAAGCCGAGCACGGTGCCGCGCGCCACCGGCCCGGCGGAGCGGCGCGCCTCCTGCCGGCTCGGCAGGAAGCCGAGCAGCCTGGCGGGCGGCGCGATGATCTGCAGCTCCTCCGCCCGCCGCCGCGCCATGAAGAGCAGTTCGGAGACCCCGAACAGGCCGATCGCCAGGGACACGATGTCGATGCCGCCCGAGAGATCGACCAGGCCGAAGCTCAGGCGTGGCTCGGCGGTCATCGGGTCCGGCCCGATGCAGCCGAGCGCCAGCCCGAGCCCGGCCATGAGCAGCGCGCGCAGGATGGAGGTGCCGGAGAAATAGGTGACGGCGCACAGCCCGGCGAGCATCAGCATGGTGTACTCCGCCGGGCCGAAGGCGAAGACCAGCCGGGCCAGCGGCGGAGAGAGGTAGGAGATGGCGAGCGTGCCCACGGTGCCGGCGAAGAAGGAGCCGATGGCGGCGATCCCGAGCGCCGCGCCGGCCCGTCCCCGCCGGGCCATCATGTAGCCGTCGAGGCAGGTGACGACCGAGGAGGCCTCGCCCGGGATGCGCATGAGCACGGAGGTCGCGGTGCCGCCATAGGCGACGCCGTAATAGATGCCGCACAGCATGATGATGGCCGAGGAGACCTCCATCTTGAACGTCATCGGCAGCAGGATCGCCATGGTGGCGAGCGGCCCGAGCCCCGGCAGGATGCCGATCACCGTGCCGAGGAAGACGCCCAGGAAGCACCAAAGCAGCTTCGCCGGCGTCAGCACCTGGCCGAAGCCGAGCAGGAGATTCTCCATCGGTCGACGCTCCCAGAGCGTGATCGCTTCAGGTTGCCTTCAACTTGAAGCGTGAATCACGCGACCGAACAATGGGCTAGAGCGGGGCGGGTGAGCGCAGCTCAACCGATCCCGCTCTAGCGGAAGATGCGCTGCACCGACTCGTCGAAGGACGAGCGCGGGATGTCCACGTTCAGCGCCAGGCCGAAGAACAGCACGCCGACCGCGGCGCAGCCGAGGCCGAAGGCGAAGGCCGACCAGGGCCGGCGGCCCTCGCCGAGCCAGGCCATCAGCAGGGCGATGCCGATGGCGGCGGCGGTGAAGCCGAGCCACGCCGCCGCCGGGACGAGGAAGAGCAGCGCCGCGATCGTGGCGCCGAAGGCCCGCCGGTCGGGCGGCCCTTCATCCTCCTCGCCCGCCTCGCTGCCGCCCAGCGCGGGCAGCAGGCAGAGCAGCAGGGCGAGCACGGCCACCGCGCCGAGCACGATGCTGGGGAACAGCCCCGGGCCCGGACCCATGAAGCTGTGCAGCTCGAGCTGCCGGGCCTGGCCGAGGCCGATCAGGGCCAGCAGGAAGACGAGCGCCGGCACGAGCCGCCGCGGAATCATCGGGTGCATGGCTGGGCCTCCTGCCGTTGCTCTGCGCCTACCGCCGCCGCATCCCCGCTTCCTCGAGCGCGGCGGTGATCATCGGCTCCTGCCCCAGCATGTCGGTCCGGATCTGCTCGGGAGTCATCGGGCGGGGCCAGCCGCCGAGATTGGTGATGGTCGTCTGCGTCTCCGGGTCGGTCGCCGCCTGGGCCAGCGCCGCGCTGAGCTTCTCGCGGATCGCCTCACTGGTGGCGGTGGGGCAGGCGAGGCCGAGCGGGACGAAATTGGCGGCCTCGTAGCCCATCTCGCGCAGCGTCTTCACCTCCGGGAAGCTCGGCCAGCGGTTGTTGCAGGCGGAGGCGAGGAAGCGGATCTGGCCGCTGCGGATCAGCGGCGTCATCTCCGGCGGCGACTGCACGACGGCATCGACATGGCCGCCGGCGACCTGCGCCACGGCTTCGGCCTGGGCGTTGGTCGGCACCCAGTGGAATTTCACGCCGGCGCGGTTGCCGAGCTGGATCATGGCGAGCTGGTTGACGATGACGTTGGAGCTGCAGGTCACCCGCCGGGTCTTGGCCAGGGCGATCAGCTCCTCGACGGAGCTTGCCGGCCCGCCGGCCTTCATGCCGAGCCCGTAGAGCACCTCGGCGAAGCCGCCGAGGAAGGCGAAATCCTCGGTCTTGTAGGGGACCGACATGAGCCGCGGCATGAGCAGAAGGGCGGTCATCCCGAGCAGGCCGATCGTGTAGCCGTCCGGCCGGGCGGAGGCGATCTGCGCGGTCGCGAGCGTCGGGTTGGCGATGTTCCGGACGACCATGGGGACGCCGAGGATGCGGCCCATCGGCGCGAGCACGCCGCGCAGGGAGACGTCGGCACCGCCCCCCGGCGCCGTGGGCATGATCACGGTGATCTCGCGGTTCGGGAAGGCGTCTGCGGCGGCGGCAAGCCGCGGCAGGGCCAGCGCGCCACCCGCGGCGGCTGCGCCGAGCAGCAATCTTCTACGCGACATCGTTTCCTCCGTTCGTTGTTCTTATGCCGGCGAGGCCTGCCTGCGCTTCCCTGCGATGCGGGAAGGGAGGCCCCTACGCCCGCCGGCTCATCGCCGCCGCGCGGCCTGCCCTGCCGGCGCGATCGACTGCTGCGGGCGGGCAAGGCGCGCGGCCGGCATCCGTGCGGCATGGCGCGAGGGCGGCGGCGCGGCCACGGGGCGGCGCCGGGTCCGGCGCAAGGCGCCTGGGGCCGGCCAGGCCATGGCGGCGCGGGCTCGGGCGGGGCCGAGGGGCTTGGACATGCCTTCTCCCTGGGCGGCCGAATTCTTGTCGCCGCCGCTGTTTTTTCCCTTTAGAGGAAATTGTGTTCCTTTCAACAGGAGCATGAGAGCGGCGGAAGCGTCAAGCGCCCGCGGCCCGCGCGGCGCGCCGCCCCTGCGCCGCGCCGGCGGCGTCAGCGCGCCAGATGGGCCTTCAGCATCGGCCGCAGCCGCGCCTCGATCTGCGCCGTCGCCGCCCGCATCTCCGCCAGCACCTCGTCCAGCCGGGGCGGCTGCAGCCGGGTCGAGATGGCGGCGAGGCCGAGCGCCGCGACCGGGTCGCCCGCCGGCCCGCAGATCGGCAGGCCGATGGCGCTGGTCCCCGGGACCAGATCCTGCACGATGCTGTAGCCATCCCGGCGCGAGGCGGCGAGCCATTGCCGGATCAGCGCCTCATCGACGCCGGCCCGGGCCCGCCCCGCCCGCTGTTCCGGCAGGCTCAGCAGGCGCTCGATCTCCGCCTCGTCCCGGATGAAGGCGAGCAAGGCGAGGCTGCCGGCGCCGAGGCCGAAGACGTGGCGGTCGCCCGGCTTCACGATCCGCACATAGATGGGGTAGGAGCCCTCGATGCGCGACACGCACATCGCCGTGTCGCCGGAGCGGAGCGACAGGTAGACCGTATCCCCCGTCACCTCGCAGAGATGGTGCATGACGGGGTGCGCCACCTCCGCCACGCCGAAGCGGTTCGCCGCGGCGAAGGCCCAGCCCGCGAGCTGCATGCCAAGGAAGTAGCGGGAATCCGTCGCCGCCTGCTCGACGAAGCCATGCTCGGCGAGGGCGGCGACGAGCCGGTGCACCGTGGTCTGGCTGAGGCCCGTGGCGCGGACGATGTCCACGAAGCGCATGCCCGCCTCGCCGGAGGCGGCCAGCGCGTTCAGGATCACCGTCGCCCGCCCGAAGGATTGTTCGAGCCCGCGCTCCCCCGGCGTGAAGCTGCGGCGTTCCGCCGCGCGCTCTGCGGTCATGCTGCGTCTCTCCCGAATGCGGCTGGGGCCGGGGTCAAGCGATGCGGGGCCAGGTGATTGATTGACACGCGGGCGCCCGTCATGTTTCCCTAAAGGGAAAGAAATTTCCTGATAACGGAAATTCGGACCGGAGACAAGCCGGCTCGCCCGCGGGGCGCGCTGGCACGTCGAAGGCACCGGGACATGCGCCACCCGGCGCATGTGTGGGAGGAGGACGGCATGGCACGCGAAGCGGAGCTGATGATCCGGGGCGGCACGATAGCCGATGGGCTTGGCGGTGCCCCCTATGAGGCCGATGTGGCGATCGGCGGCGGGCGCATTCTCGCGGTCGGCAAATTGGGGCCGGCGCCGCGCGGGGTGGAGGAGATCGACGCGAAGGGCCTGCTGGTCACGCCGGGCTTCGTCGACATCCACACCCACTATGACGGCCAGGCGACCTGGAGCAACCGGCTCGACTCCTCCTCCTGGCACGGCGTGACGACCGCGCTGATCGGCAATTGCGGCGTCGGCTTCGCGCCCTGCACGCCGGGGCGGCGCGACATCCTCGTCGCCCTGATGGAGGGCATCGAGGACCTGCCCGAGATCGTGCTGACCGAGGGACTGCCCTGGACCTGGGAGAGCTTCCCGGAATTCCTCGACGTGCTGGGTGGCCGCCGCTACGACATGGACATCGCTACCCAGGTGCCGCACGCGGCGCTGCGCATCCATGTGATGGGCCAGCGCGCCGCGGATCACGAGCAGGCCAACCAGGCCGACCGCGCGGAGATGGCGCGGCTCGCGGCCGAGGCCATCGCCGCCGGCGCGCTGGGCTTCTCCACCTCCCGCGCCCTGGCGCACAAGACGCTGGACGGCCGCCACACCCCCACCCTGCGCGCCGCCGAGGAGGAGCTGGCCGATATCGGCCGCGCCATCGGCAGGCTGGGGCGCGGCTGGCTGCAGGTGATCTCGGATTTCGACGAGCCGGGCGAGGAATTCGCCATGCTCCGCCGCGTCGCCGAGGCGGCCGGCCGGCCGATGACCTTCAGCCTGCTGCAGCGGGAGAAGGTGCCGTGGCTGTGGCGCTTCCTGCTCGACCGGCTGGAGGAGGCGAATGCCGCCGGCACCCGCATCAGCGGCCAGGTGATGGCACGCCCGATCGGGCTGATGCTGGGCTTCGAGCTGAGCCAGAACCCCTTCTTCGCCCGGCCGAGCTGGCAGCATGTGGCCAAGTTGCCCTTCGCCGAGCGCCTGGCGGTGCTGCGCAACCCGGAATTCCGCGCCCGCATCATCGCCGAGAAGACGACCGACCCGGCGATGCTCTACCGCCTGAACACCTGGCACATGCTGTTCCCGCTGGGCGACCCGCCGGACTACGAGCCGTCGCCGGAGCGCAGCCTCGCCGCCATGGCGGCGCAGCGCGGGGTGGATGTGCAGGAGCTGGCCTATGACCTGATGCTGGAGAAGGACGGGCGCGGCATCCTCAACCGCCCCATCATCAACTACGCCGATGGCGACCTGGCCGCGGTGAAGACCATGGTGGAGCATCCCAACACGCTGATGGGCCTCGGCGATGGCGGCGCGCATCTCGGCCTCATCTGCGATGCCAGCTCCACCACCAGCACGATCACCCATTGGACGCGCGACCGCAGCCGCGGCGAGCGGCTGCCGCTGGGCTTCGTGATCCGGCGGCTGTCGCATGACAATGCGCAGGCGCTGGGGCTGCGCGACCGCGGCGCCATCGCCCCGGGGCTCAGGGCTGACATCAACGTCATCGACTACGACCGGCTGCGTGTACGCCCGCCGGAGCTGGCCTATGATCTGCCGGCGGGCGGCAAGCGGCTGCTGCAGCGCGCGGAGGGCTATGTGGCGACGCTGGTGAACGGCCAGCCGGTCTATCGCGAGGGCGAGGCGACGGGCGCGCTGCCAGGGCGCCTGGTGCGCGGCGCCACCGCCTGAGGCAAGGCCGGGCGCCGGAGGCCGGCGGCGAAATGACAGCGGAGGAACCAAGATGACGCAGGATCAGCAGCGCGGCGCCGCGCCGCCGGATGTGGATGTGGTGGTGGTGGGGGCGGGCTTCGCCGGCCTCTACATGCTGTACCGCCTGCGCGGCCTCGGCCTGCGTGCCCGCGCCTTCGAGCAGGCCAGCGGCGTGGGCGGCACCTGGTGGTGGAACCGCTACCCCGGCGCCCGCTGCGACGTGGAGAGCATGCAGTACTCCTACGGCTTCTCCGACGAGCTGCAGCAGGAATGGAAATGGAGCGAGCGCTTCGCCTCCCAGCCGGAGATCCTGCGCTACGCCAACCATGTCGCCGACCGGCTGGACCTGCGGCAATACATCTCCTTCAGCACCCGCGTGCAGGCAGCGAGCTGGGATGAGGCCACCGATCTGTGGACCGTGCGCACCGACAAGGGCGATGCGGTGCGGGCGCGCCATGTGGTGATGGCCACAGGCTGCCTCTCCACCGCCCGGCTGCCGGAGATCGAGGGCATCGGCAGCTTCGGCGGCAGGACCTACCACACCGGGCAATGGCCGCATGAGGCGGTGGATTTCACCGGCCAGCGCGTGGCGGTGATCGGCACCGGCTCCTCCGCCATCCAGGCCATTCCGGTCATCGCGGCGCAGGCGGCGCAGCTCACCGTCTTCCAGCGCACGGCGAATTTCAGCATTCCCTCGCACAACGCCCCGATGGACGAGCCCTACGAGCAGGAATGGAAGTCGGACTACCCGGCCCGGCGCGCGAAGGCCCGCGCGCAGCACACCGGCATTCTGCGCAACCTGAACGACAAGGGCGCGCTGGAGGTCTCCGAGGAGGAGCGGCGGGCGGAATACGAGCGGCGCTGGGCGGTGGGCGGCACCGCCTTCATGGTCTCCTTCAACGACCTCGTCCTCAATGAGGAGTCCAACCGCACCGCCGCCGAATTCGTCCGCAGCAAGATCCGCGAGATCGTCAAGGATGCGCGGACCGCGGAGCTGCTGGCGCCGAAGGACCACCCGATCGGCACCAAGCGCATCTGCGCCGATACCGGCTATTACGAGACCTTCAACCGGCCCAACGTCTCGCTGGTGGATCTGCGTTCCAACCCGATCGAGCGGATCGTGCCGGAAGGGGTGAAGCTGGCGGATGGCACGGTGCACGCCGTCGACGCCATCGTCTTCGCCACCGGCTTCGACGCGATGACGGGCACGCTGACCAGCATGAACATCAGCGGCGTGGGCGGCGAGACGCTGGCGGAGAAATGGGCGGCCGGGCCGCGCACCTATCTCGGCCTATGCAGCGCGGGCTTCCCCAACCTCTTCATGATCACCGGCCCGGGCAGCCCCTCCGTGCTCAGCAACATGATCGTGTCCATCGAGCAGCATGTGGACTGGATCGCGCAATGCCTGGCGGAGCTGCGGCAGAAGGGGCTGACGCGCATCGAGGCGGAGCGCGAGGCCGAGGACAAATGGGTGGAGCACAACAATGAGGTGGCCCACCGCACCCTCTATCCGCGCGCCGGCTCCTGGTACATGGGCGCCAATGTGAAGGGCAAGCCGCGGGTCTTCATGCCCTATATCGGCGGCGTCGGCACCTACCGGAAGATCTGCGACGAGGTGGCGGCGGAGTCCTATCGCGGCTTCCGCCTCGGCGAGCCTGCCGCCGTGCCGGCCTGACGGGAGCGGTGCGCGGATGCGCCCGGGCTGAGGCACAGGTGGTGACGCCGGCCCATGGCCACTCGGCCGCCGGGGGCGCTCCCCTGCCCGGCGCGGGAAGCGCCGTGCCGCGGCCGGGCGGTCCCGGCGTGCTGGCGTCAGCGCCGGAGAGGCAGATCGATGTCATGGCTTCGGGCACCCTGCGGCCCGCGCCGCCGGGCGCTGCCGCCGGCGCATGACACAACGCCATCGGGCCGCCGTCGCCTCCGGCGTGCCGATCCGGCCGGCTGGCAGGGCCATGCGCGCCCTGCCGGGCCGGCTGCTGCGGGGAGGGAGGCCGGCCATGGCCTGATCGCCATCGCCAAGGGGAGGAAAAAATGCCAAGCAAGATTGCCAGGCCGCCCGGGGCCGGGCGTCGCGGCCTGCTGGCCGCGGCGGGGCTCGCCGCACTCGCCAGGCCGGCGCTGGCGCAGCAGGGCTTTCCCGACCGGCCGGTGCGCTTCGTGGTGCCCAGCTCGGCAGGGTCGGGCGTCGATCTCCTGACCCGCGTGCTGGCCGATTGCATGGCCCGGCAAAGCGGCCGCGCCTTCCTGGTGGACAACCGGCCCGGCGCGGCCTCGGCGATCGGCACCCAGCACGTCGCCCGGCAGCCGGCGGATGGCTACACGCTGCTCTATGGCGGCCCGAACATCACCATCCTGCAGGTGATGAACAGCAGCTTCGCGCGCGAGATCGACGTCCGCACGGCCTTCGCGCCGATCACCATCGCCGCCTCCGGCCCCTATGTCTTCGTGGTGAACAATGAGCTGCCGGTGCGGACGGTGCCCGAACTCATCGCCTGGCTGCATGCCAATCCCGGCCGCGGCAATTACGCGACCACGGGCATCGGCGCGACCATGCATCTGATGTCCGAGCTGTTCCGGCAATTGGCCGGCAACCCCGCCGTCACCATGGTGCCGTACCGGAGCGACGGCCCGGCCGTGCAGGCGGTGGCGAGCGGCGAGGTGCAATACGCCATCGCCGTCTCCGGCACCGCCAAGCCGCTCGTCGATTCCGGCCTGGTCCGGGCCCTGGCGGTCACCGGCCCGCGGCGCATGGCAGGGCTGCCGGAGGTGCCGACCATCACCGAGGTTGGCGTGATCACGGAGTTCGATATCGTCGCCTGGCTCGGCTATTTCGCCCCGGCGGGCACGCCGCCCGAGCGCGTCGCCTGGGTGCAGCGGGCGATCGCCCTGGCGCTGTACGATGAGGGCGTGCAGGCGCGGCTCGCCGATCTCGGCTTCGCGCCGGTCGGGTCGGAGCCGGCGGCGCTCCGCGCCGTGGTTGAGCGCGACGTGGCGCTGTGGACCCGGGTCGCCAAGGCGGCCGGGCTGAGTCCCTTGTGAGGCCTGCCTGCCGCCCGGGCGGCGCTACTCGCTGATCTTCTGCAGGAGGAATTCGAGGGCGAACCGCTCGGCGGGATTCAGGTTCTTCAGCGTCTCCTCGGTGATGCGGCGCGCCTGCGGGATGGCCGCTTCCAGCGTGGCCGCCCCCATGGTGGTGAGCCACATGATGACCTTGCGGCCATCGTCGCTGCTCCGGCTCATCTGGATCAGGCCGCGGGCTTCCAGCCGCTCCACCACGCCGCGGATGGTCGCCTGGTCCACCGCCGTCGCCCGGACCAGATCCGCCTGCGAGCATTCGCCGTGGTCGCGCAGGGTGCAGAGCGTGGTGAACTGGGCCGGCGTCAGGCTGAGCGGCGCGAGGAGGTCCGAGAAGATGGCGAGGTGCCGCTGGCTCGCCTTCCGGATGAGAAAGCCGATCTGCTTGGTGACGTCGTAGGTGGTGTCATCCGCCTTGAAGACCGGTTGGTCCATCAGAGCCTGCCTCCCGCACCAGCCATCCACCAAGCACATGAGGCCGGGCCGTGCCAAGTGCCTGTCCGACCGAGTCGCGCCGGATGCGGGCCACGGGGCTGCCCGGGCGGGAAAGAGCGCCCACGCTCGACATGAACAGCGCCTAAACTGCGCAAGGTGCCTGCCTATTCACCACCACTCGAAAATTTCGCGCTAAAATTCCGTATTCCGACCTCGCAAGGACGCAGGATTGTCGTTGCGGGGATAAGCGCCTGCGCTGCAATCTCCCCTCTGGGGCGGCCGAGACCGTCGGATGCCGGACAGGAGCGAGCCCGCTGTGCAGAGCCGTCGCCAGATGCACCTGATCGCCTATTCGAAGACGGGGCCGACGGCGCGGCATGTCGGCGGCTGGCGCCACCCGGAATCGACGCTGGACGATTTCCTCCGGCCGTCGCGCTATGCCCAGTATGCGAGGACGCTGGAGGACGCGAAATTCGACGGCTGCTTCTTCGCGGACCTGATCGGCATCTACGACATCTATGGCGGCAGCTACGAGACCTATATCCGCAATGGCGGCCAGATCAGCTACCTGGACCCGATGGTGGTGCTGCCCGTCATGGCCGAGGCGACGCGCCATCTCGGCCTCGGCATCACCCTTTCGACCACCTTCCACAACCCCTATCACCTGGCCCGCTGGCTCGGCTCGCTGGACGTGCTGAGCGGCGGGCGGGCGGCCTGGAACATCGTGACCTCCGCGGCCGAGCTCGAGGCCCGGAACGTGGGCGGCGAGCTGCCGCCGCGGGAGGAGCGGTACGACCGGGCGGATGAGGTGCTGGAGGCCTGCTGTGCGCTCTGGAACAGCTGGGACGCGGACGCCTTCGTCCTGGACAAGGAGAAGGGCGTCTTCGCCGACCCCCGGAAGGTGCATTACGTGGATTACGAGGGGCGGTGGGTGCGCACGCGCGGCCCGCTGCCCACCCCCCGCAGCCCGCAGGGGCGGCCCGTCCTCATGCAGGCCGGCAGCTCCGACCGGGGGCGGGATTTCGCGGCGCGCTGGGCGGAGGCGATCTTCACCGACCAGCCCAGCCTCGAGGCGCTCCGCGCCTTCTATGACGACATCAAGGGCCGCATGGTCGGGCAGGGCCGCCGGCCGGAGGATTGCGCCATCCTGAACGCCGCCACCTTCGTCATCGGCGAGACGGAATCGATCGCCCGCGAGCGCGCCGAGTATCTGCGGAGCCTGATCAACCCCGAGACCTGGGCCGCCCGCGTTTCTGGCAGCCTCGGCGCGGATGTGCGCCAGGTGGAGGATGAGGCGGCGCTGGCGAACCTCCAGGGCACGCAGGGCATCCAGGGCGCCACCGACCGGATCCTGCTGACCGTCAAGGACAAGGGCCTCTCCTTCCGCGAGGCCGCCAAGGCGGAGAGCAACAACGAGATCGTTGGCACGCCGGGCCAGATCGCGGACCATCTGCAGCATGTCTTCGAATCCGGTGCCTGCGACGGCTTCATCGTGGCCCCCACCTACTTCCCGGGCATGATCGAGCAATTCTGCCGCTCGGTCGTCCCCGAATTGCAACGGCGTGGGATCTTCCGGCGGGACTATACGGGCCGGACCCTGCGCGAGAACCTGCTGCCCGCCTGAGGCCGCCGTCATCCGTCGTGGGCCCCAAGCGCCCACCCTCAAGGAAGGACATCGTATGAGCGTCTCGCGTCGGCTTATTTACCGCCTGCTCGGCGGCCTGGCGGCCCTGGCCCTCCTTGCCGGCGTACCGGTCAAGGCGCAGACGGTCGCCGTCTCCGAGGCTGCGCGGGCGGCGCTCCCGGAGCGCGTGCGGCAGGAGGGCGTCCTCCGCATCGCGACGTCGCTGCAATGGGCGCCCTTTGCCTACCGCTCGGAGCGGGACGAGCCCGTCGGGATCGACATCAGCCTGGCCCGGCTGCTGGCGGCGAAGCTGGGGCTGCAGCCGAGCATCGACGACATGAAATTCCCCACCATCATCACCGGCGTCACCTCCGGCCGCTACCATATCGGGGTGAACCAGCTCTCCATGACGCCGGAACGTCTCGCAGCGGTGGACATGGTGCCGTATTTCAGCACGACCAGCGTCGTGCTCGTGCGCCGCGGCAAGACGATCGGCGATCTCGGCAATCTCTGCGGCATGACCTTCGTGGTCACCCAGGGCAGCGTGCAGATCCGCCAGCTCAACCAGATGAGCGAGGCCTGCAAGGGGCGCGGCCAGGCCGAGATCGTGCAGCAGCTCTACCCGAGCAGCGCGGACACGCTGCTGGCGCTGTCCAACGGGCGGGGCGACGCCTTCCTCACGGCCGCGCCGCAGGGCGTCTACATCTCCCGCATCAACTCCCGCGTCGCCCTGATCCCGGGCGACGTGCCGGATACCGAGCGCTTCCCGGCCGGCATCATGGTGGAAAAGGGCAACGCCGCCATGCGGCGTGCCGTCGCTCTCGCCCTGGCCAGCGCCATCGAGGACGGGTCCTACCGGAAGATCCTGGAGGAATACGGCGTGGCGAGTGCCGCGGTCAGCGCCGAGACCGTCATGCAGTCGGCCAACTGAGTGGCAAGCTTCGGCCTGAGATGATTCGGTTGCTGTGGGAGGCCGCATGAGCCTGCATCTGGCGAGGAAAAGGACGGGCTGGCCGGATGCGGCCCTCGGCGCCGCCGAGGTCATGGATCCGCCCCGCACATGGCGGTGGGTGGGCGTCGCGGTCGTGGCGGTCGGGTTGGCCTGGATCCTCTACCAGCTCCTGACCAATCCCGGATTCCAATGGGACATCGTCTTCCGCTACATGCTCGACCCGACGGTGCTGCGCGGGGTCGCCATGACGATCCAGCTTACCGTGCTGGTCATGGTCATCGGCATCGCCGTCGGCATCGTGGTGGCGCTTATGCGCATGTCGGGCGACCCGCTGCTCATCGCCTGCGCCCACGCCTTCGTCTGGTTCTTCCGCGGCACGCCGGTGCTCGTCCAGCTCGTCTTCTGGTACAATCTCGGCGCCCTGTTTCCCGATATCGGGCTCGGCATCCCGTTCGGCGGGCCGAAATTCCTCGAAATCCCCGCGACCGTTGCCATCTCCTCCTTCACCGCCGCCATGCTCGGCCTCGGCCTGAACGAGGGCGCCTATATGGCGGAGATCATCCGGGCCGGCCTGCTCTCGGTCGATCATGGCCAGACGGAGGCCTCGAAGGCCCTGGGGCACAGCCCGGCCCAGACCTTCCGGGTCATCGTGCTGCCGCAGGCGATGAAGGCCATCGTCCCGCCCACCGGCAACCAGCTCATCGGCATGCTGAAATACACCTCGATCGCGAGCGTGGTGGCGCTGCACGAGCTGATGCATTCGGTGGAGACGATCTACAGCCGGACCTACGAAACCATGCCGCTGCTGATCGTGGCGGCGCTCTGGTACCTCATCATGGTCAGCATCCTCTCCCTCCTGCAGTCCCTCATCGAGCGGCACTATATGCGGGGCTGGCGGGCCGACGCCCATGCCTCGGCCCAGCCCTGAGCCGCCGGTGCCGCAAGGAGCATCCGCCATGACCCGCGCCCCGCAGGCCGAGGAGCAGCCGCTGGTCCGCATTTCCCAGGTATGGAAGAAGCGTGGCGCCAACATCGTGCTCCGGGGCGTCGATCTCGATGTCCATCGCGGCAAGGTCGTCTGCCTGCTCGGCCCGTCCGGCGCGGGCAAGAGCACGCTGCTCCGCTGCATCAACGCGATCGAGCTGCCCGACCGCGGCACGATCCATGTGGACGGCCAGGCCGTCGGCGTCCGCGAGACGCCCGGCGGCAATATCCGCCTCCGCGAGCGGGCGGTGAGCCGCCAGCGGGCGGCGATCGGCATGGTGTTCCAGGGCTTCAACCTGTTCCCGCACATGTCGGTGCTGGACAACATCATCGACGCGCCGGTGCGGGTTCGCGGAGAGAGCCGGGCCGCGGCCACGGTGCGGGCGCAGGAGCTGCTCGAGCGGGTGGGCCTGGCCGCCAAGGCGCGGGCCTATCCGCGGCATCTCTCGGGCGGCCAGCAGCAGCGGATCGCGATCGCCCGGGCGCTGGCGATGCAGCCGAAGCTTATGCTGTTCGACGAGCCGACCTCGGCGCTCGATCCGCATCTGACGGATGAGGTGCTGGACGTCATGAAGGGCCTGGCCCTGGGCGGCATGACGATGATCGTCGTCACCCATGAGATCGGCTTCGCCCGGCAGGTGGCGGATACCGTCGCCATCATGACCGATGGCGTGATCATCGAATGCGGGCCGGGGCGGGAGGTCCTCAGCGTGCCGCGGGACCCGCGGACCCGCAAATTCCTCGCCAAATCCCTGGCGGAAGCGGCCTAGTGTCCTGCCCGCGAAGTTCGCCGGATTTCCAGCGAACGGAGCGGACAAGCAGGCCACTGGACACTAGAGCAGATCGCCGGAGGGCGGCATCGCCCGGAGGCGTGAATCTGCTCTACAATCCATAAGCTAGAGCGGTTTCGCGCTGCACGGTCAGCGTGAAACCGCTCTAGCCCGCCGGCGTGGGTTTGCCGCCGGCGCATGGATATCGGGGTTCGATCGGAGTGGCGCTATGAGGAAGATGCACCTTGGCTCCCTGTCGCACGGCGTCGGCGGCCATGTCGCGGGCTGGCGCATGCCGGGCGCCGAGACGGAGAAGGAGCGCTTCGAGAAGGTCGCCCAGGCGGTGAAGACGGCGGAGCGCGGCAAGTTCGACTTCGTGTTCTTCGCCGATGCGGTCAACACCGGCGCCGACGCCGCGCCGGGCTTCATCGTGCGGTTCGAGCCGCTGACGCTGCTCGGCGCGCTTTCCGTGGCCACCAGCCGGATCGGGCTCGTGGCGACGGTCTCGACGACCTATTCGGAGCCTTACAACGTTGCGCGCGCCTTCGCCTCGCTGGACCATCTCAGCGGCGGGCGGATCGGCTGGAATGTCGTCACCGGCTCCAGCCCGGACGCGGCCGCCAATTTCTCGCGGGAGAAGCATCCTCCCCATGCCGAGCGGTATGCGATGGCGGAGGAATATATCCAGGTCGTGAAGGGGCTGTGGGACAGTTGGGAGGATGATGCGGCGGTGGCCGACAAGGCCACCGGCGTGTTCATGGATGCGTCCAAGCTTCACGTCCTGAACCACGCCGGGACCTACTACACGGTCAAGGGGCCGCTGAACGCCAGCCGCCCGCCGCAGGGCTATCCGGTGATCTTCCAGGCAGGCGCCTCGGATCGCGGGCTGGAACTTGCCGGTGCGACGGCCGAGGTCGTCTTCGCGTCGCAGTGGTTCAAGGAGGATGCGATCGCCTTCTGCAACAGGCTACGCGATCAGGCCGAGGCGGCCGGCCGGCCGCGCGATGCCATCCGTATCCTGCTGGGCGTCTCCACGATCATCGGCGAGACCCGGGAGGAGGCGCAGGACATCATCGCCCGATTGGGCGCCATGGTCGATCCGGTCGCCGCCATGCGCGTCCTCTCGGACCGGCTGGGTGCGGATATGAGCCAGTTCGACATCGACGGGCCGGTGCCGGACCTGCCCCCATCCACCATGATGCAGGGGCATGCGCGCGTGCTGCAGGCCGTCGCCCGGCGGTTCAACCTGACCATCCGGCAGTTGCGCGACTATGCGGCGGTGAGTTCCGGGCATCGCGTCCTGGCGGGGACGGCGAGGGATGTGGCGGACGATCTGCAGGATTGGTTCGAAAGCGGCGCCTGCGACGGATTTGCGATCATGACGCCCTTCTCGCCGCAGCCCTTCGAGCGCTTCGTCGATCAGGTCGTCCCGATCCTGCAGCAGCGCGGCCTGTACCGCAGCGATTATGCCGGGACGACCTTGCGGGAGCATCTTCTCCTGCCCCGGCCGGCGCATCCCGCGACCCGCAAGGCGGTGTCGTCCGCAGCCTAGAGCGGTCTTCCGGCCGCCGCCGTCCTCGCTGCGTGGCGGCTGGCTACTGCGCGGCCGCGCCGACGCCCCGGTGGCTGCCGGGCCGTGGCAGGCCGAGATTCTCCCGCAGGGTCGTGCCCTCATAGGCGGTGCGGTACAGGCCGCGCTGCTGCAGGATGGGGATGACCTGGTCGACGAAGGCGTCGAACTGCCCGGGGAACCATGGCGGCAGCACGACGAAGCCATCCGCCGCGCCGGTCAGGAACCACTCCTCCATGATGTCGGCGATGCGCGTCGGCGAGCCGTAGATCACCCAATGGCCGCGCGCCGCCGCCACCAGATTGTACAGGTCGCGCAGCGTCATGTTGTCCCGCCGCGCGGCGGACATCAGGGTCTGCGCGAAGGCATGCGACATGTCGGTGGGCGGCAGCTCCGGCACCGGGCCGTCCAGCGGATAGCCGGACAGATCATGGCCGATGCGGGCGGAGACAAGCGCCAGCGCATTCTCCGCATCCAGGAAGCCCTGCAGTTGGTCCAGCAGCGCCTTCGCCGCCGCATCGGATTCGGCGATGAAGGGCATGACGCCGGGCAGCAGATGGCAATGCTCCGGCTGGCGGCCGAAGCGGGGCAGCAGCGCCTTGAAGCCGGCATAGTGCCGCCTGGCCTCCACCAGATCCTGCACCACGGTGAACACCACATCGGCGGTGCGCGCCGCGAAATTCTGCCCGGCCGCCGAGGCGCCGGCCTGGATGATGACCGGATGCCCCGAGGGGCAGCGGGACATGTTCAGCGGGCCCTTCACCTGGAAATACCGCCCGACATGGTCCAGCGTCCGGACCTTGGCGGGATCGACGAAGAGGCCGGTTTCCCGGTTGCGCGGCAGCGCATCGTCCTCCCAGCAATCCCACAGCCCCTTGACGACATCGACGAATTCCTCGGCGATCTCGTAGCGGTGGTCATGTTCCGGATGCCCGGCCCGGCTGAAATTCGCCGCCGCGGCGGCGGCGGAGCTGGTGACTGCATTCC
Source organism: Siccirubricoccus phaeus (assembly GCF_008360935.1). Classification (GTDB taxonomy): domain Bacteria; phylum Pseudomonadota; class Alphaproteobacteria; order Acetobacterales; family Acetobacteraceae; genus Siccirubricoccus; species Siccirubricoccus phaeus. The sequence goes on from NZ_SRXO01000004.1 coordinate 335,679, forward strand.
AGGCCGCCCGGCCCTGGCTGAGATGATCCAGCGAGGCGAAGGCGCGCGCCGTGGTGAAGGGATCCGAATAGGTGGTGGACATGGTGCCGCCGAGGCCGAGATGCCGCGTCGTCACTGCCAGCGCGGCGAGCAGCGTCGTCGGCTCCAGCCGCGCCACGAAGGAGGGGTGGTCGCCCTTGACCTTGGTCGCCAGCCCGTCGGAGACGAAGAGCAGATCGAACAGCCCGCGCTCCGCGGTCGCGGCGATGTTCTGCATGACGGCGAGGCTCTCGCCATTGTCGCTGGCCCCCGGAAGCCGCCAGCCGGCGATATGATTGCCGGTGCCCTGCACGAACACTGCGAAGCGCATGCAACGCGATCGGGACATGAGGGTCTCCTCGGGTCGGAGAGGATTGCTGGGCGGGCTGCGCTTCTCTCCGCACGCAGCCCCTCGATGATGGACCGGCGCCGGGGGGCGGCGGCGCTGCGGCCTGGCCTAATCCTGCTGCGCTTTCGCCTGCCGCGCCAGCTCCGCCCAGCGCGGCACCTCATCCCGGACCAGACGGGTGAAGGCGGGGGTATCCATGGCCACATATTGCGTGCTGGTGCGCGCGAAGCGGGAAGCGACGACGGGATCGCCGCGCCGGCGGGCCAGCGCCTCCGCCGCCCGCTGCACCACCTCCGCCGGCAGTCCCGCGGGGCCGAACAGCCCGTTCCAGGTTTCCAGCTCGAAGCCGGGCAGGCCGGCCTCGGCAATGGTCGGCACCTCCGGCAGCTCCGGCAGGCGATGGCGGCCGCTGGCGCCGATGAGCAGAACGTCCGGGCTGCGGTTGAAGGCGACGACATCCGCGGGGTTGGAGAACAGCACCGGGATGCGTCCCGCCACCACCTCCGCCATGGCGGCCGGCCCGCCGCGGAAGGGGATATGCGTGCCGCCAGTGCCGGCGCGCGAGAGGAACAGCTCCGTGGCCAGATGCTGCACGCTGCCGACGCCGCCGGAGGCATAGGGCATGCCGCCATCCTCCGCCTTGAAGCGGGCGATCAGCTCCGGGATGGTCTTCACGCTAAGGCTGCGGCTGACCGCCATGATCAGCGGGTTGGTGGCGACCAGGCTGATCGGCGTCAGATCCGCGACCGTGTCCACCGGCGGGTGGTTCCGCATCACCGCCGGGGCGATGGCGACATTGGCGACCGAGGCGAACAGCAGGGTGTAGCCATCCGGCGCGGCACGCGCGGCCGCTTCCATGGCGATGTACCCGCCGGCGCCGCCGCGATTGTCGACGATGACCTGCACGCCATAGGCTTCGCTGAGGATCTCCGCCGTCAGCCGCGCCAGCGTGTCCGTATTGCCGCCGGGCGGGTAGGTGACGATCAGTCGCACCGGGCGCTCCGGCCAGGCGGCGAAGCCCGGCGCAGATTGCAGCAGCAGCGCCAGGGCTGCCCAGGCAGCCAGCAGCAAGGAACGCATCATCACCCCCGCCTTCATCCCCGATGTCGCACCGGGCCGCTCACCCGGCGAACTCGCGGAGCATAGGCAAGATCAGGGCCAGACCGGCCGCGCCGCCAATCGCGGAAATCACCGGCTCCTCGAGGCCGGCCTCGATATAGGCCTGCAGCCGGCGGCTGCATTCCGCCGGCGTCCCGGCCACCGCGAAGGCCTCGACGGCCTCGTCCGGAATCAGCGCGGTCGCCGCCGCCAGGTCGCGGCGCGCCACGGCGGCGATGACCGCCTCCTGATCCACCGGAATGCCGGAGCGCCGGACATTCTCGGCGAGGAATTTGTTGCGCATGACGAAGGCCAGCTTCGGCCGCACCGCATCCATGGCGGCCCGGCTGCTCTCCTGCACGCTGCAGAAAAGGTAGCCGGCGCGGCGGAAACCCGCCGCATCGCGCCCGGCGCGCGTCGCGGCCTCGGCGCAGATCGCCAGGGAGTCGCGGACGGAATCGAGCGACAGCGCGGCCGAGAGCACCACGCCGTCGGCGATGCGCCCGGTCAGCCGCAGCATGTCCGGGCCGGTGGCGGCGATGTAGATCGGCGGCTTCTGCCGCGGCGTGAAGGCCATGCGGGCGCCGGCCAGCCGGACATGCGCGCCCTCCATATGCACCGCCTCGCCCGTCCAGAGTCGGCGCAGCGCCTCGACATATTCCCGCATCAGCGGGATGGGCTTCTCCAGCGCCTTGCCGGATTCGGCGAGGAAGAGCGGGTTGCCGACGCCGAGCGCAATCGCTGCCCGTCCGGGCGCCAGCTCGTCCAGCGTCGCCATTTCCATGGCCACCGGCATCGGGTGCCAGAGATAGGGGCTGATGGCCGTCGGCACGAGCATCGGCCCCGGCGCCGCCATGGCGAAGGCCATGCAGCTGCCGCAGGCGCTGCGATAGCCCAAATGCTCCGCCATCCACAGGCTCTGCGCGCCGGCGGCGACTGCCTGCTGCGCCATGGCGATGGCTTCCTGGGTGCTGACGAAGCCGTCGAAAGCGAGGCCGATCCGCGCTGCCATCATCGTTCCCTGTTCATGCCACGCTGTAGCGTTCGAGCTTCGCCTCATTCACCTCGATGCCGAGGCCGGGGCCGTCCGGCACCAGCATATGGCCGTCGCGATAGACGAAGGGCTCCTCGATGATGTCGTCGAGGTATTTGTGCCCGGCGATCCGGGTGCGCACGACCTCGGCGGTGGAGGTAACGGGGATGGTGCCGGGCAGGGTGATGATCGCGCTCGAGGCGGCGAGGTGCAGGTTGGCGGCATTGCCGATGCCCATCTCGCCCGAGCCGTTGATGTCGCAGGCGAGGCCCGCGGCTTCCGCCACCGCCAGCAGCTTCTTCGACTTCAGCAGCCCGCCCGGCTTGGTGTAGTAGACCGAGAGCATCTCCGCCGCCTGGTGCTGGACGATCCGCAGCACGTCATGCGCGGTCCAGGCGCTTTCATCCGCCATGATCGGCACCTCGGTGTTCTGCGCCACCCGCGCCATGTTCTCCAGCCCCTCGCAGGGCTGTTCCATGTACCAGATGTTCTCGCCCTGCATGACCCGCGTGACCTGCAGGGCCTCCTTCCAGCTCCGGTAGCCCTGATTGGCATCGACCCTGAGCTTCACCGTGGGGCCGAGCTCCGCGCGCAGTCGGCGGACCAGCTCGATGTCGCGGGCCGCGTCGATGCCGACCTTCACCTTCAGCGTGGTGATGCCCTCATCCACCACCTGCTTCGCTTCGGCGATGGCGGTGTCGATCTCCATCAGGCCCAGGCTGTGCGCCAGCGCCACCTCCCGCCGGTACAGCCCGCCGAGCAATTGATAGACCGGGATGCCGTAAAGCTTGCCCACCGCATCATGCAGCGCCACATCGACGGCTGCCTTGGCGTAAGGATAGCCGCGGACGAATCTGTCCATCTTGGCGTGCAGCACTTCGATCTGCCGGGGATCCTCGCCGATCAGCAGCGGGGCCAGCAATTCCTCGATGACGAGCTTCGTGGTCTGCGGCGCCTCGCCATAGCGGCTGCCGAATTCGCCGCCCCAATCCTTCAGCACCTGGGCCTCCCCCCAGCCCACCGTGCCATCCTCCAGCACCAGCTTCAGGACGGTGTAGCCATACCCCACCGGCGCGTAATTGCCCGCCCAGGTATGGGGCCGGCGCATCGGCAGGGCGATGCGCCAGCTCCGCAGCGAAGCGATCTTCATGCGCCGATCTCGATCAACCGGTCGTTCGGGGAGAGCAGGCCGGTGATCGGCTCGAAGCCGGTTTCGGTGATGAGGTACATATCTTCCACATGGAAGCCCATGCGGCCGGGGATCATGTAGAGTGGCTCCATCGTCATGGTGACGTTGGGCTGCAGCAGGATCTGCCGCGTATCGGTGATGTAGGGTTCCTCATGGATGGTCTGGCCGATGCCATGGCCAAGGAATTTCAGCGTCGGCTCGATATTCCGCGTGCGGAGGTAGTCCACATAGGCACGGTAGAGATCCGGCACGGGCGTGCCCGGCCGCAGCATCGCTTTGCAGAGGTCGCGGGCGCCGATCATCACCTCCCAGATGCGCCGCTGCTCGTCGGTCGGCTTGCCGACCACCGCGGTGCGGGTGACGTTGGAGCGGTACCCGCCCATATCGCCCAGGATTTCCAGCCGGAGCACGTCGTCGACCTCGATGAGCTTGGCGGTCGGGCTGCAATTGACGATGCCGCTGCGGATGCCCGATCCGACCTGGCATTTGAGGCCGTCGCAGCCGCCTTCCACCATGCGGCTGGCGACCATCTGGCTGACGGCCTTCTCCGTCATGCCGGGGCGGATCTCCGCCAGCACCTCGCCGGCGATGCGGTCGGTCAGCTCGCCGACGCGACGGAGAATGGCGATCTCCTCCGCCGTCTTGACCATGCGCGTGGTGAAGTAGAGGTCGCGGCAATGTTCGAAGCGCGCCTTCGGCAGCCTCTCGCGCAGCCGGATGAAGTCCTGTGCCGGCATGTAGTCCAGCTCGATGCCGATGCACCCCTCGGCGGCGCCGGCCTCCGTCAGGATATCCGCCAGCAGGTCGGCCGGATCCTCGGTGAACTGGTTGTAGGGGCGGATGTCGCTGAAGCGGGAACGCTGCCGCGCCAGGTTCTCCTCGACATTGACCACCACCTGCACTGCTTTGCTGTCGCCGGCCAGCACGGAGATGGTCCGGCGAAAGCGGTTGCTGAGCTGGCTCGGCACCTGGAAGCCGGCGGTGTAGGTGACGTTGTCCGGCGAGAAGGCGACCAGCGCGTCGAAGCCGGCGGCGCCAGCGGCGCGCCGCAGCTTGGTGAAAACCTCGTGCTCGGCAGCCATCACGCCCCCTCCTCGACCAAATGCCGCAGCGCCTGTGGCGTCATGCCGGCAATGCCCAATTTCTCCAGGGTCAGCCCGGCGCTGAGAAAATCGACGTCCAGCGAGAGGCTGGCGAGATGGATCAGCGCATCCATGGTCGGCGTCTTCACGCCGGCCACCTGGCCCAGCGCCGCCATCGGCACCAGGCCGGTGCCGACATCCTCATGGATGTAGCGATCGTCCAAGGAGGCAGGCGATTTGATGGTGGCGTTCGGCGCGCTCTCACGGCAGGCGCGGGCGATGTCGCCGCTGGCATAGGCCTCCGCCGTCGTCGCGCCGAATTCGTAGAAGGTCTGGAGGAAGGAGATCGCCGGGACCTGCAGCGCCGCGGCCACCGCCATGCGCTCCGCGTCAATCGCTGCCGTCACCCGTGCCACGGCGGGCGTGATGCCTTCCCGGTAGAACAGGAAATCGCCGCCCGTCGCCTCGATCCAGCCGGCATTCATCAACATCCCCGGCGGGTGGAACACCGCGTTGACGTTGCCGAGCGCGGATTCCAGCGCCGAGCTGGCCGCCTGGATGTCCGGGTAGAGCGGCTGCACCAAAGCGAAGAGCTCCGCGGTGCGGGTGGCCGGCAGGGCGGCGAAGCGCAGCTTCCTTGCATAGCTGTAGATGCCGACCTTCGCCGGGCCTTCCATGCGTGAGATGTAGGTCAGGGAGACAGTCTCGCAGAGCGCCAGCTTGCCCCGATAGCCGGCGAGGCGGAGCTCGTTCAGGAAATGCAGCCCGCCGCCGGTATGGCCGGGGTTCAGCATGACCGGCACGCTGCCGTCCAGCAGCGGCGCCAGCGCCCGGGCGTAGTGGCTATGCGCCACGGAGGGCACGACGAGCATGATGAGGTCGGCACCGCTGATCGCTTCGGCCAGGTCGGTGGTCATCGCCTCCGGCGTGACGAAGCCTGCCTGGACGCCATGCGCCTCGATGCCGCCGCGCGCCCGCAGCGGCGCCAGCCGCGCCGTGCTGCGGGCATGGAGCCGGACGCGGAAGCCGCGCAGCATCAGATCGGCCGCCGCGGCGCAGCCGCCATGGCCGGCGCCGAGCACGGCAACGCAGCGCACCGGCATCACCCGCGCCCCTGCGAAATTTGTCGCGCCGCGGGGGCGATGGGAGTCGTCCTTACAGGCCGCATGCGCTCGTACCCTCGCCCTTGCAGTGATCACAGTGCGCGCAAGCTTCGGGCCCGGATGCCATCGGTGTCAACCACCGAATATTGCCGCCGTCCTGCCCCGCCACAGCGAGGAAAGCCAGGGAGTTCTGCCTGAACTGCGCACTTTTCGCCCGGCTTCATGCACCAAGAACAGGCAGATCAGGCGCCGCGAGCATTAAAGTCGGATCGGCCAGCCTTCTGATGTCTTGCCGATCTGCCATCCACTGTGATCACATCAAACCGCCCTCCCGGCTCTGCCGGGCCAGCGGCGCAGGAGACAGCCCTTGGCCGCTTCCATCAGCAGCATCGCGATCATCGGCGCCGGCCATGGCGGCTGCGCCGCGGCGGCCGATCTGACGCGCCGCGGCTTTGCGGTGCGGCTCTATGGCCGCAGCGCCAGCACCATCGCGCCGATCCAGGCAGCGGGCGGAATCACCCTGGGCGGCAGCCTCGGCGAGGGCTTCGTGCCGCTGCCCTGCGTCACCAGCGACGCCGCCGCCGCGATGGCGGGCGCCGAGCTGATCCTGATGATGGGGCCGACCCATGCGCATGCGGCGATGGCGGAGACCATCGCGCCGCATCTGCACGCCGGGCAGGTGCTGCTCGCCGCGCCAGGGCATACGGTGCTGCTGATCCCGGGCGTGCTGCGGCGCCATGGCAAGGCCGCCGTGCCCTTCTGCGACACCGCCACCCTGCCCTATATCGCGCGCAAATCCGGCCCGGCCGCGGTGCAGGTGACGCAGGCCGCGCGCCGCCTGCCCTTCGCCGCCTTTCCCGGCCGGCGCACCGCGGAACTGGCCGAGCGGCTGCAGCCGGTCTTTCCCGCCCTTGCGCCGCACCGGCATCTGCTGGAGACGGTCTTCCCCTACACCAACGCCATCCACCACCCGCCGGCGACGCTCTGCAATGCCGGGCGGATCGAGGCCACGGGCGGCGACTACTGCCACTATTACGATGGCATCTCCCCCGCGGTCGGCCGCATCATCGACCGGCTGGACCGGGAGCGCTGCGCGATCGGCGCCGCCTTCGGCATCGAGGTGCTGCCCTTCGTCGAGCATTTCCACCGCATCGGCTACACCACCGCAGCGGCGCGCGACAGCGGCCTCGCCTATGAGGCCTTCCACCAGAGCGAGCCGGATCGCTGGATCCGTGCGCCCGCCAGCCTCGACCATCGCTTCCTCGATGAGGACATCCCCTATGGGCTGGTCCTGCTCGCGGCGCTGGCGGGGCTTAGCGGCGTCGCCGCGCCGACGGTCGAGCATCTCATCCATCTCGGCTGCCTGGCGACGGGCAAGGATTACCGTGCCCAGGGCCTCAGCCTCGAACGGATCGGCCTCGCCGGGCTGGATGCGGCGGCGGCGGTGCGGCTGCTGGAGGAGGGCTACGCCGATGCCGCCTAGCGATACGGGCCCCGCCATCATCGACCGAAGGAGAGACGGCATGCACAGGCGAACCCTGCTCGGCGCGACGGCAATGCTTGCGCTGCCTCGGCTGGCGCGCGCGGCCAGCTTCCCCGACGGGCCGATCACGCTGATCGTCGCCTGGCCGGCCGGCGGCGGCAGCGATGTCAGCATGCGCCTGGTGGCCGAGGCCGCCAGCAAGCGCCTCGGCGTGCCGGTGGTGGTGGAGAACCGTCCCGGCGCCGCCGGCACCATCGGCCATCGCGCCATCGCTGCGGCCCGCCCGGATGGCCAGACCATCGGCATGGTGTCGCAGGACGCCATCAGCGCGCAGTACGGCAATGCCAATGCGCCGGCGATGAGCGAGTTCGAGCCGCTCGCCTTCTTCGGGGAGGAGCCGGGCGCGCTGCAGGTGCACCCTTCGACGGGCATCACCACCCTGGCCCAGTATATCGAGCGCGCCAAGGCCAACCCCGGCAAGATTCGCAATGGCGGCAATCCGGCGCCCGGCGCCTCCTACCTCTACATGGCCTATTACGAGCGCAAGCTCGGCATCCGCGTCACCAAGGTGAGCTATGCCGGCTATGCGCCCACCGTCACCGCGCTACTCTCGGGCGAGGTGGATTCCGCCAGCGTGCCGGTGCCGGATGTCGTCGAGTACCACAAGGAAGGGCGGCTGAAGCTGCTCGCCGTCGCGGGCGAGGAGCGGCATTTCATGGCGCCCGACGTGCCGACCTTCCGCGAGCTCGGCCATGACGTGGTGATCGGCGGCTGGCGCAGCCTCGCCGCGCCCGTCGGCGTCCCGGCGGATCGGCTGGCGGTGCTGCGGCGCGAATTGTTCGCCGCCTTCCGGGATCCGGAACTGCAGGCCAAGGCGCGGCAGGCCGGCTTCGTCATGTCGCCCGGCGACGCGGCCCGCACCGCCGCCGCCTGGGCCGAGTCCGATACGGGCGTCTACCCGATCCTGGATGAGCTCGGCCTGGTGAAGGCGCGCCGCAAGCAGGGCTGACCGCTGGCGCAACCCGAGGAGAGAGACCCGACATGCTGCGACGCAATCTGCTGATCCTCGGCACCGGCCTGCTGGCGGCGCCGCGTGTGCACGCGCAAGCCTTTCCCTCCGCGCCGATGACGCTGATCTGCGCCTGGCCGCCGGGCGGCGGCAGCGACATCGCCATGCGCCTCGTCGCAGAGGCTGCCAGCAAGAAGTTCGGCGTGCCGGTGGTGGTGGACAACCGGCCGGGCGCGGCCGGCGCCATCGGCCATCGCGCCATCGCCACGGCGCGGCCGGATGGCTACACCTTCGGCATGTTCTCCACGGCCGGCGTCGCCGCGCCCTATCTGAACGCCAACGCCAACACCATCGATGAGCTGGAGCCGCTGGCCTTCTTCGGCTCCGACCCCAGCGCCTTGCAGGCAAGCACGGCGAGCGGCATCGCCTCGCTGCAGGATTTCGTCACCCGCGCCCGCGCCAATCCGGGCAAGATCAAGAACGGCAACGACCAGCCGGGCGGCGCCTCCTTCCTCGCGGTCGCCAGCTACGAGAAGCTGATGAATTTCCGCATCCAGAAAGTGCCCTATGCCGGCTATGCGCCGACGGTGACGGCGCTGCTGGCCGGCGAGGTGGACAGCGCCACCGTCGCCATCCCCGACACCATCGAGTATCACCGCCAGGGCAAGCTGAAGATCCTCGGCGTGTCCTCGGCCGAACGGCATTTCATGGCGCCGGAGATCCCGACCTTCAAGGAACAGGGCTTCGATGTCGAGGTCGGTTCCTGGCGCTGCATCGCCGGGCCGAAGGGGATGCCGGAGGATCGGCTGCGGACCTTGCGGAGCGGGCTGCTCGACGCCATGCGCGACCCGGACTTCCTGGCGAAGGCCCGCCAGGCCGGCTTCACCACCCAGCCGGGCGACGCCGCGACGACGCTGGCGCGCTGGCGGGCGGATGACCAGCTTCTCTACACGATCCTGGACGAGGCGGGGCTGGTGAAGGCGCGCAAGCGCTGAGCCGGGCCGTCGCCGTGCCCCAGCTCAACCGGGATCTGCTGACCGGGCTACTCTTCATCGCGATCGGTGGCCTCGGCCTCTGGCTCGGCGCCTCACTGGAGGCGGGCACGGTCGGCGAAATGCAGGCGGGCTACTATCCCCGCCTGGTCTGCCTGCTGATGGTCGCGCTCGGCTCGCTCGTGGCGCTGCTCGGCCTGCTGCGGCAGGGCGAGCTGCCGGAGCGCTGGCATTGGTGGCCGCTGCTCATGGTGGCGGTGGCGCCCCTTGCCTTCGCCCTGCTGTTCGACAGCGCCGGCTTTGCATTGACGCTGGCCGCCGTCGCGCTGCTGGCGAGCCTCGCCGGGCGCATGCTCAACCCCTGGCGCATGCTGGTGCTGGCCGTCGTGCTGGTGGCCATGAATATCGGCCTCTTCGTCTTCGTGCTGGGCCTCCCACTTCGACTCTGGCCGCGGATCTGAGCCATGCAGGACCTTCTCGGCAATCTGGCGATGGGCTTCGGCGTGGCGCTCAGCCTGCAGAATATCGGCCTCTGCTTCATCGGCTGCGCGCTCGGCACCGCCATCGGCGTGCTGCCCGGCATCGGTCCGCTGCCGACGGTGGCGCTGCTGCTGCCCTTCACTTTCAGCCTGGACCCGACCGGCGCGCTCATCATGCTGGCCGGCGTCTTCTATGGCGCGCAATATGGCGGCTCGACCACCGCGATCCTGGCGCGGCTGCCGGGCGAGACCTCCTCGGTCGTCACCTGCCTGGATGGCTATGCCATGGCCCTGAAGGGCCAGGCCGGCACGGCGCTGGCGCTGGCCGCCATCGGTTCGCTGCTCGCCGGCATGGTGACGACGCTGCTGATCGCCGCCGCCGGGCCGCCGCTGGCGGATATCGCCCTGCTCTTCCACTCGGCGGATTATGTCTCCGTCATGGTGCTCGGCCTGATCTCCGCCGTGGTGATGGCGCATGGCTCGGTGCTGAAGGCGCTGCTGATGATCCTGCTCGGCCTGCTGCTGGGCTCGGTCGGCACCGATGTGGCGACGGGCGAGTACCGCTTCACCCTCGGCCTCGACATGCTGGCGGACGGCATCGGCTTCGTGCCGATCTCGATGGGCTTGTTCGGCCTGGCCGAGATCATGATCAATTTGGAGAATCGCGGCGGCCGCGGGGTGATCGCGAAGGCGGTGGGCAGCCTCTGGCCGCCGCTCGCCGTGCTGCGGCAGGCATTGCCTGCCATGCTGCGCGGCACCGCCATCGGCGCGGGTTTCGGCATCATGCCCGGTGGCGGGCCGACCATCGCCTCCTTCTCCGCCTACAGCCTGGAGAAGAAGATGGCGGCGCAGCCGGCCCGCTTCGGCCATGGCGCGGTGGAAGGCGTGGCCGCGCCGGAGGCCGCCAACAACGCTGCGACGCAATCCTGCTTCATCCCCATGCTCTGCCTCGGCATCCCGCCGAATGCGCTGATGGCGCTGATGGTCGGCGCGATGATGGTGCATGGCATCCAGCCCGGCCCCAGCATCATCACCAAGCAGCCGGAGCTGTTCTGGGGCATGATCGCCAGCATGGCGGTCGGCAACATCATCCTGGTGATCCTGAACCTGCCGCTGATCGGGATCTGGGTACGGCTGCTGCAGGTGCCCTATGCCTATCTGTTCCCCGCCATCATCGTCTTCTGCGCCGTCGGCACCTACACCGTGGACAACAGCACGGGCGACGTGGTGCTGATGGCCGTCTTCGGCGTGCTGGGCTACGTCTTCCGCAAGCTGGATTGCGAGCCGGCGCCGCTGATGCTGGGGCTGGTGCTGGGGCCGCTGTTGGAAGAGAATTTCCGCCGCGCCATGGTGCTCGCGGATGGCGATGTCACGATCTTCGTCACCCGCCCGATCAGCCTCGGCTTCCTGCTCGCCGCGGCCGCGCTATTGGCGGCGGTGCTGCTGCCGAGCATCCGCCGGGGGCGGCAGGAGGCGTTCCGGGAGTAGCGCGGGGGGAGCGTCCGAGGCGCCCCGCCGCCGTCAGCGGATGACCAGCAGCTTGTCCGTATCGGCGTAGTCGGAGAGCAGCACGGCGCCGGTCTCGGTCACCAGCAGCATGTCCTTGTTCTGCATGCCATAGCCATAACCGGTGCGATAGCAAAGCGGCTCGAAGCCCAGCACCATCCCGGCTTCCAGCCGCGCATCCTCGCCCGGCCGGCCGAGGATGGGCGTGACGCCGAGATAGGGGTCCTCATGCAGGTGCAGCCCGATGCCGTGGCCGACGAAGGAGATCGGCGGCAGGTTCATCTCGGCCAGTTTGGCGATGAAGGCGTCGTAGATCGCCCGGCAGCTCGCGCCCGGCTTCACCATGTCGAGGATGCCGTATTTGCATTCGACCAGATGCTGCCAGATGCGCTCCGCCATGGGCGGCGCTTCCTGCACCACCGCCGTGCGGCAGACGCCCGCCTGGTAGCCGCCGATCACGGAGAAGATCTCAACCCGGCAGACATCCCCCCGCTGCAATTGCCGCTCGGTCGGCCCGACATTCGGCAATTGGCTGCGCTCGCCGGTGGCCACGATCATCAGCTTGAAATGCTCGGCGCCCAGCTCATAGACCTTGCGCGTCAGATGCGCGGCGATGTCCATCTCGGTATCGCCGACCTGGACGGCGGCAAGCGCGTCGGTGATGGCCTGGTCGGCGATGCGCGACAGCCGGCGCAGCAGCGCCTGCTCCTCCGGCGTCTTACGCTGCCGCAGCCTAGCGAGGATGCCCTCGCAGGCGCTGAAACGTGCCTGCGGCAGCGCCGCCTGCAGCCGCAGGAAATCGCCGGCCGGCAGGTAGTCCAACTCGATGCCGATCCGGCTGGCCGCAAGGCCCAATTCGCGGAGCTGCGCCGCCAGCACCTGCATCGGGTCGTCGGAGAATTCGGCCCAGATCCGCGCCGGCACATTGGGCGCCTGGCGGGCGATGGTGCTGGCCTCCATATCCACGCCGAACAGCGCCACGCTGCCGGACGCGCTGACGATCGCCATGGCGTGACGATGCCGGATCAGCGGCTGCGAGGGCACCACGAAGCCGGTGACATAGGCGAAATTCTCGGGTGAGCAGGAGATCATGGCATCCAGCCCGGACGCGGCCATGGCTGTGGCCTGACGCTGCACGATATCGTCCCGCATGCTGTCTCCCTCGGAGTGCGATCGCCGCAGGTGGGTTCACCGGCGGCGTGAACAAGCAAGAAGGCCAGAGCGGGACCGGAAGGCAGGACACGCTCCGGCGGCGGTCACTCGCTGACGCGATAGGTCTCGATCTTCTTGAGATCCGCCTCGATGCCCATGCCCGGCCCCGTCGGCACCAAGATCGCGCCATCCTCCAGCGTCATCGGCGCGGCGATCAGGTCGTCGCGGTAATAGATGCCCCCGACCTGCCCGCGCTGCTGCGCCGCCGGCGTGGAGACCGGCACCACGCAGGACAGGGTCACCGCCGGCGCGGCCGCAGCGAGCTGGATATTCGCCAGATTGCCGATGCCCGTCTCGACCGAGCCATTGACGTTGCAGATGATGCCCGCGGCGCGGCAGACCGCGGCCACTTCCATGGCGCGCAGCAGCCCGCCCGGCTTGGTCGTGTAGATGGAGACGATCTGCGCCGCCCGGTGCTCGATGATCTGCACCACGTCATGCGCGTTCCAGGCGGATTCATCCGCCATCACCGGCGTGTCGATGGCGCGCGCCACCTCGGCCAGGCGCTCGATGCCCATGACCGGCTGCTCGGCATAGATCAGGCGCTGCTCCTCCATCTGGCGGATGGTGCGGATCGCCTCGCCCGGCGTGCGGTAGCCTTCATTGGCATCGACGCAGAGATCCACCTCCGGCCCGACCGCGGCGCGGATCTGCCGCACCATCTCGACATCGCGCTTGGGGTCCACGCCGACCTTGATCTTGATGGTGCGGATGCCCTCGGCCGCGACCTGCGCCACTTCCTCGACCGCTTGCGGAATCGGGATCAGGCCGATGGAATGGGTCACCGGGATGCGGGTGCGGCTCCGCCCGCCGAGCAGCAGGTGCACCGGCACGCCCAGCCAGCGGCCGGTGAGGTCGTAGAAGGCGAAATCCACAGCGCCCTTAGCGTAGGGATAGCCCTTGATGACCGCATCCATCCGCGCATGCAGCGTCGCCGCGTCGCCCAGCTCCACCCCCAGCACGGCGGGCGCCAGATAGCGCTCGATGACCGTGCGGGTGATCAGCGGAGATTCGCCGAAATAGCGGCCGAATTCGCCGCCCCAATCCTTCAGCGCCGGCGCCTCGCCCCAGCCCACCCGGCCGGCATCGTCGGTCATCTTCACCAGCACGTAGCGGCCGATCGGCTCGGTCAGCCCGGTCCATTTATGCTCGCGCCGCGTCGGGAGCTGGATGAGGATCGTCTCGATGGTGGTGATGACAGGCACGCGCAACTTCCCCGTGGCTGAGACTGGATTGGGCTAGGCGGCCAGGCCCGGCTGATACAGCTCGACCTTCGTGCCGTCCGGATCCTCGACATAGATCGTCAGCCCATAGGGGCCGTCATGCAGGTCCTGGAAGAACGGCACGCCCGCCGCGCGCAGCGCATCGCGCAGCCGACGGACATCCGCCACCTCGAAGGCGATGTGGTCGAGCTGGCGATGCCCTGCCTCGCGCCCCGCGATCAGGGCAATGCCCTGGCGGAAGGCGGTGAAGGGCCGGCCATCCTGCAACGGCTTGGCCGGGCGGATGACGAAGCCCAGGCGGTCCACGTAGAAGGCCGTGGAGCGCGCCATGTCGCTGACCATCAGCAGCAGATGGCCGAAGCCGACCACCCCGGGCGCCGCGTCCATCTCAGCCTTCCTTCTGGTCGATGCCGAGCACGCCGGCGCGGCCCCAACTGTCCTTCGGCGTGTCGTGGATCACCACATGCAGGTGGTCCGGCTTGCAGGCGGCGTACTCCACCATGGCGTCGGTGATGGCGCGCACCAGCTTGCGCTTCTGCTCCACCGTGCGGCCTTCCCACATCTCCACGATCACGAACGGCATGGCTCAAGCCCTTCCCCCGTAAAGCGCCTCGATCCGGCGGCGAATGCCGCTCCACTGGCTGCGGCCGACGGTCACCGGCGCCCGGCTGCCAAGCCCGCGCGCCCAGACGGCCCGCAGGCCGCGCGCTGCCGCCGCCTCCCGGTCGATGCCGCCGGGCGGCGCGGCCAGATCCACCAGCAGCGCCTGCTGCGGCAGCAGGGCCAGCTCCGCCGCGCCGAGCACGCGCGAGGGAATGGAGGAGATGACGATGTCGGTCCCCGGCAGGATCTCGGGCAGCGCCGCGAATTCCTGCGGCTCGGCGCCGGCCGCATAGGCTTCGGCGCGCTGCACCGGGTTGCGCGCCACCACCTGCACCCGCGCGCCGAGCGCGACCAGCGTCCGGCAGGCCAGCCCGCCGATGGTGCCATGCCCCAGCATGGCGATGCGGGCGCGGTGGATGGTGATATCGGTGTTCTCGATGATGACGCGCAGCATTCCCTCCACGATGGCGGGGCCGCGCAGCAGCATCAGGTCCTTGTCCCACTCATATTCGTGCAGGGCGAGGCCGAGCGCCGCCGCATGCGCCTTCAGCCCGGCATCCGCCCAGCCGAGGATGATGTGCCCCGGGCGGCGCATGCCTTCGAGCATGGCGCGGGAGGGAATGATCCGCTCCGCGCATTGCGGGGCGAAGAGCGCGCCATCCGGCGCGATGCCGGGGATGGGGAAGAGCGCCAGATCCGCCCCCGCCAGCGCCGCCGCCGCGCTGTCGCAGCGTTGCACGCCGGGGATGCCGGCTTCCGGCCAGGGGAAGCCGAAACCCCGCACCGTGGCGCCCGTTGCCGCGGCGCAGCGGGCGATTTCCTGTTCCCGCCGGTCGCCAGCGACGATGGCGACGGTCAATGCGTTCCAGTCCACCATGCCTCCGCACCGCTGGCGGCGCCATGGTGTGATCACAGCAAAGGGACTGTCAAGCCTTTGGCAGCCGGCGGTCGTGCGCCTCCGCCCGGGCCGCGGCGAAATGCGGCGTCACCAGCAGCGCCTCGGCGGTCTTGTTGATGTCCCGCTCGATGGCCTGCCGCGCCGCCGCCGGGTCGCCATCGCGCAGCGCCTGCAGCAGCTCAACATGGTGGACGCCGTCCCAATGCGCCCCGGCGGTGGAGCTGAAGGCGAGATGCATGAAGGGCCCCGCCTGCAGCCACAGCCCCTGGATGATCGGCATGAGCACGGTCGAATGCGCCGCCTCGTAGAGGGTGAAGTGGAAGCGCTGGTTCATCGCCAGGCTGCGCCGCATGTCGCCGCTTTCGAAGGCGCGGCGCGAGGAATGGTGGATCTTCTCGATGGCGCTGATCTGCTTGAGGGTGATGGCGCGGCACGCCGCCTCGGTGGCCATCCCCTCCAGCGCGCGCCGCACCCCGAGCAGCTCCACCAGCCGGTCGCGCGTCATGCGCGGCACCTGCATGATGCGGTTGGGCAGGATTTCCAGCGCGCCCTCCACGATGAGACAGCGCACCGCCTGGCGCACCGGCATGGGGCTGACGCCGAGATCGGCGGCGAGGTTGCGCAGCGTCAGCACCTGGCCCGGCAGGAAGACGCCGCTCATGAAGCGGTCGCGCAGCTCCCGATAGACCTGTTCCTCCACGCTGCCCACCGGCGTTGGCGGGCCGGCGGGGGCTTCCTTCCGCGCGACCGGCGCGGTCGCGGATCGGGTCACGCGGTCTCTCCATCGCAGCCGGGCATTGCAGGCAGGATTCCGTGTTGACAGGCTCTCACTGTGATCACACTCTTTCTTCGGTGCCGTGACAAGGCGGCACCTTATCCGGAGGAGCCTGGGCGTGCATCCCGGACATCCACGCGCATCGCGCGGCACCATGCCCGGCCCGGGCCTCTAGGGGCATGGGGCGCTACTGGCGGCCGCAACATCTGGCCGAGGCGCTGAACATACTGGGCGAGGCCGCGCCGGTGGTGCTGGCCGGCGGCACCTGGCTGGCGCGGGATGGCGGCCTGCCGGGCCCCGACGCGGCGTTGCTGGACATTTCCGCTGTCGCCGAGTTGCAGGGCATCGCGCAGCAGGATGGCAGATGGCGGATCGGCGCTGCCACCACCTGGTCAACGCTGCTGCAGGCGAAGGTGCCGCCCTTTCTCGCCGGGCTGCGGCAGGCGGGCGCGATGCTGGGCAGCCCGCAGATCCGCCGGCAGGGCACCATCGGCGGCAATCTCCTCGCCCGCTTTCCCGCCGCCGATGGCGTTCCGGCGCTGCTGTGCCTCGACGCCTCGCTGGAATTCGCCAGCGTCGCGGGCGCACGGCGCGTACCGCTCCAGGCCATGCTGGCCGGCGCGATGCCGCGGCAGGATGAGCTGCTCACCGCCATCCTGCTGCCCGCACCGGCGGGCGGCCAGCGCAGCGACTTCCTGAAGCACGGCTATCGCCGCGCCATGGCCGTCGCGGTGGCCTCCGCCGCCATCCGGCTGGATATCGCCGGCGGCACGGTCCGCGGCGCCCGCATCGCCCTGGGCGGCTGCCTGTCGCTGCCGCAGCGACTGCCGGGGCTGGAGGCCGCGTTGTTCGGCCAGCCGGTACAAGCCCTGGCCGCCTCGATCGGGCCAGAGGCGCTGACCGGCCTGCCCTTCCTCGAGGACGGCCTGGCGCCCGCCGCCTATCGGCAATCGGCGGCGCTGGTGCTGCTGCGCCGCCTCCTGGCGCAGGCGGAGCAGGCGGCATGACCCCGACGCAATTCATCCTGAACGGCCAGCCCGTGCAGTCGGGCGCCGCGCCGGCGACCCGCCTCGTCACCGTGCTGCGCGATGAATTCGGCCTCAAGGGCACGAAGCAGGGCTGCGCCGAGGGCGATTGCGGCATCTGCACCGTGCTGGTGGATGGCGCGCCGCTCTGCGCCTGCCTGGTGCCGCTGGGTCGGGTGGCGGGGACCACGATACGCACGGTGGAAGGGCTGGCGCCGGCAGGCGTCGCATCGCCGCTGCAGGACTCCTTCCGCCGGCACGACGCCGCGCAATGCGGCTTCTGCACCGCCGGCATGCTCATGGCCGCCAGCGCGCTGCTGGAGTCCACGCCGCAACCCACCGCCGAGGACGCCCGCGCCGCGCTGTCCGGCGTGCTCTGCCGCTGCACCGGCTACCAGGCCATCATCGAGGCGGTCGTCAACGCCCATGCCCCGCCTTCCGCCGGCCCGGCCGGGCCGGTCTTCGGCAGCCGGGCGCCGCGGGTGGACAGCGAACGCAAGGTCAGCGGCGGCGAAGGCTACGGCGCCGATGGCATCCCCGCCGACGCCCTCTGGGTCCGCCTGATCCGCTCCCCGCATCACCGCGCTCGGCTGGAGCTCGGCGACCTCGCGCCAATCCTGCGGGCGCATCCGGGGCTGGTGCGTATCTTCACCGGGCACGACTTCCCCAACAACGCGCATGGCTACACCCCCAGCAGCTACGACCAGCCGGCGCTGGCGACGGCGTGCGTGCGCCATTTCGGCGAGCCGGTGCTGGCGCTGGTCGGCCCGCGCGAGGTCATCGCCGCGGTCCCCGAAGCCTCGCTGCCCCTCCGCTACATCCCGGAAGCGCCGGTCTTCGGCGTCGCCGCGGCGCAGGCCCCTGGCGCGCCGCGCGTACAACAGCACCGCGCCGACAATCTGCTGATCCAGAGCGGCGTGACGAGCGGCGACCCCGACGCCGCCTTCGCCACCTGCCACGCCATCGCCGAGGGCCAGTTCGAGACCCCCTTCGTCGAGCACGCCTATATGGAGCCCGAGGCCGGCTGGGCGCGGCGGGTCGGCGACCGGCTGGAGATCCATGTCACCACCCAAGGCCCCTACCATGTGCAGCGGCTGGTCTCGCACCTCCTGGACCTGCCGCCGGAGCGGGTGCGCGTGCTGCCCACCGCGGTAGGCGGCGGCTTCGGCGGCAAATTCGACATGTCGGTGCACCCGGTCATCGCCCTGGCGGCCTGGACGCTGAACCGCCCGGTCGCCTGCGTCTTCGAACGGCGGGAGAGCATGGCCGCCTCCACCAAGCGGCACCCGGCCAGCATCACCGCCCGGCTGGGCGCGGATGCCGAGGGCCGGCTGGTCGCCGCGGCGGTCACGACGGAGCTCGACACCGGCGCCTATACCAGCGCCGGCCCCACCGTGGCGATCCGGGTGCCCATCCATGCCGCGGGCCCCTACCTTGTGCCGCAGCAGCGCAACATGGCGCGGGCCTGGTTCACCAATGTCACGCCGGCCGGCGGCTTCCGCGGCTTCGGCATCCCCCAGGTCGCGATCGCACATGAGGCGCTGATGGATGACCTCGCCGCCCGCCTCGGGCTGGACCGCTGGGAGATCCGCCGGCGCAACGCGCTGGCCGTCGGCGATGTCACCTGCACCGGCCAGCGCCTCACGCATTCAGCCGGGCTCGGCGCCTGCCTGGATGCGCTGAAGCCGCGCTGGGAGGGCTGGCTGGCCGAATGCGCCGCCTGGAATGCGCAACCGGGGCCGCGGCGGCGCGGCGTGGGCATCGGCTGCATGTGGTATGGCATCGGCGCGACCTCGCAGGCCAACCCCTCCACCATGCGCCTCGGCCTCGGCCCCGATGGCGCGCTCACCCTCTACAGCGGGGTGGTGGAGCTGGGCCAGGGCGGCAGCACCGCGATGGTGCAGATCGCCGCCGAGGCGCTCGGCCTGCCCATGGCGGCCATCCGCCTGGTCATGGGCGACACCGACCGCACGCTGGATGCCGGCAAGACTTCGGCCTCCCGCCAGACCTTCATCTCCGGCCGCGCCACGGCCGAGGCCTGCGCCGCGCTGCGGCGGCAGCTCTGCCGCCTGACCAATGCGGGGCCGGAGGCGGCCATCGCCTTCGACGGCGCCCGGGTGCGGGTGAGCGAGGCGGGGCGGGAGCAGGTGCTGGAGCTCGCCGCCCTGCCGCCGCTGCCGGGCGGCGAGGTGCTGGTCGCCGAGGGACATTTCGATCCGCCGGCCGGCATGCTGGACGCGAGCGGCCAGGGCAGCCCCTACGCCACCTATGCCTTCGGCGCGCAATTGGCGCTGGTGGAGGTGGACCGGGAGCTGGGCAGCGTCCAGGTGCTGAAGATGGCCGCCGCGCATGATGTCGGCCGCGCCGTCAACCCCGCCATGGTGGAGGGGCAGATCCGCGGCGGCATCGCCCAGGGCCTCGGCTTCGCCCTGCTGGAGGAGTACCGGCCGGGGGAGACCGACAATCTGCACGACTACCTGCTGCCCACCGCCCTGGACGTGCCGGAGATCGAGTGCCTGCTGATCGAGGATCCGGAGCCGCTCGGCCCCTTCGGCGCCAAGGGGGTGGGCGAGCCGGCCCTGGTGCCGACCGCCGCCGCCATCCTCGGCGCCATCCGCCACGCCTCTGGCTTCCGGGCGGATCGGGTGCCGGTGCTGCCGCACCGGCTGCGGTCGGGCCTGGAGCGTGCCGCGCATGTGGCCCGGAACGCGCAGGAGGGAGGTTCAGGAAAATAGGGGCTCGGACGGAACGCCGACGAGAATGGGCGCCGCCATCCTTGCCCTCTACGCGCGGGCGATCTCCGAACGCTCCCGGTCACGAGCCCGGTGCATACGGCGTGCCCTTCATCGCTGCCGGCGCGGATCGCGCGGCAGCCGGGCCAGCACGGCGGCAAGCGCCGATTGCGACCGCACCCCGATCTTGTCGAATGCCGCGCGCAGATGCGACCGGCCGGTGGAATGGGCGACGCCTGCCTCCCCGGCGGCGGCCCGGAGGGGGAGGCCGCGCGCAATGGCCGCGGCGATCCTGGCCTCGGCCGGCGTCAGGTCGAACACCTCGCGCAGCGCGGCGGGATCCGGCCCGGTTTCGGGATCGGTCAGCATAAGGAGAACGGCCGGCCGGGGCAGGCCGATCTCGTCCACCGGCAGCGCCGGCGCGGGGGCGAGGACCGCAAGGCAGGGCAGGCCCTCGCCCGCCGGGCAGCGCAGCGCGATGCGGCCGCGCGGGCCGTCGCCCAAGGGTGCGCCGGCGACCAGCCGCAGGGCCTCGCGGAGCCTGGCCTGGTCCGCCGGATGGCACGCCAGCAGCCGGCGGTCGCGCAGGGTGAGGCGGTCGCCCCGGCGGAGCATCGCCTCCGCCGCGGCATTGGCGAGCAGCAGCCGGCCCTCGGCATCGGTCAGCATGGTCGGCCCTTCGGCGGTGCCGAGCAGCGCTGTCCAGCTCTGCGTCGCCGCGCGGGAGAAATGGCAGGCGAGGTCGAGGGCACGCAGGAGGGGCCCGGTGGCCGCGGCGATGGCGGCGATCCGCCGGTCGACGTCCTCCGCGCCGCGCTTCTCGAAGGAGAAGGCGTAGCCTCCGCTGATGGCGTCGGTCCAGGCGCCGTAGACGAGGGCGACCTGCTCCTCGATCCGTTGCGGCAGCAAGATGTCGGCGTGGAATTCCGTGCCGCGCAGCCTCTCGCCAACGACGCGCATCGTAGGGATGATCTCGCCCGGGCGGCGGTGCCCGAGCAGGGCCGACAACGGATTGACCTGGTAACGCTCGAGGTAAAGCCGCGTGAGCCCGGGATCGAGCCCGGCGACATGCATGAGGCTGTCTTCCGGCACCGGCGCCATGCGGTGCAGCAGCATGCCGCTCGCGCCCATATGCCTGGCGACCCTGGCCAGGGCGGCGGGCCAGAGCGCGGCGTCAAGGGCCGCGGCGTGCAGCAGCTCCAGATCCGGTGGTGGGAGGTTGGGCAATTCTGTCCCTCCGCGCCTTAGCGACCACTCTCCATGCCCTTCACATCGCCCGGCGCATGCGGGCCAGGGCCAGCGTTCCGAGGAGGCCGAGCACGGCCACCACGGCGAGCGGCACCGCATGCCCCGCCATCGCCGCCATGGCGAAGGCAAGCCCCGGCGGCGCGGCCAGCAGCGCCACCCCCCGGCTGGTGTAGAGCGCCCCCATCACGCCCCCGAGCCGGCCCAGGCCGAAGCTGTCCGCGACATAGGCCGGCAGCAAGGCCACCAGCCCGCCTTGCAGCGCGCCGAAGCCGAGGGCGAAGACGCGCAGCCCCGCCTCATCCCGGGCCAGCGCCCAGAGAAGCATGCTCGCTGACATGCCGGCGCAGCAAGCAAGGAATACGGCCCGCCGCCCCAGGGCGTCAGCCAGCGCCGCCAGCACGAAGCGCCCCAGCACGGTGCCGATGCCGATCAGCCCCAGCAGCATCAGCGCCTGACGGTGGCCGAGGCCGAGATCCTGCGCGGTTCCGACCAGGCTCGCCTGCGGCAGCACGGCCGGCACGCCGAGCAACAGCACGCCGACATAGGCCAGGGCGAAATCCCGGAGGCGCGGGCGCGGCGAGGCCTGTTGCCGCCCTGCGGCGGACGGCACGGGCGGCGAGGTCAGCAGCAGCGCCCCGCCCACGCCGACCGCCGCGGCGAGGGCGCCGGAGACCATGAAGGCCGTACGCCAATCGCCCCAATCGGCGAGGAGCGCCGCCATCGGCGGCACGAGGGCCGTACCCAGCCCGACGCCGCTGACGGCGATGCCGGAGGCGAGCCCGCGATGCAGGAGGAAGCACCGCTGCACCGCCGTCATGGCCGGCACATAGGCGCAGCCGGTGCCGATGCCGGTCAGCAGCCCGTATCCGAGATATACGCCGGAGAGGTCCCTTGCCGCCGCGGCCGTGGCCAGCCCGGCGCCGACCAGCATCATGCCGAGGCCGGCAAGCATGCGCGTATCCAGCCGGTCCGCGAGCGGGCCGCTCACGGCGCTGACGAGGAAGCAGCTCCCGCCGCTCAGCGCATAGATCAGCGTCACGGAGGCCGGGTCGGCCGAGAAGGCGTGCCGGATCTCCTCGGCGAAGGCGGCGTAGGAATAGATGGCGCCGAAGCCCACCATCAGCACCAGAAAGGCCCCCGCCACCACGCCGGGGCCGCCATGCTCCGGCTCCGGAACAAGGGAGCCGAGGAGGCGCCGGCCGGCGCCGGGGCCGGCAAGGTGCCGAGGGACGGGGCGCGGCGCCTGCGAGGCCGGCGCCGCCGTCACGCCCTTGGCGCCGCCGCCCGGATGGTGCGGGTGGGACGGTCCGGCACCGTATTCCGGCCGGCCCGTCCGCCCGCCATCCGGCCGCCGCGCGCGGCGGCCCGGCGCAGGGCCTCGCGGGCGCGGCGGCGCGTCATCTCGCGGCATGGGGGAGGGGCGGCATCAGCCGCGCCGCGAACCAGTCCGCGAGGGCCTCGGCGGCGCGCAAGGTCGCGGCGGGATCGGCCGCCGCGGGAATGCGTCCCGGGCCGGCGGGGTCGGGCAGCAGCAGGCCGGCGCCGGGCCAGGTCACGCCCTGCGCATCCCAGCCATGGGCGGCGC
Organism: Siccirubricoccus phaeus; assembly: GCF_008360935.1. GTDB lineage: Bacteria > Pseudomonadota > Alphaproteobacteria > Acetobacterales > Acetobacteraceae > Siccirubricoccus > Siccirubricoccus phaeus. The sequence goes on from NZ_SRXO01000004.1 coordinate 358,321, forward strand.
CGGGCAGCAGAAGCAGCGTGACGCGGGGCTGGCCGGCGATCCCGTCGCAGGCCTCGGCCTCTGCGGCGGCCTGGATCAGCAGCGCGTCGCCCTGCCCGGGCGGGGCGAGGGAGAGGCAGCGCGGATAGAGCGCGGCAACGGGCTGCCCCTCCGTGGCGAGCAGCGCCGCGCGGCCGCCCAGGCCGAAGCCGGCGAGCCCGATGCGCGCCTCGGCGAAGCCGGACTGCCGGGCCCAGCGCAGCGATGCGGCGGCGGCCTCGGCCGACGCTGCGGGGTCGGGCGATGGCGGTGCGGTCTCCTCGCCGTCCCCGACGCCGAGGACCAGGGTGGCAATGCCGCGGGCGAGCAGGCTGTCCGCATAGGGGTCGGCACGGCCATCTTCGCCAAGGGCGTCGGGCAGAAGGATCACCAGCGAGGCTTCCAGACGCCTCTCCGGCCGGACCAGGCGGGCCAGGCCGGCAGGAGGCGGCAGAAGGACCACCTCTGCCGGGCGCTCGGCCGCAGGCTCGGACCGGGCCGGCGACGGGGCCAGAAGCAGGGCAAGCAGGGCGAGGGTTGAAGCGCGCGGCATGGCTGACTCCTGTCGCGGCGCGTCTCGGCGCGCGGCATTGAGCACGTGCGGCATTGGCCAGTCGGCCGAGTTACGCAGGTCGCAGCGCGTGCCGCATCCCCCGATCGGGGGAGATGCGTGGCGAAGGACGCAGGCGAGGCGGCGATCGGGCCGGCACGGGCGACCGCGCGGCCACGCCACCTGCAGGCATGGCGGCCCGGCGGGCCTGCCACGGGTCCGGAAGGGGGAAGCAGGGCGCTTCCCCCGGTCGTGCGGAGGAACAGCGCGGAGTCGCAGCGCCGCCCGGAGCGCTCGCTAGAGCGGGATCGGTTGAGCTGCGCTCACCCGCCCCGCTCTAGCTCATTGTTCGGTCGCGTGATTCACGGTTTCGGGCGATTCGACCTCAACCGATCACGCTCTAGAGCGGTTTCACGCTGACTGTGCAGCGCGAAACCGCTCTAGCTTATGGATTGTAGAGCAGCTTCACGCCTCCGGGCGATGCCGCCCTCCGGCGATCTGCTCTAGCCGGTTTGTGTCGCGGCTGCGTGAACGGAGCCGCGGCGCATCCTCCCCGGGTGGCGGCTTCGTCAACCCCGGCACGCCAGCAGATGCGAATCGCTCGCAACCCTAGCCGAGCGGTGCTACCAGCCTGCCCATGGATGGCAGCTTCGACAGGGCCGCCTTTGCCCGCGATGGCTTCGGCATCGTGCGTGGGGCCGTCCCCGGATCGCTCCTGGGCATGTTGCGGAATGCCGTGCAGCGGGTGCAGGACACCGTGCCCTCATTGCCATCCCATCTGCGGGAGCGCCTGACCTTCGAGCGGGATCTCCCGGCCGGGCGGCGCGGCGGCATCGCGGCGTCCGAGGTGGGCGATGCGATCTTCATCCTCGGCGACCCCGTTGCCTTCGACGCCGTGTTCTGGGAGGTCCTGCGCCAGCCGGCGCTCATCTCGGCCGCGCAGGCGGCCATCGGCGTGCCGGAGGTGATGGCCCATTTCATGAACGTCACCATCAAGCATCCCCACTTCGGCCGCAGCATCGGCTGGCACCGGGACTACCCGAACGGCTACGCCATGCCCGCCGGCCCGTGCTTCGTGCGCGTCATGCTCTGCCTCGACGGGATGTCCGAGGCCGGAGGTGCGACGACAATCATCCCCGGCTCCCATCGCCTGGACGATGCCGCGGCGGCGGACCACCGCCCGTCCAGGGGCTGGCAGCCGGCGGAAGGCGCTGCCGTAAAGGTCTGCTGCGAACCCGGGGACATGGTGCTCATCCATCCGAAGGTGCTGCATGGCGGCGGCATGAACACCTCCTCCTCCCCGCGTCGGAACATCGTCATGCAGATCGGGGATGCCGCCATGCCGCTGTGGAGCGTGCCACAGCAGGAAGCGGTCGCAGGCCACAGGCTGGTCGCCAATTGAGGCGCGCCGGAAGTCCGGCTGAGGCGGCCCGACCGGCCTTCGGGGCCAGGATCGGCGCCGGTGCGTCCTGCTGCCCGGGCGCGTGAACGCCGCCGGCCGGGGAGAAACCGGGACGGGTGGCCGAGGCGTTCGTCGACGAGCCGGACCTCGCCGAACCCGGTTGCGCCCGCGCGGTCCCGGCCATGAACCGGCGACGCTCCCGGCGCGGGCTCGACCGGTCAGCGAACCGGTCCGTTGGCATGACGCGCAGCCTCGGGCCTATCTGGCGGCGGCGAGGCGGCTGGCGCCGCCGGCGGCGGATGGTCGGGGCTGGCGGTTTCAGCGCCGGGCCGGGACGGCCTCGGGCGCGGGTATCGGCCGGATCGCCAGCAGGCAGCCCAGCGCCACCAGCGCCAGCACCCCCGCCGCGCCGAGGAAATGCGCCGCCGGCCAATTCGCCACCACCGGCGCCGCCAGGGTGGGAGCCAGGGCCTGGCTCACCAGGATGGGCAGGGCGAGCTTTCCCATCAGCACCGGGTAGCCGCGCGGGCCGAACAGGGCCAGGGGCACCGCGCCGCGGCTGATGGTGAGGATGCCGTTGCTGGCGCCGTAGAGCATGACGAAGGGCACGGCCATCAGCGGCCCGGCCAGCACCAGCAGCAGCGCGCCCAGCGGCAGCAGCACCCCGCCCAGCCGCGCCACCACCAGCGGATGCGCCCCGCGCCCGGCGGTGAATTCCAGCAGCCGCCCGCCGACCTGGGAGGGGCCCTGCAAGGCGGCCGCCGCCACCGCCGCGCCGAGCGAGAGGCCCAGCCCGCCCAGCAGGCTCAGCAGATGGACGGAGAGGGCGCCGGAGATCACCGAGCGCAGGGTGAAGAACATCGCCAGCAGCAGGACGCTGCGCCGCACCCAGGCAAGGGGCGGGGGTGGCGGCTCGGCCGCCTGCGGGCCGCCTGCCGCCTCCGCCGGCGTCGCCGCGCGCGGCAGCAGGGCGTAGAGCGGCAGGGCGATGAGCAGATTGGCCACGGCATAGGCCAGGCAGGTGCCGCGCCAGCCGAGCAGCGGCAGCAGGGCGGTGGAGAGCGGCCAGCCGATGGTGCTGGCGAAGCCGGCGAAGAGGGTGACGACGGTGATCGGCCGCCGCGCCCCCCGGCCGAACAGCACGCCGAGGGTGGCGAAGGCCGCCTCGTACAGCCCCGCCGACATGCCGAGGCCGAGCACCAGCCAGCCGGTCACCCAGCCCCAGAGCCCCGGCAGCAGCCCGAGCAAGGCCAGGCCGAGGGCGATGACCAGGGAGGAGAGCATCAGCACCGGCCGGCCGCCCCGCCCCTCGATGGCCCGCCCCACCCGTGGCGCGGCGAGGCCCGCCAGCAGCAGCGCGGCGGAGAAGGCGCCATAGACCAGCGCCGGCTCCGCTTGGAGGTCCTGCACCACCGCCGGCGCCACCACGGCCGGCAGGTAGTAGCTGGTGGCCCAGGCCAGCGTCTGGGCGGTGCCGAGGAGGAGCGCGGCGCGCGATTGGGGCGTCATTGCCGTGGAGTCTCGCCCGGCCCGCCCGTACCGCCAAGCGGATGGTGGGCTTAGTCGTCGGCCAGACTCGCACCGGGGGCCGGGGCGGGGGCGCTGCCGGCGAGGGGGCCGTACCGCCAATGGGCGGGGGGCAGCGCCCGTGGCAGCGCCCCCTGGCAGCGCCCCCTGGCGGGGCTTACCGGGACGAACCCCGCGCCCTTTCCCCCGGCGTCACCCCAAAGGCCGCCCGGTAGGCCGCCCCGAAGGCCGAGGCGCTGGCATACCCCACCGCGGCCGCCGCCCGGGCCGGCGCCACCCCCTGCGCCAGCAGCGCCGCCGCCTCCGCCAGGCGGAGCAATTGCCGCCACCGGCCGAAGCTCATCCCCGTCTCCCGCCGGAACAGCCGCGTCAGAGTGCGGGCGCTGGCGCCGCATGCCGCCGCCCAATCCTCGATGGTCAGCGGCCGGGCCGGTTCCGCCTGCAGCGCCGCCGCCAGCCGCTGCAGCCGGGCATCCCGCACCGCCGGCACGCCCAGCGGCAGGGTGGCGGCGCGCGCCACCTCGTCCCGGATCAGCGCCGCCAGATGGCCGCCGCGCCCGGCCTCGTCCCATTCCAGCGGCTCGGCGCAGGCGGCCAGGATCAGCTCCCGCAATAGCGGCGAGACGGCCAGCACCGCCACCCCCGGCGGGCCGGCGGCCGCCGCATCGGCGCGGAAGAAGATGGAGCGCATGGCGACCCGGCCCGCCGTCGCCGTGGTGTGCGCCACGCCCGCCGGCACCCACAGCGCCCGCCCTGGCGGCACCACGAAGCTGGCCGCATCGGTCGCGATGCGCATGACGCCGCGCGTCGCGTAGAGGAGCTGGGCGCGCTCATGGGTATGGCGCGGCACCGTCTCGGCCTCTGCGTAGTCCCGGGTGAAGGCGGCGAGGGGCCGGTCCACCGCCTCCTGCGGCAGGTTGCGCCCCGGGGCCGAGGCTTGGGCGGCCGGGGATTGACCGGTTCTCGACAGGGTTTGGCCAGCCATCGTCATCCGGCCATACTAGGCTTGCCGCCCGCCAGCCAAAACCGGAAACGCCATGTCGGACCACGCCACGCGCCAGATCGTTTTCATCAACGCGGCGCATGTCATCACCCATTACGTGCTGCTGATCCTCGCCACCGCCGTGCTGGGGATGGTGCAGCAATCGCCCGAGGCCTTCGGGGAGGTGTATGGGCCGGTGCTGGCGCTCGGCACCGGGATGTTCGTCGCCTATGGCCTCGGGGCGCTGCCGATGGGGCATCTGGCGGCGAAATTCGGCGCCCGCGCCATGATGGCGGCCTTCTTCATCGGCACCGGCGCCTGCCTGCTCTGGGCAGCGATGGCCAGCAGCCCCTGGATGCTGGCGGTCTCGCTGACGCTGATGGGCGGGTTCGCGGCCATCTATCACCCCATCGGCACCGCCATGCTGGTGGAGGCGGCGACCGGGAAGCGGCTCGGCCGCTCGGTCGGCATCAACGGCGCCTTCGGCAATATGGGCGTGGCGCTGGCGCCGGTGGTCACCGCCTTCCTTGCCGCCCGGCTGGGCTGGCACTGGGCCTTCGGCGTGCCGGGGGCCATCAGCATCGCCCTCGGCCTGCTTTACCTGCGGGAGCCGGCCTTCGACGCGGCCAAGGCGGGGGGGACGAAGAAGCCCTTCCCGGTCATCCCGCCCGCCCTGGTGCGCCGCGCCGTGGTGGTGCTGCTCTCCATCGCCGCCGTCTCCGGCCTGGTGTTCAACGCCTTCGCCCTGCTGCTGCCGAAGCTGATGGAGGAGCGGCTGGCGAATTCCCCGGATCTGCTGCCGGTGGTCGGCATGCTGGCCTTCCTGGCGACGCTGTGCGGCGGGCTGACGCAGTTCACGGTGGGCCAGATGATCGACCGCTTCACCCTGAAGCAGGTCTTCCTGCCGCTGGCGATCCTTCTGGCCCCGTGCCTGGCGCTGCTGGCCTTCGCCCCCGGCTGGGCGGTGCTGCCTCTGTCGGCGCTGGTGGCCGCCGCCATCTTCGGTCAGGTGACGGTGAACGAGACGATGACCGCCCGCTATGTGGCGCCGGCGCTGCGGGTGAAATTGTATTCGGTCCGCTTCACCATCGGCTTCCTCGGCGCGGCCGCCGCCTCGCCCCTGGTTGGTTTCCTGCATGCCTCGACGGGCGGCCTGGTCGTCCCCCTGCTGCTTCTGGCCCTGGCCGGCGTGGTGACGCTGGTTTGTGCCCTGTTCTTCCCCAACCGCCCGGAGGAGCTGGCTCCCGAGCGCTGGGCCGCGCTGGGGGCGCCCGCCGCGGCGGAGTGATGTCCCGGCTTCAGGTCCGCGGAATTAAACGCGTGGTTTCCAAAGGCCCTTCGGCCTTTGGTGGGGGAGCTTGCGGGGGCAAAGCCCCCTCAAACCTTGCTTTCCGCCATCTGTTGCGCTGCATGGCCACCACGTGGCTTGCTTGACACTTAACGGGAGGCGCCTTACCAGCCGCATGCCTTCCGGCGGAGCACCGCAGGGGGAGCATAGGGGTGGTTGAGCGCGACGGCTTCGAGCAACGTCTCCGGGATGCCCGGGCCCGCCAGGGTCTGGACCGCACGAAGGAGAGCGGGCAGGCGGGGCTGCCGACCGGGTCCTGGGGGATCGGGTTCCGCGCGGGCGTGGAGGTGGTGTCGGCCCTGGCGGTCGGCGTCGTTGCCGGCCTGCTGCTGGATCGCTGGCTCGGGACCAAGCCCTGGCTCTTCCTTCTGTTCTTCGTCCTGGGCTCGGCGGCCGGGGTGCTGAACGTCTATCGGTTGTTCACCCCGCGCGGTCGCCGGAAGGGCTGAGTCGTTCGTCGCCGGGAGAGGCTGCCGTGGCTGCTGAGGGAAAGGCCATCGATGCGCTGAGCCAGTTCGAGCTGGCGCCGGTGCTGGGCATTGTCGGCGACTCGGTCGGCTTCACCCAGTCCAACGCGCATATGCTGCTGGCGGTCGTGCTGATCACCGCGCTGATGGTCTATGGCATGGCGCAGCGGGCCGTCATCCCGGGCCGGCTGCAGGCGCTGGCGGAATCGGCCTATGAGTTCGTCCATGGGCTGGTGACGGAGCAGGTGGGCGAGGAGGGGCGGAAATTCTTCCCCTTCGTCTTCTCGCTCTTCATGTTCGTGCTGTTCGGCAATCTGCTCGGCCTGCTGCCCTACGCCTTCACCTTCACCAGCCATATCGCCGTCACCTTCGGCCTGGCCTTCGTGGTCTTCGTGCTGATCACGGTGGTGGCGCTGGCGATCCACGGCACCAAGTTCTTCGGCTACTTCTTCCCGGAAGGCGCGCCGATCTGGCTGGCGCCGATCATCGTGCCGGTCGAGATCGTTTCCTACCTCTCGCGGCCGATCAGCCTCTCCATTCGTCTCTTTGCCAACATGGTGGCGGGGCACGTGATGCTGAAGGTGTTCGCCACCTTCATCCTGCTGATCGGCGGGCTCGGCGTCATCGGCCCCTTCGTGGCGGTGCTGCCGCTCGCTATCAACGTCGCCCTGGTGGGGTTCGAATTGCTGGTGGCCTTTCTGCAGGCCTATGTGTTCGCCATCCTCACCTGCATCTACCTGCACGACGCCGTGCACCTGCACTGAGCGGTCTGTAGAAACCTCCAACAGGAACGGAAGGATTTTCCCATGGAAGTGGCTGCCGCGAAGGCCCTCGGAGCCGGCATCGCCGTTATCGCCCTGTTCGGCGTCGGCCTCGGCATCGGCAACATCTTCTCCTCGCTGATCAACAGCGTGGCCCGCAACCCGGGCGCCCGCGACGCCGTCTTCCCGATCGGCATTCTGGGCTTCGCGCTGACGGAAGCGGTGGCGCTGTTCGCGCTGCTGATCGCCTTCCTCATCCTGTTCGCCTGAGATCGCGGCGGGCGCGGCGCGGCACGACCGCCGCCCCGCCCCGCCCCGCATCCCACCGGGCGATAGGAGATTTCGCGTGACGCCTCGGATTCTCATCGTCGCATCCCTGTTCGGGCTTGCCCTGCCCGCGCTGGCGCTTGCGGCCACGACCGGCGAGGTGCCGGTGGAGGGGATGCCGCAGCTTGCCTTCGGCCATCCCGAACAGGGCCGCTTCCTGGTGGCCAATGTCGTCTGGCTGTTCATCCTCTTCGGCCTGCTCTACGTCCTGATGGCGAACTACGCGCTGCCGCGCGTGGCCAGCGTGCTGGCGGAGCGGCAGGCGCGGATCGAGGCGGATCTGGAGCAGGCGCAGGCGGCGAAGCAGCGGGCGGATGCCGCGCTGGCGGAGCACCAGGCGGCCACCGCCCGCGCCCGCGCCGAAGCGCAGGCGGCCATCGCCACCGCGACGCAGCAGGCCCAGGCCGAGACGACGGTCCGGGAGGAGGCGCTGAACGCCCGCCTCGCCGCGCAGATCGATGCGGCTGAGCAGCGCATCGCCACCTCCCGCGACGCGGCCATGGGCGCGTTGAGGACGGTGGCCGCCGACGCCGCGGAAGCGCTGGTGGCGCGGTTGACCGGCAGCACCGACCGCGCGGCGGTGGAACGGGCGGTGGGCACCGAACTCGCGGCGCGGGGGCAGGCCTGATGCACCATTACGAGCATTTCTGGCTCGACCCGAAATTCTGGGTCGGCGTCAGCTTCGTGGTCTTCCTGGTGCTGTTCGGCCGCAAGGCCTGGGCCGCGGCGGCGTCCATGCTGGATGCCAAGGCGGCGCGGGTGCGGGCGGAGCTGGCCGAGGCGGCGCGGCTGCGCGGCGAGGCCGAGGCGATGCTGAAGCAGGCGGAGGCCGACCGCGCCGCGGCGCTGGCGGAAGCCGAGCAGATGCTGAGCCGGGCCCGGGGCGAGGCCAAGCGCCTGGCGGAGAACGCCGCGGCCGAGGCGGAAGCGGCGGCAAAGCGGCGGGAACGCATGGCGATGGACCGCATCGCCGCGGCCGAGGCCGGGGCGCTGGCCGAGGTGCGCAACGCGGCGGCCGAAGTGGCCGCGGCGGCGGCGCGGACCGTGATCGCCGAGCGGATGGATGCCACCGCCGATGCGGCGCTGATCGACCGGGCCGTGGCGGATCTGCCGCGGGCGCTGCGGGCTTAATCCCCCGACGGCGCTTCGCGCCGCCGCGGGGGCGGGTCTCGCCCCGGGCGGGCGCCGCGCGTCGCCATGGGGTCTTGCCAGGCTCAAGCGATGCCGGACCCGCGCAGCTTGCCGCGGCAAGCCGCGCGGCAGGGGACCGGCGGCCGGGGTTGTGCCGCCGGACATCGCCGCCCGGTGACCGGTCTCGCTCCGCTACGCGCGCCTCGGCTTTGCGCCTCTGTGCTGCCGGGCTAGAATCCCAGGGTTTCGCTGGGAGAGACCCTGACGATGCGTCGCTTCGCGCTGGCCACCGCCCTGCTCTGCGGCTCGGTCCTCACCGCCCAGGCCCAGACCTTCCGCTGGGCCAATGACGGCGATGTCAACTCCATGGACCCCTATACGCGGCAGGAAACCTTCCTGCTTTCCTTCGGGTCCAATTTCTACGAGCCCTTGGTGCGGCGGAACCGGCAGATGGAGCCGGAGCCGGCCCTGGCCGAGCGCTGGGAGCAGCCCTCCCCCACCGTGTGGCGCTTCCACCTGCGCCGCGGCGTGAAGTTCACGGACGGCACGCCCTTCACCGCCGATGACGTGGTGTTCAGCGCCCAGCGCGTCCGCGCCCAGGGCTCCAACCTCCAATCCGTGCTGGCGACGGTGAAGGAGGTCCGCAAGATCGACGACCACACGGTGGAGTTCGAAACCAGCGTCCCGGACCCCATCCTGATCCAGGAGATCACCAATTGGGGCATGTTCTCCCGCGTCTGGGCGGAGAAGAACAACGCGACCCGCCCGACCGACCTGACGACGCGCGAGGAGAATTTCGCCACCCGCAACGCCATGGGCACCGGCCCCTTCCGCCTGGTGCTGCGGGAGCCGGACCGGCGCACCGTCATCGAGCGCAACCCGGATTGGTGGGACAAGCCGGAGCACAACATCCAGCGGGCGGAACTCAACATCATCGCCAATGACGCGACGCGGGTCGCCGCGCTGCTCTCCGGCGAGGTGGATTTCGTCTACACCGTGCCGCCGCAGGATGTGGACCGCATCGGCCGCACCCAGGGCGTCCGCATCATCCAGGGGCCGGAGCTGCGCACCATCTATCTGGGCATGGACCAGATGCGGCCGCAGCTCCTGAAATCGGACGTGCAGGGGAAGAACCCCTTCCAGGATGTGCGGGTGCGCCGCGCCATGCTGCTGGCGATCGACGTCAACGCCATCCAGCGCACCGTCATGCGCGGCCAGTCCCGCCCCAGCAACCTGATCTACGGCCCAGGGGTGAACGGCTTCCAGGAGGCCGACGACGTGCGCCCGCCGATCGATCTCGCGGCGGCGCGCCGGCTGCTGACGGAGGCCGGCTACCCGAACGGCTTCGGCGTGACGATGGACTGCCCGAACGACCGCTACGTGAATGACGAGGCGATCTGCACGGCCGTCGTCGCCATGCTGGCGCGCATCAACATCCGCGTGACGCTGAATGCGCAGACCCGCGCCCGCTACTTCGCCGAGATCAACGCGCCGCGCTACAACACCAGCTTCTACCTGCTGGGCTGGACCCCGACGACGAGCGACGCGCACAACGCCTTCTTCAGCCTCGCCGGTTCCCGCAACGGTGCCCGCGGCGTGTTCAACAATGGCGGCTATTCCAACCCGCAGCTCGACACGCTGATCGACCGGATGGCGGTGGAGACCGACGCGGCGAAGCGGCAGCAGATCATCAGCGAGGCCGCTCGGGTGCTGCGGGAGGATGTCGGCTACATCCCGCTGCACCAGCAGCAGATCGTCTGGGCGGCGCGGAACGGGGTGGAGGTGCCGCAGACGGCGGACAACTACATCCAGCTCCGCTGGGTGCGCGTGCCGGCGCGCTGAGCGGAAGGGGTTGGGCGCATTGCGCCCAACGCGCCAGGGGAAAGGGGCTGCATCCCGGTTCCGCCGGGGCGCAGGCCGGGCCTCTCGATCCCCCCGCCTGCGGGGAGGCCGGAAGGGGGGATGTACGGCGCCGGGCCCGCACGCGCCGCCGGTCACGATACCCCCACCCCGACCCTCCCCCGCAGCGCGGGAGAGGGAGCGAGGCTCAGGCGCGTTCCGCCAGCGCCAGGAAATTGGCGCTGCTGTCCTCCGCCACGCGGAACCAGCTCTGCGTATCCCGGCGGAACTTGTCCCAATGCGCATGCACGCGCTTGAAGCGCGGATTGCCGTCGCCGATTTCCGCATAGGTTTCCTGCGTCGCCTTGTGGCAGGCCATCAGGATCTCCCGCGAATAGGGGCGTAGCTTCGCGCCGCCCGCCACCAGGCGCCGCAGCGCCGCGACGTTCAGCGCGTCGTAGCGGCCGATGGACCAGACATTCGTCTCCCCCACCACCGCTTCCAGCACCTGCTGGTAGGCCTTCGGCAGCGCCTCCCAGGATTTCGTGTTGATGAGGATGTCGCCCTCGGAGCAGGGCTCCCACCAGCCCGGGTAGTAGTAGTATTGCGCGACGCGGTGGAAGCCGAGCTTCTCATCGTCATGCGGCCCCACCCATTCGGCGCCGTCGATGACGCCGCGCTCCAGCGCCGGGTAGATGTCGGTCGCGCCAAGCTGCTGGGCGACGACGCCGAGCTTCTGCAGCACCATCCCGCCGGTGCCGCCGATGCGGAATTTCAGCCCCTGCAGATCGGCGGCGGTGCGCAGCTCCTTGCGGAACCAGCCGCCCATCTGGGCGCCGGTGTTGTTGGAGGGGAGCGCGACCACGCCCTGGTCCCGGTACACCTCTTCCATCACCTCGCGCCCGCCGCCTTGCTGGATCCAGGCCAGGTGCTGGCGGGCATTCATGCCGAAGGGCATTTCCGTGCCGAACCCCATCGAGGGGTCCTTGCCGATGTAGTAATAGGCGGCGGTGTGGCCGCATTCGACATTGCCGCCCCCCACCGCATCCAGCACCTGCAGCGCCGGCACCAATTCGCCGGCGGCGAAGATGCGGATCTGGAAGGCGCCCCCGGTCAGCTCCGCCACGCGGCGCGAGAGCAGCTCGGCCACGCCCCAGAGCACATCGGTGGATTTCGGGAAGCTGCTCGCCAGGCGCCACATCACCTGGGGCTGGGCGGAGGCAAGCTTGGGGGTGGCGAGCGCAGTGCCGGCCGCCCCCGCGGCCAGCAGGCCGCGACGGTTCATGGACATTCGAACTCCCTGTCATTCCCGGCCGCCCTTCTGGTCGGGGCAGCCTGGGAGGGAGGCTAGAGCAAATGTCAGCGAAAAGGGAACGACGATCCCGGCTGGCGGGCCTGGATGAAAACTTGTTAACCAGGCCGCGACCGACTCAGGCCATGCCGGGGTTGGCGGCGCGGCACAGCGCCGCGAAGCCGTCCGAGATGAATTCCGGCCGCTTGTAGAAGCCCTTGATCCAGCTCGCCAGCATGCAGAGCTCCTCCAGCCGCAGGATCTCGTCCAGGGTCCCGTCCGGGAAATGGATGCCGAAGCTGGTGTGGATGAGGCCCAGCATCTCCTCCACCTGCTCGATGGAGAGGCCCAGCTCGGTCTCGAGCTGGGCGTGGCGGGTGAGCCGGGCTTCCTCGATGCCGTATTCGTCGCGGATCGCCTTCACGATCCAGCGGAACATGGTCATCCAGTTCTTCACCTCGTCGATCGGTCTGGCCATGCCGGTTCCAGGAGGCGGCCGGCCCCGGGGCGAAGGCTCCTGCCCTCGGGCCCGGCGGCGGCCGCCACGGGGGTGACGGAGGGCCGCCGTCTTGGCCGCAGCCCGGCCTTGCTAGCCGGCCAAGTTGAAGAAAGCGTTGAAGGGCGGGCAAAGCCGGGCGCCGGCGCCGTGCGGGGAAGGCAGCCCTGCCCGCCGGGCCGGCACTGCCGGACGGCCCCGCCCGTGTCGTGTCGGAAAGGCAGCCGTGTCCGGCCCAGCCGAGGCCGCCGGACGGCCCCGCCCGTGCCGTGTGGGGAAAGTCAGCCTTGCCCGCCCGGCCGACGCTGCCGAACGACCCGCTCGCACCGTGCAGGAAAGGCAGCCTTGCCTGGCCGACCGGCATCGCCAGGCGGCCCGCCCCGTACCGGTGAGGCGCCCGCCCCCCCCCGCCCGCCAGCTCAGCGCGCCGGCAGGATGGGCGGCGGCTGGGGCCCCGCCATGGGCTGCGGCAGGCCCAGCAGATAGCCCTGCAGCTCGCCGCAACCGGCCTCCACCAGGCAGCGGCGCTGCGCCTCGGTCTCCACCCCCTCCGCCGTGGTGGCGATGCCGAGGCGGCCGCACAGCTCGACGATCCCCTGCAGCACGGCCAGCTCCCGCGGCTCGGTCGCGACCTCCCGCACGAAGCTCTGGTCGATCTTCACCCGGTCGAAGGGGAAGAGGCGGAGATCGGCAAGCTGCGTCGCGCCGGTGCCGAAATCGTCGATCGCCAGCTTCACGCCGAGCGCATGCAGCTCCCGCAGGCTGGCGACGCTGTCCCGGCCATGCGCCAGGGCGCCGCGCTCGCTCAGCTCCAGCTCCAGCCGCGCCGGGGCCAGGCCGCTGCCCTGCAGCGCCGCCGCCACCTCGGCAGCGAAGCCCGGATGGCGGAGCTGGTCGGGCGAGACATTCACCGCGACCCGCAGCCGTGGATTGCCCCAGCCCACCGCGTCCAGGCAGGCCTTGTGCAGCACATAGGCGCCAAGCGGGAAGATGAAGCCGGTGCCCTCCGCCGCGCCGATGAAGCGCTGCGGGGAGAGGATGCCATGGCCCGGGCGATGCCAGCGCAGCAGCGCCTCATAGCCGGTCAGCACGCCGCTCTGCGCGGCGAAGACCGGCTGGTAGTGCAGCACGAATTGATCGGCGGCCAGCGCATCCCGCATGGTGCTGGCCAGGTCGGCATCCCGCCCCATCCGCGGGTCGTACAGGGCAACGCTGCCACGGCCGCGCCGCTTCGCCTCGGCCAGGGCAAGCTCGGCGGCGTCCAGCAGGAATTCCAGCGGCTGCTCCGCCTGGGCGATGGCGATGCCGGCGGCGGCGCCGCTGGCGACGCGGTGCGGCCCGATCTGGTAGGCGGCGCCGAGGGATTGCACCAGCCTGCCGGCCAGGCCGGCCGCCATGGCTTCCGGGTCCGCCCCGGTACCCTCCGGCCCGCCGGGCAGCAGCAGGGCGAATTGATCGCCGCCCAGCCGCGCGAGCAGATCCCCCGGGCGCAGGGAGCGGGCGAGCCGCCCCGCCGCGGCGCGCAGCAGCGCATCCCCGGCCGGGCGGCCGAGGCTTTCATTCACCTGCCGGAAGCGGGAGAGGTCGAGGAGGATGAGGGCGGCGCCGAGGCCGGCCTCGCGCAGCAGCGCTTCCGCCCGGGCGGTGAAATGCTGCCGGTTGGGCAGCTCGGTCAGCGGCTCGTGCGTTGCCAGGTATTCGATGCGGGCGCGGTCCCGGGCGCGGTCCTGTTCCAGCGCCTTGGCGGGGGAGAGGTCGTGGAGGAAGACCGCCATGCCGCCCCCCGCCGCCGGGTGAGGCTGCAGCCAGAGGCAGGTGCCGCCGGGCAGCCAGGCTTCGGTGCCCGGCACGTTCTGGCCGCCCATTGCGTTGGCGCAGAGGGCGGCGAAGGCGCCTTCCTGGTCCTGCGGGAAGCTGGTGCGGAAATCCGTGCCTTCCGCCAGGGGCTCGCCGAGGAGGGTGGCGGCGCGCCGGTTGGCATGGGCGATGCGCCAATCCGGCCCGACCAGCACCACGCCTTCCGAGGTGCCGTCCAGCACCACGGCAAGCCGCGCCGCCGCCATCTCCGCCGCCTGCCGGGCGGCGAGCAGCTCCTGCTCCTGCCGGCGATGCCCGCTAGCGTCGCAGAAGGTGGCGCGCAGCAGGGCGGGCTGGCCGCCCTGCCGGGTGCCGCGGAACCAGGCCAGCACCGGCAGGTGGTCGCCCCCCGGGCGGAGCAATTCCAGGGAGAGGGCCGGCACTTCCCCCTGCGACGGCAGGTCGGCCAGGAGTTGCCGATCCAGTACGGCGCGGCTGGCGGGGCTCAGCGCCTCTCGCAGGGGGAGGCCGGGCCGGGCTTTTTCCGGCCCGACCCAGCGGTGAAAGGTGCGGTTGGCCCAGAGGATGACGCCTTCCGGGCCGAGGGTCAGGCAGGCGAAGGGCAGGTCGTCGAAGAATTCCTCCGCGTCCCGGGCATCGGAGGGGGTGGCCGGCGCCGGTTCGGGCCGAGGGATCATCTGCGCCATGCGGCCCGGGCCGGGTCGGGGCGGGGGGAAGCGGGTGGGGCTGGCGGGGGGCGCAGGGCGCGGATCGGCCTTCGTCCTGTTGGGGGCTGTCGCACCATCGCGGTCAGTTCTCATCCCGAGGGGGCGTCACAAGTGGAGACGGGGCGGCTCGCCGCGTCCGCGCGCGGAATTACATCTAACGATTTAACGACCTCTCGGGTAGGTAAATTTAAAGTTGTGGCGCCGCCCATGTCCACCACCGTTATTCCGTGCGAGTAATTCTTTATACTTTGTCGCGTACATTGTGTTACTTGTAGCACAGATTATAGAAGAAAACCAGCTAGGATGAACGGAGTGTGGCATTCTCGCAGGCTGATGCGCCAGCGAATAATGTATATTCATGGCCGCCGAAGTTTTGCCAATACGAAACGAAAAGCCGCAGCAGGCCGCGACGCGGTCGGCAGGGCCGGGGAGAGGGTGCCTTGGCTGGGGAAGAAAGCGGGCGGGCGGCCGCCCTCGCCTGTCCGGGCAAGCGGTCCCGGCCGGGCGTCGCCCTCCCGCGGCATGATTTCCGCGCCGAGCTTTGCCGGCCTGGCTAAGACACCGTGGCGCGCGATCGCCGGCGCGCCTGGCCCGCACAGGGCGTGCGAGCCCGCCCGGCGTTCCGCGGCCCGGCCCTCAGCGCAGCGGCAGGGCGTAGATCAGCCCGCCCTGGGTCCACAGCTTGTTCGGCCCGCGCGGCAGGTCCACCGGAGTGTTCGGGCCGAAGGAGCGGTCATAGATCTCGCCGTAATTCCCCAGCGCCCGGACCATGTTGTAGGCCCAGGCGCGGTCCAGCTTCAGCGCCTCCCCCAGCTCCGGCGTCACGCCCAGCAGGCGGCGGGTGTTGGGGTTCACGCTGGTGCGGCGCTGCTCCTCGGCATTGGCCTGGGTGACGCCCTGCTCCTCCGCCTCGATCAGCGCCGTGGTCACCCAGCGCACCACGTCGAACCATTGCGGGTCGTCGCGGCGGATATAGGCGCCGTAGGGCTCCTTGCTGAAGCGCTCCGGCAGCACCACCCAATCCTGCGGGGTCGGCATGGTGGAGCGGATGCCGGCGAGCTGCGAGGCATCGGTGCCGAGGCTGTCGCAGCGCCCGGCCTGCAGGGCGTTGGCGGCCTGGTCGGTGCGCTCGAACAGCAGCGGGCGGAAGGGGGTGTTGATGCTGCGGAAATAGTCCGCCGTCACCTGCTCGTTGGTCGTGCCCTGGATCAGGCAGATGGTGGCGTCGCGCATCTCGGCGACCTTCTCCACCGTGCCCTTGCGCACAATGAAGCCATGACCGTCATAAAAATAGGTGACGACATGGCGCAGGCCGAGCGTCACGTCGCGCAGCATGGTCTGGGTGGAGGTGCGGAACAGCACATCCACCTCGCCGGAGCCGAGGGCGGTGAAGCGCGTCGAGGAGGAGAGCGGGATGTAGCGCACCTTGCTCGCGTCGTTGAAGATGGCGACGGCGAGGGCGCGGCACATATCCACATCCATCCCCTGCCAGACGCCGCGGCTGTCCGGCTGGGCGAAGCCGGCGACGCCGGTATGGATGCCGCAGACGAGCTGGCCGCGGGATTTGATGGCCTCCAGCGTCTGCTGCGCCCGGGCGGCCGAGGGGGCGAAAAGGCCAGTGGCGAACACGCCGGCGGCAAGCGCCGCGGCAAGGAGAAAACTGCGTCCCAGCATGAGCCTGCCCATTCTTATCAAGTGATGGTGAGCGATCCTTGCTGCGGCGCGGAAGGCCTGTCAACGCCGATGCGAGGGCGAATCAGCCGGGGCGGGCGGCGTCTGCCTGCGACGCAGGCACCACCCGCCCATCTTCCATCGCGATGATCCGGTCGGCGAGGTCGAGGATGCGCGGGTCATGGGTGACGAGCAGGATGGCGGTGCCGCGCTGGCGCGCCAGGTCCCGCAGCAGCCGCACCACCTCGCCGCCGCTCTGGCGGTCCAGCGCCGCGGTGGGCTCATCGGCCAGGATGAGGCCGGGGCGGGCGGCCAGCGCCCTGGCCACCGCCACGCGCTGGCGCTGGCCGCCGGAAAGCTGGTCCGGCCAGCTTTCCCCGCGATCGCCGAGGCCGACGGCTTCCAGCATCCGCCCGGCCTCCGCGCGCCGCGCCGCTTCCGTGGCGCCGGGCGTCAGCTCCAGCGCCATGGCGACGTTCTGCCGGGCGGTGAGGAAGCCGAGCAAATTGTGCTGCTGGAAGATGAAGCCGATGCGGCGGCGGAGGGCGACGCGCTGCGCCTCATTGGCGCCGGCCAGCTCCTGCCCCAGCACCTGGCAGCTTCCCTCCTGCATGGCGCGCAGGGCGCCGATCAGGGTGAGCAGGGTGGTCTTGCCGCTGCCGGAGGGGCCGGTGAGGAGCACGATCTCGCCCGGCCGCACTTCCAGATCCACCGCGCGCAGCACCGGCCGCCGCAGCTCGCCCTCCCCGAAGGCGTAGGAGACGCCGCGCAGCACGAGGGGCAAGGATGCCTCAGTCATGGCAGGCGCGCCCCAGCCGCCCGGACCGCCTGTTGCCCTGCCGCGGCTTCGCCGCGGCAGGCTGTGCGATGCGCTGCTCGTGAGGGAGTCCGGGGCCCCCCGCGGCATCGCGCAGCGATGTCGTGGGGAATGATCAAAACATATCCGCCGGGTTGGCGTCGCGCAGCTTGCGCATGGCGAGCAGGCCGGCGGCGGCGCACATGGCGAAGATCATGGCGAAGACGCCGAAGCCGCGCGCCGCATCCATGGCCAGCGGCAGGAAGGTGCCCTTGCCCACCACGTCGTAGAGAAAGACGGACAGCACGAAGCCGGGGACGAAGCCGAGCACCGCCAGCAGCAGCGCCGCCCCCAGCACCACGCGGCCAAGATAGAAATTGGAATAGCCCATCGCCTTCAGCGTGGCGTATTCCTTCAGATGGCTGGCGATGTCGCTGAACAGGATCTGGTAGACGATCACCATGCCGACCACGAGGCCCATCAGGCTGCCGAACATGAAGATGAAGCCGATCGGGGTCGCGTTCTCCCAGTAATTCCGCTCATGCTGCACGAGCTGGGGCTGGCTCAGCACCATGACGTCGGGCGGCAGGAATTCGCGCAGCCGGGCGATCGCGGCATCACGGTCGGCGCCGGGGCGCAGCCTGATGGCGACGAGGTCCACCTGGCTCGGCAGCCGCTCCTTCACCACGCGGCGGAAGTTGAGTTCCGACATCACGACATTGCCGTCGGCGCCGAAGGAGGGGCCGATCTCCACCAGCCCCACCACCTCCAGCATGCGGTGGCCGAGCTGCACCTCGAAGGGCCCGCGCTCCGCCAGCAGCCGCGCGACGGGGCCGAATTCGGGGCGGGAGCGGATGTCGAAGGCCATGGTGTCCGGCCGCTTCAGCGCCTCCGCCAGCGGGGCGAGGCCGGGGATGTCCATCACCCCCGCCTCGGTGTCGAAGCCGACGAGCTGCATGGCCCGGCGCACGCCGGTCTCCGGGTTCCGCCAGGTCGCCTGGGTCAGATAGACGGGCACCGCCGCCGCCACCTCCGGCAGGGCCAGCGCCTGGCTGGCGCGCAGCCGCGGCAGTGGCTCCGGCTTGAAGCTGACGATGGTCAGCGGGTGCATCAGGAAGATGTCGGCGCGCATGGCGGAGAGCAGCGCCGTCGCGCTCTCGAACAGCGCGGCGCGGAAGCCGAGCTGCATGAAGACCAGCACGCAGGCGAACATGACGCCGGCGATGGCGGAGGCGAGGCGCGCCTTCTCCGCGCGGAGCTGCCGCCAGGCGAGGCGCAGCGGCAGCCACAGCGCATCCCGCAGGCCGGGGCGGCGGGGCGGGGGCGGGGCTTCGGGCGATCCCGGCTCGAGCGGAGCAGGGTTGGGCGGGCCGAGCTCGGCCGGCCCGGAATCCGGCGATCCGAAGCCGGGCGGCCCGGCGTCCAGCAGCCCGGCATCCGGCGGTCCGGGGTCCGGCGGCCCGGCGGGCGGCGGTGCATCGGCCGGCCAGGCCCCCCCGCTGCGCTCCGGCGCCCAGGGCAGCAGGGCCGGGCTGGGGCGGGTCAGCTCGTTCACGGGCGGATGGAGACCTGCACCTGCATGTTGCTGCGGCGGAGCAGCGCCTCGCGGCCTTCCTCGGAAAGGGTCAGCCGCACCTCCACCGTGCGGGCATCGACGGCGGCGATGGGGTCGGTCCCGGCCTGGGTGGTGCGGCGGACCATCCAGCCGATCTCGCGCAGGCTGGCCGGGTAGCGGTTGGGATCGCCGGGCACCACCACCTCCGCCGGCGCGCCGGGGCGCAGCCGGGGCAGGTCCGTCTCATAGACATCGGCGACGATGTCGAGGCGGGAGAGGTCGGCCATGTCCAGCAGCCCGTCATTGCCCACCTGGTCGCCGGGCCGGGCGTAGATCTTCAGGATGGTGCCGGGGATGGGTGCCACGACGCGGGAGAGGGCGGCATCGGCCCGGGCCCTGGCCAGCGCCGCCTCGGCCGCGGACAGCTCGGCCTCCGCCACGGCCAGGTCGGCGGGCCAGGGCTGCAGCAGGCGCTGCAGGGTGGCTTCCGCCTCCGCCCTGTCGGCGGTGGCGCGGTGGGCGGCGTAGCGGGCGCGTTCCGCATTGGCGGCACCGCCGGCGCCGGAAGGCACCAGCGCCTCCGCCCGCTGGGCATCGCGCCGGGCGCTGGCCTCGGCGGCGCGCAGCGCCTCGATCCGGGCGCGCTGGGCGGCCACTTCCTCCGGCCTTCCGGCGGCGCGCAGCCGGTCGAGCGCGGCGCGGGACTGCACCGCCGCCGCTTCCGCCTGCACCGCCGCCGCATCCTTCTGCGCCGCGTCGCTGAAGACGGCGAGGAGCTGGCCGGCTGCCACCTGCTCGCCCTCCGCCACCAGCAGCCGCTCCAGCCGCGCCACGGCGAAGCCGCCCGGCTGGTTCAGTTTGCGGATGCGGGAGGCAGGCTCCACCCGCCCCAGCGCGCCGACGCCGAGGGGCGTGGCGGCGGCGGGGGCCGGGCGGTCCGTCGCGCCATTCCCCTGCTGCCGCAGGCCGAAGGCGGCAAGCCCCGCCAGTGCCAGCAGGCCGAGGAGCAGCGCGCCGCGCTTCATGAGCCGGGGTCCGGCCAATCGGTCAGGAGGGAGAGATCGAGGTCATCCAGCAGCGCCGGCGCCGGCACATCCGGGCCGAGGAGCAGGAAGCCGAGGCAGTCCAGCAGCCCCTCCGGCTCCGGCGTGCAGGAATCCGGCCCGCCGGCGGCGATGAGGAGCAGGCTGGCGACGCTGACCAGGAGGGAGGCGCGACGGCTCATGGGGTGGGCTCCGGGGGGGCGGGCTCCAGCAGCCGGGCCAGGGTGGCCTGCATGGCGGCGAGCTCCGCCGCGCCGGGGGTGTAGAGGTCGAAGATGCGGGCCATGAAAAGCCCGTCCGCCGCGGCCATGATGACCTGGCCATGGCCCAGGGGCAGGCCGTCCCCGGCGATCGCCTCCCGGATGCCGGCGACCACGGCCCGGGCGGGATCCAGCAGCGCCGGGTCGTGGTGGAAGCAGGCGAGGAAGACGGCGGCGGCGCGGCCGCAGCGTTCATCCACCGCTTCCGGGGCCGCGCCGAAGCCCCATTCCAGCATGGCGCGGGCGACGCGGCTGGGGCCTTCGGGCTGGCGGTCCACCGTGGCGGCGAAATCCTGCCGCATCCATTCGGCCATGCGGCCGAGCAGGGCGTGCAGCAGCGCTTCCTTGCTGGCGAAGTGGTAGAGCAGCCCGCCCTTGGAAACCCCGGCTTCCCTCGCCGCCGCATCCAGGGTGAGGCTGGCGACGCCGCGGGTGCGGATGATCGCCTCGGCGGCGTCCAGGATGCGGGTGCGGGCATCGGGGCTGCCCGCTTGGTGCGCGATGGCGAGGGACATGGGCCGAAACTATACCGGCTGGACGGTGTGTCAACCGTCCGGCCGGTACAGTTGTGTCGCGTGGCGGCCGCCCTGCGCGCGCCCACGGGCCGTGGAAACTGGGGTGGCGCAAAGGGCCGCTCCGGCCGGTGCGTCTCCGCCCGCCTGCTTCACCCCGTTGCGACCCCGCCCCGATCCATGGCAGCGGCGCGGCGTTGCCAAGGCTGTCGCCCCGGCGGCCGCATGATCACCCGCAACCGCCGGGCGAGCGCACTTGCAACGCCGGCTTGTGCCGAAACATTCCGGATCATTACAGAAAGGCCGGCATGGCTGGCCCGCCCGCTGCGGAGAAGGCGCGGTGAGTCCTTGCAGAAGCGTTGCCACGTCGGCAGAACCCCGAGCAAAGGAGACCCCAGCCCCATGTCGGAATCGATCAACGGCGCTGCCGCCACCGCCCCGCAGCTGCCGCCCCTCTACCGCAGCCTGGAGGCGGTGACGCCCGAGCGCCACGGCAAGCTCCGCCTGCGGGATGCCGGGCTTGGCTTCGCCCGCACCCTCTCCGCCGTGCCGATCACCGCGGAGGA
This sequence comes from Siccirubricoccus phaeus, assembly GCF_008360935.1. Classification (GTDB taxonomy): domain Bacteria; phylum Pseudomonadota; class Alphaproteobacteria; order Acetobacterales; family Acetobacteraceae; genus Siccirubricoccus; species Siccirubricoccus phaeus. The sequence continues at coordinate 379,388 of NZ_SRXO01000004.1, forward strand.
GATCCCGGTGGCGGCCCGGACGCTCGCCATCGTCTTCGCCGCCCAGGCGCCGCATCTGCCGGTCGCGCTCACCAGCCTGGTGCCGGAGAAGAACAACTTCATCGATGCTGGCGGGGCCTGGAAGATCGGCGCCTATGTGCCGGCCTATCTGCGCCGCTACCCCTTCTTCCTGCTGCGGGTCGCCGAGGCTTCGCAGGACCTCGCCCTCTGCGTCGATCCGTCCGCGCCGCAGCTCGGCACCGAGCAGGGCGAGCCGATGTTCACCGAGGACGGCAAGCTGGCGCCGCAGCTCGAGCGTGCCTTCGCCTTCACCCGCTCGGTCGAGGAGGCGATGCTGCGGACCCGGACGATGACGACGCGGCTGGCCGAGCTGGGCCTGCTGAAGCCGGCCCAGGTGCAGTTCGAGCGGCTGGGCAAGCCGCTGCGCATCGATGGCTTCTTCGCCGTGGACCGGCCGAGCCTGGCGGCGCTGCCGGCCGACCAGCTTGTCGAGCTGCGGGACCGGGGCTGGATGGAGGTGATCTACGCACATATGGTCTCGCTGGGCGGGTTGCCGGAGCTGGCCGCGGCGCTGCCGCCGGCGTGAGGGATGGGGGCTTCGCCCCCAGACCTCCGGCAGGGGGTGATGCCCCCTGCACCCCCGCCGGGGGGCGGACCACCCCGCGGAGCCCCGGTCCCGATCGGCGGGTTGCACCGCAAGCTCACACCGGGGTCCGGCGAGGGGTATCCTCCCCGGCGGAGGTGCGGGGTCGCGGGCACTGCCCCTGGCGACCTCCTGCCGGGGGCTTCGGGGCGGAGCCCCGCAGCAAACCCCAGGTCGTTTCAGGCTTTTAATCCGGCACCGGCAGCCGCCCCCGGTAGCCTTGCCCCGGCACGCGGGGTAGGAGTGGCGGCCTCGCCGCCCCGGGGGAGAGCCGTCCAGATGCCGAATCGCCGCCACCTGCTGGCCGCCGCCAGCCTGCTGCTCGCCGCCGGGGGGCGTCCGGCACTCGCGCAGGCGCGGTTCAACAGCCTCTACATGTTCATCCCCGCGGGGCCTGGCGGCGGCTGGGACGGGCTCGGCCGCGCCATCGAGCAGGTGGCGCGCCAGGCCGGCCTGGTCGGCACCTTCCAATTCGAGAATGTCGGCGGCGCCGGCGGCACCGTCGGCCTGCCCCGCTTCGTCGGCCAGCGCCGCGGCCGGCCGGACAGCCTGCTGGTCGCCGGCTCCATCATGGTCGGCGCGACGCTGACCAACCGCACCCCGGTCGGGCTGAAGGACCTGGTGCCGGTGGCGCGGCTGACGGCGGAGGCCGGCGTCATCGTCGTGCCGGCGCAGTCCGAGATCCAGGACCTCAAGGCCTTCCTCGAGGCGCTGAAGGCCAATCCCGGCGGCGTCGCCATCGCCGGCGGCAGCGCGGGGGGGACGGACCACATCACCCTCGGGCTGATCCTGAAGGCGCTCGGCCATTCCGCGAAGGACGGGTCCTATGTCGCCTTCGCCGGCGGCGGGCCGGCCCAGGCGGCGATCCTCGGCGCCCAGGTGAAGGCCGGCATCTCCGGGCTTTCGGAATTCGCCGAGCAGATCAAGGCCGGCCGCATGCGCGCCTTGGCGACGACGGGCGCTGAGCGCACCGACCCTGCCGTGCCGACCCTGAAGGAAAGCGGCGTGGATGTGGTGATGACCAATTGGCGTGGCGTCTTCGCCCCGCCCGGCCTCCGCCCCGAGGCGCGGCAGAAGCTGGTGGATTTCATCACCGAGCTGCACGCCCTGCCGGCCTGGCGGGAGATGCTGAAGACCCGCGACTGGGCGGACGCCTTCCTGACCGGCGATGCCTTCACCGCCTTCCTGGCGGAGGACCAGGCCAAGACCGAGGCGGTGCTGAAGGAGGTGGGGCTGGCGTGAGCGCGCCGGGTTCGCCGGGCAGGGTGCTGCAGGCCGCGCCGGCGCCCCGCCCGGCCATCCTGCCCGATCTCTGGGTCGGGCTGTTCGTCATCGCGCTGGGCGGGCTGGCGCTGTGGCAGGCGGCGACCATCCCGACCTCGCCCATCTATGCCCAGGTGGGGCCGAAGGCGGTGCCCTTCGCCATCGCCGCCGGGCTGCTGCTGCTGGGGGCGGGGCTGACCTATGCGGCGCTGCGCGGCGGCTGGTCCCACACGCTGGAGGAAATGGCGGAGGCGCCGCCGACCAATTGGCGCGCCATCACCCTGATGCTGGCCGGGCTGCTGGCGAATCTGGTGCTGATCGGGCCCTGCGGCTTTTCCATCGCCGCTTCCGCGCAATTCGTGCTGGTGGCGGCCGCCTTCGGCTCCCGCCATTTGCTGCGCGACCTGGGGCTGGCGGTGGTGCTGACGCTGCTGGTGTGGTTCGGCTTCGTCGAGGGGCTGGGGGTGAATATCGGCGCCGGCTATCTGGAGAATCTGGTGCTGATGGCGCTGGGGCAGGAGATCAACTGATGGCGGTGCGGCCCGCCGATCCCCGCCGCTTTGCTCCGGAAGCAGGACGCATGTTGGCGCGGCCCGCCGATTCCCGTCGCTTTGCTCCGGAGGCAGGACGCATGTTGGCGCGGCCCGCCGATCCCTGTCGCTTTGCTCCGGAGGCGGGACGCATGTTGGCGCGGCCTGCCGATCCCCGTCGCTTCGTGCCGGGGGCGGGACGCATGTTGGCGCGGCCTGCTGATCCCCACCGCCTCGCGCCGGGGGCAGGACGCTGATGGACCCCATCTCCGGCCTCGCCCTCGGCTTCGGCCATGCGCTGAGCCTCGCCAATCTCGGCTGGGCGCTGCTCGGCTGCTTCCTCGGCACTGCGGTGGGCGTGCTGCCCGGCATCGGGCCGGCGCTGACCATCGCCCTGCTGCTGCCCATCACCTTCCAGGTGGAGGCGACCGGCGCCTTCATCCTGTTCTGCGGCGTCTTCTACGGCGCCATGTATGGCGGCTCCACCACCTCCATCCTGCTGAACACGCCGGGCGAGAGCGGTTCCATCATCACCGCCCTGGAAGGCGCGAAGATGGCGCGGCATGGCCGCGCCGGGCCGGCGCTGGCGACGGCCGCCATCGGCAGCTTCGTCGCCGGCACCATCGGCACGCTCGGCATCTCCTTCCTCGGGCCGGTGGTGGTGGAGCTGGCGCTGAAGCTGGGGCCGGCCGAGTATTTTGCGCTGATGGTGCTGTGCTTCGTCACCGTCTCGGCGGTACTCGGCGGCTCGCCGCTGCGCGGCCTCACCAGCCTGTTCTTCGGCCTGCTGCTCGGCCTCATCGGCATCGATCTGCAGACCGGCCAGCCGCGCATGACGCTCGGCGTGCCGGAGCTGCTGGACGGGGTGAATGTGGTCCTCGTCGCCGTCGCCCTCTTCGCGGTGGGGGAGACGCTCCACCTCGCCTGGCGCCATGCGGGGGGCGAGCCGGAGGTGCGGCCGGTGGGGCGGCTGATGATGTCCCGCGCCGATTGGAAGCGCAGCATCTTCCCCTGGCTTCGCGGCTCGCTGCTGGGCTTCCCCTTCGGCGTCATGCCGGCCGGCGGCACGGAAATGCCGACCATGCTGAGCTACTACGCCGAGAAGAAGCTGGCCCCGCCCGAGGCACAGCAGGAATTCGGCACCACCGGCGCCATCGAGGGCGTGGCCGGGCCGGAAGCCGCCAACAACGCCGCCGCCGCCGGGGTGCTGGTGCCGATGCTGACCCTCGGCCTGCCGACCAGCGCCACCGCCGCCATCATGCTGAGCGCCTTCCAGAGCTACGGCATCAATCCCGGGCCGCTGCTGTTCGAGCAGCAGGGGGCGCTGGTCTGGACGCTGATCGCCAGCCTCTACGTTGCCAACGTCATGCTGGTGGTGCTGAACCTGCCGCTGGTCGGGCTGTGGGCGCGCATCCTGAAGATTCCGCAGCCGCAGCTCTATGCCGGCATCCTGGTCTTCGCGACCATCGGCACCTACGGCATCTCCAACAGCGTGACCGATCTGGTGCTGCTCTACGTCATCGGCATCATCGGCATGTTCATGCGGCGCTTCGATTTCCCGACGGCGCCGGTGGTCATCGGCATGATCCTGGGGCCGATGGCGGAACAGGCGATGCGCCAGGCGCTGACCATCAGCCAGGGGGATTGGCTGACCTTCGTCACCCGGCCGGGGAGCCTCGCCATCCTGCTGCTGGCGGTGGCGGCGCTGCTGGGGCCGAGGGTGTACGCGGCGATGCGGCGGGCGCCAGGATAGAGGAAAGCTCTAATAGCTCTTGTGCAGGACCTTCGCCCTCGCTAGGCTGATCCCCGTGGCAACGTCGCATCCTCCGTCCGAGGCCTTGGAAGCCGCCATCCAGGCGGCCGGCGGCGCCAGCGCGCTCGCCAGGGCGCTGGGGCTGACGCCGGGCGTGGTGACGCAATGGCGCAAGGCCGGGCGGGTGCCGGCGGAGCGGGTCCGGGCCATCAGCCAGGCCACCGGCGTGCCGCCCGAGGCCCTGCGGCCGGACCTGTTCCCCGCCGAGACCGCGCCGCCGGGCTTCGCCGAAGCCCAGCAACCCCTGCTGCAGCAGGCGGCGGGGCTCGGCCTGGATGCCGAGGCGATCGCCCGGCAGGCGCTGCGCGAGGCGGTGGGGCGGGAGAAGGCCCGCCGCTGGGCGGAGGAGAACCGCGAGGCGATCGAGGCCTGGACCCGCTATTTCGAGGAGAACGACACGCCCCTGGCGGCCTACCGCCACTTCTGATGCCGCGCTTCGATCTCTACCCGGGCCGGCAGGGGGTGCCTTACCTGCTCGATGTCCAGTCGGACCATCTGGAGCGGCTGCCGACCCGCATGGTGGTGCCGCTGGGCGTCCCCGATACGACGCTGCCGCCCTTCCGTGACCTGACCCCGACCCTGCTGGTGGATGGCGCGCCGCATGTGATGCTGACGCCCCTGATGGCCGCTGTCCCACGCCGCCTGCTCGGCCGCCCCATCGGCAATTTGCTGGACCAGGCCGATGACATCACCCGCGCCCTGGGCATCCTGCTGACCGGCTTCTGAGGCCCGCCGGGCCCGGCCGGCGGGGGGGGCTTCGAGCCGCCCGTCCCCGCGCCCGCCTTCCACGCCCGCCTTGCCTGTTCTATGACCCCTGGCTTCGGACGGGGACGACCAGTGAACAAGCCTCTGCCCAATACCTTCCGCCAGGGTCCGGATGCGCGCGGCCGTTTCGGCCCCTTCGGCGGCCGCTTCGTCGCCGAAACCCTCATGCCGCTCATCCTCGAGGTGGAGGCAGCCTATGAGGCGGCGAAGCGCGACCCCGAATTCGACCGGGAATGGCGCTACCTGCTGACGCATTACGTCGGCCGGCCGAGCCCGCTCTGGCTCGCGCAGCGCCTCACCAGCCACCTCGGCGGCGCGAAGGTGTACTTCAAGCGGGAGGAGCTGAACCACACCGGCGCGCACAAGATCAATGCCGTGCTGGGGCAGATCCTGCTGGCGAAGCGCATGGGCAAGACGCGCATCATCGCCGAGACCGGCGCCGGCCAGCACGGCGTCGCCACCGCCACCGCCTGCGCGCTGTTCGACCTGCCCTGCACCGTCTTCATGGGCGCGACCGATGTGGAGCGGCAGCAGCCCAACGTCTTCCGCATGAAGCTCCTGGGCGCGGAGGTGGTCCCCGTCACCTCCGGCGCCGCAACGCTGAAGGATGCGATGAACGAGGCGCTGCGCCACTGGGTGGCGAATGTGCAGGACACCTATTACTGCATCGGCACCGTCGCCGGCCCGCACCCCTACCCCGCCATGGTGCGGGACTTCCAGAGCGTGATCGGCGTGGAGACGCGGGAGCAGATCCTCGCCGCCGAGGGCCGCCTGCCGGATGCGCTGGTTTGCGCCGTCGGCGGCGGCTCCTCCGCCATGGGGCTGTTCCATCCTTTCCTGGATGACGAGGGCGTCGCGATGTACGGCGTGGAAGCCGCCGGCCGCGGCGTGGACACGGAGGAGCACGCCGCCTCCCTCACCCGCGGCCGCCCCGGCGTGCTGCACGGCAACCGCACCTACCTGCTGCAGGACCGCCACGGCCAGATCACCGAGGCGCATTCCATCAGCGCCGGCCTCGACTACCCCGGTATCGGCCCCGAGCATTCCTGGCTGCACGAGACCGGCCGCGTGACCTACGTGACCGCCACGGATGACGAGGCGCTGGCCGCCTTCCAGCTCTGCTCGAAGCTGGAGGGCATCATCCCCGCGCTGGAATCCGCCCATGGCCTGGCCGAGGTCATCAAGCGCGCACCCACCATGCCGAAGGACGGCATCATCGTCCTCAACCTCAGCGGCCGGGGGGACAAGGACATCTTCACCGTGGCGCATCATCTCGGGGTGAAATTGTGAGCCGCATCGCCGCCCGGTTCGCTGCGCTGAAGGCCGCCGGCCGCGGCGCCCTGGTCACCTATCTGCAGGGCTATGATCCGGACCCGGCCACCTCCCTCGCGCTGCTGCGCGGCCTGCCGGGCGCTGGCGCCGACCTCATCGAAGTGGGCGTGCCCTTCACCGACCCGATGGCGGACGGCCCCGCCATCCAGCGCGCCGCGCTGCGCGCGCTGAAGGCCGGCGCGACGCTGGCCGGCGTGCTCGCCCTGGTGCGTGATTTCCGCAGCGAGGACCAGACCACCCCCATCGTGCTGATGGGCTACTACAACCCCATCCTGGCCTATGGCACGGAGCGCTTCTGCACCGACGCCGCCGCTTCCGGCGTCGATGGCCTCATCGTGGTGGACGTGCCGCCGGAAGAGGCCGACGAGATCGAGCCGCTGACCAAGGCGGCGGGCCTCGACCTCATCCGCCTGGTGGCGCCGACCACGGACGAGGCGCGGCTGCCGCGCGTGCTCGCGGCGACCAGCGGCTTCATCTACTACGTCTCCATCACCGGCATCACCGGCACGAAAAGCGCCAGCAGCGCCAGCCTGGCGGAGGCGATCCCACGGCTCCGCCGCCACACCGAGCTGCCGATCGCCATCGGCTTCGGCATCCGTACCCCGGCCCAGGCGGCGGAAGCGGCGAAGCTGGCGGACGGCGCCGTGGTGGGGACGGCGCTGGTGGATGCGCTGGCGGCCAGCCTGGACGCCTCGGGCCAGGCCCGGCCCAATACCGTGCGCCTCGTGCTGGACCAGGTGCGGAGCCTTTCGGAGGCGATCCGCGGCGCTTGAGGAGGGCGTCGCGGCAGTGCCGTAACCTCTCTTCAAACTCCACCCGCCAAAGGCCGCAGGGCCTTTGGCAACCTCGAGTCAGCGCACAACCCCTCGGACGGCGCGGGCCACGGCCACGGCGTTCGGGGTGTCCGAATGCAGGCAGACGCTGTCGCGGCCTACCGCCACATCCACGCCGCCGACGCTGCGCGCCAGGCCCTCGGCCAGGGCGCGGGCGCAGCGCTCGGCCGCCAAGGCTGGGTCCACCGGCGGATGCTCGCGGGTGATGATCAGCTTGCCGTCATCGGCATAGTCCAGATCGGCATAGTATTCCGCCACCAAGCGGTGGCCGCGCGCCAGGTACACGCTCTCATGCAGCGTGCCGGGCAGGCCGAGGATCGGCACCTGGAACACATCCGCCGCATCGCACACCGCCTGCGCCACATGGTTCTGCCGCGCCGCCATGCCGTAGAGCGCGCCATGCGGCTTGATGTGGTGCAGCACCATGCCCTCGGCCCGCAGCATGCCGGCCAGGGCGCCGATCTGGTAGATCAGCGCATCCGCCAGCTCGTCCCGGCCCATCGCCATCTCCCGCCGGCCGAAGCCCTGGCGGTCCGGCAGCGAGGGATGCGCCCCCACCGCCACGCCATGCCGCTTCGCCAGCCGCACCGTGGCATGCATCCAGCTCGGATCCCCGGCATGGAAGCCGCAGGCGATATTGGCCAGGTCGATCAGCGGCATCAGCGCCGTGTCATCGCCGATCCGCCAGGGCCCGTAGCCCTCGCCCATGTCGCAATTGATCGTCGCCACGCGCCGTACCTCCACGCCCACGCCGGGCCACCTGCCCTCTAGAGCGGGATCGGTTGAGCTGCGCTCACCCGCCCCGCTCTAGAGCGTCTTCGCGCTGACTGCGCAGCGTGAAGACGCTCTATCTTATTGATGGTAGAGCAGATTCACGCCTCCGAGCGATGCCGCCCTCCGGCGATCTGCTCTAGCTCATTGTTCGGTCGCGTGATTCACGGTTTCGGTCGATTCGACCTCAACCGATCACGCTCTAACGCCACGCCGGCCGCCCGTCGCCTGCCGGGGCTTTGCCTCGGCGGGCTGTGCCGAAGCGCCGCTCGATAAGCGAATCCGGGGCCCCCATGGCGTTGTGCAGCAACGTCACGGGGAGTTAGTCCCGCCAGGGCTGGTCGTTCCACATCGCCTGGTAGCGGGCGCGGCGCGTGGCCAGCTCGGCGGCGAAATCGGCGGGGCCGAGATAGCGCAGCGGCAGGCCCTGCTGCGCCGCCAGCGCCTGGAATTCCGGCAACGCCAGCACCCGCCGCACCGCCTGGGCCAGCCGCTCCATCACCGCCCCCGGCGTGCCGGCCGGGGCGGCCAGGCCGCGCAGCGCGCCCTCCACCAGATCGTAGCCGCAATCGCGGAAGGTCGGCACCGCCGGCACCAGCGGGCTGCGCGCCGCCCCGGCCTGGGCCAGCAGCCGCAACTGGCCCAGCGGCACCTCCGGCGCCGCATCCGCCACGTTCAGCATGGCGAAGGCGAATTGCTTTGCCAGCAGGGATTGCTTGGCCTGCCCGGCCCCGGCCTGCGGCACATGCAGCAGCTTGATGCCCGCCAGCCGCTCGAAGGCCAGCGCCGCCAGATGGTCGTCGGAGCCGGTGCCGGTGGTGCCGTAGCTGATCCCCTCCGGCTTCGCCCGTGCTGCCCAGACCAGGTCGGCGAGGCTCATCCAGGGGCTGTCCGCCGGCACGAACAGCGCATTGGCGTTGTCCGCGATGCCGGCGATCGGCGCGATGTCCTCCACCCGGTAGCGGGTGCGGCGTTCCAGCGGCAGGGTGAGGAGCGGCGGGGTGTTGACGATGCCGATGGTCCGGCCATCCGACGCCGCCCTGGCCAGGGTGGAGAAGCCGGCTTCCCCGCCTGCCCCCGGCTTGTTCACCACCGCCACCTTCTGGTCCAGCTCCCGCTCCAGGAAGCGGGCCAGGGTGCGGGCGCCGAGATCCGTACTGCCCCCTGCCGCATAGGCCACCACCAGGGTCAGCGCATCCCCCGCCCCCGGCTCGGCCGCGGCGGCGCCACGCATGGCGGGAAGGGGGAGCAGCACCGGCGCGGCCAGCATCGCGGTGCCGCGCAGAAAGCGGCGTCGGGTCATGGCGCAAGGCCTGACGTGGCGGCGGGCGGACCCGCCGCCACCATGTCCTGCAAGCCTCCGCCCCTCAATCCGCCGCGAGCGCCATGCGGCTGCGGTTCATGCGCGAGAGCACATGATCCTCCGCCGCATCCACCACCTTCTCCGTCTGCTCCGGCGTGAAGACATGGCCGGCGCCCGGCATCACCCGATAGTCGATGCTGATGCCGCGCTGGGTGTTCAGCTTGTCCACCAGCTTCCGCACGGAGGTTTCCGGCACCAGCTCATCCTCCGCCCCGTGCAGGATCAGCCCGTTGCAGGGGCAAGGGGCGAGGAAGCCGAAATCGTAATGGCTGGCCGGGGCGGCGATGGAGACGAAACCGCCCATTTCCGGCCGGCGCATCAGCAGCTGCATGCCGACATAGGCACCGAAGGAATAGCCCGCGACCCACAGGCTGCCGGCATTGGGGTTCACCGCCTGGAGGAAGTCGAGCGCCGCGGCGGCATCCGAGATCTCGCCGATCCCGCCATCGTAGCGGCCCTGGCTGCGGCCCACCCCGCGGAAATTGAAACGCAGAGTTGAAAAGCCCATCGCCTGGAAACGCTGGTAGAGGGCATGGATGACACGGTTGTTCATCGTCCCGCCGTGCAGCGGGTGCGGATGGAGCAGCAAGGCGACAGGGGCATTCGCCTGCTTGGAGTGGTGGTAGCGGCCTTCAAGCCGGCCGTCGGGGCCGGCGAACATGACCTCAGGCATCGTCCCTTGGGTCCAATTCCGGTTGGCCGTGCGCGCCTGGGCTGCCGGGGGAGGGCATTGTTGCCGCACCGCCGACAAGCCAAGCGCGCACCGACGCTTGGTGGGGAAGTCTTGGCCGGCCCGACCTTCGCCGCGTGGCGGCAGCAGCCACGAAGCGCCGGTCGAGCCTGCCGCCTGTCCGGCCCCGTTGTCCGCCCCCGCCTTGCCCCTTCGGGCCCTCGCCCCAATGTTGACCGGGGCAGTCGGGGAAAATAGCTTCCCGACCGATGCCCGCCCTGGGGCCATCGAATCGGGACCAACGTTGCAACGGTTCTCGTTCAGGCGCCCCCGGACAGGCTCCCGGACCCCGGGGGCGGCAGAAATATAGTTAGTCAGCGACGAGTTTCATAACGGATTCAAGGCATGGCCCTCAACTTCCTGCATATGGCCCGCGGCACCGCCCCGCACCATGCCCATTGGTAGGGGGTTGACCCATGCGACTTTCCACCCGTGGTCGCTATGCCGTCATGGCCATGGTCGAACTGGCGACCCGCCAGGCCGCCCACAACGCCCAGTTGCGGCGCGGCGGGCACTGCCCGGTGAGCCTGGCCGAGATCGCCCAGGCGCAGCAGCTTTCCCTCGCCTATCTCGAACAATTGTTCGGCCATCTGCGCCGGGCCGGGCTGGTCTGTTCCGCCCGGGGACCGGGCGGGGGGTATCGGCTGGCCCGGGCGCCGGCCGCCATTGCGGTGGCGGAGATCGTCGAGGCGGTGGATGAGAAGCTGAAGGCGACGCGCTGCGAGGAGGGCATGGCAGGCTGCCTTGCCGGGCAGAAATGCCTGACCCATGACCTTTGGCAGGAGCTGGGGGAGCAGATCCGGCTCTTCCTGGCGCATGTCACCCTGGCCGATGTGTGTTGCGGCGGGATTGCCGGCCGCGCCGCCCCGCCCCTGCCGCCGCGACTGCCGGAGCCGGTGAGCCCGGCCGAATAGGCGCCGCCATGTCCCTTTATATGGATGCCAACGCGACCGAGCCCTTGCGCCCCGCCGCGCGGGCGGCGGTGGTCGCGGCGCTGGAGGCGGGGGGGAACCCGTCCTCCGTCCACGCCGCCGGGCGCGGGGCGCGGCGGCTGCTGGAGGCGGCGCGGGAGGCGGTGGCGTCGCGCTTCGCCCCAGGGGCGGGGCCTGGCTGGGAAGTCGTGTTCACCGCCGGCGGGACGGAGGCGAATGCGCTGGCCATTCATGGGCTGGGCCGGGGACGGCGCCTGCTGGTGGGGGCGACGGAGCACCCCGCGGTGCTGGCCGCCGCCTGGCCGGAGGCCGGGCTGCTGCCGGTGCTGGGGGACGGCACGCTGGATTTGGCGGCGCTGGAAGCGGCGCTGGCTGGCGGCCCACCCGCTTTGGTCTGCGCCATGGCGGCGAATAACGAGACCGGGGTGCGGCACCCGATCGGCGAGATCGCCGCGCTCTGCCGGGCGCATGGCGCGCTGCTGCATATGGATGCGGTGCAGGCCGCCGGGCGCGGCGCGCTGCCCGAGGGGGCGGACAGCATCGCCCTTTCCGGCCATAAAGTGGGCGGCCCGCCCGGCGCCGGGGCGCTGCTGCTGCGGCCCGGCCTGCATCTGCCGCCGCTGATCGCCGGCGGCGGGCAGGAACGCGGCCGCCGCGGCGGGACGGAGCCGCTGCCGGCCATCGCCGGCCTGGCCGCCGCGCTGCCGGAGCCGGGGGAGGCGGCGCGCCTGGCGGCGCTGCGCGACCGGATCGAGGCCGGGTTGCCGGGCGAGGTGGTGATCGCTGGCGCCGGGGCGCCAAGGCTGCCGAACACCAGCCTCATCATCCTGCCCGGCGTGGCGGCGGAGACCCAGGTGATCGCGCTGGACCTCGCCGGGGTGCGGGTTTCGGCCGGGGCGGCCTGTTCCTCCGGCAAGGTGGCGCGCAGCCATGTGCTGGCGGCCATGGGCTTCGGCGACCTCGCCGGCAGCGGCATCCGCGTCTCGCTGCCCTGGAATGTGGCGGAGGACGCGGCGGAGCGTTTCCTGGAAGCATGGTCCGCCATGCGCAGCCGGCTCTCGAAAAGCGCGGCCTGAGGGCCCAGAGTCGGGTCATGCGTCCGAACCGCCCCATCTATCTCGACAACCACGCCACCACCCCCGTGGACCCGCGCGTGCTGGCCGCCATGCGGCCCTGGTGGGAGGAGAATTTCGCCAACCCCCATAGCGTGGAACATGTGCTGGGCCGCGCCGCCGAGGCGGCGGTGGAGCAGGCGCGGGAGGCGGTGGCCGAGCTGATCGGGGCGGAGGCGCGGGAGATCATCCTCACCTCCGGCGCCACGGAATCCAACAACCTCGCCATCAAGGGCGCCGCGCGGTTCGCCGCGCAGCAGGGGGAGCCGCGCCGCCGCGTCGTCACCCTGGCCACCGAGCATAAATGCGTGCTCGAAAGCGTCGGCGACCTCGCCGCCGAGGGGTTCGAGCCGGTGGTGCTGCCGGTCCGCGCCGATGGGCTGGTCGATCTCGACCGGCTGCGGGCGGCGGTGGACGACCGCACCCTGCTCGTCACGATCATGGCGGTGAACAACGAGATCGGCGTGATCCAGCCCCTGGCCGAGATCGGCGAGATCGCGAAGGCGGCCGGCGCCCTGTTCCACACCGATGCCGCCCAGGGAAGCGGCCGCATTCCGCTGGATGTGGCGGCGCTGCGGGCCGATCTGCTTTCCATCAGCGGGCATAAGATCTACGGGCCGAAGGGGATCGGCGCGCTCTATGTCCGGCGGCGGCCGCGGGTGCGGCTGGCGCCGCTGTTTTCCGGCGGCGGGCAGGAGAGGGGGCTGCGGTCCGGCACCCTGCCGGCACCGCTGATCGTCGGGCTGGGGGAGGCGGCGCGGCTCGCCGCCATCGAGGGTGCGCTGGATGCCGGCCGCATCGCCGGGCAGCGGGACCGCTTCCTCGCGGCGCTGCGGGCGGAAATCCCGGAGGTCCGGCTGAATGGCGACCCGGAACGGCGGGTGGCGGGCAACCTCAACCTGACCTTTCCTGGCGCCGTCGATGCGCAGGCTATCATGGCCGCCGCCCCCGAGATCTGCGTCTCCACCGGCTCCGCCTGCTCCTCGGCAGAGGTCGAGCCCTCCTATGTGCTCCAGGCGCTCGGGATTTCGGAACGCGAGGCACGCGCGACCTTGCGGATCGGGATCGGGCGCTTTACCTCGCCTGCCGATGTGGACCAGGCCGCGGCTTCCCTCGCCGCCGCCTGGCGCCATGCCATCGGCAGCGGAGCGCGCCCCTAAATGCCCAAGATGATTTTCGTCGAGCGTGACGGGACCCGCCGGGAAGTCGATGCCCCCCTGGGCCTTTCCGTGCTGGAGATCGCGCACAAGCACGGCGTGGATATCGAGGGCGCCTGCGAGGGGTCCCTCGCCTGTTCCACCTGCCATGTCATCGTGGACCCCGCCTGGTTCCCCAAGCTGGTGGCGCCGACGGAGGATGAGGAGGATATGCTCGACCTCGCCTTCGATTTGCAGGAGACGAGCCGGCTGGGCTGCCAGCTCATCATGACGGAGGCGCTGGACGGGCTGGTGGTGAAGCTGCCCGCAGGCACGCGGAATGCCGGTGGCTGACGGCTCCGGTCGCGGAGCCCCGCAGGCCCGAAAGGCCGAGGAGCGGAGCGTGAAGCGGCGCCGAGGTTGGTTCTCCGGTCGCGGGGCCCCGCAGGCCCGAAGGGCCGAGGAGCGGAGCGTGAAGCAGCGCCGAGGTTGGTTCTCCGGTCGCGGAGCCCCGCAGGCCCGAAGGGCCGAGGAGCGAAGCGTGAAGCGGAGCCGCGCTGCATGAACGCCTGGGAGGATTTCGGGGCTGCGGGCGGGCTGTACCGCCGGCTGCGCGAGGGCTGCGCGCGGGACTGGGTGGCCTACACCTGGCATCCCTTCGTCCAGGGCCTGTCCGACGGCACGCTGCCGCTGGCGGCCTTCCGCCGCTACCTGATCCAGGACTATCTCTTCCTGATCCATTTCGCCCGGGCCAAGGCGCTGGCGGTCTTCAAGGCCGAGAGCATCGAGGCGATGCGGGACAAGACCGCGGCCATCGCCGCCATCCTGTCGGAGACGCTGATGCATCTGCGCTACTGCGCGGAATGGGGCATCCCGGAGGCCGAGGTGCGGGCGACGCCGGAAAGCGCCGAAACGGTCAGCTACACCCGCTACGTGATCGACCGCGGGCTGGCCGGCGACATCCTCGACCTCGAAGTGGCGCTGGCTCCCTGCACCGTGGGCTATGGCGAGGTGGCGCTGCGCATCCTGGCCGACCCGCAGCGCCGGCGCGAGGGCAACCCCTATCAGAGCTGGATCGATACCTATGCCGATCCCGGCTACCAGGCCATGGCGTGGGCGGCCGCGGCGCGCATCGACGCGTTGGGCGAGGGTTTCGGCGGCGCCGCCCGCTTCCCGATGCTGAGCGCCACCTTCAGCGAGGCGGCGCGGCTGGAGGCGCGGTTCTGGCAGCAGGGGCTGGACGGGCTGTAGCCATGCGCGGCAATGGCCGGGTGTTTCCCTCTTCCTTCATGGCCGGGTCTGGCCCCGCCCTCCCCTGGCGCGGGATGCCTGGCTCCGGCCCGGGCCTGACGGGTGCCCGGCGCGCCGGGCAGGGGAGGGCCGTGCGATGAGGATTCTCGTCGCCATGTCCGGCGGCGTGGACAGCAGCGTGGTCGCCGGCCTGCTGAAGGAGCAGGGGCATGAGGTGATCGGCGCCACGCTGCAGCTCTACGACCATGGCGCCGCCGTGCAGAAGAAGGGTGCCTGCTGCGCCGGGCAGGACATTCTCGATGCCCGGCGTGTGGCGGACCGCCTCGACATCCCGCATTACGTGCTGGACCGGGAAACCCGCTTCCGCGAGGCGGTGATGGCGGAATTCGCCGCCAGCTACGCCGCCGGCGAGACGCCCATCCCCTGCATCCGCTGCAACCAGACGGTGAAGTTCCAGGATCTGGTGGAGCTGGCCCGCGATCTGGGCGCCGAGGCGCTGGCCACCGGCCATTACGCCCGCCGCGTCGAGGGCGCGGCCGGGCCGGAGCTGCACCGGGCGGCCGACCCGGCCCGGGACCAGAGCTATTTCCTGGCCCTTACCACCCCCGAGCAGCTCGCCTTCAGCCGCTTCCCGCTGGGCGGCTTTCCGGACAAGGCGACGGTCCGCGCCGAAGCCGCGCGGCTGGGGCTGAACGTGGCGGAGAAGCCGGACAGCCAGGACATCTGCTTCGTCCCCGCCGGCCGCTACCATGAGGTGGTGGCGAAGCACCGGCCGGAAGCGGCGGAGCCCGGCGAGATCGTCCATCTGGATGGCCGCGTGCTGGGGCGGCATGAGGGCATCGCCCGCTACACGGTGGGGCAGGGGCGGGGCCTCGGCACCGCCTCCTATGATGGCGAGCAGCCGCTTTACGTGGCAGCGCTGGAGCCGGGGCGGCGGCGCGTGGTGGTGGGGCCCCGGGCGGCGCTGCCCCAGGCGGAGGTGCAGGTGGCCGAGGTGAATTGGCTGCGCCCGCCGTCGGAGGGGCCGGTGCCCTGCCAGGTGAAGCTGCGCGCCCGAGAGGTGCCGCAGCCGGCAACCGCCGAATGGGATGCCGCCAGCGCCACGCTGCGCGTGCGGCCGGAAGCGCCGGCGATCGCCGCCCCCGGCCAGGCCTGCGTGCTGTATGAGGGCGACCGGGTGCTGGGCGGCGGCTTCATCCGCCGCGCCGCCTGAGGCCCCGTTCCATCGCCCGAAGGCGCCGTTGCGCGCCTTCGACACCGTCGAAGGCGACCAGTCGCGCCCGCCATGGTCCGGGTTCCGGGTCAGGGATGTCGCGCAGCGGCACCGCGCTTCGCGCGGCGAGGTCCTGACGCGGAAACCGGACCATACCCCTCGCGTCGGCCACGCCTGGACTTCCTGAACCGGTGCTTCACAGCCCGAGCGTGGCCACTTCCGGCGCGCCCGCTCCGGCCGATCGCGGCCGGAGCATTTTCAAGCCCGGCGGAATCGCCGGACGACTCGGAAAATGCGACCAGACAAAGGGCTGGAGCGGGTTCGCCGAGCGCAGGCGAGGCGAAACTGCTCTGATGTCCTGCCGGCGAGGTTCGCTGGATTTCCAGCGAGCGCAGCGGATAAGCAGGCCACTGAGAACCAAGGCTGGTGGCCCGAGAACGAAGCCCGCAGGACTTCGGAATCGGGACGCTAGAGCGTGATCGGTTGAGGTCGACCGAAACCGTGAATCACGCGACGAACAATGAGCTAGAGCGGGGTGGGTGAGCGCAGCTCAACCGATCCCGCTCTAGCATGCCGCTTGCATCCCCGCCGCCGTTCCGCTGCCCGGGAGCCCCTGACCTGATGCGATCCGCCCGAAGCCTGGCCGCCGCCCTTGCCCTGACCCTCGCCCTTCCCCTGGCGGCGTCCGAACCTGCCCAGGCGCAGCAGAAGGTGCTGCGCATCGCGATGACCGCCTCCGACGTGCCGACCACCACCGGCATGCCGAATAACGGCTTCGAGGGCATGCGCTTCCTCGGCTACCCGGTGTTCGAGCCGCTGGTGGGCTGGGACCATTCCGACCCGCAGCGCCTGTCGGACATCAAGCCCGCTCTGGCGGAACGCTGGGAACAGGACCCGGCGGACCCGAAGAAATGGCGCTTCCACCTGCGCCGCGGCGTCACCTTCCATGACGGTTCGGCCTTCAACGCCGAGGCGGTGGTGTGGAACCTCGACCGCTACTTCAGGAATGACAGCCCGCAATTCGACGCCGCCGGCAGCGCCATCGTCCGCGGCCGCATCCCGATGCTCGGCAGCTACCGGGCGGTGGACGCCACCACCGTGGAGATGGAGACCACCCGCCCCGTCTCCTACTGGCCCTACCTGACCGCCTACATCCTGTTCACCTCGCCGCAGAGTTTCGCGCAGGCGGGGCGGGATTGGGGCAAGGTGGCGGCGCTGCCCGCCGCCGGCACCGGGCCCTTCCGCATCACCCGCTTCGTCCCCCGCCAGCAGGTGGAATTCGCCCGCAACGAGCAGTACTGGGACGCCGCCAACAAGGCGAAGCTGGACCGCGTGGTGCTGATCCCGATGCCGGAGGCGACGACGCGGCTGGCCGCCCTGCGCTCGGGCCAGGTGGACTGGATCGAGGTGCCGCCGCCGGACGCCATCGCCTCGCTGCGCTCCGGCGGCTTCCAGGTGGTGACCGGCAGCTACCCGCATATCTGGCCCTGGGTCTTCGCGGCCGGCCAGCAGGGCGGGCCGGTGGCCGATACGCGCGTGCGCCAGGCGCTGAATTACTGCTTCGACCGCGATGAGATGGTGGCGCTGCTGAACGGCACGGCGGAGCCTTCCATCGGCTACTTCAAGGCCTCCGACCCGAATTTCGGCACCCCGCAGAACCGCTACCGGCTGGATGCGGCGCGCGGCCGCGCGCTGCTGGCGGAGGCGGGCTACACGGCGCAGCGGCCGCTTTCGATCAAGGTGGGCATCTCGACCTCCGGCTCCGGCCAGATGCTGCCGCTGCCGATGAACGAGTTCCTGCAGCAGCAGCTCCAGCAGCATTGCGGCGTGCGGGTGAATTTCGAGGTGGTGGAGTGGAACACGCTGCTGGGCGGGCTGCGCGCCACGCCCGGGCAGCCGGCCTGGCTGGGGGCGGATGCGCTGAACATCAGCCTGCATTCCTCCGACCCCTCGGCCATGGGGCGCTGGTTCTTCGGGCCGAATGCGACGCCCACCGGCTCCAATGCCGGGCATTGGCAGGATGCGCAATTCGACGCCGCCTTCGCCGCGCTGGAGACGGAGACCGATCCGGCGAAGATCGCCGAGCTGACCCGCCGCGCGCATGAGCGGCTGGTGGACAACCCGCCCTGGCTGTGGATCGTGCATGACCTGAATCCGCGGGCGATGACGCGGCGCGTGATGGGCTTCGTCAGCCCGCAAAGCTGGTTCATCGACCTGACCAAAGTGGACATGCAGTAATCTTCGTCCATATGCAGGGGGCCGGAGCGTGGTCGGTTGCGGTTGAACGACCGAAACCGTGAATCATGCGACCAGACGAAAGGCGAGCGCGGGCGGGTGAGCGCAAGCGAACCCCTCCCGCGCGAGGAGATGCCCATGCGATGTGCGATGCTTCTGCTGCTGCTTGGCCTTGCTGCCTGTGGGCCGGGCGGCATCCAGCCCGGCGGCCGGTATTCCGGTGTGCCCGATACGACGGTGGGGAATTGGAACTCGCCCTCCGGCGGCATCACCACGGATGGGCGGATCTACCTGGACCGGGAGAGGGCGCCGAGCTGGCGGTAGGCGGTTGAACCGTCGTGCCCGGACTCAAGGTTGCCGAAGGCCCTTCGGCAGGGGGAGCTTGAGGGGGACGGCGTCCCCCTCGAAGCCTCTGCAACACGCGCTGCAGATCGCTCCGGCTCCACCTACTGGCCCGGTATGCCGGGGTGGCGGCCGCCAGCGTCACCGGCACGCGCAGCGGTGTCGGGGGGCATGCTAGAGCATGCTGTGTTTGCTCTGAATCGGGGGTTCCGAAACGGGCTGAGATCTGATTCAAGCTCTGGGCTGGGCGATGGAGGCCAGCCAGGATGCGGCCATACTCCGAGGATCTGCGTGAGCGTGC
>NZ_SRXO01000040.1 GCF_008360935.1 Siccirubricoccus phaeus
TAGGGTCCGACTTGGAGATGTCTGTCGGGGTAGTGCGACCCTGCTGGATCGGAGCGCCGGCCTTAGTACGGGGGCCGGCGTTTTCGCGACCGGCGGAATTCTGGCCGGGCGGAAGGGGTAGCTCGCTGCCTCGCCTTACGGCTTCGGCGGCTGCGTCGGAAATGACGATCAACAAGGCAAGGGGGATCTGGGTGGAGTATTGCACCCGAGTATCGTCCACGTCCTGCTTATCGTCCGACAGCTCGGCAAATAGGCTGTCCTGGGTGGGCGGCTCGAAGACAGTAGTGTGTGTCGTGCCGGCGTCGTCCATACGCATCTGCATCGCCATCAGCGGCGTGAGGCTAAGAACGAAAGACCAGCGCTCCGCCTTGGCGAGTGACAAGATGCGACCTCTGTCTTCTGCCGACAGGATAGCGAAGATGGACACCAGGTTGTCGAGCAACTCGCCAAGGGTCTCGTAATGGTACTCGGCGGCGATGATTTCGCCGAAATCCACGAACCTCTTGCCGCCTTCGTTCCGCTTCTTCACGGCGCTTTGTCGTGGCTGAAGGCTCCGCAGCTTCCGGACGGTATCCGGGCCGGAAATCGGGTTGCTGACAAAGGAGAGTAGCAGGTTGACGATAGACGCCGGCTGGACCGGCACGGTCCGGCTTCCGCGCCCTGGCGGGGGCTTGGTGAATAGCCCCTCTGCCCGCAGAGCCCGCGCATGAACCTCCACGGTCGCCCGGGGGCGGTCCGAGTGCAGTGCAATAAGGTCAATCGCGTCAGCCGCCTGCATGGCGATTGTCATACCGCGTATCGCGCGCGCGCGATAGCGTTTTCGTGCGGCGCATGCAGGTAGAGTACCCGCCGGCCGATCACGCTTGGTGTCGGGCCGGCGCGGCAATCCGCCTGCAATTTAATCCGCGAATTAGCTGTACAGCTAGCCGTACAATTCGCATATTGTGGATTGCAATTCCGCATATTGCGGATTGGCAATGCGGAGGCTGCCCATGGGCTGTGTCACTTACACCGACCTGCGCGCCAACCTCGCTCAGCACATGGATGAGGTGATTGAAAGCCGCGCGCCGCTTGTGGTCACGCGCCAGGGCGGGCGCGGCAACGTGGTGATGATGTCGGAAGAGGAATTCGAAGGCTGGCAGGAGACCATTCACCTGCTCAGCAGCCCGCGGAATGCTGCCCGCCTCATGGCCTCGGTTCAGCAGGCACGGGCCGGCATGGCGCGTGAGCGCGAGCTGCTGCCGTCCAAGCCGCGCGACCCCGCTTGAAGGTGGTCTTCACCGATCTTGGCTGGGACGATTACCTGTCCTGGCAGGATCAGGATCTAGAAATCCTGGCCAAGATCAATGAGTTGATCAATGACGCGCGGCGCTCGCCCTTCAAGGGCCTGGGTAAGCCGGAGCCCTTGAAGGCATCCCTCCAGGGGTTCTGGTCACGCCGCATCACCAGGGAACACCGCCTAGTCTATTGCGTGGACGGCAAAGGGCTCGAACAGCAGATCACCATCATCCAGTGCCGGCACCACTACTGATCACCCCGGCATCCCGCTAAGCCCGCGCGCATGCATCAACGCATCAGCGCTAGTTTGCGTCCTTGCCTCTCGGCCTTCAGGAGGCCGCGGCTATAACAGGCTGCCTTGTGGGCCTGGCGGGGGCGGTGCTGGCGGTGGGGCGGCCCCCTCCCCGCCATCCTGCTTGCCGCCCCTGGCGACGATCTGGAGGGAGCCGTCAGGCAGCGGGCGTTGCAGCTTCAGCGCCTCGGCCGCCGGCGCCGTCATCCAGGCTTCCAGATCCTCCGGCCGGGTCAGGATCACCGGCATCGCCTTGGGGTGGATGGCGCCCACCTCGGCGTTCGGCGTGGTCGTGAGGAAGGCGAACAGGTCATCTACGGTTTCGCCATCCTTCACCTTCCGGACGGATCGCCAGCCCCGGACCTCGATGCCAGCGAAAAAGGCCAGTGGCCGGCCTTCGCTGAAGGCAAACCAGATGTCCCCGCCGGCGTCGCGGTTGAATTCACTGAACGATGTGAAGGGGACCAGGCACCGGCTTTCCACACCGAGCCAGCGGCGCCAGTGCGGCGACTTGCTATTCCGGATGTTCGTCACCCCGGGGTCGGTCTTGCGGCCCTCCAGCACGCCAGGCGGCGATGGCATCCCCCAGCGCGCCATGGCCAGCTCGCGCCCCTCCGGCCCATTGCGAACGATCGGCGCCAGGGTATTTGGGTAGATGCCGGGAAGCAGGGGCAGGTTTCCCGTCCGGTCCCGCCATGCCTTGGCGAGCGTCCGGATCGCCTCCTGATTGCGCGTCATGCTGTAGAGGTTGCACATGGGCGCAGGGTAGGGTGGCAGGCGGCACCAGGCCAACTAACAGACGGCCGCCCCCATAAGCCGGGGGCCAGGGCCGGTGATGCAGAGATGCAAGCGCATCAACGCATGCATCTCATGCACCTGGCCGTGGTGGACATGGCAGAGGAACACGGTCAGGTCGTCGGGGCAGCCATCGGCCTTGAGGTAGAGGTGGTGTTCCTCCACCCCCTCGGCCGAGCCGCAACAGGCGCATAGGCGCCCGCCGGCCGCCATTAGGCGGCCCTCTGCTGCGGCAGCGCGGCAATGCGCCGGGAGAGGCGGCACGCCCCCATGATGGACCACTCACCGCCGCCCGGGGCCGGCGCACCGCTGGCGTTCAACTCCGCCGCCAGGGCGGCCAGGGTAGGGGCCTTCCCCTCAGCCCTCAGCCGCTCCACCAGCGGTGCCAAGTCCGCGGCAACACGATCCGCCTTGGCGGCCCGGGCGCGCCCGCCCGCTGCCTGCATCTCGGCCGAAGGCGCGGGGCCACCGCGCCAGCCGCCCAGCTTGGTCCCTCGGGCCTTGGCGGCGGCCAGCGCCGCCTTGGTGCGGGCGGAGATGGCTTCGCGCTCGTTCTCCGCTACCGCCGCTAGAATGTGGATCGTCAGCTTCGTGGCGGTCGGGTTGTCACACGCGACGAATTCCACCCCGCTTTCCATCAGGGCGGAGATGAAGGCGACGTTACGGGAGAGGCGATCTAGCTTGGCGATCACCAGCACGGCCCGGTGGGACCGGCACATGGCCATGGCCTTCGCCAGCTCGGGCCGATCTGCGCGCTTGCCGCTCTCCACCTCGGTGAACTCCGCCAGCACCACGCCGCCGGCCCGGCGCACGTATTGGTTCACCGCCTCGCGCTGCGCCTCCAAGCCGAGGCCGCTGCGGCCTTGCTTGTCGGTGCTCACCCGGTGGTAGGCAATGAAGCGCATATCGCGTCCTCACAACGTCCGTTGTCTGGATGCGGTATCGCCCTTTCCGCCCTTCCGGTCAAGGAAGAATGCACATCAACGCATCAGTCGCCGCCTCCATCCATCTAAGAATGTGATCCTATGGCGTGCCGGTACGGGTGGGTGGCGGGGGCGCGGCAATTGCGAATGGCGTCGCCCCGGCCTCTGCTTCGGCGCATCACCGCATCAACACATCACCGCGCCCACGCCTGGACACATGCCAGCGGCTCGGGCAGCGTGCCGGCACAATGAAGCTGCTGGTCCTCCACACGCCGAAAGGCGGCTCCGGGAAGTCCACCGTCGCCCGGGAGATTGCCGTCGCCGCCTCTCTGGCGGGGCGCAACGTCGCCATGGCCGATCTGGACCCCCAGGGCACCACGGCAGGCTGGTACAGGCGGCGGCAGGCCGAGGCCCCGGCACTGGTGCGGTGGTCGCCTGGCGCCCCGCTGGAGGCCCTGGAAGGCGCCGGCCTGGATTGGCTGGTGGTGGACACCCCGCCGGCTACGCCGCCCTTCCTGCCCGCCCTGCTGGCGCAGGCTGACGCCGTGCTGGTGCCGGTACGCCCCACCCCTGACGATCTCCTGGCCGCTGCGCCTATTGCCCGCAGCCTGGCACGCTGCCCGTCCTGGGCATTCGTCTTGTCTCAGGTTCCGCCGCGCTCTCGTCTCACGGATGGCGCGGCGCGGCAGCTCGCCAGCCTCGGCCGCGTCGCGCCGGCCCAACTCACCTTCCGGGCGGATTTCCCGGCCGCCGCGATCACCGGCCAGGCGGCGGTGGAATTCACCGGCAAGGCCGCCGAGGAGGCCCGGGCGCTGGCCGCCTATGCCGCAACCCTACTCGGGGAGGATCTGAATGGCAGCGCGTCCTAAGGGCGATCTCGGCGACCTGGCGGTGCCGAAGGGCGAGTCCGAACAGGCCGGCGGCGGGGCACCAGAGGCCGGAGGGATCGCCGGGAAGGGGTATGCCCACACCCTGAGCCTGCGCCTGACTGCCGACCAGTACCGGCGGCTCCGGCTGCATGTGCGGGCGGAAGAAGACCGCACCGGCCGCCGCGCCACGCACCAAGCGGTCATAGAAGCGGCGCTGGTGGAGTACCTGGACCGGAAGGGCGGCTAGGCCGCCTTACGGCTCCGCCGGGGCCGGGGCTGCGGTGGCGGAGCTGGCGGCTGGACAGGAAGCGGCCGAGCGAGCCACCGCTCGCGGTAGTGGCGCTCCTGAATGTCAACCAGCGCCTTCTCCCCCGCATGCGCCATGATCTCTTGCAGCGCCCCCACCGTCATGGGCTTGCGGCGGAACTCCTCAACAACGACCACGTCGAGCGCGTCCGGGTACTCGTCTTCCGGGCCACTGAGAACGCGGCGCGCCAGCGCCTCGCCGGCCGCCTTGTAGACCGCCCATAGCTCTGCCAGCGCGAATTCCGCGGTCTCCGCCGCGGGCGCGCTCTCGGCAGGCTGGGGCTGAGCCGCCAGCAGCGCCTTAACCTTCTCGCGCCGGCGCTTCTGGCGCTCCGCATTTGATAGGGCCATGTCGGTGTGAATCTCCTGCCCGGAACATACCGTGTTCCGTGCCGGCACGAAAGCGTTACCGCGTTGATGCATTGATGCGCGTATCCGCCTCCTTCCTCGGCCCGCGCCGCCTGGCAGCGCGTACCAGGCGCCAGAGATGCCCTGCCGCGATTGCCACCTTCAGGGCCATAAGCGCCACCGCTAGAGCCTGCTCGATCCAGTCCATCACAGCCTCCTTTGCCGCGGGGGAGGCTGTCGTCACGACCTCCGACCGGGGAGCGGGAAGGCTGCGACCGAGGCAAGAAAAGACTCACGGGCCGGGGTGGAAGCCTCGCGCGCGGGCGCGCTTTGGGCGGGAAGCACCGCGGGGGTGCAACTACCTCTTCGGCAGCTTTTCCAGTCCCTTCCGCTGCATCGAGGGCGCTCCAGGCGGAGGGAAACCACCGCCCTGGCAACGTCCACTCCTACCCGCCGCCTTGCGGGGGCTGCACCCTCGGATGGGTGCCTTCCAGCAGGTCGTTGAAGCGGACCACGGCAATTGCGGCCCGTGCCGCCCGCAGGCAGAGCGCCTGGGCTTCCGGCTTGGCGATCTCCCATTGGAGCCCTGGCCGTAGCTCCTGAAGGATCGCCCGGGCGGTCGCGCCCACCAGCTCCGGCGGCTCGGCAAGGAAGGACTGGCTCATGGCGGAGACGGTAACGCGGCGGGCAGAAGAAAGCCCCGGGCCTTGCGGCGCCGGGGCTGGGTGGTCAACGGGGCGGCTTGTTCGGGACGGGCTTCGGCGGATACGCCGGCGGGGGCGATGGAGGCTCGCGCCCCGGCCAGACGAAGGGGCGGCTCATATGCCCGCCGTCCCTGTCCGCTCGCGCCTGACAGCTTCGGCCTGCGCGGCCTTGATAGCCCGGCAAGCATCGGCCCGGATGCTCGCCATGGCCGCCTTCTCCGCCACATCCGCCATGCTGCCGTTCTGGATGCGGGCAAGGAGGTATTCCGCCTTGGCTGCGAACTCCTGCGGCGTCACCGCCTGGCGATTGGCAATGAGCAGGCAGAGATGGTCATCGACCTGGTTCAACAGGTCCATGTCTCCATCAGCGTCCCACTCAGCCGTGGCGTTGATGACGTGCCAGAAGACCCGGCCGCACGCGATCAGGTCAGCCATGGGGGCGGCGGCGATCTCCTCCTTGTGGCGAAGGCGGGAGGGAGGCTCAGCCGCCACGGGCATGGTTGCGGCGCTCATGCTTCACCCCCGCCTCGGTCCGGCTCCAGGGCGCTGGCCAGCTCCGGCACCAGGCGCACAAGATCGGCCGCCAGGCTATCGGCAATGGCCTCGTCCGCGTCCGAGAGGTTGCAGCCGATTTCCTTGGCCACCCACACCAGTCGCGCAGCCTTGGCTGCGATACCGAGGAGGGTCCCCGCCTCGGTGGCGGCCATGGCGATGCGCAACGCATCCTCCTCGGCCGCCAGCTCATCCAGCTCCGGACTGGTCCATGAGGCAGGGACGCGGGCCAACGCCTCGCCCTGCAGGTCCCAAAGCTGCCGCAGATCGGTGGCCAGCTTCAGCAGCTCGGCGTCTGCCGCGACCGCCTCCGGGGCGGCCACCACCGCCGCGGTGGTGGCAATCACCGGCAGGCTCGCCAGGGCCGCCATGACGCTGCGGCGGGGCAAGGTGGGGGCGGTCATGCCGCACCCCCTTCCGGCATCGCCATCCGCGCGCGATCCACCGCCTCCCAAGCATCGGTCAGGTCGGCATGGATGCCGGCGCCGAGGCGGGCGAGGGCATGCAGGCGGGGAAAAAGCCCGCCCTTCTGCGGATCTACGGCATTGGCTGCGTCGCGCAGCAGCGCCACCAGCTCACCCTGAAGGTCAGTAATCATGCCGAGGTGGCACACCGCCGCATGCAACGCCTCGGCCGGCGAGGGCGCCGGGGGGATGGTAAGCGGGCTCATGCGGCAGCCTCTTCCCGCGGCAGATCGACCGGCGCGATGCAGAGCGCAGCCTGCGCGGCGCGGATCTTCGCTTCCAGCTCCTCGTGCTCGCGCTGGGCGTTCTCCAGGGTGAGGTACAGCAGGTCCACCAGCTCGGACCCCTTGCCGTTGATGGGGGCCTCCAGCAGCGCCTGGAAGGTCTCCAGATACATACCGAGATGGCCGCAGCCGAGGCTTACGGCATCCATCAGGCCGTTGCGCCTGATGACGGCATGGATCAGCGCGCCGCGATCCGCGGCGGCCGAGGCCGGCACCACCACGAATTTGTCGGGCGCCGGCTTGGTCGGCTTCTTCGGCTTGGTCGCCTTTGCGACCAATGGGTTGTCACTGGATTTTGCATTTCGCACGCGCGAAGCCGTGCTATTGGCTTTAGCAGCCATGGGCTCGTTGGTCCTTGTGTAGTCCAGGCTATGCCCGCCGTGACGTTGCAGCGTCCGGCGGGCGCCTTGCTTCCGGGGTCCGCCCGGCCGGTCTCAGATCCTCCCCAAAACTCGGTCTTTCCTCCCTTCCCCAGCGCCGCGCGGTGGCTTGGCAACATGTCATCCGAACACGTTGCCATATTGTGACCATGCCATAAGTGGTGGCATGGCGTGGTAGCGTAATGTTCGGCGTGGCAGGTTCCGCCGATGGCACTGGATGAACGGTTGAACCTGCCTGTCTCGCTGGCGATGCTGCGCGCCTTGGATGATTGGCGGCGGCGCCAGGTCGAAATCCCCACCAGGGCGGAGGCTGCCCGGAAGTTGCTCGCCAAGGCCCTGAAGGCCGAGGGGCTCAATCCGGAGGGGAAGCCGCCGCCGAAGCGGTCGGAATAGGGTCGGCCGGTCTCCCGTTCTGGAGTTAGCTCGGGGCTGCCCCCGAACTGGCTTGCTTGTGCAAGTTGGTCACATTGTGCATGGGGTAACTTGTGCGTCAAGCATCATTTGCACAAGTTGTGCAGCTTTGGTAAGCTGCCTCTATGTCCGCTGAACCCAAAGATGTCCGCTTCCCGCTCATGGTCACACGGACGGAAGCCGCCGCGATTGACGAATACCGCTTCGCCAATCGCATCCCCACGCGCGCCGAGGCCATCCGGCGCCTGCTCGCTATCGGCCTCGCGGCGGAGGGGAAGCCGCTACCGCAGCGGGACGGACAGCCCGGCCAGGAGTAGGCCATGCTAACCCGCAAGGCGCACGTCTATCGCCTATCCAGGGGCGGCCCGGGCGTTCGCATGCGCGGGCGTTGATGCGTTGATGCAGGTAGGCGCGCCAACCGTTGGCCTCATGCCAATGGTTAGGCTTCCATCCGGAGAGGCCGTGGGATCGGCCGCGGCAGCCGGTGCGGCCGGCCGGCAACTTCCTCCTCGGCCGGGATCGGCACCCCTCGCCGGATTACCTCCAGCACCGCCAGCACCTTCGGGGATTGGCCCCGGCAGTCCACCAGGCCGAGGCCGGCCAGGGCGCTCTGCACGCTGCGGACCACCTCATCGCGCAGGATCGCCGCATACCCAGGCGCGGCCGCCGCTGAGCAATGGTCCTGGGCGAGCGCCAGTAAGGCCGCCTGCAATTCGGGGCGAGGATCAGGAGGCACCAGCGCCGCAGCCGCGGCCTGCTTCCGGTCCCGGTAGCTCTTCTGCCGCTCTGCCGATGTCAGCGCCACCACCTATGCCCTTTCCTTTTCCGTGACGTTGCGTATTAGGGTTGAAGACATGCGATGGACCCGCGCAGTCTGGAAGTACGCCTTGGGCTTGGCGGTGGTGGCCCTCGGCCTGGAACTCGCCGGCGCCTCCCGTAAGGCGGAAGCGCCGGCCCTTTTGGCCTTCTTCATCCCACTAGGCGCCCTGCTGGGCGACGCCCTCCGCGCCGCCTGGCGCGGCCTCACCGCGCTGGTGCGAGCAGCCCGCCGCCCGGCGGCCGGTCCTCCTCGAACAGCGGCCCCAGCAGTCCAGCAGCTCCAGCCGTCGCTGCCTGGCCACCTCCCCCCAGCAGCCCCGCCACCGGGTTAGGCAACAGTCGCATCTGCGGGATGAACTCCCCGTTCCCGACCGGGCCAGCGGCCAGGTAGCCCTGCGCGATCCGCTGGGCATTGCCCGCCGCGGACCCTTCCACCAGTACATCCCGCAGCATGCCGGGCCAGTTGAGCGGGTTGAGCGCATTCGCCGCCCCGCCGGCCGCCCTGGCAGCGCCGGAGGCGAAACCCGACCTGGCGCCGGCATCCGTGGCAGTGGGACTGCCTTCCGGAAAGGACCGGGACGCCGCCTGGAGCACCCGCATGGTGCGGGCGAATTCCTGATACTCCTGCGTCCCAGCGCCGCCCATGGCCTGCGCCAATGCCTCGCGGCGCTGGGGCGTGCCGAACACCTGCTGATAGAACTTCCCGGCCACGTTGCTCGGCTCGCCGCGCTGGGTGGTCTTCTGCGCGGCTTCCATAGCATCCCGCAGATAGGCCGAGAGGCCGGCCCGCCAAGCGTCTTCCTGCCCGGCGTCAAGGAAGCTCTGCCGGTACTGCGCCACCCGCTCCGGCGCCATCTTGGCCCCATCGAAGATGGCGGCCAGCCCCTCGTTGCTGGCGCCCTGGCCTTCCCGCCTGGCTGTGCGGGCGATGCCTGTGGCCTCAAGGTCCGCGAAGGCTTGCAGCCGCGGCGCGCTCTCCGCCAGTGCCTCGCCATAGGCCGGGTTCTCCCGGACCAGCGCCGCCCGGAGCGCATCCCGGGCCTCTCGCACGTCCCGGCCGCCTGGCATCCGCATGGCGCCGGTCAGGGGGTCCGAGCCGCCATTTACGATCTGATCCAGGCCGCGCTTGATCTGGTGCCACGCCTGCATGTCCGGGTGAAGCGCAGCGTCCACCAGCTCCAGGCGGTTGCCATCAGCCGACACCCGGAACAGGGGCGGCAACTCGCGGCCGGAGTTGGCGGCGGCAGTCTGTGCTTCCTGCCAGGCGCGAGCGATGGCCGGCCGGCGCAATAGCGCATCCAGATCCTCGCTCCACACCGGCCCGGGCCGCGCTTCCCATGCCCGCTGGAACAGCGGGGAGTTAAGCCCCTGCATGCGCTCGAAAGCGTCGTCAATCACGTTGCGGGCGCCCTGGGTGAAGGCGGCCCGTCCGCCCTCCACGCTGGGCGTGTTGCCCGCCGAGCCGGCGATGCGGCGATCAATGGCGCCGGGCACCTCCACCGTGTTCCGCCGCTGCACCACTGCGGCCATGTCGTCGGCCGTGTCCGGGAACCGGCCGAGCTGGCGATCACGCTGCAACAGGCTGCGCCGGTTGGTCACGTCGCCGGCCAACAGGGTGACACCTTCCTGGCGCCCCTCATCGGCCAGGCGTTGCGCCTCAGCCCGGGCGGTAGGGTCCCGGAAGAAGCGCCGATCCGCCGCCCCCGTAACGCCAGCCGGGTTGGCCTCGATCAGACGGCCAATGCCAAGCCCAATCCCCTGCCCCAGCGCAGCGCTGCCGCCCTGGCCAGCAACGCTGAACCAGTCCGTACCTTCAGGGCGAGAGCCGTAGATGGCGTCGCCAAGCTCCTGCCGGCCGTACTCCCCAGCCGCAGCAAGCGCCCCGGCCAGGGGGATCGTGATGGGGCTGGTGGGCGGAACGGCGACGCCTGTGGAGGCCACCAGCCCAGCCAGGCCGGGGATGAAATCCCCCGCGTTCCGCGCCACTACCCCGCCCATTCGCCGCGCCGCATCCACTGGCCCGGTCGCCCCCGTCACCGAAGGCGACACCCGCACCAGATCGCCCCTGTCGTCCCGGTAGACGATGTTCCCGTCCACCGTGCCGAACCGGTCGGCCGGGATACCGAGCGCCTGGCTGTAGACCTCGATTTGCTCCGGCGTGCGCGTCCGCAGCGATGCGCCCGCCTGCGTGCTCAGGGGCGCAGCCCTGGCGGGATCATCCACCACGTTGTTGATGATGGGGGAATACTCCGGCGTTGCCTCCGGCGCCCCCACCGTCCGGGAAAACCAATCCTCGCCCGCCATGTCAGCGCCCCCCGCTCGGCCGGATACCGAATTCCTGCGTCAGCGCCGCCGTGACGCGCTGGGGGATCTGGTCCCGCGGCACGCCCTGCGCCTCCAGGCCGCGACTAAGCTCTTCGCCGCGGCTGTTGATGATCGCCCGGATATCCGAGAGGGGGTGCGCCTCAAGGTTCTGCATGGACGGCTCGATCCCCCGCGACCTCATCCAATAGAGGCGGGCCGTGGCGAGCTGGGTGAACTCGCGTGTGGCATCCAGCTTGGTCCGGAACTCGGTCGGGCTGTCGCTGCCGGCGTCCCCGATCACCCGGAGCTGACGCTGCGCCTCTCGGGGATAAAGGCGTGCCAGGCAGCGGTGCCTTGCTCTTCACCGCCCAGCGCACTCGCGTAGGCAGCGGCAGCAGTGGCGACGGCGCGGAACGTCTCCAGCGAGATGGGGAAAGGCGGCTCGGTGACGGGCGGGCCGGCGATCTTGTCAATCGCCACCTCGAAGAGCGGATCCATGCCGGCCTCCCACAGCCCGGCATTGCGCAGGCAGTAGGCGACGCTCTCTAGCAGGGCTCGGGCATGTGCCGGCTCGCCGCCCTTCTCCGCCATGGTCAACGCGACGGCGAGAGCGTGGGCCGTCTCGGTCCAGAGCGCGTTGCGCGCCGCCTCGACTTCCGCGTTCACTGGAACGCCCCCAATAGGCCACCGACGACAGCGCCGTATGGATTGCCACCCGACGCGCTGTAGCCCGCCAGCGCGCCGGACGCGGCGTTGCCGAGCCGACTTCCGCCAGTCACCGGCTGCGTCATCGTACCGCCAACCGTGCCGGCACCCTGGATCAGCGCCATGTAGCGGCTGAGCTGGTCATAGGTGGCGTTCTGCTGGTAGTTGTGGCGATTGATCTCGTCCGTCAGCGCCTTGTCGCCATAGCCCTCAGTGATATTGCCGGCCTGGAGCATGGCGTTGATGTTCTGGTAGTCCGCCCCGGCCGCCTGCCCGGCAAGCTGGCCGCCCAGCGTCCGCGCCGCCAGGTCCGACTGCCCCAGCGTCGTCGCGGCCTGAAGCTGCTGGTTCCGCTCGTTGGTGTAGTTCTGGTAGGCCAGATCACCCGCCATGCGCGTGGCCGCATCGGAGAAGGCCGCAGCGTGCGACCCGCTGCCCAGCCTGCCCGACGCGGCAAAGGCGCTGTCGATGGACGGACGCGCGGCGGAGATGGCACGATCCACCATGCCCTGGAATTCAGGGTTCCGGCCGATCATGTCGCCATTGGCCGTGGAGGCGAGCGTGCCGTAGCCCGGTAGCGCCGAAGCACCCCGGCTGGTCAGTGCGCCAGCTTGGCCAGCTACCGCCTGCTCATATCCAGCGCTCTGCTGACCGCGGTTGAACAGAGCATTCGTGCCCTCGTTCGTCTTCCAGTCGGCCGGCGTGTAGGTCAGGCCCTGGAAGTACTGCCCCCGGTTGCCCGCGGCCTCCTGCGCCAGGTTGTCGCGCGCCAGCAGGTAGCTTTCCGCCAACGCGTTCCCCTGCGGCGCCCAGGGGGTGTTGCTAGTCGTCGCCTGCGTCGTCTTGCCGCCCATACATTCCTCCGGGCGCCTCACGGCGCTCGTCCAACTGGTTGATCTTCACTGTCGGGATGCCGAAGATTTCCGCTAGATCCCCCATCTGCCGCGCGATTGCGGCAAGGGCGCCGGCCTCGGTTTCGCCCCCCACCGCCCACAGCGCGGCAGCGCCAGGCTCCGGCGCCTCTGACACCGCGGCGGCAGCCATCACTCCGGGCCGCGCCGCCGTCCACAGCAACCAGGCACCGCTACCGACCAGCGCCCGCGCATCCGCGGCGCTGTAGCTGCTTCCAGCATGCCGCAGCGCGCCAGCGATCAACGACTCAACGAATGGCCAAATCTCGCCCACAAACATCGCCGGGACCTGACACGCCATCAGCGGCGCATCGTCCGTCAGGGTCACATCCTCGCCGGCGTTCATGCGCGCCCCCGCTTCACTTCCATCGCCGCCGCCGCCTCGGCCTGGCGCTCCTGCGCCAGCAGCTCGCGCTCTTCCACAAGCTCCGGGTCCGGCGCAGCCAGGGCCTCCGCCGCCTCCGCGATCCAGGCGAGATAGAGACCGGCGCGCCGCTCCACCTCCGTCATGGGCGCAAAGGTGTAGGCCCGTTGCGGCATTCTAGGCGGCCATCCCCCGCTGAGCCGGCCGGGCCGCGGCCTCGCGGGCCAGCTTGGCGATCACGCCGGACACGCTCATGCGTCCGCCGCGCTCAGTCGCCTCGGCCAAGGCCATGCGGCGGAGCTGGTCCAGCACCTCGCGGGGGAGGGAAACCCGCGTTACGACACGGGAAGTAGTCTGCCGCTGCATTCACGATGAACCGCGCTGCGTGGCCACTATTGGCCACGTGCGCAATATAGGGCTTGATCCACTACAACCCAAGAGAAAATCGCCATCGTCCGGCTAGATGGCTGCGCCGTTTCAAAGAGTAGGCTGGGCCTCTTCTGCCTCGGTAGGCCGAGCACCCTTTATCCGGGGGTTGCCACAGTCGTGGCGCCCCTCCCGAAGTCGCCCTCCTTTAGGGGGTGACAAAACTGTGGCAATCCGCCGCAGTTTCCGCCCTGGCAGGTGGAATATCCGCCGTTAGTTTATTGGTCCTGCCCGCTGGGCGCTTGCGCGCGCGTACTGCGGCGAAAAGCTCCGGCCTCCGGCGGGGTTTACCCCCTCCAGCCGATCATCCAGCCAGCCCGCTCCGGCGTGTCGTTGGCGTAGGGGCAGGCTGTACCGCAGGTACCGGCCCGCCCAGCCATCCGCCCCTCCGCCAGCGCCTTCAGCGGATGCGAGACCACAACGCCCATCATGCCTCGCCCTCCTCCGGCAGCCCTAAGCGCTCCGCGGCGGCCATCTCAGCCTCAACCGCCGCTCTCCACTCCCCCACCCATTCCGCGCGGATACGGTCCTGTTCCCGCTGCCAGGTTGTCTGGCGCAACACATCGGTGAAGTCGTTCCAGACCTTCGGCCGAGGCTTCTCCGCCAACCGGCGCTTCAGCTCCGCCCGCCAGTGCGGGGGCGCTTCCGCGTCCTCCGGCAATTCAGGTGGCTCCCAGGAGCCAGGCTCCGGCCACGGGTCCGGCGGTGGGCTGGCGATCACGCCCAGCATGCCACGCCCGGTCCGGGGCGGCGGCGGTGCCTGCCCCATCTCGCCCGGCAGGGGCGGGTGAAGCAGGGGAGGCTCTGGAGCCTCAGAAATGGCTGTGGCGGGCACCGGAGGCAGGTCCGCCTCGACCTCGCGCGCGTACTGCGCGGAAACCCCCGCCTCGGTCTCACCCTCAGAACAGGGCCGCATTGCCGGGTTTCCGGGGCGCTGGGGCGGGTGGTCGGCTTCGGCGGGGCTGGTGGACCCTTCGGGGGCCTCGGCCGGTCTCTGTGGGTCCTGCTGCGCAGCGGGTGGCGGGTGGATCTCCAGATGGGCCAGCTCGCCTAGCCGCTCCACCAGCCAGGCCCGCGGATCGGCAACCGCCTCGGGGTCATAGACCCCATCCGACACGCTCCGGCCGGCACCTGCCCGCTGGTAGACCACTCGGCCGAGGTTGGGGACATTCCCGTATAGGTAATTACCTATACGGCTTTGTCCCCAACCTCCCCGACTGAAGGCTTTCTTGGCAGCGTCCCGGCTAGGCCAGAGGGCGGGGTATGCCTGGGCAGCGTCGCCTGGGTTGGCGAGAGCCATCCCCCCCTCAGACAGCATCCGGTCAGCGGGCGATGGCGCCAGGCTCTCCCAAGACACCTGGCTGTTGATTGGCAGGGGCAGGGGAATATTGGTCAGCACCAGCACCCGCAGCGGGTTGTCTGCCGTCCGGTTGACGCCACGGCCCCGGCCGATGATCTGCAGAACCTCGCCCTCGCAGATCTGCCAGCGGATCGCCTCGGCGGTCGGGTCGGGGTGGCGGAAGGCTAGGCCACTGACGATCTCGCCGCTGGCCAGGTAGACGGGCGTATCGTGACGCTCATAGCGGACCCCGCGATGTGTCAGGGCGCGACCGGTCAGGGCCTCCGCCATGCGCTCCACGTCACCTTCCCGCGGCAGGGTGCGACCGACGACGATGATCTGCGCCACGCCCGGCCGGTCAGGGCCAGGCCCCCATTCGTCGCGGCCGGCGACGGCGTTGTGGTGGGCCAGATCAACCGATGCGGGCCAGGGCGAGGTGGCGTTGCGCCATTGTTCCTCCACCGCCTCCTGCGCCACCACCAGGGTCTTGCCTGTGACGTTACGGGCCTCCCGCAGCACGGTGGCGCGGACCTCTGCGCTGGCCCAAAGCCGGCCCCGCGCACCCGTATCGTTGCAATACGCATCCGGCACCAGGGCGGTCTTGCCGAAGTCCCGGCCGACAAGCTGATGCGCCTCCATGTTCGGGGTCTCGGCCTCCAGCTCGGCCGTCACTTCCGCCTGAGGCCAGTAGGGGCGCACCAGGTCGGGGTTCAGATAGGCGTCCAGCAGCAGGGTGGGAACGATCCACCCCTTCTTCACCGTCTGGCGCCCGCGGAGACGTAGTACCCGCACCGGGCCTTCGTCCTTCTCCACCGTGGCCAGGGATACCCAGCCGCTTGCCTCCGGCCCATCCGGCGCCAGCAGCTCCGCCACTGCGTTGAACATCTTGGCGGTGCGCATGGCGAGTTTGTTGTTCTGCGCCAGCCGGACCAGCTCTTTCCGCGTCGCCTTCGGCATGCCGGGCCGGAGGCCGGGGTCAATCACACGCCGCCA
The DNA here is from genome assembly GCF_008360935.1 of Siccirubricoccus phaeus. GTDB lineage: Bacteria > Pseudomonadota > Alphaproteobacteria > Acetobacterales > Acetobacteraceae > Siccirubricoccus > Siccirubricoccus phaeus. The sequence continues at coordinate 15,468 of NZ_SRXO01000040.1, forward strand.
TGACAGGCTGTGGCCGGAGCGGGCCGTCTCCGCCAGCATCCGTTCCGCCATGTGCTTCCGAGGCAGCGGGCCATCCGGTAAGCCATGGATGGCTCCCAGCAATGCCCGGTGCGCTTCCACCAGCTCAGCGGTGTCGATGCCGGGCAAGTCGTTGGGGATCGACACATCCCCGGCCAGGGCCTCAAGCGTCAGGTCATCCGGCTTTCCGTCCACGCCGGTCAGGCCCGTTTGCCAGATCGCCTCATCAACGATGGCCACCGCCACCTTGCCGATGGCGGCTGGCTTTTCGACGAACAGCAGCTCATGCGGAAAGATCCACAAATCCGGGTCCTGCTGCTTCTGCCGCTGGTAGGCGCAGACCTCGAAGAACGGGCATATGCCGCCGTTCTCGCCGCGCTTGCGGCAGACGCTGCTCTCGACCGGCAGCGCCACGCTCTGCGCGTCCCTGACGGCCTCCAGGTCCATGCACATGGACCCCAGGGGGTTGTCAGGGTCGGGCTGTTCCCGGCCGCGCCAGACCGCGGCGCGGAAGCCATGGGGCTGCGCGTTGAAGGCCGCGGCCTGTTCATCGGCCAGCTTATGGGTAGGGACGAATAGGGCGATCAAGCGCCCGTCTCCCTTCGCCCTCATCTCGGCCAGCAGCTTCGCCGCGGCGTCCCTGGCTCTGGCGCTCTTGCCAATGCCCACGTCCACCTTGATGGCGTGGACGATAGGCGCCGGGACATCCTCGGCTTCATCATCGAAATCGGCGGCCTGCCGGAAGAATTCCTCGACGGCGGCGACGAGCCTTGCCCGGGCCTCCTCGATGGGCAGCCGCGGGCGGCGCGCCGGCGCCGTGGTCCAGGCCGTCGCGATCCGCTCCCGCACGGCCTCGGCGCCAGCCTGGCGGATCACGTCATTGAAGTCGGACTTGTCGTGGCGCCGCACCGGCCAGGGGTAGGCCACCACCACCTTGTGGCCGGCGGCCCGCCAGTCACCCAGGGAGTGATGCAGGGATTTCGTCGCGGGGGCGTGCGGCGGGTCGTCATCGGCGCAGATCAGCAGCGCCCGGCCCGGCGGGGGCGTGACCTTGGCCATGCTGCCCAGCGCCACCCAGGTTTCCCGGCCGGTGGCGGCCCAGATGGAAAGCCCGGTCTCCGGCCCCTCGGCCAGCAGCAGGGGGGCGGTGTTTTCGCCTTCCGGGGCAGAAACCCTCGGCAGCTTCAGCGCAGCGCCAGAGATGACGCCGAAGCTCTGCTTGGTCGGCCGGTTCGGCTCGTCCGGCCGCTTCCGGGCATCGGACGTGAGGTGGATCACCTGCACCGCCTGCATCGCGCCGGCGTCGTCCATGACGGCGACGATGAGGGCATGGCGTGACGGGTGGAAGCCGATGCAATCGGGCCAGCCGGAGGCGGGCCGGGGAATGCGCCGCGTCTCGGTCAGGTACTTTTCCGCCACGGTGCCGGCGAGCGGCTGGCGCTCGCTCCAGATGGCCCTGGCGCGGGCGACGCGCGCGGCCTCCTCTGCCGTCTCCTCTGCATCCCGCTCCGCCTGCTGTTCCTGGCGCTTCTGCTGCCTGAGCTGGTGGCGCTCATGCTCGGGCTGGCTGCCATCCGGCATGGCCATGCCGAGGAAGCCACGCGCCCAATCCAGGGCTTCGGGGAAGGTGCAATTCCGTTCCCGGCGGATCAGTGCCAGGGCGTCGCCGCCGGCCGCGGCCTCATGATCGTGCCAGAGGCCCTTCCGGCTGCCCCGCACGACTACCGCCATGGAGCCGTGGCGGCCCCAGCGCCATTCCTTCCCGGCCTTGCTGGAAGGAGGCCCCAGCAGATCCGCCGCCAGCGCCTCGGCCGAGGCGACTAGACCGGCGCGGATCTCGGCTAGGTCGGGGGCTTCGTTCAACGGCGCCCCCACCGCTGGTCAGCCTCTTCCTCGAAGCCTCTCGCCTTCGCCTGGAATTCGGCGGCGTCGGCAAGCTTCCCTTGCACCAGAAGGGCTTGCGCCATTTCTAGATACACTGCCGCCGCCATGCGGCAGTCCGTCGAGGCATGCCCCTTCGGGAAGCGGATGACGTTGCCGGCCTGCGCCGGCTCGGAGGCGCCAGCGGTCATGCGAGCCCCCTTCCCGCCCCGCCGTCGGCATCCGCGCGGCGCCAGACCTCGGCCACCGCCTGGGCAAGCTGCTCTGCAAAGCCGGGCTGGAAGGCATAGGCGGGCCGTTCCCGGTCACCGCCAGCCGCGATCATCGGCGGCCGGAGCGTCACCCGGCCCGTGCCGTCACGACTGGCCCGGATGCCAGCCAGGCGCACCGCAGGCAGCGTGATGGAGGCGAAGGCGAAGTCGGCCCCGAAGGGCCGTACCTCCACCCGGTTCACCAACGGTGAGGTGGCGAGCGTCGCCATATCGTGGCGGCCCGGCATCAATGCAGCACCTTCAGGGTGCTGGGGTTGGTAATCCAGCGGAGGGCCTCGCCGCCAAACTGCTTGCCCAACGCCTCGAATTCCGCGACCAGCTCCTCCTCAGGCCGTCCCTCATGGAGGGCCATGGCCTCCACCGGGATCAGCAGAGTTCCGGCCTCGTCCACGGTCGGGACCACGCCCATCTCGGCGCAATGCTTCAGCAGATTTTCCCGGAACCAGCGGGCGTCGCTGCGCGCAAAGCGTTCCCACCATGCGCCGCTGAAATAGGGGAGGCCGCGGATCATAGCGCCACCGCCTTCACCAGGGGATGCGCCGGCAGCCCCGGGGCAATCTGGATGTCCAGCACGTGCAGTTGCCGGAGGTGGGCGCGGTGGCGGCGGTTGATCTCGGCGCCGATCCGCTGCGCCCAGGCTTCCCGCCGGCCGGTGGCGGTCTCGATGAACAGGACCCGGCGCCGTTCGGTGGCGGCCTCCACGGCCATGTCGTAGTGGTGTTCCTCGCCGCCGCAGGAGTGCAGGACCACCACCGCGGCCCATTCCAGCAGCTTCCGCAGCTTCGGGAAGCCGGCCGGGCCGCGCTCCTCGCCGCCATCGTCACCGATGACGATCACCTGCGGCCGGCTTGTCGGCTTCAGCATCGAGGCCGGGATGCGCGGCCCGGGGAGCAGCTCGATTAGCCGCAGCTCGCCCGCCAGGGCGGCGCGGTAGAGCGGATTGCGGAAGCCATAGCCCAGGCGCTCCTGGGCTTCGATCAGGACAGAGACGGCGGCGGGCGCCGTGACGTGACGATGCATTTTTGCCTCTACGCGAGAGGCAGAAGGCCCTTGGAAAACCGAGGCCAGGTCGCTAGATTGCGCAGCGTTGTTGCCAGTAGTGTTTGCCGCGTAGCCAAGCGTACCTGCCCCCGTTCCTTCGGCCGCCTGCCAGCGGTTTGAAGGGCGGGGGTTTGCTTTATGCGGCGACGGCGTGAGGGACGCGGAAGCCGAGGGCAGCGGCTATCGCCGGCAGATCGGCTGGCCGATAGGACCAGCGGCCATTGTCGCCTCGCTCGGCCGGGATACGGCCATCACGGGCGGCCTCCAGGGCGCGGCGATGGGTGGGGGCTGCTCCGCCCGTCAGGGCGGCGATGTCACGCGGCAGCAGAACAAGGGGGCGGTCGGTCTTCTCGCTCGGCATGTGCCGGGTCCTCTTGCTGTGGGTTAAGGCCCGATCCAGCAGAGGCGGCGCTGCAACCGTTAGAGTGCGGTTGCGTGCCGTCACGGAGTCGCTTAGGGTCCGACTTGGAGATGTCTGTCGGGGTAGTGCGACCCTGCTGGATCGGAGCGCCGGCCTTAGTACGGGGGCCGGCGTTTTCGCGACCGGCGGAATTCTGGCCGGGCGGAAGGGGTAGCTCGCT
>NZ_SRXO01000041.1:0-8935 GCF_008360935.1 Siccirubricoccus phaeus
GCCTCGCCTGACCCCGATCCGCCTCGCCCACCGAACAACTCCAACCCGCATCACATTGGAACGGCTACCAAGCCCAGACGAATCGCGCCTATAGACCACGCAACGAAAAATGAGGGGATTCCTGAGAGGTTGAGTAGGTATATCCTATCTTCTTCGCTCTGGATTTCATTGGCAGCAATCGTTCGCGCCAATGCCTTCGCCAGCTCGCTTTCAAAATCGGCCAACCCAGATTCTATAGCGTCGATTGGGTGACCTTCGGCCTCAATGGAATGAAAATCCCTGATTGCCGCGACATTCTCCGGCGCGGTTTCAAAGTGGTTACGGCGTTTGAGATCGACGACAAAGAGTTTTGGCTTCTCCCGGTGTTTGGTGAAGCCTTTCAGGTAGCATTGCGGTACGAAGTGATGCTTGCGCGCGACCGGCTTCATGGCCTGCCATGGTTCTGGAAGTAGCGGGCGCACCATTTGGCGAAGGCGGCATCCGGGGCGCGGGGGAGGGGCTTCTGGGTCTTTTGCATCCAGGCCTTCCATTGGCCCTCAAGCCCGTACACGTCCCAGCCTGGCGCGGCCTTGCGGGCTGCCTCGTAGCCGTCCTGGGTCAGGCGCACCCGGTCATAGGCGATTGCCTCCCCTGAGCCATCGGGGAGCGCGCGTCGCGGCCAGACGGTGAGCACGTCATCGGTGAAGGAGAGCGCGTAATCGGGCATGTGGCCGTGCGCCTGGTCCTGCTCGACGATCTCGCCCACCAGGCGGCGGAACTCGCGCAAGGTGGAATTCGAGCCGCATTTCTTCTGCAGGAGATCGAGCGAAATCCGCCATTCGCCCTGGCGGCCGCAGTGCTTGCGCGCCAGCTCGTAGATGCGCCGCTCTAGCGGCTTCCTCAGCCGGAAATAGTCCCGGTGCAGGGTCAGCACCTCGTTCGAATGGATGGCATTGAACACCCAATCCGAGAGCGTCACCTCGACATCGAGCATGCGCCCCTCGCGCGTCTCCCGCACGATCCGCACCCGATCGACCAGGCTGAAGATGTCGATCATCTCGATGCCGCCGGTGATGATGTTCGTCTCGATCTGCGTGCCCTGCAGGCGCTTGAAGGCGGCCCGGAGCTGCTCATAGCCGCGGCCGTCGATGCCGCGGTTGGTGGAGATCAGCAGATCGTAGGCCTTGAAGCGCAGCACCTTGGAGACAGCCCGGCCTTCGTTGAGCGCGGCCATCACCTGGCTGATGCAGAAGATCAACACATCGCGGTCGTGCACCGTCGCCAGGCCGAGGTCGGAAGGGCTGACCTGCAGGAAGTGTCCGTTGTGCTCGTAGCGCCGCGCCCGCCGGTCGGGCTTGGTGGAGAGGCTGAAAATCGGGTGCTCCATCGAGGCCATGTCGCCCTTGGGCGCGGCGTCGAAGAGGTCGCACACGAAGAAGTCCGGCACGGTGTGCCGGACGGGCAGGAGCGGCGAGCGCTGATGATTCGTGTCTTCACCCACGGGGCACATCGTCACGTGTCTTCACCCACGCTTCAAGCGGATTCGTGTTTTTACCCACAGGTCCGAAGCGGACCTTCTTTCGTGTATTTACCCACGTTCTTTCGTGTATTTACCCACGCTTTTTCGTGTTATCACCCACGCTCGCGAGCTTCGCGACGCCAATTTACCAAGTTAATTCAATGGGTTATAGTCTTACCAGAATCCCGTAACAGATTCTCTAACACATATCTAACACACGGGACCTGTGGATAACTGCCGAGCGGGGGGGGAGGGAAGGTACGGGCACTTTGGGGCGGGGAGCGGACGGCGCTGCGCGCCGACCCTGTTTGTTTGGCCGCTGCGCGGCGGGCATGCGCCCCGACCTGCATTCAGCGTCCCTACGGTTCTCGGCCCTGTCAAAAGCGGGTCCTCGCCATGCTCGGATGCTGACGCATCCTGCGCGTGGCTCCGGTCCCGGCGCTAAAGCGCCGTTTTGACAGGGCCTGCGATCCTCCGGGATTCGACCTTGCAGGGCCGAGCCGAGGAACGGGCTTTTTTCAGACCGACCAAGGAACAGGGTTTAGAGGGGCGGCGGGGCCGCTTTGTCTGCGAGGCAGCCAAGGGGGCGAGCTCGCGCCATGATCCCCGGCACCAGCAGGAGCCGGGACGATGACGGAAGGCAGGAAGACCCGCACGGCCGCCGAGATGCAGGCCATGTTGCCAGCCATGCGCGAGCGCGTGCGGCAGGCCGCAGCGGCGAATGGCGGGACTGCCCCGCTCGCGGCCGTGAAGGCCCTCGCGGTCGCAGAGGCCGCCGCCGCCTGGGCGGAAGCGGTTGAGGCGGGCGCGGACCCCGAAACCGTCGCGGCGGCCGTGCGGACGCTGCAACAGGCGAATGCCGAACTCGCGGCCGAGACCGCCCCGCCCCCGTCAACCTATCGACCCTGATAGGGTTCACCCCCCCGAGGCTGGCCCCTCCCCTCCCCCGGCAGATGGGATAGAACGGGAAACGTTATATTCCCTTGACCTGTACATACAATTTGTTATAACATTATTTCGATGATCTTCGAATGGGACCCGAACAAGAACGCCAAGAATTTGGAAAGGCACGGAATTTCCTTCGAAGAGGCGAGCCTGATTTTCGAGGGGCCGGTGCTGTCCCAAGTGGACACGCGCAACGATTACGGCGAGGAGCGGATCGTCAGCATTGGCCTGATCCGTGGCGTTGTCGCCGTGGTGGTGGTGCACACCGACCGGCAGGGCAAAACCCGCCTGATCTCGGCCCGGCTCGCGAATCGGAACGAAAGGAGCAGATACCATGGGCATTTCCGATAAGCGCCTGAAAGAACTGGCGGCGCGCAGTGATAGCCAGATCGACTACAGCGAAATTCCCGAGCTCGATGCGAGCTTTTGGAAGAACGCTCGCCTGGCCGAGCCGGATCGCACGCAGCCGGTGACGCTGCGCGTCAAGCGGTCCGTGCTGGAAGCCTACAAGGCGCAGGGCAAGGGCTATCAGACGGTCATGAATGCCGTGCTGGAGAGCTACGCGCGCACCCTCCCCAAGCCGGATTGAAACTCTCGCCCCCCCGAGGCTGGCCCCGCCCCTCCCCCGGCAGATGGGATACCGGCCTCGCCGCCGGAACGGTCAATCTCGACAGGCGCAATCGTCCAAGACGATTGAAAAGCCTCATTCTTTGGAGGACCCGCCGGAGGCGGGCCGCGCAGCGACATTCTTCGGAGCCGACGCCTAAAGCGTAACATTGCGCACAGCGAAGGCGGAAAGCGGCTGCGCGTGGCTCCGGTCCCGGCGCTAAAGCGCCGTTTTGACAGGGCCTCCGATCCTCCGGGATTCGACCTTGCAGGGCCGGCCGAAGAACGGGCTTTTTTCAGACCGACCAAGGAACAGATGATTTTTATTGGAGAATGAATTAGGGTTCAGCATGGAAAATCAGAAGAAAGCAGATTATATTGCCCTTGCTACTGAAGAATTTCGGCGTGTTGTCGTGTCTATTGACGGATGTCCGGATGTTTTATTCTTGCCTAGACCGACGAATGAGGCGGAACGGGAGGGGCTTCGCCTGTTCGTTGCTGAATTGGATGCGTCCGGAATCAATGTTGCCGTCCAGCTTTGCGACGATTGATCCATCGATTTCTGCGAGGCAGCCAAGCGGCTGATGCCGTGAGGAATGCCCAAGGCCTGCGCCGATACCAATATATAATACCATATATTGGTATAGAAAGGGCAGGCATCCATGGCGCGGAACACGTCGATTTCGTTGGGCGATCACTTCGCCGCCTTCGTTGACCAGCAGATCGAGCGGGGGCGGTTCCAGTCCGCGAGCGAGGTTGTGCGGGCAGGCCTGCGCATGCTGGAAGAGCACGAAATCAAGCTGCAGGCGCTGCGGGCCGCCCTCATCGAGGGTGAGGCATCCGGCCCGTCCACGCCATTCGACTTTGACGCGTTCATAGCGGCGAAGCGCACACCAAAGCCCGAATGACGGGCTTTCTCCTATCCCCGGAACGAAAGTGGCCAGCCCCGAAGGACTGGCCGCCCATTTCGTGCGCGGACTATCCATCCCTGGGTTCCGCTCGCAAATTCTATCAATCTCCTTGAAAACATTCACCCATTTTGTGCCCTGTATCCTCGGGGGGTTTGGGGGGCAGACAGCCCCCCAAAACACGCGGGCCGGTCTGACCGACCTGGCGCGCCTCCGGCCTCACCGGCCCCGGTAGGGGTTCGGGTCCGTCATCGCCGCCCACGCCCGCCGCCTGAAGAACGGCATCACCCTCCCCCGCACCGGCCGCGCCTCCGGCCGCACGATGATCTGCCGGCCCCGCTTCATGCCGCTCAGCTCCTCAGGCCGGATCAGCGGCACACCGGCGAGGCCCGTCGAGGTGTCGCCGCGCGCGCTGATGTTTTCCGTCCGCACGGTCACGTTGCCCAGCCACTCGGAGAGCTGGCGCGCCTGGTCGGGATCGGTGATGCGGAAGAACTGCTTGTACTCGGCCGCGCCCCACAGCCGGCGCAGCCCGTCCTGGCCGTAGGTTTGGATGATCTGGCCGGGGTTTTGCGCGATCAGGTGCGCCCGCAGCCCCGCCTCCCGGAATTGCTCAAGCGCCGGCAGCAGGTTCGGCAGATAGCCGAGCGCCGGAAACTCATCCATCAGCAGCACCGTCTCCCGCGCCGCGCCAGGCTTGCCGATTTCCTGCGTGATCAGCGCCAGCACCAGGTTGAGCCACTTGCGGTCATCGCTCACCAGGTGATTGGGCGGGCAGATCAGGTAGAGGGTGAGCGGCGTCTCGCCCTTCAGATCGGAGAGCATGAACCCGCCCTTGCGGCTGACATGCTCCCCCAGGGCCGAGCCCTCGGAGTAGATCTTCAGGGCCGTCGCCGCCGTGCCCTGCGCGCCGGCGAACTGCGGTCCCGCCTGCATCGCCACCAGGCCATAGAATTTTGCCGCCGCGCCCCGCAGCGGCGCATCCGCGCTCGCCGGATGCTTGTCTTTGACCAACCGTTCCATGATCGCCGTCAGCTCGGCAGGGTCGTAGAGCAGCGCCTGCAGGGCCGGCAGCGTGCGCTTGTCCGGCGGGAGCTTCGCGGCCTGGTACAGCATCGCCCATTCCAGCAGATCGCGCGCTTCCGTCCGCCAATAGGATTCCTCGCCCGGCATGTCGGGGAGCAGCAGGCCTGCCAGCATCGCGGCGGCCGACCGGCCCGCGCGGTCGAAGCCGACGAGCTGCAGCGGATTGAATCCCTCATCCCCCAGATCGAGGGCGAAGGCCGGATCGCCCATCAGCTCGTCGCGCCAGGGGTTGAGCACGACGACGCGGCCACGGCTCGCGCGCAGCCGGCGCGTCTGCGCCGTGATCGCCCCCTTGGGATCGGTGACGACGACAGAGCCGGCGTCGTAGGTGATCAGCGTCGGAATGATCAGGCCCGTCGTCTTGCCCGATCCCTGCGCCGCCACGGTCAGGCAATGCCCCTCCCCGTGCAGCGCGATATCCCGGCCCCAGAGCTGCCCCAGGAAGCGCCCGCCAGGCCGCAGGAGGCCTGCGCGCCAGAGCTCGAACACCGAGGCGAAGCGCGCGCGGCCGAAGATCTTCGGCATGCCCCAGCTCAGCCGCCATAGCCGGCGAACCAGGACGACCGCCAGGCGCGGCCCGATCAGGACGATGCCGGCGAGCAGCAACGCGCGCCACCACCACTCCCACCCGGCCGGCGTCTGCGCCCAGGCCCAGGCGAGCGCTTGGAAGAGCTGGCCGAACATCCAGACCACGAACCCGAAGGCCTGATTGAGACCCCTGTCGAGGTCGCGCGCGTCCACGCTGCCGGCCCTTCCATGGTTGACGAAAGCCAACCATTCTTACGATATTAATTCGATAGGCAGGAAGAACGGCTATCCCGGGATTGCAGCCATGGGCGATTGGAAGGACCTGATCCCCGTCGATGAAATCGCTCCGCTGCTCGGGGGGATCATCGTCTGGTTCGGCCTCAACTACCTCTACCTCGCCCCTGAAATCATCGCCCCGCGCCTGGCCCAGAAATACTACATCCCCGCCTGCCAGACGGCCGTCGCCGAAGGCCGGCGCGAGCGCCAGGCCGCCGTTGCTTCCCTGGTCGCGGCCGGCGAGCGGCGGATACAGGAGAACATGGAACGTCTCGCCCAGCAGATGCAGCAGGCCACGGGCGGCGCGCTCGGGATGATCTTCGGGGGCCGGCCTGGCAGCGACGAATTCATGCGCCGGCACGGCAACACCCTCCAGGGCTGGGCGAACAGCTACACGGCCCCTGCCCTGCAGGCCCGGCTGCAGCAGGAGCGCGCCGCCCTCGCCCAGGCGCTGCAGGCCGAGGAGCGCGAGGCCAGGCGCGGGATCATTCATGCCACGCCGGCGCAGTTCTGCGGCTGCGCCGTGACCGACGGGATGAAGGACCGCATCGACATGGCCGCCTTCACCGCCAGCCTTCGCCTCTACACCCCGGCCGTCGTGCGCCGCCTGGAATCCGGCGGCGTCGTCACCGAGGCCGGCCCCTGCGGGAAGCCTCCCATTGTCTGAACGCGCGCCCGGCCACGAGTATTTCCGGCACGGCCGCTTCCGGGTGACGGAGGACATCGTGCGGGCGCGCACGAAATCCATCCAGCTCTCCACCATCGAGGGCGTCGAGCTCACCCGCCCCCTGTTCTTCCTCGCCCTGGCCGTCTGCGCGGGCCTGGCAGGCCTCTCCGTCGTCTGGGGGGATATCCTCTACCCCGGCGAAATCGCCCTCTTCCTGGCCATCGCCGGGGGCGTAGGAGCCCTCGCCTGGAATGTCGGGACTTTGCGCGTGTTCAGCAAACTCACCCGCCAGCAGGGCTGGGCCGTGCTGTGGTGGATCACGCCGCTGCGCCAGATGCGGGACGCCATCGAGACCGCCATCGAGGACCGGTCCAGGGGCGGCCGGCCGAGAACCCCTCCCCCGCCGCCGCCGGCCCCGCCAGGCGCGGAGATCGATCCAGACGCCACGGTCCGGATCGTGCGCCCAGGCCTCCGCGCGCCGCAGTAAAGCCGCTCTCTAGCCCTGGAAGTCGTCCGGCCAACGCTGCCGGCCGTGCAGCACGCGCAGGATTTCGATGGCGTCGCCGCGCAGCCGGTAGGGCACGACGAAAGGCGTGCGGGATACCACCAGCTCACGGGTGCCGGGACGGCGGCCGGGGCGGCCCAGATGGGGGAATTCGATCAGGCCGGCAACAGCGCCCAGGACCAGCTCCATCTGCTCGGCCGCCGCGCCGGGCTTGTCGCGGGCGATGTACGCTCTGGCCGCCTGCAGGTCGCGGATTGCGGGCTCGGTCCAGACTATTCGCATTTCGGGGCCGGGCGTTCGGCGGGGCTATCCCACGACCGAACCCAGGCCGCCACATCCTCATGCGCAATCACACGGCCCTCGTCCGCCGCCTTGATCCCCTCGTCGATCGCGGCGAGCTGCCAGGCCTGAAGCTCGACATACTCTTTCACCGCCTGCTCGATGACCCAGGACTTCGGACGATCAAGCGCGGCCGCAAGCGCCCCCACCTGCTCATGCAGCGCCGGCTGCAATCGCACGCTGACAGGCTGGCCTTTGCTCATTTCGGGTTCCGTTCCGGTCATCCCACTACGATACACTACATCGCGCTACAACACAAAATCATTCCGATGTCAGCCGGATCGGTCTGCGGCTTTGCCGTGGGGTTTGCTTCGACCGGCCTTCCTCCGGTTGGGCTGGCGTGATTGCCAGCCCAACAAAAAGGAGAAAACCATGTTCACGAAAGCAAACCCCACGGCAAAGCCGCAGACCGGGCAGCCAGAGGGCGAACGTCCTCCCTTCCGCGCCTGGATCGTCATCGACGGGACGGATGGCGGCAAGCCGATCTGGACCGAGGTGACCGGCCTCTGGCCCACCCAGAAGGGCGACAGCCTCACCGGACAGGTCCGCCGGCCGCTGCGCAACCTCTCGACCAGTGACCGCCCCCGCCTGGTGATCATGCCAAGCAAGGCTCCTGGCAAGGGCTAACCCCTCCCCGGCCCTGCAGCGTACCGCAGGGCCGGTTTCCGCTAGGGTTGCCTGGTGAGGCATTGGGGGTTGCCCTGGTGTCAAAGTTGGGGATAAGGCAACGGTTAGCCTGCAGCCGGAGGCGATACCCGTGCTACCGTTGCCTTCATGAGCGATTTACCATTAGGGCAACCCGTCGTGTTTACCCTTGGCCAAGCAGCCAAGGCGGCCGGCGTGAGCAAGCCTACCCTATCGAAAGCCATTAAAAGCGGCCGCCTTTCCTGTGAGCAGGAGGCAGACGGCACGTATCGAATCCAGGCCGGGGAGCTGTTTCGGGTTTACCCTCCTGACCGGGAAGGAAACCCCTCTAAGGCAACGGAGGAAACCCCAATGGAAACAGAGGGAACCCCCCCGTTGCTTCAGTATGAAGTTAACCGGTTGCGTGAACGGTTGGCCGATCAGGAGGCCGAACGGGACCGCGAGCGACGGCAGCTCACCGATCAGATCGATGACCTGCGCGAGCGGCTGGACCGGGCGGAGGAGGAGCGGCGGAAGCTGACGGCCATTCTGACCGATCAACGAAAGCCCGAGCCGGAGCAGCCACTAGCCCCGCCGCAGCCGGTGCAACCAGCATCGCGCGGACTCCTGGGATGGTTCAGGGGCAGGGGTTAGCTCAGGGGTTGCCGGCCCGGTAAGCCTGGGTCAAAGAGCGCAGAAATCAACGGAAAGGGCAGGGGTATCCCTTGTTCGTAGGCTTGGGATAGCTTGGCATAGCTTGGCATAGCTTGGCATAGCTTGGCATAGCTTGGCATAGCTTGGCATAGCTTGGCATAGCTTGCATAGCTTGCATAGCTTGCATAGCTTGCATAGCTTGCATAGCTTGCATAGCTTGCATAGCTTGCATAGCTTGCATAGCTTGCATAGCTTGCATAGCTTGCATAGCTTGCATAGCTTGCATAGCTTGCATAGCT
>NZ_SRXO01000041.1:8945-16526 GCF_008360935.1 Siccirubricoccus phaeus
CTTGCATAGCTTGCATAGCTTGCATAGCTTGCATAGCTTGCATAGCTTGCATAGCTTGCATAGCTTGCATAGCTTGCATAGCTTGCATAGCTTGCATAGCTTGCATAGCTTGCATAGCTTGCATAGCTTGCATAGCCAGATGTGTTTTTGGTACCCAAAAACTCTGGCCAAAGAGGGGGACGCCCCTCTCTGGACACTCCCCGGCCGGCCGGTGGAGCGGGTGAACTGGATGAGGCAGGGTGTGTATGGCGCGGCCGAAAAAGGCACCGGCGGAGCTCAAGGACGACCAGCTAAAGCTGCGTCTGACGGCGGCCGAGCACGCCGCCATTTCCCGCACGGCCGGAGCCCTGGGGCTGACCACCACCGAGTTCGTCCGCCGCCGCGCCCTGGGATACCGCCTGCCGCCGCCCAGCACCGATCAGCAGGCCCTGGCCAGCTTGGCCGCCGCGCTGATCCCCATCGGCAACAACCTCAACCAGCTCACCCGCGCCGCCAATGCCGGCCGGCTCTTGCCCCAGAGCATCGAGGAGCTGGCCACCCGCATCACCGCCTTGCTGGATGGATTCTATGGTCCCGGCGATGACGAAGGGCGGCCGCAGCTTTAAGGGCGCGGCCGCCTACTACCTGCACGACAAGCGCCAGGCCGGGGAGGCCGAGCGGCGGACGGCTGAGCGCGTGGCCTGGGCGGAGGTGGTCAACCTGCCGACCGACGATCCGCAGCGCGCCTGGCGGATGATGGCCACCACGGCGATGAAGGCGGAGGAGCTGAAAGCGGCCGCCGGCGTGAAGGCGACGGGGCGGAAGATGACCTCGCCCGTGTTCGCCTACAGCCTGTCCTGGCACCCGACCGAGCAGCCCACCAAGGCCGAGCAGATCGAGGCCGCGCGGGCGACCCTGAAGCTGCTGAAGCTGGAAGAGCACCAGGCCCTGATCGTCTGCCACACGGACGAGCCGCACGCCCATGTGCATGTGATCGTCAACCGGGTGCATCCCACGGAAGGGAAGGCGGCCGCGCTCTCCAATTCGAAGCTGGCCCTCTCGAAATGGGCGCAGGCCTACGAGCAGGAGCGGGGGCAGGTCTTTTGCCCCAGGCGCGTCGAGAACAACGCCAGGCGCGAGCAGGGGGAATTCGCGCGCGACCCGCGCAAGAGCCGGCCGGCGTACGAATTCACCAAGGCCGCCGCCAATGACAGCATGCGCGGCGCTTTCATCCGGGCCGAGGAGAAGCAGCGGGACGCCCAGCTCGCCGCCGCCGGCCGCGCCATGCACGACAGCCACGGCCAGCAATGGACGGAGCTGAAGCGCGCCTACCAGGCATCGAAAGACCGGCTCTATGCCCGCGCCAACGAGGAGAAGGAGCGGCGCGCGGCCGAGATCAAGGAGCAATTCCGACCCGCCTGGGCCGATCAGTTCCGCCGGCAGCGGGTGGAGCAGCGCCGGTTCCAGGAGCGCGAGCGCTCGCCCCTCGGGAAGATCTGGAACATGGCGCAGACCCTGCGCGATCCGCGCCTAAAAGCCGCTGAGAGGCCCGCCGGCATGCTTGGCGTGGTGTTCGGACTGTTCAGCGGCACGGAGCGCGCCACGGCCTTGCAGGCCGCCCAGCAGCAGGAGCAGCAGGCCCTGGCCCGCAAGGCCAGGAAAGCCCTGCAGCAGGAACGCGACCGCATCCATCAGGAGACGAAGCGCCAGGCGGACGCGCTGCGTGAGGCCTACCTGAGGCAGTGCGGCGAGCTGCGGGAGATTCAGGCCCGCCAGCAGGCCGAGCTGCGCGCCGCCTGGCAGCGCCGGAACGCTGAACGCAAGGCCGCCTTCGCCCCGATCCGCACCAGGGAGCAGAACTGGCAGCGCCTGGAAGAGCTGGCGCGCGGGCAAGGGCAGGCGAGGGGCCAGGGACTCGGCCGGCAGCGGGATCGCAGTATGCGGCCGAAGTAACTCTTGCAGCAGGAGCATCTGCTTGAGTATAGTCAGGGCCTTCGCCCCTAAGGGCGATGCCCCTCAAGGCGAAGTACAGCAAGATTTGCTGTATGGTGGCAGGGATTAGGAGACCTGCCAGCCTCGCGGCTAGCCACCGCACCATCGCAACTTTACATCGGAGATGTCCATTATGGACGCCTTTCCTCCGGAGATGGTGTGGGCATTGGCTGCGTTGGTGTCTGCCATTTCCAAACTTGTCAAAGCGACTTGGCCGAACGGCTTTCGCCGGTCGGCCGCTGCGTGCTCGGGATCGGAGGGGGCCGGACAAACTGGCCAGCCCCGCTCCGATTTTCGTCGGATGACTCACCCATAGGATCGTAATAAATTAGGGGATGCAGCCGAAGCGTGTAGGGGCCACCACTGGGGCTGCAAAAATCCAGAAAACCCCCTGCTGCTGGTCTTATGCGCGGCGTTCGGCTCATCAAGAGGCCCGCGCAAGGTAGAGGAGAACTCCCGCATGCGGGTGTTCGTCACTATCGAAACCGGCCGGCCTCGCGGGACTAGCTTCCGCTTGGCGTTCGGGGTGCAGATGGCCCCGGTGCTGGTGTGGATAGCTTTTAGGCTTGCGGGGCTGATCTGATGGAGATGGGGTGCCCTGGAAGCAGGGTGCCCCATTTTCCAGAGACCCTACAGACCACCCATAGCGTCTTTCCCTTAGCGATTCTCACAGCAAACAATCATCTTCCAACGGATCGTACCCTGTTGTGGGCTATGTTGCCGATGGTTTTGCGATGGAAGTTTCACGCCCTTATTCGACGCAATTTCATCGCCGCACCCCTGGCACTCATAGATGCCGTTATCTGGTGGCGTTTCCCCCGGCTTCCAGATTTTATCGAAGTTTGCATGTTCGTTTTTTGACAATCTGCTGCCGTCTTTATACCAAGCCATCAGCGATCATCCTCCAAATCCGACGGGTTCGCGCAGGTGAGGGAAGAGCCTGTGCGTATCAAGGTTTGTGCGACGTGGACCGGCCGCCTCAGCAATGGAGTTGTGGGGCGACTAGCTCGGCTAGCTTGGCCGCAACATTTGCCATCGGCTCGTCTGCGGTGCTCAGGCCGCTTCGCGAACCGAGCAAGGGGCTGACTTCGCGGAGAGCCTCGTACGTCGTGCCGTGCACAATGGGAACGAGCAGGTCACGCGCTAGAAGTGCCGAAAGCTCTTTGTCGGCGATGCCCTCTGCTTGAACGCGGCGCAGCAGCGCGGGAGTCACCAGCACGATCCCGACTTTCGACTTTGCCAATCCCTTGTCGATTTCGCGGAGCAGCGACGTGCCGAGGGGAACGTCCTTCTCGCTGAACCAAACCGAAACGCCTCGTGACACGAGCAGATCGTGCAGCTCCTTGGTGGCCCCTTTCCGGTCGTCCCACGCATGGCAGAGAAAGGCGTCCCGAAGGTCAGGCAGGAGCGCTCGCTTTTCGATGCTATCCCGGACCGGCGTGAGTGCTCGCACCTCAGCAGGCGTGTACGCCACGGACGAACCGGCTCGGGACCATCTCGGCCTTGCGCTGCCGCCGGACCCGCCCCCGCTGCTCCGGCTGCCGTCGATGCTCACTGACGGGGAGTAGGACGGAAAGTAGGACGGGGACGAACCGTAGCTGCTGCTGTAGCCGCCGTAGCGGCGGCGGCCGCGACATGCAGGGCAGGCCGCTGCAGCGCTCGCTGAGCGATGGCCCTCAACTGGTGCTGTGCATCTCGCCATATCAGGTAGTCACCATCATCGGTGTAAAGCCTTGAATTAAGAGGTCCTATTTCTTCGAGCTCGGCCGCTGCGTCAGGGCCGAACCGGCAGCGCTCTTGGCAGCCGGGGAGGATTTCGGGTCGGCGAGCACCTTGGCCGCTGCGCTCGCGGCCTTGGCCGAGGTCACTTCACCCTTGCCACTTTTGGAGGCCATGGACTGCTCCTTGCTAGATGTGGGGGACATGAAACGGGTTGAGACACCATATAACGTGTCAATCCTATGCGCGCAAAATTTTCCGAGAGCAATTTTGACCCCTAATTGGGGTTGTGATACACTATTGCTAATTCTGTATCAGACACGTGCCGCCACAGGCGCTTCCGGCGCAGCTCGCAGGGGATAACCCGGCCTGAAAGCTGGCCGCGCCGCGCCCGCGCTGATACAGATTTCATATGAAAGGTATCAGCCAGCCCCAAACGGGCATGCAGCTCTTCGATTCCGAAGGCCGCCGCCTCTACCTCACCGAGGAGGAGCGCCGCGCCTTCGCCGCCGCCGCCGCCAAGGCCCCACGCGAGGTCCGGTCCTTCTGCGGCGTGCTGCACGCGACCGGCTGCCGAATCTCCGAGGCCTTGGCGCTGACCGGTGACCGGGTGGACCTGGCCGGGCGGGTGATCGTGTTCGAGAGCCTGAAGAAGCGCCGCAGCGGCGTCTTCCGGGCGGTGCCGGTGCCGCCCGACCTGCTCGATACGCTCGACCTGGTGCACGGCCTCCGCGAGGCGCAGCGGCGGGGCGGCTCGAAGGTGCTGCTATGGCCGTGGAGCCGCATGACGGGCTGGCGGAGGGTGCAGGATGTCATAGAGGCCGCCGGCATCGCGGACGGCCCTCACGC
This sequence comes from Siccirubricoccus phaeus, assembly GCF_008360935.1. Classification (GTDB taxonomy): domain Bacteria; phylum Pseudomonadota; class Alphaproteobacteria; order Acetobacterales; family Acetobacteraceae; genus Siccirubricoccus; species Siccirubricoccus phaeus. The sequence continues at coordinate 13,485 of NZ_SRXO01000041.1, forward strand.
CTGCCCCAAGGGCCTGCGGCACGGCTTCGGCGTGCAGGCGGTGAGCCGGGGCATCGCGCTCAACATGGTGCAGAAGTGGCTGGGCCACGCCCAGCTCACCACCACGGCGATCTACGCGAACGCTGTGGGTGAGGAGGAGCAGAGCCTCGCCGCGCGGATGTGGTGAAAGCACGCGCTTCTCAGGCCGTGTCGCACACTGCCGGATGGCTCATGAAGCAAGCTCCTATGACCGAGTGCTATGGCATAGGCAGAGAGAAAGCTGCGTGGCTTGCCGGTCACGCAGCTTTCTCCCCGCCCGCGCGCTGTGCTGCACCTCAGTGCAGGATGCAATGCACCATCATCAGGATCACATAACCGCCGATGATCAGACTGTAAGCCAGAGCCTCCATTTCGCCCTCCGCTTCTGGACATAGGCAAAATGGGCTAATCCTAAAAATAGACAACGTATTCAAACAGATAGATAGGTGTAAATAGGTGCTAGAAGGGCCCTTCTAGGCGTGTAACACTACTCTCACATACCAGGAGGAAGACGTGATCATCCCCGACGATCCCTTCGCATTGGTCGCGCCGCCCACGCCCGACTTTCGGGTCCCTGGCTGGCAACTCGCGTTTGCGGATTTCAAATGGTTCTATGTAGTGGGCGCTCGTCACTTCCTAAGTAGGGCAGGAGTAACCAATAACAGCGATGCTACGGAAGCGGCTTATCAAATAAATATTCCAACAAGCTGGAATTATGGTGAATATAATCACGGGAAACTAAAATGGGATGAAGAATTTGCAAGTAATCAAGTGTTGAGGGCCATACATACCAAGCGGCAGGGCTTTGCAAAAGCCTGCTTATCTATTCTTGCCATTAAGCGGGCGGTTGAAATACATGGTCGCCCTGATTTCATTGCAGCCAATTCTGACCGTCCAATATCTTATTGGATGAAAATAGCCCCCGCTACATTCTATATAGTAGATTATACCGACACTAAATCACTGAAGATGAATACTGAACAGATAAAGGAATTTTTGCGATCTGGTTATCAAGAATCTGCAAAATTTCTGGAGGATATTGCTGTCGGACACGGCGCCACATTCCGAACGCTTAACGGAATGTCTGCTTATCTTCGAGATAATAAATATATACCGACCTGCGATGTATTGCCGAAGCATAACAGGACAAGAAATGCCAAAAAACCCAGCCCGAATGAGATGATTAGGCATTTGTTTGATGTCAAAACAGGAGTTATAGCCTAACGCCTAGATGGCGCAGACTATCAACAAGGAGATCTTGATTGCGGGATGATGTGGGGAATTTCTCGAAAAGAGAATTTTTGTCAAAAGAAAGCAAATCGGATACTGTATATATATTTTCCCTCGCCATATCGTTAAAAAGATTACGTATATATCTATCTCCATTAAACAATGACGACAAAACTAACTTGTCGATTTGCGCGGGAGCCGTCTTCCTGTCTATCGTGGCCATTTCATTCTCCTTCTGAACCGTTACGACTTTATTTTGGCCATTTCAACAAAAAGATTTAGTTGCACCGGCTCCTTGTCGGCCTCGATGAGGCGCGCGACAGCGTATCTCACCAGCCAGCCAACTGAGACCTCGTGCTTGCGTGCAATTGCCTCCAGCGCCGCTGCTTGTGCAGGATCAAGGGTGGCGTAAACGCGCGGCTTCTGTGTTGGCACGTCTGCTTGCCCCCGAATCGAGGCCAATTTCACCACATGTGGTGCACCGAAGTGCTGCACGGTGCAACACTTAGATTTCTCCTACAACACTTCCCGCCGCAGGAGTTGCAGGGTCACCCACGCGGCTTGGCAGTCGGCTACTTGCTTACGAGGAGGCGGGTCTTCGGCACCGGGGGAAGCGAGGGGTAGAGAAACAGGCCCTGCCCGTTCACGTCGATCTTGGCGGCCGGGTACACCGTGGCGACCTGCCGCAGGGCTTCCATGAACACCTCCCGGAATTTCCGCAGCCGGGCGTACTCCGCCCCGAACTGGCTTTGCAGCATCGGCCACGGGATGAAGGCCCGCGAGCCCGTCGGAATGCGGTGCAGCCGCTGCGCCAGCCAGGCGTAGATATCGAGCCCCATGGAGGAGTGCGAGAGCGCGGCGATAGCCGGCTCGTTGAGCGGCACGGCATGGTGCTGCAGGCTGGCGAAATAGTCGGCCGGCCGACGGGGCAGGCCTAGCTCCGCTGAGACCTCTCTTTGCATTCCCCCGGCAATGCCGTCCGAACCTTCATCTTCGGCCCTGGCCGGCCTTGGAACCGGGTGTCGTTCGGCAAGTCTCGCAGCCTACGGGATCGGGCATCATCGGGCCGCCTGTACGAGCACTCTCCCGAACGGCCAAAGACCTGCCTGCCTGCGAAATCCAGGACCCCGGCATTGAATCGGTGCACGAAGTCGTCGCTGACATCGACGGTCCTGGTCGTGCCCTCGAACATGCCTACCCACGCCAGACGGCGGGAGATCGGGAAAAAGATCTCGGTTTTCCGCATCCCATACCCGGGCGGATAGACCCCATTTGCCATCTTGGGGTCAGTCCAAGCTAGGCATACCGGATGATCGGAAGTGATGAATCCTTCAGAGCTGATAGGAGCGCGTAGGAGCGTCCATCTTCTATCGATAAAGCACGGTAGAATTTTATCGAAGGTTTCCAGCTCCATTGTAAGGTTATATCCGGGAGAGAAAGAGATTCCATATTCACCTTTGCGGATGAATTCTCGAACCGCTTCCCTTGAAACGTCTGAGCCTTCAACCAGAAATCCCGCCTTCTTGGCCTTTTCAATTTGAGAGTTCCAGATATCGTCTTTTGACGTAACCAGATCTATCATCATCTTATAGAGGCGCGCCTGAAAATCTTGGAACTTCTCCCGATGGCTAGGATTCTTGACAGCCAAAAGGCCAACAAGGTTGAGTCTCACCCATCCCCTCATTTTGAACCGGCGTTGGCTCGCACGAAGAGGTTGGCATCTGCCACGGCCTTGGCGAAGCCCTGCATCAGCGGCGCAAGGCGCGGCTGTGGCATGTTGGGGATGAGGTCGTA
>NZ_SRXO01000042.1 GCF_008360935.1 Siccirubricoccus phaeus
ATCCCCAACATGCCACAGCCGCGCCTTGCGCCGCTGATGCAGGGCTTCGCCAAGGCCGTGGCAGATGCCAACCTCTTCGTGCGAGCCAACGCCGGTTCAAAATGAGGGGATGGGTGAGATTGTACCCGACCAAATCTCAATTCGCATCGAACGTGATGGCACGCCGGCCGATGCTTTTACAGACTCTGTCTGTATGGCTATCCTTGAATACTATGCCTTTGAGGCTGGCGGTGATGGGCGCGAGCAAGCGCTTAAAAACTACAGGCTCTTGGCGCGAAAGAGTTTTCGTGACTTCATTTATACCCAGGTGGGCTTTAGCCCGATTTCGGCCATCCCTGCGCCTTGGCAACAATTCCACGATCGTGTTTCACTGACACACCACCGGGTGCCGCCAGGGTATTTCAGCATCTTTAAAGAGATTGCTGATATTATTGTCACGCTGATCCGAAATGGCGCCAGGATTGGAAACCAATTCGTCCCGGACATAAGTGTGGGAAGCCATTGGGGCAAGCACTGGCGGGATAACAATCTCGAAGCTGCCTACGGCCCTCGAGTGCAGCATGACCATTTCTATCCTGACTATTTTCCGCAGGCAGTATCGAACCCACAGCCCGTCTACTGCTATCCTGACGAGGCACTCGGCGAATTCAGGCGATGGATGCGAGAAGTGTACTTGCCACTGAAGCTGCCTTCCTATTTAGGATCCAAGACAAAACAGGGAGCACTTCCGCCCTCATTCACGGAGATCGCTCTTCGTGCACTCGCTCCAGGCGCCCCTCCAACCAGGGTTTTGAAATAGCGCTCGTCTCAAGAAATCCTAGGCCTTACGCGGCGAGCGTGGCCAGGTGGCAACTGTGAGTATGCAACCGCCACGGACGCCGGGCGTCCTGAGCCGAGTATAAGGGCCCGCCGGCTTCGAACATTGGTTGGGGGCGTGTCGCCACACCGCCACCCTCACAGCCTCGGGGTCCAGCCGAGCAGGCGCAGCGCGTTCAGCGTGACCAGCACGCTGGCGCCGGTATCCGCCAGGATCGCCGGCCAGAGGCCGGTCAGGCCGGCCAGGGTGGTGGCCAGGAACGCCACCTTCAGCCCCACCGCCACCGCCACGTTCTGCCGCACATTCGCCAGGGTGGCGCGGGAGAGCGCCATCAGCTCGGCCACGCCGGTCACGCGGTCCTTCAGCACGGCGGCATCGGCCGCCTCCAGCGCCACGTCGGTGCCGCCGCCCATCGCCACGCCGACGCTGGCCGCGGCCAGGGCCGGAGCATCGTTGATGCCGTCGCCCACCATGACCACCGGCCCGGCCCCGCGCAGCGCCGCGATCTCCCGCAGCTTGTCGTCCGGCAGCAGCCCGGCCTTCACCTCCAGCCCCAGCGCGCCGCCGACCGCGGCGCCGGTGCGGGCATTGTCCCCCGTCAGCATGACAGCGCGCACGCCGAGGGCGGCAAGCGCCGCGATGCCGGCGGCGGCGTCCGGGCGCGGCTCGTCGCGGAAGGCCAGCAGCCCGATCGCCGCGCCATCGGCGAGCACGACGGAGACGGTGTTGCCCTCGCCCTGCAGCGTTTCCATCGCCGCCGCCAGCTTGCCGAGGCCGCCCCGCGCCGCCTCGGCGCCATAGCGCGGGCTGCCGACCGCGACGCGGCGGCCGGCGACGGTGGCGAGCACCGCCCGGCCCGCCTCCGCCCCGGCCCCGGACGCGGGCGGAATGGCGATGCCGCGCGCCGCCGCCGCGGCGGCGACCGCCCTGGCGAGCGGGTGGGCCGAGCCGGCCTCGGCCGCCGCGGCCAGGGCGAGCACCTCCGTCTCCGCCGCGCCCTCGGCGGCGATGATGCGGGTCACGCGCGGCCGCCCTTCGGTCAGCGTCCCGGTCTTATCGAAGGCGATGGTGCGGGCGGCGCCGATCGCCTCCAGCGCCGCCCCGCCCTTCACCAGCAGCCCGCGCCGCGCCCCGGCCGAAAGGCCGGAGGCCATGGCGGCGGGCACCGAGATGACCAGGGCGCAGGGGCAGGCGATCAGCAGCACGGCCAGGCCGCGATAGAGCCCAGTCTGCCAGTCCCAGCCGAGCAGCAGCGGCCCCAGCAGGATCACCAGCGCCGAGACGAGCATCGCCCCGGGGGTCCACCAGGCGGAGAAGTGCTCGACGAAGCGGTGCGTCGGGGCGCGGGAGGCGGTCGCCTCCTCCACCAGGCGGATGATGCGCGCCACGGTGTTGTCGGCGGCGGCGCGCGTCACCCGGACGTGGAGCACCCCCTCGGTGTTGATGGCGCCGGCCAGGACGGCCTCGCCCGGGCCGCGGGCGACCGGCACGCTCTCGCCCGTCACCGGGCTTTCGTCGAGGGCGGAGCGGCCCTCCTCGATGCTGCCGTCGCAGGGCACCCGGTCGCCGGGGCGGATGCGGACCAGGTCGCCCACCGCCAGGCGGTCGGCGGGGACCGTTTCCGTCGTGCCATCGGCGCGGCGGCGGAGGGCGGTGCGGGGCATGAGGCCGGCCAGCGCCCGGATGCCCGCCCGCGCCCGCCCGGCGGCGACGTTCTCCAGCAGCTCGCCCACCGCGAAGAGCAGCACGACGATGGCCGCCTCCTCCGCCGCGCCGATGACGACGGCGCCGAGGGCGGCGGTGCACATCAGGGTCTCGATCGAGAAGGGGCTGCCGGCCCGGGCCAGGGCGATGGCGCGGCGGCCGAAGGGGATCAGGGCCAGCAGCGTGGCGGCGAGGAACAGCCAGTGCTGCCCCTGCGGCAGGATGAAGGAGAGCAGGTAGGCGCCGCCCACCAGCCCGCCCAGCGCCCAGACGAGCATCGCCTTGCCGGTGCGCCACCAGGGCTTCCCGGCCTCGGCGGGATCGTCCGCATGCCCACCATGGGCATGGCCGTGACCCCCGGCCTCGCTGCGGTCGGGGCCGGCGGCCCCTGGAACGGCCGCGGACCCGGCCGCATCGGGCGCGGGCAATGGCGCCGCCTGGTAGCCGAGCGCCGCGACCTCCTGCTCCACCGCCGCGACCGAGGCGCCGGGTGCCAGGGAGACCGTCAGCCGCTCCGCCATCAGGTTGACCTCGACCTGCGAAACCCCGGGAAGCCGCTCGACCGCCCGCGTCACACTGGCGACGCAGGCGGCGCAATCCATGCCCTCCACCCGCCATTCCCGCCTGATCGTCTCGCCCATGGCCGTGCCCGCTTCCTTGCCGCGGCTGGGGAGATGGGACCTCTAGCGACTGGAGGTTCAAGCCCCCATCTCGGTCCCATGACGACGCTGTCCATCGGCGACCTGGCCCGGGCGACCGGGGTGAAGGCGACCACCATCCGCTGGTATGAGGGCGAAGGGCTGCTGCCCGCGCCGGCGCGCTCCGAAGGCGGGCACCGCGCCTATGCGGAGGCGCATCTCCGCCGCCTGGGCTTCATCCGCCATGCCAGGGAGCTGGGCTTCCCGATGCCGGCGATCCGCGAGCTGCTGGAGCTGGCGGACCATCCGGAACGGGACTGCACGGCAGCGCATGGCGTGGCGACGGCGCAGATCGCAGCCATCGACGCCAAGCTGCGCCAGCTCATGGCGCTGCGGGCGGAGCTGACGCGGGTGGCGGAGGCCTGCCGCGGGGGCCGGGCCGATGAGTGTCTGATCCTGGAGGTGCTGGCCGATCACGAGCATGGGCATTGTGCCGACCCGGAGCATGGCAGGGAGTGACGGTACAGCTTCAGATAGTACCGGCGCTATACCGAGTACGATGCTGGAATCCGAGGATGCTGTAGGCGAGCGCTTCAGCGCAGCAGCATGCACGGCGCGCCAGGCGCGCCACCCCATTCCAGCCTCCGAGGACCGCATGTCGGACGACCAGAAGCCCCCGAGGCTCCTGCTGCAGCGCGAGGCCGCGGCCAAACTGCACTGTTCGGTGGGCACCATCGCACGCCTCCGGCGGGAGGGGATACTGGCCTACATCCCGGGGCGGCCGGTGCGGATCTCTGCGGAGGACGTGCAGAAATTCAAGGACGAGCAAATCCGCCGTGAGCTGGCGCTGGAACCCAACCCGAGGCGAAAGAGCCGCTTCGCCCAGGATGCCACTCCGGAGCAGGTGGCCGAGGCGGCAGAGGCCAGAGCGAAGCGGAAACTGCATCAGCGGATAAAGTGGATGGTGCTGAAGCGCCGGATGCAGGTCGAACTCGCGCGCAAGCGGGAGCAGGAGCAGGAGGAGCGGGAGAAGACGGCGCGCAAGAGGCGCTGATTTGGCTCGGTGTGGCGAGGCGAACCGGAGGGAAATGGCTCACCGATCCAAATCGGCCGAAATGGCTATTTCGCAAGCAGGGCGCGCGGTCTGTAAGCCATATGGCGAGGCGATACGGGTCGGTTTTCCCGATTTCGCGTCGTCCAGGATGGGCGACTGTCGGCCTACAGCAGCCCGGACTGTCCGCGGACAATCCCGGACAGTCCGCCCGGACCCGGGGCGGACGGACAGGACAGATCCCTAGTATCTGTCCGTCTGTCCGGTCCTCGCATGGGTGCTGGCGCCGCTAGTCCAAAATGCCCTGGTGCTCGAACTGGAATTGTGGGCTTGGCGCTATCGCGCAGCGGGGAGCCACACCCACCCGTCTCGGAGGGCAATGCAGCCCGCATCGCGCAAACCCGACAGGGCCCGGCGATGCACCCGTGCCCTATCTGCGGGTTTGTCCGCCGTCGACAGCCGGCGGGCATCACATTCCTCGCGCAACCGATCCTCGCGGATGGCTGCGGCGCCGCCGGTCTCGACGCCGGATGGTGCCTCGCCCTCAACTGTCACGAGTTCAGCGAGAACGTCCCGCACCGCCGCGGCAGTCTTCGGAACCTTCGTTGTCGCGGACACTGGCGCCACCGAAGGTTCCGCGATGCAGGTCCAGATCGCGTTGCCGTCTTCGTCCTCCCCCAGATCGATCGATCGAGCGGAGCCGGAAGGCGAGGGCGCGACCATCGGCGTCGTCCTTCGCCGCTTCGATGGTCGCGGTACTCGGCTCCGCCCTTGTCGTGCCCTTCTCCACCTTCACGACGAGGTCCGCAGCGCCGGCCAGCGCGCCAGAGCCGCGGAGGTCGCCGCCGTCCTTGCGGCCATGGTGGATCACCAGCACATGCGCGCCGGTCTCGGCGCGAAGCCGGTCGAGGTTCGCCACGAAGCGGCCCATGTCCTGCGCGGTGTTTTCGTCGCCGGCGCCGAAGGTGCGGGCGAGGGTATCCACCACGATCAGCTCCGCGCCCATTGCGAGGGCGGCTGTGGTGAGATCCTGCAGATCCTCGCCGGGCGGCCCGATCGTGACCGGCTGGGCCAGGTAGCGAAGCCGGTCGCCTGGGCTCCCCAGCTCACGGGTGAGGGCGCCGATGCGCCCCCTGAAGCCGCTCTCGCCCTCAGCGGCGACATACAGGACGCGCCGCGGCCGCTTCACCCGGAAATCCCAAAGGTCGTCGCGGCCGAGCGCGATGCACCAGGCGATGCGGAGCGCGAGAAAGCTCTTGCCGGTCTTCGGCGCGCCCCACCACACGGAGAGCTCGCCCTCACCCAACAGGGGCTTCACGATGTAGCGCCGCGGCGGAGCGTCTGCAGCGTCAGCAGCCGTCCGCAATTGCAGCCGGCCGAAGCGTCCGGTGCGCGCCGCCGCTTCGGCCTGCTCCCGCATCTGCGCGACGATGGGCGCGAATTCCGCCTGCACGCCGCCGTACCAGCCGGCGGCGCGGGCCATGCGCTCGAGCTGTGGCCAGCCGGCGGCGAAGGGCGGCAGCACCCGTGCCCATTTGTCGTCGAAGTCGATATGGCCGCCCCCGCCGGCGCCTTCGCCGGTCCAGCGCTCGGTCCACTCGCGCGCCAGGGTCTCGCCATCGTCTTCGAGCAGGCCGGTGGCCGCGCCTTTCCAGGCAGCAATGCCGGCGATCCAGTCGTCATAGCCGCCGGTGTTGGGCACGTGCGGCGCGGCTTCCAGCAGCAGCTCGGCTGACGGCGCGCGGAGGCCGGCCTGGTCCACCTCGTGGCGGCCGGTTCCTACTGCCGCGGTCGCGCGCTGGACGACCTCGCCGCCGAGCTCCCCCACGGCCACCGCCACGGCGGCGAGGTAGGCGTCGATCTGCTCGGCGGTCACCTCGACCAGGTCGAAGGCCAGCGGCTGGCCCTCGGGCCAGGCGTAGGGCCGCCCCGTGCCCGGGTGAACCCCTTCGCAGACAAAGAACTGCCCTTCGCCCAGGATCTCCACGGCGTGCGGCGTGTCGTCGCCCGGCAGCCGAAAGGCGAAGCGCCGCTTCGCGATGGCTTCGCCCGATGCGGCCGCATAGAGCAGGACCCGCTTCGGGGCCCGGCCGATGCGCACCGCGCCGGAACCTAGCATTTCCACGGCGAGCGCCGCGAGCAGCGCCGCCGTGCGCTCGTCCAGCACGTCGATGTCAACGGCGATCCAGCGCCCGCATTGGATGCCGACGCCGGCGCCCATGGCGTCCCAGGTGGCGTGGTCGGCGGAGGTGGCCTGCTTGCCGTGCCGGCCGATGTAGCCGTGCCATTCGCCGCGGCCGGTCCGCAGCCCGGGCACCTTGCCGCGCTGGCTGGGCGGCACCTTGCTGCTGACCGTCAGGGCGACGTTGGGCGGGATGATGGGGAGCAGCGCAGGACCGAAGCCCCGGGCCGCCCAGCGGGAGAAAGCGCCGCCCGTGCTCATGCCGGTGCGCCATTCGCTGGCGGCGCCATCAGCAGGCGGAGCTCGGCGCGGCGCTGCTCCGGCTGGTGGCGCCATCCGACGCAGTAGGCCTGGCCTTCGCCGAGCAGCGAGATCGAGCAGGGCAGACCGTCCATTTGCCATTCGATGTGCTCAGGGTGGACGACACCCTGCGGGGTCGAGCGCCGTATCAGTAGCAGCCGGCCGCCATGCTCCTCCCGCACCGGCCGCATGCCCCCCAGGATCCAGGTCGCCAGATTGATGAGGTCGGCGCGGACCTTGTGGTCCAATGCGGAGATGGCAACCGCAGGGTACGTGCCGGCGCGGACACCAACCCAGGCACCCATCGCCCCCCAGACCTCGAAGTCATCCGGGGTTGCAGGGGCCCGATTCTCCCAATCGTGCAGGGGCGCCCAGAAGCCATCGGCTCGCCGAGTGGCGACGGGAAAGCCGTCGCCGGCATCAAAGAGGGGGACGTCCTGGGCGAATGGAGCGCCGAAGGGAGGGAGTGGAAGCAGGGCGGGCCCGAATCCTCGTGCCGCCCAGCCATCGAACAGGTCGAGTGTTGGCGGAAGCGGCAAGCGTGCGGCCGCCGCCCACGCCTTCAGTAGGGCTTGATCGTGCGCGGGCGCAGTCATGGCATCCACTCCGGCTGCCGCTGTGGCAAAGCCGCGCATTCCCACGTCCGCGCCAAGCCTTCGGACTTGCGGATGACGTCCGCAACGGCTTTGCACCGTGCATTCTCCTCGGCGTGTTGACGGCCGACGAGGAAGCCGATTCGCCTCGCTATCGCGGTGACGACGGCTTCCGGCCGGAGGTGGTAAGTGGCAGCCACGACGCTGGCGCCGGCTTCTGCCGCGGCGCCCGGGCTTAAAGGCGTTGGGGGCATCGGGCTCGGCGGCGGACGGCCGCAGCGGCTTCGCCGGCGGGATTCCTGCGCCATCGAGGGCGCGTTCATGTGCGTGCGCGATCACCATCGCCAGATCCCGATCCCGGCGCTTCCGGGCCAGCTCTGACGCCCCGGCGTATTCCCGGTACAGCCTCGCCAGCGCATAGGCCAGCATGCCCGGATGGCCTCCGCAGGGATGGGCCTCGATCAGGCGGCGAGCTTCTTCCCCGTCGTGACCAGCGGGTGACGATGGCCACCAGTCAGGCGCGCGGGCTCCCCGCCACCGCGCAATGCACCATCGGCGCGGGCGCAGGCCCGCGGCGCCAATGACGGCGGGCGGGTTGGAATACAGGGTGTTCACAGGTTCTCTCCGCTATTTGCGGAGCGAAGGTGCTTGCGTCAGGCAGAAGCCGCGGCTATTTGGCCGCCTTGGCAAATATGGCTTTCTGACCCGTCGGGCGCCTGCGCTCGGCGGGTTCTTTTTCAGGCGGGGATGGACGCGCAGCGCTGCGCCAGTTCGGCGGCGCGGTGCTGGAAGGTCCGAGCGGCGGCCCATGCTTCGGCAGCGCCCAGCGGGTAGAGCACGCGGCGTGGGCCAATGCGCGTGAAGGGCGGGCCGTCACCGCTGACGCGGTAGCGTTACAGCGACCGACGGGAAATACCGAAGCGTTCGGCGAACTCGGCTTCGGAGAGATATACCGGCATGAGGTGGCCTTTTGCAGCGGCGGCACGCCATGCACCGCCTTCTTTAGCCAGCTTGCTGGCTGGCCTCCTCTGCTTTCACCCTCATTGTTTGCGCCGAATTTCGAGGGCGCTTTCAGCGGCGCCAGAGGAAGCCGATTCGGGCCGTCACCGCGTCGAGGTTTGCGGGATCGGCGTTGTCGGCGAGTTTCCTGGGCTCCTGGCCCGCGTATTTTGTTTCGGAAGCGAGGCGTCAATCTTCGGGGGTGCGCTTGGCCAATAACCGGCGCACAGCCGCCTCGACTGCTCCCCGCTGTAAGGGCGTAAGGTCGCGCTTCGCACGTTCCCACGCCCCCTTTTCCTGCCTCGCCCCGCTCGCTGCGAGAATCGCAAGTTCGATCTCCACGTAGCCTCGCGGCGGCCGGTTGCCCTTCAGGCCGAGTTTCTCCAGGACCGACATCGCATCGGCGCGGGTCCGGGCGCTCCCTTCTCGTGCGCGGGCGCACAGCGTGCGGCCGGCAACCGACGCCAGCATGACCGCCGACGTCCGCGATATGGGATCCTCCCTGACATGGGTTACCGCCCCGGCGCACAAGACGTTAGGGAGCGGGCTTCCATCTGCCAGCCTTGCAACGCTGCCGCCGAGATAGGAAGCCGCCTCTCCGCCAATCGCATGGCGGAGCATGTCCAGCGCGATGCGTATCGTCCGGCGAGCAATCTCACCCCGGTCCGGGTCACTCCCTGCAAGCCCCTGCGGGTCGATCGGTCCCGGCTTTTTCTGCCCTGCTTCGAAAGCGATAGCCTGCCGCACGGCGTCCCGACCGAGCGATTCGACGAGGGTTCCGATGCCCCCGCCCAGCCTGCCGAGGACGCTATCGGGGCTGTCGGCGATCCGTGAAGCGGGCCAGCCGCCCGTTGAATCGGAAGGTGCCAATCGCGCCTCTCTGCCTGCGCGCTCTGCATCTGGAACGGCAGGGCAGCCCGGTGCAGAGATCCGGACGTCCGGTGGCCAAACCTAGCCCTGCCCCGTAACGATATAGGGTGCCCCAGGCAGGGGCGCCAGCCCCATCCCCCTTGCGCTTGTTCGGCTAGCGTTCCACATCCGCCGCGGCGGGGGGGGCGATTGCTTACTCCACGGGTTTCCGGCGGCTGCACCCGCCGAGCCTCGGCCGGCCGCGGGCCCGGCAGGGATCACGCGGCGGCGGAACTGCGTCCCTCGATTTCCAGGCGCAGCGCATCCGCGCAGAAATCCACCGTATCGCCGGCACCATCCGGCCATTCAACCGACCGGCCACGCGGCCCGATGCGCACAGCCTCCGGCGCCGCGGCGATCGCCGCATAGACGCCGCCACGCGCGACCAGCGGCGCGAAGTCCGCGATCCCTTCCAGCCCATCGGCGAAGCGCAGCCGGAGACGGAAGCCCGGCTGCATCTCGGCTGCCACGATCCTCTGCATGCTCATCCTCCGATCTTCCCCGGCGGCTGCCCCTGCCGGCACCGTACCCAGGCGAGCGCCAGCTCGGCCTGCTTCGCCTGTGCCCACGCCAGTACGGCGCGGCGTTTCGCGGGCGGCAGGTCGCCTTCTATCACCGCCAGGTCGACCAGCCGTACGCGCATCTCTTCGTCATCGGCGAGGGCGTGGAAATGCGCCGGCTCGTGGTCGTTGTAGTAGAACACGATCCGCACCCCCGCGACGATGGCGACCACCGGCATCATGCGCGGAGTGCCTTTCTACCCCGGTGCGCGGCGAGGTCCGCGACGTTCGCCGCCTTCTCCCCGCCCTCGCCGCAGGCCAGGACGTGCGTTCCCCAGGCTTCCAGCGCGGCCTTCCGCTCTTCCAGGAATTCGCCGCGCTGGTAGATCGCGGCGACGCCCTTGATCGTGCCCTGTACGTGGTTCAGCAGCCGGTCGGCGACATGCGGCGGGAAGCCGGCGCTGGCGAGCCAGGTTACGCCGCTGCGGCGGAAGTCATGCAGGACCCATCCTGGCACAGGCTCTGGGGGCGGGTCGCCCGCCTCGGCTGCCGCCTTCAGGCGGGCGCGGGCAATCGCCAGGTCCAGCTTGCGTTTGATCCACGAGTGCGAGCTGATGGCCTTGTTGCCGGGCACCCCGAACACCAGGCGGTCCGCCTTCGGCAGGGGCGGCAGCGGCTTGTCAGCCTCGGCGCCGAGCATCTCGCGCAAGATCCCTCGGGCCGGCTCGCCCAGATGCACGACGTGCGCCTTGCCGTTTTTCGTCCGGGTGCCGGGCTGGATCCACACGGAAAGGTCCGGTGCCACCTCGCCCCAGGCCATCGCGGTAACCTCCTCGCGTCGCGCCAGCGTCAGCATCAGGAAGCGGACCAGGGATCCGTATGGCGGTTCCAGATCCTCGGCGGCGCGCCAGACCGCACCGATTTCCCCTGCGGCCAGGGTGCGCTCCCGCGCCACGTCGCGGCCAGGCGCCGGGGCTGCCTCCCACGGATTCGCGGTGCCTTCAGGCAATGAGCCTCGGCGCAGTGCCCAGCTCCACATGGCCCGAGCATAGTCTCGCACCCGGCGGGCCGTCGTCTCGCCTGCTTCCGCCGCCTTGTCCAGGACATCGGCGGCTTCGCGCCGGCCGATGGCGGTCGCCGGCCTCGCCGTGATCGGCCCGAGGTGCAGGCGCAGGCGGGACAGCACGTCGCGCCGGGTCGCCGGCCGAAGCGAGGCGACGTGCTTCTCGGCATAGAGGTCGATCAGCGCCTTGACGGTGAAGCTATCCGCTTCGGCGTTGATCCGCGCCTCGCGCTCCGCTGTCACGGTTGCTGCTGCGAGGCGCTTGCGCTCGCCCCAGGGATCTCCTCCGGCCCTGACAAGGCCGCGGAGCTTCTCCGCCTCACCCCGAGCTTTGGCGGTCGTCATCTCCCCGAAGCGGCCCAGCGTGACCCGGCGGATACCCCCGCCGTAGCGATACTGGAACATGAAGAGTGGCACGCCGCCGGCCTTGAGCCGCGCCATGAAGCCGGGCAGGGCATCGTCTGCGACTCGGATTTCCGCCTTGCCTTCCGGGCAGCGCAGCGCCGCAACCGATCGATCCGTTAGCCGCATCGTCACCCCCGCCTGAGTCCCCGAGCATTGCCCTAAGGGGACTCACTGGGGACTCACCAACCTGACGCATCCTGGCGCCACATGGCGGTGTGTATCGGCTTCGCTTGCCAGAAAGCAAGGTACTAGGCCGGATTTGGTGAGTCCCCGGCGGCATGTGTCGCCTTCTGTCGGCTTGAGATAGCGGTTTTGTAAACCGAAGGTCGGGGTTCAAATCCCTCACCCGGCACCAGGAATCCCAACGGCTCGCGGAGAGCGGCCGGGCGGGTGGCCAAAGCTGGCCGGATGCGCGAGCCGAACCGGGGGCGGTCGGGCCGCCCCTGGCCTCGCCCACCCGCCGCGACCCGGTATCCTCCCCGCCGAGCCGTCCATCCCCGGATGTGGCGCCCTAGGTGTGCAGTCCCGGGGAGTAGTGGTGCATCTTTGACCCGCGAGGGGGAGGATGCCCTGTGGCAGGCGGTCTTCACGGTTCAGCCCGAACGACGCCGCGTGTTCGAGCCGAGCTCCAAGCGTCGCAAGAGAGCGGCAGGACCCTGGCCGCCCGCTACGGGCTGAACCCTAAGACGGTGGCGAAGTGGCGCGCCCGGACCGGCACGTCCGATGCTCCGATGGGGCCCGGCCAGCCCCGAAGCACCGTCCTGACCGAGGCC
>NZ_SRXO01000043.1 GCF_008360935.1 Siccirubricoccus phaeus
ATGGGACCCGAACAAGAACGCCAAGAATTTGGAAAGGCACGGAATTTCCTTCGAAGAGGCGAGCCTGATTTTCGAGGGGCCGGTGCTGTCCCAAGTGGACACGCGCAACGATTACGGCGAGGAGCGGGTTGTCAGCATTGGCCTGATCCGTGGCGTCGTCGCCGTGGTGGTCGTGCACACCGACCGGCAGGGCAAAACCCGCCTGATCTCGGCCCGGCTCGCGAATCGGAACGAAAGGAGCAGATACCATGCGCATGTCCGATAAGCGCCTGAAGGAACTGGCGGCGCGCAGCGATAGCCAGATCGACTACAGCGAGATTCCCGAGCTCGACGAGAGCTTTTGGAAGAACGCCCGCCTCGCCTCGCCCGACCGCACGCAGCCGGTGACGCTGCGCGTCAAGCGGTCCGTGCTGGAAGCCTACAAGGCCCAAGGCAAGGGCTATCAGACGGTCATGAATGCCGTGCTGGAGAGCTACGCCCGCACCCTCCCCAAGCCGGATTGAAACCCTCGCCCCCCCGAGGCTGATTCCTCCCCCGGCAAATGGGATACCGGCCTCGCCGCCGGAACGGTCAATCTCGACAGGCGCAATCGTCCAAGACGATTGAAAAGCCTCATTCTTTGGAGGACCCGCCGGAGGCGGGCCGCGCAGCGACATTCTTCGGAGCCGACGCCCTCCCCGCACGGCCGCGCCGCAGCGGAAGGCAAGGGCGGCGCAGCCGGGACCGGAGCCACGCGCAGGATGCGCCAGCATCCGAGCATGGCGAGGACCCACCCCTTGCCGGAGCGAGTACGGCCGTACAATAAACGGCGGATCAGATAGAATTAATCGGATGTTTACCGCTTTGGTTGTGTAATACTTGCCAAGAGGCAAGCATGCGATTTTATACCGATGAACAGAAGAAAGAAGAAATCGAGGCGTCGCGGTTCGAGGCGCGGAATTACGTCATATTCCACGAAAGATTTAACCGGATGTCGCCGTCAGAAATCGGCGATCATTCGGCGGTTGAGTTTTTGGCGGTTATGGAAGCGCTGCATCTTGATTTTGAAGAAGTTTTATCTTTGTTGAACCAGAATATAGACCATTTTTTTCCAAAACCAGAAGGAGATTTGCAATAAATGTCTGACGATAAACAGCTATTCAACGTATTGAAGCCCAAGACCTATGTCGGGAAGGACCGCAAGCAGCGCACGACGCTTGTCTCGATTGCGACCGCCTACCCGATCAAGGACGGAACCGGGATCAGCTTCACTTTGCCCGATGGGGTTTCGATTTCGGGCGAGGTCGTGATCCTGCCGCGCGACCGGAAGGAGAGCGACGCGGAAGACGGCGCGGATATCCCCTACTGATGGACGGGCGGCCGACCATAACAACGGGCCTCGGCGTGACCATTCCGCCCTCGGCGGAGGCCGCGCCGGGGTCCCCCCAGCCCTTCCCCCGCCCGGCCGGGCGGTTCGGGAAGCGGGTCTATCGCGGCTTCGGGGTGGTGGACCGGGCCGGAAATCTCGCGTGGGGCACGCTGCGCGGGACGCCGGAGGCGGCGCATGCGACGTGGCTGAAATGGAACCCCGCGCCGCCTGAACATCCGCAGGGCGAGACGGTGCGGAAGATCACGGTCACCATAGAACCGGGCGAGATTTGACAAAACGGTGCGATTCGTAATAGAAAATCTGCATGTCTTTGAGCAATGAATTCAATAGATGGGCTTTTGTCCCGGCATGGAGCTTTATTCCGGCGTGGTCGTTTCAGCCCGCTTGGGCTATTCAGCCGCACTGGGCCATTCAACTTTCCTGATTCCGAGCACGCCCGCAAACCCACCTAGGAAGCCCGTACAGGGGCCTTTAGCCTTTCCGGCTACCCCACCACCGGGACAGCCACGAAAGCCGCTCAGCGGTCGCCGGAGGCGGCGCGGCGGGCGGTTTCGGCGGGGGGGTGTTGAGCTTGGCGAGGAAGTCGGCCACGAGCGCCCGGCGTTCCTCCCCGGCCGCCTCAACCAGCTTTTGCAGCCGGTCCAGCTCCGCCGCCTTGTCGGCATGTCGCTCGCGCAGCCCATCGAGCTCGGCTTGCAGCTTGTCGACGGCTTCCGCCCGAGGCCGGAGCCGGGTGATTTCCGCCCGCGCGTCCGCGAGGTCCGCTTTCAGGGTGTCAATATGGGCTGTCAGGGCGTCAAGAAGTGCTGATTTTTCAATGTCATTGCCAGTGTCATTGTAACCGGCAGTTGAAGTGTCATTGCCACCTTTGGGCTTGTCGTTGGCGATGGTTTCCGGGTCTAGGAACACCCACCATTTGTTGTCGAGGTTGCCCCGCTCGCCCCGCAGTTTCCCGGCCGCGATGCGGGCCTTGACGGCGTTGCGCGTGATGCCGAGCAGTTCCCCGGCTTCTTTCAATCCCATGCGTTCAACTGCCATCTCGCTCCCTGTCAACTGCCGGTCACAATGCCATGTCATTGTAACCGGCAATGCCAGCGTCAGCGAGTGTCAACGTGGGGGGGCCGGAGTTATCCCCTAGATTTTGCGGCGCTTTCCACGGGGGGCAGGCCGTATTTCGCTCGCATGCGGTTAAGCGCGTGTGTGCGCCGGGTATCGTTTGTAAGCGGTATGGTGACGGGGCAAAACATCATAGCGAAAATAATGGAAGAGATGAACCAGAATAGGAACGGCGCGGGCTCGCCGTTTGGGGTCCGGAGAATTTCCCACCATGCCCACGCTCCGATGGGCGTCCCGGCCAGCCATGTGACCCATTGCCAGAGCGGGGCGGATTCCGCGCGCATAATGAGGTTGTCCCGCGCTCGCGCTCTTTCTCGTCGGAGGTAAGCTCGCAGCGGCGCGGCGTTCGCCAGATCGGCGTAAGCGGCATCTGTGGCTTGTCCGGGATATTCCTCGCCGTCTTGCAAGGTTTTAGGCGGTGGCAGGAAGTAGGGGGCGAGCCGCAGGTTGAGCACGTCATTGCCGGGACCGAAGACGATCATGGAGCGGGCGACGAGATCGCCGGGCTTTTTGGCGACGAGGGCGGCGATTTCGGGGGGCGAAAGGCGGGCGCGGCCGGACATGCCCATGGCGTGGCCGTGCCGGGCGCGGTCGTTCTCCATGGCCGCTTGGTAGGCGTCGCGGGCTTCCTGATCGTTCCAGATCATGCCGCGCAAGCCTTGGCGGTCGCGCCAGACGTGGAAGGGCGGGATTTCCGGGGGGGCGGAGGCGATTTCCTCCGGCGTGATCCTGTCCAGCCATCCGGAAATATTGGTAAGGGTCAGCGGGTCCGTGTTCCCGAAGAAAATCCGGGCGTCAGAGTTGCCGAAGAAGGTTTCCATGCCCGCTTGGCCGTAGAGCGTTGTCAATTGCCCGAGGTCTTGGACAAACGGCCACAGATGAACGCC
This sequence comes from Siccirubricoccus phaeus, assembly GCF_008360935.1. Lineage (GTDB taxonomy): Bacteria > Pseudomonadota > Alphaproteobacteria > Acetobacterales > Acetobacteraceae > Siccirubricoccus > Siccirubricoccus phaeus. The sequence goes on from NZ_SRXO01000043.1 coordinate 3,373, forward strand.
ATTTCCAGCCATCCGGCCTGCCGCCTTTTGTACGGCGTCGATTTTGCCGAGGCTGAAAAATTCATCAAGAATGAACAGGCATGGCGTTCCTTTGAAGCGATCCGGCCCGCTTTTATTGGCTGTAGGCTTCTCCATTTCGTTCAGCGCCAGCCGCACGAAGAGGCGGAAGAACCGGGCGTGTTCCTCGACATAGCGCGAGGGCAGCACGAGAAAGACCGTGCAGCGCCCCGCCTTGAGGTCCGACAGGCGGAAGGAGGATTCCGCCATGCACGCCTGCAGGGCGTCCGATCCGAACTTGTCGATGGAGCGGCGGGCGGTGCCGTGGAATTCGCGGGCGGATTTGGAGCCGTCAGCCAGCAGGGCGGCGGCGGTTTGGGCGAGCCCCCCGCAGGCCGGGTTTTCTGCCATCCCGGCGAGCAGGACGGCCCAATTGTCGCCGCTGGCGTTCAGCATGTCGCGGATTATGGCGAGGCGGTGGAGCTCGGGGGGGAAGGCCGTCAGGGCATGGGCGATGAACCCGGCGAGGATCGCAACGCCGCCATCGTACCATTCGCCGTCTTCCGCCTTGTGCCGCAGCACGAGGCCGTCAGCGATCACGGTGATATCTTCCCGGATGGTCGGGCTTCGGGGGTCCAGATCGGCGAGCGGATTGTAACTGGCGCGGCGAATGTCCGGGACGTCAGCTTCCCGGAATGGGTCAAGGACATAGACGGCCTGCCCCATATCGCGCCGGGCTTTCCATGTGAGGGCGGCGTTGTCGCCTTTGGTGTCGACGACGAGGGCGGAATGGGGCCATCGCAGCAGGTTGGGCACGATCAGGCCCGCGCCTTTCCCGGTGCGTGATCCTGCGACCGTGATAGCGTGCCGTTCGGTTTTCATGCCGATTTCGCGGCCGTCATCATTGACGCCGAGGAATAGCGAGCCGGGGCTGTAGGCATAGGCGGACGGGTTCGAGAACTGGAACGGCATGGGGGCGGTGCCTTTCGCGGGTGCAAATCTCCGGTTGCGTTAATGCCCCTTTAACGGGGTCCGGATATCGTATATGGAAAAGCAGAGTAGTGAACAGTCTTTTTGCTATGCAAAAATGTTCAGTCAGAGGGCTTATCGCGGCCCTCCGACACCTCCCCGCGCTACGACGGCGTTCAATGGTGGGTTGATGGAGAAGCGGCGGACAGGGCGGCCGAAACTGGCACCGGGGGAGGGGCGGGAAGCGCAGTTGCCCCCGGTCCGGCTGACCCTTGCCGAGCGCGATCACGTCGAAGCGCAGGCCGCCGCCGCCGGAATCAGCGTGGCCGAATTCACCCGCCGGGCGGTTCTCGGCCTACGGGTCCAGCCCCGGCGCACGGAGACGGAGGACCGCCTTATCGTTGCGCTTAGCCGCGTGGGGAATCTGCTGAACCAGATCGCCCGCGCCATGCACACCGACCGCCCGGAGCATGCCGACCTTCAGGCGGCGCTCGATCACCTTCGGACGCTGCTTGCCTTGCTGGCGGGGCGGCAATGAACTTCCAGATTGCCGGGACCGGGCGCAGCTTCAAAGGCGCATTCGCCTACTACCTGCACGACAAGCGGCAGGACCCGGCCGCCGCGCATCTCGCTACGGCCGAGCGCGTGGCGTGGATGGAGGTCCGCAATCTGGTGGTGGACGATCCGGCCGCCGTGCAGGGCGTCATGATCGCCACTGCCCGCCGCGCGGAACAGTTGAAGCGCGAGGCCGGGGGCAGCGCGGCGGGCCGGAAATCGAAGGGCGAACCGGTGTTCGCCTACTCGCTGCAATGGCACCCCGAAAACGAGACAATCCCGGATCGCGCCGGGATGATGGCGGCGGTTGACGCAACGCTCGCTGTCATCGGGGCCGAAGGCCATCAAGCCGCGATCATCGCGCACCGGGACACCGCACACCCGCATGTGCATGTTATCGTCAACCGGATCGACCCGGAGACGGGGAAAAGCCTGTCTCTCAACAAGAGCGCGGATCGGCTCGATTTGTGGGCTTATCGCTACGAGCGTGACCGGGGCGAAATCGTCAGCCCGCAGCGGCACGCCAAATGGGAGAGGCATTTTAAGCGCACGGCGAAGCGTGACCTTGAGCGGGATTTTGAGACGGCCGGAAAGCCGCTTGCCGAGCCCGCACAGGCGCGGAAGCCATTGGCCGCCCCTTCCCCCCGTCCGGAGCCGGAGAAGCCGCCACAGGCCCCGGAATCCGCGAAGACGCCCGCGCCGGATCGGCGACCGAACCCGGCCCCGAAATCCCGCGCCGCCCTGCTGGCCGAGCAGCAGGCCGCGCAGAAGGTCCGCCACAAGCAGGAATGGCGCGACCTGTCCGCCGCGAACAAGGCCCGCCGCGACGCGGTTTTCCGGGAGCGGATCGACTTCAAAGCCATCGCGGCCGAGCATCGCAAGGCGACGCGGCCCCTATGGTCCGATTTCGGGAAGATGCAGGCCGCCGAGCGCCGCGCCTTCCGCGAGCGGGAAAGGCGGCTTTCCGGCATCGTGCGGAACGCCATCGACGTGGTGCGCAGCCAGCAAATCCGGGGCGTGGCCGAGGACCGGGGTTTCCTGTCCATGTGCTTCGCCTACACGCTCAACAGTCAGGCGCGGGCGGCGGCGTTCTCGACACGGCAGCAGCAGGAAAAGACGGCTTTTGCGGCGACGCAGGACGCGGCTTTGCAGGCGAAGTTTGACGCGGCGAAGGTGGTGCAGGCCCGCAAGCTGGCCGAGGTCCGCGCGGCCTATGACCGCGAGCGGGCCGAACTCATCGTGAAGCAGGATCTCGAGCGCAGCCAGATCCGCGAGCGGTGGCGGTTGATCTATACCGAGCGCGACCTACTCGCCGCCGCGCAGCAGCGCAGCCGCGAGCGGATGACGCGCCGCGACGGGCAGAATTTCCGCCACGGCCGCCGCCTCGATCGGGCAACCTGGCCGCGCTCGATCGACAGCCAGGCCAGGCCGTCACCTGGTCAAACCGCCCGCGTGCAGCAGCAGGAGAAAGCCGCCGTGAAATCGGCCTTCGACCGTTCGGCAGACTTGGCAGGAGCCAAGCAATCGCCCGCCGCCCCGACCGAGCGCGTCAGCGTGTCGGTTCCCGCGCCCGCTCCGGCACCGGAGGGCGTGGCGGTCCCGCCCTCGCGCGAGGTGCGCAGCGTCCCGGCCGACAGGCCCGCGGCATGGGCACAGACGGCCGCGGGGCAACGGGCGACCGCGCCGCAGAAGGCCGCACCGGACAGCTTGCGACGATCCTTCGACAAGCAGCCCGAGCAGCCACGGCGCCCGGAATGGGTGGCACATGCCAAGGATCGCCCCGCCGGCACGCCGGCGCCGGCGAAGGACTGGCGGACCTACGCCGCGCCGGCTGGCGAGCAGCAGAAGCAGCCCGAGGCCCGCGACTGGCGACAGGAGCAGAACAACAGGCCGAAGCCGACCACGCCGCCACGCGGCCGGTTCCGGGATGAATGGGAGCGCGACCGATGAAGAAAGACAGGACCTTACCCGCGAAAAGCCGGGCGGAAAAAGCCGAACAGGCATGGACTTGGCGCGAGATGCGGGCGGATGGATGGACCCCCCCGCCTGCCGACCCCGCGCCCGCGCCTGTTCGCCAGTGGCCCGGCACCGTCAGCCGCGAGGCCGACACCCGCAAGCGGCAGCGCGAGGGGCGCGAGCTTCGCCCCATGCGGTTTTTCGGCCGGGATCATGACGAGCGCGAGCGCGACCGATGACACCGGCCGAGCAAGCGCGCCTATGGGCCTTGGTGGAACAGTTCGATGAGAGCACGGGCGCGGATCAAGACGCGGCGGGCGATGTGATCTGGGCGGCCCTGTCCGGCTGGCGGCCGGGGGCGTCACCGGAGGACATGAGCGGTGACGAAGCGCGCCTTTGGGAAGCGATGCACCGCCGGGCTTTCGGTCAGCCGGGGCCGGAGCGCGGTGCGAAAGTGCAATAGTTTCGGAATTGAAGTCCGATAATACCCATTATGGAAACGGAATTACAGTATTCGCCAAGTCGCCGGTAAATCGAAACGAACGGCTTTCGCTCGCCTGCCCGGTTTGACTTCAAAACGCCAGTATTCGGCTCCTGCGGATCAGCGTTTTCGAGCCGGTTTTACTTAGCGGCGGGGGGGCGCTGTAGAGGTCGAAATCGCCGTTGTCGTTCGCCGGGTTCATCGAGAGGGACCCCCTAGGCTGATCCGGGTTTTCGGCACTGGCGGGGCGGAGGCGTAGAGAAACAAGCCCGCGCCGGTTACGTCGATCTTGGCGGCCGGGTAGACGATGCAGGCTTGCTTAAGGGCGGTCATAAAGACTTGTCGAAATTTGCGCAGACTTTTGTAATCAGGCCCGAATTGCTCTTTCGCCACGGGCCAAGGAACCAACTGGCGGCCGGGGGCAGGAATGCGGTGGAGCCGTTGCGCGAGCCATGCGTACACGTCGAGGGCCATAGCGGAGTGGGAAAGCGCCGCAATCGCTTGTTCATTGAGGGGCACCGCATGCGCTTGCAGGCTGGCGAAATAGTCGGCCGAAAGTTGGACCGTCGAAGGCCAGAGGACGCGCTGCCGCCCGTCTTTGGGGAACCAGAGGTCGAAGCCGCTCACCACCTTGGCGTCGATCTGGTACGCTCCCTTTGGGCCGACGAAGGCCATGCGGATCAGCGCGGCGGAGAGCGCCCCGACCTGATCCTTGATCGTGCGGATTGTCCGTCCGTCCGTGGTTAGCCCGATCCGGTTGACGAAATCGGTCAGGCTGTCGCCCACGTCCACCACGGGCGATTTCGTGCGAATCGCCTCGCTGTTCAGATGCATGAGGATCAGCCGGGCTTTTGGTCCCCACGGGAGGCCGAGCTTCACCCACTCCCCGGTTTCGGGGTCCATGGCTTCGCCTGCGTTGATCTTGAGCGCGGCGCTTCCCTGCCGCCGCTCCCAATCCCGGATCGCCGGGCCGGGATCGCGGTATGGGAGGGCGGTCTGGCACAGGATGGAATGCTGATAGGCAATATCGCCCTCGGCCTCGGCCACGCGCCCGGCCGTGTCGATCAGGCGGGTTTTGATGAGCGTGAGGGTCTGGCCGGGCCGGGCTGCGCCCATCTTATCGAACAGGCCCGGCAGCATCTCACCGACCGGCTTCCACGTCCCGGCCGTGCGGCGCTTGCCTCGCACCTTGCCCGCCCATTTCCTTTGATCCGAAAGCGCCATGATTCCCCTTCCCCGTCACCCTGCCGGAAGCGCGCGGCCGGGGGCAAGGGCGGAGGGGGAGTTATCCACAAATCCAATGTATAGAATCACTTATCCACGAGCACTTTGGTACGCGATCCACGAGCACTTTGGTACGAAAGGGCACGAGCACTTTGGTACGCAAACCGTTAAAATATAGAACCTATAGATTCCTGTAGTTGGCGCGGGATAAGTCGGATAACTGGCGAAGGGGGGGGGCAGAGGGAAGCGGACGGCGCTACGCGCCGACCCTGTTTGTTTGGCCGCTGCGCGGCGGGCATGCGCCCCGACCTGCATTCAGCGTCCCTACGGTTCTCGGCCCTGTCAAAAGCGGGTCCTCGCCATGCTCGGATGCTGGCGCATCCTGCGCGTGGCTCCGGTCCCGGCGCTTTAGCGCCGTTTTGACAGGGCCTGCGATCCTCCGGGATTCGACCTTGCAGGGCCGGGCCGAGGAACGGGCTTTTTTCAGACCGACCAAGGAACAGGGGCTTAGGAGGGGCTGGCGGGGCCGCCGGTCGCTGTGATCGACGCGAGCCGGGAAAGGCACGACCGGCCGCGATCAGGACGGCGAGAATCCCCTTTTCGCTTGCCATAATCAGCAGATCAGCCCCGGCGACGCGCCTTTCCGGCCGACCGGCGGCGTTGTCTGCGAGGCAGCCAAGGGGGCGGGACCGCGCCATGATCCCCGGCACCAGCAGGAGCCGGGACGATGACGGAAGGCAGGAAGACCCGCACGGCGGCCGAGATGCAGGCCATGTTGCCCGCCCTGCGCGAGCGCGTGCAGCAGGCCGCAGCGGCGAATGGCGGGACTGCCCCGCTCGCGGCCGTGAAGGCCCTCGCGGTCGCAGAGGCCGCCGCAGCATGGGCGGAAGCGGTTGAGGCTGGCGCGGACCCCGAGACCGTCGCGGCGGCCGTGGGGGCGCTGCAACAGGCGAACGCCGCGCTCGCGGCCGAGACCGCCCCGCCCCCGTCAACCTATCGACCCTGATAGGGTTCGCCCCCCCGAGGCTGGCCCTCCCCTCTCCCGGCAGATGGGATAGAACGGGAAACGTTATATTCCCTTGACCTGTACATACAATTTGTTATAACATTATTCCGATGATCTTCGAATGGGACCCGAACAAGAACGCCAAGAATTTGGAAAGGCACGGAATTTCCTTCGAAGAGGCGAGCCTGATTTTCGAGGGGCCGGTGCTGTCCCAAGTGGACACGCGCAACGATTACGGCGAGGAGCGGGTTGTCAGCATTGGCCTGATCCGTGGCGTCGTCGCCGTGGTGGTCGTGCACACCGACCGGCAGGGCAAAACCCGCCTGATCTCGGCCCGGCTCGCGAATCGGAACGAAAGGAGCAGATACCATGCGCATGTCCGATAAGCGCCTGAAGGAACTGGCGGCGCGCAGCGATAGCCAGATCGACTACAGCGAGATTCCCGAGCTCGACGAGAGCTTTTGGAAGAACGCCCGCCTCGCCTCGCCCGACCGCACGCAGCCGGTGACGCTGCGCGTCAAGCGGTCCGTGCTGGAAGCCTACAAGGCCCAAGGCAAGGGCTATCAGACGGTCATGAATGCCGTGCTGGAGAGCTACGCCCGCACCCTCCCCAAGCCGGATTGAAACCCTCGCCCCCCCGAGGCTGATTCCTCCCCCGGCAAATGGGATACCGGCCTCGCCGCCGGAACGGTCAATCTCGACAGGCGCAATCGTCCAAGACGATTGAAAAGCCTCATTCTTTGGAGGACCCGCCGGAGGCGGGCCGCGCAGCGACATTCTTCGGAGCCGACGCC
>NZ_SRXO01000044.1 GCF_008360935.1 Siccirubricoccus phaeus
GACCTCATCCCCAACATGCCACAGCCGCGCCTTGCGCCGCTGATGCAGGGCTTCGCCAAGGCCGTGGCAGATGCCAACCTCTTCGTGCGAGCCAACGCCGGTTCAAAATGAGGGGATGGGTGAGGGCTCCGAAGGCATGATGCACGCTATCCTGATCTTGGTCAATAAATATTGTTATTCGGTCACGGGGGTATTTAAAGCATCCGCCTTATATTCCTGGGAGCGAAGTACATCCCCCGTTCGGAACTTATCTCCCATAGGGCCCCCTACCCCCCCGGGGAGGGGTTTCGTGCCTTGATGAAATCTCGTCACCCCCGCTCCGACAAAATTTGGGCGATTTCGTTGACTTTGACCGCCTTGGTTCATGCTGCCTCGGCCGTTCGGCGGTACTGGCCGCCGCGGCCAGCATCGCCGCACCGGCAGACAAACGAGCGATTTCCCTGCCGGCGCGATCAGGGCATCAATTCCGCTGCTCACGTCCAGCAATGCGAGAGGCCTTTCCTGCATGCGCCAAGTCCCCCGCCTGTCGCGCGAAAAGCTGTACGCCCTGGTCTGGTCAAAGCCTGTCACCGAAGCGGCCAAGGAGTTCGGGTCTCCAATGTGGCGCTGGCTAAGGAGTGCAAGGCCCTGGACATACCGGTTCCTCCACGCGGCTATTGGCAGATGAAGGAGCCCGACCGCGCGGCCTTGGTGAAGGATCTACCACCATTGCCGGTCGGCGCCTCCCGTGCCCGGAGCGATCACAAGCAATCTCCACTATTTCCCGCCACTCGACCGGAGCCTGCGAAGCCGGGCACCGATGGCGCGTCCGAGCCCATCTCGCCCTCTGCTTTTGAGCCCATCGAAGTCGCGCGGCAGCGGATCGACGAGCTTGTGGGCGAAGTCAGCGTTCCGAAGAAGCTCGACCAGCAAGGAGGGGTGGTGGGCCGCCTGCTGCGGGAGGACGAGCTGCGCCGGACGGAAGCCCGATATCCCGCGCACGCGACGTCGGACACGCCGCCAAAGTTCGAAAGCGCCATCGAAAGGCGACGGCTGCGTTTTCTCGGCGCCTTCATCGGCGTGATGGAGCGCCTGGGATGCGACGTCAAAGGCAGCACTCATGCCGGCGAGCGCTTCTGCATTGTCGTCGCCGGGGTGGAGTGCTGGGTCCGCATTTTCGTCGATCGGCTTGAACCGGCAACCCGGGGACACTGGCAGGCACAGCCTCGGCAACGCCGAGCCTCTGAATGGATCCGGCTGGATCTCATCCCCGACGGCGGATCTTACTACGTCGAGGACTACCAGAGAGTTAAGCCGGAACGCACCTGGCAAGAAGAGGATGGGGAGCGCATCGAAGATCGGTTCGGGGAGATCGTCCGCGAATTCCTGCTGATTGCGGAAAAGCGCACGCGCGCCGCGACAGAGCGATGGTACCGGCACCGCCTTGAGGGTCAGGCCAGGCAACAGCGGGAGGCCCGAGCCGAAGCGGAGCGTGTGGCGGAGGAGGCCCGGCGGGCTGAGCAGGAACGCGCCAAACAACAGGCAGCAGCAGCCAGAAGACGCCAGGATCTGCTCCGCGAAGCGGCCGATATAGTGGAAGCGGCAGATCGTATCCGCCGCTTCATCGACATGGCGATGCAGAGGCGCGTGCCCGATGCCAGCACTGACGCTGCGTTCGCCGCATGGCAGGCGTGGGCGACAAAGGAAGCCGATGCACTGCAATCGGCCGCCATGGCGCGGCTCGCCGAGCAGGTCGAAAGCTTCAAACAAGCCCCTATGGTCGATGACTAAATATGCTTCGAAGGCCGTGCAAATCGGCCGCCGACGAGGGTAGCCGCATAAGTCATCAACCGGCATTGACTACATGAGTACATAGCAGGCTTGCCGTGCTTTCCACGTGGTTACGAGATAGAATGGGCATCTTCATTCCTGTGGAGCTCGCCCCCGCCGTGCCCGCCACCTACGCCAATCCCTTCTTCAGCAGCCCGGCCCTCGGCCAGGCCTTCGGCAATCTGGCCCGTGCCTTCGGCCCGGATCCGGAGGGCGACGCGCGGCGCATCGCCACCGCCGCCCAGGCACGGCTATACGGTGCCCAGGCCGACGAGGTGGCGCAGCGGATGGGCGCGGCGAGCGAGCTCGCGCAGCTCTTCGCCAACCCCGATCCGGATGCGGCGGCCCGGGCGGCCTACGCCGCCGCGGCGCGTGGCGGCAATCCGCAGGTCATGGCGGCGCTGCCCGCCTATGTGCGGGGCTTTGCCGCGGCGGCCGGTGCCGATCCCGGCCGGCTGGCGCAGCTCTTCGTCGGCGCCGGCGGGCCCTGGGGGCAGACGGAGCCGGGCACGCGTTACGTCGAGGGCGAGGAGACGCGCCGGGCCTACGGCGTGACGGATCGTCAGCAGGCGGGCGCGATGGCGCGCGAGCAGGTGCAGAGCGGCGACCGGCGCTACGGCGTCGACCAGGGCCGCGCCGGCGCGCTGGAACGCACCCAGCTCGAGGAGACCGGGCGCAACAGCCGCATGGCGCCGGAGATCAACCCGGGGAACGTCGTGGTCGTGCCGCCCGGCAGCCCCCTGACGCCGCGGGCGGATGAGAGCGGGAGGATCGCCGGGCCGCCGGCGCCCGCCGGCGGGCGCGCCGATCGCCCGCCCCTCGACGTCAGCCCGGCCGAATCGGCGCGGCTCGCCTCGGTGGCGCTGGAACTGCTGGGCGATACGGAAAAGGCTGGCGAGCCGACCGGCACGGTGCGCTCTCGCCACAGGCGAAGCTGTGGATCGCTAACCGGGCCTCCACGCTGTACCAACAGAGCCGCGACGCGGGGTCGGCGGCGGCCCAGGCCGCCCGGGAATTCCAAACCGCCTGGCGGGCAGTGAATCCGAACACCGTGCTGCCGCGGCCGGACCAAGTGCGGGGCGCTTTCGCCCGCAGCCGCGTCACAATGGATCTGCCGCCGTCCCTAACCAGCAACGCCCCGCCGGCGGCGCGGGACGTGCCGGCCGCACCGGGAAGCGGTCCCGGCGCGGATCCGCTGGAAGGCCACACGGCCACCAATCCCGCCACGGGGCAGCGGATCATCCGGCAGAACGGCCGCTGGGTGCCGCTCTCGTGAGCGCGCTGCCCCCGGGCTTCGTGCTCGATCCGCCGCCGACCAGCCCCGTGCCCAACGGCCCGGCGATGGCGGACGCCATCGGCTCGCTTCCGCCCGGCTTCGTGCTGGACGACGTTCCGCCCGGCCCGGCCGCCCACGCCACCCCCTCCCGCTTCGGCGTCAACGCCGCCGAGGGCTTCCGCGGGACCCTTCTGGGTGAGGCGATCGAGCGTGCGCGCTCCGGCCAGGTCGCCGGCTTCGCCGCTGACGCCGCCCTGCGCGCTGCCGACGAGGCCGACGCCGCGGGTAGCGCCTTCGGCTTGGAGCGCAGCAGCGATGCGTCCAGCCCCTATGCCGGCATCCCGGTGGCGCGGCTGCGCGAGCTCGGCCAGCAGGCGCAGCAGACCGCGCAGGCGCGGGGCCAGGACTATCGGGAGCACGTGCTGCCGGCGCGCCGCACGGAGGAAGCCGCGCTGCCTCCGATTTCCGGCCCGCTCGAGGCGCTGACCGCGCTGGCCGGCCAGGTCGCCGGCGGCGCCGCCAGCCCGGAATCACTCGTCGGCCCTGCCGGCGCGCGCGTTGCGCGCCAAGCCGGCGAAACCGCCATGCGCTACGTCGGCCGGCAGGCCGTAGAAAGCGGGCTGCCCAATGCGGCCGTCGCGGCCACGGCGGATCCGGTCGTGCAGGCCGGCGAGATCGAGCGCGGCCGGCGCGCGGCCTACAGCCCGGCCGATACCGCCTTCGCCGCGGCGCTGGGCGGGCTGATCGGCACTGGCCTGCCCGTCAGCGTCGACGCCGCGCGCAGCGTCCGCGCCTGGCTGGCCGGCCGGCGCCGGGTGCCGCCCGAGGCGATCACCCCCGAAGAGGTCGCCGCCGCCTGGCGCGATCCGGATGTGCAGCGCGTCGCCGAGGCGAACGGCATCACTGACCCGGCCGATCCGCGCGTCGCGCTGCTCGAGCCGCGGGTGGACGCCGCCCGGGCTGCCGAGGCGCAGCGCGCCGCCGTCGCCCCCAGCGTCACCGCGGCCGATCTGCGCACCGCCCGGGAGGCGGTGGAGGCCGGCGCCGATCCCGGCGCCGTAGCGCCGCCGGCGCGGCAGCCCGTGCCCGATACCATCGCCCTGCCGGAGGGGCCCGGCGTGCCGATGCGCGGCACGCCCGACCCGAACGCACCGGGCATCGAGGCCGGCGTGCAGGGCCGCGCCCGGCCGGAGGGCTACGGCGCGCTGGTGCCCACCGAGCCGCAGCCGAATCGCATGACGCCCGGCGAGATCGCCCGGGCACGCGCGCAGATGGAAGGCGGCAATCCGAACGCCGCCGAGCCGCCGCCCCGCTTCGTCGCGCCGGAGGGCGGGGCGCCGCGCACGCCGGACCAGGTGCAGGGGGACCGCCAGGCGGCCGAGGCCTTCCGCATGGCCGAGGCGCAGCGGGCGCGCGTCGCGCCCGACACCCGCGACACCCAGCCCGCGCCGCGGCCGGAGGGCGTCAGCCCGCAAACCGTCCACCTCGACCAGGGCTTCCCGGTGCGGATCCTCGGCCGGGACGACCAGGGCTTCGTCTCGGTGGAGCGATACGACCCGCGCACCGGCGACGCCGCCGAAGGCGCCGTGCCCTACGTGGTCCGGGAGCGCGAGCTGGAAACCCGCCAGTACGCGACGAATCCCCGCCAGGCGCAGGACTTCACCGCGCGCAGCGGCAGCCCGCGCAATCCCGAGATGCCGCGCGAGGCCGGGCCCGGCCGGCCGCAGCAGGAGCCACGGCAGACCTACCGGGCCACGGCGCCGGATGCCAACGCGGAATTCCCCGGCGCCACGCGCCCCGGTCCGGCGGAAGGCGAGCCGCCGCCCGGGCGCAGCCCCTTCCCGGAGCAGCCGGAGGGCTCCGCCGGTCGTCGGTGGTCCAGCGCCGAGGAGGCGGAGCGCGCCTTCCAGGAGCGGCGCGCCCAGGCCGAGGCCGAGGCGCAGCGCGCCCGCGAGGCCGGGGAATGGAACGCCGGCCAGCGCAGCACCAACACGCCCGCCGGCCAGGACGCCGACGGCCGCTGGCGCATCCTGCCGGGCGGCTATGTGCAGAGCGATGTCGGCGGCCCGGTGCGTTTCGCCGACCAGAAAATGGCGGCGCGCTGGATCCTGAACCGGGGCCAGAAGCTGTCGCCGGACCAGTTCTTCGAGATCGCCGTGCACCCTTCAGGCGAAGGCTTCACGGTGCGCGAGGCAGGACGGAATGCCGGAGCGCCGCCAGGCGGGCGGGCTGCGGCGGGGGAAGCTGGCGGCGGGCCGGCTTCGGACACCCCGCCGCGGTTGGAGGGTCGCGCCCTCCCTCCGGCTCCTGAAACGCCGGCCGACCGGCAAGCCGTCGTCGCGGCGCTGCGACGCGCCGGCGTGCCGGAGGAGGAAATCCGGGCGGCGACGCCGGAAGCGCGGCGGGCACGGTTGGATGCCCTGGCCACGGCGGACAGCACACGTGCCGCGGCTTCCGCCAGGACGAATCCCCCGGCGCAGGGCGAGGCGAATGTCGGGCGTGGCGCCCCCGAAAGCAATGGCGGCGGCCCGGCCCTCTACGCCAATCCGCTGGACCCCGCGGCGATCCGACGGTTCATCGCCGATCCGGCGATGGCGGGCGTGCGGAAGCTGCGCGAATTCCTCGTCACGAGCACTGCGCTGAACGGGACGGAGCGCGTCGCCCGCGTCCTGCTGCACTCGAAGCGCGCGGGCATGGACTGGATCGCCCGCCGCTACCCCGACATCCCCGAGGCGCAGCAGATGCGCGACATGCTGGCGACCGATCCGGGCGCCGGCCGTGTCATCGCCGAGACCTACCAATACGCCTACGAAGCCCGTCACGCGCAGATGGGCAACCGGCTGCGGAACATCCTCGGCAAGGACATCACCGCCGAGGCCGAGGCGAAGATCCGCGACGAGCTCATCCATGCCCGGCTGCTGTCGCCGCTGGCGCGGCGCGTGCGCAATCTGCTCGATGAGCAGCACGCCTACCTGACGACACGCGAGCTGCGCGACGCCGGCCTGGATATGGGCTACGTGAGGACGCGGTTCTTCCCGCGGCGCTACAAGGTCGACGCCATCCTGGCGGAGCCCGAGGCCTTCCGGCTCGATGCGGAGGCCTTCTACCGCCGCCGCATGGGCATGGATGCCGACCAAGCCAAGGAGGCGGCGCAGGACTGGCTGGTGCGTCTCGCCGGTGTCGGCCCCAGCTACGCGCACACGCCGATGTCCGCCCGGCACACGAAGGGCCGGACCCTGCCGGCGGAGGCCGACACCGATCTCGCCCGCTGGCTTGACACCGACCTGCGCGGCGCGCTCGACGACTATTTCCGCTCCACCTCGCGCCTGGCGGAATTCACCCGTCGCTTCGGCGTGAACGGCCGCGACGCGGACGCGATGTTCGACACCATGCTGCGCAAGGGCATGGCGCCGTCGGACGTGTTCCTGATGCGGAAGTTCTTCCAGGGCGCGACCGGCACGCTGAACAGCGTCGGCAGCGGTCCGCTCACCGCGGCCGCCGATTGGATCCAGACCGCGGGCACGGCCGCGCTGCTGTCCCGCGCCGTGCTCTCGTCGCTGGTCGAGGGCCTGGCCGTGGGTGCGCGCGCGGGCGATATGTGGCTCGGGGCGCAGGCCTTCGCAGATTCGTGGCACCTCGTCTTCAACAGCGGCGCGTTGCCGGATGCGTGGCGCGCCGCGGAGCTGATCGGCGCCATCAACTCCAGCCTGACCGACGCTGCGGCCGCGACGGCCGCGAGTGCGGAGACGGTGCGCGGGGCAATGCCGCAGCGGATCGTCACCGGCATCGTCCGGCGGACCGGCCTGGCCGGCCTCACCGAGCGCCAGCAGATCGCCGCCACCCGCGCCGGGCAGGTGTGGATTTCGAGCCTGCTGGACGATGTGCTCGACAGCACGCGGCGGCAGGCCAGTGCCAAGCGCCTGCTGGCGGAACTCGGCCTCGACGATGCCGATGCGCGGAAGGTGGGTGCCTGGCTGCGCGGGAACGGCGGCGTGCCCTCCACGGAGATCCTGCTCGACGGCGGGCGCGAAGGTGCCCTCTACCGCGCGGCGGTCGGACGCTTCGTGCGGGAATCCGTGCAGAACGCGCAGATGGTCGACCGGCCGCTCTACGCCGAGCACCCGGTCGGCCGGCTGGCCTACGGCATCACCAGCTTCATGTTCGCCTTCACCCGCAACGTGCTGCTGCGCGGCCTGAAGGAGGGCACCGAGGCGCTGACCGGGAATGGGCTGACGATCGAGGACCGGCTGCGGCTCATGGGGCCGCTGTTCGGCCTGGTGACGCTCGGGATGGCGCAGTTCGGCGTGAATTGGGCGCGGGACAACCTGCTGAACCCGCGGCAGGTCGACCGTCGGGAAGCGTGGGAGAAGGTCGCGCTGGCGCTCGATCGCACGGGCATGTTCGGCACGGCGAGCCCGCTGGTGAACCAGGTCGCCGGCATGCGCTACCAGCAGCATCCGGTAACGCTGCTCGCCGGGCCGTACCTGAGCTTCTATGCCGATGCGGCGGGGGACATCATGGCCGCGCTGGCGCCCCATACGAACAGCCCGGCGACCAACACCGCCGAGCACAATGCCGTCCGCTCGGTGTACCGCGCCATCCTGGCGCCGGCGGCGACGATGGGCCTGGCGGTCGCGCCAGGCGGGCCCGCGCTGGCCACGGCCTATGGAATCGGGATGGTGGCCGGCTCGCTGCCAGTCACGGCGCGCGCCGCGGCGGACGCTGTGGTGGGCGAGCGCAGCGAGCCGGGGAGCCGGGCCGGCGGCGGAGGGATCCGCGAGGCGGGTGGCATCCGCGGCGGCGAGGGTGGCGTTCGGGGGCAGGCGGCGGCCGGGTTGAGGTGAGCGCCGACGCGTTCCTTCCTGCAGGTCTAGCCCGGTGCATCAGAGTCGGTGGCGAACCCGTTGGCTCAGGGTTGGGCACCTCAGCGACAAAGGCATCGCGGCAGTTCGTTTACATGTTACGCTGCCGACCTTGGGGCTGATTCGGGGGTGCCTGGGCGCCGCCCTACAGCTCTGAAATAACTTGGGAAACAGCGAAAAATGGCCTCTCAGGGCGCCACCCCAGCCCAGCTTACCCTGGGAATTATCAAAGAGGTGGAGATCGACGGGGTCGCGATGGGCGTCCTGACCGACGGAACGCCCTACCTGACCGGCAGGGGTCTCGCGCGATTCTGCAGAGTACATCATTCGGCCATCCAGCGCATTCAAGAGGCTTGGGGTACGTCCCCACCCGGTGCGCGCGAATCGAAGATACGTGAGACGCTGCGCCAGCAAGGTATTGTACCCCTCAGGAATCCCCTCATTTTTCGTTGCGTGGTCTATAGGCGCGATTCGTCTGGGCTTGGTAGCCGTTCCAATGTGATGCGGGTTGGAGTTGTTCGGTGGGCGAGGCGGATCGGGGTCAGGCGAG
>NZ_SRXO01000045.1 GCF_008360935.1 Siccirubricoccus phaeus
GAGCAGCGAACTATCGGCACCACCTGGCGCAAGGTCGGCGCCATCCTCGACCTCGTCAGCCCAACCGAATGCGCCAACTATCTCGCCAACTCAGGATATGCTTCCGCCTAAACACAGCATGCTCTAGGTGCCGGCCAGTGCCGGACGCCAAATCATTCCCACTCGATCGTCCCCGGCGGCTTGCTCGTAATGTCGTAGGTCACGCGATTAATCCCGCGCACCTCGTTGACGATGCGATTCGCGACGCGTGTCAGGAAGCCCATATCGAAGGGATAGACGTCCGCCGTCATTCCATCCGTGCTGGTCACGGCCCGCAGCGCGCAGGCCTGGTCATAGGTGCGGCCATCGCCCATCACCCCGACCGTCCGCACCGGCAGCAGCACGGCGAAGGCCTGCCAGATGGCGTCATACAAGCCGGCGGCGGCGATTTCCTCGAGGTAGATGCTATCCACCTTGCGCAGCAGATCGGCCTTCTCGCGCGTCACCTCGCCGGGGATGCGGATGGCGAGGCCCGGTCCCGGGAAGGGATGCCGGCCGACGATCTCCTCGGGGATGCCGAGTTCGCGCCCCAACGCCCGCACCTCGTCCTTGAACAGCTCGCGCAGCGGCTCGACGAGCTGCATGCGCATATGCGCCGGCAGGCCGCCGACATTGTGGTGGCTCTTGATCGTGACGCTCGGCCCGCCGGTGGCGGAGACGCTCTCGATCACATCCGGATAGAGCGTGCCCTGGGCGAGGAAATCCGCGCCGCCGAGCTTCGCCTGCTCCTCCTCGAACACCTCGATGAAGAGCCGGCCGATGATCTTCCGCTTCTGCTCCGGATCGGTCACGCCGGAGAGCTGGCCGAGGAACAACTCGCTCGCATCGCGGTGGACGAGCTGGATGTTGAAGCGGCCGCGGAAGGTCTGCACCACCTGCGCACTCTCGCCCGCCCGCATCAGCCCGTGATCGACATAGATGCAGGTGAGCTGGTCGCCGATCGCCTCATGGATCAGCACCGCCGCGACGGAGGAATCGACGCCGCCGGAGAGGCCGCAGATCACCCGCCCCTTCCCCACCTTGGCGCGGATGCGGGCGATCTCTTCGGCGCGGAAGGCGCCCATGGTCCAGTCGCCAGAACAGCCGCAGACCAGATGGGTGAAGTTCTTCAGCAGCGCCCCGCCATGCGGCGTGTGCACCACCTCCGGATGGAACATGGTGCCGTAATAGTGGCGCTTGTCGTCGGCGATCAGGGCGAAGGGCGCGCCTTCGCTGCTTGCCACCACGCGGAAGCCGGGCGGCAGCTCGGTGATCCGGTCGCCATGGCTCATCCAGACCTGTTCCCGCGCCCCCTTGGCCCAAAGCCCCTGGGTGATCGCGCATTCCCCGGTCACGTCGATGAAGGCGCGGCCGAATTCCGCCGGGTGCCCGCCCTCTACCTTGCCGCCGAGCTGGGTCGCCAGGGTCTGCTGGCCGTAGCAGATGCCAAGCACGGGCAGGCCGCTCTCGAACACCTCCTGCGGCGCCCGGGGGCTTTCCCCCTCCGTCACGCTCGCCGGGCCGCCGGAGAGGATGATGCCCTTCGGCGCAAATTCGCGGATGCGCTCGCCGCTGGCGGTATAGGGCCAGATCTCGCAATAGACCCCGGCCTCCCGCAGGCGCCGCGCGATGAGCTGCGTCACCTGGCTGCCGAAGTCGAGAATCAGGATGCGGTCATGCCGCTGGGCGGTAGGGTCGGCCATGGAGCAGCTTGCACCATAGGGGCCGGCTGAAGGCAAGCTTTGCCTGCCATGCAGCCAGCGCCGCCCTATTCCACCGTGATGTTGGACGCCGCGACGATCTCCTTCCACTTGGCCCGCTCGGCGGCGGTGAAGGCGGCCAGCTCGGCGGCATCGCCTTGGACGGTCTCGAAGCCGAGATCGGCCAGCCGGGCCACCAGGGCCGGGTCCGCCAGCACCCGGCGAATCGCCGCGCCGGCGCCTTGCACCGCCTCCTCCGGCGTGCCGGTGGGGGCGTAGGCAGCCATCCAGGCGGCGAAATCATAGCCGGCCAGCCCGGCCTCCTGCAGCGTCGGCAGGCTGGGCAGCAGGGCGCTGCGGGCGGCGCCGGTCACCGCCAGGGCCCGCACCTCGCCGTTGCGGGAGAGCGGGATGCCGACCGTCAGGTCCACGATGGCGAAGCCGATCCGCCCGGCGACCAGGTCGGTCATGGTGGCGGCGGAGGAGCGGTAGGGCACGTCCAGCACCTCCGCCCCGATCTGCCGCATCAGGGTCTTGCCGGCGGCCAGGTACACGGCCGACCAGTGGCCGAAGGAGAGGGATTGCGGCTGGGTCCGGGCCAGGGCGAGGAAGGCCGGCAGATCCGCCGCCGGCACGGCCGGGTGCACCGCCAGCATCAGCGGGAATTGCCCGATCCGCGCCACCGGCACGAAATCGCGCTGCGGGTCGTAGGGCAGGCTGCGGTAGAGGGCCGGGCTGATCGCCTGGGTGGTGCCGGTGGTGAGGAAGATGGTGTAGCCATCCGGCCGCGCCCGGGCCGCCGCCTGGGCGCCGATGGTGCCATTGGCGCCGCCGCGATTCTCGATAACCACCGGCTGGCCCAGCGCCCGGCCGAGCTGCTCCGCCAGGATCCGCGCCACCCCGTCCGTGCCGCCGCCAGCGGCGAAGGGAACGATGGCGGTGACCGGCCGCTCCGGCCAGGCAGCCCTGGCGGGCAGGGCCAGCAACAGCGCCAGGCAGCATGCAACAGCGAAGCGCATCGGCTCGCTTCCTCCCGAGATGGATTCTTGGACAGAAACTATCCCATCCGCAGGCGGCGTCGAGGCCCGATCTCGCCGGCTGGGTGGATGCAGGCAGCCTAGAAGGGGGAAAGTGAAATCGAGGTAAAGATCGGGGCTCTGCCCGTTGGACGCGGCGCGTCCACCCGCCGGACCCCGGAGTCTGCTGGTTCAGACCCGTGGACTGAACCAGCAGACTCCGGGCGTGGTCCGGGAGGAAGCGTTGCCGGCAGCGCCGGCAACCCCGCCCGACGGGCGTGCAGAGGGCAGCACCCTCTGCCGGGGGCATGGGGGCGAAGCCCCCATTCGCCAATCCGCGCGCACGGGGCCCCTACCCCTCCGGCGCCGGCGCCGTCGCGGCCAGCAGGCTTTCGATCGGGTCCCAGAGGAAGGCCATCTGCTCGAGCCTCTGCCCGGCGAAGCCGATCTCCTCCCGCGCCACCGGCTTGCCGCCCAGATGCTGGTAAAACCAGCGGGTCGGGTTGTCCTTCAGCACCCAAAGCATGGCCGAACGGCATCCGACCGCCGCCAGATGTGCCGCCATGGCCCGCATCAGCCGCCGGCCCACGCCGCGGTCCCTGTAGTCATCCAGCAGATAGAGGGTTTCCACCTCCCCCTGCCCCAGCCCCAGCCGCCGGGCCCGGCCGCCGGAGACGAAGCCCACCACCACGGAGCCGCCCTCCGGCGTGCCCGCCGGCGCATCCTCCCCGCTGGCGACCGCCACGAAGACGGCATGGCCGTTATGCCGCCCGGCAATCGCCTGCTCATAGCCCGCGGCGTGGCGCACGGAGGACATGCCGGCCAGGTAGTCCTCCGGGAGGACGCCCGGATAGGTGCTGCGCCAGGTGGCGACATGGACCGCGCCGATGGCGGCGGCGTCGTCGGGGCGGGCACGGCGGATGCAGATCATGCTGCTGCGCTCTCTCCCGGGTCCTGGGGGTCAGGACCGCCGTTGCAGGACGGCAGCGAAGAAGCCGTCCATGCCATGCCGCGCCGGGGAGGTGAGCAGAAACTCCCCGTCGCCGGGCGGCGGCCCCAGCTCCGGGTGCCGCGCGCGCGCTTCGCTCCAGGCAGCCTCCATGGGCAGCAGGGCGAAATCGGGGCGGCGTTGCAGGAAGGCGTTCACCTGCGCCTCATCCTCTTCCGGCAGCAGCGAACAGGTAGCGTAGACCAATCTTCCGCCGGGGCGCACCAGCTCCGCTGCGGTTGAGAGAATTTCACCCTGTTTGACGCAAAGTTCGGCAATGTCGGCCGAACCGGTACGCAGCCGGGCGTCCGGGTTGCGCCGCCAGGTGCCCGTGCCGCTGCAGGGGGCGTCCACCAGCACCCGGTCGAATTGGCCGGCGCGGCGCTTGGCCCAGCGGTCGCCGGGCTGCAGCAGGTGGCGTTCGGCATTGTCCACCCCGGCGCGGCGCAGCCTTTTGGCGGCGCCTTCCAGCCGGGGGGCGGAGACGTCGCAGGCGGTGATGCGGCCGCGATTGCCCATGGCCGCGGCCAGGGCCAGGGTCTTGCCCGCGGCGCCGGCGCAATAATCCGCCACGCGAAGGCCGGGCCGGGCATCGGTCAGCAGGGCGATGAGCTGGCTGCCCTCGTCCTGCACCTCCACCAGCCCCTCCTGGAAGGCGCGGCTCTGCGTCACCGGGCGGCGGGCGGGCAGGCGGAGGCCCCAGGGGGAAAAGGGGGTGGGGGTGGCCTCGATGCCCTCCGCCGCCAGCGCCGCGGCGGCCTCGGCCCGGGTGGTCTTCAGCAGGTTGGCGCGGAGGTCGAGAGGAGCCTCGCCTTCCATCGCCGCCGCTTCCTCGGCGAGGTGTGGACCGAATCGGGCGGCGAAGCCGGGCAGCGCCCAATCCGGCAGGTCCAGCCGGATGCCCTCCGGCATCTCCGGGTGCAGCAGGCCGCCGGGGGCGGCGGCGGAAAGGGCGCGGAGGAGCTTCTCCTCCGGCGGGGTCAGGGGCGGGGCGGCGTATTGGCCGCCGGGGAAGGCGGCCAGCACGGCGGGCAGCTCCAGCCCCTCCGCCAGCAGCAGATGCGCGGCGACCAGGAAGCGCGGCGTCGGCCGGGCGCCGATCCGGGCCAGCCACCAATCCAGCCGCAGCCGCTGGCGCACCACGCCCCAGGCGCGTTCGGCAATGGCGCGGCGGTCGCCGCCGCCGATGTAGCGGCGGGCGCGGAAGAAATCATTGGCGATGGCGTCCGCCGGGCGGCGTCGCGCCGGAGGTGCGCCGGACATACGCGCCGGAGGCGCGCCGGAAAAGCTTTCGGCCTCCAGCGCGGCCAGCAGGTCGATGGCGGCGGCCAGTCGGGCGGCAGGGGTCACGAAAGCAATCCGGGCAGGGCGGCCAGATCGGCCAGGATGGTGGCGCGACGGTCCAATTCGTACTCCTCCGGCCCGCCGGCGCGGTTCACCCAGAAGATGCGGAAGCCGAAGCAGGAGGCGCCGAAAGCGTCCCAGGGGTTGGAGGAGATGAAGGCCACCTCGCCCGGCGGCAGGTCGAAATGCTCGGAGGCCAGGGCGTAGATGCTGGGATCGGGCTTGTAGCGGCGCAGCGGGTCCACGGAGAGAACGGCATCCAGCAGCGGCGCCAGCCCGGCGGCGGCCACCGCCGAATCCAGCATGTCCGGGCTGCCATTGGAAAGGATGGCGGTGGGAATGCCGCGGGCGCGTAGCGCCGCCAGCACCCCGGCGGCCTCCGGATAGGCGTCCAGCTCCCGATAGGCGGCCAGCAGATCGGCCCGCAGCCCGGCATCGGTCACGCCATGCACCGCCATGGCGTGGTCCAGCGCCGCCTCGGTGAGGGCCCAGAAGGGCAGGTAGGCGCCGGCGGCGGAACGGATCCAGCTCATCTCCAATTGCTTGGCGCGCCACAGGGCGGAAAGCGGTCCGGCGGCGGCGCCCAGCCGGGCGGCGTGCCGCCCGACGGCGGCATGAACGTCCAACAGCGTGCCATAGGCATCGAAGACGGCGGCGCGGGCCATCGGCGGTCTCCCTTCAAGACGGGCAGCCTACACCCGCAGGGCGGGCTTGGGACGGGGGTGGCTGGTCCTGCCGTGGCGACGGGTGCAGACTTCCGGCGCCACAGGAACCGCGGAGGAAACGCGATGCAAAACCCGATGGAACTCACCGGCCGGACCATCATCGTCACCGGCGCCGGCCAGGGCATCGGCAAGGCCATCACCGAATTGGTGCTGGGCCTCGGCGGCAATGCCGTGCTGGTGGAGCGCAACCCAGAAACCCTGGCGGCCAGCGCCGCGACCATGGACCCGGAGCGCATCCTGGCGGTGCAGGGCAACGTGGCGGAGGAGGGCTTCGGCGAATCCTGCGTCGCCCAGGCCGTCTCGCGCTTCGGCGCGGTGCACGGGCTGGTGAACAATGCCGGCATCACCCGCCCGGCGATGTTCGCCAAGATGACGATGCAGCAATGGCAGGCGGTGATCGATGTGAACCTGACCGGCTGCTACCTGATGATGCAGGCGGTGGGGCGGCACATGATCGACCGCGCCAAGGACAACATGCCGCAGCCCATCGGCACCACGGGCGCCATCGTCAACATCTCCTCCACCGCGGGCAAGCGCGGCTCCATCGGGCAGGTGAATTACTCGGCGGCGAAGGCGGGGCTGTTCGGCATGACGATGACCGGGGCGCGGGAATGGGCGCGCTACGGCATCCGCTGCAACTCCGTGGGCTTCGGCACGGTGGTGACGCCGATGACGGAGGTGATCCGCAGCGAGAAATTCGCGGCGCAGACCATGTCCCGGATTCCGATGGGGCGCTACGCGGAGCCGCAGGAGGTGGCGCCGCTGATCTGCTTCCTGCTCTCGAATGGCGCGGTGTACATCACCGGGGAGAACATGACGGTCTCGGGTGGGAGTCATATGCAGCCATAGAGCGTGATCGGTTGAGGTCGAATCGACCGAAACCGTGAATCACGCGACCGAACAATGAGCTAGAGCGGGGCGGGTGAGCGCAGCTCAACCGATCCCGCTCTAGTGTCGAGAGGGGGCGCTGCCCCCTCTCGATCTCTCCCCCGCCAAAGGCCGAAGGGCCTTTGGAAACCATGAGTTTGGCGTCTCGACCGTCGGGTCGAGACTCAAGGGTTCAAAGGGCCCTTCGGCCCTTTGCGAGGGGGAGTTTGAGGGGGA
>NZ_SRXO01000046.1:2500-5796 GCF_008360935.1 Siccirubricoccus phaeus
CCACCCTGACGGTGCCTGGCCTTTGGGTCTCGCGCGTTGGGGTGGTCTGTTCTTTGACAGGTGAATCTGGGATTGGTTGTGTTGAGTAGTAGCTGAGAGTGAAGCTGAGCGTATGGCTTGGCGTTGCTTGACGCCTGGTTCTCACCTGGGGCCGCGATTTGGTCCTGCGTGCGGGCGGGGGTTGGTGATGTCGAGCGAGATAAGGGCGTTCGGTGGATGCCTTGGCGCCAAGAGGCGATGAAGGACGTGGCACGCTGCGAAAAGCCGCGGGGAGATGCGAGCGATCGTTGATCCGCGGATGTCCGAATGGGGCAACCCCTCCTTAGGGAGATCCTGCACTGAATCCATAGGTGTGGGAGGCGAACTCGGGGAACTGAAACATCTAAGTACCCGAAGGAAAAGACATCAAACGAGATTCCGCTAGTAGTGGCGAGCGAACGCGGAGTAGGCCAGTGGCCTCTGCATATTAAGCCGAGCGGTCTGGAAAGGCCGGCCAGAGTGGGTGACAGCCCCGTAGGCGTATGGTGTGCAGAGGTCCTTGAGTAGGGCGGGGCACGTGAAACCCTGTCTGAACATGGGGGGACCACCCTCCAAGCCTAAATACTCCTTGGCGACCGATAGTGCACAAGTACCGTGAGGGAAAGGTGAAAAGCACCCCGACGAGGGGAGTGAAAGAGACCTGAAACCGAACGCCTACAAGCAGTCGGAGCCCGGCCCGCAAGGGTGGGTGACGGCGTACCTTTTGTATAATGGGTCCGCGAGTTTCTGTTGGCAGCGAGCTTAAGCCGAGAGGTGTAGGCGCAGCGAAAGCGAGTCCGAAGAGGGCGCATAGTTGCCGGCAGAAGACCCGAAACCGAGTGATCTAGCCATGGCCAGGCTGAAGGTGCGGTAACACGCACTGGAGGGCCGAACCCACGCCTGTTGAAAAAGTCGGGGATGAGCTGTGGCTAGGGGTGAAAGGCCAATCAAACTCGGAAATAGCTGGTTCTCCGCGAAATCTATTGAGGTAGATCGTCCGTCGATCACCCCCGGAGGTAGAGCACCGAAAGGGCTAGGGGGGCCCAAAGCCCTACCAAACCCTATCGAACTCCGAATGCCGGGGAGTGCAGGCGGGCAGACAGACAGTGGGTGCTAAGGTCCATTGTCGAGAGGGAAACAGCCCAGACCACCAGCTAAGGCCCCCAAATGATGGCTAAGTGGGAAAGCATGTAGGACGGCCATAACAACCAGGAGGTTGGCTTAGAAGCAGCCATCCTTTAAAGAAAGCGTAATAGCTCACTGGTCTAATAGCTGTCCCGCGGCGAAAATGTAACGGGGCTCAAGCCATCTGCCGAAGCTGTGGGCTTGCGCAAGCAAGCGGTAGCGGAGCGTTCCGTAAGCCGGTGAAGGCGGACCTGTGAGGGCCGCTGGAGGTATCGGAAGTGCGAATGCGGACATGAGTAGCGACAAGGAGAGTGAGAAACTCTCCCGCCGAAAGTCCAAGGGTTCCTGCGCAAGGCTAATCCGCGCAGGGTGAGCCGGCCCCTAAGGCGAGGGCGACAGCCGTAGCCGATGGAAACCAGGTGAATATTCCTGGGCCCGCCAGAAGTGACAGCCGTGAAGTTCTGTATCTCCTTATTGGATTGGGGGTGCAGTTGGATCGGCTCGGGAAATAGCTCTGGCATATGGACCGTACCCGAAACCGACACAGGTGGACTGGTAGAGCATACCAAGGCGCTTGAGAGAACCATGCTGAAGGAACTAGGCAAATTGCTCGCGTAACTTCGGGATAAGCGAGACCCATTCTTGCGCAAGCAGGGGTGGGTGACACAAACCAGGGGGTGGCGACTGTTTAGTAAAAACACAGGGCTCTGCGAAGTCGAGAGACGACGTATAGGGTCTGACGCCTGCCCGGTGCCGGAAGGTCAAGGGGAGGAGTGCAAGCTCCGAACCGAAGCCCCGGTAAACGGCGGCCGTAACTATAACGGTCCTAAGGTAGCGAAATTCCTTGTCGGGTAAGTTCCGACCTGCACGAATGGCGTAACGACCTCCCCACTGTCTCCAGCATGGGCTCAGCGAAATTGAATTCCCCGTGAAGATGCGGGGTACCCGTGGTCAGACGGAAAGACCCTATGAACCTTTACTGCAACTTCGCAGTGGCGCCAGGAAGGGGCTGTGTAGGATAGGTGGGAGGCTTTGAAGCCGGGGCGCTAGCTTCGGTGGAGCCAACCTTGAAATACCACCCTGCGCCTTTCTGGCGTCTAACTGAGCCCGGTTAGCCCGGGCCAGGACCCTGCGTGGCGGGCAGTTTGACTGGGGCGGTCGCCTCCCAAATGGTAACGGAGGCGCGCGATGGTGGGCTCAGGCCGGTCGGACATCGGCTGTTGAGTGCAAAGGCATAAGCCCGCCTGACTGTGAGCGCGACAGCGCGAACAGAGACGAAAGTCGGCCTTAGTGATCCGGTGGTCCCGCGTGGAAGGGCCATCGCTCAACGGATAAAAGGTACTCTAGGGATAACAGGCTGATCTCCCCCAAGAGTCCACATCGACGGGGAGGTTTGGCACCTCGATGTCGGCTCATCGCATCCCGGGGCTGGAGCAGGTCCCAAGGGTTCGGCTGTTCGCCGATTAAAGCGGTACGTGAGCTGGGTTTAGAACGTCGTGAGACAGTTCGGTCCCTATCTGCCATGGGTGTTGGAGACTTGAGAGGATCTGTCCCTAGTACGAGAGGACCGGGATGGACGCACCTCTGGTGCACCAGTTGTCGCGCCAGCGGCATAGCTGGGTAGCCAAGTGCGGACGGGATAACTGCTGAAGGCATCTAAGCAGGAAACCCCCCTCGAAACGAGGTCTCCCTCGAGGGCCGTGATAGACCATCACGTTGATAGGCCGCAGGTGGAAGTGGGGTAACCCATGCAGCCGAGCGGTCCTAATCGCCCGATAGAGCTCACATCCCTCCACCCCGCGACGCTGATCGCAAGATCAGCACTGCACGCAGCACCAAGCCGCGGCTCAAGCCTCACCCTCGCTCCCCGCAACACAGCCAATCCCAGACCAACATCCAGGATCCGGCCAGGTGGCCCGGTGGTCATCGCAAGGTTGATACACCCGATCCCATCCCGAACTCGGCCGTGAAACACCTCAGCGCCCATGGTACTGCTGCTCAAGCAGCGGGAGAGTCGGTCGCCGCCGGGCCACCTCGCCGGATCCTCGGAAAACCCACCTGCCACACACCACACCACCGCGGGGTGGAGCAGCCCGGTAGCTCGTCAGGCTCATAACCTGAAGGTCACAGGTTCAAATCCTGTCCCCGCATCC
>NZ_SRXO01000047.1 GCF_008360935.1 Siccirubricoccus phaeus
CTCACGCAGATCCTCGGAGTATGGCCGCATCCTGGCTGGCCTCCATCGCCCAGCCCAGAGCTTGAATCAGATCTCAGCCCGTTTCGGAACCCCCGATTCAGAGCAAACACAGCATGCTCTAGTGTTCCTGTCCCGGCAGGCGCTGGATATTTTCATTGCCCTGAAAACCTTCGCGGGCGGATCGGCTTATGTGCTGCCGTCGCGCTATGACTCCGACCTGCCCATGAGCAGCGCTACCCTCAACCAGGTGCTGACGCTGACATATCGCCTGGCGCAGAAGGAGGGAAAGCCTCTCGCCAAATTCGGGCCTCACGACCTGAGACGCACGGCCAGCACGCTGCTGCACGAAGCCGGCTACAACACGGAGGGGTCTTGCACGGTGCAAGAGTAAGGGGGGCGAGCGCGGGGTGCAGACCTTCGCACGAGGAGGAGGTCTTGCACCGTGCAAGACCTCCCGATCGCTCAGCGAGCCATGTCGGAGAGGGAACCGCCGACCGGAGGCCTGATGCGCTGATAGACCGCTCGGCCACCAGCGGCGATGTGGCGGCCAGCGCCAGCTACGCCCCGAGCTGTCGCTACCGCTCCTCGGCCGGCAGTTTGGAGGGACTGCGATGCACCGCGGATGAGAGAGCTGGCGTGGAAATGCAGGCCTCCGGACAGAGAGGTTGCAACGCCAGGCAGTTGAAGTGCGATGAAGGCCGCGACGCCGAAGAAGATCACGCCGGCGAGCAGGACCTGAATCATCACCATGCTATCGACGCTGCCCATCTGCGCGATGGTGCCGACAACCTGCTGTTCGACCGACAGGACGATGTAAAGTAGCACAACGGTCGTGATTTGCAGGATGACGCAGCTGATCAGCGAGCCGATCCAGCGCTCAAAGATCGAGCGCGTCGCCGGGAATAGCGCCAAGCCGATCAGGAGAGGCCCGAGCGCAATGTAAAGCGCGAGCAGAACGCGTGACGTCAACCAGATTATGAAGGCGACAACCGTCGAGATGATTGCAGCGAGCCAGTAGACGATGATGACAAACGATTCGCCTATTTGCCGCCACCCCAAGGTTTTCCAGACGGTCAGCCCAGCGTCCCATGCCTGAAGCCAGGCTTGATCGAAAGAGCTTGCCCTCACGACGCCCGCTGTTCCGGTCGCCGTAAGGGCCTGCGCCAGCCCCTGCGGCAGCGTCGTGAAGAAGAAGTCATAGACGTACTGCTGATAGACCCCCGAGCCGGTCAGCACCCACACGACCAGCCCCATTTTCAGGAAGCGGCCCATGATCACGGAGCCGACCTCGCTCGCCTGGCCGCGAATGATCAGGATGCCGGTCAATGCGATGTAGAGCACCAGTGCCACCTTCAACGACGGGCCGACAAAGGTCAGGAAGGCATTCGTGACCTGAGCGACCGCGTTGATCAGCGGCGTCTCGACTCGCGAGACTATGGTGCTGAATATCTGCATTTGAATTTCGTCCATGGCCGGTCACCTCCTGACCTGTCCGGCCTCGATCAGCAGCGAGCGTCGGGCAACGTCGCAGTTTTCGAGCTGGGGGGTATCGCCCCGCGAGGCGTCGGCCGAGGCAAGCAAGTGAGCGTGCGGCTCAAGGACAGCGAACGCGCCGCCCTCGCCATGGCGGCGGAGATGGCCGGGATGACGCCGGCGAATTGGTTGCGGTCCCTGGCGCTTGTTCACCTGGCGCGCCGGCCGCAATGGAACTCGGCCGAGCTGGACGCGCTGCGCGATCTATTCCGCGAATTGCGCGCGATTGGGAATCAACGTCAACCAGATCGCGCGCGCCCTCAATGTCGCCGTGCAAACGGGGGAGTATCCGCCCCGCCAGGGCAAGGCCGCCGAGGAGGCGGCGGAGCTGGTGCGCTTCGAGATGCAGCGCGTCGGGTCGGTGATGACGGGGAACTTCGACTATTGGGGCCTGCCGGACGCCGATCGACCCACAGCGGCCCCAGGGGCGGAGGACCGGGCCGACACGGCGGCGCAGGCGGCCGAGGCGAAGCGCCGGAGCCGGCCGAGGCGACGGCCGGCGAGATTCAAGGACGAATAGGCAAGGGCCGGTCTTGCACGGTGCAAGACCGGCGCTCGGCTCAAAGCACGTAGCCGCCGTCCATCGTCACGCTGGCGCCAGTCATGAAACCCGCTTCGTTGCTCGCGACGTAGGCGACGAGCCCGGCGATTTCCTCGGGCTTGGCGATGCGCTTCAGAGCGGTCCCGGCCGCCGCGAGATCAACGTAGTCGGCGAGGACATCGGTCGCCGTGGGACCAGGCTGTACGTTGTTGACGGTGATGCCACGCGGCGCGACATCGAGCGCGATCCCTTTGACCATGGCGGCCACCGCGCCTTTGGTCGCCTGATAGACGCTGTTGCCAGGCGCGCCGGTCCGAATGGTCGCATTGCTGCCGATGGTGATGATCCGGCCGCCATCCTTCAGATGGGGCACGGCCGCCTGGATCGACAGGAAGACGCCGCGCACGTTGACGCTGAGCATCAGGTCGAGTTCTTCGAGCGGCACGGCGTCGACGAGATTCATGCGGAACAGGCCGGCATTCACGACAACGACATCAAGCTGGCCGAACTGCCCCACCGCCTTTGCGACAGCGGCGCGGATATCGGCCGGGTTCCCGGATGCGGCTGATCAGACGATCGCGGAGGACTGGAAAGTCCTTCTCTCGCATTTCAACGAGGTCAGGATCACTTGCGCCAAATTCGGCGACCGACCCAATGCCCATGCAGCCGAGCCCGCGCAGCCTGTCGTCATCTGGCACCAGGCCGGCAAGCAGGTTGATGACGCCTTCGATGGGGGAGGCCGCGCTGTTGAGGCGGGAGAGATGCCCGCCCGTCGTCTTGCGCTGATATCCCCGCAGCGCCTCCAGATAGAGCCGCCGCTTGTCACCGAAAGCGTTGTAGAGGCTTTGCCGACCGATCCCCATGGCGCTCACCAGGTCTTCGGTCGAGGTTGCCGCGAAGCCCTTGGACCAGAACACGCACATCGCCTTTTCCAAGGCTTCATCGCGGTCGAATTCTCGGGGTCTCACCATGCTCCACGCTGCATTATTGATGGCTCGTTCCATATCCCCTACCGGTTCTGGAACGAGCCGTCAATAACCGGCGACGCGTTCGCCGGTCTTGCACGGTGCAAGACCGGCTGATGGCCTCACGCGTCCGTCGAGGCGGCTAGGTCCTTCTGACTTTCCAGCTCGGCAAGGCGTGCGGTGAGTGCGCGATGCATCGCCGCATAGGCATCGCTGCCGGTGGCAAGCCGCAGCGGCGGCGGGTCCTGATCGGCCGTGTCCAAGATCACCCGAGCCGTCTTCGCCGCATCGCCTGGTGACTTGTAGGTGCCGCTGCCGAAGAAGGCCCGCGCCTGGCCGACAGGGCCGTTGGCGTAGATATCGAGCGGGTGGGAGACAACCAGGTTGCTGCCGAACTGCGTGCCCGTGCTACCCGGTTCAACGATCGTGACGGCGATGTTGAACGGGGCCAGCTCGTGCCGAATGGACTCGATGAAGCCTTCAATGCCCCATTTCGAGGTGTGATAGAGGCTCCCGCCGGGGAAGGTCGCTTGCCCGCCCATTGTCGAAATCTGGATGATGCGACCGCCGCCCTGTTCTCGGAGATGAGGGATTGCGGCGCGCACGACCTGAATCGAGCCAACGAGGTTGGTCGCGATCTGCTGGTTTATTTGCGCGTCGGTCAGCTCCTCCGCCGCGCCCAGGATGCCGTAGCCGGCATTGTTGATCACGACATCAATCCGGCCGAGCTGGGCGAAGGCGCGGCCGACGACATCGCGAACCGCCGCCGTGTCGGTGACATCGAGCTGCGCCAGCCATAGGCGGTGGCCATGCGCGGCCTTCAGATCGTCAAGGGCTCCCGCCCGCCGGATCGTGCCGGCGACGCGTTCACCGCGTGCCAGCAACTGTTCCGTCATCTGGCGGCCGAGGCCGCTGCTGACGCCGGTAATGAAGGCCCCAGAGCGAACAGGCGTCAGCACGTCAGATGCCTAGATCCTTGAACAGCCCGTTCGCGTCGTCGAAACGTTCACCCTTGCCGGCGTCCAGTTCCTTCATGGCCTTCCGCGTTGTGCGGTTCGGCACCGCCACGTCGAACGGCAAGCGGCCTTCCTCGGCCACCCGCAGGAAGGTCAGGCGGATCAGATCGGACGCGCTCAGGCCCATACGCTCCAAGGTGGCAATGGCCTTGTCCTTCATGTCGGCCGGGATGCGCGCGCGCACTACAGCATCGGCTTTCATATCAATCTCCGGTTTCAGCATCCGATAATGTAGTGCGGATGTGGCTACAAAACAACCCCTCGCCACGCAGCGCCAAATGCAGCGTGGACGACGCGATGACCGAAGCGCGCCGGAGATATTGCAACGCGCTATCCAATTGGGCGAGGCTGACACTATGGGAAAGCAAGTCACCAAACGCTGCCATTGGGTAGCTCAATCCTATCTGCGAGCATTTGCCGCTGATGGGCAGAGGCAGCGTATTTGGCGTTTCAGCAGGAATTAAGGCGCGCCGGAGCTTAAGCGCATCGACAAGGTAGCCGTTAAGTTTCACCTTTATGCACCGCTGGGTACTATGGAAAACGTGACGACGTTCTAGAAAAGAAGCTCGCTGATCTCGAAAACTTTTTTGGAGATCCTGTGTGGAAGGCGGTTTGCAATGATTTCCCGGATTTTTCGTGGCAGCCGTTGCGCAAGATGGTAGCTCTTATCGCTGCGGTGACGTGGCTGCGTACTCAGGAATCCCCTCATTTTTCGTTGCGTGGTCTATAGGCGCGATTCGTCTGGGCTTGGTAGCCGTTCCAATGTGATGCGGGTTGGAGTTGTTCGGTGGGCGAGGCGGATCGGGGTCAGGCGAGGC
>NZ_SRXO01000048.1 GCF_008360935.1 Siccirubricoccus phaeus
CGCCTAAACACAGCATGCTCTAGAGCAGATCGCCGGAGGGCGGCATCGCCCGGAGGCGTGAATCTGCTCTACAAACCCATAAGCTAGAGCGGTTTCGCGCTGCACAGTCAGCGTGAAACCGCTCTAGGGGCTGAAAACTCGGACCGGGGTCCGGGGCCAGGTCCTGGCCCTGGCGGGGGTGCAGGGGCAGAGCCCCTGCCAGGGGGCAAGGGGGCGGAGCCCCCCTTCACGCCGCCGCCACCGCCTCCACCGCCGGCCGCGCCGCCAGGCTGCGCGCCGCGGGCAGCTCGATCCGGCATTCCAGCCCTTCCGGCAGCCAGTTCTGCACCAGGCTGCCGCCGAGCTGCCGGCGGATGGTCGCTTCCATCACCCTGGTGCCGAAGCCGCGCTTTTCCGGCGGGCGCAGCAAGGTGGGGCCGCCGCCTTCCTGCCACAGCAGCCTCAGCCCGCCCGGGCCGGCGGACCAGGCAATGCGCAGCTCCCCCGCCCGGACCGAGAGCGCGCCGTATTTCGCGGCGTTGGTCGCCAGCTCGTGCAGCGCCATGGAGAGCGGCTGCACCGCGTTGCTGGCCAGCGCCACCCGCGGCCCCTCAATGCGGCAGAGCGGCCCGCCCGTGCCGTCCAGCAGGAAAGGGGCGAGCGTCGCCCGCACCAGCTCCTCGAGATCCGCCGAGCGCCAGCCGGACTCGGAGAGCAGCGCCATGGCCTGGGCCAGCGCGCCGATCCGCCCGCCCACCTCCTGCACATGCTCCGCCACCGTCTCGGCCCGGGAAAGGCGCAGCGCCGCCTGCGCCGTCGCCAGCACGTTCTTGGCGCGGTGGTTGATCTCGCCCAGCAGCAGGTCCCGCCGCGCCTCGGCCTCGCGCTGCTCGGTGATGTCCTGCACCGTCACCACCACCCGGTGCGGCTCCCCGGGCAGCGGGGCGGAGGCGATGCGGACCGGCAGGCGGGTGCCGTCCGGGCGCTCGTAATCCTTCTCATAGGGCGTCCACCAGCCGCGCTGCCGCGCCTCCTCGATGGCGCGCTGGTCGGAAGGGGCATGTTCCGCCGGCGTCCGCATGCGCAGATGCCAGGGCAGGGCGCCGTTGGCCTGGCCCGTCATCTCCCGCAGCCGGTCATTCACCGCCAACACCTCGCCGGTCGCCCAGTCAAAGATCGCCATGCCGATGACCCGGCTGTCGAACACCGCGCGGAAGCGGGTTTCCGCCGCCCGGGCGCGTTCCGCCGCCTGGCGCTCCGCCGCTTCCCGCAGCAGCGCGGCCTCGGCCGCCGCTGCCGCCTCGGTGCGCCGCAGCGCCAGCCAGGCGAGCCCGGCCAGCAGCAGGATGATCGGCGTGCCCACCGCGAGCTGCTGCAGCAGCGTCGCCCGCCAGTGCGCCGCGATCAGCGCGATCGGCCGGCCGACCGTGACGTAGAGCGGCAGCCCGGCGATCCGGTGGAAGGCGATCAGCCTTTCCCAGCGCCCCGCTTCCTCGCCGAGGCCAAGGGTGATGCCGACATAGGTGCCGCTCCGCGCCTCCTGCTGCATGAAGCGGTGCAGCGGGCTGACCGGCGGGATGCGGGGCAACGGCCCTTCCAGCACCGGCGTGCGGACCAGCACCTCGCCATCCCGCCGCACCAGGGCGGTGACGTCACCGCCATCGTCGAGCGCGAGCAGGCCTTCCGCCACCCGGTTCGGGTTGATGGAAACGGCGATGGCGCCGTCGAAGGCTTCCTCCGGCAGGCCGTTGCCGCTGCCGCTGCGGCGCAGGCTGAGCGAGTAGAACAGCATGCGGTTCACCCGGCCGATATCGACCGGGGCGATCTGCACGGCCTGGGAAGGCGCGTCCCGCGCCAGCCGCATCCATTCCCGCTCCGAATGGTCCACGTCCCGCGGCGCCGGGTAGAGGGTGGCGGAAACCAGCAGCCGGCCATTCCGGTCCGCGACATGGATGGATTGCACCAGATCCGTCTGCGCGACGATCGCGGCGAGGGCGGCATGCAGCTCCGCCTCCCGCGCGCGGATCTCCGCATCGCTCAGCCCGCGCAGCTTCTCATTGGCGGAGATGCCGGCGAAGCGCTGCGCCTCGATCACCCTGAGGGCGTATTCGGCGGAGGCCTGGGCGCCGCGGCCCAGCGCCCGTTCCGCATCCGCCCAGGCGGCGCGCCAGCCGAACCAGGCGAAGGCAGCGAGGCCGAGGGCGGGCAGCAGCACGGAACCGACCAGGACGGCGTGCAGCCAGTTCCAGCGCCGCCGCGGGGCGGAGCGCGCCGCCGGGGACGGCGGATTCGGCCATGCCATGGTCCATGGCATCGTCCTGGCTCCCGCATCGCAAGGCACCACCTGGCCCGGGCGGGGCGCGCCCGCCGGCCCCGGCCGGCCTGCAGGCCGTGCCTTGGGACTCCTGTTCAGCCAGCCGCAGCCTGGCCGGAACGGTGCCGTTCCGGTCCGGCTTCGGCTGCGCCGGGAAGGTTGCCCGCCACCCTAACGGCGGGT
Source organism: Siccirubricoccus phaeus (assembly GCF_008360935.1). Lineage (GTDB taxonomy): Bacteria > Pseudomonadota > Alphaproteobacteria > Acetobacterales > Acetobacteraceae > Siccirubricoccus > Siccirubricoccus phaeus. Next base: position 2,477 of record NZ_SRXO01000048.1, read on the forward strand.
GGCGCGGCTGTCATCGACATGCAAGGAAAGGCTACGGCCCTTCCGCCGGCATCGTCCTGCGTGACATGCTGCCGCAAACCCCCAACGACAAGGAAGGTGGAGAGAGACATGCCTGATGCCCTGCCCGTGACCGCAACCCCGGCTGCCGGGCATCCCGGCGCGAAACACCCGGATTGGGCGAGCTTCGCCGCCGGCGCCATCGTGGAACGCTTCGCCGATGCCATCGTTGCCGGCGGCGCCCGGACGCCCTTCGTGGACTACAACGGCGCTCTGGCCCTGGTCTCGCCGACCGATCTCGGCATCCATGCGGCGCGCGCGGCGCTGGCGCGGAGCGGCATCGCCGGCGCGGCGCTGGGCGCCACCATTGCGGGGAATTGCGCCCAGGCGAGCTTCGACGCCCTGTTCTTCGCCCGGCATATCGGCCTCTACGCCGGCATGCGGAACGACCGGCCGGCGCATGGCGTGCAGCGGCTCTGCACCACCGGCTTCGAGGCCATTGCCCAGGCGGCGCGGATGACCAGCGAGGGCCAGGCGCAGGCGGTGCTGGCGGTGGGCACGGAGAGCATGAGCCGCACGCCGGTCGCCGCCTTCACCCATCGCAGTGGCTTCGCGCTGGGGCAGGTGGAGTTCAAGGATTTCCTCTGGGAGAGCCTGCTGGACACCGCGGCGGGCACGGCGATGGGCGGCACGGCGGAGAATCTCGCCCGGCTGCACGGCATCAGCCGGGAGGAGACGGATGAATATGCCGCGGAAAGCTTCGCCCGCGCCCTGGCCGCGCAGCAGGCCGGCCATTTCGCCGCGGAGATCGCGCCGGTGACGGAGGCGGTGTTCGAGGCGGAGGGCCTCAAGCCGCGCAAGCTCGCCCTGCCGCGCAAGGCTGGGGAGCAGGCGGTGGACACGCATGTCCGGCCGACGCCGGTGGAGGTGCTGGCCAAGCTCCGCCCGGTCTTCGGCGGGGTGCAGACCGGCGGCAACAGCAGCGCCATCGTGGACGGCGCGGCGGCGGTGGTGGTGACGACGGCGAAGGCGGCGGCGGAGGGCGGCGCGGCGCCGCTCGGCCGGGTGCTGGGCGCCGCCTCGGCGGGCGTGCCGCCGGAGGTGATGGGCATCGGGCCGGTGCCGGCGACGCTGGCGCTGCTGGCGCGGTTCGACCTCACCGTCGCGGATATCGACCTGTTCGAGATCAACGAGGCCTTCGGTGCCCAGGCGGAGGCGGTGCGGCGGACGCTCGGCGTGCCGCGGGACCGGTTCAACGTGAATGGCGGGGCCATTGCGTTCGGCCACCCGCTGGCGGCGACGGGCGTGCGCTGCGTGCACTCCCTGCTGCTGGAACTGCAGCGGCGGGGGGCGAAGCGCGGCATTGCCGGGGCCTGCGCCGGCGGCGGGCAGGGGATGGCGGTGCTGGTGGAGCTGGCCTGAACGCGGCGCGGCGACCGGGGCGCCGCCCGAAGAGCAATAGCCGATCAGGCGGCATTACCTGATCGGATTTCTTGCTCTGGAAGATATAACGTCCGGAGCAACTTATTCTCCGATCTGACGGATCACGAGGTGATCCGTCAGATCGGAGGCTGCTCTGGTGTCCTGCCCGCGAAGTTCGCTGGCTTTCCAGCGAACGCAGCGGACAGGCAGGCCACTGAAAACAAAAGCTAGCGGCCCGAGAACGAAGTCCGCAGGACTGCGGCATCGGGACACTAGAGCGTGATCGGTTGAGGTCGACCGAAACCGTGAATCACGCGACCGAACAATGGGCTAGAGCGGGGCGGGTGAGCGCAGCTCAACCGATCCCGCTCTAGGGTCTGTTGAGATTTAGCGTGAGTGGATCACGGTGGTGGCGAGGTAGATCATCGCGGCGAAGCTCTGGTCGGTCTTTTCGCTGCGCATGGCGATGCGCTTGAAGTCCTTCA
>NZ_SRXO01000049.1 GCF_008360935.1 Siccirubricoccus phaeus
TGGCTGGAGCGATTCATCCGCCCGCGCTGGACCACGCCCTTCGAGGCGACGAAGCGCGTGGTCGGCGCCGTCGTCCTGCTGCTGGGTGGTGCCCTCCTCGCCCCGGTGCCGCTGAGCAATGTCCCGCCCGCCTTGGCCATCACCCTGATCGCCTTCGCCTACCTGGAGGAGGACGGGATCCTGCTCTGCGCCGGGCTGGCGGCAGGCCTTGCCATGCTCGCGGTCGCCGCAGCCGTCGCCTGGGAGACGTTGAGCACAACCGGTTGGGTGCCGAGTATGCTGTAAGGGCTCATCGGAAGCCCACTCGGGGTCGAATTGCCCTTCAGGGCCTTCGACCGGTGTTGCCTGGGACGTGCTGCCGGACAGTAGGAGCTGCACCGTGACCATCATCGTCTCCGTGAAGATCAACGACGGCATCGTCATGGCGGCGGACAGCGCCGGAACCATGGGCAGCGGGCAGATCTACACCCACGCCAACAAGATCACGAACCTCTGCGCGGGCCTGCCCGTCGGCGCGATGTCCACCGGTGCGGGCGGCATCGGCAACGAGTCCGTCGAGACCCTGCTGAAGGATCTGCGGCGGCGCTTCGATGGGCGTGACCCTGCATATCCGGAGTGGCGGCTGGACCCGGCGAGTTACACTATGGAGCGAGTCGCCGGGCGGCTGCGCAGCTTTCTGTTCGAAGAGAAGGCGGTGCCTTGCCCGGAACCGGTCAACCTCCAGCTTCGTCTCTGCGGCTATTCCGCCGGCCGGCCGCTCGCCGAGGTTTGGGAGGTGAGCATGACCGGGCAGGACTGCCCGCCGCCGCGGCGGATCATGGAGGAGACCGGCTTCGGCGTGATGTGGGACGGGCAGTATGAGGCGCTCAACCGGCTGATCCTCGGCCTTGGCTTCGATATCGGCCACGCCCTGGTGAAGCACGGTGTGCCGCCCCAGGAGGCCGGCCGGCTGCAGGAGGAGTTGGTCCGCGACCTCTACGCGACGCTGTCGGTTCCCGCCATGCCCATTCAGGACGCGATCGACCTGGCACGCTTCCTGGTCGAGACCACGATCGGCTTCGTCCGCTTCGCCGTCTTCCTGCCGAAGAGCGTGGGCGGCGCGGTCGAGATCGCCGCCATTACCAAGCACGAAGGCTTCCGCTGGGTGCAGAGGAAGGGCTTCTACCCCACGGGAATCCTCCAGGAAGACTGAGTCCGCACCAACGCGGGGACGCGGGCGCCGCACACGGCCTCGCCGCTCGCCCCACGGCACGGCTCGCCCGGCGACCCGCAGCGCGTTGCCCACCGGGGCCGACGCACCCCACATGCAGGCCGCCGCCCACCACGGCGGTCCATCCGCGGAGCTCCGATGCTCGATCTCGTCGTCGTCCTGGTCCTGATAGTGCTGAACGGGGTCTTCGCCCTCTCGGAGCTCGCGGTCGTCTCCGCCCGACGGAGTCGCCTACGCGCCATGGCCGAAGCGGGCCGCCCCGGGGCCAGCGCCGCCCTGGCCTTGGCCGAGGAGCCCGGACGCTTCCTCTCCACCGTCCAGATCGGAATCACGCTGGTCGGCATCCTCGCCGGCGCCTTGTCCGGTTCCGCCCTCGGCGGCCGCCTCGCCACCTGGCTGACGGGCCTCGGCCTGCCTGTGGCGGTGGCGGAGCCGCTGGGCTTCGGTCTCGTCGTCGCCCTCGTCACCTATCTCTCGAT
>NZ_SRXO01000005.1:0-276097 GCF_008360935.1 Siccirubricoccus phaeus
GCTGGAATACGTCGGCCCGCACCCAGTCGCGGAAGCGGACGTAGACCGAGTTCCACTTGCCGAACATCGGCGGCAGGTCACGCCACGGACTGCCGGTCCGCGCGATCCATAGCACCGCCTCGACAAAAAGGCGGTTGTCTGCACCGCTCCGCCCGCGATCACCCAGCTTGCCCAGGCAGTGCGGTTCCATCTTCGCCCATTGCGCGTCAGTCAGAACGAATCGCTCCATCCAGAGCTTGAATCACATCTCGCACAGGTCGCAAATCCCAAATCTCAACAGACCCTAGAGCGGGATCGGTTGAGCTGCGCTCACCCGCCCCGCTCTAGCTCATTGTTCGGCCGCGTGATTCACGGTTTCGGTCGATTCGACCTCAACCGATCACGCTCTAGCCCCGCAGCCGCGCCACCGCTTCGACGCAGCGTGCAAAGCCCGTCAGGTCGCGCCAGCGGCGCTCGGCCGGCACCTCCTGCACCGTCAGGAAGCCGCCCGCTGCCTGCAGCCCGCCTTCCAGCATCAGGTTGTCGTGCAGGTCGAAGGCCTCCACCGCCATGCCCTCCGCATCCTCCCATTCCACGCCGCGGCGGCGGGCGGCGGGACCCAGCGCCGCCAGGGTGCGGGCGCCGAACCGGGCCGCCACATTGCTGTAGCCGAAGGCCGGCCGCCCCAGCGCCCGCATGAAGCCCAGCTCGAACACCGTGCCGGGGTCGGCGGAGGGGCCGCGGAAGGGGGTGAGGTTCGCGATGATGGCATCGCAACTCCGCATTTCCGCCTCCAAGCCCTGATAGAGCCGAATCCATTCGGGTGCTTCGAGCAGGGGGGAGGGGGTGTCGGTCGGGAAGATGCCGACCAGCCCATGGACGGTGCAGATTGCCCGCTTCGCCGCGGCGATATCCGCCGAATCGGCGAGGAAAACCTCTGGCCCTGCGAGATAGATGCGCATGCCGATCCATCCCATGAATGGGGTAAAAAGGGAACGATGAATGCGCCGCGGAACAAAGCACGCTAGGTTGCGGCATGGACGCTGAAGCCGAGTACAACAACCGGGCCCGGGTGCCGGAGCACCCCGCCATCCTGGCCGCCTGGGCGGTGGAGGCGGCGAAATTCCGCGCCACCTGGCCGGAGGCGGAGCTCGACCTCGCCTATGGCCCGGGGGAGCGGGAGCGGCTGGACCTGTTCCGCCCGGGGCCGGGCGAGGGCTGGCCGGTCGCCCTGTTCTTCCATGGCGGCTACTGGCAGTCCCTGGACCGGCGCTGGTTCAGCCACATGGCGCGCGGGGTGCTGGCGCGGGGCGTGGCGATGGCCATGCCGTCCTATGATCTCTGCCCCGCCGTGCCGCTCCGCGTCATCGTCACCCAGGCGCGGGCGGCGGCGGCCTATCTGCACCGGCGCAGCGGCCGGCGGCTGCTGGCCATGGGGCATTCCGCCGGCGGGCAGCTCGCGGCGCTGCTGCTGGCGACGGAATGGCGTGCGCTGGACCCTTTCCTGCCGCCCGACCTCGTCGCCGCCGCCCTGCCCATCTCCGGCGTCTTCGAACTGGAGCCGCTGCTGCCGACCAGCATGGCAGCGGCGCTGCGGCTGACGCCGGAGGAGGCGCGGGCGCTTTCCCCCCGTTTCCTGCCGCCCCCAGGCGGTGCGCTGCATGCCGTGGTGGGTGGGGCGGAAAGCACCGAATTCCGCCGCCAGGCCCGGGATTTCGCCGCCGCCTGGGGCGGCACGGTGGAGGAGCTGCCGGGCTGCAACCACTTCACCGTGCTGGACCCGCTGGCCGAGCCGGAGAGCGGCCTGGCGCAGCGCGCTGCGGCGATGGCGCTTGCCCTGGGCTGAGCATTCCAGTTTAACCGGCGCAACGAGGCGCTGCCTGGGACCGGGCCCTTGGGGATTGGGTCCCGGGGTTCGGGCCTCGGGGATCGGATCTCTGGGACCGGAGATCTTGGGGATCCTCCAGGGATCAGGCCCCTTGGGATCGACCCGGGATCAAGCCCTGCTGGGGATCGGGGTCCCGAGGGATCGGGTCCCCAAGCCGCCCCGGGGGCGCCGGGCAGGGAATGCCGCAGCGAAGGGGAAGGGCGGAATGGCGATGCCGCCGCGCGCAGGGGGTGTTGGCCCCGGCGGGGCGTCCGGCTGCGGGCACCGGCGCGCCTGGGGAGCGGGTGGCTGCGTTACGGCGCGCGCCCGTGCCAGGGGCCCTGGCCCGGACCGGCGGGACGGCGCCCGGGGCCGGAGGCCGGCGCGGCCATTCGCGCCGCATGGCGGGGGCGCGGCCGCGCCCCCGGTGCGCCTGGGCGGGGCCGATCCGGGCCGGCCGGCATGACCGCGCAATTGCTGCTGATCCAGGCGCTGAACGGGCTGCAATACGGCGTGCTGCTGTTTCTCGTCGCGGCCGGCCTCACCCTGGTCTTCGGGGTGATGGATTTCATCAACCTGGCGCATGGCGTGCAGTACATGCTGGGCGCCTATCTCGGCGCGACATTCGCCGCGCTGGCCGGCAGCTTCTGGGCCGGGCTGGCGCTCGCCCTGCCGGCCACGCTGCTGGCCGGGCTGGCGCTGGAATTCCTGGTCTTCCGCCACCTCTATGCGCGGGACCATCTGGCGCAGGTGCTGGCCACCTTCGGGGTGATCCTGGTGCTGAACGAAGGCGCGCGGGCCATTTGGGGCAGCGCGCCCTTGCAGATGCGGCTGCCGGAGGCGCTCTCCGGCGGCATCCAGCTCATGCCAGGGCTGAATTACCCGGTCTATCGGCTGGCGATCCTGGCCGCCGGGCTCGGTACCGCGGCGCTGCTCTGGCTGCTGGTGGAGCGGACCCGGGTGGGGGCGCTGGTGCGGGCGGGGGCCTCCAACGCGCCCATGGTCGCAGCGCTCGGCGTCGATATCCACCGGCTGTTCATGCTGGTCTTCGGCTGCGGCGCCATGCTGGCGGGCTTCGCGGGGGTGATGGCGGCGCCGATCCTCTCGGTGGAGCCCGGCATGGGCGATGGCGTGCTGATCACCGCCTTCGTCGTCATCGTCATCGGCGGTATCGGCAGCGTACGCGGCGCCTTTCTGGGCGCCATCCTGGTGGGGCTGGTGGAGACGCTAGGGCGGGCGCTGCTGCCCGACCTGCTGCGGCTGGTCCTCGCCCCTTCCCCGGCACGGCAGGCGGGGGCGGCGCTCGGCTCCATGCTGGTCTATCTCGCCATGGCGCTGGTGCTGGCGTTCAGGCCGCGCGGCCTCTTCCCCGCCCGGGCCGGCTGAGCCGCATGCCGCGCTGGCGCGAGGCGGCGCTGCCGCTGCTGCTTTTCGCCCTGCTCGGCGCCGCGCCCTGGATCGGCTTCGGCGAGGGCTATGTGCTGAGCCTGCTGGCGCGCGCCATGATCCTCGGCATTGCCGCGCTCGGTCTCCATCTGCTGGTGGGCGGGGCGGGGCTGGTCTCGCTCGGCCATGCCGCGCTGCTCGGCATCGGCGCCTATGCGGTGGTGGTGCTGGACGCGGCGCGCGTCACCGAGGCCGTCTGGGTGGTGCCGGCGTCGATCCTCGGCGCCGCGCTCTTCGCCCTGCTGACCGGCGCCGTCGCGGTGCGGACCAGCGGGGTGCAGTTCATCATGATCACCCTGGCCTTCGCGCAGATGGCGTTCTTCATCGCCGGCTCGCTCTCGGTCTATGGCGGGGATGACGGCTACACGCTGTATGGCCGCACGGAGCTGTTCGGCCGGCGCTGGCTGGAGGACCGGCTGGTCTTCCACTATCTCTGCCTGGCGCTGCTGGCCGGCGCCTGGGCGCTGGTGGGGATGCTGCTCGCTTCCCGCTTCGGCCGGGTGCTGCGGGCGGCGCGGGAGAATGCGCTGCGGGTCGCGGCGCTCGGCTTCAATCCGGTGCCCTACCGGCTGCTGGCCTATGTCATCGCCGGCGGCATGGCCGGGTTGGCGGGGGCGCTGCTGGCCAATGCCACCGAGTTCGTCGCGCCCTCCTACCTAGCCTGGCAGCGCTCGGGCGATCTGCTGTTCATGGTCATCCTGGGCGGGCTCGGGGCGCCGCATGGGGCGGTGCTGGGGGCGCTGGCCATGGTGCTGCTGGAGGAGTGGCTGGGGCATTGGACGGCGCATTGGCGGCTGATCTTCGGGCCGCTGCTGATCCTCGCCGTGCTGTTCCTGAAGGGCGGGCTGGCCGGGCTGCCGGCGCAGCTCCGGGGGGCGGGGCGTGGCTGACCTGCCACCCGCCCGGCCGGGGGCCGGAACGCCGATCCTGGCGCTGGAGGGGCTGCGCAAGCGCTTCGGCGGGCTGACGGTGACGGATGACGTCTCGCTGGCGGTGGCGCCGCGCGGCATCCATGCCGTCATTGGCCCGAATGGTGCGGGCAAGACGACGCTGATCCATCAGATCAGCGGCACGCTGCGGCCGGATGCCGGCCGCATCCGCTTCGCCGGGCGGGAGATCACCCATCTGCCGCTGCATCGCCGCGCCCGGCTGGGGCTGGCGCGCAGCTTCCAGATCACCGCCGTGCTGCCCGGCTTCTCCGCGCTGGAGAATGTGGCGCTGGCGGTGCAGGCGGGGGCGGGGTCCTCCTTCCGCTTCTTCCGCCCCGCCGCCGGCGAGGCACGGCTGAACGAACCGGCCATGGCGGCGCTGGAGCAGGTGGGGCTGGCGGCGCGCGCGGCGGTGAAGGCCGGCGCGCTTTCGCACGGGGAGAAGCGGCAGCTCGAACTCGCCATTGCGCTCGCGCTGCGGCCGAAGCTGCTGCTGCTGGACGAGCCCCTGGCGGGCGCCGGGCCGGAGGAGACGGAACGTCTCATCGCCCTCCTCGGGCGGCTGAAAGCCGACTACGCCATCCTCCTGGTGGAGCACGACATGCAGGCGGTCTTCGCCCTGGCCGATGCCGTCTCCGTCCTGGTCTATGGCCGCCTCATCGCCAGCGGCGCGCCGGCGGCGATCCGCGCCGATCCCGCGGTGCGCGCCGCCTATCTCGGCGAGGATGCGTGATGCTGGCGGTGAAGCATCTGGCGGCCGGCTATGGCGAAAGCCAGGTGCTGTTCGATGTCTCGCTGGAGGTGGGGGCGGGGGAGGTGGTGACCCTGCTCGGCCGCAACGGCATGGGCAAGACGACGACGGTACGCGCCGTGATGGGGTTGCTGCCGAGTCAGGGCGGGCGGCTGCTGGGCGGCAGCGTGGCCTTCCGGGGCCAGGCGGTGGCGGGCTGGCCGGCGCATAAGGTGGCGCGGCTCGGCCTCGGGCTGGTGCCGGAGGGGCGGCAGATCTTCCCCACCCTGACGGTGGAGGAAAACCTGACCGCCACCGCCCGCCTTGGCCGCTGGACCCTGGCGGAGGTGGTGCGGCTGTTCCCGCGCCTCGCCGAACGCCGCCGGCATGCCGGGGCCAACCTCTCGGGGGGCGAGCAGCAGATGCTGGCGATCGGCCGGGCGCTGATGACCAACCCCGCGCTGCTCATCCTGGACGAGGCGACCGAAGGGCTGGCGCCGCTGATCCGGGCGGAGATCTGGGCGGTGCTGGCGCGGCTGAAGGCGGAAGGTCAGGCGATCCTGCTGATCGACAAGAACCTGGCCGCGGTGATGCGGCTGGCGAACCGGCATGTGGTGCTGGAGAAGGGGCGCACCGTCTGGCAGGGCGACAGCGCCGAACTGGCGAGGAGCCCTGAGGTGCTGGAAGGCTATCTGCACGTGTGAGGCGGGGCTCCGCCCTGCGCCCCGGCAGAGGGCTCTGCCCTCTGCACTCCCGCCGGGGAGGATACTCCTCCCCGGACCCCGGTGTGAGTTTCAGACCCGACGGTCCGATCATCAAACTCAGCCGGGCATCCGGGGCCAGGGGGCAGCGCCCCCTGCTCACACGTCCAGGTCTTCCGTATCCAGCTTCGCCGCCTGTTCCTGGATGAATTTGAACCGCAATTCCGGCCGCCTTCCCATCAGCGCCTCCATCAGCTCGGAGGTCCGGGCCCGGTCCTCCGGCGGCAGCACCACCTTCAGCAGGGTGCGCTTCCGCGGGTCCATGGTCGTCTCCTTCAGCGAGGCCGGCGGCATTTCGCCGAGGCCCTTGAAGCGGCTTACCTCCACCTTCTGGTTCGGCTTGAACTCCGTCTTCAGCAGCCTCTCCCGGTCCCGGTCGTCCATGGCGTAGACCGACTTCCCGCCCGCCTGCAGCCGGTACAGCGGCGGCTGCGCCAGATGCACGCGCCCCTGCCGCACCAGCTCCGGCAGCTCCTTGTAGAAGAAGGTCATCAGCAGCGCCGCGATATGCGCGCCGTCCACATCCGCATCGGTCATGATGACGACGCGGCCATAGCGCAGCTTGCCGATATCGAAGCGTTCCCCGGCGCCGCAGCCCAGCGCCTCGATCAGGTCCTTCAGCTCCTGGTTCTGCCGCAATTTATCGGCGCTGGCGGAGGCGACGTTCAGGATCTTCCCGCGCAAGGGCAGCACCGCCTGGGTCTCGCGGTCCCGGGCCTGCTTGGCGGAGCCGCCGGCGCTGTCGCCCTCCACCAGGAACAGCTCCGTCCCCTCGGCGCTTTCCCGCGCGCAATCCGCCAGCTTGCCCGGCAGCCGCAGCTTGCGCGTCGCGGATTTGCGCGGCGTGTCCTTCTGTTCCCGCCGCCGGATGCGCTCCTCGGCCCGCTCGATCGCCCAGGCGAGGAGGTTGTCCGCGGTGTTCGGGTCGCCGGCGAGCCAATGGTCGAAATGGTCGCGCAGCGCCGCCTCCACCAGCCGGCTGGCTTCCGGCGAGGTCAGCCTGTCCTTGGTCTGGCCCTGGAATTGCGGATCCCGGATGAAGACCGAGAGCATGCCGGCCATGCCGCCGAACAGATCCTCGGCGGTGACGCTGGCGGCGCGCTTCTCCTTCTTCAGCTCGCCATAGGCGCGCAGCCCCTTCACCAGGGCGGCGCGGAGCCCGGCCTCATGCGTGCCGCCCTGCGGCGTCGGGATGGTGTTGGCGTAGGTGGAGAGGAAGCCGTCGCCCTGCTCCAGCCAGGCCAGCGCCCATTCGCAGCGGCCCCATTTTTCCCCTTGGGCGTTCTCGGCGAAGCTCGCCTCCCCGGTATAGGGGGCCGGCGTCACCTGGCTGCGCCTCTCGATGGCGGTGGCGAGGAAGTCCGCCAACCCGCCCGGGAAGTGCAGCGTGGCCTGGGCCGGCACCTCCTCCTTCGCCAGCGCGGGGTCGCAGGCCCAGCGAATCTCGACGCCGCGATAGAGATAGGCCTTGGAGCGGCAAAGCCGGTAGAGCCTGGCGGCCGAGAATTCCTGGCGGCCGAAAATCTCGGGGTCCGGCCGGAAGCGGATGGTGGTGCCGCGGCGATTATGCACCGCGCCGGCATGCTTCAGCTTGGTTATCGCCTTGCCGCGGGCATAGGCCTGGGTGAAGAGCGTGCGGTCGCGCGCCACCTCCACCTCCAGCCGCTCGCTCAGCGCATTCACGACGGAGGAGCCGACGCCGTGCAGGCCCCCTGACGTGTCATAGGCCTTGCCGCTGAACTTGCCGCCGGAATGGAGGGTGGTGAAGATCACCTCCAGCGCGGAGAGCTTGGGGAATTTCGGGTGCGGGTCGGTCGGGATGCCGCGGCCATTGTCGCGCACCGTCAGCCAATTGCCCGGCTCCAGCGTCACCTCGATACGGTCGGCATGGCCGGCCACCGCCTCGTCCATGGCGTTGTCGAGGATCTCGGCCGCCAGATGGTGCAGCGCGTTCTCGTCCGTGCCGCCGATATACATGCCGGGGCGCCGGCGGACCGGCTCCAGCCCCTCCAGCACCTCGATATCGGCCGCGGTGTAGGTGGCGCCGGAGGCGGCACCGCCCTTGGAGAAGAGGTCGTTCATGCGGGCCAACTAGCGTCCTCCGCGAGTCGAGGGCAACAGGCGGCGGCATGGGGCACGCCGCCTGGCCATGACGATGTTCATTATATGTTCTTTTGCGGCAAGGGAAGGCGGCTGATCACGCGGCGGCCGGCGAGGTGAAAAATCGACCAGGGGACCGGCAGGCAGCATGCGTCGGCGCCGCATTCCCCTGCGCCCGAACGGGGAGGCGCAGCACTTGCCGCCGCCGGGGGCGAGGGTACGGGGTACGCATGCTGCAGCGCCGCCGCCATCCGGAACCCTCGGCGGATGATCTCTGCCGCGGTATCCGGGAGTGCCGTCACCGCCGCGGCGCTCTGCCTTTGCGCCACGGGGCTCACCCAGCCTCTCCCGCGCTGCGGAGGCGGAACGGGGCGATCGCCGAGCGCGCAGCCACCCGGCCGGAGGCTGCGCCGCTCTCCGGCACCGCGGCCGGCGGCTGCGCCGCCTTAAGAAAACTGCGCCGACCAACCTTGGGCCATGGCGGTTGTTGCGCGGTGGGGCTGTCGGCCGACATGCTTTTCCGTCCCTCCGCCGACCCCGCAACTTCACCTATTAACCAAAATGCGGTTAAGCGTCGTATTGCATTGCACAATCACGCTTTTCGCCGCCGTGATGATGCCGAATTTGCAATCTGGCTCGCTTGAAGAAGCCGGGTCTCCCGCGTAAGTCGGAGGCCTCGGAGACCGATCGGGGAGGTGGGTGATGGCCCAGGCAGCGGAGACCGCGGGCGCGAAGCGGCGCGGGCGAACGGCCAAGGAACCGGCGCTCGGCCGGGACCAGCTCCTCAAGGCCTATCGCGACATGCTGCTGATCCGCCGCTTCGAGGAAAAGGCGGGGCAGCTCTACGGCATGGGCCTCATCGGCGGCTTCTGCCATCTCTATATCGGCCAGGAAGCCGTCGTCGTCGGCATGCAGATGTGCCTGGAGCCGGGCGATCAGGTCATCACCTCCTACCGCGATCACGGCCATATGCTCGCCACCGGCATGGAGGCGCGCGGCGTGATGTCCGAACTCACCGGGCGCATCGGCGGCTATTCCAAGGGCAAGGGCGGCTCGATGCACATGTTCAGCCGCGAGAAGGGCTTCTACGGCGGCCATGGCATCGTCGGCGCGCAGGTCTCGCTCGGCACCGGCCTCGCCTTCGCCAACCGCTACCGGGACAGCAACGCCGTCACCCTGACCTATTTCGGCGAGGGCGCCTCCAACCAGGGCCAGGTGTTCGAAAGCTTCAATCTGGCCGCGCTGCTGAAGCTGCCCTGCATCTACATCATCGAGAACAACAAATACGGCATGGGCACCAGCGTGGAGCGCGCCTCCGCCTCCCGCGACCTCTCGAAAAACGGCGCCGCCTGGGGCATTCCGGGCGAGCAGGTGAACGGCATGGATGTGGTGGCGGTGAAGGAGGCGGGGGAGCGCGCCGTAGCGCATTGCCGCGCCGGCAACGGCCCCTATCTGCTGGAGATGAAGACCTACCGCTATCGCGGCCATTCCATGTCCGACCCCGCGAAATACCGCACGCGGGAGGAGGTGCAGAAGATGCGCGAGCAGTCGGACCCGATCGAGACCGCGCGCAAGAAGCTGCTGGAACAGGGCGCCGCGGAGGCGGAGCTGAAGGCGATCGACGACGAGGTGAAGGGCATCGTCCAGGACGCCGCCGATTTCTCGCAGTCGAGCCCGGAGCCGGACGAGGCCGAGCTCTGGACCGATATCCTCATCGAGAAGGCAGGCTGAGATGGGCGTGCAGATCCTGATGCCCGCGCTGTCGCCCACCATGACGGAGGGCAAGCTGGCGCGCTGGCTGAAGAAGGAAGGCGATGCGGTGAAATCCGGCGACGTCATCGCCGAGATCGAGACCGACAAGGCGACCATGGAAGTGGAAGCCGTGGACGAGGGCACGCTGACGAAGATCCTGGTGCCGGAAGGCACGGAAGGTGTCTCCGTCAACGCCCCGATCGCCGAGCTGGATGGCGGCGGCGGCGCCTCCAACGGCGCCGCGCCCGGCCAGGCCGGGCCGGTGACGCAGCAGCCGGCGCCGCCCGCGGCGGCGAGCCCCGAGGTAGGGCAGGTGGCGAAGCAGGCCGAGGACCATGCCGCCATCGCCGCCCGCGGCCAGCAGCGCGGCGAGGGCGCGGCCCATGCCGGTGAGGCGGCGGCGACGCCGGAGAAGGATTGGGGCCCGACCAAGCCGATCACGGTGCGCGAGGCGCTGCGCGACGCCATGCTGTTGGAAATGCGCCGCGACCCGGACGTGTTCCTGATGGGCGAGGAAGTCGCCCAGTATCAGGGCGCCTACAAGATCAGCCAGGGTCTGCTGGAGGAATTCGGCCCGAAGCGGGTGATCGACACGCCGATCACCGAGCACGGCTTTACGGGTATGGCGGTAGGGGCGGCCTTTACGGGCCTGAAGCCGATCGTCGAGTTCATGACCTTCAATTTCTCGATGCAGGCGATCGACCAGATCGTCAATTCGGCGGCGAAGACGCTGTACATGAGCGGCGGGCAGCTCGGCTGCCCCATCGTCTTCCGCGGGCCGAACGGCGCGGCGGCGCGCGTCGCGGCGCAGCACAGCCAGTGCTATGCGAGCTGGTACGCGCATGTGCCGGGGCTGAAGGTAGTGGCGCCCTGGTCCTCGGCGGACGCGAAGGGGCTGCTGCGCGCCGCCATCCGCGACCCCAACCCGGTGATCGTGCTGGAGAACGAGATCCTCTACGGCCACACTTTCGAATGCCCGATGGATGACGAGTTCATCCTGCCGATCGGCCAGGCGAAGGTGGAGCGCGCGGGCAAGGATCTGACGCTGGTGGCCTATTCCATCGCCGTCACCTGGGCGATGCAGGCCGCCGAGGAGCTGGCGAAGGAAGGGATCGAGGCGGAGGTGATCAACCTTCGCTCCATCCGCCCGCTGGACGCCGCGACCATCGCCGGGAGCGTGAAGAAGACCAACCGGCTGGTGACGGTGGAGGAGGGCTGGCCCTACGCCAATGTCGGCACGGAAGTGGCGATGCAGGTGATCGAGGCGGCCTTCGACTGGCTGGACGCGCCGCCGGTGCGCGTCACCGGCAAGGACGTGCCCATGCCCTATGCCGCCAATCTCGAGAAGCTGGCGCTGCCGACGGTGCCCGACATCGTGGCGGCGGCGAAGCGCGTGACCTACAAATAGGGCAGGGGGATCCGTCCGATGGCTACCAACATCCTGATGCCCGCCCTGTCGCCCACCATGACGGAGGGCACGCTGGCGCGCTGGCTGAAGAAGGAAGGCGACCAGGTCAAGGCCGGCGACGTCCTCGCCGAGATCGAGACCGACAAGGCGACCATGGAAGTGGAAGCCGTGGATGAGGGCGTGCTGGGCAAGATCCTGGTGGCGGACGGCACGGCCGGCGTGAAGGTGAACGACCCGATCGCCGTGCTGGTCGAGCCGGGGGAGAGCGCCGAGGCGGCGCCGAAGCCGGCGCCGGCCCCGAAGGCGGAGGCCCCGGCCCCCGCGCCCAAGGCCGAGGCGCCCGCGGCTGCGCCCGCTGCCGCGCCGAAGACGGAGCAGGTGGCGCTGAACCCGCAGCCTTTGCCGCCGGCGGAGAAGCCCGCCGCCAACGGGCATGCGCCGAATGAGCGCGTCTTCGCCTCCCCCCTCGCGCGGCGCATGGCGCTGCAGGCGGGGCTGGACCTTGGCCAGGTGAAGGGCAGCGGCCCGCAGGGCCGGGTGGTGAAGGCGGATGTCGAGTCGGCGCTGGCCAAGGGCCCCGCGCCTGCCGCGGCCCCGGCAGCGGCGCCTGCCCCGGCGGCCGCGCCAGCCCCGGCGCCGAAACCCGCCGCGCCGGCGCCCACGGTGACCGCGCCGCATACCCCGGTGCCGAACAGCACCATCCGGAAGGTCATCGCAAGGCGCCTATCGGAATCCAAGCAGACCATCCCGCATTTCTATGTGACGATGGATTTCCACATCGACGCGCTGCTGAAGCTGCGCGCCGACCTCAACGCGAAGTCGCCGAAGGACGGTCCCGCTTCCTTCAAGCTCTCGGTGAACGACCTGGTCATCAAGGCCGTCGCCGCCACGCTGCGGCGCTTCCCCAACGTCAACGCGATGTGGACGGAGGACGCCATCCTGCAATTCCAGGATGTCGACATCTCCGTCGCCGTCTCGACGCCGACCGGCCTCATCACCCCCATCATCCGCAAGGCGGACCAGAAGGGGCTGAGCACGATCAGCAATGAGATGAAGGACCTCGCCGTCCGCGCCCGCACCGGCAAGCTGAAGCCGGAGGAATTCCAGGGCGGCGGCTTCTCCATCTCCAACATGGGGATGTATGGCGTGCGGGAGTTCAGCGCCATCATCAACCCGCCCCAGGCCGGCATCCTGGCCGTGGCGGCGGGCGAGCCGCGGCCGGTGGTGAAGGATGGCCAGCTCGGCATCGCCACGCTGATGACCTGCACGCTTTCGGTCGATCACCGCGTCATCGACGGCGCGCTGGCGGCCGAATTCCTGCAGGCGCTGAAGGGCGTGGTGGAGGAGCCGCTGAGCCTGATGCTGTGATCGACCACGTCTCGATCACGGTGCCCGACCTTGCCGCCGCCGCGCGTTTCTATGATGCGGTGATGGCGGCGCTCGGCGTGCCGGCGGTCGGGCGCAGCGGGACCTGGCTGGGCTACGGGCTGCGGGCGGATGCGGCGCAGCCCGGGCGCAGCTACCTGGCAATCTATCTCGGCAATCCGCCGGAGCCGGACTCGCGCCGCCATTGGTGCTTCAAGGCGCCGGACCGCGCGGCGGTGGACGGGTTCTGGCGCGCCGGGCTGGCTGCGGGCGGGGTGGATGACGGGGCGCCCGGCCTCCGGCCGCGCTACCACCCGCACTACTACGCTGCCTTCCTGCGTGACCCTGCGGGCAACCGCATCGAGGCCGTCTGCCATGAGGCGGTGCCGTGAGCCTCGCCCTGCGCGACGCCACCGAGGCCGATCTGCCGCTGGTGCTGCGCTACGTCCGCGCCCTGGCGGACTATGAGAAGCTGCTGCACGAGGTCCGCGCGACGGAGGACGACTTTCGCCGCCTGCTCTTCGGCAGCCCGGCGCGGGCGGAGGCGCTGATCGCGCGCTGGGCGGGCGAGCCCTGCGGCTTCGCCCTGTGGTTCTACTCCGTCTCCACCTTCGACGGTGCGCCGAAGCTCTATGTGGAGGATGTCTTCGTCGATCCCGCCCAGCGCGGCCGCGGCATCGGCCGCGCCATCTTCGCGGAGCTGGCGCGCCGGGCGCTGAAGGAAGGCTGCTCCCGCATGGAGTGGAACGTGCTGGACTGGAATGCGCCCTCCATCGGTTTCTACCGCTCCATCGGTGCCCTCCCGCGCGAGGGCTGGACCCTGCAACGCCTGAGCGGCGACGCCCTGCGCGCGCTGGCCGGCAAGGAAAACTGACCATGGCCGACACGCAATTCGACGTCATCATCCTGGGCGGCGGCCCGGGCGGCTATGTGGCGGCCATTCGCGCCGCCCAGCTCGGCCTGAAGACGGCGGTGGTGGAGCGGGAGCATCTGGGCGGCATCTGCCTGAATTGGGGCTGCATCCCGACCAAGGCCCTGCTGCGCAGCGCCGAGATCAACCACATGCTGCACACGCTGGATGCCTATGGCTTCGCTGCGGACAATATCCGCTTCGATCTGGGCAAGATCGTCAAGCGCAGCCGCGCCGTGGCCAAGCAGCTTTCGGACGGTGTGAAATTCCTGCTGCGCAAGCACAAGGTCACGGTGTTCGACGGCCAGGGCAGGCTGGCCGGCAAGGGCAAGCTCTCGGTCACCAAGGACGGCAAGCCGGTCGCCGACCTCACCGCGCCGCATATCATCCTGGCCACCGGCGCCCGCGCGCGGGTGCTGTCGGGGCTGGAGCCGGACGGCAAGCTGGTCTGGACCTACCGGGAAGCCATGGTGCCGACGGAGATGCCGAAGCGGCTCATCGTCATCGGTTCCGGCGCCATCGGCGCGGAATTCGCCAGCTTCTACCTGAACCTGGGCGCCGAGGTGACGCTGATCGAAGTGCTGGACCGCATCCTGCCGGTGGAGGATGCGGAGATCAGCGCCTTCGTCCTGAAAGCCTTCCAGAAGCAGGGCATGAAGGTGCTGACCGGCGTGAAGGTGCAGGGCCTGCGCAAAGCCGCCGACAGCGTCACCGCCATCGTCGAATCCGGCGGCAAGGTGCAGGAGATCACCGCGGACCGCGTCATCTCGGCGGTTGGCATCGTCGGCAATGTCGAGGATATCGGCCTCGAGGGCACGGGCGTGAAGGTGGACCGCACCCATGTGGTGGTGGATGAGTACAGCCGCACCGACGAGCCCGGCATCTATGCCATCGGCGACCTCACCGGCCCGCCCTGGCTGGCGCATAAGGCGAGCCACGAAGGGGTGATCTGCGTCGAGGCGATCGCCGGCAGGCATCCGCATCCGCTGGACGTGTCTGTCATCCCCGGCTGCACCTATTGCCGGCCGCAGGTCGCGAGCGTCGGGCTGACGGAAGAAGCCGCCAAGGCCAAGGGGCATGAGGTGAAAATCGGCCGCTTCCCCTTCATCGGCAATGGCAAGGCGATTGCGATGGGCGAGCCGGAAGGCATCATCAAGACCGTCTTCGATGCGAAGACGGGCGAGCTGCTGGGCGCCCATATGGCTGGGGCGGAGGTCACCGAAATGATCCAGGGCTACACCATCGCCAGGACCATGGAGACGACGGAGGCGGAGCTGATCGAGACCGTCTTCCCCCACCCGACCATTTCGGAGGCCATGCACGAAGCGGTGCTGGACGCCTATGGGCAGGTTATCCATATCTAGGGGCCTGCCCCCCAAGGCCCCGGCTCCTGCCCGGGGCCGGACGGGACCGGCAGAAGGCTGAAACAAAGTCTGGTGGCCCGAGGTCGAAGGCCGCAGGGCTTCGGACTCGGGATACCCGCATAATGGCGACCACCCGCATCGAAATCCGGCACCAGGCGCATCCCCAGGGGGCGCATCCCCAGGGGGCGCATCCCCAGGGGGCGCATCCCCGGGGAGGGGAGGGGGCGCAAGCGCCCCTGCGCCACCCGGAGAAGGCCCATCGCCCAGACAACCCCATCCAGCGCAAGCCCTCCTGGATCCGGGTGAAGGCACCGACCCACCCGATCTATCACGAGACCCGCGCGCTGATGCGGGACAACAAGCTGGTCACGGTCTGCGAGGAAGCGGCCTGCCCGAATATCGGCGAGTGCTGGTCGCAGCGCCACGCCACCATGATGATCATGGGCGAGACCTGCACCCGCGCCTGCTCCTTCTGCAATGTGGCGACCGGGCTGCCCAGGCCGCTCGACCAGGACGAGCCGCGCCGCGTCGGCGAGGCGGTGGCGCAGCTCGGCCTGCGCCATGTGGTGGTCACCAGCGTGGACCGGGACGATCTGCCCGATGGCGGCGCCGCGCATTTCGCCGCGACCATCCGCGCCATCCGCGCCGCGGCGCCCGGCACCACCGTGGAGGTGCTGACCCCCGACTTCCTGCGCAAGGACGGCGCTTTGGAGGTGGTGGTGGAAGCGCGGCCGGATGTGTTCAACCACAACCTGGAGACCGTGCCGAAGCTCTACCCCAGCATCCGGCCGGGGGCGCGCTACTACCATTCGCTGCGGCTGCTGGACCGGGTGAAGCAGCTCGATCCTGCCATCTTCACCAAATCCGGCCTCATGGTCGGCCTCGGCGAGGAACGGATGGAGGTGCTGCAGGTGATGGACGACATGCGCAGTGCGGAGGTGGATTTCCTCACCATCGGCCAATACCTGCAGCCCAGCGTGAAGCACGCGGCGGTGGACCGCTTCGTCACGCCGGATGAGTTCGAGGATTATGCCCGGCTGGCCCGCGCCAAGGGTTTCCTGCTGGTCTCCGCCACCCCGCTGACGCGCAGCAGCTACCATGCGGATCGCGATTTCGTCGCGCTTCGCGACGCGCGGGAGGCACAGCTTCGCGGTGCGCGGGACGAGCAACTGCGCGCGGCGCGCAAGCGTGAGCCTGCTTCCGCCTGATGCCGACCCATGCTGAGAGGAAAGTGCTCCGCTACACGCCGGAGCAGCTTTTCGACATGGTCGCGGATGTGCGCCGCTACCCGGAATTCCTGCCCTGGTGCGTCGGCGCCCGCGTCCTTACCGCGACCGAGACGGAGCTGGTGGCGGACCTCACCATCGGCTTCAAGATGTTCCGCGAGAGCTTCCGTAGCGAGGTGACGCTGGAACGGCCGCAGCACATCCATGTGCGCTACCTGAACGGCCCCTTCCGCTACCTGAACAACCATTGGCGCTTCCACCCCCACCCGCATGGGACGGAGGTGGAGTTCTTCGTCGATTTCGAATTCCGCTCGCGGCTGCTGCAGGCCGTCATCGGGACGGTGTTCAACGAGGCGGTGCGGCTGATGGTGCGGGCCTTCGAAAGACGGGCGATGCAGCTTTATGGCAGGCCGCAGGCGCCGCCGGCCGTGGCGCCGGTGGTTTGAGGGAGGCGTCGCGCCGCAAGGCACGCCTTACGGCGCGACTCTCCCTCAAGCTCCCTCCCGCAAAGGGCCGAAAAGACCCTTTGAACCCTTGAGTCTGCGCTTCGGCCGACGGGTCCAGGACCCATGGTTTCCAAAGGCCTTTCGGCCTTTGGCGGAGGGAGCTTGAGGGAGGCAGAGCCTCCCTCAGCCCTCAGGCCGCCGAGGCGTCGATCCACCCCACGCACCCATCCGCCCGCCGGTACACCACGTTCAGCGCGCCGGAGGCGATGTTGCGGAACATCATCACCGCCTGGGCGGTGCGGTCCAGCCGCATCACCGCCTCGCTCACCGTCAGCCGGGCGATGTCGGCCGGCTGCTCGGCGACGATCGGCGGGTGCACGGCCTCCGGCGCCGCCGCGCCGTCCGCCAGCCCGTCCGGCGCCGCCTCGCCATCGGCCAGGCCGTCCTCCGCCTCCCCGTCCGGCCGCAGCACGGCGTCCGTCGCCGCGTCGCGCGCCTCGGCGAAGCTGCGGGCGTGTTCGTTCACCCGGCGGCGGTAGCGGCGCAGCCGCTTGGCGACATGGCTGGCGGCTTCCTCGAAGGCACGGTGGGCGTCGGGCCCTTCCCCCTCCCCGCGCATGAACAGGTTGCGGCCGGCCTTCAGGTTGATGTCGCACGCGAAGAACGCGGCCAGCTTGCCCTTGGCGTCGCGGCGGAAGGTGACATTGGCCTCCAGCGCGTGGTCGAAATATTTGCGCGCGATGCCCTCCAGCCCCTCACGGACATGCTGCTGCAGCGCCTCGCCGGTTTCGACCTGCTTGCCTGCGACGGTGATGTGCATATGGGCTTCGCTCCTTTCCCTGTTGTGACGGGAAAGGCTCCTCCCGGCGCTGCGGCGGCCGGCCCACTACCGAGGGAAAGTGCTACCCAGGGTAGCAGCGCGCGGCCGAACCGCGTGGATCACGCCTGGCGGCATGCCCGCCTCCGCGGACGGAATCGGGCAGCGCCCGGGCGGGATCAGGCCGGGACGGCCTTCTCCCGTTTGCGCTGCACCGAGGATGGGATGCGCAGCGCATCCCGGTATTTGGCCACGGTTCGGCGGGCGATGTCCACGCCTTCCTGCCGCAGCCGGTCCACGATCGCGTCGTCCGACAGCACCGCTTCGGGATCCTCGGCATCGATCATGGCGCGGATCCGGTGGCGCACCGCTTCCGCCGAATGCGCCTCGCCGCCCAGGGTCCCGGCGATGGCGGTGGTGAAGAAGTATTTCAGCTCGAAGGTGCCGCGCGGCGTCGCGATATATTTGTTCGCCGTCACGCGCGAGACGGTGCTCTCATGCATCTCGACCTGCTCCGCCACATCCCGGAGGATGAGGGGGCGAAGGTGCTCGACCCCATGGCGGAAGAAGCCGTCCTGGCGGCGAACGATTTCCTGCGCGACCTTGATGATGGTGGTGGCGCGCTGCTCCAGGCTCTTCAGCAGCCAATTGGCGCTCTGCAATTTCTCGGCGAGGAAGGCCTTGTCCTCCCGGTTCCTGGCGCCGACCTGGCAGCGGGCGTGGAAGCCGCGATTGACCAGCACGCGGGGCAGCGTCTCCGGGTTCAGCTCCAGGATCCAGGCGCCGCTCTCGGCGAAATCCGGGGCGCGGCGCATCAGCACGTCCGGCACCACGGCCGGCGCCGGAGCGGCGTCGAAGCTGGCGCCGGGCTTCGGGTCCAGCCGCTTCAGCTCGGCGATCATGTCCGCCAGATCCTCGGCATCCACGCCGCACACCTGCATCAGCGCCAGCCGGTCCCGCCGCGCCAATAAGTCCAGATGGTCCAGCAGCGCCTGCATGGCGGGGTCCAGCCGGTTGCGCTCGGCAAGCTGCACGGCGAGGCATTCCCGCAGATCGCGGCAGAACATGCCCGCCGGGTCGAAAAGCTGCATCCGGGACCGCACGCCGGCGACGCGCTCCACCTCGCAGCCCAGGGCCTGGGCCAGCGCCTCATCCGGCACCGCCAGCCGGCCGGCGGGATCCACCAGGGCGACGAGCTGCGCCGCGATCAGCCGGTCCTTCGGGTCGGTGAAGGTCAGCCGCACCTGCTCGCCGAGATGCTCGCGCAGCGTCTTGCCGCTGCCGGCCAGATCCTCGACGCCGGAGAGGTCGTCGGCGAAATCGGCGCGGCCGCCGCGGCCATAGGGGCTTTCATAGCCGCCGCTGTCATAGACATTGTCCCACTCGGCATCGAGCGGCCCGGCAGCGGCCGCCGGCAGCGCCTCCGAGGTGGCGGCGGCGTGGCTGTCCGGCGCTTCCGGCTGGGCCGGCAGCGGGTCCACCCGGTGGCCGGCATCGGGGCCGGGCAAGGGGCGCTCATCGCGCTCCAGCAGCGGGTTGCGCTCCAGCTCCTCCTCGACGAAGGCGGCGACTTCCAGGTTGCTGGATTGCAGCAGCTTGATGGCCTGCCGCAATTGCGGCGTCATCACCAGCGATTGCGACTGGCGGAGGTCGAGGCGCGGCGCGAGGCTCATGCCCGGCCTCCGGGCAAGCGGGCGCGGTGCGCCCTTCGGCGGCAGGGCTGGGATATGTCGCCGGCGCTGTGGGCCATCGCGCTACAGGCTGAACCTCTCGCCCAGATAGACGCGCCGCACCCCCTCATGCGCCACGATGTCCTGCGGCGCGCCCTCCATCAGCACCTTGCCCTCGTGCAATATGTAGGCGCGGTCGATGATCTCGAGCGTTTCCCGCACATTGTGGTCGGTGATCAGCACGCCGATGCCGCGATTCTTCAGGTGTTTCACCAGGTCGCGGATCTCGCCCACCGCGATCGGGTCGATGCCCGCCAGAGGTTCGTCGAGAAGGATGTAGGAAGGGTGAGTGGCGAGCGCCCTGGCGATCTCGCAGCGCCGCCGCTCGCCGCCCGAAAGCGCCAGCGCCGGGGCGCGGCGGAGATGGGCGATGCCGAATTCCGCCAGCAGCGCATCCAGCATCTGCTCCCGCCTATCGCGCAGCGGCTCCACCACCTCGAGGGCGGCGCGGATATTGTCCTCCACGCTGAGGCCGCGGAAGATCGAGGCCTCCTGCGGCAGGTAGCCGAGGCCGAGCCGGGCGCGGCGGTACATGGGCAGCATGGTGACGTCATGCCCGTCCATGACGACGCTGCCCTCATCCGGCTGCACCAGGCCGGTGATCATGTAGAAGGTGGTGGTCTTGCCGGCGCCGTTGGGGCCGAGCAGCCCGACCGCCTCGCCCCGCTTCAGGCTGATGGAGACGTTCCGCACCACCGGCCGCTTCTTGTAGCGCTTGCCGAGGCCGGTCGCGACCAGCCCGCCTTCGCCCGGCAGGGCACGCAGCGGCGGGGCTTTCGCCATGGGCTGGTCCATCATGGCCGGCGCTCCCCGGCCGGGGATTCGGCGGGCTGGGGCTGCGCCCCGGGCGCGGCGCCGCCCTGCTCGCTGTTCGGTACCACAAGGCCCTGCACCCGGGCGCCGGGGGCGGAGACCAGCCGGGCCACGCCCGTCCGCATGTTCACGATGGCTTCCCGGCCGTTCAATTGGTTCTCGCCGCGGGTGATCCGCACCTCCCCCAGCAGCCGCGCCATGCCGGTGGCGGCGGAATAGACGCCGCGGGTGCCGCGCACCACCTCCGTCGGGGTGCGGATCTCGACATTGCCGAAGGCCTCCACCCGGTCCAGCCGGCCGGAGCCGGGCACCTCCCGCTCTCCGGGCGCCACGACGGGGCGCGGGGCAGGGGAGGAACCAGGGGCGTCGAGGAAATAGGCGACGAGGGTATCGGCGGTGATGCGGCGATCCTCCACGGTGTCCACCACCACGGCATTGCCGCGGGCGACGGCCATCTTGCGCTGGGACCAGTATTCCAGGCTGTCCCGCGCGGTGATGCGCTGCTGCGGGGTGTCGAGGCCGAGGTCGCGGCCGGTCAGCACCAGCACCGCCTGGTCGATGTCATAGACGGCGCGGTCGCCGCGGGCGGTATCGGTCTGGGTGGCGATGCGGACACGGCCTTCCGCTTCCAGCCGCCAGATCTCGCTGGCGCCGCCGGTGCCTTCCGCTCCTGGCGGCCGGGCGGCGGCCTGGGTCGCGCTGCCGGGCGCCCCAGGCCGTGGCGCGCCGGATTGGGCGCCGCCGCCGCGCGGGCGGTAGCGGGCCAGCAGCCTGTCGCTGGTGACGACGACATCGGCGCGGGCGGCGCGGGCATTGCCGCGGGCGATCACGACCTGCTCCGCCTGCCGCCATTCGATGCCGTCCGAGGCGGTGACGTCGATCGGCCCGCCCTGGCTGAGATCGATTCCCTGGGCCAGGGCGGGGCCGGCCGCCCAAGGGCCGGCCAAGGGCGCGGCCAGCAGCAGGGCGGCGAGGAGCAGCGGGCGCCTCATTCCCCGCCCTCCAGCACCGCATGGGACTGGCCGGTGAAGAGGATGACGGCGCCACGCTCGGTCAGGCGGAAGCCCTCGGCGGTCAGGGTGCCGAAGCCGCCCTGGGCCGCCACCGGGCTATCGCCGCTGGCGCTGCCGGCCTCGATCTCCACCGCGGCGGTCTCGGTGACGAGCTGGGTGCCGTCATCGTGGTTGATGGTGACCTCGCCGGCGAGATCCAGATGCTGGGCCGGGCGGTCGAAGCGGCCGCGCCGGGCGCTGAGATGCACCCAGGCGCCGTCGGTCAGGGTGATGTCGGCGCGCGGTGCCTCCAGCTCCAGGATCTCGGCGCTACCGGGCTGCTGGCCGACCAGGGCGGTGACGGTGAAGGGGCGGTTCTGGTCGTCGATGCCCTGGTAGCGGGGGTTGACGACGCGCAGCGCCTCGGCCCGCGGCTGGACGGTGCGGCGGAAGGAGACGCGGGAACGGTCCTCATTGCCTTCCAGCTCCGGCCAGAAGGCGATGGCGGCCAGCAGCAGCAGGGCGAGGACGGGCAGCAGCCGCTTGGCCCAGCGCACCGCGAAGCGGCGGCGGGCGAGCTGGCCGGAGGTGGGGGGCCGGCGTTGCCGCGACGGGGCGAGAAGCTGGCGGCCCGACAGCACGATGGCGCGGGCGGCGGGGCCCGGCGAGGGGCGGTTGCGGTGCGGGATCATCCCACCCCCGCCAAAGGGGCCAGGCCAGGGCGCCGCGAAAGGGCCTGGCAGGGCGTACCGGGAAAGGTTGGGGAAGCGATCACGCCCGATGTATGGGGCCCGCCGCGCGACGGGTCAACGCTCCTGGACATCGCGGGACAAGAATCATGCCAAAGCGAGGCAGGCGGGGCTTGACCACGCCTCAATGCGCGAAGATGTCGGGGTCTTCATAGCCCAGAAGGTCCAGCGCGCCGCGGGTTGGCAGGAAGCGGAAGCAGGCCTCCGCCAGCTCCAGCCGGCCTTCCCGCCGCAGCAGCGCTTCGAGCTTCGCCCAGAGCGCATGCAGGTGGAGCACATCCGAGGCAGCATAGGCAAGTTGTTCCGCGCTCAGATCTGGCGCGCCCCAATCGCTGCTCTGCTGCTGCTTGGAGATCTCCACCCCCAGCAGCTCCTTGCAGAGATCCTTCAGCCCGTGCCGGTCGGTGAAGGTGCGGATGAGCTTGGCGGCGACCTTGGTGCAGATCACCGGCTGGACGGCGATGCCGAGATGCTGCTGCAGGGCGGCGCAGTCGAAGCGGGCGAAATGAAAGAGCTTGGTGGTGGCCGGGTCGGTCAGCAGGCGCTTGAGGTTGGGGCAGTCCGCGCCGCGGCCGCCGAGCGCGGGCGGGATGATCTGCACCAGATGCGCATCGCCGTCCCCGGCCGAGAGCTGCACCAGGCAGAGCCGGTCGCGATGGGGGTTGAGGCCCATGGTCTCGGTATCCACGGCCACCACCGGGCCCAAAGCGAGGTCCTCGGGCAGGTCATGCCGGTGGAGACGGATCACGGCGGGGCTCCTCGAGCGGGGGGCGGGGGCGAAGAGGGTGACCGCCATGGGGTCTTTCCAAGGGCTGGCCAAGGGCTGCAAGGCGGCGGGCGGCCCCGGCCATCTAGAGGCCGGGCCGAGGCAACGCAAGCGGGACCATCGCCGGGCCCCGGCCGTCCCGGCGCGCTCCGCGTATCGAGGATATCCGCCGCCGGCCCGGCCGCGTCCTACCATCCCCGATTACGAAAGCCGGCCCCCGACAACGGAACCGGAGGAGATGGTACGGTTGAGCGGAGCGAAATCGCACCAGCGCGATGGGTTGGTGGGCGGCATCGCGCGAAAGAAAATGGTGCGGTTGGGCGGAGCGAAATCGCACCAAACTCCCCGTTTCCGCTGACGTTTGCACCAAGCGCGTGCCAAACGTCCCGAAAGCCGCAGAAACCTAGGGAAATGGTGCCCAGGAAAGGACTCGAACCTTCACGACCTTGCGGTCACTGGCACCTGAAGCCAGCGCGTCTACCAATTCCACCACCTGGGCAGTCACGGCGCCGGAGCACCGTGGGCGGAGCGGCGAGATAGAGGGCGCGGGGCGGGACGTCAAGCACCTGCTTGGCGGCTTCGCGCACGCGCCATATGGTCCGCGCCGCCGGGAGAACGGAGGCCCGCTGGACCATGACCGGACTGACGATTGGGAAAACCGCCACGGTATTCGGGGGCTCCGGCTTCATCGGCCGCTACGTGGTGCAGCGCCTGGCGCATCAGGGCTGGCTGGTGCGCGTCGCGGTGCGGGACCCGGCGGGGGCGCGCTTCCTGCAGACCCAGGGGCGGGTCGGGCAGATCGTGCCGCTGGCCGCCAGCCTGGCCGATGCCGGCGCGGTGGCGCGGGCGGTGGCAGGCGCCACGCTGGTGGTGAACCTGGTCGGCATCCTGGCGGAGAAGAAGCCCGGGCAATTCGAGAAGGTGCATGCGGAGGGCGCCGGCACGGCGGCGCGGGAAGCCGCGGCGGCGGGGGTGGAGCGGCTGGTGCATGTCTCGGCGCTGGGGGCCGACCCGGCCAGCCCCTCCGCCTATGGCCGCAGCAAGGCGGCAGGGGAGGCGGCGGTGAAGGCGGCGTTCCCGGCGGCGACCATCCTGCGCCCCTCCATCGTCTTCGGGCCGGAAGACCAGTTCTTCAACCGTTTCGCTGCGCTGGCCGGGCTGCTGCCGGTGATGCCGGTGGTGGCGGGGGCCACGCGCTTCCAGCCGGTCTATGTCGGGGATGTGGCGGATGCCGTGCTGGCGGCGGCGGAGCGGCCGGAGGCGGTGGGCCAGACCTATGAGCTGGGCGGGCCGCGGGTGATGAGCATGCGGGAGCTGCTGGCCTATGTGCTGGAGGTGACCGGGCACCGGCGCCGGCTGGTGACGCTGCCTGCCGCGCTGGTGAAGCTGCAGGTGGCGCTGGGGCGGTTCCTGCCCAACCCGCCGCTGACCGCGGATCAGTTGCTGATGCTACAGCGGGACAATGTGGTGACGGAGGGGGCGCCTGGGCTGGCGGCGCTCGGGATTCAGGCCAAGGCGGTGGAGGCGGTGGTGCCCGGCTATCTCTCGCGGTTCCGGGCCGGCGGTGGCCGCCGGCCGGTATTTGCGGCGTAAAAGGTCCGTATCGGACATTTATGGCAGGCCACAATGGCGAGCCTGGCCACTTCTTGCGAGGCGCTAGGGAAATTGGGACAGAAGAACTGTCCTAACAGGCAAAAAGGACTCGCATTCCCGTCTTCCGGCCCCTAAAGCTGCGGTGTACCCGCCGGCAACGGTCGGGGGATGTCGCTCGGCTCTGTTGCAGCCGCGGCGCTATCCCCCGGACCCCAGAGCATGCCGGCTGCCCAGGGGATTCCGCCTATGGCCGAGCGCATGCTGCAATTCGTCCGCCTCCAGCAGGCCCAGCCGGAGAAACGCGACATCGCGGCGCGCCGTTCGGATTTCGGCGAGATCTACCGCGAATTCGCCGCCGAGGCGGCCAGCCAGCAGGCCAGCCGCTGCAGCCAGTGCGGGGTGCCCTTCTGCTCCGTCCACTGCCCGCTGAACAACAACATTCCGGACTGGCTGAAGCTGACCGCGGAGGGGCGGCTGGAGGAGGCCTATGAGGTCTCCTCGGCGACCAATACCTTCCCCGAGATCTGCGGCCGCATCTGCCCGCAGGACCGGCTCTGCGAGGGCAATTGCGTCATCGAGAAGGGGTTCGAGAGCGTCACCATCGGCGCGGTCGAGAAGTACATCACGGACACCGCCTGGGACCGCGGCTGGGTGACGCCGCCGAAGCCGCGGGCGGAGCTGCCTTATTCCGTCGGCATCATCGGCGCCGGCCCGGCCGGGCTGGCGGCGGCCGAGCGGCTGCGGCTGCGCGGCTACCAGGTGCATGTCTATGACCGCTACGACCGCGTCGGCGGGCTGATGATCTACGGCATCCCGAACTTCAAGCTGGAGAAGGAGGTGGTGCTGCGCCGCTGGCAGCAATTCGAGGCGGCGGGAATCCAGTTCCACCTCAACACCGCCATCGGCCAGGAGGTGACCCTGGCGGCGCTGCGGGAGCGGCACGACGCGGTCTTCATCGCCACCGGCGTGTACAAGGCGCGCGACATCGAATGCGTCGGCAGCGGGCTGGCGGGCATCGTCCCGGCACTCGACTACCTCACCGCCTCCAACCGCGACAATCTCGGCGACACGGTCGCCGCCTTCGCCTCCGGCGCGCTGAACGCCAAGGGCAAGCGGGTGGTGGTGGTGGGCGGCGGCGACACCGCCATGGATTGCGTCCGCACCGCGGTGCGCCAGGGCGCGGCCTCCGTGACCTGCCTCTACCGGCGGGACAAGGCGAACATGCCGGGCTCCCTGCGCGAGGTGAAGAATGCCGAGGAGGAGGGGGTGGAATTCACCTGGCTCGCGGCGCCGGAGGCGTTCCTCGGGGACGATACGGTGACCGGGGTGCGGGCGGTGCGCATGCATCTCGGCCTGCCGGATGCGACGGGGCGGCAGCAGGTGGCGCCGATCGCCGGTTCCGCCTTCACCATCCCCTGCGACCTCGCCATCAAGGCGCTGGGCTTCGATCCGGAGGACCTGCCCACGGCCTTCGGCGAGCCGGGCCTGCCGGTGACGCGCTGGGGCACGCTGAAGGTGCATCACCGCACCATGATGACGGAGCTGCCCGGCGTGTTCGCCGGCGGCGATATCGTGCGGGGCGCGAGCCTCGTGGTCTGGGCGATCCGCGACGGCCGCGACGCGGCGGAACAGATCGACGCCTATGTGAAGGCGAAGGCGCAGCAGGCGCTGGCGGCGGAGTGAGAGCCATGAGCGAGCACGAGAACGGCCAGGCTTTCGTCGAGGGCTTCCTGGACAACACGGCGACGCTGGCGGCCGCCCATATCGACCTCACCGAGCACGATGCCTGCGGCGTCGGCCTGGTCGCCGCGCTGGACGGCAAGCCGCGGCGGGAGGTGGTGCAGGCCGGCATCGACGCGCTGAAGGCGGTGTGGCACCGCGGCGCCGTGGATGCCGATGGCAAGACCGGCGACGGCGCCGGCATCCATATCGAGATCCCGCAGGATTTCTTCGCCGAGGTGGTGCGCCGCGGCGGCGATAGGCTGCAGCCCGGCCGCATCGGCGTCGGCATGGTGTTCCTGCCGAAGACCGATCTCGGCGCGCAGGAGCGCTGCCGGCAGATCGTCGAAAGCGAGATCCTCGCCGCCGGCTACGCCATCTATTCCTGGCGCCAGGTGCCGATCAATGTCGAGTGCATCGGCGAGAAGGCCAATGCCACGCGGCCGGAGATCGAGCAGATCCTGGTCTATGACCCGGAGCAGCGCGACGCTGCGCTCTATGAGCGCGACCTCTACGTCATCCGCCGGCGGATCGAGAAGCAGGCCATCGCGGCGCAGATCCCGGAGCTCTATCTGTGCTCCCTCTCCTGCCGCTCGCTCATCTACAAGGGGATGTTCCTGGCGGAGCATCTGACGGAATTCTACCCGGATTTGCTGGATGCGCGCTTCGTCAGCCGCTTCGCGATCTACCATCAGCGCTATTCCACCAACACCTTCCCGACCTGGCGCCTGGCCCAGCCCTTCCGGATGATCGCGCATAACGGCGAGATCAACACGGTGCATGGCAACGCCAATTGGATGAAGTCGCACGAGACCCGGCTTGCCCATCCGCTGCTCGATCCCTATCTGGAGGAGATCAAGCCGGTGGTGCAGGCGGGCGGCTCGGACACCGCGACGCTCGACAATGTCTTCGAGCTGCTGGTGCGCGGCGGCCGCGACGCGCCCATGGCCAAGGCGATGCTGATCCCGGAGAGCCTCGGCAACAACGCCACCATGCCGGCGGCGCATCGCGACCTCTTCCTCTACTGCAATGCGGTGATGGAGCCCTGGGACGGACCGGCGGCCATCGCGGGGACGGATGGGCGCTGGGTGATTGCCGGGCTGGACCGCAACGGGCTGCGCCCGCTGCGCTACACCGTCACCGCCGACCATCTCCTGGTGGTCGGCTCCGAGACCGGCATGGTGAAGCTCTCGGAGGACCGGATCGTCGCCAAGGGCCGCGTCGGCCCCGGCCAGTGCATCGGCGTCGATCTCGACGCGGCGGAATTCTTCAGCGACGCCGCGCTGAAGGATCTGCTCGCCGCCCGCAAGCCCTTCGGCCAATGGACGGAGCGCACCACCCGCATCGACGGCATCGTCAAGGCGGATGGGCAGGAGCCGGAGCTGTTCCGCGGCGAGGAGCTGCGGCGCCGACAGCTCGCCGTCGGCTACACGCTGGAGGAGCTGGAGACCATCCTGCACCCGATGGTGGAGGAAGCGCAGGAAGCCATCGGCAGCATGGGCGACGACACGCCCATCGCCGTGCTCTCCGGCCAGTATCGCGGCCTGCACCATTACTTCCGCCAGACCTTCAGCCAGGTGACCAACCCGCCCATCGACTCGCTACGCGAGACGCGGGTGATGACGCTGAAGACCCGGCTCGGCAATCTCGGGAACATCCTCGACGAGGACCCGACGCAGTGCGACATGCTCATGCTGGACAGCCCGGTGCTGTCCAATGCCGAATTCGCCGCCATGCGCCAGTATATGGGCGCCAGCGCCTGGGAGGTGGATTGCACCTTCCCGGTGGCGGAAGGCGCCGCCGGCCTCCGCCGCGCCTTCGACCGCATCAGGCGGGAGGCGGAGGAGGGCGTGCGCAGCGGCTGCGCCCATATCGTCCTGACCGATGAGCATCAGGGGCCGGAGCGGGCGCCGATTCCGATGATCCTCGCCGTGGGTGGCGTGCACACCCATTTGGTGAAGACCTCGCTGCGCACCTTCACCAGCCTGAATGTCCGCGTCGCGGAATGCGTGGATGTGCATTACTTCGCGGTGCTGATCGGCGCCGGCGCCACCACGGTGAACGCCTATCTCGCGCAGGAGAGCATCGCCGACCGGCATCGGCGCGGGCTGTTCGGCGAGATGAAGCTGACGGATTGCGTCGCCCGCTACAAGAAGGCGGTGGACAAGGGGTTGCTGAAGGTGATGTCGAAGCTCGGCATCTCCGTCCTCTCCTCCTATCGCGGCGGCATGAATTTCGAGGCCATCGGCCTCTCCCGCGCCCTGGTGAACGAGTTCTTCCCCGGCACGCCGAGCCGCATCTCCGGCATCGGCCTCAACGGCATCGCCCGCCGCGTGCTGGCGCTGCACGCCAGGGCCTGGGATGCGGATGTGGTGACCCTGCCGGTCGGCGGCCTCTACAAGCTGCGCAAGCGGGGCGAGAACCACGCCTTCGACGGCAGCCTGATCCACACCCTGCAGCGGGCGGTGGAGACGGAGAGCTACGCCATCTTCAAGCGCTACTCCGAAGCGGTGCGCAAGCTGCCGCCCGTCGCGCTGCGCGATTTGCTGGATTTCCGCAGCGAGGGCCGCACCCCGGTGCCGCTGGAGGAGGTGGAGAGCATCACTGAGATCCGCAAGCGCCTGCTGGCGCCCGGCATCTCCCTCGGCGCGCTGAGCCCCGAGGCGCATGAGACGCTCTCCATCGCGATGAACCGCATCGGCGCCCGCTCCGACAGCGGCGAGGGCGGCGAGGACCCGGCCCGCGCCCGGCCGCGGGCCAATGGCGACAACGCCAACAGCGCGGTGAAGCAGATCGCCTCCGGCCGCTTCGGCGTGACGGCGGAATACCTGAACAATTGCCGGGAGATCGAAATCAAGGTCGCGCAGGGCGCCAAGCCCGGCGAAGGCGGCCAGCTCCCCGGCTTCAAGGTCACCGGGCTGATCGCCCGGCTGCGGCATTCGACGCCGGGCGTGACGCTGATCTCGCCGCCGCCGCATCACGACATCTACTCCATCGAGGATCTGGCGCAGCTCATCTACGACCTGAAGCAGATCAACCCGGATGCGAGCGTCTGCGTGAAGCTGGTCTCGCGCAGCGGCATCGGCACCATCGCGGCGGGCGTGGCCAAGGCGAAGGCGGATGCCATCCTGGTCTCCGGCCATTCCGGCGGCACCGGCGCCTCGCCGGTCTCCTCCATCAAATATGCCGGCCTGCCCTGGGAGATGGGCCTCTCGGAGACGCATCAGGTGCTGCAGCTCAACCGGCTGCGGCATCGGGTGAAATTGCGCACCGATGGCGGCATCAAGACCGGCCGCGACGTCGTCATCGCCGCCATGCTCGGCGCCGAGGAATTCGGCATCGGCACCGCCTCGCTGGTGGCGATGGGCTGCATCATGGTGCGGCAGTGCCACAGCAACACCTGCCCGGTCGGCGTCTGCACCCAGGACGAGACGCTGCGGCAGAAATTCACCGGCTCGCCGGAGAAGGTCATCAACCTCTTCAGCTTCGTGGCGGAGGAGGTGCGGGAAATCCTCGCCGCCCTCGGCTTCCGGAAACTCACCGACGTGATCGGCCGGACGGAGCTGCTGAAGCAGGTCAGCCGCGGCTCGGAGGATCTGGACGATCTCGACCTCAACCCGCTGCTGGTGAAGGCGGATGCCGGCCCGCACGCCGCCTATTGCACGCTGGAGGGCCGCAACGAGGTGCCGGAGACGCTGGACGCGGACATGATCCGCGACGCCCAGCCGCTCTTCGACCGCGGCGAGAAGATGCAGCTTGCCTACAACATCCGGAACACCCACCGGGCGATCGGCACCAAGATCAGCAGCCGCATCGTCCGCAAATTCGGCATGGCCGGGCTGCAGCCGGGCCACCTGACGGTGCGCCTGCGGGGCACGGCGGGCCAGTCCCTCGGCGCCTTCGCGGTGCGCGGGCTGAAGCTGGAGGTGTTCGGCGACGCCAATGACTATGTGGGGAAGGGGCTTTCCGGCGCCGCCATCGTGGTGCGGCCGGGGCCCTCCTCCTCCCTGGTCTGGAACGAGAACACCATCATCGGCAACACCTGCCTCTACGGCGCGACGGCGGGCGAGCTCTTCGCCGCCGGCCAGGCGGGCGAGCGCTTCGCCGTGCGCAACAGCGGCGCGACCGCGGTGGTGGAAGGCTGCGGCGCCAATGGCTGCGAGTACATGACCGGCGGCACGGTGGCGATCCTCGGGCCGGTGGGCGATAATTTCGGCGCCGGCTTCACCGGCGGCATGGCCTTCCTCTACGACGCGGACGAGACCTTCGAGAAGCGGCTGAACCCGGAGACGCTGCTCTGGTCGCGCCTGGCTTCCACGTATTGGGAGGGGGTGCTGAAGGCGCTGGTGCAGCGGCATGCGGATGAGACGGGCTCCCGCCTCGCCGCCCGCCTGCTGAATGACTGGCAGGTGGAGCGCGACCGCTTCTGGCATGTGGTGCCGAAGGAATACGCCAAATACCTGCCGCAGCCGATGCAGGAAGCGGCGGCGGTGGCGGCCGAGTAGGGCAGGGGGCGGCGGGCGGGGAGGTATTTCCCCGCCCGCCGCCCCGCCGCTGCTTTTCGCACCCGCGGCATGGTGGCATAAGCGGCAGCGTGCGTATTCTTCATCACCTTCCGCTCTCCCCCTTCTGCCGCAAGGTCCGCCTCGCGCTCGCCGAGAAGCGCATCCCCTTCGAGCTCCGGATCGAGCGCGTCTGGGACCGGCGGCCGGAATTCCTCGATCTCAACCCCGCCTGTGCCGTGCCGGTGCTGGTGGAGGAGACCGGCCTCGCCATCGCCGACAGCGCCGCCATCTGCGAATATCTGGATGAGGCCTATCCCGACCTCAGCCTCTATGGCCGGACGCTGGCGGAGCGGGCGGAGGCAAGGCGGCTGACCGCCTGGTTCGACGGCAAGTTCAATGCCGAGGTCACCCAGAACCTGTACTATGAGAAGCAGCTCAAGCGCCTGCTCGGCCGCGGCAATCCCGATGCGGGGGCGATCCGCGCCGGCTACGCCAACCTCAAGCCGCATCTCGAATATCTCGGCTGGCTGGCGGAAACCCGCGCCTGGCTGGCCGGCAACCAGGTGAGCCTCGCCGATTTCGCCGCCGCCGCGCATCTCTCGACGCTCGACTATATGGGGGAGGTGGATTGGTCGCTGAACGACGCGGCGAAGGAGTGGTATGCGCGGGTCAAGTCCCGCCCCGCCTTCCGCCCGCTGCTGGCGGACCGCGTCAGCGGCATGACGCCGCCGGCGCATTACGCCGATCCGGATTTCTGACACTCCCCATGACCTTGCTGCGCAGCGCCATGGGGGCCCCGGGTTTTGCCCCAGGCGGGCGCTGCGCGCCGCCATGGCGCCCTTTCAGGCCGGACGACCGGCGCCTCGCACAGCCTGCCGCGGCAAAGCCGCGGCAGGGCAGGGGTCAGGGGCTGGCGCGGACGCGGCGGGGCATCACCGGCCGCCGCAGCCTCACCCCCATCAGCCCCGCCGCCAGCGCCAATTGCGCCGCCACCAGCAGGAAGGGCCAGTCCCAGCCGCCGCTCGCCCGCACCAGGGCGAAGAACCCCGCCGGCCCCGCGACATAGCCGCAGAAGACCAGCAGGGTGGAGCCGCTGGTCGCGTCCGAGATGTGGTCGGGCGGCGCCAGCCGGGCGATCTCCGCCATGACGATGCCGTTCCAGCTCGCGCAGAGCCCGCCATTCAGCACCGCCAGCAGCATCAGCCAGGGCAGGCCCGCCCCCACCGGCAGCGCCACCAGCGCCACGACGCAGAGCGACGCGGCGTAGCCCTGCCACACCAGGTTGCGCGTCGCCTGGCCCGTGCGGTCGGCCAGCCAGCCCAGCAGGATGCGGGCGAAGATGCCGGTGCCCTGCAGCACCGCGAAGACGCTGCCGGCGGCCACCAGCCCCAGCCCATGCACCTCCACCAGCCAGGAGACGCAGAAGGTGAAGAGGCAGCCCTGCGTCACCGCGAAGGCGAGGCCGAGCAGGCTGAGCGGCAGCAGCATCCGGTCCACCCGCAGCGCCCGGAAGGGTGCCGCGAGATTGCCGCGGCCGAGCAGCGCCGTGAGCGAGACGGCGCGGCTCCGCTCCCGCGCCGCATCCAGCCTGGCGCGGAGTGGCTGGATGGCGAGCAGCGCCACCGCCGCCCCGGCGGAGACCAGCAGCACCGCCGTGAACCAGCCCCAGGCCGCGGCGATCGGCGCCGCCAGCAGCCCGGCCAGCGAGCCACCCAGCGGCGCCCCCGCCTGCTTCACGGAAAAGATCAGCGTGCGGTGCCGCGGCGGCGCGGTGGCGGCCAGGATGCGGCTGCCCGCCGGCGGCGTCGGCCCATAGCCGATACCGAGCAGCAGCGAGGCGGCGATCAGCGCGAAGGGCGTGCCGAACCCGGTCAGCAGCAGCCCCGCCAGGGCGATCGCGATGCCGATCTGCAGCGCCCGCACCGGCCCGAACCGCGCCAGGATGGCGCCGCCGAACAGCAGGAACAGCACCGTCCCCGCCGCGGTGACGGCGGTGAGCGGCCCGATGCTCTCCGGCGCCAGCCCGGCCTCCGCCGTCAGCAGTGGCGCGATCACCGGCAGGGTCTGGCACAGGGCGGAGGCCACGGCCTGCATCAGCAGCGTGGCGGCGAGCGGCGCCACCCAGGCCGGCATGGCAGAGGGCGGCGTGACGGAGCTGGGCGACGCTTCGGCCATCACTGCCACGGTAGCATTCCCATGCTGCACCGCAATCTTGCCAGCGCGCGCCACCGGCGCCAAAACCGCCGCGACGTTCGAGGAGGGTTGGGATGCCGCAGGGCAGCGGACCGGTAGGGTTCATCGGCTTGGGGATGATGGGCTTGCCCATGGCGCGCAGCCTGCTGCGCCAGGGCTTCGGCCTGGTGGTCTGCGACGCGAACCCGGCGGCGCGCGAGGCGGTGGCGGAGGGCGGCGCGCCCGGCGCCGTGGCCGCGGCGGCGACGCCGGCGGCGGTGGCGGATGGCGCCGACATCATCGTGCTGATGCTGCCGGACAGCAACGTGGTCGCCGCGGTGACGGAAGGGAAGGACGGGCTGCTCGCCGCGCTCCGCCCCGGCCAGGTGGTGATCGATATGGGCTCCTCCCGCCCCGGCGAGACGCGGCGGCTGGCGGCCCTGGCCGCGGCGCGCGGCGCCGCGCTGATCGACGCGCCGGTCTCCGGCAGCGTGGTGAAGGCGAAGGCCGGGACGCTCGCCATCATGGTGGGCGGCGAGGATGCCGCCTATGCCAAGGCGGAGCCCGTGCTGCGCGGCATGGGCGAGACGCTGATCCGCACCGGCGCGGTGGGCAGCGCGCATGCCATGAAGGCGCTGAACAACTACGTCTATGCCGCCGGCCTGCTGGCGACGGCCGAGGCGCTGCGCCTGGCGGAGGCCTCCGGCCTCGACCTCGCCATCTTCGCCGATGTGCTGAACGCTTCCTCCGGCCGCAACATCGCAACCGAGACCAAGGTGAAGCAGGAAATCCTGCCCGGCCGCTACCAGGGCGGCTTCCAGCTCGGCCTGATGCGGAAGGATCTGGAGACCGCCGGCAGCATCGCCGAGGAGACCGGCGTGGCGGCCGGCGCCCTGGCGCATTGCCGCGCCTTCTGGACCGACGCCCTGGCCGCGCTGGGGCCGAAGGCCGACAACACCGAAATCCATCGCTTCCTTGGAGAGCGCCGTTGATGCTGACCCGTCGCGTGGCGCTCGCCACCCCGCTGTTCCTGCCTGCCCTCGCTCGCGCCCAGAATTGGCCGGACCGGCCGATCCGCCTGGTCGTCGCCTTCCCCGCCGGCAGCGTGACGGACACGCTGATGCGCCACCTCTCGGAGCCGCTGACGCGCGAGCTCGGCCAGCCGGTCATCATCGACAACCGGCCCGGCGGCAACGGCGTGGTGGGGACGGAAAGCGCTGCCCGCAGCCCGGCGGATGGCCATACCTGGTGCGTGCTGAGCGTGACCAATGGCGCGCTGAACACCTACACCGTGCCGCGCCTCTCCTACGACCCGGTGAAGGATTTCACCCCGATCGGCTATGTGGCGGAGACCGCCTATATCCTGGTGGTGCCGGCGAATTCCCCGGCGCAGGACCTGGCCGGGCTGATCGCCCTGGCGAAGCAGCGGCCCGGGCAGCTCACCTTCAGCCACGGCAATTCCAGCGCGCTCATCGCCTCCGCCACCCTCGCCCGGATGGGCGGGGTGGAGATGACGGCCGTGCCCTATCGCGGCGGGCCGGAGGCGCTGACGGATGTCATCGCCGGGCGGATCGACAGCACCTGGACGGATATCCCGGCCGGGGCCCCGCAGATCCGCGAGGGCAAGGTGCGGGCGCTGGCCGTCACCTCGCCGCAGCGCTTCGCCTTGCTGCCGGACGTGCCGGCGGCGGCGGAGACGCTGCCGGGCTATGGCTTCACCTTCTGGTTCGGCATGTCCGCCCCGGCGGGGACGCCGGCGCCGGTGGTGGCGAAGGCCAACGCGGCGCTGAACAAGGTGCTGCGCCAGGGGGAATTCGCCGAGAAGGTGGCGCGCCTCGGCTATGTGCCGCGGGCGGAGGAGCCCGAGTGGTTCCGGACCTTCCTCCAGGCCCAGATCGGCGAGCTGACCAGCCGCGCCAAGGAAGCCGGGATCGAGCCAGGCTGAACGGCGCGGCCTCGCCTTGCGGGGGCCGGCCGTGCCGCTTTCTTCCCGGCCCGCGACGCGGCTGCAAGGAAAGGCGGCACGGCCGGGCGCCGGCCATCCCCGCCTGGGAGACGATGCTCAGGCCCTGCCCATCCCCGGCCAGGTGTAAAATTTTCTGACAGGCCAGGGG
The DNA here is from genome assembly GCF_008360935.1 of Siccirubricoccus phaeus. Lineage (GTDB taxonomy): Bacteria > Pseudomonadota > Alphaproteobacteria > Acetobacterales > Acetobacteraceae > Siccirubricoccus > Siccirubricoccus phaeus. The sequence continues at coordinate 34,254 of NZ_SRXO01000005.1, forward strand.
CGGGCTGCGCCCCATGCACAAGGATTCACCTTCTACCGCCGCACATGAAAAAGGCCGCTGCGTCGCGGCAGCGGCCCCGGTCGGCGGGTCGGAAGGCGTCAGTGGCGGCGGCGGGAGACGCCGATGCCCAGCAGGGCGGCGCCGAGCAGCATCAGCGAGGCGGGCTCCGGCACCGCGACCGCCTCGGCGAGGCTCAGATCGTCGACCACGGAGAGCAGCGAGTCGAAGCCGGCGATGGTGATGGAGGTGAAGGGCGTGTCCGAGAGGAAGCCCTGGAAGGCCAGGCCACCATTATCCGAGGTGGGCACCAGGAAGGTGTCGCCGTTGATCGTCACCAGGACGAAGCTGCCCGCGTCGAAGATGGTGCCGAACCGGGCGCTCAAGCCGTAGGTCGGGGCGAAGTTCAGCGTCACCGCCTCGCCCAGGAAGCTGAGCGCGAGCACCGCGCCGGTCCCGAAATCGTAGATCTGCAGCCCGTCATCCGCCACGTAGCGGGCGACTTCCGCCGACTGGCCGGCGGTGCCGTAGGTCACCCCGGCAAGGATGGAGCCGGCGACATTGGTGATGCTGTCGGGCGGGGTGATGCCGTCATAGCTCTGCGTCGGGCCGCTGGAGAAGCCGGCCGTGGCGAGGTCCGCGAGATAGGCGCCCTGATTGTCGTAAACCACCGTGGCCGCCTGGGCCACCTGCAGCGCGGCGCCGGTCAGCAGAGCGAGTGAGGCCAGAAAGACGCGACGCATTACGGTACCTCCGACGATACCGGCTCGGAAGCAATGGCTGTGCCAGCGCCTAGGGCCTTGAATCGACTTATGGAAACCATTCCAGGTCCCGTAGGTGTAAATTTCTCCGACGGTCCCGCACCGCCCCCGCGCCGCCCGGCTGGCGAGGGGTTTGCGGCCGCCGGCCTGTACGTTATAAAATAACTGATGATGCGCCAGCTTCAGGATCCACTCGCCCTCGCCTCGGGGGCCTTCGCGCGGCTCGGCCTGGCGGCGGCGCTGCTGGCGCTGCTCTGGCTCGCCACCGCCTGGGCGCTCGGCGCATGAGCGCGCCGGGCAGCCAGGGGGCGGAGGCGCGGGCGGGCCTGGCGGTGCCGGAGATCCGGCTGCGCGACCTGACCTGTTCCTATCAGCGCCATCCGGCGGTGCACCATCTCAGCGGGCGCTTCACCCCGGGCAGCCTCACCGCCGTGGTCGGCCCGAACGGCGCGGGGAAAAGCACCCTGCTGCGCGCCCTGGCCGGGCTGCACCGCCCGGATGCCGGCCGCATCGAGGGCGCCGCCGGCCAGGTGGCGCTGCTGCCCCAGGCCTCGGCGCTGGACCGCCACTTCCCCATCGCCTGCCTGGATGTGGTGATGTTCGGCCTCTGGGCCGGGACCGGCAGCTTCCGCGCCATCGGCGCCGCCGGAAGGCGGAAGGCGCGGGCGGCGCTGGCCGCCACCGGCCTCGCCGGCTTCGAGACCCGGCCGGTCGGCAGCCTCTCCGCCGGCCAGTTCCAGCGCCTGCTCTTCGCCCGGCTGCTGCTGCAGGATGCGCCCGTCATCCTGCTGGACGAACCCTTCAACGCGCTGGATGCCCGGACCGCGGCCGATCTCCTGGCCATGCTGCATCGCTGGCATGGCGAAGGCCGCACCATCATCGCCGTGCTGCATGACCTGGAGCTGGTCCGGCGGGATTTCCCCGAGACCCTGCTGCTGGCGCGGGATTGCCTGGGCTGGGGCCCGACGACCGAGGTGCTGACCGCCGCCAACCGGCTGCGCGCCCGGATGATGCCGGAGGCCTGGGACCCCGAGGCCGCCCCCTGCACCCGGCCGGACGCCGCCTGATCCTGCTCGACCCTTTCCTCGATTACGGCTTTCTCCGCCGCGCCTTGGTGGGCTGCCTCGCCTTGTCCCTGGCGGCGCCGCCGCTCGGCGTCTTCCTGGTGCTGCGGCGCATGTCGCTGACCGCCGATGTGCTGGCGCATGGCATCCTGCCGGGCGTCGCGGTCGGCTTCCTGGTGGCGGGGCTTTCCGTGCCGGCCATGGCGGCGGGGGGGCTGGTGGCGGGGCTGGCCGTCGCCGTGGGGGCGGGGGCGCTGTCCCGCGTCACCGGGGGGCGGGAGGATGCGTCGCTCGCCGCGCTCTATCTGGTGGCGCTGGCGGCCGGGGTGGCGCTGATCTCCTGGCGGGGCGGGGCGGTGGAGCTGACCAGCCTGCTCTTCGGCAGCGTGCTGGGGGTGGATGATGCCGCGCTGCTGCTGATGGCGGGCAGCGCCACGGTCACGCTGCCGGCGCTCGCCCTGGCCTGGCGGCCGCTGGTGCTGGAATGCTTCGACCCCGGCTTCGCCCAGGCGGTGGGGGCGCGGGGTGCCGCCTGGCATCTCGGCTTCCTGGCGCTGGTGGTGCTGAACCTGCTGGCCGCCTTCCAGGCGCTGGGCACGCTGATGGCGGTGGGGCTGATGATGCTGCCGGCCATCGCGGCGCGGCACTGGGCACGGCAGGTGGGGGGCATGGTCTATGCTGCCGTCGGGCTGGCGGTGCTGGCCTCGGTGGGCGGGCTGCTGCTCTCCTTCCATGAAGATCTGCCGGCCGGGCCGGCGGTGGTGCTGGTGGCGGGGGGGCTTTGGGCGCTCTCCGTCGTGCTTGGGCCGGTGGAGGGCTTTGTCGCGAAGCTGCGGCGGCGGCATCTGGAAGGGTAGGAAGGGGCTCGGCCCCCGGTTCGCCTGGCTGGCGGCGCGCTCCGGTGACCTTGTGCCGCCGCCGCCGCCGCTCGGCGCGCCGGAGCAGGGCTTCCCGGTGCCGGCGGAGGCGCCGGGGGACCTGTCTGCATGGGGCGTGACGCGCGATGCCGGAAGAGGAGAGACCAGAAGCGGCCCCGGCCGGGGCGGGCAGGGCAACCCCCAGGCCGCCCCGGGCGCGCTGGCACCGGCCGCCGCCCCGCCCCTGGCGGTGCCGGGCGGGCTGCTGCCGCCCCGCCCTGGCGGCGGCGCGCGTCGCGCTGTGCGGCACGGTGCTGACCGCGCCAGCGACGCGGCAGTGCCCGGCGGCGGAGCGGCGCACGCCGGCATCGTCAGCATGACAGTCCTGAACCACGAACTCCGATCAGGCGCTTCCACCTGATCGGATACGGCCCTGTCCTGGGGTATCGGACCCCCGGGCAGAGGCCCTGCCGCCATTGGCGGCAGCGTCACCCGCGCATCCTGGCCGGGGCGAGCTGCCGGCTGCGGTTACCAGCGATAGGCCACCGGCGGGGGCGGCGCATAGTAGTAGGCCGGAGGCGGCGCATAGACGACCGGGGGCGGGGCGTAGACCACGGGCGGCGGCGGCGCATAGACCACCGGCGGAGGCGGCGGCGGGGCGATAAGGCTGCCGGCCACGGCGCCCAGCGCCAGCCCGCCCAGCACCCCGGCCACCACGGCGCCGCCATTCCCGCCATGGTGATGGTGGTAATGGCCAGGCGGACCCCAGCCCCGGCCACGATGCCAGCCCTCCGCCTGCGCGGCCGGGGCCAGGGTGGCGATGGAAACCGCCGCGGCGGCGGCCAGAAGGATAGGTTTCATATCAGGACCCTCCTATGGGTCTTGCCGCTGACATAAGGCGCCGAAACCGGCCGGATTATGGCGGGATGCCGGCGGATCGGAGCCGGGCGGTGACGATGGCGTGAGGCGAACGATCCCCGGCCGGCTGCCGCAGCGCCTGGGCAGTCCGCGGAGGCGCAGCAGGTCTCCCGCTCCGGCCCGGCGGCAGCGCGCGATCTCCGCCGCAAGGCCCGGTTCCAGGCTCGATGGCCCAGCCTGCCGACTCAGGGCCGGGTCGGGGGGGGAGCTTTTCGTCCGTGCGGGGTGCAGGGAGCAGCGCCCCCTGCCGGGGGCATTGGCGGCGGAGCCCCCGTCTTCACTTCCGCCCCAGGAAGGCGTCGAGAGCCGCCGCCTCCAGCCCCGTCCCCGCCCGGTCGGCGGCCATCCCGCGGTAGAATTCGGCGATCGCCTGATAGATCCCGGCCGCCTGCGGGCCGGTGAAATCGGCGATCTCCTCCATCTCTCCCACCCAGCGATAGGCTTTGTCGTACATCGGCGGCACCATGCGCTGGAACCAGGCGAGGAGCTGGGGCTGGCTGCGTTCCAGCTCCGCCCGCAGCCCTTCCGCCGCGCCGCCCCGCGTCGCCGCCAGCAGCATGGCGGAGGAGAGCGCCACCAGCCCCTTGGTGATGCCGGCATAGGACATCTTGAGCGCCGAGGCGGCGCCGATGCCCCCCGGCGTCACGCGCACATCGAGGCCGCATTCGTTCAGCGCCAGCAGAAGCGGCGCCGCCTCACCGGAGACGTAGAGCACCGGCGTGTAGCCATCCGCCCGGGGCGGGCCGCCGATGATGCCGCCATCGACGAAGGCCGCGCCGGTGGGGGCGATGACCGCCGCCACCTCCCGCGCCGTTTCCGGGCTGATGGCGTTGCAGTCGGCGAACACCGCCTTGCGCGGCGCGGCCGCCAGCGCCGGGGCCAGGAATGCCGCCGTGGCGCGCGCCTCGGCCGGGGGCAGGATGCTGAGGAAGATGTCCGCACCGGCCAGCGCGGCCGGCATGGCGTCCCGCATCCCGGCCTCGGCGGCGCGGCGGGCGCTGGCGGCGCTGCGGCCGGCGAGGCTGGTCAGCACCGTGGCGCCGCGCTCCGTCAGCCGGCGGGCGATGCCGGCGCCCATGGCGCCCTGGGCGAGGATGGCAATGCTCGGCATGCTGGGGCCTCCTCCACTTGCCCCCCGATTGTAGCGCCCTTCGGAGACACCGCCATGACGGCCGAGACGCCGCTCTTCGATCCCGCCGCCTTCCGCATCCCCGCCGGCATCGTGCATGTCTGCGCCGGGGGCGAGACGGCCTTCCTGCACCGCCACGATGCCGCCCTGCTGCGCTACGCCGCGGACAAGTCCAACGGCCCGCCCGGCCGCGACGCGCAGGATGCGGTGGTGCGGCGGGCGCGGGAGAAGCTGGCCGCCGCCTGGGGGGTGGCGGCGGCGGATATCGGCTTCTGCGCCCATGTGGCGGAAGGGGCGTCCATGGTGGTGGAGAGCCTCGACTGGCGGGCGGGGGACAATGCCGTACTGGACCCGGATGAATACCCCTCCCTGGTCGGGCCGCTGGCGCTGCAGCGCCACCCGAAGGTGGAGGTGCGGCCGGCACGAATGAACGACCCGGCGGCGGTGGCAGCGGCGGTGGATGGGCGGACGCGGCTGATCGCCGTCTCCCACGTTTCCTACCTGACCGGGGAGCGGTACGCGCTGGCGCCGCTGCGGGCCCTGGCCGATGGCGTGGGGGCGCTGCTGCTGGTGGATCACACCCAGGCCGCCGGCTACCTGCCGATCGACCCGCGCCTGGCGGATTTCGCCTTCGCCGCGACCTATAAATGGCAGCTCGGCATGACCGGGACGGCGGTGGCCTATTGGAACCGGGCGCGGCAGCCGGGCTGGGCACCGAGCACGGCCGGGTGGCATTCCCTCGCCTCCATGGCGCGGCCGGACTATGCGGCGGGGCTGAAGCTGGTGCCGGATGCGATGCGGTTCTGCCGCGGCAATCCGGCGCATGCCGCGGTCTATGTGCTGGAGAGCGCGCTGGACTATCTGGCGGGGTTCCCGCCCGGGGTGGTGGCGGCGCATGTGCAGGCGCTGACCACGTCGCTGCTGGCCGGGCTGGCGGAGCTCGGCATCCCGAGCACCACCCCGGCGGCGCCGGCGCGGCATGGCGCCAGCGTCTGCATCGCCATCCCCGATGCGGCGCGGCTGGCGGAGGCGCTGCATGGGCGCGGCATCTGGGCCTGGAATGGGCGCGGGCGGGTGCGCTTCAGCTTCCATGGCTACAACGCGCTGGGCGAGGTGGGCCGCATCCTCGACGCGCTGCGGGCAGAATGGCGGGGGTGACGGGGAGCCGCGGCAGCGATGCCCTCCCCGGCGGGCAGGGGAGGGTCGGGGTGGCAGTGCCGCAGGCCCGCGCAATGCCGGACTGCCCAGCCCGGGCTGCGCCCGCTGCGTGCGGGGCTGGCGCGCAGTGCCCTCGGCCTCGGGTAGTGCCGGACCCTCCCCCCGGCCCTGCCCGCCAGGGGGGAGGCTCAGAACGGGTATCTCGGCCGCCGCAGCCTGCGGTCGCGATCCGCCTCCCAGCGCTCGATCTGGTCCCGCGTCAGGTTGCGCCGCGCCTCGCGCGGCCCGTTCCAGAAGCGGTCCGCCGCTTCCTTCTCCCGCTGGCGGTCCCACCAGCGGTCCAGCCGGTTCTGCCACTCCTCCGGCGGCGGTGCCCGCGGCGGCGTCTCCGCCCCCGCCGGCTTGGCCCACAGCCATAGTGCCAGCAGGGCACCGCGGCGGCCGAAGCGCGCTATAGGGAAGGCTGAAGGGAGACGCCGTCGCATGGATGCAGAAGCCCCGCCGCTGGCAGGCGTGCTGGAGACCGCCCTCTACGTCGCGGATATGGCGCGCGCCCGGGCCTTCTACGAGGGGAAGCTGGGCCTCACGCCGATGTTCACGGATGAGCGGCTGACCGCCTATCCGGTCGGCGGCCGCAGCGCCCTGCTGGTCTTCCTGCGCGGCAGCACCACGGAGACGGTGCACCTGCCCGGCGGCACCATCCCGCCGCATGACGGGCATGGCCCGCTGCATTGCGCCCTCTCCGTGGCGGCGGCCGATCTGCCCGCCTGGCAGGCGCGGCTGGAAGCGGCGGGCATCGCCATCGAGGGCCGCACCGATTGGCCGCCCAGGGGAGGAAAGGCCAGCATCAGCCTCTATTTCCGCGACCCGGACGGACATTTGCTGGAATTGGCGACGCCGGGGCTCTGGCCGGTCTGGTAGCCGGCGGCGCGTTTCGTTCGGGCGGGAACGGCGGCATCCGCCATTCCAACCGGCAGGCGAGATGCCCTAGAGCGGGATCGGTTGAGCTGCGCTCACCCGCCCCGCTCTAGCTCATTGTTCGGTCGCGTGATTCACGGCTTCGGTCGATTCGACCTCAACCGATCACGCTCTAGAGCAGATCGCCGGGGGGCGGCATCGCCCGGAGGCGTGACTCTGCTCTACAATCCATAAGCTAGTGTCCTGCCCGCGAAGTTCGCTGGATTTCCAGCGAACGGAGCGGACAAGCAGGCCACTGAAAACAAAAGCCAGTGGCCCGAGACCGAAGTCCGCAGGACTTCGGAATCGGGACACTAGAGCGGTTTCGCGCTGCACAGTCAGCGTGAAACTGCTCTAGCCTGCCGGAAAACCCGGAGGAAACGCGAATGCCGACCCTCGCGCGGCGCGCGCTGCTGGCGGCGCCCCTGGCGTTGCCTGCCCTGACGCAAGCTCAGGCTCGCAGCATCACCTGGATCGTGCCCTTCGCCGCCGGCGGCATCACCGACACGGCGGCCCGCATCACCGGCCAGCGCATGGCCCAAAGCCTCGGCCAGCAGATTGTGGTGGAAAACCGGCCGGGGGCCGGCGGCACCATCGGGGCGGAGGCGGTGGCGCGGTCGGCGCCGGACGGGCTGACCCTGCTCTATGGCAGCCAGGGGCCGATTGCCGCGGCGCCTGCCCTCTACCCCAATCTCCGTTATCAGCCGCTACGGGACCTGGCGCCGGTGCATGGGCTGGGCGCCTCGCCGCATCTCATCGTCAGCGCGCCGGGCAAGCCTTGGCCCGATCTGGCCGGGCTGGTGGCGGCGGCGAAGGCGGCGCCGGAGACGCTGACCTATGCCTCCTCCGGCGTCGGCACCTCGCCGCACCTCGCCGGCGAGGCGCTGCAGCAGGCGACCGGGGCGAAGCTGACGCATATTCCCTACGCCAACGGCACCCAGGCGCTGAACGACGTCATCGCCGGGCGGGTGGATGTCATTTGGGACTATCCGCTCACCGCCCTGCCGCATGTGCGGGAGGGGCGGCTGCGCGCCCTGGCGGTGACCGACCATGGCCGCGTCCCTCTGGCGGGCGAGGTGCCGACGGTGGCCGAGGCCGGGCTGCCCGGCGCCGAGCTGGTGCCCTGGGCGGCCCTCTTCACCGCCCCGCGCACGCCGCCCGAGACCGTCGCCCGGCTGGCGGCGGCGCTGCGGGAGGCGATGCAGGACCCGAAGGTGCAGGAATTCTTCGAAGGCACCGGCACCGTGCTCTGGCCGCAGATGGGCACGGCGGAGCTTGCCGGCTTCCTGCAGGAGGAGCTGCCGCGCATCGCCGGCCTCATCGCTCGCGCCGGGGCGAAGCCCGGCTGATCAGCCCTCCAGCGCGTCCCAGGGCTTGCCCCATTCATCGAGGAAGACGAATTCCGAAAGCTTGCCCCGCCCGACCGGGCCGAAATTCCCCATCGGCCAGCCGATCGGCAGGATGGCGTAGCTGTGCACCCCTGGCGGCAGGCCGAGCGCGGCTTCCGCCTCCGCCTCGAACAGCAAATGCCGCGTCGTCAGCGTGCTGCCGAGGCCGAGCGCCCGCGCCGCCAGCAGCATGTTCTGCACCGCGGGGTAGATGGAGGCGCCGGACATCCGGCTCGGCTTCGGCTCCTCCAGGCAGGCGACGATCCAGACCGGCGCCTCGGCGTAATGCTCCGTCAGGTATTCCACGGCGGCGTACTGGCGCTGGTAGCGCTCCTTGCTGACGCCGGGGGCGGGGCGCTGCTGGCGTAGCGGGGGCCGATGACCTCGTCGAAGGCCTTCTTGTACCAGCGCTGCACCGCTTCCTTCTTCGCCTTGTCCTTCACCACCAGGAAGCGCCAGCGCTGGGTGTTGCCGCCATTGGCGGCGGCGGTGCCGGCTTCCAGGATCTTCACGATCAGCGCGTCCGGCACCGGGTCCGGCTTCAGCCGGCGCATGGCGCGGGTGGTGTGAAGGATGTGGAAGATGTCCTGGGCCTCGGCCATGGCGGGTGCCTCCCTTTGCGTCGCGGGCGGCATGCCGAACGGGGCGTGCCCCGGGCGCTGCCGCCCTGCGGCGACCCGTGCCAGCCTCTCACGCCCCGGCGGCGGCGGCCAGACGGTTCCGGCGGTGGCCGATTCGGGCTACAGGGCGCGGCCTGACGAGCACGGGACCGGCGGGGATGAGCGGCACCAACCAGCGGATCGACGGCAAAAGGCTGTGGGACAGCCTGATGGCCATGGCGGAGATCGGCGCCACGCCGAAGGGCGGGGTGAGGCGCCTGACCCTGACCGAGGTGGACAAGGAAGGCCGCGACCGCTTCCGGGGCTGGTGCGAGGCGCTGGGGCTGACCGTCCGGGTCGATGCCATCGGCAACATGTTCGCCCGGCGGGAGGGGCGCGACCCGAAGCGGCTGCCGGTGCTGCTGGGCTCGCATCTCGACAGCCAGCCCTCGGGCGGGAAGTTCGACGGCGCGCTCGGTGTCATCGCCGGGCTCGAGGTGATGCGGACGCTGCATGACCTGAACATCCAGACCGAGGCGCCGATCGAGCTGGTGAACTGGACCGATGAGGAAGGCAGCCGCTTCGGCCATTCCCTGATGGGCAGCGGCGCCTGGGCCGGCATTTATCCGCTGGAGAAGGTCTATGCGCTGCAGGATGTGGAGGGCGTCTCGGCCGAGCAGGCGCTGACCGGGATCGGCTACAAGGGCGAGCATCCGGCGAAGCCCTTCCCCGCGGATGCCTATTTCGAGCTGCATATCGAGCAGGGCCCGATCCTGGAGAAGGAGGGCAAGCAGATCGGCATCGTCACCGGCGCCCAGGCGCAAATCTGGTACGACGCGGTGGTGACGGGGCAGGACGCGCATGCCGGCACCACCCCGCCTTCGGCGCGGCGCGATGCGCTGGTCTGCGCCGCCCGCGTCATCGACCTGGTGGACCGCATGATGCGCGCCCGCGGCGAGGATGGCCGCGGCACGGTGGGGCAGCTCCATGTGCTGCCGAACAGCCGCAACGTGGTGCCGGGCGAGGTGCGGTTCAGCGTCGAATTCCGCCACCCGGATTTTGCCGAGATCGAGAAGCTGGCGGCGCAATTCCCGCGCGAGGCCGGCTTCATCGCCCGCGATTGCGGCACGAAGCTGAAGCTGGAGGAGCTGTTCCGCATCCCCGCCCAGCCCTTCGACCCGAGCTGTGTGGACCTCGTGCGCCAGGCGGCGGCGAAGCTCGGCTTCCCGGCGCGGGAGATCATCTCCGGCGCCGGGCATGACGCGGTGTATGTCGCGCGCAGCGTGCCGACGGCGATGATCTTCACGCCCTGCAAGGACGGGCTCTCGCACAACGAGGCGGAGAGCATCGAGCCGGGCGAGGCGGAGGCCGGCTGCCAGGTGCTGTTCGAGGCGGTGCTGGCGCGGGCGAACCGCACGCTGTGACCGGCACGGCCTGACGCGGCGGCGAGCACCGCGCAGCCGGCGGGGCATGCCTGGCCCCTCGGGATGGTCGGCCGCGGGGCCGGCGCGGCGCCTTCTGCGCCCGGCGCTGCGATCGTCCCCGAGGATGCCGGGGCGGAGCGGCTGACGGAGCGGCACAAGCCATCGACTGCCCCGCTCAGGGCCGGGTCCTGCCCGCCGCAACGCCGGGCAGGTCTGGCTTGACGCCGCCCCGCATGCCGGGAAGAAACTCCCGCACCGCCGACCGCAGCAGACATGCCCATCGGGCTCGCGCGGCCCATGCCGCCCGTCGGATGAGTCTCGGCTGCCCCACAGTAGGAGTGTCCGGCCCGCCATGACGTCCCGCCCGCTTTGGCAGTTCTCCGCGACGGAACTCGGCGCCCTGATCCAATCCGGCGAGGTCAGCGCCTCGGAAGCCGTCCAGGCCGCGGTCGACCGCATGCAGGCGGTCGACCCGGCCCTCAACGCCGTGGTGACCGATCTGTCGGCGTCGGCGCTGGCGCGCGCCCGGGCACTCGATGCCGCGCCCGGCCCGAAAGGCCCGCTGCACGGCATCCCGGTGACGATCAAGATCAATATCGACCAGAAGGGAGAGGCCAGCTCGAACGGCGTCGCGGCATTCAAGGACCTCATCGCCCCGGATGACGCGCCGCTGGTGAAGAACCTGCTGGATGCCGGCGCCGTGGTGATCGGGCGGACCAACGTGCCGGAATTCTCGCGCCGCTGCGAGACCAGCAACCCGCTCTTCGGCGCCACCTGGAACCCGTGGGGCAGGCATGTCAGCGCCGGTGGGTCGTCAGGCGGCGCCGGTGCGGCGGTGGCGGCCGGGATCGGCGCGCTGGCGCATGGCAACGACATCGGCGGCTCCCTGCGCTTTCCGGCGGCGGGGAATGGCGTTGCGACCATCAAGCCCGGGGTCGGCAGGGTTCCCGTCTACAACCCCTCGCAAACCGCCGAACGCGGCATCCTGGCCCAGCAGATGTCGGCGCAGGGGCTTCTCGTCCGTTCGGCCCGCGACCTGCATCTCGCCATGCCGGCGATGATCGCGCCCGATGCGCGCGACCCCTTCCACGTCCCGCTCCCCTGGCGGGGCGCCGCGCTGGCAGCGCCGATCAAGGTCGGCTTCAGCCTGGAGGTGCTCGACCTGCCGCTGCACCCGGAGGTGGAGAAGGCGCTGCTGGAGGCCAGGGCGGCGCTGGTGGAGGCGGGCTATGTCGTCGAGGAGGTCGCGCCGCCCTCGCTGCGCGAGATCGCCTTCGAGGGCAGGACCGCGCTGATGACCGAGAGCTATCATCTGATGGCGGAGGACATCGAAAAATACGGCTCGCCCGAGATCGTCAACGTGTTCGAGCAGAATTACCGCCGCACGCCGGCGGTCGGCATGGCGGAGTTCCTGAAGATCCTCGCCCGCCGGACCTTCTACGCCCGGCAATGGTCGGTGCTCATGGCGGAATACCCGCTCTTCCTGGCGCCGTTCTTCCCGCAGCCCTTCTATGCCCCGGGCCGCGACGCGGAAGGCGCGGAAGGGCTGCGGGCGACGATGGGGCAGGCCTTCTGGTCGACGCTGGGCAATTATCTCGGCCTGCCGGCCGGTGTGCTGCCGGTGCGGCTGGGGGAAATCCCCGAAGGCCCGAAGCCGATCGCGGTCCAGCTCTTCGGCCGCCGCTGGCGCGAGGATGCGGTGGTGGACGCGATGATCGCCATCGAGGACCGGCTCGGCACCCTGTCGCAGACGCTCTGGCAGCGCATGGGCGAGAGCGTGATCGCTTGAGGCTGCATCAACCGCAAGCGTGAAGCACGCGACCCAACAAGGCGCCGGAGCTCGACCCATTCCGCATCCCTTGCGCCTGCGCGCCACTCCGGCGCCAACAGCCGCCGCTGCCGATCTTCCGCGACCGGTACGGGCCGGCGCTGCAGGCTGACCTGCTGGCGCTGCTGGCCCGCTTCAACCGGCCGACGAACGGCACGCTGGCGGCGCCGGCCGACGATCTGGAAGTGGCCGTGACGCGGGCCTGACGCACAGCGCCCGGGCGGGGAGGGGGGCAGGGAACCCGCGCCCCGCCCGGGCGGTTCACCTCCTCCCGGGCAGTGATCCGGGGCAGGCAGGGAATGCCCTCATGGCCAGGACGCAGCAGAAATGGTCGGGCGAGGTCACCGAGCACAGCAATGCGATGGACCTCGAGCCGCATGTCTTCGAAAGCCGGGATCCGGCGAAGATCGCCCGCTCGCTGAAGCACTCGGCGGAGGAGAGCGACCGCCGCAAGGCCAGCCCCTTCCAATCGGCGATGTCGATGCTGAATTTCTACATCAACCGCGCCGGCCGGAACCTGCCGGCGCGGCAGAAGCAGGTGCTGGAGCGGGCGAAGGACAAGCTGCGCGAAGCCTTCGGGCGCAAGCCGCGCTGAGGCCCGGCGGCGCCAGGGCGGGCTGCCTCCGCCGGCGCGCTGGCCGCCGCCTGCGTCGCGCGGCGGCTGACCGCGCGGCCCAGGCGGTCACGCCCTACCCGCCGACCAGCTTCGCCACCACATAGGCCACCCCCGCCGCCAACCCGCCGATGCCGAGCGTCTGCGCCGCGCCGCGCAGCGCCGGCAGCCCCGTTGCCCGCGCCTTCAGCCAGCCGAAGCCGAAGAGCGCGACGCCGGTGAGGAGGGAGGAGATGAGGAGCGCCCGCTGCGGCTCCTCCATCAGCATGTAGGGGGAAAGCGGGATCAGCCCGCCCACCACATAGGCGCCGCCGATGGTCGCCGCGCTCATCGCGGCGCGGCCCGGTGTCGGCTCGGCCAGCTCCAGCTCGAAGCGCATCATGAAATCCACCCAGCGGCGACGGTCGCTGGCGATCGCCGCCGTGGCGCCCTTCAGCACCTCCCCGCGCAGCCCGTAGCGGTGGAGGATGGCCGCGACCTCCCATTTCTCCCGGTCTGGCCAGGCGTGGATCTCGGCTTCCTCCCGCAGTTGCTCCGCCCGGTAGTGCTGCGCATCGGTGCGCGCCGCCAGGTAGCCGCCGAGGCCCATGGCGACGCAGCCGGCGGCGATTTCGGCGAGGCCGGCGGTGACGATCAGCGGGTTGGCGGCAACGGCGCCGGAGAGGCCGGCGGCCAGGGCGAAGGGCACCGTCAGCCCGTCCGCCATGCCGATGACGAGGTCCCGCACGGTTTCTGAGGCGGTGAAATGCTGCTCGCCTTCCGGCGGGCCGGGGGGCGGGGGCGGCAATTCCTCGCGGTTGGGCGGCAGGGTGGCGGTGCTGACCATGCGGCTCTCTACGCCATTCCGCCCCCGCGCCGCCAGCGCGCTTCCCGCCCGGGCCGGGCGGTGGCAGGCTGGGGCCAAACCAAGATGGGGGGAACGCCCGATGATGCGTTGGGTGATGGCGGCGCTGCTTGCCGCCGCGGTGCCGGCCGCCGTTATGCCCGCCTGGGCCCAGGCGCCGCTGGAGGTGCGGGAGATCGGCAGCCTGCATGTCGGCGGCCGCATCGCCACCCTCTCCGGCCTGCCGCAGCAGGAAATGAGTTTCTCCGCCGGGGCGCCGCCGGTGATGCTGGACCCGAATGGCGAGTTCCAGGTGGAGCAGATGTATGCGCAGTACGTGAAGCTGGCCAATCCGCGCGCCCGCTTCCCGCTGCTGCTCTGGCATGGCGGCGGGCTGACCGGCGTGACCTGGGAGACGACGCCGGATGGCCGCCCGGGCTGGCAGATGTTCTTCCTGCGCGCCGGGCATGATGTCTATGTCTCGGACGCCATGGAGCGCGGCCGCTCCGGCTGGGCGCGTTTCCCGGAGATCCTGCCTGGGCAGCCGGTGTTCCGCACCCTGGGCGAGGGCTGGGGGCTGTTCCGCCTGGGCGAGGCGAATGGCTGGAACCGCGACCCGGCGCGGCGCGTGGCACATGCGGAAAGCCGCTTTCCGATCGCTGCCTGGGACCAGTTCATGAAGCAGGGGGTGCCGCGCTGGGCGACGACGGACCGGCAGATCCAGGCGGCCTATGATGCCTATGTGCAGGCGGTCTGCCCCTGCGTGGTGGTCGTGCACAGCCAGGGCGGCAATTTCGGCTTCAACGCCGTGCTGAACGCCCCGGACAGGATCCGCGCGCTGATCGCGGTGGAGCCTTCCGGCGCGCCGGGCGAGGCGGCGGAGGCGGCGCGGGTGAAGGGCGTGCCGCATCTGGTGGTGTGGGGCGATTACGTGGCGCAGCATCCCTTCTGGGGGCGGGTGCGGCAGAATATCGAGCGCTGGCAGGCCCGCATCCGCGAGGCCGGTGGCGTGGCCGACACGCTGGACCTGCCGGCCGAGGGCGTGCGCGGCAATTCCCACATGCTGATGATGGACACGAACAGCGACGAGATCGCCGCGCGCGTCCAGGGCTGGATGGCAGCGAAGGGGCTGATGCGATGAGCGGCACGGCGACATTGGGCAGCGGCGAATGGCGCTACGAACCCGTTCCCGGCTGGGGCGAATGGCCGGAGGGCTGGGCGCTGCACGACACGGCGGCGGTGGCGGTGGACCGGCAGGACCGCGTCTATGCCTTCAACCGCAGCAGCCATCCGATGGTGGTGTTCGACCGGGATGGGAAGTTCCTCACCTCCTGGGGCGAGGGCGTCTTCACCCGCGCCCATGGCCTGTTCTTCGGCCCGGACGACACGCTGTGGTGCACGGATGACGGCGACCATACGGTGCGGAAATGCACGCTGGACGGGCGCGTGCTGCTGACCATCGGGCTGCCGGGCAAGCCCGCCCCCTACATGTCCGGGAAGCCCTTCAACCGCTGCACCCACACCGCGCTCTCGCCGGAGGGGGACATCTACATCTCCGACGGCTATGGCAATGCGGCGGTGCACAAGTACTCGCCGGAGGGGAAGCACCTGTTCTCCTGGGGCGGCTCCGGCAGCGAGCCGGGGCAGTTCAACCTGCCGCACAACATCGCCTGCGACGCCGCCGGCTTCGTCTATGTGGCGGACCGGGAGAGCCACCGGGTGCAGGTCTTCGACGGCAAGGGGAGGTATCAGGGGCAGTGGAACAACCTCCACCGGCCCTGCTCGCTCTTCCTCGGCGGCGGGAAATGCCCCTGCTGCTATGTGGGGGAGCTGGGGCCGGCGCTGGCGGTGAACATCAAGGCGCCCAATCTCGGGCCGCGCATCTCCGTGCTGGACATGGAGGGGAAGCTGCTGGGGCGGTTCGGGGAGCTGGGAACGGAGCCGGGGCAATTCCTCTCGCCGCATGGGCTGGCGGTGGATGGCCATGGGGACATCTACGTGGCGGAGGTCTCCCACACTGCCTGGCCGCGCTACAATGCTGGCGCGGCGCCGCCGGCGCGGCTGCGGAGCCTGCAGAAGCTGCGGAAAGTCTAGGTCGAGAGGGGCGCTGCCCCTCTCGAGCTCACCCCGCCAAAGGCCGAAGGGCCTTTGGAAACCATGAGTTTGGCGTCTCGACCGTCGGTTCCAAAACGCAAGGGTTCCAAGGGCCCTTCGGCCCTTTGCAGGTGGGGGTTTGGGGGGGTGCGGCACTGCCGCAACCAAAGCCCTCCCTCAACCCGTCTCCATCGGCAGCGAGCTGTCCTTCGCCCACTCACTCATCGAGGCGTCATACACCGCGAGGTTCCGGTAGCCGAGCTGGTGCATCAGGAACGCATCCAGCGTCGCCGCGATGCCGCCGCCGCAATAGAGCAGGATGCGCTTCTCCGGCGTCGCGCCGATGGCGTCGAAGCGCTGCTTCACCTGCTCCGGCGGGAGGAAAGTCAGCGAGGCGGAATCGGTCAGCGCCGCCGCCGGCAGGTTCACGCTGCCGGGGATGCGGCCCGGCCGGCCGTAGCGGTCATTCTCCCCGCGATGCAGATCCGGCGCCAGGGCGTTGATGGAGCAGGCAGCGGCATCGCCGATCGCCGCCTGCATCTCCGCCTTGCCGACGAACAGCCCGGGGCGTGGCCGCGCGCTAAGCTGCGCCGGCGCATACCGCGTCTCCGCCGTCTCCATGGGCCGCCCCTCAGCCGCCCATTTGTCGAAGCCGCCATCCAGCACCGTGGCATTGTCGAAGCCGATGGCGCGCAGCATCCACCAGATGCGCGTCGCCCATTGCGGGCTCTTCCGCGCATAGAGCACGACGCGCGCGCCATCCCCGATGCCCTTCGACGCGAAGCGCGCGGCGAGTTCCTCCGGCGGCAGCATCATGAAATTGGTCGGCGCGCTGGTATCGGACAGCTCCCCTTGCAGGTCGAGGAAGGCGGAGCCGGGGATGTGCCCCGTCAGGTAATCCGCATGCCCGCTTTCCACGCGATAGGGCCGGCCGGTGCCGGTCTCGTAGCGCAGATAGGTGGTGCAGTCGAAGACACGCAGCGCCGGATCGCCAAGATGCGCGGCGAGCCATTCAGTATCGACGATCGCCTCTGGATGCAGGTAATGCGCGGCCATGGCGTTCCTCCCTCAGGCCGGTTCCAGCCCCTTGCTCCGCAGCAGCGCCGGCGTCGCGGCCTCGGCGACGAAGCGCAGCAGCCCCGCCGCCTCCGGCGCCGCCTCGGCGAACAGCGCGCCGGCGAAGATGACGGAGGTCTGCAGCGCCGGCGGCAGCGGCCCGACGATCTCGACGCCCTCCACCGCCATCAGCTCGCTGATCTGCTGCACGGCGATCGCCGTCTCGCCGCGCGCCACGCGCTCCGCGGTGAAGCCCTGGGTGATCGTCGCCTTGGCGTTCACCTCCGCCGCCAGGCCCAGCCTTTCCAGCAGGCCGGCGAAATAGATGCCGCTGGCCCCGGCGCGGGAATAGGCCAGCGACGGCACTGCCTTCAGCAGCGCAACGAATGCTTCCGGCGTCGAGATGTCCGGCTTCGGCGCCCCGGCCTTCACGGCGATGCCGACGCTGGAGGCGGCGAGGTCCACCCGCGTCCCGGCCTCCAGCACGCCCTCGGCGGTCAGCGCCTCGATCCCCTCTGCGGTCAGGATAGCGACGTCGCCGCGCTCCCCGCCCCGGATGCGCTCCAGCATCCCCGCGGTGGGGCCGTAGCGGCCATCCACCGCGCCGGAGAAGCGCGGCAGCGCCTCCCGCAGCACGCCGACCACGCCAAGGGTGGAGAGCAGGACCAGATCCGCCATCGCTACTCCGCCGCCTCCGCCGGTGCCGGCTCCGACATACGCGGAATCACCTCCCCCGCGAAGCGGCGGATGGTCTCGTGCCGCACGGCGCGCGGCACGCCATAGGTGGCGTTGCTGATGAGGAAGTAGTTGAAGCCCAGCGCCGCGATCTGCCGCAGCCGCCGCGTGACGGTCTCCGCCGAGCCGACCAGGTTCATCGCCAGGTAGGGGCCGAGATTGGCCGGATCCGACAGCGAGCGCAGATTGGCGAACATCTTGTTGAATTGCTGGTAGCCCGGGATGTCGCCCCAGGGCGCGTCGTCGGATTGGTAGTGCCGCACCTGCAGGGCGAAGAATTCCGGCAGGTGCCGCAGCGCCTGCTCCCGCGCTGCCTCGTCGGTCTCCGCCACGAAGCATTTGATGGAGATGGGGAAGGTGGCGTCGGCATCGCCGCCCGCCTCGGCGGTCTTCGCCTTCCAGGTGTCGAGGATGCGCTTCAGCAGATGGTCGGGGAAGGAGGAGAGGCAGAGCGGCGGCAGGCCGAGCCCCGCCATGATGCCGGCGCTCTCCAGGCTGCCGATGGCGCCGTAGAAATTCGGCCGGCGGTCGAAGCGCGGCCGCAGGGTGATGCCCTCGCCCAGCTCGCCGGTTGCCATCGCCCCCCGCAGCATCTCCCAGCAGTCGCGGAAGCGGTCGCGGGCGGTCGCCATCGGGATGCCGAAGGCGTCGTATTCGGATTTCGCCGTGCCGCGGCCCATGCCGATATGCAGCTCGCCCTCGGTCAGGCTCTGCAGCATCGCCAGGTCCTCGGCGAAGCGCCGCGGTTCGTACCAGGGCAGCACCATCACCGCGGTGCCGAGGCCGAGCCCGGGGCAGGCGGCAGCGATATGCGACAGGAACAGCAGCGGGTTGGGCTGCGGGTAGTAGTCGCTGAAATGGTGCTCCACCATCCAGGCCGCGTCATAGCCCTGCTCCTGCAGCAGCACGGCGTCGGCGATGGCTTCGCGGTACAGGGCGCGGTCGCTGCTCCCCGCCTCGCCCACCGCGCCGATCTGGTAGGCATAGCGCAGGCGCGGGGCGGCCTGCCGTTGCGGATTTGCCATGACGGCCCTCCCAGGGGAATGTTGTTGGCGACACTGGTTGCGGGCAGGCTGCGGCCGGTCCCGCGGCGAGTCAACGCCCCGGGGGGCATGGCGCGGCGCTTCTTGCGGGAATCGCCCGGCATGCCGACATGCCGACGGCTTGGGATGGGAGAGACAGTCATGGCACAGCAGGGCATGGCACAACCAGGCCAGGGGTTGGCAGGTCAGGCGTCGGCAGGTCAGGCGCTGGGGCGCCTCGGGGTCTGGACCTCGACCGACAGGCTGGACGCGGTGGGGCTGAAATCCCTGCTGCAGACCATCGAGGGGCTGGGCTATTCCGCCTTCTGGTATCCGGAATCCCGCGGCTATGAATCCATGGCCCTCGGCAGCTTCCTGCTGGCGAATTCCACGAAGCTCATGGTCGGCAGCTCCATCGCCAATATCTATGCGCGGGATGCCTTCACCGCGCAGCGGGGCGCCGCCACGCTGAACGCGCTGCATGGCGGGCGCTTCATCCTCGGCCTCGGCGTCAGCCACATCCCGATGGTGGAGGGGCTGCGCGGCCATCGCTACGACAAGCCCATCCCCGCCATGCGCGCCTATCTGGACGGCATGGACAAGGCGGGGGAGGAGAAGCTGCCGGTGGTCCTCGCCGCGCTGGGGCCGAAGATGCTGGAGCTGGCCGCCGCCCGCACCCAGGGTGCCGTGCCCTACAACGTGACCCCGGAGCATACCGCCCTGGCGGCGAAGATCCTCGGCCCGGGCAAGATCCTGGCGGTGGAGCAGAAAATCTGCCTGGAGACGGACAAGGCGAAGGCCCGCGCCCTCGGGAGGGCCGAGCTGGCGCGCTACATGACCTTGCCGAATTACGTGAACAATTGGCTGCGCCTGGGCTTCACCGAGGCCGATCTGGCCAATGGCGGCAATGACCGCTTCATCGACGCCATGGTGCTGTCCGGCGATGCCGAGACGGTGAAGGCAGGCCTCCGCGCCCATTTCGCCGCCGGCGCCACCCATGTGGCGATCCAGCCGGTGGTGGCGGAAGGCGACCATGCCGGGCGGCAGGCCGCGCTGGCGGCCCTGGCGGATACCTGACGCCGCGCTAGATTTCCCCCCGCAACGCGGCAAGGAGCCCGCCATGCTCAAGCTCGGCTACAAGGCCTCGGCCGAACAATTCGCGCCCGGCACGCTGCTGGATTTCGCCGTGCAGGCGGAAGCCGCCGGTTTCGAGTCCTGCTTCATCTCGGACCATTTCCAGCCCTGGAAGCATACGGATGGGCATGCGCCGAATTCCCTGGTCTGGCTGGGGGCGCTGGGCGCGCGCACGACGAAGCTGGTGATGGGCACCTCGGTGCTGACGCCGACCTTCCGCTACCACCCCTCCATCGTCGCCCAGGCCTTCGGGACATTGGGCGCCATGTTCCCCGGCCGCGTCATCCTCGGCATCGGCACCGGGGAGGGGCTGAACGAGGTGCCCTCCACCGGCGCCCCCTGGCCGGAATTCAAGGAACGCTTCGCCCGGATGCGCGAGGCCGTCACCCTGATGCGCAAGCTCTGGACCGAGGAGCGGGTGAGCTTCGAGGGCCAGTACTACAGGACCGAGAAGGCGACGATCTATGACCGGCCGGCCGCGCCGCTGCCGATCTACGTCGCGGCGGCCGGCGCGCTGGTGGCGAAATATGCCGGCCGGCAGGGCGATGGCTTCGTCTGCACCAGCGGCAAGAAGCCGGAGCTCTATACCGAGACGCTGCTGCCCAATGTCGCCGCGGGGCTGGACGCCGCGGGCACCCCGAAGCCGGACTATGACCGGATGATCGAGGTGAAGGTCAGCTTCGACACCGAGAAGCAGCGCGCGCTGGAGGATACCCGCCACTGGGCGGCGCTGGCCCTCTCGCCCGAGGAGAAGATGTCGGTCGAGGACCCGGTGGAGATGGAGAAGCTGGCGGATTCCCTGCCGCTGGAACGCGCCGCCAGCCGCTGGATCGTCTCCGCCGATCCGGAGGAGATGGTGGAGCGCATCGGCTATTATGTGGGGCTGGGCTTCAACCACCTGGTCTTCCACGCGCCCGGCCCGGATCAGGGGCGCTTCCTCAAGCTGTTCGGCGAGCAGGTGGCGCCGCTGCTGCGCCGGCGCTTCGGCTAGCGTGGCCGATGGCGGCCTCCCCCCGCCCGGCGCTGGCCGGGGCATCCGCCCGATGAGTCGGGTGGGCGGGCCCGGCCTTGACGCAGGCACGCCCCGGCGATGATGACGGCCTGACCATGCGCCAGCTCGCCCTCCACGCCCTGCCCGGCCTGCCGCCAATCCAGGCCGGCGACGATCTCGCGGCGCTGATCGCGGCCGGCCTCGCCCGCGCCGGGCTGGCGGTGCAGCCGGGCGATGTGCTGGTCGTCGCGCAGAAGATCGTCAGCAAGGCGGAGGGCCGCGCGGTGCGGCTGGCGGAGGTGTCGCCCTCCGCTGCCGCCATCGCCCTGGCGGCGGAGACGGGGAAGGACCCCCGGCTGGTCGAGCTGATCCTGCGCGATGCGGTACGCGTCGTCCGCTCCCGCCCCAACCTCATCATCGTCGAGCACAGGCTCGGCTTCGTCATGGCGAATGGCGGGCTGGACCAGTCGAACGTCGTAGGACCGGAGCAGGAGCCGCAGGCGCTGCTGCTGCCGGTGGACCCCGACGGTTCCGCGGCTTCGCTCAGCGCCGCGCTCGGCCTGCCCGTCGTCATCAGCGACAGCTTCGGCCGGGCCTGGCGGCGCGGCACGGTGGGGGTGGCGATCGGCGCCGCCGGCCTGCCTTCGCTGGTCGATCTGCGCGGCCAGCCGGATATGTTCGGCCGCACCCTGCATGTCAGCCTGACCGGCTTCGCCGACGAGATCGCCGCCGCCGCCGGCCTGCTGATGGGGCAGGGGGCGGAGGCGCAGCCGGTGGTGCTGCTCCGCGGGCTGGAATGGACGGCGCCGCCCAACCCTGCCGCCACCCTCGTCCGTCCTGCGAGCGAAGACCTGTTCCGATGATCGCGTCCGATCGCGGAGGGCCGAAGGCCCAGAGCGTGAACCGGCCGCGGCCGCCGTCAGGCGGCACGGTGCTTGCACTGTCCGGCGGCATTGGCGGCGCCAAGCTGGCGCTCGGCCTCTCCCATGTCCTGCCGCCGGAGCAGCTCACCATCCTCGCCAATACCGGCGATGATTTCGAGCATCTCGGCCTCGCCATCTCCCCCGATCTCGACACGCTGATGTACACCCTGGCGGGGCTCGACAACCCGGAGACCGGCTGGGGCCGCCGCGACGAGAGCTGGGCCTTCATGGAGGCGGTGGGCGCGCTGGGCGGCGCCACCTGGTTCCGCCTCGGCGACCGCGACCTGGCTACGCATGTGGAGCGCACGCGGCGGCTGCGCGGCGGCGAGACGCTCTCCGCCATCACCGCGGAGTTCTGCCGCCGCCTCGGCGCCCGCCCGCGCATCCTGCCGATGAGCGACGATCCGGTGCGGACGCGGGTGCTGACCATCCAGGGCTGGGTGGATTTCCAGGATTGGTTCGTCGGCCAGCAGGCGCGGCCCGCCATCCGCGCGGTGCAATTCCGTGGCGCCAGGGACGCCGCGCCGCAGCCGGAGGCCATGGCGCTGCTGGCCAGCGGCACGGTGCGCGCCGTGGTGATCTGCCCCTCCAACCCGCTCATCAGCATCGAGCCGATCCTGGCGGTGCCGGGGCTGCGCGACGCCATCCGGGACTGCGGCGCGCCGGTCATCGCCGTCTCCCCCATCATCGGCGGGCAGGCGGTGAAGGGGCCGACGGCGAAGATGCTCTCCGAATTGGGCGAGGCGGTCTCTGCCGCTGGCGTCGCGCGGCGCTATGGCGAGCTGCTGACCGGCTACGTCATGGAACCGGCGGATGACGCCACCGGCATCGCCGCCCGGGTGTTCCGCGCGCCCACGCTGATGCGCGGCCTGCCGGACAAGATCGCCCTGGCCCAGGCGGTGCTGGCGGCCGCCGAGGCCTGCCGCGCATGAGCAGCATCTGGGCCGTGCTGCCGGTGAAGGAGTTGGAGGGGGCGAAGCAGCGCCTCTCCCCCCGCCTGTCCTCCGCGCAGCGTCAGGCGCTGATGCGGCTGATGATCGGGGAGGTGCTGGCGGCCCTCGCCGCCGCCAGGGGCCTGGCCGGCATCGCCCTGGTCACGCTGGACCCCTGGGCGACGGAGCAGGCGCGGCGAATCGGCGCAAGGGTGATCACCGAGGGCGCGCGGGACGGGCATACCGGCAGCGTCACCGCCGCCGCCCGCATCCTGGCGGCGGAAGGGCAGGGGATGCTGACCCTGCCGGGCGACATCCCCGCCATCACCGCCGCGGAGGTCGAGGCGCTGCTGGCCGCGCATGGCGAAGCGCCCGCCTTCACCATCGCCCCGGCGCATGATCTGCAAGGATCGAACGCCATCATCCTGACGCCGCCTCTGGCCGTGCCGCTGCGCTTCGGGGAGGACAGCTACACCCCCCACCTCGCCGCGGCCCGGGCGAAGGGGATCGAGCCGCGGATCGTCCCCCTGCCGGGGATCGCCATGGATATCGACAACCCGGCGGACCTGGACGCGCTGGCCCGCCTGCCCGAAGCGGCGGGAACGCGGAGCCTGGCCTGGCTGCGGGCGGAAGGGCTGGTGGAATAGCGCGCGATCGGCCTGATACCCACGGCCTTGATCGCTGACTCAGGCAGGGCGTTCTCCGCCGCGGCCTGCAAGCCTGGTGCCGGCCAGCGAATCGGCCCCGTTGGCATGAGCCTGCGCACCGGAGATGGGCACGGCTCGGGCCGTGAATCGCCGACGCAGGAATGGCTGGGGATCGGCCGGCACGGTCGGGCCGATAGGGGGTCGGCGCAGGAATGGCTGGGCTCCTATCAGCCTGGTACGGTCGGGCCGGTAGGGGGCCGGCGCGCGCGCGCCGGAGGACGGGAACGCCAGGGTGCCGAAACAGCGCCCGGCGGGGCTTCACGCCGGGCGCCGGCGACCCCACACTTCCGGGCATGAGCGACGAGACCGATACCAAGCTGGTCACTGGCCTGTGGCAGGTGGTGGCGGCCCATGGCTGGCACGGGGTGACGATGCGCCGCATCGCCGAGGCCAGCGGCGTGGCGCCGGCGGAGATCCGGCGCCGCTGCCCGGGGCCGCTGGCGCTGCTATGCCTGCACGGGCGGGTGGTGGACCAGCTTGTGCTGGAAGGGACGGTGGCGGACCCGACCAGCAGCGCGCGGGACCGCCTCTTCGACGTCATCATGCGCCGAATCGACGCCATGCAGCCCCACCGGGAGGGCGTGCTGCGGCTGCTGCGGGATGTGCGGCGGGATCCGCTGCTGGGGCTGTTCCTGCTGACGGCGCTGCCGCGCTCCATGGCCTGGATGCTAGAAGCGGCGGGGATCAGCACGGCCGGGCTGCCGGGGCTGGCGCGGGCCAAGGGGCTGACGGCGGTGTGGCTGGCGACGATGCGGGCCTGGGAGAAGGATGCCAGCACCGATCTGGGCGCCACCATGGCGGCGCTGGACCGGGCGCTGGACCGGGCGGAGCAGGTGGCGAAGGCTGTCAGGTTGCCGGAATAGGTGCCGAGAGGGGGCTCTGCCCCCTCTCGGGCAAAACTCCAGGGTTCAAAGGACCCTTCGGCCCTTTGCGGAGGGAGTTTGAGGGAGGCGGAGCCTGCCTCAATGCCCGGCGTTGGCCCCCGAGAAATCCGGCACCGCCAGCCCCGAAGCCTGGATCTGCTCCGCAAGCTGCGCCTTCAGCCGTTCCAGCCCCGCCTCGCTGCTGGCTTCGCACCGCGCCACCAGCACCGCCTGGGTGTTGGAGGCGCGCAGCAGCCACCAGCCATCCTCCGTCAGCACCCGCACGCCGTCCACGTCCTGCACCTTGGCCCCGGCCGCGGCGAGGCGCTCCTTCACCTCCTGCACCACCGCGAATTTCCGGCTTTCCTCGCAGTTGAAGCGCAGCTCCGGCGTGTTGATCACCTGCGGCAGCGCCGCCCGCACCGCCGCCAGCGAGGTCGGCAGCCGTGCGACGATGCCCAGCAGCCGCACGGCGGAATAGGGCGCGTCGTCGAAGCCATACCATTTGTCGGCGAAGAAGATGTGCCCGGACATCTCGCCGGCCAGCGGCGAGCCGGTCTCCGCCATCTTCGCCTTGATCAGCGAATGCCCGGTCTTCCACATCAGCGGCTGGCCGCCCGCCTTCGCCACCTCGTCGAACAGCACCTGGCTCGCCTTGACGTCGGCGATGATGGTGCCGCCCGGCTTGGATTTCAGCACGTCCCGCGCCAGCACCACCAGAAGCTGGTCGCCGAACAGGATATGCCCCTCATTATCCACCACGCCGATGCGGTCGGCATCGCCGTCGAAGGCAATGCCGAGATCGGCGCCCTGCTTCGCCACCTCGGCGATCAGCGCTTCCAGGTTTTTCGCCACCGTCGGGTCCGGATGATGGTTCGGGAAGGTCCCGTCCACATCGCCGAAGATGACGGTGTGCTCGCCCGGCAGCTTGCCGGCCAGCGCCTTCGTCACCTCGGAGCCGGAGCCGTTGCCCGGATCCCACACCACCTTCAGGCGGCGGTCGCCGCCATCGTAATCGCGCAGCACCCGCGCCACGTAATCGTCGAGGATCGACACCTTCTCGTCGCTGCCCTCGGTGGCGACGGGCACCACGTCGCCCTCCGCCGCCATGCGGCCGATCTCCTGGATCTGCTTGCCGTAGAACGGCTTCTTCCCCAGCATCATCTTGAAGCCGTTGTAGTTGGGCGGGTTGTGGCTGCCGGTCACCATGACGGCGCCATCGGTGCCGAGCTGATAGGCGGCGAAGTAGAGCATCGGCGTCGCCACCAGCCCGACGCGCAGCACCTGCAGCCCGCAGGCGCGCAGCCCGGCGACGAGCTGCGGCTCCAGATCCGGGGAGGACAGCCGGCCATCATAGCCGACGGCCACCTTGCTGCCGCCGGCGCGCGCCACAAGCGTGCCGAAGCAGCGGCCGATGGCGAAGGCATCCTCCGGCCGCAAGGTCTCGCCGATGATGCCGCGGATATCGTATTCGCGCAGCACCGTCGGGTCGAAGCGATGGCTGAAGACGGTCATTCTGTGTCTCCCCGGCGGCGCCCTCAGGGACGCCCGATCGATTGGTAGCGGAAGCCGGCGGCGCGCATCGCCTCCGGGTCATAGACATTGCGCAGGTCCAGCAGCACGTCCCCCGCCATCGCCGCCTTCAGCTTCTCCGGCGAGAGGGCGCGGAACTCGTTCCATTCGGTCAGCAGCACCAGCGCATCGGCACCCTTCGCCGCATCCAGGGCGGAGGCGCAGAAGGCGACGGCGCCCGGCAGCAACTGCCGGGCATGGGCCGGCTGCGGGTCGAAGGCGCGGATCACGGCGCCCGCTTCCAGCAGCCGCGGGACGACGACGAGGGAGGGCGCATCCCGCATGTCGTCCGTCTCCGGCTTGAAGGTCAGGCCGAGCACGGCGATGGTCTTGCCGGCCACCGCGCCGCCGCAGGCGGCGACGACGCGCTCCGCCATCTCGCCCTTGCGTGCCTCGTTCACCGCGATGGTGGTCTCCACCAGCCGCACCGGCGCGCCGTAATCCTGCGCGGTGCGGGCCAGCGCCAGCGTGTCCTTCGGGAAGCAGGAGCCGCCATAACCCGGCCCGGCATGCAGGAATTTCCGGCCGATCCGGCCATCGAGTCCCATGCCGCGGGCCACGTCATGCACATCGGCGCCGACCTTCTCGCAGAGATTGGCGATCTCGTTGATGAAGGTGATCTTGGTCGCCAGGAAGGCGTTGGCGGCGTATTTGATCAGCTCCGCGGTCTCCAGCCGCGTCGCCAGGATCGGCACCTCGATGAGGTTCAGCGGCCGGTAGAGCCGGCGCAGCACGGCGGCGGCGCGCTCGCCGGACGGCCCGTCCTCCACCCCGATCACCACCCGGTCCGGCCGCATGAAATCGCCGATGGCGCTGCCTTCCCGCAGGAATTCCGGGTTGGAGGCGACGCTGATGGCGAGGTCCGGCCGCGCCCGGCGGACGATCTGCAGCACCTCCTGCCCGGTGCCGACCGGCACGGTGGATTTCGTCACCAGCACCAGCGGGCCGGAAGCGGCCTTCGCCACCTGCTCCGCCGCGGCATAGACATAGGTGAGGTCGGCATGGCCGTCGCCGCGCCTGGTCGGCGTGCCGACGGCGAGGAAGACGGCATCGGCGCCACGCACCGCCTCCGCCAGCTCGGTGGTGAAGGAGAGGCGGCCATCCCGCGCATTCTCCTCCACCAGCTTGTCGAGTCCCGGCTCATAGATCGGGATCCGACCGGCGCGCAGCGCCTCGATCTTGCCGGCATCGGTGTCCACGATGCAGACATCGGTGCCGAATTCGGCAAAGCAGGCGCCGGAGACCAGGCCGACGTAACCGGCCCCGACCATGGCAATGCGCATAAACCCTGTCCTCAGCCTAGTGGCCTGCCGCCTGACGCCCCCGGGCTTTGCCCAGGGACGAAAGGAACCGGCAGGCCAGGGAGAATAGCGGCAGGCGGCCCTGGAACGAAGGCCCGGCGCGCTGCCGCCCCGGACCGCCGGCGCGGGCCTGGGCCGGGCCGCGGCGCCCGGCCTTTTCCGCGGATCCCCCCTGCCCGGGGCCGCTGCATGGCGCCGCCGCCGGCTAATATCCCGATGCCGAAGTCCTGCGGACTTCGTTCTCGGGCCACTAGGCGTAGCGCTTCAGGAATTCCCGCACCGCCGGCGCCATGTCCGGCCGGCCGAGGGCGAAGGCGATCTGCGCTTCCAGGAAGCCGGCCTTGTCGCCGCAATCGAAGCGGCGGCCGGTATAGCGCAGCCCGTGGAAGGGCTGGGTGCCGATCAGCTTGGCCATGCCGTCGGTGAGCTGCACCTCGCCGCCGGCGCCGCGCTCCATCTTGGAGAGGTAGCCGATCACCTCCGGCATCAGCACGTAGCGGCCGATGATGGTGAGGTTGGAGGGCGCCTTGTCCACCGGCGGCTTCTCCACCAGCCCCTTCACCGAGACCAGCCGTCCCTTGTCCTCCGCCACGTCCAGCACGCCGTAGCGGTTCACCCGCTCCCGCGGCACTTCCTCGATGGCGACGACATTGCCGCCGGTCTCCTGATAGGCCTCGGCGAGCTGGGCCATGCAGGGCGGGTCGCACTGCATCAGGTCATCCGGCAGCAGGATGGCGAAGGGGTCGTCGCCAACGAAGGCGCGGGCGCACCAGATGGCGTGGCCGAGCCCCATCGGCACCTGCTGGCGCACCGTCATCATGGCGCCAGGCTCGATGGAGAGGCTGCGCAGCTCCTCCAGGATGTCGGTCTTGCCGCGTTCGGCGAGCGTCCGTTCCAGCTCGTAGGCGACGTCGAAATGCTCGACGATCGCGGTCTTGCCGCGGCCGGTGATGAGGCAGAATTGCTCGATGCCGGCGGCGCGGGCCTCGTCGATCGCGTACTGGATCAGGGGGCGGTCGACGACCGGCAGCATCTCCTTGGCCATCGCCTTGGTGGCGGGCAGGAAGCGGGTGCCGAGACCGGCGACGGGGAGGACAGCCTTCTTGAGCGGCTTGATGGGCAAGCAAAACCTCCTCGTTCTGGTGGCCGACCCTGGTCGGCGGGCAGCCCCCGGGCGGTGGATGCGGGGCAGAAGTGCCACGCAGCCGCAGCCCGGGACAAGCTGCCCGGCGCCACGGCCGCCGCGACCAACCAATAAGCGCTATCCAGCCCGGAAAAACGTCAAATTTCGGGTAAGCCGCTCACCTTGGAGCCCGATCGCCGGTGGCGGCCTCGCCGCGGGAGCGTGAATCCCGCGGCCGAAGAGGGCGCCGGCGGCCTGAGTCGGGAGGCCCGTGGACCTCGTTCTCAGGCCACTGGCCTTTGTTTTCAGTGGCCTGCTTGTCCGCTCCGGGCGCAGGAGCCTGGACTTGTTTCACCTCGCCTGTGCCCGGTGAGCCCGTCCTGGCTTTTCGGTCTGTCGCAAATTTTCCGGGTCGTCCGGCGATTCCGCCGAAATTAAAAATGCCTCAGTGCCCTGCCCGCGAAGTTCGCTGGATGTCCAGCGAAGGCAGCGGACAAGCAGGCCGCTGAAACCAAAAGCTGGTGGCCCGAGAACGAAGCCCGCAGGACTGCGGAATCGCGACGCTAGCCGGAATGGCCGTCGGTGACCGTGCCAGCCGGGCCGGGGGCATCGGCCAGGCCGGGGGTGCCGCCATCGGACGGGGCGGCGATCTTCGGGCGGAGGAAGCGGTCGGAGGTCACCTGCCAGCCTTCGGCGCGGAGGCGGGCCAGCGCCTCGGCATGGTGGTCCGTGCCGTGCCGTTCCACCAGCGCGCCGTCGGGGGCCAGCAGGCTGGTGCCGTAATCATCGGTCTCGATCACCCGGCGGTCCGGGCCCTGGGCGAGGATGGTCTGACGCATGCGAGGCGCCTCCCTTCGAGGTGTCGGCAGGCAACGCGCGGCGGGCGGCCGGGTGGCAGGGCAAGGGGGCGAATGGCCGGTGCCCTGCCCGGTGGGGAAGCCCGGCGCTGGCCCTTGGCGGCAACGTCCTGGCCCCTGTCCGGAGGCCGCGGGAGCGCAGGTCCACCCGCGGACCCGGCGTGCCTCTCATGGCCTATGGGCATGGCGTAGGGGCCGGCGCTCCCGTTCCCGGGCGGCGGGCTCACTCCAGCCGGATGCCCTCCGCCCGGATCACCTCCGCCAGCTTCACCCGCTGCTCCGCGACGAAGGCGCCGAGCGCCGCCGGGCCCGCCGCCGCCGCCGCCATGCCCAGCAATTCCAGCCGCGCCTGCACCGCTGGCTCGGCCAGCCCGGCCTTGGCCGCTTCGGCCAGCTTGTCGATGACCGGCGCCGGCGTCCCGGCGGGCACGAACAGCGCCAGCCATTCGGTGACGGCGTAGCCGGGGAAGCCCTGCTCGGCCACGGTCGGCACCTCGGGGAAGGCGGGCAGGCGCCGGGCGGAGGAGACGGCCAGCGC
Source organism: Siccirubricoccus phaeus (assembly GCF_008360935.1). Taxonomy (GTDB): domain Bacteria; phylum Pseudomonadota; class Alphaproteobacteria; order Acetobacterales; family Acetobacteraceae; genus Siccirubricoccus; species Siccirubricoccus phaeus. The sequence goes on from NZ_SRXO01000005.1 coordinate 63,618, forward strand.
CCGCAGCCGGCCATCCCGCACCAGCCCGGCGGCGGCAGGGACGGTGCAGAAGGTGGTCAGCACCTCGCCGGCCAGCACCGCCTGCACCTGCTGCGGGCTGCCGCGATAGGGCACATGCGTCGCCGCCACCCCCGCCTGGCGCAGCAGCGCCGCCATCGCCAGGTGCACCGCGGCGCCGATGCCGGAGGAGGAATAGGTGCCGCCCCCTTGGCGCATCCGCGCCAGCAGCGCCGCCAGGTCGGGCGGCCCGTCCTCCGCCCGCACCAGCAGCAGGGCCGGCGCCACGCAAAGCTGCGTCACCGGGGCGAAGGCGGTGGCGTAGTCGAAGGCGAGGCCCTTCAGCAGCGAGGGGTTGGCGGCCTGGGAGCTGGCATCGCCCAGCACGGTATAGCCATCCGGCGCGGCCTGTGCGGCGGCGGCGGCGCCGATGCTGCCGGTGGCGCCGGCCCGGTTCTCGATGACCACCGGCTGGCCCAGCACCGCCTGCATCGGCGCGGCCAGCAGCCGCATGACGGAATCCGTGCTGCCCCCGGCCGGCCAGGCGACCAGGATGCGGATCGGCCGGCTGGGCCAGGCGGGCTGGGCCAGGCTGGGACGGGGGAGGGGCATGGCCCAGGGCAGGGCGACCAAAGGGGCGACCAAGGCGGCACGGCGGGTCAGGGTCGGCATGCGGGCTCCCCGGATGCGGCGGGCGGCACCGCATGATGCCGGGCGGGCTGCCGTGGCGAAACGGATTACAACGGCCGGAATGCCCGTCCCGGCCCGGAATTGCCGGCTTATTGGTCAGTCGGGCGGCGTCTGGCGCAGACCTGGCCGACCGGCGCAACGTCTGCCCCGAGAAAGCCCTGGCAGGGGGTGGGTCCTGACCGGACGCGGACGCCGCCGGTGCCGGTGGCGCGGGCAGGACGCGGGCGCCGCCGATGCCGGCAGCATCGGCAGGCGCGGACGCCAGGTGGGCGCACGCATGGTGCCAGGGCGCAGGACGGCCTGCCTGGACCGGGCGCAACCGGCCAGGGCCGGGTGCTCCGGCGAGACAGGGGCACTGCCCGCTGGCAGAGGCCCGGCCGACCCCACCTGACCTCCTCCGCCAGCGGCGGGAGGCCTCCAGCCGGGTTGCAGCGGCGTGAAAACCGTGGCGTCCGATAAATTTAAGCAAGACGCCGTGAGCTTAACTTTAGTAAGTTACGGCCATGCGCGACCCGACCCTGGAAGAACTCCTCGCCCGCCGCGGCATGGTCACCCGCATCGCCAGCGGCCTCGGCATCTCCCCCGCCGCCGTCTCGCAATGGCAGCGCGTGCCCGCCGAGCGCGTTGCGGAACTCGCCCGGCTGCTGGACCTGGCGCCGCACCAGCTCCGCCCGGACCTCCACCCGCCGCCGCAAGGACTGCCCCGCATGCCCTCCCGCATCTCCCTGCGTCGCCGGCGGCGCACCAAGATCATCGCCACCCTCGGCCCCAGCAGCAGCAGCGCCGAGATGATCGAGCGGCTGCACCGCGCCGGCGCCGATGTCTTCCGGCTGAATTTCTCCCACGGCACCCATGCCGACCATGCCGAGCGCATCGCCATCATCCGCGCGGTGGAAGCGAAGGTCGGCCGGCCCATCGGCATCCTCGCCGATGTCCAGGGGCCGAAGCTGCGGGTCGGCCGCTTCCAGGCCGGCCGGGTGCAGCTCCAGCCCGGCCAGGCCTTCCGCCTCGACCTCTCCCCGACGCCGGGCGATGTCCGCCGCGTCCAGCTCCCGCATCCGGAGATCATCCAAGCCGCCAAGATCGGCACCACCCTGCTGCTGGATGACGGCAAGCTGCGGCTGCGCGTCACCCATGTGCGGGAGAACCATCTGGAGACGGAGGTGCTGGTCGGCGGCCCGCTCTCCGACCGCAAGGGCGTCAACGTCCCGGACGTGGCGCTGCCCATCCCGGCCCTGACGCAGAAGGACCGGGAGGACCTCGCCTTCGTCCTCGACCAGGGGATCGAATATGTCGGCCTCTCCTTCGTCCAGCGGCCGGAGGATGTGGCGGAGGCCAAGGCGATCGCCGGCGGCCGCGCCCTCATCATGGTGAAGATGGAGAAGCCCCAGGCGGTCGAGAATCTCGACGCCATCCTGGCGCTGACCGATTGCGTCATGGTGGCGCGCGGCGATCTCGGCGTGGAGCTGCCGCCGGAGGAGGTGCCGCTGATCCAGAAGCGCATCGTCCGCGCCGCCCGCGCCTTGGGCAAGCCGGTGGTGGTCGCCACCCAGATGCTGGAGAGCATGATCGCCGCCCCGGCGCCGACCCGGGCGGAGGCCTCGGACGTCGCCACCGCCGTCTTCGACGGCGCCGATGCGGTGATGCTCTCCGCCGAGACCGCGGCGGGGCAGTACCCCTATGAGGCGGTGAACATGATGGACCGCATCGTGGCGCGGGTGGAGCAGGATCCGGGCTGGCGCGCCCTGACGGATGCCGAGCGGCCGGCGCCGGAGGCGACCAGCGCCGGCGCCATCTCGGCGGCTTCCGTGCAGGTGGCGCACACCATCCGGGCGCAGGTGATCGCCACCTTCACCTCCACCGGCAGCACCACCTTCCGCGTGGCGCGGGACCGGCCGGACTGCCCGATCCTCGGCCTGACGCCCTCGGAAGCCACGGCGCGGCGCCTGGCGGTGGTCTGGGGAGTGCATTCGCTGGTGGTCAGCGAGATCCACTCCATGTCGGAGATGGTGACCCGCGCGCTCCGCGCCGCGCAGCAGGAAGGCTTCGCCACCCAGGGGCAGGAGATCGTGGTGACGGCGGGCGTGCCCTTCGGCACGCCGGGCACCACCAATTCCCTCCGGGTGGCGGCGGTGAAATAGCCGGCGGGTTCGGCCGTAGGGTGCCGGACTCTGGCCTGCGGGACCAGGACCTGAGGACCCTGGCCGGGGCCGGAGGCAAGGCGCCCCCGGGTCGGCGCGGCGGGTCGGCGCAGCGGCCGGCCTCAGAACCGCAGGAACAGCCCCGCGAACATCCCCGCCACCAGGTTGACGACGAAGCCGATGACGATGACCGCCAGGGTGAAGACCAGCCGCTTCTCCTCCGGCACGCCCAGCACCACCGGCACGCCCTTCCAGAAGATGTAGAGGCTGTAGAGGCCGAGCAGCCCGAGCACGGCGAGCGGCGGCAGCAGGGTGAAGATGCCGGCCAGCCACAGCGCCGTCGGGCTGTAGACCGCCAGCTTCATGGCGGAAATCTCATCCCCGCGCCCGCCGAAGCGCGGCGCCACCGCCTCGATGATCTTGCCCCAGACCCAGACGCCGGCCAGGCCGAGCATATAGCCCGCGACGGCGTTCAGCAGCAGGGCGAAGGGGCCGACATGCACCCCCATCCCGGCCATCATCCCGCCCAGCATCCGGGCGAAGAGCAGGGAGCCGATGAAGCCCGCCACCGCCGGGATCGCCGCCAGCGGCACCGCGTAGTTCAGGAACAGGCTCTTGGTGTCCGCCGGCTCCGCGGCGATCGCCGCCCATTCCTCCGCCGGGCGCATGATCAGCCCCTTGGCGCGTGCGACGATGTCCATCCGGCCCCGACTCCCTGCTGGCTGGGGCAATCTGCGCAAGCCGGGCCGGTCTTGCAATCTTTCGTAACCTTTCGGTGCCCGGGCGCTCAGCCCTTGCCGGCGCCCGCCCTTTCCTTCGCCAGCAGCGCCCGCTTGCGCGGCACGCCCCAGCGATAGCCGGTCAGGTCGCCATCCCGGCCGATGACGCGGTGGCAGGGCACGGCCAGGGAGACATGGTTCTGGGCGCAGGCCCGCGCCACCGCCCGCACCGCCCGCGGCGCGCCGATGGACTGCGCCACGTCCGAATAGGTCCGGGTCTCGCCGAAGGGGATGGCCTGCAGCGCCTCCCACACCCGGCGCTGGAAGGCGGTGCCGCGCAGATCCAGCGGCAGGGCGAGCGCGGCCTTGGGTTCCTCGAGGAAGGCGACCACCTCGCGCACCGCTTCGGCCAGGGCCTCGGGCGCCGGCTCCACCCGCGCCTCCGGGAAGCGCTGGCGGAGATCGCCTTCCAGCGCCTCGAAGCCCTCGGCAAAGCCGATGAAGCAGATGCCGCGCTCCGTGGCGCCGACCATCAGGGGCCCGAGGGCGCTCATCGCCGTGGCGGTGCAGATCACCTCCCCCGCCCCGCCGCGGCGGGCGGCGCCAGGGGTCATGCCCAGCACCTGGCCGGGGGCGCCATAGACGCGGCTTTCGCTGCCATAGCCGGCGCCGGCGACGGCTTCGGCGACCCGGTCGCCGGCGGCAAGCGCCGCCTGCAGGCGGCGGGCCTTCACGGATTGGCCGTAGGAATGCGGGGTCACGCCGGTGATCTCCTTGAACAGCCGGAGGAAATGGTGCCGCGCATAGCCGGCGCGGTCGGCCAGGGCGGCGAGGCCCGGCAGGCTCTCGCTCGCCTCGATCAGGTCGCAGGCGGCGCGGATGGCGGCGGCGTGCAGCGCCGCCCGCTCCCCCTTCGGGTCGCAGCGCCTGCAGGCGCGGAAGCCCGCGGCCTCGGCGGCGGCGGCATCGGCGAAGAAGCGGGTGTTGCGCCGCAGCGGCGGGCGGGAGGGGCAGCCGGGCCGGCAGAACACCCCCTGCGTCGTCACCGCATAGAGGAAGGGGCCGCAGGCCGGGCTGGGGTCGCGGGCCAGGACGGCGTCCCAGCGCGCGGCCTCGGGGTCGGGGATGGACTGGGTATCGGGCATGCGCTCAAGATGGGGCGAGGCCGCGCCCAGGGCCATCCGCCCATTGCCCTGGCATCAGATGGCCGCCCGGAGGCCCGCCGCATGTCCTTCGCCAACCCGCTGCCGGGCGTGCCGGCGGTGGAATCCCCCTTCCTGCCACAATTGCTGGACGCCGCCGGCGCCGATGCCGAGACCCGCCGCATCGCCCGGGACCTGGCCGAGCAGGGCTTCGCCGTGCTCGACTTCCCCGATCCGGATTTCGACCGGCTGGCGGAAAGCGTCATCGCCGCCCTCGGCCCCGGCTTCCCCCTGGCGAATTTCCAGGCCGGCCGGACCGGCGGGCTGCGGGCGGAACAGGCCTGGCAGCATTGCCCGGCGGTGCGGGAGATCGCCTGCAACGCCAGGCTGCTGGCGCTGCTCGGCACGCTCTACGGCCGGCCGGCCTTCCCCTTCCAGACGCTGAATTTCCCGGTGGGCAGCCAGCAGGCGGTGCATACCGACAGCGTGCATTTCAGCAGCCTGCCGGAGCGCTTCATGTGCGGCGTCTGGGTGGCGCTGGAGGATATCCACCCGGATGCCGGGCCGCTGGTCTATTACCCCGGCAGCCACCGCCTGCCGCTCTATGTGAACGAGCATGTGGGGAATTGCGCCGCGGCGGCGCCGGGGGCCGCCAACCAGACGATCTATGAGGCGCTGTGGGCGGCGCTGATCGAGGCGCATGGGCTGCGCCCGGCGCTGTTCACCCCGCGCCGCGGCCAGGCGCTGATCTGGGCGGCGAATCTGCTGCATGGCGGCCTGCCCCAGGCCGACCGGGGGCGCACCCGCTGGTCGCAGGTGACGCATTATTTCTTCGAGGATTGCGCCTATGTCACGCCGATGGACAGCGACCCGGCGCTCGGCCATGTGGCGTTCCGCCAGGTGCGGGATCTGCGGACCGGCGAGGTGGTGCCGCACCGCTATCTGGGGCGGGAAATACCCGAAGCCTTCATCGCCGCCGTCCGCCCCCCGGCGAAGGCGCTGCCCGCCGGCTTCGACCCGCAGAAATACCTGGCCGCCAACCCGGATGTGGCGGCGGCCGGCGTGGATGCCGCCGGCCACTGGCTTTCCTATGGCTGGAAGGAGGGGCGGCGGCTGGCGCCCTGACCCGCCCCGGCCCGCTCAGCGCATCCGGGTAATGGCCGCCGCCGCGGCGACGAGGCCGAAGGCCCAGGGCAGCATCTCGAGCAGTTCCGGCACGGGGAATCCTTCCGGCGGGCGGGGACGCAACAAGCCTTACCCAGGATAATGCGGGAAACCTTACCGGCGATTCATTTTGCCGGATGGCTGGGTTGCGTCCGATGCATCCCGCACCGGAGGGGTCACAGGGCCTCGCCCTCCGCCTTCCGCCGCAATTCCCGCAGCTTGTCGGCGCCGCCGGGCGTCTTCGGGCTGATCTCCAGCGCCGCCTGCAGGCTGCGCAGTGCGCCCGCCGCATCCCCCGCGGCGTCCTGCGCTGCCGAGAGGGTCAGCAGCGCCGCCCAGTGCCGCGGCTCCAGCCGCAGCACCTCCCGCAGGTCGCGCACCGCGGCCGGGATGTCCCCGGCGCGCAGATAGGCCTGGGCGCGCAGGTGCCAGGCCTCGGCGAATTCCGGGGAGAGGGTGATGGCGGCGTCGAAATCCTCCAGCGCCTCCTCGGGCAATTGCGCCTCGATATTCCGGGCGCCGCGGCGCAGCAGCAGGGTGACGGCGGGGGAAGCGGCCTGGGCCCAGAGCTGGCGGATGCGGGTTTCCACCAGTGCGGCGCCGGCCTCGTCCGGGGCGCCGTGCAACGCCTCGAAGGCGCGGTCGAGTTCGGCCTTGCGGGCCTCGGCCCCGCGCGGGGCCGGGGGGGCGCCCTGGGCGAGGGCGGCAAGCGGCAGGAGGAGGAGCGGAAGGGCAAACAGCCGGCGCATGCCGCCACACTCGGCCCGGAGTGGCTTGATTGGCAAGGGTTGCGTGCGGGTTGGGGGGGCGCCCATGGGCGCGGATTATGGGGGTTCGCCCCCATGCCCCCAGCAGAGGGCGCTGCCCTCTGCACGCCCGCCGGGGGGTGGACCACCCCCCCCCGGACCCCGGTCTGAGTCTGCCGGTTCAACCGGCCGACTCGCACCGGGCGCCAGCGGCAGAGCCCCGATCTTCCATGGGCGGGGTCCCGGGCTTCCTCCGGATCAATCCCCCGCCGCCGGCCGTAGCACCGGCGCCGGCCGTCGCAGCAGCCGTCCCGCCATCCGCAGCGGCGCGGTCACCTGCCAGGACCGGCTGCGGCGCATGCCGTACATCTCCGCCTCCAGCTCCACCACGCGCTGCCGCAGCCGTGCCAGCTCCGCCGGCACCATGGCGCTGGCCAGCATGCCGTCCCACAGCCCGGCGAGAAGCGGCGAGGCGGCGCCCAGCGGGCCGTCCGCCTGGCGGCGCGCCACCTGCCGCCCCTCGGTATGCGGCCAGCTATGGAAGGGGGAGGCGAAGTTATCCAGGGCGAGCGGCGCCACGCCCAGCCCCGCCCGATGGAAGGCGAGGTTGCCGGAAAGCTGGTCCCGCCGCGAATAGCGCAACACCAGGGCGCGCCAGGCGGCCATGGCGGCATCCAGCCCCGGGGCGCCGTGCCGCCGCAGCATCAGGCCGGACCACCAGGGCCGCGCCTGCAGCAAAGCCGGCGCTTCCGCCGCCAGGTGCAGATACTGCTCCAGCACCCGGCCCGGCTCGTCCAGCCCTTCGGCTAGCACGGCCTGGAATTCCTCGGCCAGGCTGCGGCGGTAGCTGTGCGGCGCCAGCGCCAGGGCGGCGCCCTGCGGCATCTCCGCCAGCAGCGCCTCGGGCGGGGCACGCAGCCTCACGCTGTTGTCGATGTAGAGGGAGGCGGCGGCGGCCGCGACCTCCGGCAGCGTCTCCGGCGCCAGCTTCAGCCAACGCTGGCTGCGCACCGGGTCCTGCGCCAGCAGCGGGGTGACCGGGCGGATCTCCCAGCTCTCGCTGCGGAGGCCCAGGCTATCCGTGTAGCAGACGAACCGCGCCATGGAGCCGGCGCGGGCCGGCTGCTCCTTCAGCGGTTCGTAGCTGCCCAGCAGCACGGTGTAGACGACGAGGTCGGGGCGGTAGTTCATGACGATCTCGGTATAGCTCTGCGCTCTCCACCGAGGATTGCAAGCCATCCTGGCGCCATCCTGCCGAATGCGCTTGATTCCGCGCCTGCGAAGGCGCATTTCTGCGGCGCCGGTGGCCGAGGCCCCGGTGGCGCCCCGGCCGCGTGAGCGGCCCCCGCGGCTTCCTGGCATTCGCGCCCCCATGGGCGGCGCGCCGGGCGGGTCCTGGCGGGACGGACTGTCGGGCCGCGCATGCTCTTCTCCCTTCGGATCGACCCAGGCACGCGGGGTCTCCGCCCATGCAACCCCGCGGCAGCCTGCGGCCGAAGGGCCGGGTGCCGCGCGACCGGGATGTCTGTGTGACGCAATTCTCTGAACTCGGCCTGGCCGCGCCCCTGCTGCGGGCGCTGGAAGAGGCCGGCTATGCCACTCCGACGCCGATCCAGGCGCGGGCGATTCCTTATGTGATGGCCGGGCAGGACCTGCTCGGCATCGCCCAGACCGGCACCGGCAAGACCGCGGCCTTCGCTTTGCCGGTGCTGCACCGGCTGGCCGGGCGCGGCGGGCGGCCGCCGCGCGGCGGCTGCCGGGCGCTGGTACTGGCGCCGACGCGTGAGCTGTGCAGCCAGATCGGCGACAGCTTTCGCACCTATGGCAAGCATCTCGGCCTGTCCGTCGCGGTGATCTTCGGCGGCGTGCCGCATGGCGCGCAACGCCGGGCGCTGGCCCAGGGCATCGATATCCTGGTGGCGACGCCGGGGCGGCTGCAGGACCATCTGGATGCCGGCGACGCCCGGCTGGACCGGGTGGAGGTGCTGGTGCTGGATGAGGCCGACCAGATGCTGGACAAGGGCTTCCTGCCCGCCATCCGGCGCCTGCTGCGGGCGGTGCCGCCGGGGCCGAAGGGCGCGGCCCGGCCGCAGGGAGCCGCGGGCGCGCCGCCGGCTGCTCCGGCCACTGGCCAGGCGGGGCGGCAGACGCTGTTCTTCTCGGCCACCATGCCGGCCGAGATCGGCAAGCTGGCCGGGGAGATGCTGACCGAGCCGGCGAAGGTGGAGGTGGCGCCCGTCTCCTCCACCGCCGAGCGGGTGGCGCAGCGCGTGCTGCATGTGGAGCAGGCGCGGAAGCGCGTGCTGCTCGCGGAACTGCTGCGCAGCGAGGGCGTCGGGCGGACACTGGTCTTCACCCGCACCAAGCACGGCGCGGACAAGGTGGTGAAGCAGCTCGACCAGGATGGGCTCGCGGCCAACGCCATCCATGGCAACAAGAGCCAGGGGCAGCGGGAGCGCGCCCTGGCGGAGTTCAAATCCGGCCGGGCGCCGATCCTGGTGGCGACCGATATCGCGGCGCGCGGCATCGATGTGGATGGCGTGACGCATGTGGTGCAGTACGACCTGCCCGAGGTGCCGGAGACCTATGTCCACCGCATCGGCCGCACCGCGCGCGCCGGGGCGAGCGGCGAGGCGGTGGCGCTGGTCTGCGCCGACGATCTCGAGAAGCTCTGGGCGATCGAGAAGGTGATCCGGCAGAAGGTGCCGGATGAGGACCGGCGGGAGGACAAGAGCGGCTCCCTGACCAAGGCGCCGATGGCGGTAGTGCGGCCGGCGCGCGGCGGGCAGCCGCACGGGCGTGGACGCGGGGCGCCGGGCGGTGGCCAGCGCCACGGCCATGGCGGCGGCCAGGCCAAGGGGCAGCACCACCAGGGCGGGCGCGGCGCGCCGGCGGCGAAGCCGAGCAGCGGTGCCGAGGCCACGCGGCGCCGGCCGGCGGGCGATGCCGGGCGGCGGGACCGGAGCTGGCGCGATGGGGATTTCCGCGACAACGCGCCGGCCTTCCTGACGCGCGGGAAGTGAAGCGGGCGGGGGCTTCGCCCCCGGGCCCTGAGTAGGGGGCTTTGCACCCGCCGGGGACCGGACCGGTCCCCGGACCCCGGACCCCGGTCTGAGTTTTGGTCCCGACGATTCAGCCAGCAGATTCAGGGCGGGGTCTGGGGGGAAGCTCTTCCCCTCCCCGGCGGAGGTGCAGGGTCGCGGGCACTGCCCGCGACGACCTCCTGCTGGGGGTTTGGGGGCAGAGCCCCCATTCCTACCGGGCTGATGTCTTGCCCTTTTATTCTTAAGCTCCTGCCGGGGGTTCGGGGGCAGCGCCCCGAGCTAGCGCCCCAGCCGAATCCCGGCCTTCTCCACGATGCCTTTGAATTTCGCCACCTCCGCCACCAGGAAGGCCCGGCTGCCGGCCGGCGTGCCTGGCGCCGCGGGGTCCACCCCGGCGGCCGTCATCCGCTCCGCCGCCGCCGGCTCCGCCAGCACTGCCCCGGCCGCCTGCGCAAGCTGCTCCGCCAGCGCCGCCGGCAGGCCGCGCGGCGCCACCAGGATGTTCCAGGTGGTGATGTCGAATCCCGTCAGCCCGATCTCGTCCAGCGTCGGGATCTCCGGGAACAGCTTGTGCCGCCGCAGCGAGGACACCGCCAGCCCGCGCGAGAGCCCGTCCCGGATATGCGGCGCGGTGGAGGCCAGCACCTCCAGCGAGTAATCCACCTCGCCCTTGGCCAGCGCCTCCATCACCGCGGAGCCGCCGCGATAGGGCACGTGTTCCGCCCGCAGCCCGCCATAGGCGGATTTGATCGCCTCGCCCGTCAGATGGCCGATGCCGCCGGCGCCGCTGGTCGCCCAGGTGTATTTCCCGGGCGCGGCCTTCACCGCTTCCAGCAGCTCCTTCGCGCTGCGGAAGGGCGAGGCCGCCGGCACCACCATCACCATCGGCCCGCCGCCGATGACGGCGATCTGGGTGAAATCCTCCACCGGGTCGTAGGGCGTCTGCTGCGGCAGCGCCGCCGGGTTGGTGCCGAGGGCGGAGGCGGAGGCGAGCAGCAGCGTGTAGCCATCCGCCGGCCGGTGCCGCACCCATTCGCTGCCCACCGAGCCGCCCGCCCCGGCCCGGTTCTCCACCACGATGCGCGCCTGCGGGCCGAGCTTCACCGACATGCGCTCGGCGAGGATGCGGGCAGCGATGTCGGTGGAGCCGCCGGCGAGGAAGGGCACCACCAGGGTGATCGGCCGGTCGGGATAGGTCTGGGCGAAAGCCGGCGCGGCGAGGCCGGCGGCGAGCAGCGGCAGGGTGCGGCGGGCGAGGCGGATCATCGGCACGTCTCCTGGGGTCCCGCCGCGATGCTCGCTGGACTTCCAGCGGAGCGGGCAGGCGGCCACTGAAGTGAAGCCTCGTGTGCCCGACTCCGAAATCGGCAGAACCTCGGAGCCGGGACATGAGGAGCGTCCGACATGCCTTGGCGGGGCGGAGGCCGCAACTCGCGACGATCGTGGCCCGGTGGCGTTCGCCTGCCGACGATCCAACGCCAGCGGAGACCGCGCATGATGCAGGAGTCGAAGCCCAGCCCCCTCCTCCTCGGGGCGCTGGCGGCAGGCGGCCTGCTGCTGTTGGCCGCCCCGGGCCGCAGGGCGCAGCCCCGCCCGGCAGCGCTGCCGGCATGGCAGGCGCCGCCCCCGGCAGCCCCGCCGGACCGCTCCGTCCTTCGCCCGGAGCTTGGCCATGAGGCGGCACGGCCGGAGGCGATTCCGCCGCGCGGCTGGTGGGCAATCCTGAAGCGGACGGTCTCCGAGGTCTCCGATGACCGGGTGCTGACGGAGGCGGCGGGCGTCACCTTCTACGCCCTGCTGGCGCTCTTCCCCGGCCTGGCCGCGCTGGTCTCGCTCTACGGCCTCTTCGCCGAACCCGGGACGATCGGCGAGCATCTCGGCACGGTCGGCGCCGTCGTGCCGGGCGGCGGCATGGAGATCATCGAGGAGCAGGTGCGGCGTATCACCTCGAAGGGCGACAGCGCCCTGGGCTTCGGCGCGCTGATCGGCCTCGCCACCTCGCTCTGGTCGGCCAACCAGGCGATGAAGGCGATCGTCGATGCGCTGAACATCGTCTATGGCGAGCGGGAGAAGCGCGGCTTCTTCCATCGCCTGATGGTGACCATGGCCTTCACCCTGGCGGGCATCCTGTTCCTGCTGCTGGCCATGGCGGCGGTGGTGGTGCTGCCGGTGGCGCTGGCCTTCCTCGGACTGGACGGCGTGCTGGATGCGGTGCTGCGCCTGGCGCGCTGGCCGGTGCTGCTGCTGGCGGTCGGGGTTTTCCTCGCCTGCCTCTACCGCTACGGGCCGAGCCGGGAGCGGGCGCGCTGGCGCTGGGTGAGCTGGGGCAGCGCCGTCGCGGCGCTTGGCTGGCTGGGGGTTTCCCTGGGCTTTTCCTGGTATGTCGAGAATTTCGGCAATTACAACGAGACCTATGGCTCGCTCGGCGCCGCCATCGGCTTCATGACCTGGATCTGGCTTTCCGCCACGGTGATGCTGGTGGGCGCCGAGCTGGATGCCGAGATGGAGCATCAGACGGCGCGCGACACGACGACCGGCCCGGAGCGCCCGATGGGCACCCGCGGCGCCCGCATGGCGGACGAGGTCGCAAGCTAGAGCAGATCGCCGGAGGGCGGCATCGCCCGGAGGCGTGAATCTGCTCTACAATCCATAAGCTAGAGCGGTTTCGCGCTGCACAGTCAGCGTGAAACCGCTCTAGTGTCCTGCCCGCGAAGTTCGCTGGATTTCCAGCGAACGCAGCGGACAAGCAGGCCACTGAAAACAAAAGCTAGTGGCCCGAGAACGACGTCCGCAGGACTGCGGAATCGGGACACCAGCGTCCTGCCCGCGAAGTTCGCTGGATTTCCGGCGAGCGGGTTCGCCGAGCGCAGGCGAGGTGAAACCGCTCTAAAAACTCAGGCCAGGGTCCGGGGGGGATCCACCCCCGGCGGGAGTGCAGAGGGCCGCGCCCTCGGCTGGGGCTTGCGGGCAAAGCCCCCATCACCCGCTACTTCTCCGGCAACCGCAGCACCAGCCCGGCCCGCACGGCCGAGGCACGCTGCAGCATGGGCTGGTTGGCCTCGAGGATCGCCGCGGCACGGCGCGCATCGCCATAGTGCCGGGCGGCGATCGACTCCAGCGTCTCGCCCGGCGCCACGGTGTGGAACAGGCTGCCGCCGCCGCCGAAGCGCTCCTCCGGCTCCGGCTGCGCCGCATGCACCGCTTCCGCCGCCGCGGCGGTGCTGGCGCTGCCGGCGGGAAGCTGGGCGAAGCTGCCGAGGCTCGCCAGCAGCCCCGGCCGGTGGCGCGGCGTCAGCCGGTCCTCCACCACCGCGATGCCGGGCAGGTTCCCGGCGGCCAGCACCAGGCGTTCCTGCGTCGCGCCGTCCTCCACCTCGCCTTCCAGGACCAGCTTCTCCCCTTCCAGCCGGACGGAGACGCCCTGGCGGGGCAGGCCGAGCACGTCGAACCGGGCCAGCACGGCGCTGGCGGCAGGCCGGCTGGCGGCCGGGCCGTAGCCGCTCTCGGTGGGGAAGCGGTAGAGGGGCATGGGGGTCTCCTTTCCATGGCTCCTTTCCGCGGGCGAACGTCCGGGGGCGGCGGGCGGTTGCGCCGCTGGGGCCGCCACCCCACCCTCTCCTCCATGGATGCGAATGAGGATGCCCGGCTGCTGGTCCGGCCGGACCCCGCCGACCCCCGCCTGACCCGCCGCGTCACCGGCCTGGATCACACCGGCGCGCGCATCGAGGCGAGCGTGACGGTGGAGCGGCCGCTGACGCTGTTCCTGAACGGGCAGGAGATCGTCACCATGATGACGATCCTCGACCGGCCGGAGGATCTGGCGCTGGGCTACCTGCTGAACCAGGGCATGCTGCGGCCGGACGACCGGGTGACAGCGGTGGAGTACGATGAGGATCTGCAGGTGGTGGTGGTGCGCACCGAACGCCGCACCGATTACGAGGCGAAGCTGAAGAAGAAGACCCTGACCAGCGGCTGCGCCCAGGGCACTGCCTTCGGCGACCTGATGGAGGATTTTTCCGCGGCGCGGCTGCCGGCAGCGGCGGAGATCCGCACCTCGGACCTCTACCGGCTGCTGCACCGCATCAACACCCTGCCGACGCTCTACCTGGAGGCAGGGGCGATCCATGGCTGCGCCCTCTGCGAGCGCGACTGGCCGCTGGCCTATATGGAGGATGTCGGCCGGCACAATGCGGTGGACAAGATCGCGGGGTGGATGTTCCGCACCGGGACCGCGGGCGGGGACAAGATCTTCTACACCACCGGACGGCTGACCTCGGAAATGGTGATCAAGACCGTGCGGATGGGGATCCCGATCCTCGTCTCCCGCAGCGGCTTCACCGCCTGGGGGGTGGAATTGGCGCGGGAGGTGGGGCTGACGCTGATCGGGCGGTGCAAGGGGAAGCGGTTCACCGCGCTGGCGGGGGAGGGGCGGATCGTGTTCGACGCGGACCTCGCCTATGTCGAGGAGGAAAGCGCGAAGCACTGGCGGAAGAACAGCCGGGAGGCTGAGGGCGGGTGAGCGCGCCCGGATGCGGCGAGCATTGCGGGGTGGCGGGGCCGGCCTCAAGGACGCTTCGCGCCGGCTGCGCCGGTCGCCTGGCGGCGATCCTTGACCCCGACCCCACCACCCCGCACCGCAAGCGCATGGCCGGGACGGAGGAACAGCGCCTTTGACCGAACATAGGAACAAGGGCTTGCTTGGCGTGGTGCTGGCCGGGGGGCTGGCGCGGCGGATGGGCGGCGGGGACAAGCCGCTGCGATTGCTGGCGGGGCGGCCGCTGCTGTCGCATGTGCTGGAACGGTTGGTGCCGCAGGTCGGGGAGGTGGTGCTGAACGCCAATGGCGATCCGGCGCGGTTCGCCGCCTTCGGCCTTCCCGTGCTGGCGGACCCGCTGCCGGACTACCCCGGGCCGCTCGCCGGCGTGCTGGCGGCGCTGGACTGGGCGGCGGCGCAGCGGCCGGGGGTGGCGACGGTGCTCTCCGTGCCGGGGGACGGGCCCTTCCTGCCGCCGGACCTGGCGGCGCGGCTGGAGGCGGCGCGCCAGGAAGCGGGGGTGCTGCTGGCCTGCGCCGCCTCGGGCGGCTGGACCCACCCGCCGATCGGCCTCTGGCCCGTGGCGCTGCGCGGCGAATTGCGCGCCGCCCTGCTGGCCGGCGAACGCAAGATCGACCGCTGGACGGCCCGCTTCGGCTGCGCCACGGCGGAATGGCCGACCGAGCCCCTGGACCCCTTCTTCAACGCCAATACGGCCGAGGAGCTGGCGACAGCGGAGCAGGCCTTGCAACGGACCGGCGGCGCACCCATAGGCTGAGCGGAGCCGCATCCGAAAGGAGCCCGCCGTGAAAGCCGTCCTCACCGGCATCGTCCTCGCCGCCCTGCTGGCCGTTGCCGCCGCCTTCGTGCTGGACACGGAAATCCAGCAGACCGCGGAGCAGCATTACCGGACGGAGGCGGTGCGGCTGTAGTGGCCTGATTCCGAAGTCCTGCGGGCTTCGTTCTCAGGCCGCCGGGCCTTGTTTTTTGCAACCGCCTGCTTCTCCGCTTGGTTCGCCGGAAATGCGGCGAAGCTGGCGGGCAGGGCACCGGTGCGGCGTCCCGCTGGCCATGCCGGCACGAACCGCTCCCGGTTTTCGTTCATGGCATGCCCAGGCGACGGGCGACCCGCCTGGCCTGAGGATGCTCCGGCATTCCGCACGCGGCGTTGCGGCAGGCCGGCGGCCTGGGCCGCGACGCATCGGCGCCGCGCGACCGGGCGGCGGGGCGGCGATCCGGAACCGGGGTGGCTTGCCGCCGGCGGCGCTTGGGCGCAGCCTGCGCCGGCATGCTGCCCTTCCTCCGCCGCCATTCCAGCGCCGTGGTCATCGGCGCCATCGGCCTGCTGGCCGGCGCCCTGGTCTATCGGCTGCGCGGCCCGGCCGCCTTCCATCATGCGCTCGGCAACGCCGTCGGGCTGTTCCTGATGATCCTGCCGGCCATGCTGGCGGGCCTGCTGCTGGCGGGCAGCCTGAAGCAGCTCGTCCCCACCGGCGTGCTGGCCAAATGGATGGGCTCCGAGAGCGGCATGCGCGGGCTGCTGCTGGCGACGGTCGCCGGCATGGCCATGCCGGGCGGGCCGATGGCCGCCTTCCCCCTGGTGCTGGTGCTGGCCCAGGGCGGGGCGGACCGGGGCGCGCTGATCGCCTTCATCGTCGCCTGGGCGCTGAATGGGCTGCAGCGCGTGCTGGTCTGGGAGGTGCCGCTGCTGGGCGCGGATTTCGCCTTGCTGCGCTTCCTCTGCGGCCTGCCTTTGCCCTTCATCGCCGGCGCCCTGGCGCGACGGGTGCCCATAAGCTGGTCGCCGCCCGGGATGGGCCCGGCATGACGCCAGGGCAGATCCTCCTCCTCGCTGCCGCGGCCATCGCCTTCGGCTTCACCCTGCGGCGCGGCGTGCCGACGGCGCAGCGGGCGCTGCGGGAGACCGGGGAGACGGTGGTGCGCGTGCTGCCCCTGCTGGCCCTCGCCTTGCCCATGGCCGCTTTCCTGGCGGAGCTGATCCCGGCCGATATCGGCGCCGGCTGGCTGGGGCCGGAGAGCGGGCTGCCCGGCCTCGTCATCGCCTCCCTGGCCGGCGGCTTCATCCCGGGCGGACCTTTCGTCTCCTTTCCCCTGGTGCTGACCTTCATGAAGGCCGGGGCGGGCGGGCCGCAGATGGTGGCGCTGATCTCCGGCTGGGCGATCCTCGGCTTCCACCGGGTGATCGCCTGGGAATGGCCGGTGCTGGGGCCGCGCTTCATCATCATCCGGCTGATCGCCTCGCTGGCGCTGCCGGTGCTGGCCGGGCTGCTGGCGGAGCTGCTGCTGCCGAGCTTTCCGCATGCGCTGGTGCGGCCTTGAGAGGGGCGTCGCGCCGTAAGGCGCGCCTTACGGCGCGACGCCTCGCAAACTCTCCCCGCCAAGGGCCGAAGGGCCCTTCGAACCCTCGAGTTTTGCGTCTCGACGTCGGGGTCCAAGACTCATGGTTTCCAAGGCCCTTCGGCCTTTGGCGGGAGGAGTTCGAGGACGGGGTCGCGGCACGGCCACGACGCCCTCCTCCATCAGGCCGCCCGGAACAGCAGGCTGGCATTCGTCCCGCCGAACCCGAAGCTGTTCGACATCGCCGCTCTTATGGGCCTGTCCTGCGCTACCCAGGCCACCCGGTCGATCGGGCTCTCGCGGCTCGGCGCATCCAGGTTCAGGGTCGGCGGCGCCACCTGGTCGCGGAGGGCCAGCACGCAGAAGATCGCCTCCGCCGCCCCCGCCGCCCCCAGCATGTGGCCGGTGGCGGATTTGGTGGAGGACATGGCCAGGCCCCGCGCCGCCGCGCCCCAGAGCCGCTCCACCGCCTCCAGCTCCAGATCGTCGCCGAGCGGGGTGGAGGTGCCATGCGCGTTCACATAGCCGACCTCGTCCGGCGCCATCCCGGCCTGGCGCAGCGCCGCGCGCATGGCGCGCTCCGCCCCGGCATGCCCTGCCGCCGGCGCGGTGACGTGGTAGGCGTCGCCGGACAGCCCGTAGCCGACGATCTCGGCATGGATGCGCGCCCCGCGCCGCCGCGCATGCTCGAGGGATTCCAGCAGCACCATGCCGGCGCCCTCGCCCATGACGAAGCCGTCCCGCTCCCGGTCCCAGGGTCGGGAGGCGCGGCCGGGCGTGTCGTTGAAGCCGGTGGAGAGCGCCCGCGCCGCGGCGAAGCCGGCGATCCCGAGCTCGCTGATCGCTGCATCCACGCCGCCGGCCAGCATCACCTCCGCCTCGCCGCAGGCGATCAGCCGCGCCGCATCGCCCAGCGCATGCGCGCCGGAGGAGCAGGCGGTGGAGACGGCGCGGCGCGGCCCGAGGAAGGTGAAGGTCTCGGCGAGGCGGGTGGCGAGCTGATGGATCAGCGCCCCCGGCAGCACGCTGTGCGGGCTGCGCCTGGCGACGCCGTTCTGCAGCCGCTGCGCGCCTTCATGGATGCTGTCCAGCGCGCCGCAGCCGGAACCGATGGAGATCCCGCTGCCTTCCAGCGCAGCCGCCTCCGCCGGCGTCCAGCCGGCATCCGCCAGGGCCTGGCGGGCGGCGATGAGGGCGAGCTGCCCGGCCCGGTCGGCGCGGTCCGGTGCCTGGCGGGCGGGCAGTTCGGACCACACGCCGGGCGGCACCTGGCCGGCGACGCGGCAGGGCAGGCCATCCGCGTTGAAGGCCGTCAGGCTGCCGATGCCGGTCTGCGAGGCCAGCAACCGGCGCCAGACCGGCTCGATCCCCTGGCCAAGCGGGCAGACCAGCCCCAGGCCGGTGATGACGACTCGCCGCATGCTGGCTTCCCATCCGCGTCCCTGGGATGTGGCGGAGGCGGCAGTGGCGGAACAGTGAAGCTTTGGGGAAAGCGGCCTGACCGGATGGCGACGAAGGGCTGACGGCTGGGAGGCAGCGGCGTGTCAGCCGCGGGCGGTGGGTTGCGCCTGGCGGATGCAACCTCCGGTGCCGGGGCGCGTGGGGGGCGGGCGCGGTCCAGCCGGCGGGGCACGATGGTACGGCCATCAAGGACGGAGTCCCAGAACCTTGCAAGCCGGCGCGAGGCGGGCGGCCTCGCCGGGACTCTCAAGCCAGCGGGCGGCGGGGCGGGCGGACGTCCCCCGGGCCATCGAGCCGGCACGCGGCGGGGCTGGCTTCCTTCGTATTCAAGCCGATGCGCAGCAACCCCGATCCTCAGGCCAACGCGCAGCGGACGGCCTCTCCGGCTCCTCGAGCCAGCGCGCGCGGCACACCCCACCGCGCTGACGGCAGCGCCGCCAAGCCTCCGCGAGCGCGCGTCAGCCGGCGGTCCCGGCGATGCGGGCGGCCTGTTCCATCGCCTCCACGAAGCCGCCGCAGCGCGCCATGCCGGTGCTGCCATCCTGCTGCCGCCAAAGCAGCGTCACCGGCACCACCTCGCGTCCGCCGCGGCCGATGACCGGCCGGGCCCAGATGCGGAAGCGGATGCCCGCGCCATCCCATTCCCAGCGGGTCAGGCCGAGCAAGGGCGGCGGCGAAGGCGAGGCCTGAAGGGGCATGGCGCCTGCTTAGCGCCGTTTCTCGAACATATCAAGAACATCTCAGCGGATCAGCACTGCCCGCACATCGTTCACATTGGTCAGCGTCGGCCCGGTCACCACCAGATCGCCCAGCGCGCGGAAGAGGCCGGTGCTGTCATGCCCGGCCAGCGCCGCCCGCGGGTCCAGCCCCAGCGCCCGCGCCCGGGCCAGGGTTTCCGGCGTGGCGATCGCGCCGGCGCAATCGGATTTCCCGTCGATGCCGTCCGTGTCGCAGCACAGCGCCCAGATATCGGGGTGCCCGTCCAGCGCCAGGGCGAGGCCGAGCAGGGTTTCCGTCCCCCGCCCGCCCTCGCCGGCCGGGCCGGCGATGGTCACCGTCGCCTCCCCGCCGGAGAGCAGCACGCAGGGGGGCCGCAGCGGCAGGCCATGGGCGGCGGCGGAGAGGGCGATGCCGCCCAGCACCCGCCCCATCTCCCGCGCCTCGCCTTCCAGCGCATCGCCCAGGATCAGCGGCGCCAGCCCTTCCGCCCGCGCCGCCTCGGCCATGGCCTGCAGCGCCAGCAGGGGCGTGGCGATCATCCGCAGCTCGGTATCGGCCAGGCGGGGATCGCCGGGCTTCGGGCTTTCCTCCGCGGCTGCCGCCAGGTGGCGCGTCACCGCCTCCGGCAGGGCCATGCGGTAATGCGCGACCAGGGCGCGGGCCTCGGCGAAGCTGGTCGGGTCCGGGACGGTGGGGCCGGAGGCGATGACCGCCGGGTCATCCCCCGGCACGTCGGAAATCGCCAGCGTCACCACCCGCGCCGGATGCGCCGCCGCCGCCAGCCGGCCGCCGGAAAAGGCGCTCAGATGCTTGCGGATGCAATTCATCTCGGTGATGGGGGCGCCGCTCCGCAGCAGCTCCCGGTTCACCGCCTTGAGGTCCTCCAGCGTCAGCCCGGGGGCGGGGAGGGTAGAGAGGGAGGAGCCGCCGCCGGAGACCAGGAACAGCACCAGATCCTGGGGCGAGAGGCCGCGGACCAGTGCCAGCATCTCGGCCGCCGCGGCGGCGCCGGCTTCGTCCGGCACGGGATGGGCGCCGAAGCGGATGGCGATGCGGCGGCCGGGCGGCGGCTCCGGCAGGTCGGCGCCATGCGGGCAGAGGGCGAGGCCGGTGAGCGGCACCCCGGCCCATGCCCGCTCCACCGCCAGCGCCATCTTCGCCGCCGCCTTGCCGAGGCCGATGACGAGGGTGCGGCCGCCCTGCGGCGGTGCCGGCAGATGCGGCGGCAGGGCCACCAGCGGGTCGGCCGCCGCCAGCCCGGCCTGGAAGAGGCGCCGGAGCGCCGCCCGCGCGGTTGCGTCATCCCAGGCCATGCCTTGCCCCCCCTGCTGCCCTGCCTATCTCCCGCAGCGGCGGCGCGGCGTCCAGTTGCGGCGGGGGGTGGGACCGCTTCCGGCGCCCAGGCCCCGGCCGCCCCGCTGGCAGCCGCTTCTGCAACCCGTTTGGGACCCTGAGGCAGCCTCTGGCAGCCGCCTTCGCGTTATTGCGGTGGCATGGTGCCCTTCTGGCGCCCTCCTCCGGCAGCCTCTGGCAGCCGCCTTCGCGCCCTGGCGCTCCCCTTGGCACCCCGCTCCGGCAACCCTCTTGTCAGCCCGGCAAGCCCCTTCTGCCAGGCTCCCCTTACGGCCCCCTCTGGCAGCCCCGCGCCCCTTGCCCCAAATTGACCGCGACCGAAGCCGGCGCCGCGCGAGGAGGACCCCATGGCCACACCCGAGATCGACGACAAGACCCGCACCGAGCTGGAGGCGGCCGCCTTCCGCACCCTGGTCCAGCATCTGCGCGAGCGTACCGATGTGCAGAACATCGACCTGATGAACCTGGCCGGGTTCTGCCGCAATTGCCTGAGCAAATGGTACCGGGCCGAGGCCGAGGCGAAGGGCATCCCGCTGAGCGACCCGGAGGCGCGGGAGATCATCTACGGCATGCCCTACAAGGAGTGGCAGGCGAAGTACCAGAAGGAGGCGACGGCCGAGCAGAAGGCGAAATTCGCCGCCGCGGCGCCGCATACCCCCTGACCCGACACCTGGCCGCCAGCGGGCCGCGCTGGCCGGCCGCCAAGGAAAAGGAAGGGGCCCGTGGCATGTCGCCGCCGAGGCCTGAGGCGCCGGGGCTGTCTGCCCGGTGGCGGGGGCGGGGAGCGCCATCTGCCCCGGCGTCCGCGCGCGCAGAAGGCGCCGCGGCTGCACCTTCATGGCCTGCGGCCCGGAGCTGGCCGCCTTGGGGCATGGCCCGGCCGGCTGGCGAGGGCCGCGGCGGGGCAGGGTGGGGTCGTCCAGCGGCAAGGGCGGCGGGGCGGGCGCCGCCAGAGGTCATTGATCCACCCCCCTCGGGCCGGGTATCTCCCCGCCCTTCTTCTCTGGGGGAGTGGGGATGAGCGAAGCTGAGGCAGCGGCGAACCGGGCACGGACCGATGATCCGGAGGTGGGCGGCATCGCCGTGGACCGGCTGCGCTCGATCATCGAGCGGATCGAGCGGCTGGAGGAGGAGCGCAAGGCCCTGGCCGGCGACATCAAGGACATCTTCGCCGAGGCGAAATCCGCCGGCTTCGACGTGAAGGTGATCCGCCAGATCATCTCCATCCGGAAGAAGGAGCCCGCGGAGGTGGAGGAGCAGGAGACGCTGCTCGACCTCTACCGCCGCGCGCTGGGGATGTGAGCGTGGCCGGCGGCGCGCCGGGCGACGGGGGACCCCCACCGGGCCAGGCCGGCGGCCCCGGCGCGGGGACCGGCGGGCCGATCCTGGGCTGGCACGCCCATCTCTACTACGCCACGCCGGAGGAGCGCGCCCTGGCGGCGGCGATCCGGGCGGAGATCGCGGCGCTGTTCCCCGCCGCGGTGCTCGGCCGCTGGCGGGATGGGCCGGTGGGGCCGCATCCACGGGCGATGTACCAGGTGGCCTTCGGGCCCGGGCTGTTCCCCGCTTTCGTGCCCTGGCTGGCGCTCAACCGGCGGGGGCTGACGGTGCTGCTGCATCCGGAGACGGGGCGGCAACGCGCCGATCATTCGGCCCATGCGATGTGGCTGGGCGAGGTGCTGCCGCTGAAGCTGGAGGTGCTGCCGGCGTAGGTTCCGGGCCCGCGATCCCGCAGCGGCCTTTGCGTTGCGGCGGCCGGCCCGCCCCGTCCGCTCCCCGTGCCGGAGATCCGGCGGACAGGAGTTGAGACCCCCTCCAACGCGAAAAGGCCGGGCAGGGCCCGGCCAACGACGCATCGTCGTGCGGTGCCAGGCCGAGGCCCGGCCGCGACTATTTGATCTTGGCTTCGCGGAAGACGACGTGCTTGCGCACGACCGGATCGTACTTCTTCAGTTCCAGCTTGCCGGTGGCGGTGCGGGCATTCTTCTTGGTGACGTAGAAGAAACCGGTCTCGGCGCTGCTGACCAGCTTGATCTGGATGGTGTTGGCTTTGGCCATGACGAGCCCTGTAACTCTGCGGGCCGCTGGGCGGCCGGTAAGGGGAGGGGGCGCAAGCTAGCGGGGAAATCGTGAGGGTCAAGGGGAAATGGAGGCGTCGCCCGCAAACCCCCGCCAGGGGCGCTGCTCCTGGACCCGGCCGGCGGGCCGGACCACTCGCCGTACCCCCCCCGGTCCGATGCGGCAGGTTGAGCCCTCGGGTCCGAAATTTCAGACCGGGGTCCGGGGAGGGGGCCGGCACTGCCGGCAACCACCGGCGGGGTGCAGGGCCGGCGCCCCTGCCGGGCCGTCACCGGTCTTTCCCGATCGCCGCCGCATAAGCCTCCGCCACCTCCAGCAGCGCCCGCGCCGTGCTCTCATCCGAGGCCCTTCCCTCCGCCGGCGGGCAGGCGCTGCGCAGCGTGGCGATCTCCGCCTCCGGCACCGGCGCCCGCAGCGCCCGCGCCCGCGCCAGCACCGCCGCCATGGGCGAGTCCTCCCCCCGCCGCAGCCGCGCCAGCGCCGCCTCGGTGGCCTCCGTGCCGAGGCTGGTGCAGACCGCCGGCAGCACCCCCAGCCCCTGAATCGGCCAGCCCCGCGGCGCCAGCACCCGGGACCAGCTCACCAGCAGCTCCGCCCCATTCGGCAGCGGCACGACGATCTGGATCAGCCCCTTGCCCATGGTGGCGCTGCCCACCACCACGGCCCGGCCCCGGTCCGCCAGCGCCGCCGCCACGATCTCCGCCGCCGAGGCGGTGCGGCCATCCACCAGCACCACCACCGGCAGCCCCTCCGCCAGATCCGGCCCGCTCGCCTCCCACACCCGGATCGCCTCCGGGTGGCGGCCGGCGGTCTGGGCGAGCACGCCGTCGCTGAGGAAATTCCCCGCCACCGCCGCCGCCTGGCCCAGCAGCCCGCCGCGATTGCCGCGCAGGTCCAGCACCACGCCGCGCGGCCGCGAGGGGCGCATCCCCTCCCGCAGCGCCGCGGCCAGCCGCGCCTCCGTCAGGCCGGAGAAGCTGTGCAGGCGGATCCACAGCACCTCCTCCCGCCGCTCGGCGGAAAGCGGTTCCGGCAGATGGGGGATGCGGTGCAGCAGCACCTCGAAGCGCCGGCGGCCGCGGGCCAGGCGCAGCGCCACCGGGGTGCCGGCCGGGCCTTCCAGCAGCAGCGCGGCCTCGGCCAGGTTGCGGGCGGAAACCGGCACGCCTTCCACCGCCAGCAGCCGGTCCCCGGGGCGCAGCCCGGCCCGGGCGGCCGGCCCGTCCGGCGCCAGCGCCGCCACCACCACTGCCCGCCCCCGGCCGGCCGCCAGGCTGAAGCCGAGCCCGGCCTGGCCGACGCGGCGGGTGCGGGCGGCCAGCGCCTCGGCCGGGGAGACGTAGCGGCTATAGGGGTCCAGGTGGTTGAACAGCTCGTCGAAGGCGGAGCGCAGCATGGCCTCCTGCCCCGCCCGGCGCAGCGCCGGGGAGGCGCGCCACCCCGCCTCGAACAGCGCCGCCAGCGCCAGGCCGAGCGGCACCGCCGCGGCTTCCGGCGCGGTGCCGGGGGGCGGGTTCGGCACCGGCCGGCTGGCGACGGGCCGTTCCGGGCGGGACAGCAGCAGGGTGCCGGCGCGCAGCTCCGGCTTCAGCTCCGGATCCAGCACGGCGAGGCCGCGCAGCGACCAGAGGCCGAGCTCCGCCGGGCTCGCCGCTTCCAGATGCCGTTCCAGCACCATGCCGAGGGCGATGGCGAGGACGGATTGCACCTGGTCCCGCACGAAGCCCGGCTCCTCGACCGCCAGCGCCCGCAGCGGCGCCAGCAGCAGCGCCAGGACCAGGGGCGCGGCGAGGAGGCCGCGCCGCCCGCTGCCCTGACGCGGCTTTGCCGCGGCGGGCTGCGCAAGGCGATGGGAAGGCAGCGATTCCCCAGGGCCCCCCCAAAGCCGCGCCGCGGCTGCGTGGGGAGCTAGAGTATTTTCAAGTCCGGCGGAATCGCCGGACGACTCGGAAAATGCGATCAACAAAGGGCTAGAGCGGTTTCGCGCTGCACAGTCAGCGTGAAACCGCTCTAGCGCCGCCGCCGCCGCGGGACGGGGGGCATGCCCTGCAGCAGGTGGAACACCATGCCGCCGGTCAGCGGATTCGCCTCCGCAAGCCGGGCCTCCGCCGCCTCGCCCAGGGCGAAGCGCAGACCAGACCTTTCCCCGGCCAAGGCCTGACGGCCTTCGTCCAGCACCCATCGATCATCCGGCAGAGAATTGAGCGGCACGAGTCCGCTCGCGCCATTCGCCAATAGGGTGACGAAGAGGCCGAAGCGTGTCACTCCGGAAATGCGTGCGGCGAACACCTCTCCCACGCGCTGTGCCATGAAGGCCGCAAGGTAGCGCTCCACCGCGTCGCGCTCGGCCGCGGCGGCGCGGCGCTCGGTCGCGGTGATGTGCTCGCCGCTGTCCGGGAAGCGGGCCGCCTCTTCCTCGGTCAGCCCATCGGGCGGCCCGCCGGTGCCGAGCTTCAGGCCGCGGATCAGGGCGCGATGCACCAGCAGGTCGGCGTAGCGGCGGATGGGGCTGGTGAAATGGGCGTAGCGCGCCAGGGCCAGGCCGAAATGGCCGATATTGTCCGGCGCATAGGCCGCCTGGGACTGGCTGCGCAGCACCGCCTCATGCACCAGCGGGGCTTCCGGCGTGTCGCGCGTTGTCTCCAGCACTTTGGCGAAATTCCGGGGATGCAGCTCATTGCCGGGCGGCAGGGTGATGCCGAAGCTGCCGAGGAATTGCCGGAGGCCTTCCAGCTTGCGGTCCGCCGGCCGGTCATGCACGCGGTACATGCAGGGCTGGCCAAGCCTTTCCAGCTCCTCCGCCGCCGCGACATTGGCGAGGATCATGAACTCCTCGATCAGCCGGTGGCTGTCGAGGCGGGTGCGGGGTTCCACCGCCAGCACGCGGCCCTCGGGGGAAAGGCGGACGCGGCGTTCCGGTACGTCGAGATCGAGGGTGCCGCGCGCCTCGCGGGCGGCGGCGAGGGCGCGGAAGGCGCCGTAGAGGGCATCGCGGATGCCGGCGGGGTCGGCGCCCGCTTCCACCTCCTCATAGGTCAGGCGGGCGGCGCTGCGCATCAGGCCGCGGCCGAAGCGATGCGAAAGCTTGCGGCCGGCGGCGTCGATGCGGAGCTCAGCGAAGAGGCAGCCGCGATCCTCCCCGGGCTTCAGGCTGCACCAGCCATTGGAGAGCGCCTCGGGCAGCATGGGCACGACGCGGTCGGGGAAATAGACGCTGTTGCCGCGCGTCCAGGCCTCGCGGTCCAGGGCCGAGCCCGGCGTGACGTAATGCGCGACATCGGCGATGGCGACGAGGAGCCGCCAGCCCCTTTCGCCCCCTGGGCCATCGGCCTCGGCCCAGACCGCATCGTCGAAATCCCGCGCATCCTCGCCATCGATGGTGACGAGCGGGAGGGGTCGGAGATCCTCGCGGCCCGTCTCGCTGACGCCACGGGCGCGCTCCGCCTCGCGCAGCGCCTCGGCGGGGAAGAGGTCCGGAATGCCATGGGCATGGATGCAGAGGAGGGAGACGGAGCGCGCCTCCCCCATGCGGCCGAGGCGTTCGACGATGCGGGCGGGGCGGGGGCCGAGCCGGCCCCGGTCGCGGAACGCCGCAGGCGTGGAGGGTGAATCGGTGCCTCCCAGGTGGCGGCCGGGCAGGGGCTCGGCGAAGACGATCTCGCCGGGCTCGGCGCCACCGGATTCGCCGAGGGGCACCTGCCATTCCGCCTTGTGGCGGCGGTCGGTGGGGATGATCCGGCCTGCCTCATAGACGCCCAGGATGCGCGCCGGCGTGCCGCCGCCGATGCGCTTCATGCTGCGGCCTTCGTATTTGCCGCCGCCGATGAATCTCAGCCGGGCCAGCACCCGTTCGCCGGGAGCCAGCGCCGCCTGGCCGGCCGGTTCCGGGCGCATGTAGATGACGGGAGCGCGGCCCTGCTCCGCCTTCCAACCCAGTGGGCGGGCGAGGGGCTCGCCATCCAGGTCGATGCCGAAGATTTCCACCGGCAGCACCTCCGGCAGCCGGTCGCCGCGCGGGGGCGGGGTGAAGGCGCCCTCGGCCTCCAGCGCCTTCAGCAGCACGCGGAGAGCGGGACGCTGTTCCGCGGTCAGGCCGAAATGCCGGGCGATGTCGTTCTTGCCGAGGCGGTCCGGGCTTTCGGCCAGCAGGCGGCGGATCTCGGCCTTGCTGGGCAGGGGGCGGGGTGGCGGCGTGGTCATTGGGGGCGCTGCCCCCAAGCCCCCGCCGGGGCCAGGACCTGGCCCCGGACCCCGGTCCGAGTTTGCGGTTCAACCTGCCGACTCACACCGGGGTCCGGGGGGTGGTCCACCCCCCGGCGGGGTCCAGGGGCAGCGCCCCTGGCGGGGGTTTCGGGGGCGGAGCCCCCGATCTTCCCCATCACCCCTTGCTCTTCTTCGCCGCCGGCTTCTTCGCGGCCGGCGCGGCTGTCTTCGCCGCCGGCTTGGCCTTGGGCTTGGCCGCAGCCGTCTTGCGCGGCGTCGGCGGAGCGGTGGGAACGGCTTCCGGCGCCTCCGCCGCGGCCGCGCGCTTCGGCGCGGCTTTCGCCTTGGCCTTCGCCCCGGCCTTCCCCTTCGGCGCCAGCTCCTTGCCCTTCTCCGCCAGCAGCGCGACGGCCTCGTCCAGCGTGATCTCTTCCATCGCCACGCTGCGCGGGAGGTTCGCCACGGTCTTGCCGTGCTGGGCGTAGGGGCCGAAGCGCCCCTTCTTCACCTCCACCGTCACGCCGTCCTTCGGGTGCGGCCCCAGCACCCGCACCTTGGCGCGCGCCTTGGCCAGCAGCTCCATCGCCCGGTTCATGCCGAGGCTGAGCACGTCATCCCCCGGCTCCAGCGACTGGAAGATGGAGCCGACCTTGATGTACGGCCCGAACCGCCCGAGGCCGGCCTGGATCTCCTCGCCGCTCTCCGGATCCTGGCCGATCACCCGTGGCAGGGAGAGCAGCTTCAGCGCCCGTTCCAGGTCCAGCGTGTCCGGGTCCATGTCCCGCGTCAGGCTGGCGCGGCGCGGCTTGGTCGGCTTGCCGCGCTCATCGACGCCGCCCTCGCCGAGCTGGACATAGACGCCGTAGGGGCCACGGCGGACCGTCACCATCTCGCCGGTCGCCGGGTCGCGGCCCAGCTCGCGCGGGCCTTCCGTCAGGCCGGTGGCGCCCTCGCCCTCGGCGCCGGGCGCGATCAGCGGGCGGGTGTAGCGGCAATCCGGGTAGTTGGAGCAGCCGATGAAGGCGCCCGTCCGCCCCAGCCTGAGGCCGAGCCGGCCGCTGCCGCAGGCCGGGCAGGCGCGCGGGTCCACGCCGTCGCCGCGCTCGGGGAAGAAATGCGGCCCCAGCTCCTCGTCCAGCGCGTCGATGACATCGCTGATCTTCAGATCCTTGGTGGCATCGACGGCTTTCTTGAAGGCCTCCCAGAAGGCCCGCATCACCTCCCGCCAATCCACCTTGCCGTCGGAGATCTCGTCGAGCTGTTCCTCGAGCGCGGCGGTGAAGCCGGTATCGACATAGCGCTCGAAGAATTTCACCAGGAAGGAGGTGACGAGGCGGCCGCGATCCTCCGGGATGAAGCGGCGCTTCTCCAGCTTCACATAGTCCCGGTCCTGCAGGGTCTGCAGGATGGAGGCGTAGGTGGAGGGGCGGCCGATGCCCAGCTCCTCCAGCTTCTTGACGAGAGAGGCTTCCGAGTAGCGCGGCGGCGGCTGGGTGAAGTGCTGGCTCGCCGTCACCTCGCCGCGCTTCAGCGGGTCCCGCTCCCGCATGGGCGGCAGGGTGCGGCTTTCCTCGTCGTCGCTGGCGGCGGCGACGCCGGTAATGCCGGCGCGGGCATCGGCGGCGCGGTCATCCTCGTCTTCCCGGTACAGCTTCAGGAAGCCGTCGAAGGCGATGACGGAGCCCGTGGCGCGCAGGATGGTCTGCTTCGCCAGGTCGGCGATCTCGACCGTGGTCTGGTCGAGTTCGGCGGATTGCATCTGGGAGGCGACGGCGCGCTTCCAGATCAGCTCGTAGAGGCGCCGCTGCCGCTCATCCAGATAGGGCGCGACGCGCTCCGGCGTGTTGCGCACATCGGTCGGGCGGATGGCCTCGTGCGCTTCCTGGGCGTTCTTCGCCTTGCTCTGGTATTCGCGCGGCGCGGCCGGCAGGTAGTCGGCGCCGAATTCGCCCTTCACATGGTCGCGGATGGCGGCGATCGCCTCCCGCGCCATCTGCACGCCATCGGTCCGCATATAGGTAATCAGGCCGACGGTCTCGCCGCCGATCTCGACGCCCTCATAGAGCTGCTGGGCGGTGCGCATGGTCACCTGCGCGCCCATGCCGAGCTTGCGGCTGGCCTCCATCTGCAGGGTGGAGGTGGTGAAGGGCGGCGGCGGGTGGCGCTTGACCCGGCGCTTCTCCACCGACAGCACGCTGAACTCGCCAGCCTCCACCGCCGCCTTGGCGCGCATGGCGGCGGCCTCGTTCGGCAGGTCGAATTGCTCGAGCTTCTTGCCGTTCAGGTGGGTGAGTCGGGCGGTGAAGGGGGCGCCCTGGGGCGTCAGGAAGCGGCTTTCCACCGTCCAGTATTCGCGGGCCCGGAAGGCCTCGATCTCGGCCTCGCGCTCGCAGATCAGCCGCAGCGCGACGGATTGCACGCGGCCCGCCGAACGGCTGCCGGGCAGCTTGCGCCACAGCACCGGGGAGAGGGTGAAGCCCACCAGGTAGTCCAGCGCGCGGCGCGCCATATAGGCGTCGATCAGCGGCGCATCCAGCTCGCGCGGATGGGCGATGGCGTATTGCACCGCCCGCCTGGTGATCTCGTTGAAGGTGATGCGGCGGACTTCGAGGCCCTTCAGCGCGCCCTTCCGCGCCAGCATCTCCCGCACATGCCAGGAGATCGCCTCCCCCTCGCGGTCCGGGTCGGTGGCGAGGAAGAGGCGGCGGGCGCCCTTCAGCGCGCGGGCGATCTCGTTCACCTGCCGCTCGCCACGGTCCTCGCTCTCCCAATCCATGGCGAAATCCTCCTCCGGCCGGACGGAGCCGTCCTTCGGGGGGAGGTCGCGGACATGGCCGAAGCTCGCCAGCACGGTGAAGTCGCGGCCGAGATATTTGTTGATGGTCTTGGCCTTGGCGGGCGATTCGACGACGACGACGTCGGGCATGGAGCAGGGATCCACTGGGCCGTTCTGGCCACGCGATTGATGGCTCGGGAGGGTCTCGTGCCAGATCTTTCAGGCCGGACCGAGGCGCGCCACGCGGTTCCCCGGCAGCATTTCCACCCGCCCGGCCAGTTCGAGATCGAGCAGGATCGCCTGGACCGCGGAGGGGGACAGGTGGCAGCGCCGCATCACCTCGTCAACCGCGATCGGCGTCGGTCCAAGCAATTCAAGAACTTGTTCCGCGGCGCCCAGCGGTTCCGGGGAGTCGGGCAGGGGCGCCGCAACCGGTTCCGGCGGTGGCCAGCCGCGGCCCGGGGCGAAAAGCGGCGCCTCCCGGGGCGCCTCCGGCAGGTGGGCCAGCACATCCTCCACCCCCTCCGTCAGATGCGCCCCCTGGCGGATGAGGTCGTTGGAGCCGCGGCAGCGGGGGTCGAGCGGGGAGCCGGGGACGGCGAAGAGCTCCCGCCCCGCCTCCAGCGCCAGGCGGGCGGTGATGAGGCTGCCGGAGCGCAGCGCCGCCTCCACCACCACCACGCCGAGGGCGAGGCCGGCCACGATCCGGTTGCGCCGGGGGAAGTGGCGGGCGAGGGGGGCGGTGCCGAGCGGCGCCTCGGCCAGCACGGCGCCGCCCTCGGCGATGATCCGGGCCTGCAGCCCGGCATGCTCCGGCGGGTAGGGCAGGTCCACCCCGCCGGCGACGCAGGCGATGGTCCGGCCTTCCCGCAGCGCGCCGAGATGCGCCGCGGCATCGACGCCGCGGGCGAGGCCGGAGACCACCGCCAGCCCTTCCCTGGCCAGGGCGGCGGCCAGCTCCTCCGCCAGCCGCCGCCCGGCGGCGGAGGCGTTGCGGGCGCCGACCAGGGCGACGGCGCGGGGGGAGAGCGCCGCCGGGTCGCCGAGCAGGGCAAGCACGGGCGGCGCATCCTCCTGCATCGCCAGCAGCGCCGGGTAGGGCGGCTCCCCCAGATGCAGGAAGCGGCCGCCGAGCCTGGCCAGCGCCTCCGCCTCCCGCCGCGCCTCGGCTTCCGGGTGGAGGGCGAAGGGCGCGCCGCGGCGGGCGGCGAGCCGGGGCAGCGCGTCCAGCGCGGC
Organism: Siccirubricoccus phaeus; assembly: GCF_008360935.1. Classification (GTDB taxonomy): domain Bacteria; phylum Pseudomonadota; class Alphaproteobacteria; order Acetobacterales; family Acetobacteraceae; genus Siccirubricoccus; species Siccirubricoccus phaeus. The sequence continues at coordinate 93,981 of NZ_SRXO01000005.1, forward strand.
GGCGGCGCTGCCGTGGCGCGCCAGCAGCCGGCGGAAGGTGAGGGGGCCGATGCCCTCCGTGCGGGCCAGGCGCAGCCGGGCCAGGGTCTCCGCCGGGGCGCATGTCATTTCCTTCATCCGGCTATGGCCTTCACGCTTCTTTTGTGTCCGCAACGGAAGCTGCCGCGTCCCGCAGCACCGGCGCTGCGGGAGCGCCGCCAGCCAGCTTCACGGGGCCAGCTTCACGGGGTAGGACAACATGCGTCGCGCGCTTCTCGCAATGACCGGCCTGATAGGCCTGGCCGCCGCCCCTGCCATGGCGCAGGGCCAGCAGGATTTCACCCTGGTTAACCGTACCGGCTACACCATCAATGAAGTGTATGTCGGCGCGTCCTCCTCTTCCTCCTGGGGGCGGGATCTGCTGGGCCAGGGCGTACTGCAGCACCAGCGCACGCTGAATGTCCGCTTCGGCCGCAACACCCGCGAATGCAATTGGGACATCCGCGTGGTCTATGATGATGGCGACACCTCCGAATTCCGCGGCGTCGATCTCTGCTCGGTCAGCCGGGTGACGCTGTTCTGGAACCGCCAGGCCAACCAGACGCGCTTCGTCACGGAATAGCCCCCGGCCCCGCCCCATCCGGTTGCCCTGCCGCGGCCTTTGGGCTTTGGGCGCCACAAAGCCGCGAAGCGGTTGCGTGGGGCGTTCAGCCGCCTGCCCTGCGCCCGAAGATCAGCGCCTCCCGGTCCGCCAGGCCCATCACGTCCCAGGTCGCCGGCGCCTCCTCCGCACTCTTGTTGTAGGGGGCGCGGCTTAGCCTGGCGGCCACCTGGCGCTGCCGGGCGGGGGTCAGCTCCGCCCAGAATTGCGTCAGCCAGGGGTTCCGCCGCGCCCTTGCCCCGACCGCCGCCGGCCGCTCCGGCGGTGCCGCGGACGGATTCGGGATGGGGGACATGGCGCGGATCGGCCCGGGGCGGGGGTCGAGCAGGTCGCACCCCGCCAGCAGGAGCAGTGCCAGGACCGCCGCCCTCATCGCCCGACGGCGTAGCCCTGCATGCCGCGCGGGTTGGCGCCGGCAAAGATCTGCCCATCCGGCTCCAGCCGCGCGCCGGTCAGCCGGCCTTCGCTCCATTCCCCGCCCATTTCGGCGGCATGGCCGCGGGATTGCAGCGCCGCCAGCACTTCCGGCGCGAAGCGGCCTTCCAGGACCAGCTTGCCGGGCTTGGCGCCGCGCGGCCAGAAGCTGCTGATCCAGTGCTCGGAATGGAAGCTCGGCAGGTCGATCGCCTGCTGGATGCCGAAGCGGTGGTCCACCATGCGGGCCAGCATGATGCTCTGCCACTGGTCCTGCTGCTCGCCGCCCGGGGTGCCGAAGCTCATCCAGGGCGTGCCGTCGCGCAGCACCATGGAGGGGGAGAGGGTGGTGCGCGGCCGCTTGCCCGGCCTGAGGCCATTCGGCAGCGACTCGTCCAGCCAGAACATCTGGCAGCGGCTGCCGAGGCAGAAGCCGAGCCCGGGGATGGCGGGCGAGCTTTGCAGCCAGCCGGCGGAGGGGGTGGCGGAGACCATGTTGCCCCAGCGGTCGATGACGTCGATGTGGCAGGTGTCGCCGCCCGAGGCGCCGAGGCGGGAGACGGTCGGCTCCCCGGTGCCGGCGGCCATGGCCATTTCCTTCGCCCGGGTCACGGCGGCGGCGTAGTCGGTGCGCGGGGTCCGGCCATCCGGGCTGCCGGGGCGGAATTCATTGTTTGCCGTGTGGCTGATCAGGGCGCGGCGGGTATCCGTATAGGGTTTGGACAGCAGGGTCTCGATCGGAATGTCGGAAAAATCCGGGTCGCCGATCCAGGCCTCGCGGTCGGCGAAGGCCAGCTTCATGCATTCGGTGACGGTGTGGACGAACTCCGCGCCGACCGGGTCCATGCCGGCGACGTCGAAACCCTGCAGCAAGGCGAGGGTCAGCAGCATCGCCGGCCCCTGGCTCCAGGGGCCGCATTTCAGCACGGTGCGGTCGCGGTACTGGCCCGCCAGCGGCGCTTCCACCGTGGCGCGCCAGCCGGCCATGTCGTCGGCGGTCAGCAGCGCATGGTGGCGGCGGCCGGAAGTGTCGAGGGCGGCGAATTCGCGGCCGAAGCGGTCGATCGCCTCGGCGACGAAGCCGCCATACCAGGCGTTGCGGGCGGCCTCGATCTGCGCCTCGCGGTCGGCGCCCACGGCCTCCGCCTCGCGGATCGCGCGGCGCCAGGTCTCGGCCAGCTCCGGGTTGGTGTAGGTGCCGCCGGGCGTCAGGCCGCGCAGCCAGAGCTTGGCCGAGCTCGGCCAGGCGGATTCGAAAAGGGGACGCACCGTCTCGATGGTGGCGCAGATGCGCGGCACCACATGCGCGCCGCGAGAGGCATAGCCGATGGCATATTCCAGCACTTCGGCCAGCGTCCAGGTGCCGTGATCGCGCAGCATCAGCGCCCAGGCGTCGAAGGCGCCGGGGATGGGGGCGCAGAGGAAGCCGGTGCCGGGGACGAGGTCCAGCCCCAGCTCCCCCTTCAGCTTCTGCACCGTCATGGCGGCCGGCGCCGGCCCCTGGCCGCAGATGACCTGCTGCGCGCCAAGCTTCGCGCTATGCAGGATGATGGGGCAGTCGCCGCCCGGGCCGTTCAGATGCGGCTCCACCACCTGCAGGGTGAAGCCGGCGGCCGCGGCGGCGTCGAAGGCATTCCCGCCGCGCTCCAGCACAGCCATGCCGACCTGGGAGGCGATCCAGTGGGTGGAGGCGACGGCGCCGAAACTGCCGGCAATTTCGGGGCGGGTGGTGAACATGCGGCGGCCTCATCTGCTGGACGGCCCCGATAGGGACAGGCAGAGAGGGCGCGGTCAATCCGGGAGAAGCCGGGGTGCTGGTTGGGGTGGTCGGGCCCTCGGGGGCGGGGAAGGATACGCTGATGGCCGGCGCCCGGGCGGCGCTGGCGGGCGATCCGCGCTTCCGTTTCGTCCGCCGCTGCATCACCCGCCCGGCGGCGGCGGGGGGCGAGGACCATGAGGCGCTGACCGAGGCGGCGTTCGCCGCGCGGCAGGCGGCCGGCGGATTCGCGCTGTCCTGGCGGGCGCATGGGCTGCGCTACGGCATTCCGGCGGATATCGCCGGGGACCTGGCGGCCGGGCGGGTGGTGGTGGCCAACCTGTCCCGCACCGTGCTGGAGGAGGCCGCGGCGCGGCTGCCGCTGAGGGTGCTGGAGATCACCGCGCCGGTTGCGGTGCTGGCGGCCAGGCTGGCGGCGCGGGGGCGGGAGAGCGTGGCGGATATCGCGGCGCGGCTGGCGCGGGAAGCGCCGCTGCCGTCCGGGCTGCCGGTGACGCGGGTGGTGAATGACGGCACGCCGGAAGCGGGCATCGCCGCCGTGCTGGACGCGCTGCGCTCAGCCTGAGAGGGGCAGCCTCTCGGCGATCAGGAAGGGTGCGCCTGGCCCGGACTGGGTGAAGAGGCAGAGCTCACGGACGACGCGCGGCCGCGCCGGCGCCTCGCCCAGGAATTCGGTGACGGCGGGGAGCACCACCGCCTTCTCCGCCGACGTCAGGCGGCGCGTCAGCGTCACATGGAAGCGCCATTCCCCGAAGACGTAAGGATAGCCCCAGCGGTCCAGCAGCGCCGCCTGGGCGGGGCTGAGCTTCGCCTTGCGGCGGCGGGCCAGCTCCGCCTCGGTCGGCGGGGCGCGGCACGCGTCCAGGGCTTGCACGCAGGCATCGGCGAGGGCGTGGAGGGCAGGGCAGGGCGCCGTCTCGCGCAGCGCCAGGAAGCCGTCCAGGTCGGTGACGGCGAGTGGCGGCAGGGCGAAGGGGGCGGTGCAGGCGGCCAGGGCGGCGGCGCGGTCGCAGGCTTCCGCCCAGCCCTGCGCCAGGCGGAAGGGCGGTTTCAGCGTGGCGTGCAACCCGTAGCCGCGCGGGTCGGCGGTGATCGCCGCCAGATCGAGGCCGGGCAGGGCAGGCTGGGGCAGCGCCGCGCCGGTTTCCGCATCCCGCCCCAGCCAGGTGGAGCCGAGGCGGTGCAGCGGGTCCTCCAGCTCCGGCGCCCAGTAGAGCGCCAGCCGCGCCTCCGGCGCCGGGGCGCCGATCATGGGCGGGTCCTCCGCGCGGCGAGCACGCGATTTCCCCGCGCGTTACTCACGCCACTTTCCCGCGCGTTACTCACGCCACTTTCCCGCGCGTTACTCACGCCACTTTCCCGCGCGTTATTCACGCGACCCGCTCCCCCTGGCGCCAGACCCGGCGCACCACCGCCATGCCGTCCCGCGCATGCACCTGCACGAGATCGGCGCGCAGCCCCGGGGCGAGGCGGCCACGATCCGTCAGCCGCGCCATGCGGGCCGGCGCTTCCGTGACCATGGCGACGGAGTCCGGCAGCGAGATGCCGGTCTCCGCCGCGCAGCGCCAGGCGGCTTCCACCAGGGCGGCGGGGACATAGTCGCTGGCCAGCGCATCCACCACGCCTTCCCGCACCATGTCCGCGGCGTTGACATTGCCGGAATGGCTGCCGCCGCGGACGATGTTCGGCGCGCCGGCGATCACCTCCACCCCGATGCGCCGCGCCGCCTGGGCGGCTTCCATCACCACCGGGAATTCGCTGATGCGGATGCCGTCCTCGGCATTGCGGATGACGTCCTCGGCGTTGTCGTCGTCATGGCTGGCGAGCGGCAGCTCGCGATGCGCCAGGCGGTCCAGCAGCCAGCGGCGCTGCGGCTCGCGCAGCCGGGCGCGCTGCTCCAGCAGCTCGGCAATGCGGCGGTCCACCGCCTCCAGCCCCTGCTGGGTCTGGCGCTGGCGCATGGCGCGGTAGCGCTCGACGTCGCGGTACTGGCCGATGCCGGGGGAGTGGTCCATCAGGCTGGCCATGACCACGCGCGGATGGTCGGCGACGCTCTCCAGCGCCGCCGGCATGTCCTGCGCCGGCAACTCGCAGCGCAGGTGCAGGAAATGCTCGGCCTTGAACAGGCCGAGATCGGCCAGCGCATCCAGATCCCGCACGCCGTCGCGGAAGGTCTGGCCGCGGCCGGGGTCGAAGCCGAGATCGCCGAGGCAGAGCGCATCCAGCACGGTGGTGACGCCGGCCGCGGCGCATTGCGCGTCATGCGCCAGCATGGCGGAGCGGCTGGGCCAGCGGGCATTGCTGCGCGGCAGCACCTGGCGTTCGAGGTTGTCGGTATGGACATCGACGATGCCGGGCATCAGGTGGTCGCCGCCGAGATCGATGGCGCCGGGAATCGCGCTGCGTCCGGGTTGCACCTCGGCGATCAGCCCGTCGCGCAGCACCAGCGTGCCGGGCAGTACCGCATCCGGCAGGATCAGCCTCGCATTGGTCAGGATGGTTTCGGTCATGCGGCAGCCTGCATGGGGGAGACATGGAAGAGGCGGTCGGCGACGCGGTCGCGCACCTCGGCATCGTGGAAGATGCCGATGATGGCGGCGCCCTTGGCCTTGGCCTCGGCGATCAGCGCCACCACGACGTCCCGGTTGGCGGCGTCGAGGCTGGCGGTGGGCTCGTCCAGCAGCAGCACCGGGTAATGCGGCGCGAAGCCGCGCGCCAGGTTCACCCGCTGCTGCTCGCCGCCGGAGAAGGTGGCGGGCGGCAGGCTGTGCAGGGAGGCAGGGAGGTTGAGCCGCGCCAGCAGCGCGGCGGCGCGGGCGCGGGCCTCCTCGGCCGGCATGCCCCGGGCGCGCAGCGGCTCGGCGACGATGTCGAGCGTCGGCACGCGCGGGATGACGCGGAGGAATTGGCTGACATAGCCCAGCGTCTCCCGCCTTATCTCCCGCACCAGCCGCGGATCGGCGGTGACGAGGTCGATCTCCTGGCCGCGATGGCGCAGCAGGATGCGGCCTTCGCCGGCGGCGTAATTGCCGTAGAGGCAGCGCATCAGCGTGGATTTGCCGGCGCCGGAGGGGCCGGACAGCGCCACGCATTCGCCGGGCGCTACCGCCAGCTCCACGTCGCGCAGCACGGGGATGCGGGTGCTGCCCTGAAGGTGCAGGGTGAAGGTCTTGCCCAGGCCCTGGGTGTGTATCGCCGGCGGCCCGATGACCGGAGCATCGGACGGCGCGGAGGTCGGAATCGGCCCGGCTTCATGCAAGGTCTTCATGCGGCCAGCACCGATGCGACAAGGAGTTGCGTGTATTCATGCTGCGGGTCGTCCAGCACGCGGTCGGTCAGCCCCTGCTCCACCACGCTTCCATGGCGCATGACCAGCAGCCGGTGCGCCAGCAGGCGGGCGGCGGCGATGTCATGCGTCACCAGCAGCACGGCGAGGCCGAGATCGGCGACGAGTTCGCGGATGAGGTCGAGCAGCCTGGCCTGGACCGAGACGTCGAGGCCGCCGGTCGGCTCATCCATGAAGACCAGCCGCGGATGCGTCACCAAAGTGCGGGCGATCTGCAGACGCTGCTGCATGCCGCCGGAGAATTGCCGCGGCAGCATATCGATGCGTGCCGGGTCGATCTCGACGCGCCGCAGCCATTCGGTGGCGGCGTCCCGGATGCTGCCGTAATGGCGGGCGCCGGTCGCCATCAGCCGCTCGCCGATATTGCCGCCGGCGGAGACGCCCATGCGGAGGCCGTCGCGCGGGTTCTGGTGAACGAAGCCCCAATCCGTGCGGTGCAGGCGGCGCATCGCGGCCTCGCCCATCCTGTGGATATCGGCCGCCCCGCCATCCGGCGCGCGATAGGTGACGGTGCCGGCTTCCGGCCTTTGCAACCCGGAAAGGACGCGGAGCAGGGTCGATTTGCCGGAGCCGCTCTCGCCGACGATGGCGACGACCTCGCCGGGGAAGATCTCGATGCCGACATCGTCGAGCGCGGTGATGGGGCCGTAGCGGAGGGTGAGGCCCTGGGCTTCGAGAAGCGGGGCATCGGTTGCGGCGACACCCCCACCCCGGCCCTCCCCCACTGGCGGGGGGGTGACGGCACTGCCGCCGGCAGGGTGGGGGTGGGCCGGCGTGTGGGAGGTTTGCATCGCCATCACTCCGCCGCCTCCCGCGAGCCCTGCCGCGTGTTGCAGTAATCCGTGTCGGAGCAGACGAACATCCGCCCGCCCTGATCATCCGTCACCACCTCGTCCAGATAGCTGTCCCGCGCGCCGCAGAGCGCGCAGGCGGCATTGGCGCGGATGGGCTGGAAGGGATGGTCCTCGAAATCCAGGCTGTGCACGCTGGTATAGGGTGGCACGGCGTAGATCCGCTTCTCCCGTCCCGCGCCGAAGAGCTGCAAGGCCGGCATGCGGTGCATCTTCGGATTGTCGAAGGCCGGGATGGGCGAGGGCGACATGAGATACCGCCCGCCCACCATCACCGGGTAATTGTAGCTGATGGCGATATGGCCGTGGCGGGCGATGTCCTCATACAGCTTCACATGCATCAGCCCGTAATCGGCCAGCGCGTGCATGCGCTTGGTCTCGGAGACCCGCGGCTCCAGCCGGAACAGCGGTTCCGGCATGGGCACCTGATAGACCAGGATCTGGCCCTCGCGCAGCTTCACCTCCGGGATGCGGTGGCGGGTCTGGATGATGGTCGCCTCCGCCGTGTGCTCGGTGGTGGCGACGCCGGCGACCTTGGCGAAGAAGCGGCGGATGGAGACGGCGTTGGTGGTGTCGTCCGCCCCCTGGTCGATGACCTTCAGCCGGTCCTGTGGCCCGATGACGCTCGCCGTCACCTGGATGCCGCCAGTGCCCCAGCCATAGGGCAGCGGCATCTCGCGCGAGCCGAAGGGCACCTGGTGGCCGGGGATCGCCACCGCCTTCAGCAGGGCGCGGCGGATCATCCGCTTGGTGTTCTCGTCCAGGTAGCCGAAATTATAGCCGGCTTCGATGGTCGTGGGACCATCCGATGCACGGCTCCGCTGCTCGCCGCCGAGGGCGGCTCCGCCCTCCGCCGATCGCATGGCTGTGGGACCATGTGATTCACGGCTGCGGTGCTCGCCGCCGGGGGCGGCTCCGCCCTCCGCCGATCGCGTGGCTGTGGGACCATGCGATTCACGGCTGCGGTGCTCGCCGCCGAGGGGGGCTCCGCCCTCCGCCGATCGCATGGTGCTCATTCCGCGGCCTCCCGGAACACCGTGGCGCGCATCTCCCGCACCTTCTCCAGCTCGCTCTGGAAATCCACGTAATGCGGCAGCTTCAGGTGTTCGACGAAGCCGGTCGCCTCGATATTGTCGCAATGGTACAGCACGAATTCCTCGCTCTGGGCCGGGGCGTCCACCTCCTCGCCCAGCTCCTTGGCGCGTAGGGCGCGGTCCACCAGGGACATGGCCATCGCCTTCCTTTCGCCATGGCCGAAGACCAGGCCGTAGCCGCGGGTGAATTGCGGCGGCTCGGTCTTCGAGCCGGCGAATTGGTTCACCATCTGGCATTCGGTGACGGTGATCTCGCCGATCTCGATCGGGAAGCCGAGCTCGGGCGGCGCGATCTCCACCGCCACCTCGCCCATGCGGATCTCGCCGACGAAGGGGTGGGCATTGCCGTAGCCGCGCTGCGTGGAATAGCCCATGGCGAGGAGGAAACCCTCATCGCCGCGCGCCAGGGCCTGCAAGCGCAGCGGACGGTCAGCGGGGAAGGAAAGCGGCTCGCGCGTCAGGTCCGGCGGCTCGGCGTCGCTCTTTGCCTCCGGCGCCATCAGCCCTTCCTGGGCGAGGATGCCGGTGACGCGCGGCGTCGCCTCCCCCTCCGGCGCGGCCATCGGCGCGGGGGGCGGGGTGCCGCCGGCGGCGAGGGCGAAATCCAGCAGCCGATGGGTGTAGTCGAAGGTCGGGCCCAGCACCTGGCCGCCGGGCAGGTCCTTGTAGGTGGCGCTGATCCGCCGGCGGATGCGCATGGCGCCGGTGTCCATCGGCAGGCTGGCGCCGAAGCGGGGCAGGGTGGTGCGGTAGGCGCGCAGCAGGAAGGCGGCCTCGATCAGGTCGCCCCGCGCCTGCTTCACGGCGAGGGCGGCGAGGCCGCGGTCGTAGCAGGCGCCCTCCGCCATCACCCGGTCCACGGCGAGGCCCAATTGCTGCTCGATCTGCTCCAGGCTGAGTTCGGGCTGGGCGGCATCGCCGCGCCGCGCCTCGGCCAGCCAGGCATGGGCGGCGTCGATCGCGCGCTCGCCGCCCTTCACCGCGACATAGGCCATCTACGCCTCCTCGATCCGGGTGGTGCGCGGCAGGGCGGCGAGCCAGGGGCCGGCGGTCAGCACCACATCCACGCCGCGCGGAAAGCCCGCGCGGTTCGCCGCCCATTGCCGGGGGAAATCCGCCGGCAGGCCGGCCACCTGCAGCCGGTGCTCGGTTTCGATCCCGGGGCCGGTCAGCTTCCAGCCCACCGTCTCGGCCAGGGTCTTCACCTCGACGATCAGGGTGGCGGAGCGGTGCGGCTCCTCCTCGCTGCCCTGGGCCAGGGTGGCGAGGGACGGTATCCGGCCGGTCGCCAGCAGGAAGCTGGCCTCCCGGGGCTCGGCCACCAGCGGGCAGCCGGCATGGAAGCGCAGCCATGCCTCGGCGGCGGCGCCGGCATCGGTCCAGACCGGCGTATCGGCATCCGCCAGCGTCAGCAGCGCGGCGGCGGCCGCCAGGCCGAGCGGCGCCGGCGGCTGCTCGATGCCCGCCACGCGCTGCAGCCGCCCGGGGCGGGACATGGCTTCCAGGATGGCCCGGAAGCAGGATTGGGCGCCGAGGACGGGGTCGGCGAAGCCGGGGGTCAGCTCGGTCATCTCAACGCCCCCTCAACGCATCGTCTGCATGGTGAAGAACTGCACCTTGGTCGCCGCCGCCTTGGCTGCGACGGCGGCGGCACGCTCCGCCTGCTCGGCCGCCAGGGGGGCGATCACCGCGTCCAGCAGGACGAGGCGCAGCGCGGGGTCCTGCAACGCCGCGTCCAGCCGCGCCGCCAGCTCCGCCTGAAGCTGGTCCCGCCCGGCGACATAGGCGTGGCCCACCCGCCCCGCCGCATCGCGCACCGAGCAGCGGGTGACGGTCATCTCGCCCAAATTGAAAGGCGCGCCGTCCCCCCCCTGGCGGCCGCGCGCCATCACCAGCCCGGTTTCCGGCCCGCGCAGCCGGGTAGCCTCCGGCAGGGGCGGGGCGGCGTCCAGCCTTGCGGCGATGGCCGCGCCATCCGCCCGCGCCAGCACGCCCATCCAGTGGCGGCGGACCTGTTGTTCCGGGGTGAGGGGGGGAGGGGTGCTGCTCATGGGGCGGAGGATAATCATCTAGACATCCGCATGTCCAGTGGGCTATGCAAGGTTTTATTGCCACGCTAGGTCTCGGCCATGGTTGACATCTCCATGACAAAGCCTTCGCGCAGCCAGCCCGCCGGCACGCCGGCGGCGGCGTCCGCCACGGTGCCGGCCCTAGCGCGCGGCCAGGGCGTCGCGCTGTGGCGGCAGATCGCCGGCACGCTGGAAAACGAGATCGCCGGCGGCAGCCTGCACCCCGGCACCCGCCTGCCCACCGAAGCGGAGCTCACCGCCCGCTTCGGCGTCAACCGCCATACCGTGCGCCGGGCGATGGAGGAGCTGGAAAGCCGCGGCCTGGTGCGGGTGGAACAGGGCCGCGGCAGCTTCGTCGCGGAGGATGTGCTGGACTACCCGGTGGGGCCGCGCACCCGCTTCTCCGAAACCATCCGGCGGCAGAACCGCGAGCCCCAGGGCCGCATCGTCCGGCTGGAGGAGACGGTGGCGGACAGCAGCATCGCCGAGCTGCTGAAATTGCGCCGCGGCAAGCCCGTGGTGGTGGCGGAAAGGCTGGGGCTGGTGGATGGGCGGCCGGTGGTGATCGGGGCGCACTGGTTCTCGGTGGACCGCTTCCCCCGCATCGCCGCGCTGCTGGCGGAGGATGCCTCCATCACCAAGGCGCTCTCCCAGCTCGGCGTGCCGGATTACCGCCGCCTCGTCACCCGCATCACCGCGCGGATGCCGACGCCGGAAGAGGCGGTGCTGCTGGAACAGGCGCGGTCGCGGCCGGTGCTGGTGACGGAATCGGTGAATGTGGATGCGGCGGGCTCGCCGGTGGAAGCGAGCATCGCCCGCTACGCCGCCGGCCGCATGCAGATCGTGGTGGAGAGCTGAGCATGGGCTGGAGGATCGCGGGCGGGCAGGTGCTGCGGGACGGCACGCTGGATCCGGGCGAATTGCATCTGGCAGGCGGCGTCATCGCGGCGGGCGGCGGCGGCCGTGCCTTCGATGCGCGCGGGTTGCTGGTGATGCCCGGCCTCATCGACATCCATGGCGATGCGCATGAGCGCAGCATCCAGCCGCGGCCGGGCATCGGCTTTCCCATGGGGTTGGCGGTGCGGGATGCGGCGTCGCAATTGCTCGGCCTCGGCATCACCACCGCCTATATGGGCGTGACGCTTTCCTGGGAGCCGGGGCTGCGCAGCCTGGAAGCCTGGCGCGGGCTGATGGCGGCGCTGGACGCCGCGCGGCCGGCGATCGACCTGCGCGTGCATCTGCGGTTCGAGGCGGACAACCTCGACGCCCTGCCGGATGCGCTCTTGGATATCGCCGCCGGGCGGGTGCATCTGATCGGCTTCAACGACCACACGCCGGCCATCCTGAAGAAGCTCGGCAATGCGAAGGAGGTGGCGAAATATGCCGGCCGCGCCGGGCTGGCGCCGGAGGCCTTCCGCGCGCTGATCGAGGGCGTTGCAGCGAAGCGCGGGGAGGTGCCGGCGACGCGGCGGAAGCTGGCGGAGGCGGCCGCCGCGCGCGGCCTGCCGATGCTGAGCCATGACGACGCCACGCTGGAGGACCGCGCTCTGTTCCGCGGCCTCGGCGCCCGGATCTGCGAATTCCCGATGGCGGAGGAGGTCGCGGCCGATGCCCGGGCGGCCGGCGAGCATGTGGTGATGGGCGCGCCCAATGTGGTGCGGGGCGGCAGCCATCTGGGCTGGGCCAGCGCGGCGCCGCTGGCGGAGCGCGGGCTGGTGACGGTGCTGGCCTCCGACTACCACTGGCCGGCGCTGCTGGAAGCGCCCTTCGCCATGGCGCGACGCGGGAAGATGTCGCTGGCGGCGGCCTGGGATCTGGTCTCGGCCAATCCGGCCGCGGCTGCCGGGCTGGCGGACCGCGGGCGGCTGGCCGCGGGGCTGCGCGGCGATGTGGTGGTGGTGGATCCGGCCGGACCGCATGTGGTGGCGGTGTTCTGCGGCGGGGAGCTGGCGCATCTCGGTGCCGGGGGCGCGGGGCGGCTGGGGTAGGCAGGGGCTCCGCGGGACCGGACGAGTTTGCTGGTTCAGCCTGCCGACTCACACCGGGGTCCGGGGAGGGGTCCCCTCCCCGGCGGGGTGCAGGGGCAGCGCCCCTGCTGGGGGTTTGGGGGCGAAGCCCCCATCACCTACTCCACGTAAACCGCTGCAGATCCAGCGCGCACAGCCCCGCTACCCCCCAGCGCTCCACCCAGCCCCGCACCGCCGCCTGATACGCCGCATCCGTCGGGATGCCGTCCGGCCAGCCGGGCGGGTTGAAGGTGGAGATGCCGTTGATCGTCGGGATGTGCCGCACCGCCGCCACCAGCATCGCCTCCGTATTGTGGTTGTAGGGGTTGTCCACCTCCTCGCCGAACCGGCTCCGCTGCCGCGCGGCGGAGACGTAGAAGGCGCGGCACTCGGCGGGCGGCGGCGGCACCGCCGCCAGCCGCGCCGCTTCCAGCGGGTGGTCGACGAAGAGCGGGGCGTAGAGATTCACCTGCTCCGCCACCAGCAGCGCGCCCAGCGCCGCCACTGCCGGGCGCGGCCAGCGCGGCGCCCAGGCGGCGAGCGCGGAGACCGCCAGCAGCACCACCGGCACGGCGAGGAAGATCTGGTACCGCGCCACCACCCGCGGCGCCTTGCCGCCGGGGAAGTAGTCATAGATCAGCGCCCAGCCGGTGGTGTCGCCGAAGCGGAGCGTCAGCGCCCAGGTGATGACCGTGGCGATCGCCACCGCCCGCAGCAGCCGCCGCCGCGCCGGGTCCACCCCGCGCGCCGGCCCCGCCAGCCAGGCCAGCGAGGCCAGGAACACGGCCAGCAGCAGCAGCGGGAAGCCGGTCATCTGTTCCGACCAGAAGGGGAAGCCGGGGCGGAAGGCGTCGTTCAGCGCCTTCACCAGCCAGCCCCAGAACAGGTTCCGCTCGCCCACATGGATCACGTCCAGCAGGCCGGGCGTGAGGCTCAGCACCAGGGGCCAGGGGTGCATGCCGGTCTCGGCGGCCTTGGGCAAATAGAGCAGGAGGAAGGGCAGGTTCAGCGCCACCGCCAGTACCGCCAGGGCCAGCAGCGGCAGCCAGCAGCGGCGCAGGCCGTGCCATAGCGCCTGCCGCGCCGCCCCCCCCGCCACCAGCAGCCAGGCGGGCAGCAGGGCAGCGGCGAAGAAGACGCAGTACCAGGCCATGTAGAAGCCGGTCAGCAGCGCGGCGGCGAAACCCAGGCAGAAGCCGGCGCCCCAGCCCAGCAAGGCGCACGGCCGCCCTGCCAGCAGCGCGGCGGCCGTGCCATGCGCCAGCCAGGCCAGCAGCGGCACCAGCCCCACGCTGAACAATTGCGCATGGCTGCCGCGGATGAAGAGGTTGTTGCTGATGGTGAAGAGCACCGCGCCCAGCACCGCCGCCTGCCAGGGCAGCCCCGCCGCCCGCCGCAGCAGCGCGAACATCGCCAGGTAGCCTACCGCCCGCAGCCCGATATTCGTCAGCTCCCCGGCCAGGAAGGGATCGGCGCCCAGCGCCCGCGGCAGGCTGTAGAGCAGGCCGAAGACCAGGTAGCCATCATTGTAGCCGAGCGTGCCGGGGACGGGGTGGAAGTAGCTGGTCACGTCCCAGGGCTGCAGCCCGCGCAGCACGTTCCACCAATGCTCCATGATGGAGAGGGCGATGACCGCGTCATGCCTGTCCCCCAGCAGCAGGGTGAAGCCATCGGCGAGCTGGTGGCGGAAGAAGAGGATGAGGCTGAAGAGCCCCGCCGCCAGCATGCAGGCCGTGGCCCGCGGCGAGGCGGCAGTGGCCGTTGGTTGAGAGCCGGGAAGAATGGCTGACCCTCCGTGGAAATTACCGACAGCCTGGCATGGCGACGGCGCAAGAATGTGGCGCCCGGTTCCGCCCGCCGACTCAAGGGTTCCGAGCAACTGTCTTGGCGGCCTTTCGGCCCTTTGCGGGTGGGAGCTTGAGGGGTTGCGGCACTGCCGCAACCAGAGCCCTCCCTCAATTCTGGAAATCCCACCCCGCCGGCTTCCGCCCCAGCCAGCGCTCCGCCTCGCCCGTCCAGTGCGTGACGCCGTGCCGGTCGATGCCCCAGGCCGCACCTACGCCCTGCACCGTCAGCCCATCCGCCGCGCGGGCGCGGTAGCCGATATGGTGGTGGCCATGCACGATCAGCTTCGCGCCCATGTCGCGCGCCAGCGCCTCGATGACGGCGATGCCGGCGGGGTGGCTGCTGGGGGCCTCATGCGTCACCAGGATGTCGGCGCGCTGGGCGGCGAGGGCCGCGACATCCTCCGGCCAGATCGCCATGGTGGCCAGGGAGGCGTGCAGCGTGGCGCGCGCATCCGGCCGCCATTCCGGGCCGAGGGCGGCGATATCCTCGTCCAGCTCCGCCCGCCCGTGCAGCCGCGGCGGCGCCGGCGGCACCCAGACCCGGGCACGGAAGGTGCCGCCCAGCCCCGCCACGCGCAGCCCGCCGATGGTGGCGACGCGCCCATGCAGCGCGCCGGCGGCGGTGAGGGGGTTCAGCGCCGGATCGGCGAGGTTCGCCCACATTTCCGGGCCGCCATCGGCATCGTGGTTGCCGTGGATCCAGTGCAGCCGCGCGCCGGTGGCGAGGATGGGCGCCACCAGCGCGTCCAGCGGCTGATGGCATTCCATGTCGCCCAGCAGCACCACATCCTCGGGGGGACGGTCCAGGCGGGCCAGGCCGCGCTCCACATGCTCCCAGCGGCGGTGGATATCGCCGACGAAGATCAGATCACGCCCTCCTCGGCCAGCGCGGCCACCTCGGCCCTGCTGTAGCCGAGCATCTCCCCTAGCAGGCGTTCATTGTCCTCGCCATAGCCGGGGGCGCCGCGCTGAGTGATGCCGGCGGCGTGGCCGGGCGTGGCGGAGAATTTCACCGCGGGCAGTTCGGTGACGGGCCAGCGGCCGATCTTCGTGCCCTCGATCTCCGTCAGCCAGTCGAGCGCGGCGAGCTGGGGGTCGCGGTCGCAGCGATCCTCGGCGTTCTGGCAGACGCCTGCGGGCACGCCGGCGTTTTGCAGGGCGAGCATGGCGGCATGCGCCTCCTGCGTCGCCGTCCAGGCGGAGACGGCGTCTTCCAGCGCCTCCTGGTGCAGCAGCCGGGCGGCGAGGGTGGCGAAGCGCGGATCCTCCAGCCAATCCGTCCGGCCGGCGAGGCGCGCCAGCGCATGCCACTCCGCCTCGGTGAAGCAGGCGATGGCGAGCCAGCGATCCTCGCCTGCGCAACGGAAGGCACCATGCGGCGCGGCCGGCTTGTAGGGCGAGCGGTTGCCGATGCGCGTCCAGATCCGGCCATTGGCCGAGTGGTCCAGCACCGGCACGGCGCCGAGCATGATGCCGGATTCGCATTGCGAGGAGTCGATCCATTGCCCGCGCCCGGTGCGGTCGCGGTGGAAGACGGCGCCGAGGATGGCCATGCAGAAGCCATAGGCGCCGATCCAGTCGAGATAGGAATAGCCCCAGCCCGCCGGCATGGCGGGTTCCGGCAGGCCGGACATCTCGGCGGTGCCGGCGAAGGCGGCGGCGACCGGGCCGATGGTGCGGAAGCGGCCATAGCGGCCGATGCCGCCCATGCCGCTCTGCTGCACATAGATGATGTCCGGCTTGATCTGCTTCAGCGCCTCATAGCCCAGGCCGAGGCGTTGGAGCACGCCGGGCGAAAAGCCCTCCGCCACGATGTCGGACTGCGCGATCATGCGCCGCGCCATCTCGAGCCCCTTCGGGTGCCGGATGTTCAGCGAGAGGCCGCGCTTGCCGGCATTCTTGTTGTTGAACTGCCCGCCCATATCGGGGTCGGAGACCGGCGGCAGCGGCGCCGTCGCCGCTGCGCGGGCGGCGCGGCCGTCCACCGGCGCCATGGCGGCGAGGCGGGTGTCGGGGTTCTCCTTCCACTCCACCTTGATGACATCGGCGCCGAGTGCGGCGGCGAGGCGGGTGCCGCCGGCGGAGGCGAGGAACCAGGAGAAGTCGAAGATGCGCACGCCTTGCAGCGGGAAGGGTTTGCCGTGGGCGGAGAGCTTCGGCGCGGCGTCGCTGCGCGGTTTCGCCGGCACGCTGGCGGCGCGCGGGGCGAAGCGGTGGCCGTCATGCTCGCCGATCAGCGGCGCGCGCGCGCCGGCCTGCCAGCGCGTCTCGGTGGAGAGCCAGCGGCTGACCGGGTAAGTGAAGCTGCGGCCATGCTCCGGATGCGCTACCTCCGCAAAAGTGCCGCGGGCCTGCCAATGCGCATCCGCCACATTCTCATGCGGCTTGCGCAGCGGCGCCCAGAGCAGACCTGCCGCCTGCGCCTCCCGCCAGGGCAGGTCGGCCCAGCTATGGGCGCGGATGAAGCGGTGGATGATCTCCAGGATATGCGCCGACTTCTCGTTGGGTCCGGCCGAGCCCGGTACGTTCCGCGCATTGCGGTCGGCATCCTTGCCCGGCGCCACCAGATCCGCCTGCATCCCATAGCCTTCGAGAAAGGGCACGAGATTCGCCTGGTCCCGCACCGAGACGCCGGTCGAGATGCACCAGCGGCCATCCTTGGTGTGGCCGATGGTGGGCGAATGGGTCGGGTGCTCGCCGGCATGGCGGCAGGTCATGCGGAACAGGGGCGCGCGTCGCATGACCCAGGACATGACGTCGAGCTCGGGGTTCTTCGATGTCGCCTCATGCACGGCGCAGGAGAGGTCCTGGCCCTCCCCGGTATGCAGCCGGTGGATCAGCGCGGCGAGGAGGCCGACGAGAAGCTGCTCGCCCGCGATGTGGTAGGCGTGCCAGAGCTGCGGCGCGATCGGCGGCAGGTCGTAGCGCAGCGCCGGGTCGGGGTCGTAGCCGCAATTCATCATGATGCCGCTGAGGGCGAGATGGACGAGGTCGCTGCCCTTGAAATCCTTCCACGGCCCGTGATCGCCGAAGGGCGTCATGCGGGCGATCAGCAGGTGCGGGTGCTTCGCCCGCAGCGCCGCCACGTCGAGGTCGCGGCGGGAGGTGAGGAGGATATCCGCCTCGGCCAGCAGCTCCGTCGTCTCGACCTTGCCGATGACGGAGCGCTTGCCGCGGTTATAGGCCCAGAAATGCAGGGAGCGTTCGGGCCCCGGCTCATCCCCCAGGAAGGGCCCGATGCGCCGCGTCGGCGCGCCCTCCGGCGGCTCCAGCTTCACCACCTCGGCGCCGAGGCCGGCGAGCAGCAACCCGCAATACTCGGCCGTCTCGTCCGCCTCCTCCACCACGCGGATGCCGGCGAGCAGTCCCGGCGCATCCTCGGGCAGCTGCCCCGGGAGCGCCTGTTCCTGCGCGCTCATGCCGGGCGGAACTTCGGCAGGGTGGTGGCCTCATCCATCGCTTCGAAGCTCACCTGCAGGGGGTCGCCGATCTTCAGCGCCTCCGGCTCCGCGCCGATCAGATTGCTGAGCATCAGCGGCCCTTCCTCCAGCCCGACCAGGATGACGTTGTAGGGCAGCTCGTCGCGGAACCCGTCCCAATAGGCGCGATGGAAGCGCACCCAGGAGAGCAGCGTGCCGCGGCCGGAGACCGGCGCCCAGCTCTGCTTGTCCGAAAGGCAATTCGGGCAGACGGGCGTGCCCGGGTAATGCTGATGCGCGCAATCGTCGCAGCGCTGCACCGTCAGGCGGCCCTCGCGCGCGGCATCCCAGAAGCCCTGGCTGATCGTATCGATATGCGGGCGCGGCTTCGGCGTGGACATGGGCGTTTCCCTCAGCCGGGCGTGTAGATGATGGAGCGGGAGCAGGGCGTGGCGGCGACGAATTGCACCACCTCGGCATCCTTCACCTGGCGCTCGCCGCATTGGCCGCGGATCTGCCGCACGGCCTCCACATTCAGCGCCCAGCCCTGCATGTAGGAGCAGGAGAGGTGCCCGCCATCCGTATTGGTCGGCAGCTTGCCGCCGAGGCGGAGCGTGCCGCCCTCGACGAAGGAACCGCTCTCGCCCTGGCCGCAGAAGCCGAGCCCTTCCAGGCTGAACAGCACGGTCGGCGAGAAATTGTCGTAGCACATCAGCGCATCGACATCCTGCGGCCCGACCCCGGCCATGCCATAGGTTTGCGCCGCGACGTCGCGCACCTCGTCATACCAGAAATTCAGATCGAAATTGGCGATGGAGCTTTGCCTGTAGGCCTCTCGCGCCCCGAAGCCGGAGATCAGCACCGGCTGCTGCTTCAGGTCGCGGGCGCGTTCCTTCGTCGTCAGGATCAGGCAGACGGCGCCGTCATTGATCAGGCAGTAATCCAGCAGCCGCAGCGGCTCGGTGATCGGCCGCGCCGCCTCATGGTCGTCGATGGTGATGGGCTGCTTCATCACCGCATCCGGGTTCAACCCCGCATGGTGACGGAAGGCGACCGAGACCTCGGCGAGCTGCCGCGTGGTGGTGCCGTAGAGCGCGCGATGGCGCTGGAACATCAGCGCATGCGCCGCACCGGGGGAGGTGAAGCCGAAGGGATCCCAGACACCAGGGCTTTCCTCGCCCCCATAATTCACCCGCCGCGACCGGCCGATATTGGCGTAGATCAGCGCCGCATAGTCGCAGAGCCCGGCTTCCAGCGCCGCCGCCGCCTCGATGATCGCCATGGCGGACATCCGGCCGTGCGGCGGGAATTGCACCGTCCAGCGCGGGGCGAGGCCAAGGATCTCGCCCATCCGCGCATAATAGGGCAGGCGGCAGACGCCGAGCCCATCCACCTTGTTCTTGTCCAGCCCGCAATCGGCGATGGCGCGGCGGAAGGCCTCCGCGCCCAGCCCGTAATCGTCGGTATGCGGGAAATTGCCGTAGGAGGTGTTGCCGACGCCGACGACGGCGATCCGGTCCTTCAGCTTGCGGAAATCGCTCATCGGCGTGCAGCCCTATTGCTGGAAATTCAGCTTCAGCCCCGGCTCCGGCCAGTGCATCTGGCCGAGCTTGCCCTCGCCGGAAAGCGTGATGGTCGCGGTGCGCATATCCGGCCCGCCGAAGCAGATATTGGTCGGGTGGGTGTCCGGCATCGCCACCTGGTCCAGCAGCCGCCCATCCGGGGCGAAGACCGTGATCTTTCCCGTCACCAGCGTGGCGATGCAGATATTGCCGGAGGCGGTGACCGCCAGGCTGTCGAAGCGCGAGAAGCCCGGCGCGCTGCCGAGATAGCGCCCGCCATGCGGCGAGGGGAAGGGCTGCTTCTTCAAGACGCCCGGGCTCTCGATGTCGAAGGCCCAGAGCCGCGCCGGCTCGGTATCCGCAACATAGACGGTCTTCTCGTCCGGGGAGAGGCCGACGCCGTTGGCGCTGAGGATCGGGTAGGCGATCTCCACCACGCGGGAGCCGTCCGGCATGGCGTAGTACAGCCCGCCATGGTCGCGCGAGGTGTGGTAGCGCTTGCCCAGATCGGTGAAGTAGAAGCCGCCATGCCGGTCGAACACCAGGTCGTTCGGCGCCGAGAGCTTGTGGCCGGCGACCTCCTTGTAGAGCAGCGTACGGGCGCCGGTCGCGGGATCGACCCGTTCCACGGAGCCGTATTCGTAGTCGTCGGACGGGCCCTGGCCCATGAAGCTGTCCGGCAGGTACTTGCTGCCGCCATTGTTGCAGAGGATGAGCGAGCCATCCGGCGCCCGCGCCAGCCCGTTCGGCCCGCCGCCCGGCTTGCCCAGGCGCGTCACCTTGCCGTCGACATCGACGCGCGTCACCCAGCCGCCATTGATCTCCGTCAGGATGATGGAGCCGTCCGCCATTGCCACCGGCCCTTCCGGGAAGCCGAGGCCGCTGGCCAGGATCTTGACGTCGCTCATCGCCGTTTCCCCCAAGCTGTTCTTCTTCGCCTATCGTCGCCGGATATGCCGCGCGGTCAAGCCGGGGTGCCGGCACCGCCGCGCCTGGACGCGACGCCGCCGCTCAGGCAGCATCGACCGCAACAATCCCGGAGGACCGTCCATGCTGCCCCGCCGCGCGCTGCCGCTGGCCCTTGCGCCGCTCCTCGCCACGCGCTCCGCCGCCGCCCAGGCGCCCTGGCCCGCCAAGCCGCTGCGCATGATCATTCCCTGGCCGCCCGGGCAGGCGACGGATGTCATCGGCCGGCTGATCGCCAATGTGCTGAGCGGGCCGCTCGGCCAGCCCGTGGTGCCGGAGAACCGGCCGGGCGCCGGCGGGATGATCGGCACGGACCTCGTCGCCAAGGGGCCGGCGGATGGGCATATGCTGCTCTCCGCCTCGATCGGGCCCATCACCTTCGGGCCGCTGGTGAACCGCACGCCCTATGACGTGGACAAGGAATTGGCGCCGGTCGTCTCCTTCGGCCTCGCCCCCTACATGCTGCTGGTGAAGCCGGGCTTCCCGGCCGCCGATGCCCGCGCCTTCGTGCGGCTGCTGAAGGCCAATCCGGGGAAGTACACCTACCCCTCCTCCGGCATCGGCGGGGCGCAGCATCTGCTGACGGCGGTGTTCAACGCCAAGGCGGGCATCGATGCGCTGCACATCCCCTTCCAGGGCAGTGGGCCGGCCCTCTCGGCGCTGCTGGCGGGGCAGGTGGACTACGCCATCGACACGCCGGCCGCCGCCAATGCGCTGGTGCGCGACGGCAGCCTGCGCGTGCTGGGGCAGAGCCTGGCGCAGCCCAGCGTCCTGCTGCCCGGCGTGCCGCCCCTGGCGGAGGCGGCGGAGGTGCCGGGCTACGATATCGGCGGCTGGAACGGGCTGATGGTGGCGGCCGGCACGCCGAAGCCGATCGTCGAGCGGCTGTTCGAGGAGGTGAAGACCGGCCTCGCCACGCCCGAGCTGCGCGAGCGCTTCGCCAGCATCGGCATGGAGGTGGCGCCGCGCGGGCCGGAGGAATTCGCGACCCAGCTCCGGGAGCTGCGGGCGCTGTTCCAGCCCTTGATCCGGCAACTCGGCATTCGGGCGGAATGACCCTTCGAGAGGGGCGTCGCGCCGTAAGGCGCGCCTTGCGGCGCGACCTCTCTCGACCTCTCCCCGCCAAAACCCGAAGGGCCTTTGGAACCCTTGAGTTTCGCCCCGTCGGGTCGAAGCCGCCGTCAGATCCTGGCCAGCACCTCGCCCTTGAAGCGCTCCATCTGCTCGGCGGCGAGGTCGGCATCGCGGCCCTCGAAATCGAAATCGAGGCCGGTCACGCCAAGCCGCCGCAGCGCCGCGATGTCCACCAGCACATTGTCGATGCTGCCGGTGAACAGCCGCCGATGGCCGTCGCTGGCCGGCGGCGCCGCCTGGCCATGCCGCTTCACCCGGTACACCACGCCGACCGAGGCCGGATCCCGCCCCGCCGCCGCCGCCAGCTTGCGCAGCTTCGCGATGCCCGCCTCCAGCCGCGGCAGCGTGTCCAGCAGATGTGCGTTGTTGCTGCCGATCGGGTACCAGGCATCCCCCACCCTGGCGGCGCGGCGCATGGACGGCCCGCTCTCGCCCCCCACCCAGATCGGCGGGTGCGGCTTCTGCACCGGCTTGGGGTCGAACACCAGATCCTGGTAGCGGACATATTTCCCGGCGATGGCCGGCTTCTCCTGCGTCCACAGGGCGCGGAAGGCGTCCAGATACTCATCCGTCACCGCGCCGCGCTCGGCGAAGGGCGTCACCGCCACGGTTTCCAGCTCCGGCTGCAGCCAGCCGGCGCCGACGCCGACCGTCAGCCGCCCGCCGGAGAGCACGTCCAGCGTCGCCAGCATCTTCGCCGCCAGCACCGCCGGCCGGTGCGGCACCACCAGCACCGCCAGCACCAGGCGGATGCGCTCGGTCTTCGCCGCTACCCAGGCGGCGGCGGTCAATTGCTCATGCCGCCGCCCCGGCTCCGGTGAGTAGAAGGCACCGCTCTCCGAATAGGGGTAGCCGGGCACGCTGGTATCCGGCAGCACCACATGGTCGGTCAGCGTCAGGTAGTCGAAGCCGATCCGCTCGCCGAGCTGCGCCATGCGCTGCATCGTGGCAGGCGCGGCCATCGGCCCGCTGACCGGCAGGTTGAACCCGATCAACATCGCTCGCTTCCTCCCGTGGTCTTTATCCGCCAGCCTGCCGGAACCGGGGACCGCCGTCACCCCCTGTTGCGCGGGACCAAACCCTGTCAGGATCGGTCCGGAAGCGGCCGGCACCAAGCCGGCGGCGACGGGAAACGTATCAAGCATGCTGCACGGCCGGGCCCTGCGGCGGGAAAGGCGCGCGCGATGGATGCGCTGATCCTGCTCGAGAACACGCTGAATGCCTGCGTCGCGGGCCTCGTCATCGGCTGCATCTACGGGTTGATGTGCGTCGGGCTCAGCCTGATCTTCGGCATCATGCGGGTGGTGAATTTCGCCCAGGGCGACCTGCTGATGCTGGGCGCCTATGCCGCCTTCTACCTGGTGGTGGGCTGGGGCGTGCTGGCCTTCCTCGGCCCCAACACCGCGCCCTTCGTCGCGGCGGTGCTGGCCGGGCCCATCATCTTCGCCCTGGGCTGGGTGCTGCACCGCTTCCTGCTCGCCCGGGTCTCCGGCCTGCGCACCGCCGGCAGCCTGGATGAGGGGCATTTCGGCCAGCTCATCGTCACCCTCGGCGTGGCGCTCATCCTGCAGAATGGCGGGCAGATCCTGTTCGGCTCCACGCCGCGGGCGGTGACGACGCCGCTTTCCTCCTCCGCCTGGCTGATCGAGATCGGCATCGGCGACACCACCATCTTCCTGAACAAGGCGCGGCTGATCGCCTGCCTGCTCTCCATCGCCGCCGTCATCGGGCTCTGGCTGCTGCTGGACCGCACCAGGCTCGGCCGGGCGCTGCGGGCGGCGGCGGACAACCCGACGGCCGCGACCTATATGGGCATCGACGTGGACCGGGCGCACCGCATCGCCTTCGCCCTCGGCAGCGGCGTCACCGCCATCGCCGGCGGGCTGGTCGCCACCTACCTCTCCTTCACGCCCTTCATGGGGCTGGATTTCGTCGTCATCATGTATGCCGGCGTGGTGCTGGGGGGCATGGGCAGCCTGCTCGGCGCCTTCTGGGGCGGCGTCACCATCGGTTTCGTGCAGCAATTCTCGGCCCTGGCGCTGCCGCCGCAGCTGCAGAACGCGGCGATCTTCGTGGTCTTCCTGCTGATCGTCGTGCTCAGGCCGCAGGGGCTGTTCGGCCGTTCGGCGGATCGCGCATGAGGCCCGGTGCGCTTCCCCGCCTCCGCCGCGACGCGCTGGTCTTCGCCGCGCTGCTGGCGGTCTACCTGCTGCTCTCCGGGCTCGTCACCAACAGCTACTACCAGCTGATGCTGACCCTGGTGCCGATCTGGGCGGTGATGGGGCTCTCCTGGAACCTCTTCTCCGGCTATGTCGGGCTCATCAGCTTCGGCCATGCGGTGTTCTTCGGCATCGGCGCCTTCACCGTCGCCCACAGCATGGGCGGCTGGGGGCTGACGCCCTGGCTCGGCATCCCGCTCGGCACGCTGTTCGGGGCCGTCGCCGCGGTGTTCATCGGCCTGCCGACCTTCCGGCTGCGCGGGCATTACTTCGCCCTCTCCATGCTCGCCTTCCCGCTGGTGCTGCTCTACGTCGCGCAATTCCTCGGCTGGCAGGAGGTCTCGCTGCCGATGCAGCGGGAGGCGCCGCTGCTCTGGCTGCAATTCACCGATCCGCGCGGCTTCACCTGGGTGGCGCTCGGGCTGCTCGTCCTCGCCTTCGGCATCTCCCTCGCCGTCGAGAATTCCCGCTTCGGCCTGACCCTGATGGCGATCCGGCAGAATGAGCTGGCGGCCGAGGCCTCCGGCGTCAATCTCCGGCGCTGGAAGATGGCGGCGCTGGTGCTCAGCGGCGGCATCGCCGCGGCGGCGGGCGGGCTCTATGCCTGCATCCTGCTGGTGGTGACGCCGGAGGCGGTGTTCGGCATGCTCACCTCGGCCCAGGCGCTGACGGTCGCGCTGTTCGGCGGCGTCGGCACCGTCTGGGGGCCGCTGGTCGGCGCCGCGGTGCTGATCCCGCTGGCGGAGACGCTGCATGCCGAGCTGGGCAATGTCATCCCCGGCATCCAGGGCGTGGTCTATGGCGTCGCCATCATCGGCGTCATGCTGCTGGCGCCGGAGGGGGTGTTCTGGACGCTGCGCGACCGCTTCGCCCGCCCCGCCGTGCCGCCGCCACCGCCCCTGCGCAGCCCGGCGCCGCTCCGCGTCCCGCCGGCCGGCGCCGGGCCGCTGCTGCGCGTCGAGGGCATCGGCAAGAGCTTCGGCGGGCTGCGTGCGGTGGACGGCGTTTCCTTCGAGGTCGCGCCGGGAGAGATCCTCGGCATCATCGGCCCGAACGGCGCCGGCAAGACGACGCTGTTCAACCTGGTGAACGGCGTGCTGCCGGCCGATAGCGGCACCGCCTGGCTGGATGGCGAGAAGATCACCGGCCGCAAGCTGCACGCCATCTGCCGCATGGGGGTGGGGCGCACCTTTCAGGTGGTGCGCAGTTTTCCGAGATTGCCGCTGCTGGATAACGTGCTGATCGGGGCCTACGGCGCCGGCCTCACCGGCGCGGCGGCCACCGCCGCGGCGGAGGATGCGCTGGCCCGCGTCGGGCTGTCCGCCCAGGCGGCGCGGCCGGCCGGGCAGCTCACCAACAAGGGGCTGCGGCTGATGGAGCTGGCCCGGGCGCTCGCCGGCCAGCCGCGCCTCCTGCTGCTGGACGAGACGCTGGCCGGCCTCGGCCGCGAGGAATGCGAGGAGGTGCTGGCAGTGCTGCGGCGGCTGCGTGAGGAGGGCATGACCATCGTCATCATCGAGCACACCATGCATGCCATGCTGAAGCTCGCCGACCGCTTCGTCGTCATCGACCGCGGCCGCAAGCTGGCGGAGGGCGCGCCGCGGCTGGTGGTGGAGGATGCGGCGGTGATCGAGGCCTATCTCGGCCGCAAATGGCTGGCGAAGACATGCTCGACATAACCGGACTCTCCGTCGCCTATGGCGGCCTCCGCGCCCTTTCCGGCGTTTCGCTGCTGGTGGAGGAGGGGCAATTCGTCACCGTGGTCGGGCCGAACGGCGCCGGCAAATCCACGCTGTTCAAGGCGATTTCCGGCATCGTCAGGCCGGAGGCGGGCGGCATCCGCTTCGCCGGGGAGGATCTGCTGGCGCGGCCGGCGGCGGCGCGGGCGCATCTCGGCATCGCCCATGTCCCGGAAGGCCGGCAGGTCTTCAAGAACCTGACGGTGCGCGAGAATATCGAGATGGGCGCCTATCCCGAGGCGGGGCGGCAGCGCTGGGCGGAGACGCTGGAGCGTATCCACAGCCTCTTCCCCATCCTGGCGCAGCGCGAAAGCCAGCTTGCCGGCACGCTGTCCGGCGGCGAGCAGCAGATGCTGGCCATCGCCCGCGGCCTCGCCTCCGCGCCGCGGCTGCTGATGCTGGACGAGCCCTCCATGGGCCTGGCGCCGGCCGTTGCCGACATGATCTTCGACCGCATTTCGCAGATCCACCGGGAGGCCGGCCTCACCATCCTGCTGGTGGAGCAGCGCGTGGCGGAGGCGCTGGAGCTGGCCGACCGCGGCTATGTGCTGGAGACCGGCCGCATCGTGCTGGAGGGGCCGTACCAGACGCTGCTCAGCGACGACCGCGTCCGCCGCTCCTATCTCGGGATCGGTGAGGAAGACTGACCACGACCAGGGGGAGGAACGACATGACGAGCAACATCACCCGCCGCGATGCGCTGGCGCTTGGTGCCGGCGCCGGCGCCGTCACGCTGGGCGGCCGCCGCGCCCGCGCCCAGGCGCCGTCCGAGGTGAAGGTCGCGCTGCTGGCGCCCATCTCCGGCCCCTGGGCGCGCCAGGGGCTGCTGATGAAGATGGGCGCGGAGATGGCGATCGACGACATCAACGCCGCCGGCGGCGTGCGCTCGCTGGGCGGGGCGAAGATGAAGCTGGTCATCTACGATGCCGGCGACAGCACGGAGAAGGCGAAGAACGCCGCCCAGCGCCTGGTGGCGCAGGAGCCCGACCTGGCCGGCGGCACCGGCGCCTGGCTCTCCTCCTTCACCCTGGCAGTGACCGAGGTGACCGAGCGGGCCGAGATTCCCTGGCTGACCCTCTCCTATGCCGACAGCCTGACCAGCCGCGGCTTCCGCTACATCTTCCAATCCTCGCCGACCAATGACAACCAAGCCATCGCGATCCTGCCGACCCTGATGCAGCTCGCCGAGCGGGCCACCGGCAAGAAGCCGACGCGCCTCGGCATGATTTCCGACAGCACCGCCTCGCCGCAGAGCTTCGTGCGGCCGGTGCGCGCCACGGAAGCCGCCAAGCACGGGCTGCGCATCGTGGTGGACGAGACCTTCACCCCGCCGCTCTCCGACGCCACGCCGCTGATCCAGAAGGTGCGCAGCGCGCGGCCGGATTTCCTGCTGGTGATCGCCACCAACGTCCCGGACGACAAGCTGCTGGTGGAGAAGCTGAACGAATACGGCCTCGGCCAGGCGAAGCTGCCGACCATCGGCAATGGCGGCCATATGGCGGTGCCGGAGCTGGTGCAGCTCACCAGCCCGCAGATCCTGGAAGGGCTGATGGTCTGCATGGCCAATTGGCCGGGCAAGGACCAGGACGCGCTGGTGACCCGCTTCAAGGAGCGCACCAGGGAGCCCTGGATGGGCCATGACAGCATCTTCCCCTACGCGCATATGATGATCCTCCGCGAGGCGATGGAGCGCGCCGGCTCCGCCGACCGGAAGAAGGTGGCGGAGGCGATCCGCGCCTTCGACATCCGCAATGAGGGCCCGGCGCTGTTCTTCCCCAGCAAGCGGCTGAAATACGATGAGCGCGGCCGGCTGGTGGATGCGCAGCTCGTCACCGTGCAGTGGAAGGGCGGCGTGCCGCAGGTGGTGGATCCGCCCTCCATGGCGGTCGCCGAAGCCTACTGGCCGAAAGGGTAGGGGCCACCACGCGCCAGGCCCCTTCGGGGACCACCTGCTGCCGCCGGGCACCGCCTGCCCGGCGCCGGAGGTTACGGGGCGGGGCATGCCGTCCCGCCCGGCGGCCGCCCTCTGCGGTGCGATGGACATTCGGTCGCCGTTGCGGCTTCTCCGTAACGGGTCCGAGTGGTACAATTCGTAAATCGTAAATGTGCCGGGGGCATCGCATGCGGGCGACCCGAACGACGGGTGGGCTGAGGGTCCATGCGGTGGCGGGGACCTATGTCGTGATGCTCGGCATGAGCCTGCCCCGGGCCGATTGCGGCGGGCTGCTGGGCTTCTCGATCCACCGTATCGACCATAAGGCCGGCACGGCGCGCTACCTGGAGGGGATGAAGACCTTCGCCGAAACCGATCCCGGCTTCCCGGCCGGCGCCGCCTACCCGACCGACCGGCACCCGATCCAGAGCTTCCAATGGGCGGATTATTCCGCCCTGCCGGGGCGGCGATACACCTACACCGTCACCGCGCTGAAGGGTACGCCGCGTAACCTCCTCCGCCACGCCGCGACGGAGATCTTCATCACGACCGAAAGCCCGGAGGGGGGCACCCACGACGTCTATTTCAACCGCGGGGTCGCCGCGTCGCAGGAATATGTCCGGCGCTTCGGCAACCGGGCGCCGGAGCAGGTCGCCAACGACCAGGCCTTCATCTGGCTGTCGCGCGGCCTTTACGAGGCCATGGTCGGCTTCGTGGAAAGCGCCGTGCCCGGCAGGCATGCGCTGCGGATCGCCGCCTATGAATTCCACTACCGGCCCTTCCTCCAGGTGGTGAAGGCCGCGATCGACCGCGGCGTCGACGTCCGCATCATCTATGATGCCAGGAAGGCCCAGCCCCGCGACGATAACCGCAAGGCCGTCAGGGAGATCGGCCTGCGGGCGGCCTGCACCGAGCGCCAGGCCAACCCCTCGGCGATCGCCCATAACAAGTTCATCGTGAAGCTGGAGTCCGGGCGGCCGGTCGCCGTATGGACCGGCGGCACGAATTTTTCCGAAGGCGGCATCTTCGGCCACTCCAATGTCGCCCATCTGGTCGAGGAGCCGGCCGTGGCGGCCAGGTTCCTCGATTACTGGAACGCGCTCGAGGCCGACCCGCCGTCGCGGGAGCTGCGCCCCGCCATCGAGGCGATGACGCCGCTGCCGGCCCTGCCGCTGCCGGCCGGAACGAGCGTGATCTTCAGCCCGCGGCCGAATCTCGACGCGCTCGCCTGGTATGCCGATCTGGCGAGGCAGGGCCGCGAGGGCCTCCTCATGACCTTCGCCTTCGGCATGCATGACGTCTTCAAGGAGGTCTACCGGACGGCGCAGGCGCCCTTTCGGCTGGCCCTCCTCGAACGCAAGACCCGGCCGATGGGCAAGGACGATCCGAAGCGGGCGGCGGAGGAGCAGGCGATCCAGCAGCTCCGCAACATGCCGGAGAACACCTTTGCCATCGGCGCGCTGATCGCCACGAACCAGATCGATGGCTGGGTGAAGGAGCGCCTGTCGGGGCTGAACAGCAATGTCAGGTATGTCCACAACAAGTTCATGCTGGTGGACCCGCTGTCCAGCCACCCGGTGGTCGTGGCCGGTTCCGCGAATTTCAGCGACGCCTCGACCGATGAGAACGACGAGAACATGATCGTCGTCGCCGGCAATACGCGCGTCGCCGATATCTATCTTGGCGAGTTCATGCGGCTCTACAGCCACCATGCATTCCGGGAGTCGCTGCAATGGCGGCGGCCGGAGGCGCCGCCGAAGCCGCTGAGCACCGAGGGCTGGTGGCAGGATTATTTCGGCGATACCGAACGCTCCGTCCGCCGCCGTTTCTTCGCCCGCCTGCCGGCGACCGCCTGAGGCCCCGGCCCACCCCGCCGAGGAACGGCACCGGGCGCACGAGGCCCAGGCAACAGAACCCGTCGGAAGCGAGGAAGCTAGTCGATCCGCCGCGGCAGCCAGCCATCGCGGCGACGGCTCAAAATGGCTCGCCGGGACCGACGATGCCGCGAACTACAGGTACGATATCCCACGCCACATTACGCCACAACCCACTGAGCGGGTGCGTAAGCGGGATCGGGATCGCGCCGAGCGGATCAGGCTGGCCGGCGGTCCAAAGCCGAGCTTGCGGGATGGGGTGGGATTCGAACCCACGGTAGGCTTGCACCTACGGCGGTTTTCAAGACCGCTGCCTTAAGCCACTCGGCCACCCATCCAAGGCGCCTCGCCCTGGTATCGCAAAGCCGGGGGAACGGCCAGTGCGCCCACCTGCTCAACCCCCTTCCTCCTCCGCCGCTCCGAAGCGGTAGCCGATCCCCGGTTCCGTCCGGATCAGCCCGGCCGCCTTCCCCAATTTCTGCCGCAGATGCCCGATATAGACGCGCAGATACTGCGCATCCTCCAGATGCGCCGGCCCCCACACGGCGGTCAGGAGCTGCCGCTGGGTGACCACGCGGCCCTCGCCGGCCCGGGCCAGGGCGGCCAGCAGATCCCATTCCCGCGGCGTCAGCTTCAGCGGCGCCTGGCCCTCCAGCCGCGCGGTGCGGCGGGCGAAATCCACCTCCAGGGGCCCGCTGCGCACCACCGCCGCCGGGGCCGCGCCGCCGCCGCGCCGCAGCACCGCCCGCAGCCGGGCCAGCAGCTCCGCCAGGGCGAAGGGCTTCTCGACGTAGTCATCGGCCCCGGCATCCAGCGCCGCCACCTTCTCCGCCTCCTGGTCGCGGGCGGAGAGGATGACGATCGGCGCGGCGGTGAAGCCGCGCAGCCGAGGGATCAGCCCCTTGCCATCCATGTCGGGCAGGCCGAGATCAAGCAGGATCAGCGCCGGCGCCTCCTCCGCCGCGCGCTTCAGCCCTTCCGCCCCGGTTTCCGCCCGCAGCGGCGCGTAGCCGGAGGCCGCGAGCGCCGGGGCGAGGAAGCGGTGGATCTGCGGCTCGTCGTCGATGACGAGTACCCGGGGGGCGGCCAGCTCGCTCATGCGCCCTCGCTCATCTTCCCGGGAAGCGCAGGGTCATGCGGGTGCCCCTGCCATCCGGCGTCAGCGGGCTTTCGGCGGCAATCCGCCCGCCCATGGCCTGCACCAGCCCGCGGCAGATGGCCAAGCCCAGCCCGCTGCCGGCGGCGATGCGGTCCGCCCGCCGGGCGCGGAAGAAGGGGTCGAAGACCAGCCGCAGCTCGTCGCGTGGAATGCCCGGCCCGTCATCCTCGATGGCGATCATCACCTCCGCCCCTTCCCGCCGCGCCCGCGCCGTCACCTGGCCCGCCGGCCCGGAGAATTTCAGCGCATTGTCCAGCAGATTGGCCAGCACCTGGTCCAGCAGGGCAGGATCCAGCCGTGGGACGATGGGCCGGCCTGGCGCCTCCACCGCGATCCGCCGTCCCGCGGTGCGGCCGGCCCGGGCGGCGGCGGTCTCCAGCGCCTCGGTCAGTTCCACCACCTCCCGCCGCGGCTGGATCTGGCGGTTCTCGATCCGCACCATGTCGAGGATGTTGCCGATCCAGCGGGTCAGCCTTTCGGTCTCCTCCTCGGCGGCGGCCAGCAGATCCGCCCGCACCGGCTCCGGCAGGCCCGGCCCGGCGCCGCGCAGCGTGCCGATGGCGCCGCGGATGGCGGTGAGCGGCGTCTTCAGATCATGCCCCAGCGAGGTGAGCAGGGCGGTGCGCAGCGCCTCCGTCTCCGCCCGTGCCTCGTCCCGGGCACGCTCCTCCATCAGCTCCGCCCGTTCCAGAGCAACGGCCGCCTGATCCAGCAGCGCCGCCAGCGCCCGGTCTGCCTCGCCTTCCAGCCGGCGCTCCGGCGGCTGCAGCCCGACCAGCCCGGCGATGCCCCTGGCGGTGCGCATGGGGCGGAATTGCCAGGCGGCTTCGGGCAGGGTGTCGGTGCCCCGCCCCGCCGGCTTGCCCTGTGCCATGGCCCAGCGGGCGGCGGCCATGCTGGCCTCGTCCGGCGTGGCCTCCAACGGCACCGCGGCGCGCAGCACCGGCTCCGGCACCGTCTCGCCCGGCAAGGGGGGCAGGGGCAGCAGCACGCAGGCCGGCCCGCCGGCGATGCGGGAGGCTTCCTCGGCAATGGCCTGCACCAGATCCGCCTTGTCCCCCGGCGCGCCCAGCCGGCGGCTGAATTCCACCAGCCGCCGCAGCCCCAGCAGCCGCGCCTGTGCTGCCCGCACGGAACGCCCGAGCCCCCCCGCCGTGCCGGCCAGCAGCAGTGCCACCAGGGCGAAGACCGCCACGCCCACCACATCCTGCGGGCTGGCGATCGCCAGCTCGTAGCGCGGCGGCAGGAACAGGTAATTCCAGGCGAGGAAGCCGAGCAGCGCCGCCAGCCCCCCCTGCAGCGGCCCGAACCCCACCGCGGCGGCGACGATCGGCACCAGATAGACCATGCCGAGCGCGCCTTCCGGCACGTCCTGCTCCACCGCCAGCGCCACGAAGGTGGCGGCGGCGACCAGCCCCGGCGTGGCGGCCCAGCCCAGCCAGGGCGGGACGCCGCGCGGCTCGGGCGGCGGAAGCGGCCGGGCGCCGGGCAGCGGCACCAAATGCAGGGTGAAATCCGTGGCCTGCCGCAGCAGACGGGCAGAGAGCGTCCGGCCCAGCGCCCGCCGCCACCAGGGCGGGCGGCCGCGCCCCATCACCAGATGCGCCACGTTGCGTGCCCGGGCTTCCCGCAGGATGGCACCGGGCAAATCCCCCGCCACCACCGTCTCCGCCAGCGCCCCCAGCCTCTCCGCCAGGCGCAGCGCCGGGCCCGGGTCGCCCGCCTCGCGCCCGGTCGGCCGCTCCACATGCAGCGCCACCAGCGGCGCCTTCAGCGCATCGGCGATGCGCCGCGCCGCCCGCACCACCTGCTCTGCCGCCGGGTCCGGGCCCACCAGCGCCATCACCCGCTCGCCGGCCGGCCAGGGGCCGGCGATGGCATTGGCGCGCATATAGGAGGTGACGTCGGCATCGACGCGTTCCGCCACCCGGCGCAGCGCCATCTCCCGCAGCGCCGCCAGATTGCCCTCGCGGAAGAAGCCGCGCAGCGCCCTTCCGGCCTGGTCCGGCCGGTACACCTTGCCCTGGCGCAGCCGCTCGATGAGTTCGGCCGGCGGGATGTCGATCAGCTCCACCGCATCCGCCTCGGCCAGCACGCGGTCCGGGACGGTTTCCGCGACGCGCACGCCGGTGACGCGGGCGACGGCCTCGGAGAGGCTTTCGAGATGCTGGACGTTCATCGTGGTCCAGACCTCGATGCCTGCCTCGCGCAGCTCCGCCACATCCTGCCAGCGCTTGGGGTGGCGGCTGCCGGGGGCATTGCTGTGCGCCAGCTCGTCCAGCAGCAGGATGCCGGGGCGGCGGGCGAGGGCGGCGTCGAGGTCGAATTCCTCGATCACCTGGCCGCGATGCGCGAGGCGGGCGCGCGGCAGCACGGGCAGGGGGCCGATCGCCGCCTCGGTCTCCGCCCTGCCATGGGTCTCGACGATGCCGATCAGCACGCCCGCGCCGCCCGCCTGGCGCCGGCGGGCCTCGGCCAGCATCTCGAAGGTCTTGCCCACCCCCGGCGCGGCACCGAGAAAAACCTTCAGCCGCCCGCGCCCCTCCTGGCGCGCCAGGGCGAGCAGGGCGTCCGGATCGGGGCGGGGGGGCTCCTCTGGCATCGGGCGGTGGTTAGCAGGCGGGCCTCGCCGGCGCTGCGGATTTTATGCGGTTTTTATGCCCCGCCCCGGCCTCTCGCATGGCGGCTTTACGCGCCGCGCCCCTAGTCCTGCGCCGGACCCGGATCCCCCGGGGTACAGGTGATTCCCATGCTCGACCTCCTGCTCCTGGCGCTCGGCCTGGGCGGCTTCGCGCTGATGGCGGCCTATGCGCTGGGCTGCGAGCGCGTCTGATGCTGCCGCTGCTGCTCGGCGGCGCCGTCGCCGCCTTCCTCCTGATCTACCTGCTATGGGCGCTGCTGCGCCCCGAGGATCTCTGAGCCATGAGCTGGATCGGCTGGGCGCAGATCGCGCTCGTCCTCGCCTTGGCGGTCGCCGCGGCGATCCCGCTCGGGCGGTACATGGCGGCGGTGGCGCATGGCCGCCTCCGCTTCCTCGCGCCGGTGGAGGCGCTGATCTATCGCACGGCGGGCATCGACCCGGTGCGCGGCATGGGCTGGCGCGGCTACACCCTGGCCATGCTCGCCGCCAATGCCGCGGGCTTCGCGCTGCTCTACGCCCTGCTGCGGCTGCAGGGCGCGCTGCCGCTCAATCCGCAGGGCTTCGACGGGCTGTCGCCTTACCTGGCCTTCAACACCGCCATCAGCTTCGTCACCAACACCAACTGGCAGGCCTATAGCGGCGAGGCGGCGATGTCCTATCTCAGCCAGATGGCCGGGCTGACGGTGCAGAATTTCCTCTCCGCCGCCACCGGCATCGCCCTGGCCTTCGCCGTCTGCCGCGCCTTTGCCGCGGGCGGGGTCAGCCAGCTCGGCAATTTCTGGGCGGATCTGGTGCGCATCTGCCTCTACCTGCTGCTGCCGATCAGCCTGGTGCTCGGCCTCGCCTTCGTCGCCCTCGGCATGCCGCAGACCCTCTCGCCCTATGTCGAGGCGACGACGCTGGAGGGCGCGACTCAGACCATCCCGCTCGGCCCTGCCGCCTTCCAGGTCGCGATCAAGCATCTCGGCACCAATGGCGGCGGCTTCTTCGGGGTGAATGCGCTGCATCCCTTTGAGGGGCCGGGCGCGCTCGCCGCCGCGCTGCAGATCATCGCCCAGCAGATCATTCCCTTCGGCCTGGCGCTGACCTTCGGCCACCTGGTCGGCGATAGGCGGCAGGGCAGGGCGCTGCTCGCCGTCATGCTCGGTTATGTCGTTGTTGCCACCGGCCTGATCTATGGGGCGGAGGCGGGCGGCAACCCGCTGCATCTGGCGTTCGGCATTGACCCGGCGCAGGGCAATATGGAGGGCAAGGATCTCCGCTTCGGCCTGCCCCTCGTCGCGCTCTTCACCGCCACCACCACCGGCGCCTCCTGCGGCGCGGTGAATGCGATGTTCGACAGCTTCACCCCGCTTGGCGGCCTCATCCCGCTCTTCCTCATCCAGCTCGGCGAGGTGCTGCCGGGCGGCGTCGGCTCCGGCCTCTACGGCATGCTGGTCTTTGCCCTGCTGGCGGTCTTCGTCGCCGGGCTGATGGTCGGGCGCACACCGGAATATCTCGGTAAGAAGGTGCAGGCGCGGGAGGTGAAGCTCGCCATGCTGGCGGTGCTGGTGCTGCCGGCGACCATCCTCGGCCTCGCCAGCCTTTCGCTGGTGCTGCCGGCCGCCGTCGCCTCCATCCCCGCCCAGGGCCCGCACGGGCTGACGGAGATGCTCTACGCCTATACCTCCGCGGCCGGCAACAACGGCTCGGCCTTCGGCGGCCTGGCGGCGGACACGCCCTGGCTGGATACCACCCTCGGCCTCGCCATGCTGCTCGGCCGCTTCGCCTATGTGGTGCCGGTGATGGGCATTGCCGGCGCCCTGGCGCTGAAGCCGAAGCTCGCCGCCTCCACCGGCACCTTCCCGACCCATGGCCCGCTTTTCGCCGGGCTGCTGGCCGGGGTGATCCTGATCCTCGGCGGGCTGCAATTCATGCCCGCCCTCGCCCTCGGGCCGCTCGCCGAGCATTTCGTGCTCGCCGCCGGCCGCACCTTCTGAGGCCCCGCCGATGCTGGACATCACGCAGACGCCCCATCAGGGCACCACGCGCCGCGACCGGCGCGCCGGCGCCGCGCTGGGCGATCCGGCCATCCTCCGTCATGCCGCCCTGGCCGCCTGGGGCAAGCTCGACCCGCGCCACCTGGTGCGCAACCCGGTCATCTTCGTGACCGAGGTGGTGGCCATGCTGGTCACCATCCTCGCCGCCCGTGCCCTTTGGCTCGGCGAGCCCTGGGGCTTCCAGGCCGGCATCGCCGCCTGGCTCTGGCTGACCGTGCTCTTCGCCACCTTCGCGGAAGCCGTGGCGGAGGGCAGGGGCCGCGCCCAGGCGGACAGCCTGCGCCGCGCCCGCAGCGAGGCGATGGCGAAGCTGCTGCTGCGCGGCGATGACCGCACCCTGTGGCAGCCGCGCAACGCCACCGAGTTGCGCCCGGGCGACCTGGTGCTGGTCGAGGCCGGCGACCTCATCCCCTCCGATGGCGAGGTGGTGGAGGGCATCGCCAGCGTGAACGAGGCGGCCGTGACCGGCGAAAGCGCGCCGGTGATCCGCGAAAGCGGCGGCGACCGCAGCGCCGTCACCGGCGGCACGCTGGTGGTTTCCGACTGGATCGTGGTGCGCATCACCGCGGCGGCGGGCTCCACCTTCCTCGACCGCATGATCGCGCTGGTGGAGGGCGCCAGCCGGCAGAAGACGCCGAACGAGATCGCCTTGGACATCCTGCTGGCCGGCATGACGATCATCTTCCTGATCGCCGTGGCCACGCTGGTCGGCTTCGCAAGCTGGAACGGCGAGGCGCCTTCGGTGCCGGTGCTGGCGGCGCTGCTGGTGACGCTGATCCCGACGACGATCGGCGGGCTGCTCTCGGCCATCGGCATCGCCGGCATGGACCGGCTGGTGCGCTTCAACGTGCTGGCGACCAGCGGTCGGGCGGTGGAGGCGGCGGGCGACGTCGATGTGCTGCTGCTGGACAAGACCGGCACCATCACCTTCGGCAACCGCCAGGCCGCCGCCTTCCTGCCGGCGCCGGGCGTCGGCGAGCGAGAATTGGCGGAAGCCGCGGTGCTCGCCTCGCTGGCCGACGAAACGCCGGAGGGCCGCTCCATCCTGGCCTTCGCCCGGGAACGCTACGGCGTCGAGCCGATGGCGCTGCCGGCAGGCGCGAAGGTGGTGCCCTTCACCGCCCAGACGCGGGTTTCCGGCCTGGACCTGCCGCAAGGCAGCTACCGCAAGGGCGCGGTGGATACGTTGCTGCAGGGGGCTCCCGGCGAGGCCCCCGTCGCCTTCCGCAGCGCGGTGGACCGCATCGCCCGCAGCGGCGGCACGCCCCTGGCTGTGGCGAAGAATAGCCGGCTGCTCGGCGCCATCGAGCTGAAGGACATCGTCAAGACCGGCATGCGCGCCCGCTTCGACGCGCTGCGCCGCATGGGCATCCGCACCGTGATGGTGACCGGCGACAACCGCCTGACCGCCGCCGCCATCGCCGCCGAGGCCGGGGTGGACGATTTCATCGCCGAGGCGACGCCGGAGGACAAGCTTGCCTATATCCGCCGCGCCCAGGCCGAAGGCCGCCTGGTCGCCATGGCCGGCGACGGCACCAACGACGCGCCGGCCCTGGCGCAGGCGGATGTCGGCCTCGCCATGCAGACCGGCACCCAGGCGGCGCGCGAGGCGGGCAACATGGTCGATCTCGACAGCGATCCGACCAAGCTCATCGAGGTGGTGGAGATCGGCAAGCAGCTCCTCATCACCCGCGGCGCACTGACCACCTTCTCCATCGCCAATGACGTGGCCAAGTATTTCGCCATCCTGCCGGCGATCTTCGTGGCGAGCTATCCGGAACTCCAGGCGCTGAACGTCATGCATCTCGCTTCGCCGGAAAGCGCCATCCTCTCGGCGGTGATCTTCAACGCCCTCATCATCGTCGCTTTGGTGCCGCTGGCGCTGCGCGGCGTGCGCTATTCGGCCATCGGCGCCGCCGCGCTGCTGCGGCGCAACCTGCTGCTCTACGGGGTGGGCGGCATCCTCGCGCCCTTCCTCGGCATCAAGCTGATCGACCTTCTCCTCCAGCTCCTCGGGATCGCCTGAACCATGATCGCCATCCTGCGGCCGGCCCTTGCCGTGGTCGGCCTCCTCACCCTGCTGCTCGGCCTCGCCGTGCCGCTGGGCTTCACCGGCCTTGCCGGCACGCTCTTCCCCGCGGCCGCCGGCGGCAGCCTGATCGAGCGTGACGGGAAGGTGGTGGGCTCGGCCCTGATCGGGCAGGGCTTCGCCTCGGCGCGCTATTTCCACCCGCGCCCCTCCGCCACCACGGCGCCGGATCCGGAGAATCCCGGCAGCACCACCGCTTCGCCCTACAACGCGGCCGCCAGCGCCGCCTCCCAGGCCGCGCCCACTTCCCAGGCGCTGCTGGAGGCGGTGAAGGAGCGCCAGGCGGCGCTGGGCGGCGGCGCCGTGCCGGCGGATGCCGTCACCGCCTCCGGCTCCGGGCTGGACCCGCATATCAGTCCGGAGAATGCCGCGAGGCAGGTGGCGCGGGTGGCGGCGGCGCGCGGCCTGCCGGCGGCGCGGGTGGCGGCGCTGGTGGCAGTGCAGACGGAAGGCCGCGAATTCGGCCTGCTGGGCGAGCCGCGGGTGAACGTGCTCCGCCTCAACCTGGCGCTCGACGCGCTGCGCTAGAGCAGATCGCCGGAGGGCGGCATCGCCCGGAGGCGTGAATCTGCTCTACCATCCATGAGCTAGAGCGGTTTCGCGCTGCACAGTCAGCGTGAAACCGCTCTAGTGTCCCGCTTCCGCAGTCCTGCGGATTTCGTTCTCGGGCCACCAGCTTCTGTTTCAGTGGCCTGCTTGTCCGCTGCCTTCGCTGGAGATCCGGCGAACTTCGCGGGCAAGGACACTGGAGCGGCTTCGCCTCGCCTGTGCTCGGTGAACCCACTCTAGCCTTTTGTCCTGTCGCATTTTCCTGATCGTCCGGCGATTCCGCCGGACTTGAAAATGCTCCAGCGGAGTAGGTTGAGCTCCGCTCGCATCCCGCTCCGGCTATTTGCTTGATCGCGTGATTCACGCTTTTCGGCGCTTCCACCTCAGGCGATCGCGCTCCAGGGGCGCGGTCCCGCGCGGCCGGAACCGCGCGCATGGGTCACGCGATCGAGCCCGAGCCCAAGGCGTGATCCTGCGCTTCCCCAGCGCGATCCCGCCCCGGGGAGCGGTGGGCCCGTCAACCCCGGCTTAATCCCCCTCGGCGATAGTGGCCCGCGGGCCGTGCTCCGGCACGCCCGCCCCCTTCTGGCCGACAGGACCCAATGCCGATTCTCCGCTGGACCTATGCCGAGTATCTGGGGTCCACGGGGCTGCCGCCGGGCGACACGGTCATCCTGGCCGATGCGCAAAGCGTGTTGGAAGGGCTGTCGCCCGCGGCCTTGGCAGGGCTGGCCGGCGCCGGCGTCGCCGCCCTCGATTCCGGCACGGAGACGCTCAATCTCAGCGTCGCCCAGCTCCAGGCGCTGGGCGGCATGGCGCTCACCGCCGCGGACCGGGTGGTGCTGGCGGATACCGCCGTCACCCTCGCCGCGCTGTCGCCCGGCCAGATCGCGGCGCTGGTTGCCGCTGGCATCGATGCGGTGGTGGTGACGGTCGGCGATCTCGCCTGG
The DNA here is from genome assembly GCF_008360935.1 of Siccirubricoccus phaeus. Classification (GTDB taxonomy): domain Bacteria; phylum Pseudomonadota; class Alphaproteobacteria; order Acetobacterales; family Acetobacteraceae; genus Siccirubricoccus; species Siccirubricoccus phaeus. Next base: position 132,298 of record NZ_SRXO01000005.1, read on the forward strand.
GATGCCGGCCAGGTCGCCGCCCTCGGCGACGTGCCGCTCAGCATCGACCATGCCAACCGCCAGGCCGGCAGCACGGTGTTCGACGGCGTCGCCAGCGGCTACCGGCTGGAAGTCACCGCCGCCCCGGCCAGCGCCGTCGCCGCCCTGCAGGCGGATGGCGCGGTGGACAGCATCCGCCTGGCGGATTCCGCCAGCGCCGTCGCCGCTGTCTTCGCCAGCCTGGGCAGCGCCGGCAAGCTGGCCGCCATCGCGCTGACGGACAGCGCCGCCCTGGCGATGCCCTATGCGGATTTCGCCGCCGGCGCCGCCACCCTGGCCCGGCTGCCCGCCAGCTACACGCTGAGCCTTGCCGCCGTGCCTCCCGCCGCCGCGGCCGCGCTGCAGGGCAATGCCCATGTGGTGGAATTCGCTGTCAGCGGCAGCGCGGCGCAGGTGGCGGCGGCGCTGGACAGCCTGGCTGCGGCCGCGTCCTCCGGCAAGCTCGCCGCCATCGCCCTGACCGATGCCGCGCCCCTCGCCATCACCGCCGCCCAGCTCGCCGCGGATGGCGCGGCGCTGGCGAAGCTGCCCAGCGAATACACGCTGCGCATCAGCGGCGCCACCGCTTCCGGCGCCGCGGCGCTGGAGGCGAATGACCACGTCATCGCCTATGCGGTGCAGGACAGCATTGCCCATGTCACGGCGGCGCTCGCGGCGCTCAACGGCCTCGCCGGGCTCACCGAAGTTACCCTCAGCGATGGCAGCCTGCTGACGCTGGACTACGCCGCCTGGGCCGGCGCGGCCTGGGTGCTCGGCAAGCTCGCCGGGGCGGATATCGCCGTCACCGGCGTCGCCGCCGCCGCGGCCGCGACGGTGGAGGCCAGCGACCTCGCCGCCAGCTTCACCTTGCGCGACAGCACGGCGAATGTGGTCGCCGCCCTTGCCGGGCTGAACGGGCTGGAGAAGCTGACGGGTATCTGGCTGACCGACAGCGTCCCGATCGCCCTGAGCTACAGCCAGTACCTCGCCGCCGGCACCGCGCTGGCGCTGCTGGGCGGGGCGCCCGCCATCACCGTGGCGGCGGTGCCGGCCGCGGCGGTGGCCGCGCTGCAGGCGGATGCCGCCATCACCAGCTTCACCGTCAGCGACAGCACCACCGCCATCGCCGCCGCGCTGGATGCGCTGGCCGGGGCCGGCAAGCTCACCGGCATCCTGCTGGAGGATGGCAGCAGCCTGGCGCTGACCCAGGCGCAATACCTGGCGGATGGTGCCGCCCTCGCCTTGCTGCCGGCCGGCACCACGCTGCAGGTCGGCGCCGCCACCACGGCCCAGCTCGCCACCCTGGCGGGGGATGCCCGAATCACCGGCTTCGCCGTGCTGGACAGCGCGGCCAATATCGCCGCGGCGTTCGAGGCGCTGAAATCCGCCGCCAAGCTCACCGCCCTGGCGGTGCTGGGCGGCGGCCCGCTGACCCTGACCGCGGCGCAATATGCCAGCCCGGGCACGCTCTTCGGCAAGCTGCCGGGCGACTACACCCTCACCGTCGCCGGCCTTGCCGCCGCGGCGGCGGAGGCGGCGCAGGCGGAAGCGCATGTCACCGGCTTCACGGTGCGGGACAGCGCCGCCAATTTGGCCGCCGCGCTGGAACAATTGGCGGGCTATGGCAAGATCACCGCCATTGCGCTGAGCAGCGGCAGCACCCTCACCATCGGCTATGACCAGCTTGCCGACGCCGCCGCCGCCCTGGCGAGGCTGGAAGGCAGCATCGCCATCCAGGTCGCCGGCGTCACCCTGGCCCAGGCCGCCGCCACCCAGGCCGATGCCAGGGTCGATGGCTTCACCCTGGCCGATACCGCCGCCAACCTCGCCGCCGGCTTCGGCACGCTGGCCGGCGCCACCAGGCTCACCGCCATCACGGTCACGGATGCGGCGCCGGTCACCCTCGGCTACGCCGCCTATGCCGGCAATGCGGCGGCGGTGGCGCTGCTCGCCAGCAGCCCCGGGCTGACGGTCACGGATGCCACCGCCGCCCAGGCCGCCGCGGTGCAGGCCGATGCAGCGGTGGATGCCTTCACCCTCAGCGACACCGCGGCGCATGTCGCGGCGGCGCTGGACAGCCTGGCGATGGCGGGGAAGCTCACCGAGATTCACCTGCTGGACAGCTTCGTGCTGCCCGTCACCTACGCCCAGTACCAGGCCCGTGGCGCGACCCTCGCTTTGCTGCAGGATGGCGCGCGGCTCACGGTCAGCGGCGCCGCGGCCGCTGCCGTCGCGGCGGCGGAAAGCGATGCCGCCGTGCTCGGCATAGCGGTGCTGGACAGCGTCGCCAACATCGCCGCCGCCTTCGCCAGCCTGAACGCCGCCGGCAAGCTCACCGCCATCCAGCTTGCCGACAATGCCGAGCTGGTGCTGCGCCAGGACCAGATCCTCGATGGCGAGCGGGTGCTCGGCCTCGTCGGCAGCGCCGCGACGCTTGTGGTGCGGGCGGATGCGGCGACGCTCGGCTTCACCACCGCGGAACTCGGCGAGCTGGCGGATCACGGGGTGCAGAAGCTGGCGGCCATGGGTGGCAGCCTCGCCCTTGGTATCGGGCAGTATCTCGGCCTCGGCCCCATCGGGCTCCGCGCCGGGGACAGCGTCACCCTGGCCGATCTCGGCACGCATTTCGCGGCGCTCACCGCCGCGCAGGTCGCGGGCCTCGCCGCCGCCGGGGTGGACCGGATCGATGCGACGGACAACAGGCTCCGCCTGACGCTGGAGCAGCTTGCCTCCCTCGGCAGCGTCGCGCTCTCCGGCGACGATCTCCTCACCCTTGCGGATTCCGGCGCCAGCATCGCCGGCCTGAGCAGCACGGAGATCGCCGCCCTGGCCAGCCACGGCGTGACGGCGATCGACGCGGTGGATGACGCGCTGACGCTGAGCTACGCCCAGTACCAGGCCCTGGACGGCATCGCCCTGGCGACGGCGGACCACATCACCCTGGCCGATACCGCCAGCAACCTCGCCAACCGCAACACCCAGGCGATGGCCGGCATCGACCATATCCTGGTCTATGACTCGCCCGGCGGGCAGCGCCTCAACGGCACCCTCGGCAATGACACCTATTACGTCGACACCGCCGGTGACATCATCACCGAGCCTGCCAATGGCGGCATCGACACGCTGGTGGCCAGCACCAGCTTCTATCTCGGCGCCAATATCGAGAATCTGATCCTGGCCATCGGCGCGGGGCGGCTCTTCGGCATGGGCAATGCGCTGGCCAACAGCCTGACCGGCAATGAGGAGGCCAATTTCCTCGTCGCCTTCGCCGGCAACGACACCATCAGCGGCGATGACGGCAGCGACAGCCTTTTCGGCCTCGAGGGCGAGGACAGGCTGGATGGCGGCGCCGGCACCGACCTGCTGACCGGCGGCGTGGGCAGTGACACGCTGCTCGGCGGCGCCGGGTCCGACATGCTGCATGGCGAGGAGGGCGATGATTCCCTCTCCGGCGGCCCTGACTTCGCTGCCGACCTGCTGGTGGGCGGCGCCGGGAACGACACGCTGGACGGCGCAAGCGGCCTCGGCGAGGCGGATGAGCTGCGCGGGGGAATGGGGGACGATCTCTACCGCGTGGATGCACCGGCCGACCGCGTCATCGAGCTGGCGGGGGAGGGAAGCGATACCGTCATCGCCGCCTTCGACGGCGCCGGCTACTTCCTGCCGGCCAGCGTGGAGGGGTTGATCCTGCAGGGCAGCCTTGGCTTCGCCGCGGGCAATGCGCTGAACAACGCCATCACCGGCAGTGGCGGGGCGGACTGGCTGCTGGGCGGGGCGGGCGACGACACCCTCTCCGGCGCGGCGGGCGATGACAGGCTGCTGGGCGAGACCGGCCGCGATGTCTTCGTCTTCGCGCCCGGCGGCGGACATGACGTCATCCTCGACTTCCACCAGGGGCAGGACCGGATCAGCCTGCCCGGCTTCGATATCGGCGGCCATCCCAGCCTGCACGCGGCGGTGCAGGCCCGCAGCAGCGCGGTCGGCGGCAACCTGCTTATCGAATTCGGCAATGGCGATTCCCTGCTGGTGCTGAACCTCGGCCAATTCGCCAGCGACGACTTAATCTAGGCCGCCGGATGCGGCATGGTGCCCGCTGCGGGGCCGGGACCGAGCGCCGCGCCGAAAGAGGATACGTGCATGCCTGCCACCTTCAGCCGACGCGCCGCCCTGGCCCTCGCCGGCCTCAGCCTGCCGGGCCTGGCCCGGGCCCAGGGCTTCCCGCAGCGCAACGTCACCATCATCGTTCCCTCCGCCCCCGGGGGCACGCTGGATGCGCTGGCACGCTTCTACGCCCAGGCGATGACGCCCCCGCTCGGTCGCCAGGTGGTGGTGGAGAATGTCAGCGGCGCCGGCGGCCTCATCGGCATGCAGCGCGCGGCGCGGTCGGATCCGGACGGCCACACCATCTCCTTCGGCAACATGGGGGTGATGGCGGTGGGGAGCATCCTCAACCCGCAGGGCGGCTTCGACCCGCGACGGGACATGGCGCCCATCTCCCTCGTCGCCGACGTGCCCATGGTGCTCTCCGCCAGCCCGCGCGGCAGCATCCGCACCCTGCCCGCCTTGCTGGAAAAGCTGCGGGCGGAGGGGGAGAAGGTCACTTTCGGCACCGCCGGGCTCGGCACCACCAGCCATCTGGCGCCGGGTTACCTGCTGTTCCTGGCGAAGGCGAAGGGCACGCTGGTCTCCTATCGCGGCGCCGGGCCGGCGCTGAACGATCTGGCGGCGGGGCTGGTGGATGCGGTGATCGACCAGACGGTGACGATGATTCCGGGGCATCGCGGCGGCACGGCGGTGGCGCTGGCGGTGAGCGCGCCGCAGCGCATCGCCCAGTTGCCGGATGTGCCGACCTTCGCCGAGGGCGGGCTGCCGGGATTCGACCTGGTGATCTGGAACGGCTTCGCCGCGCCCTCGGGCACGCCGGCGCCGATCCTGGCAAAGCTGGCGGAGGCGGTGGAGGCGGCGCAGGCGGATCCCGGGCTGCAGGGCCGGCTGCGCGACCTGGCGAGCACCGCGACGGCGCCTGCGGCGCGGGGGCCGGAGGCGATGAAGGCGCGCATCGCCGCGGATATGACGAAGTGGACGGAGGTCATCAACTCGCCGGATTTCGCGCGGGAGTAGGCCGAGAGGGGCTCTGCCCGCTCCTGGACGCGGCGGCCGGCGCCCGGCCGCCATGCGGGAGCGGGCGCGGCCTTGCGGCGGCGCCGCACGGGCGGTCGCCGCCGCGCCGCGCCGTGAGGCTAGAGCAGATCGCCGGAGAGCGGCATCGCCCGGAGGCGTGAATCTGCTCTACAATCCGTAAGCTAGAGCGGTTTCGCGCTGCACAGTCAGCGTGAAGCCGCTCTAGCGGGAGGGCGCGGACCCTGCCTCAGCTCAGCAGCCGTCGCACATAGCGCCGGGAGCTGCGGAACAGCGGCCGCACCTTCTCCGTCCAGGGCGTGCTGCGCGCCGCGATCCATTCCGGCGTCTGGTTCACCTCCGCCCGCTCGAAGCGATAGGCCGCCAGCAGGTTGGGTGCGCCGCCATCCAGCCTTCGATAGCGCGTGCCGCCGATGCAGCCGGGGCAGGAGGTGAGCATGGGCAGATGCTCCTCCTCATACCAGCGGAAGATCTCCGGCAAATCCGCTTCGGCGATGTCCAGCTCCACCGTATAGAGGAAGGGCGCCGCCTTGCTCACATCGCCGAGCGAGGCGATGAAGGCGTAGGGGATGCCGCCCTTGGCGTCGGCCGGCGGGTTTTCCAGCCAGTGCCAGATATCGGCGGGATTTTCGGTATCCTGGTAGCGGGTCCCGGCGCCATGCCCTTGCTGGATCAGCAGATCGGCCATTGGGTTTCCTCCATTGCTGGCGCAGTATCGCCCGCCACGGGAGACGGGCAAGGGGTCCTTGGCAATGAACGGCGCGGAATGGCTGGCGCGCAGCCTGAAGGAATCGGACCAGACCCACCTGTTTTTCGTCGATGCCGTGCTGCGCCGCACCTTGCTGGAGCTGGAACGGGTGGGCGTGCAGCCGGTGCTGGCGCATACCGAAAAGGCCGCGGTCTATATGGCGGATGCCTATGGCCGCGTCGCCGGCCGGCCGGGGGTGGTGGCGGCGCAATCGGTGGGGGCGGCGAATCTCGCGGCCGGGCTGCAGGATGCGTATCTGGCGCGCAGCCCGGTGCTGGCGCTGACGGGGCACAAGCCGCTCGGGCAGCAGCATCGCAACGCCTATCAGGAAGTGGCGCATGCGCCGCTTTTCGCGCCCGTCACGAAATTCGCCGCCATGGTGCAGGAGGCGGCGGATCTGCCGCGGCAATTCCGCCAGGCCTGGGCGGCTTCGGTGGCGGTGCCGCCACGGCCGGTGCATCTCGATCTCAACGGCTTGATGGGCGAGTTCGTGGAGCGTGGCGAGGCGGGTGCACCGCCAGCCGCGCTGGGCTTGTGGCGGGCGCCGTCGCATCGGCCGGTGGCGGCGCCAGAGGAGGTGAAAGCGGCGGTCGCGGCGCTGCGCTCGGCGCAGAAGGTGGTGATCGTCGCCGGGGATGGCGCCGTGCTGTCCGGCTGCGGGGCGGAGCTGCTGGCGCTGGCGGAGGCGTTGCAGGCGCCGATCGCGACCTCGCTGGGGGCACGGGGCATCATCCCGACGACGCATCCGCTGGCGGTGGGCGTGGTGGGGAATTACTCGGCGCCGCCGGCCAACCAGGTGGTGCATGCGGCGGAGCTGGTGCTGTTCATCGGCTGCGATACCGGCGACCAGGTGACGCATACCTGGCGCGTGCCGAAGCCGGGCACGCGGGTGGTGCAACTCGACGCCGATCCGCTGGAATTCCACCGCAGCTACGAGGCCGAGGTGACGCTGCTGGGCGATCCGCGTGCGAGCCTTGCCGCGCTGGTGGCGGAGCTGGAGGGCTGGACGCGCAGCCCCGATTTCCTCCGCTGGGCGCAGGGGGTGATGGCGGAATGGCGCCGCGCCATGGCACCGCGGCTGGCGAGCGAGGCCGCCGCCATCGACCCGGCGCGGCTCTGCGCGGAGGTGACGAAGGCGCTGCCCTCGGATGGCATCCTCGTCGCCGATACCGGCTATTCCGGCATCTGGACCGGCACCTTGGTGGAGCTGGCGCCGACCCAGACCTATCTGCGCGCCGCCGGCTCCCTGGGCTGGGCCTTTCCGGCGGCGCTCGGCGCCAAATGCGCGGCGCCGCAGCGCAAGGTGATGGCCTGGTCCGGCGATGGCGCGCTCTACTACCATCTGCCGGAGCTGGAGACGGCGAAGCGGCGCGGCATTGCCGTGGTGCTGGTGGTGAACAACAATTCCGGCTTCGGCCAGGGCTGGCCGAACTACCTGAAGCAGGCGGGCAACCGGCCGAAGGCGGCGGAGCAGGTGCTGCGCTTCGGCCCCACGGATTTCGCCGCGGTGGCGCGGCAATTCGGGCTGAAGGGCCTCCGCGTGGAAAGGCCGGGCGAGATCGCGGCGGCGCTGGAGGAGGCGCTGGCCAGCGAGGAGACGGTGGTGGTGGATGTCGTCACCGAGATCGAGGCGCGGGCGCCGGAGCCCTGGACGCCGGAGGAGGGAGCATAGGCATGGCAAGAGTGGCGGTCATCGGCGCGGGCACCATGGGGCATGCGCTGGCGCTGGTGTTTGCGCTGGGCGGGCACCGGGTGCGGCTGACCGACAGCAATCCGGCAACGCTGGCGCGCGCCCAGGGGCTGATGGAGACGGCGCTGGCGACCCTGGTGGCGGGCGGCGAGGCGCCTGCCGACTGGACCTCGGGCCATCTCGCCCAGGCAGTGACGCGGCATGAGTCCCTGGCCGAGGCGGTGGATGGGGCGGAGCTGATCGTTGAGGCGATCATCGAGGTGCCGGAGGCGAAGCGCGCGCTGTATGAGCAGCTCGACAAGCTGGCGCCGGCGGAGGCGATCTTCGCCAGCAACACCAGCCATCTGGACGTGTTCCCGCTGATCCCGGCCGCGCGGCAGCGCAAGGCGATGATCGCGCATTGGTACACGCCGCCCTATCTGGTGGATCTGGTGGATGTGATCCCGGGGCCGGAGTGCGAGGCGGGTGTGGTCGAGGGCGTCTCCGACATGCTGCGGGCCATGGGCAAGCAGCCCATCGGGCTGAAGAAATTCGTGCCCGGCTATGTCGCCAACCGCATCCAGGCGGCGATCGGGCTGGAAGTGCAGGCGCTGCTGGATGAGGGCGTGGCGAGCGCCGAGGAGATCGACGCCGCCATCATCCATGGGCTGGCGCTGCGGCTGCCGATCCTCGGCTTCTACGCCAAGGCGGATTTCACCGGCCTGGCGCTGATGCAGGCGGTGAAGCGCAACAACAGCTACGCCCCGCCCGAGCCGACGCCGAACAGCCCGGTGCTGGATAGGCTGGTGGCGGAAGGCCGCACCGGCGTGCTGGCGGGCGCCGGCTACTATGACTGGCCCGGCGACCCGGCGGCGCTGTTCGAGGCACGCGACAAGAAGCTGATCGCCCTGAAGCAGGCGATGCGGGAGATCGGCACCATGGCGGGGATGGAGCGCAAGCTATGATCACCTACGACCTGAAGGGCAAGACGGCGCTGGTGACGGGCGGCGCCTCCGGCATCGGCCTGGCGCTGGTGACGCAATTGGCGCGGAACGGCGCCAAGGTGGCGATCAACCATCTGGTGGACGACACGCGCGGGCCGGAGCAGGTGGAGAAGCTGCGCAATGCCGGGCTGGACGTGATCGGCGCGCCGGGCAATGTGGGCGATGCCACCGACTGCGAACGCATGGTGCTGACGGCGGTGAAGGATCTCGGCCGGCTGGACTATCTCGCCTGCAATGCCGGCACGCCGGGCACGCGCACGACGATCGGGCCGAAGGAGCTGGACCGGCTGACGGAAGAGCTGTGGGAGACTGTGCTGCAGGTGAACCTGCTGGGCGTCTTCCGCTGCGTGAAGGCGGCGGCGCCGGCGCTGAAGGCGGCGCATGGCGCGGTGGTGAGCACGGCGAGCATCGCCGGCCTGGATAACCCGGGCTCCTCGATGGCCTATGGCGCGACCAAGGCGGGGGTCATCAGCCTGACGAAGAACCTGGCGCGGACGCTCTCGCCCGAGGCGCGGGCGAATGCGGTGGCGCCGGGGGCGGTGGATTCCTCCTGGATGATCGAATGGACGAATGAGCAGCGCAGCTCCTCCATCGACAAGGCGCTGCTGAAGCGGCGCTGCACGCCGGATGATCTGGCCGAGGTGATGCTGTTCCTGCTGGCGGGAGCGGCGATGGTGACGGGGCAGACGGTGGTGGTGGATGGCGGGATGACGCTGGGCTGAACCACCATCGCCGTCGGTCAGGCGCGCATGTCGCGCGCCCGACACCGGCGGGCGGCGTTAAGCGCCAGCCAGGGTGCCGCCAGCGAGGCAAGGCTGCGCCGAAGGCGCACCGCGCTTCGCGCGGCTCCGGCCTAACTCGCTGGCGGCATCGTGGCCCCAGGCAAGGATGGCCTTCGACGCCGTCGATGGCCCCGTTCAGGGCCTTCGCTGCCGCGTCAGTCGAGGGCCGCGACGCATTCGATCTCCAGCAGGAATTCCGGCACCGGCAGCGCCGCCACCACGCAGGTGGTGCGGGCGGGCAGATGCGCGGCCGGGAAGGCAGCGGCGTAAAGGCGGTTCATGGTCCGCAGATCCTCCGCCCGGGTCAGCAGCACGGTGGTCTTCAGCACGCGGGTGAGGTCCGTGCCGGCCTCCGCCAGCACCGCCTCCAGCCCGCGCATCACCTCGGCGAATTGGGCTTCGAAATTCCCGGCGGCAATCGCCCCGCCCGGCGCCACCGGACCGATGCCGGAAACGTACAGCATCCTCCCATGCCGCACCGCCATCGAAAGCGGCGGAAACGCCCGCCCGTCCTGGGGCGGGGCGAAACGCTGGATATCGGCCATGACGGCTCCCCTCTGCTGCTCGGGCAGTGTGGCGGGCTAGCCGGGCTTCCGCTAGGCTCGCCGGATCGGCAACGGAGCAGGCGCCATGGGCATCCGCACGGGGAAGCAATACCTCGAAGGGCTGCGGGATGACCGGGAAATCTGGATCGAAGGCGAGCGCATCGCCGATGTGACACGCGACCGCCGCTTCGCCGGTGCCGCCCGTACGGTGGCGGAACTGCTGGACATGCAGCACCATCAGGCGCTGCAGGCGGAAATGACATACACTTCCCCCGCCAGCGGCCAGCTCGTCGGGCTTTCGCATATCGAGCCGAAATCGGTGGAGGACCTCAGGCGCCGCCGCGTCGCCATCGGCCATTGGATGAACGCCACCCAGGGCATGTTCGGCCGCAGCCCGGACTTCATGAATTGCTTCGTCGCCGCCTTCGGCGCGGCGGAGAGCGTCTTCGCCGCCCATGGCGCGCAATTCGGCCGCAATATGCGCAGTTTCTACGAGCATGTGCGCGAGAACGACCTGGTGATGACGCATGTCCTCATCAACCCGCAGGTCGATCGCTCCACCTCGGTCGAGCGGCAGGAGAAGGACCTGGCGGCGAAGATCGTGAAGGAGACGGATGCCGGCATCGTCATCCGCGGCGCGCGCATGCTCTCCACCCTCGCGGCCTTCGCCGATGAGATCGTGGTGATGCCCTCCACCTACATCAACAATGCGCCAGAGGCGCTGGACTACGCCTTCGGCTTCGCCTTGCCGACGGCGACGCCGGGCATGCGCTTCGTCTCCCGCCCGCCGGTCTCGCCGGTGACCTCGCCCTCGCTGCTCGATCATCCGCTGGCGCTGCGGCTGGACGAGAATGACGCCATGGTGGTGTTCGAGGATGTGCTGGTGCCCTGGGAGCGCGTCTTCATCCATCGCAGCCCGGAAATCGCCAACGGCCTCTACCAGAAGACCTTCGCCGGGCCGCAGACCGGGCACCAGGCCGCCATCAAGTCGCTGGCGAAGTGCGAGTTCATGCTGGGCCTGGCCTTCTCCATCGCGCGGGCGATCAACATCGAAGGCTACGCCCATGTGCAGGGCATGCTGGCCGAAATCATCCTGTTCACCGAGACGATGCGCGCCTGCATCACCGCCTCCGAAGCCAACCCCGTGACGACGCCCTGGGGCACGGTGGCGCCGGACCCCATGCCGCTCTGGGTCACGCGGCTGGATTTCGCCCGCATGTTCCACCGCATGCAGGACATCGTGCAGATCCTCGGCGCCAGCGGGCTGATCGGCGTGCCGTCGCAGGCAGAGCTGGCCAGCGGCGCAGGGCCGATCGTGGAGCAGTACATGCAGGCGGCGGTCGGCGATGCGGGGGAGCGGATCAGGCTGAACCGCCTGGCCTATGATGCCTGCATCTCCTCCTTTTCCGGCCGGCAGCGGCTGTATGAGCGCTACTATACCGGCGATCCGGTGCGCCTCGCCGGCACGCTCTGCAATATCTATCCCCGCAAGGCGGAGTTGCGCGAGCGCATCACCGGCCTGCTGGCGGAATTGCAGCGGCGCGACGCCGACCCCGCCCATGACTGGTTTCGGGAGACGCTGCCATGACCCCCTTCACCGGCGAACGCTCCCGCCGCGGCTACCGGCTGAACCGCTTCCTCGTCAGCTTCACGGACGCCGCCAACCGGGCTGCCTACGCTGAAGACGCCAAAGGCTACATGGATCGCCACGGGCTGACGGCGGAGGAACGCACGCTGCTGGCGGCGCGCGACTGGAACGCGCTGCTGGAGTATGGCGCGAGCATCTATGCGCTGGCCAAGGCAGGCAGCGTCTTCGGCACCAATCTGGTGGAGATGGGCGCCGCCATGCGCGGCCAGAGCGTGGCGGAATTCATGGCCACGAAGCGGCCGAGGGGCAGTGAGGGGGGCTGAGCGCCATGGCGCAGATCATCGGCGGCATCGGCTGTTCCCACGCGCCCTCCATCGCCATGGCCTGGGATGCGGGCAAGCAGCAGGATCCGGAATGGAAGCCCTTCTTCGACGGCTATCTCCCCGTGCGGGGCTGGCTGGCGGCAGCGAAGCCGGACCTCGTCATCGCAATCTATAACGACCACCTGAACGCCTTCCGCTTCGACCGCTACCCGACCCTGGCGCTGGGCGCGGCCGATCTCTATCCGGTGGCGGATGAGGGGCGCGGGCCGCGCGACCTGCCGCCGCTGCCAGGCGATGCCGCCTTCTCCTGGCAGATCGCGGAAAGCCTGGTGGAGCAGGGCTTCGACCCGACCATCTGCCAGGAGCTGCCGGTGGATCACGGGCTGCTCTCCTGCCTGCCGCTGCTGCTGCCGCCGCCCTGGACGGTGCCGGTAGTGCCGATTGCGGTGAACGTCATCCAGCAGCCCGTGCCGCCGGCGCGGCGGCTCTTCGCGCTGGGCCAGGCGCTGCGCCGCGCCGTCGCAGCCGAGGGCAGCGCGCGGCGCGTGCTGGTGCTCGGCACCGGCGGCATGTCGCACCAGCTTCACGGCCCCGGCTTCGGCGCGGTGGCGCCGGAGTGGGACAATGAATTCCTCGACCTGCTGGAGAAGGACCCGGCGGCGCTGACCGCCCTGCCCAATGCCGAATACATGCGCCGCGGCGGGGCGGAAGCCATCGAGGTGATCCTCTGGCTCGCCATGCGCGGGGCGCTGACGCCGCGCGTCCTCCGGCAACACCGCCACTATCATGCGGGGCTGTTGACGGGTTACGGTCTCATCTCGCTGACCGATGCAGAGTGAAAGGGACGGAACTCCACCATGAAACTCGCCTTCTCCCCCGCCAGCCCCTATGTGCGGAAATGCACCGCCTGCGCCATCGCCCGTGGCATCGACGGCAAGATCGAGCTCTGGAAGGTCGGCACCACCGACCCGGCGCTGCTGCCGCTCAACCCGCTCTCCAAGGTGCCCTCGCTGCTCACCGATGACGGCGTGCCGCTCTACGACAGCCCGGTGATCTGCGAATACCTGGACAGCATCGGCGACGCGCCGAAGCTGTTCCCGCCCGCCGGGCCGGCGCGATGGAAGGCGCTGCAATTGCAGGCGCTGGGCGACGGCATCCTGGATGCCAGCCAGCCGCGCCGGCGCGAAGTGGCGCTGCCGCAGGATGACGGGCGGAAGGAATACATCGCCATCCAGCAGGGGAAGGTGGCGCGCGCGCTGGACGTGCTGGAGGCGGAGGCGGAGAAGCTCGGCCTGCTGACGACGATCGGCGAGATCACCGTGGCCTGCGCCCTGGGCTACCTGGATTTCCGCTACCCGCATGAGCCGTGGCGGCCGGGGCACCCGAAGCTGGAAGCCTGGTACGCGAAGGTGGTGGAATTGCCGGCGATGGCGAAGACTGCGCCGGTGGGTTGAGAGGGGCTCTGCCCCTCTCAAACTCTCCCCGCAAAGGGCCGAAAGGCCCTTTGAACCCTCGAGTCTGGACCCGACGGTCGAGACGCAAAACTCAAGGTTTCCAAAGGCCCTTCGGCCTTTGGCGAGGGGAGTTTGAGGGGAGCAGAGCTCCCCTCAAGCCGCCGCCGCCACCTCCCTTCTCGCCCGTTCCTCATCCCCACCGCCCCGCAGCAGTGCCACCGCCACCAGCAGCGCCGGCACCCCGCTGACGATGAATCCCACGCCATGGCTGCCCGTCGCGCTGAGGCAGAGCGAATAGGCCAGCGGCATCAGGAAGGCGCCCACCTGGCCGAAGGACAGCACGCCCCCCGTCGCCGCACCATGCATGTTGTCCGGCGCCAGCCGCGCCGTCTCCGCCAGCAGCACCCCGTGCCAGGACATCGCCGTGGCGCTCAGCACGATGCCGGTGGCGCCGATCGCCCAGAGCGGCCAGCCCTCGCCGCTCAGCCCCAGCAGCGCCGTGCTCGCCGCCATGCCGAAGGCCAGCACCGACATCATGAGCCGCGGCGCGACGATGCCGCTGCCGAGCCAGCCCCAGAGGATGCGGCAGGGCACCGCCACCAGCATGGTCAGCGAGAACAGCGCCCCCGCCGCCGCCAGGTCCTGGCCGTGCTGCGTCAGGAAGATGATGAAATAGGCGGTGAAGACGGTCTGCAGCCCGTTGAAGGCGAAGCAGGCCATGGAAAGCGTGCGCAACTCCCGCGTCGCCGTCACCGTGCCGAGCGTCGTGCCGAAATCCTTCATGCGGAAGCGGCGCGTCGGCTCGCGGTCGGAATCGAATTCCCGCCGCAGCGGCTGCAGCAGCAGCACCAGCACCAGGCAGGCCGCGGCGGCGATCAGCAGCGTGCCGCGCCAGCCGGTCCATAGCGTCAGGGCCGGCCCCAGCAGCCCGCCCAGCAGCAGCCCGGCCGGCACCGCCGTCTGCTTGATGGAATAGATCAGCGGCGCGATGCGCGGCGGGCAGTAGCGGCCGAGCAGGTGGGAGCTGGCCGGCGTGGAAACCGCCGCCCCACCGCCGCCGATCACCGCCGAGACGATGAAGAGCAGCACATGCCCGCTGGCGCCGGCGGCCAGCCCGATGGCCAGCATGACCAGCGCCACCTGGCTCAGCCGCAGCGCGCCGTGGCGGATCAGGAAGCTGCCGCAGCCGAGCTGGAAGGTCAGCGCGGCCAGCGCCGAAAGGCTGAAATAAGTGCCGAGCCAGGCGGCATCGAGATGCAGGTCGGCGATCACCACCGGCGCCACCACCGCTGGCAGACCCCGCCCGATGGAGGCGAAGGTCTGCTGCGCGAACATCGCGCTCAACGCCAGCAGCAGCAGTTTCAGATGTCGGTCGATCGCCATGCCTGGCTCAGTGCGTACAGCGCACCAGCCTTCCCGGCAAGGCACCGGTCGCCTCGCCGTGCCGATAGGTGACCTCGCCGGCGACGATGGTCGCATCATAGCCGCGCGCCCGCTGCATCAGCCGCCGCCCGCCGGCGGGCAGGTCCTGGATCATGCGCGGCATCTCCAGCGCCAGCGCCTCGTAGTCGATGACGTTGATGTCGGCGCGCAGCCCGGGCGCCAGCCTGCCGCGATCCGGCAGGCCGGCGGCGCTCGCCGTGTCGCTGGTCTGGCGGCGGACCAGCTCCTCCACCGCCAGGCCGCGCTGCTTGCCCCAATAGGCCAGCACGAAGCTGGGGAAGCTGCCATCGGAGATGAAGCCGACATGCGCCCCGCCATCGGAGAGCCCGACGATGGTGTTCCGGTGGCGCAGCAGTTCCTCGCTCGGGGAGAGATCGTAATAGGCGTAATTCGTCAGGGCGCAGAAGATGAAGCCCTGGCCCTCATCCTCCAGCAGCATGTCGTAGGCTATCTCTTCCGGTGTGCGGCCGCTGCGCGCGGCCTGGGCGGCGATGCTGCTTTCCTTCGGCGGGGTGTAGTCGGGCGGATCGCCGAAGGGGAACATGCGCTCAAAGGACAGCCGGGCGATGAGCGGGAAATTGCTGCCGGCGAAGCGGTCCTCGGAGAGGATGCGGGCGCGCACCGCCGGGTCGCGCATGGCGGCGGCGCGCTGCGCCACCGGCAGATGGGCGATCGCCTTGTAGCTCGGCGTGCCGCTGAACGGGTTCTGGCTGCCGGAAAGGCCCATCAGGATGCCGATGGGCCGCGGCGGGAAGACCGGGCGGATGGGCACGCCTTCCGACGCCGCGCGGTTGGACAGGGCGAGCAGCTCCTTCCAATGCTCGGTGCGGTCATGCCGCGCCGTCAGGGTGAAGACCGCCGGGCGGCCGCTGCGCTCCACCACGCGGCGGATCAGGCCGAATTCGGTCGCCGGATCCGGCTGGTTGAAGTCCGAGACGAATTCGAGGAAGCCCTTGCCGACGCGGCGCAGCCCGTCCGCGATGCCGGCCAGCTCCTCCTCCTGCGCCCTGAGCGTCGGGGTGAAATCGCCCTTCAGCGTCTTGTGGCTGATGGTGCGGCTGGTGGAGAAGCCGAAGGCGCCGGCCTCCACCGCCTCCGCCACCAGGCGGCGCATCTCAGCGATGTCGCCCTGGTTGGCGCTCTCCAGCGCCAGCGCCCGCTCGCCCATCACATAGACGCGCACCGCGGCATGCGGGACGAGGGCACAGATGTCGATGTCGCGCGGCTTCGCCTCCAGCACCGCAAGGTACTCGGCGAAGCTCTCCCATTTGAAGTCGAGGCCCTGGCTGAGCACGGGGGCGGGGATGTCCTCGACGCCCTCCATCAGCTCGATCAGCTTCATCTCCTGCCCCGGATGCACGGGGGCGAAGCCGACGCCGCAATTGCCCATCACCGCGGTCGTCACGCCATGCAGGGCGGAAGGAGCCAGATGGCTGTCCCACACCGCCTGCCCGTCGTAATGGGTGTGGATGTCGACGAAGCCCGGCGTCACCAGCCTGCCCGTCGCGTCGATCTCCTGCGCGCCGCGCGACAGATGGGGGCCGATCTCCGCGATGCGGCCATCCTTCACCGCGAGGTCCGCCGTAAAGCCGGGTGCGCCCGTGCCATCCACGATGGTGCCGCCCCGGATGACCAGATCCGCCTGCATGGCTTGTTCCTTTGTCTTGGACGGTCGACAGCCTAGGCGCTTCCGGCCCGTCTTCCAACCCCGCGCGCAGGCAGCCGGGGCGGCGCCGCGCCATGCCGGCGCGCAGCCGCCCTAGAGCGTGATCGGTTGAGGTCGAATCGACCGAAACCATGAATCACGCGACCGAACAATGAGCTAGAGCGGGGCGGGTGAGCGCAGCTCAACCGATCCCGCTCCAGAGCAGATCGCCGGAGGGCGGCATCGCCCGGAGGCGTGAATCTGCTCTACAATCCATAAGCTAGAGCGGTTTCGCGCTGCACAGTCAGCGTGAAACCGCTCTAGCCCGTTGTTCGGCCGCATTTTCCGCACCGCCCGGCGATTCCGCCGGGGCTGAAAATGCTCTAGCGTCCGGCCAACGAGCTGAGAGGATCGTCATGTTGCTGGACCGCGCCTATTCCACCTTGCTCCTCACCGAGCCCTCGCCGGGCATCCTGCAGGTGATGCTGAACCGGCCGGAGCGCGCCAATGCCTTCACGACCGAAATGGGGCAGGAGCTGGTCGCGGTGTTCCAGGCGCTGGAGGCCGACCCCGGCGCCTTCCGCTGCGTCGTGCTGACCGGGGCGGGGGGGCGCGCCTTCTGCGCCGGCGCGGACCTCAAGGAACGCGACGGCATGACGGATGCGCAATTCGCGAAGCAGCACTATCTGTTCGAGCGGATGGCGCGCACCGTGCTGGGCTGCCCGCTGCCGCTGCTCGGCGCCATCAACGGCGCGGCCTTCGCCGGCGGGCTGGAACTCGCCCTCTGCTGCGACTTCGCCTATGCCAGCGAGGCGGCGCGCTTCGCGCTGACGGAGGTGACGCTCGGCATCATGCCCGGCGCCGGCGGCACCCAGAACCTGCCGCGGACGATCGGCGAGCGCCGTGCCAAGGAGGTGATCCTGACCGGCCGCCCCTTCAGTGCGAAGGAGGCGCTGGAATGGGGCATGGTGAACAAGCTGCTGCCGCCGGAGGAAGTGCTGCCGGCGGTGCTGGAAACCGCCCAGACCATCGCATCCAACGCGCCGCTTTCGGTGCGCCAGGCGAAGAAATCCATCACCCAGGGCCTGCAGATGGACCGTGCCAGCGGCATGCTCTTCGAGATCGAGGCCTATTACCAGCTCATCCCGACCGAGGACCGGATGGAGGGTATCCGGGCCTTCAACGAGAAGCGGAAGCCGGTGTTCAAGGGGAGGTAGGCGGCCGGTCCGGACCAAGCCCAGCGGGGCGGGGAAGCACCCCCGCCCCGGCCCTCCTCGCGTAGCGGGGGAGGGAGAGGGCCTTACAGGCCGTGGGGGATGGCGGTGGCGTGGAAGGGCACCACCTCCTGCGGCGCCTGGCCCAGCGTGGTGCGAAGCTGGGTGAGCATGGCCAGCGCCGCCTCGCCCAGCTCCTCCTCCGGCCCCGCCACGCCTTCCACCGCCGCCATGGCGCGGCGCCGGTCGGCGGGGTTGGGCAGCAGCTTCGGCAGGGTCGCCAGCGCCTCGGCGGGCGCCATGCTGGCGATGACGGTCTGCTCCCGGATCAGCGCCTGGCGGGCGCTGTCCGTCAGGTCGGCGAAGGGTTCCTCATTCCGCAGCAGGGCGTTGGAGCGGGCGAGGCGGGAGCGGCGCACGCCGCCCCGCGCCTGGGCCAGCAGGATCATCATCCGTACCACCGCCTCCGGATAGCCGCCGGCCTCGATGCGGGCCAGCGCCTGGCGCACCTCCGGCGCATCCGCCAGCGCGGCGGCGGAGGGCGCTTCCTCCGGCGTCTCGCCGCCTGCCACGCCGAGCGCGGCCAGGAAGCCATAGGCGCCGTGGAAGGCGACCTCGGTCCAGGCGTCGCGCCAGTCCCGCCAGGCGTCGATGCCCTGCTCCACCGCGCCGGCCCACATCGCTTCCCAGGCCAGGAAGGGGTTGGTCCTGGCGGCCGGCTTGCGGTGCCTGCGGGCCAGCTCCGCCAGCGGCGCCACCGCGGTCATCAGCGGGTTCCTGTCGCTCACCAGGCTGCGGCGGAGGCGCATGGGGTGGAGCTGGCGGCGCAGCTCGGCGCCCTCCTCGGTGGCGAATTGCCGCACCGCCGGCGCCACGGCCAGGTCGTAGATCGACTGGTTCAGGGCGGAGATCTTGGCGACGGCCGGGAAGGCCTCGTTCTTCGCCTCCCCGCTGCGCACCCGGATATCCGCCATGGAGCGCTCCTTCAGCTCGACCGACCAGCTATTGGCGCCCGGCTCCCGCGTGATGAGCATTTCGTAGAGG
This sequence comes from Siccirubricoccus phaeus, assembly GCF_008360935.1. Taxonomy (GTDB): domain Bacteria; phylum Pseudomonadota; class Alphaproteobacteria; order Acetobacterales; family Acetobacteraceae; genus Siccirubricoccus; species Siccirubricoccus phaeus. The sequence goes on from NZ_SRXO01000005.1 coordinate 150,914, forward strand.
CCGGGGGCAACGCTGTCGATCAGGGCGAGCGTCTCGGCGATTTCCGTATGCTCCTTCAGCGCCACCGCGCCGGAGACGAAGATGCCGAGATGGCCGATCTCGTCATGCATCAGATAGACGATGGTCTGGCCGAGCGCCTTGATCTCCTGCTCGTCCCGGTAGACGTCGGCGATCCAGCGCAGCGCCTGGCCGGGCGGCGTGATGTTGTCGCCGGCGGACGCGAAAACGATGACCGGACACCGCACCGCCCGCATGTTGAAGGTGGCGCCGCCGCCGGCGGAAATCTCGCCGCGGGCGAAGCGGTCGCCGATGAACAGGTTCTCGACGATCCAGCGGATCTCGTCCCGGTTCATCAGGAAGTAGCCGCCCCACCAGCGCTCGAATTCCAGGAAGCGCTCGGCCTCAGCGTCGGCGTGGCGGTAGAGGTTATAGTATTTCTTGAACCAGGTGTTGGCGGGCGACAGCGCCTCGAAATTCAGCACCAGGTTGGCGCCGTCGAACTTTCCGTTGCCGAGATCGGCCAGCAGCGCGGCGGGCCAGGAGCCGCCGGCGAGGCCGCCGAGATAGCGCATCGGGTTCCGCCCGCGCTCGCCCGCCCAGTAGGAGAGGGGGGCGCCGTTCAGCACCAGCGCGCCGCAAAGGTCCGGGTGGCTGGCCGCCAGCATCATCACCGCCCAGCCGCCCTGGCAATTGCCGATCACGACGGGCTTTGGCGCCCGCGGATGCAGCTCATGCACCCGGCGGAGGAAGGCGGTCTCGGCCGTGGTGATGTCGAGTACGGTCTGGCCCGGCTCGGGGTCCCGGAAGAAGATGACGAAATAGACCGGATGGCCGCGGCGCAGCGCCACCCCCACCTGGCTGTCCGATTTGAAGCCGCCGATGCCGGCGCCATGGCCGGCGCGCGGGTCGATAATGACGAAGGGGCGCAGCGCCGGATCGGTCGGCGGCATGTCGGCCGGCGGGGTGATGCGGACCAGGGCGTAGTTGCAGGGGCGGGGCAGGGTGCGGCCATCCAGCTCCATCTGCCAGTCGAAGACCAGCACGGGCGGGCAGCCGGCCGCCTCATGCTCGGCGAAGGCATTGCCGGCCTGGCGCATGGTGTCCCAGAACAGCAGGCCGCGCTGGGTCGCATCCACCGCATAGGCGGCAGCGTCGCTCAGCAGGGTCATCGGGTCCCGCGGCAGGGGCGGCGGCGGGGCGGCGGGGCGCAGCCGGGGCAGCAGGGCGCCGGCCTGGCGGTTGGCGACATCGGCCAGGGCCTGGGCCTGGCCGAGCACGCGCGACATGGTCTCGGCGCCGCGCGTGAAGAATTCGCGGCCTGGCGGGGTAGGGACCATGGTCATGGCAGGCGCATCCTTGTACTGGCGTATGTTGGTACTGGCGTATGTTGCGACGCAGCATAACGCAGGCCGGGCGCGGAAGCTGCTGCTGTTTTTTGGGCTTCGCTCCCACCGCCACTAGAGCAGATCGCCGGAGGGCGGCATCGCCCGGAGGCGTGAATCTGCTCTACAAGCCATAAGCTAGAGCGGTTTCGCGCTGCACGGTCAGCGTGAAACCGCTCTAGGGGCGCTGCCCGGTGACGGCAGTGCCGCCAATCCCCGCCCGGGCGTGGGCCGCCCGGAACCCGGCGTGAATTTTGGACCCGACGGCCGAACCGGCAGACTTACGCCAGGGCCGGGCAGAGGGGCGCCGGCGCTGCCCGCAACTGCCGACGGAGGCGGGGGCGTGAAGCCCCCTTACGGCCCGACCTGCCCTTTCCCCTCCAGCGCCACCACCGGCCCGCTCAGCCGGTTGCCGCGCAGCACGGCCGGCTGCTCCAACCGGCTGGTCACGAAGCGGGTCGGCCGCGGCAGCAGGTTCTCGAAGCGGTTATTCTCCACCAATATTGGCCCGGGCGGGTTCCGCCCCCGCTCGAAGCCCAGCGCCACGGCGGTCGCCGCATTGCCGGTGCGCGGCCCCTTGCGCAGCAGGTTGCCCCGCAGCAGCAGCGCCCCGCCATTCGGAATGTCCACCAGATAGCTCGCCTCGCCCGCCGGCGTGTCCAGGATCTGGCTGTCGAGGAGCTCGGTCCGCAGCGCCCGGGATTTCACATGGTGGCAGATCCGCGTCCCCTCGAACCGGCTGCGCAGGATCACCAGCGCGCCCAGACGCCCGGCATAGACCCCATGGGCGCAGTCCCGCCCCGGCCGCAGCGCGCCATTGCCGAGGAAGACGCTGTCCTCGATGCGCAGCGTGGCGGCCTCGTCCGGGCCGGTGAGGATGCCGTTCTCGTTGCCCTCGAAGCGGCTGCGGCGGACCGTGAGCGTCCCGCCCTCGGCGCGGATGCCGGCGCCATTGCCGTCCGGCACCGCGGCGCCGCGGAAGGTAAGGCCGGTGACCGTCACCCGTGGCGCCGAGACGACGAACAGGCCCTTGCCGGCGCAGGCCGGGCCGGTGATGACCACCGCCCCGCCCTCGGCCGAAATGCCGAGATCGGCGGCGCGCCAGACGGCGCAGTCGCGGTATTCGCCGGCGGCGATCACCACCTGGTCGCCGGGCCGGGCCACAGCGGCGGCGGCGCTTGGCGTGGGGAAGCGCTGGCCGGGGCCGACGCGCAGCGTCTCCGCCCGGGCGGGCAGAGCGGCCAGCAGCAGGGCGAGACCGAGGGTGAGGCGCCTCACCGCCGGTGCCCCCAGGCATGCCGAATGGCCCGGTGGCTTGGCGGGTACCGCTCGTGACGGACGGTTGTTCGCGGCAGGAGGGGGCATATCTCACCCGCGCCGGAAACCCGGGCTGGCCGGGTGGCCGGGCGGGTTGGCCCTGGACCGCTCGCCGCGGACGGCTCGCGGCAGGAAGGGGCGTACCTCACCGGCGCCGGAATCCGGGCTGGCCGGGTGGCCCGGCGGCTCGGCCCCCTGGGCCGCTCGCGGCGGATGGCATGTGCCAGGAGGTGGCGTACCTCACCGGCGCCGGAAACCCGGGCTGGCCGGGTGGCCGGGCGGGTTGGCCCTGGACCGCTCGCCGCGGACGGCTCGCGGCAGGAAGGGGCGTATCTCACCGGCGCCGGAAATCCGGGCTGGCCGGGTGGCCCGGCCTCTGGACCGCTCGCGGCGGATGGCAGGCAGCGGCAGGTGGCGTCCTCACCGGCGATGGAAGCCCGGCATGTCCGGCGGCTCGACGAAACTCTCCTCGATGCGGTCCACCCGGGCCAGAGTCGGCCCGCGCCGGCAGGCGGTGAGCAGCGCCTGCACCGCCGGCTCCGGCCCCGCCACAACCGCCTCCACGCTGCCATCCGGCAGGTTGCGCACCCAGCCGGACAGGCCGAGCCGCGTCGCCTCCTGCACCATCCAGTCGCGATAGCCGACCCCCTGGACCCGCCCCTCGACGCGGAGATGCCGGGCGTTCATGCGCCTTGCCGCAGCAAGGCCAGCAGCCGCGCCGCCACCGCCACCTCCGCCGCCACCCTCTCCCGCCGCGCCGCGGCCTCGGCGTCGAGGCCCCAGAATTCCTCCTGGTGGCGCTCATCCAGCGTCGCCAGCGCATGCGCCGCCCCGGCCTCCAGCGCGTCCTCCGCCACCGCCAGCGCCAGCACCAGGGAGCCGAAGGCCGGCACCAGCACCCCGAGCGCAGCGAGTTCCAGCGGCGCGCGCGCTGCCACCGCCCGGCGCAGCGCGGCCAGCGCTTCCGGCGGCTGCGGCACCGGCATCAGCCCTGCCGTCACCAGCAGCGGCGCATCGAGCTGCCGCGCCGCCCAGTCCAGCCAGGGCTGCCACTGCGCCGCCTGGGCGGCGGCCAGCTTCGGCTCCTCCGCCCGGTAGCAGAGCAGATCGGTCTCGGCATATTTCGCCAGCCCCGCCACCATGGCGGCGGGCTCGGCGGCGATCCGCTCCTGCGCCGTGCCGGCCAGGCGGGTGAGGGGCACATCCTCCATCCGCATCTCGCCGCCCTTCTCGCCACCCGCCGCCTGCCATTCCGCGGCGATGGCGGCGGCCAGGGGCGCGGCGGGGACGGCGAGCGGCGCGCCGCCCGGCAGCCGCACCGGGCGGCCATCCAGCAGCACCCCCCAGCCTTCCTCCCGCGGCGCCGCCGCGGCTTCGCTCCAGAAGCGTTTCATCGCGCCCTCCTCGCCTGTCGTTAACGCCCGAACAAGCCGCGGAGGAGTTGCTGCGCCGCCTCGCCCTGGTCCTGGCCCGGGCGCTGGCCGGTCTGCGGGCTGGTGCCCGGCGCGGCGGGGCTGGCGGGGGCGCGCGGCGCGGCGCTCTGCGGCACCGGGCCGGCGCGGCCGCCGCGCACCGTGGCCAGCGCCGGGCCGCATTCCGGCAGGTTGCCGCCCGCCCCCGGCACCGCGCCGCGCGGCCCGCCCAGCGCGCCGAGCAGCCCATCGGCCAGGTTGCTCGGGGTGCGCAGCAGCCCTTCCGCCGTGCCCAGCACGCCGCTGCCCGCCGCCGCGCCGTAGTCCAGCCGGGGCGCGGCGAAGCGCCCGGTGACCGGCACCGGCGCCCGGATGCGCACCAGATTCACCCCGGGGATGGGGAGCGCCAGGTCCAGCTCCAGCCGCAGCGCCAGGGTCTCGTCGCGGAGATTGGCGGTGCCGCCGCCGCCGACCTTGCCCAGGCTGCCATCCACCAGCAGGGCCTGGCTGTGGGCGACGCCCTCCTGCACCGCGAAGCGGGCGGCGGCGCAGGCGATCTCGATGCGGCCCTGGGCGATGCCGGCCATTTGCGGCACGGCCTGGCGCAGCTCGCCGATCGCCCGGGCCAGCGCGCTGCCCGAGCCCTGCTCCACATGGCCGGAGGTCAGCGCCAGGGCGATGCGGCCATCGGCGCTGCCCGCCACGGCGCGCAGGTCGCGGCCCCGCCCGGCCAGGTCGATATCCATTTCCAGCCTGCCGGCGGTGCCGGCGGGGGCGCCCAGCGCGGCGAGCAAGGGCGGCAGGTCGAGCCCTTCGGAATAGACCGCGCCCGCCAGGCGGGGCGGATCCTGGGTGACATCGGCATTGAGCCGGGCCGCGAGCTGCCCGCCCGGCAGGGTGGCGCCGGGCAGGTGGAGCTGGGCGCGGCCCGCTTCCGCCTGCAGGACGAGCTGCACCTGGCGGATGGCCACGCCGCCGGTGTGCAGCTCGCCGATCTCCCAGCGCAGCCCGGCATCGAAGCCCCTCAGCGCGTCCAGCTTCAGCGGCAGGTCCGGGATCACCCGGCCATCGGCGGCGGCGGGGCGGGGCGGGGCAGGGGCGGCGGCGCCCGGCTGGGCCGGGGAAGGCGGCGGCCGCAGCGCGTCCAGGTCGATCCGGCTGGAGGCCAGCGAGCCCTGGACGCCGGGGCGCGGCGCCCTTTGCACGGTGAGGTCGCCCGCCGCGTCGAAGGCCGAAGAGGTGAGGTGCAGCCCGCGCAGCACCGCGCCATTGGCGAAGCCCGGATCGCGCTCCGCCAGCCTGGCCTGCAGGGCGATATTCGTCACCGGCGGCAGGGGCGTGCCGGCCAGGGCAGCGAAGGGCCCCAGATCCGGCACTTTCAGGCTCAGGGCCAGATCCACCCCGGCCAGCTTCGCCAGCTCGGCGATGGCGCCCTGGATCCTGGCCTCGGCATTCGCCGCGGTCAGGGTCAGGTCCAGCGGCCAGGGGCCGGGTCTGCCGGCCAGCAGCGGGGCGGGGGCGCCGAGCGTGCCCGCCAGGGTGAAGGGCAGGGCGCCGAGGCTGCCGCGCAGCTCGACCTGGCCGTTCTGGTCGGGCTGCGGCAGGGCGAGGCTGGCGGCGGCGAGCTTCAGCCCAGGGAAGAGCGGGTCCAGCGCGCTTTCGCCCACCGTCAGCCGTAGGCCGGAGATCGTCGGCAAGCCGCCGGGGGCGCCCGCCGCCTCTGCCACATTCGCCGCCAGGTCGATGCCGTGCAGCGGCGGCAGCGTGACGCCGGGCAGCAGCGGCGCCAGCGCTTCCAGCACCGGCACCTGGGCGCTGATGGCGCCGCGCCAGCCGCGCCCGGCCAGGGGTTCGGCAAGGCTGCCATCGACCGCCAGCCTGGCCCCGGCGGCGTCCAGCGCCAGCTTCACCGGCCAGGGGGTGCCGGGGGGGGTAGCGGCGGGCGCGCCGAACAGCGCCTCCATCGGCCCGGTCTCGCCGCTGAGGCGGAAGGCGGTGCCGTCCAGCGCCAGCTCCCCGCCGAAGCCGATCGGGCCGCCCTGGGCGCTGGCTTCGAAGCGGGGAATGGCGAGCACCCGGCTCTGCCCGCTGGCGCCGTCCCGCCAGGTGAGCCTGCCCTCGGTGATCGCCACCCGCTGCACGGAAACCTGGAAGCCCGGCCCGCCGCCCGGCTCGGCCGGCACCGTAACCTGGCCGGGGGGCGCGGCGGGGGCGCCGCCTTCCGGCGCGAAGGCCCAATTCGGCCGGCCGTCCTTGTCCGTCTCCAGCACTATGTCGGGGCCGACCAGCACCAGCCGCCGCACCTCCACCCGGCGGGAGAGCAGCGGCAGCAGGGCCAGCTCCAGCTCCGCCTGCCGTACTTCCAGCATCTGCGGGCGGGAGCCGCCGGGCAGGTTCGCCAGCGCCACCTGCTCCACCGCCAGGGTCGGCACCAGGGAGGGTTTCAGGCTGATCGGGCCGGCGAGGGTCAGTTCCCGCCCCGTCGCCTGCCGCACCGCGGCGGCGATGCGCGGCTTCTGCGCGTTGAGATCCAGCGTGGCGAGCAGCACGGCAACGCCGGCGACCGGCACCACCACCAGCACGGCGAGGCCCAGCAGCACCCAGCGCAGCCAGATTCGGCGCTTCCCTTGCGTCCCGGCCATCATTCTCTCCCGCGTTCGGCGTTTCCGCCCGGCGGTTCGGCGCCGCGCTTCCGGCGCGGCGCGTTCCGCTCAACGTCTTCCGCTCAACGTTTCCCTGGCGCCGCCAGGCGCCGCGGCTTCGGCGTCTTCGGCACCTCGAAGCCGAAATAGGCGAAGGTATCCCGCATATGCGGCGGCAAGGGCGCCGCGGCTTCCAGCACCCCGCCTTCCGGATGCGGCAGGCGCAGCGCCCTGGCATGCAGATGGAGCTGGCTGGGCAGCTCTTCGAGATGCGCGGCGGCGCCGCCGTATTTGCCATCGCCCAGGATCGGCGTCCCGAGTCCCTCGGCGCAATGCACGCGGAGCTGATGGGTGCGGCCGGTCAGCGGCTTGAGTTCGAGCCAGGCGACGCGGCGCTTCGCCGCATCCAGGGTGCGGAAATCGGTGATGGCGCGGACCCCCTGGCCGGGGTCGTCCACCGCCACGGTACGTTCGCCGCGCGGCCCGCCCTGCTTCGCCAGGGCCAGGTCGATGCGGCCCTCCGTCGCCTCCGGCTGCGGCACCACCACCGCCCAATAGGTCTTCTCCACGTCGCGGCCGCGGAAGGCCTTGGCGAGGAAAGCCGCGGCGGCGGCGCTGCGGGCCAGCAGCAGCACGCCGGAGGTGTCGCGGTCCAGCCGGTGGACCAGGCGCGGCCGCTCCTCCGCATCGAAGCGCAGCGCATCCAGCATCGCGTCCAGGTTGCGGGCGATGCCGGGGCCGCCCTGCACGGCGAGGCCATGCGGCTTGTCCAGCACCAGCACGCTCTCGTCCCGGTAGAGCACCATCCGCTCCAGCTCGCGCGCATCGCGCTCGGAAACGGGCTTCGGCTCGGCTTTCGGGGCGGGGCCTTCCGGCAGGGGCGGGATGCGGATGGCCTGGCCGGCCTGCAGGCGGGTATTCGCCTCCGCCCTTTTGCCATCCACCCGGATCTGGCCGCTGCGCAGCATCTTCTGCAGCGCCCCCTGGGTAAGCTGCGGAAAACGGCGGCGGAACCAGCGGTCGAGCCTGGTATCGGCCTCCGCCTCCGGGATGGTGAGGGTCTGCACGGTCATGGTGGAAGGAGGCTTAGCACCGCCCCCACCGGCGGGGGAAACGACCAACGCGGGCCGAACCTTTCCAGCCCCCGCGCGTATCGGACCGCCATGACACGCAAGACCGGATGGGCCGCATTGCTGGCCCTGGCCGTCCTCGGCGCGAGTGTCGAGCACGGCCCCTTATCCCAGGCCAATGCGGCGGAGCGGCATGCGCGAGGGGCAGAGACCCGGCGGCCGAGCCAGGCCCAGCCCCGGGCGGCGACACGGCCGCAACCCCAGGTGCAGCGCGGCCGGGCCAGCTATTACAGCCCGCGCTTCAACGGCAGGCGCATGGCGAATGGCGCGCGCTTCAACCCGAATTCCAATGTCGCGGCCCACCGGACGCTGCCGCTGGGGACGCGGGCGCAGGTGACGAATCTGCGGAACGGCCGCAGCGCCGTGGTGCAGGTGGAAGACCGCGGGCCGCATCTGCGGGGGCGGGTGATCGACCTGACGCCGCGCACGGCGCGGGAGCTGGGCATGCGGGAGCAGGGGGTGGTGCCGGTGGAGGTGCGGCCGATCGAGGTGCCGGCGGGCAACCAGAGGGTGGCGCAGCGGTAGAGGGGCTTTGCCCCCGCGTTAGAGCGTGATCGGTTGAGGTCGAATCGACCGAAACCGTGAATCACGCGACCGGACAATGAGCTAGAGCGGGGCGGGTGAGCGCAGCTCAACCGATCCCGCTCTAGACGCCACGCGCCCCCGGCCGAAAGGCACAAAATTGCTGATGCGGCGGCCCGAACCGCCGGATCAGAAGCCCCCGCCAGCGGCGAGCCAGGCCCGTTCGGCCGGCGTGCTGTCCCGGCCCAGCGCGGCATTGCGATGGGGAAAGCGGCCGAAGCGCCGGATGACGGCGCGGTGGCGCCAAGCATAGTCGATGGTGCCGCCGGGGGCGCGATGCACGGGAGCGTCCCGCAACCCTTCGAACAGCGCGACGGAAAGATCCTGATCCGCCATCGCCTCGCCATGCTCGAAGGGCAGGTAGAGGAAGGAGCGCTCGGTCGGCGTCAGGAGCAGGTCGAAGCGCCGTTGCAGCACCGCGCGGCGGGCGACGGCGCGGGCATGGGCGTCCCCGGCGAAGGCCGCCGCATCGCCGCGGAAGAGGTTGCGCGGGAATTGGTCCAGCACCAGCAGCAGGGCGAGGGCGCCCTCCGGGGTTTCCGCCCAGACATCCAGCGCGCCATCCCGCGCCGCCGGCACCAGCGCGCCGAAACCCGCGCCTATGGCGGCGTCGAAGGCGTTGTCCGGCGTGAACCAGCGCTCCCGGAACCCGTGCCGGTCGCCCTGGAACCAGAAGGCGAGGATTGCTTCGGGGCTGCTCATGCCAGGGCCATCTCCAATACGCGGATGCCGTGCAGTGCCTCCCGCCCCGCCAGGTCCTTGATCTGGTGGCGGCAGGAGGTGCCGTCGGCGACGATCAGCTCCCCCGCCGGCACGGCGCGCACCGCGGGCAGCAGGGAAAGCTCCGCCATCGCCTTGCTGGTGGCGAGATTCGCGGCCTCATAGCCGAAGCTGCCCGCCATGCCGCAGCAGGAGGAGGCGATGGGCTGCACCTTCAGCCCGGGCACCATGGAAAGCATGGCCGCGGCGGCGGGGAAGGCGCCGAAGGCCTTCTGGTGGCAATGCCCATGCAGATGCGCCGCCGGCGCGACCGGCTTCAGCGCCAGTTTCGGCTTTTCCCGCGCCAGGAATTCGGAGAGCAGGAGGGCGCGGCCGGCCAGCGCCTCCGCTGCTGCGCCGGGCAGCAGGCTGGGGAATTCATCGCGCAGGGTGAGCAGGGAGGAAGGCTCCAGCCCGACGACCGGCGCGGGGAAGGCGGCGAGCGCTTCCAGCGTGCGGCGGGCTTCGGCGCGGGCCTCCTCCACCAGCCCGGCGGCCAGCAGGGTGCGGCCCTCATCCAGCGGCCTGGCGCCGCGTTGCGGGCGCGCCACCACGGGGCGGTAGCCGGCGGCGGACAGCACGCGGGCGGCGGCGCGGAGATTCGCCGGCTCGAAATAGCGGTTGAACAGGTCGGGGTAGAGAATGACCTCGCCCTCCCGCCCGCTCGGTGCCGGCAGTTCCGCATCGTGGAAGGCGTCACGCCGGAAGCGCGGCAGGTGGCGGTCTGCGGCGAAGCCCAGGAAACGTTCCGTCAGCCGCGGCAGGCCGGGAAGCCATTCGCGAGCATTGGCCAGCGCCGGCAGCATGGCGGCGTAGGGGGCCCAGCGCGGCATGGTGGCGATGAGCCGGTCCTTGGCCGAGAGGCCGCGCGCCCTGGCCCGCGCTGCCATGGCCTCGATCTTCAGCTTCGCCATGTCCACGCCAGTCGGGCATTCCCGCTTGCAGCCCTTGCAGGAGACGCAGAGCGCCAGCGCGTCCTGCACCGCATCCGAGGCGAGGCCGCCCGGCAATTGCCCGGTCAGCGCCAGGCGCAGGGTATTGGCCCGGCCGCGCGTCAGATGCTGCTCGTCCTTCGTGACCCGGTAGCTGGGGCACATGACGTTGGCATCGAATTTCCGGCAGGTGCCGTTGTTGTTGCACATCTCAACGGCGCCCAGCAGCCCGCCTTGCGGGCCGGGCCAGGCGGACCAGTCGAGGACCGGGGTGATGGCGTCGTCCGCCCTGTACTCCGGGAAGTAGCGGAACAGCGTCCGGTCATCCATCTTCGGCGGCCGCACCACGCGGCCGGGGTTCAGCAGCCCGGCCGGGTCGAAGGCATCCTTCACCGTCTCGAAGGCGCGGGCGATGCGGGGGCCGAACATCGGTTCATTGAATTCGGAGCGGACGATGCCGTCGCCATGCTCGCCGCTATGGCTGCCCTTGTATTCGCGGACGAGGGCGAAGCATTCCTCGGCGATGGCGCGCATGCGGCGCACGTCGCCCGGGTCCTTCATGTTCAGCACCGGGCGGACATGCAGGCAGCCGACGCTGGCATGGGCGTACCAGGTGCCCTTGGTGCCGTGCCTCTCGAAGACGCCGTTCAGCCGCTCGGTATAGTCGCCGAGATCGGGCAGGGAGACGGCGCAATCCTCGATGAAGGAGACAGGCTTTCCGTCACCCTTCATGCTCATCATGATGTTGAGGCCGGCCTCGCGCACCTCCGCGATCGCCGCCTGGAAGCCGGCTTCCGTGGCGCGCACCACCTGGCCGGGCAGGCCGAGATCGCCCATCATCTCCTCCAGCCGGTTCAGCGCCGCCAGCAGGGGCCCATCCTCCTGGCCATGGAATTCGACGATGAGGAGGCTGTCCGGCTCGCCGATCAGCATCCGGTCGATGGTGGCGCGGAACAGCGGGATGCTTCGGCCGAGATCGATCATGGTGCGATCGACCAGCTCCACCGCCTCCGGGTCCAGCGTCACCAGATGCTGGGCGGCATCCATGGCGCGGCGGAATGTCGGGAACTGGCAGATGCCCAGCACCTTGCGCGGCTTCACCGGCCATAGCCGCAGGTCCAGCGCCGCCGAGAAGGCCAGCGTCCCCTCGCTGCCCACCAGCAGCCGGGCGAGGTTGCCGCGGCCCTCGGCCCGCGCCGCCGGCGTCAGGCTCTCGATGTTGTAGCCGCCGACGCGGCGGAGCTGGTGCGGGAAGCGCGCGGCGATCTCCTCCGCCTCCCGCGCGCCGAGGGCGCGCAGCCGCTGGATCAGGTCGGCAATGCCGGCGGGCACCTCGGCGCCGAGATTGTCCGGCAGCTCGCCGAAGCGGAAGCGGCCGCCATCCGCCAGCAGCGCGTCGATGGCGGTGACGTTGTCCGCCATCAGCCCGTAGCGGATGGATTTGCTGCCGCAGCTATTGTTGCCGGCCATGCCGCCGATGGTGCAGCGCTGCCAGGTGGAGGGATCGACCGGGAAGAACTGCTTCGTACGCGCGATCGCCGCGTTCAGCGCGCCGAGGGTGATGCCGGGTTCCACCCGCGCCGTCCCGTCCTCCACGCTCAGCACGCGGTTCAGGTATTTCGTGCAGTCCAGCACCAGGGCGCGGTTCACCGTCTGGCCGCATTGGCTGGTGCCGCCGCCGCGGGGCAGCACCGGGATGCCCGCCTCCCGGCAGATCGCCAGCACCGCCTCCACATCGGCGAGGCTGCGCGGCACCAGCACGCCCACAGGTTCGATCTGGTAGATGCTGGCATCCGTCGCGTAGCGGCCGCGATCGGCGGCGCTCCACAGCACCTCGCCCGCCGTCTCGCGCCGCAGCCTGGCCGCCAGGGCGCTGTCGCCGATGCGGGAGCGGGTCTCGGTGATGACATTCATGCGTCGGAATCCTGCGGCAGCAGGATGAGGGGAGCCTCGGCCTGCCGCGATTCGAGAAGCTCATGCGCCCGCGCTGCCTCGGCCAGCGGCAGGGCCTGCCCCGTCTCCGCCCGCACCGCGCCGCTGCCGAGCAGGGCGAAGAGCGCCGCGCTCGCCACCTCCAGCGCCGAGCGCTCCGCGATGTAGTGGAAGACGATCGGCCGCGACAGGCTGTTGGACTTCGCCGCCAGCCGCGCAACCTCGAAGGCGGGCACCGGGCCGGAGGCCTGGCCGAAATTCACCAGATGCCCGCGCCGCGCCAGGCAGGCGAGGGAGCCCTCGAAGGTGTCCCGCCCTACCGAATCATAGGCGACATCGACGCCGCGCCCCTCGGTGATCTCCCGCACCCGGGCGGTGAAATCCTCCTCCCGGTAGCGGATGACATGGCGGCAGCCGGCGGCGCGGGCGATGGCCTCCTTCGCGGCCGAGCCCACCGTGCCGATCACCGTGGCGCCGAGATGCGCCGCCCATTGGCAGAGCAGCCTTCCGACCCCGCCCGCCGCCGCATGGACCAGCAGGGTCTGCCCGGCCTCGACGCGATGCACCTGGCGCAGCAGCATCTCCACCGTCAGCCCCTTCAGCAGCACGGAGGCGGCCAGCCGGTCGGTCACCCCGGGCGGCAGGCGCAGCGCCTGGGCCGCCGGCAGCAGCCGCGCCGAGGCATAGGCGCCGTAGCCGCCGGTGACGTAGCCGATGCGGTCGCCCGGGGCGAAGCCGGTGACGCCCGGCCCCACCTCCTCCACCACCCCCGCCGCCTCGATCCCCGGCACGCCGGGCAGGGGCAGGGTGCGGTAGAGCCCGGAGCGGACATAGCAATCGTGGAAATTCACCCCGATGGCGGTCTGCCGCAGGCGCAACTCGCCGGGGCCGGGCCGGCCGGGCTCCACCGCCTCCGGCCGCAACATGTCCGGCCCGCCATGGTCGCGGAGCATGATCGCCAGGGCCATTGCCAGCTTTCCTCACCTTGGGCTGGCGGCAGAGTATCGGCGGCGCTGCGTCCTGTCCGATCTATAATCCTCATCAATCTAACAAGGGGATCTCATTGGCGATCCCGCATGGATCGCGCCATAACCCCGGCAGCAAGGGAGGGCCCCATGGCCTATTACCAGTCGAAGCCCGCCGCCGGCCGGCATTTCCTGCAGATCCCGGGCCCGACCAACGTCCCGGACCGCGTGCTGCGCGCCATGGACAACCCGACCATGGACCATCGCGGCCCGGATTTCGGCCGCTTCGGCAAGCAGCTCCTGGACAAGCTCCGGGCGGTGTTCAAGACCGAGCAGCCGGTGGTCATCTATCCCGCCTCCGGCACCGGCGCCTGGGAAGCCGCGCTGTGCAACACCCTTTCCCCCGGCGACCGCGTGCTGATGTGCGAGACCGGCTGGTTCGCCCATCTCTGGCGGGAGATGGCGGAGCGGCTGTCCCTGCAAGCCGAGTTCATCCAGACCGATTGGCGCCGCGGCGCCGACGCCCCGGGCATCGAGGCGCGGCTGCGCGAGGACCGCAACCACGAGATCAAGGCCGTCGCCGTCGTCCACAACGAGACCAGCACCGGCTGCACCAGCCGCATCGCCGAGGTGCGCAAGGCGATCGACGCCGCCGGCCACCCGGCGCTGCTGCTGGTGGACACCATCTCCTCGCTCGGCTCCATCGACTACCGCCATGACGAGTGGGGCGTGGATGTCACCGTCGCCGGCAGCCAGAAGGGGCTGATGCTGCCGCCCGGCCTCTCCTTCAACGCCATCAGCGAGAAGGCGCTGAAGGCCAGCGAGACCGCAAAACTGCCGCGCAGCTTCTGGGACTGGAAGCCGATGCTGGCGGCCAACGCCACCGGCTATTTCCCCTACACGCCGGCAACCAACCTGCTCTACGGGCTGGACGCGGCGGTGGACATGCTGCTGGAGGAAGGGCTGGAAAGCGTCTTCGCCCGGCATGACCGCTTCGCCGAGGCGACCCGCCGCGCGGTGCGCGCCTGGGGCCTCGAGATCCAGTGCGAGGAGCCGCGGCACTATTCCTCCTCCCTGACCGCGGTGCGGGTGCCGGAAGGGCACAGCGCCAATGCGCTACGGGCGACGATCCTGGAGAAGTTCAACATGTCGCTCGGCAACGGCCTCGGGCAGCTGAACGACCGGGTGTTCCGCATCGGCCATCTCGGAGATTTCGGGCCGCTCTCCCTCATCGGCACGCTGGGCGGGGTGGAGATGGGGCTGGCGGCGGCGGGGGTGCCGCACAAGCCGGGCGGGGTGCAGGCGGCGATGGGGTATCTCAACGGCAACGCCTGAGGATCGAGGAAGGCTCTGCCCTCCTCGACCATCGGACGCAGTGCGTCCGATCCGCCAAAGGCCGAAGGGCCTTTGGAAACCATGAGCTTCAGACCCGACGACCCTGCCGCGAACCCAAGCCTTACGGCGGTGGGCTGGTCCAACGCTCCTGCGGCTTGCCCGTCCAGCTCGAGCCCAGGGGCTGCATGGACAGCCAGGTCTCGACCAGCCTGCCATCCTCGATGCGGTAGGCCTGCATCCCGGCCCGGCTGCGGGCCTCGCCGCTCGCCGGGTCGGTCCAATGGAAGGCGAACCGGAACCAGGCCCGGTCGCCCTTGAACGAGTGGTCATAGACCACCACCCGGATGCCCGGGCGATCCCGCTGGACCTGCGCGATCTCGGCGGCGTAGGCATCGCGCCCGAGGCCGCGACGCCAGCCTCAATTCCCCCGCCCCGTCACCCGCTGCACCATCCCCCACAAGGCCCGCACCTGGACGCCTTCCTTCGTCAGGTATTCCGAATCGTATCCATACCCCCACCAATTCCAGCAGCCCTGCGGATTGGCGTTGAACGCATCCGTCAGCCGCGGCGGCTGGAAGTCGCGGGTGGAGCTCGCCGCCGCCTGCGGGTAGAGCACGATGATCCGGTTGCTCTCCGCCCAGTCGTTCAGCCCGTTCTGCCGCAGGAAGGCCTCGCCCACCGCCTCCAGCGACTGCCGGCAGCCATGCAGCGCCACATGCAGCCGGCAGCCCGGCGCCGTCGCGCCGCAGCCCTCCGGCACGTAGATCGCGCCCACCTCGCCCAGCCCGTGCCGGCGCTGCGGACCGCCAGGGCCGAATTCCGCCTGGCCGAAGCGGATCAGCCCGGCCTCCCTTGCCTTCCCCTTCGGCGCCAGCGCCCCGTACAGCGCCTGCAGCAGCGCTCCGGCCAGGTCGAAATCGCAATCATTCACGAAGGGCGGGGCCTCGGCCGGGCAGGCGCCGCCCGCCGCCTCGGTGACCCAGCCATGGCCGGGGTGCCCGCCGGGCAGGGCGCCGTCATGCACCAGGATGCTTTCTGCCGGCACCCCCAGCGCCCGGTACAGCGCCACCGCTCGCCGCACCGTCTCGCTGCGCACCACCGTATCGGCGTCGCCGGTGAAGGCGTAGAGCCGCGCCCCCGCCAGCGCCGCCACCGGGTCGATCCGCCCCGCTTCCGCCAGCCGCCGCGCCAGATCGGCATAGGCCTCCGCCGGCCGCAGCCGCGCCGGCACGCGCATGCAGGGCCCGGTCGCCAGCGCCACCAGGGAGCGCAGCACCCCCCGCGCATCCAGGCTCTCCACCGCACAGCCATAGAGCCCGCCGGCGATGATCGCCGCGCCGGCAATCCCCTCTGCATGCGCGATATGGAGCTGCGCCGCCATGAAGGCGCCGGAGGACAGGCCGGAGACCGTCACCTGCGCCGCATCGGCGCCGAGCCGCGGCAGCGGCGCCTCCGCCGCCGCCGGCCGGGCCAGCAGCAGCGCGCCGAGAAACAGCCCGAGCCACCTCATCTTCCGAGCCCGCCCGCCGCCAGCAGCAGCCCCCGCCATTCCTCCAGCGCGTCCAGGGTGCGGCTGCGGAGGATCTCCGCCACCTCGGCATTCCGCCGCCCGGCGATCTCCAGCACCGCATGGGCCTGGGCGGTGCCCTGTTCCAGCGCCGCGCGGGCCGCGTCGATCGGTGCGGCGATGGCGCTGCCGGCATCGCGCGGCGGGGCGGGCAGGGGCAGCGGCGCCGGCCATTGGCAGAGCTCCACCAGCCCTTCCAGCGCGCTGCGCTGCGCCGCCACCAGCGCTGCCCAATTACCCTGCTGCAGCGCCAGCAGCCGGCCGAAGGCCGACATTCCTCCCGCGATCCCGCCCGCCATCTCCCGCCCCCGCCGAAGCCCGACGCGCCAGGATAGGCCCGCCGGCGGTGCCGCCGCAGCCCCTTCCGGCCGTTGCGGCATGGCCGGGAAACCGCCAAGACTGCCGCCACAGCAGGAGATGATGCGCATGGCCAGGACCAACCAGGGGTTGCGCGCCCCGGCCCGCCGCGGGGAGGCAGGATGAGCGCGGCCGGAGACGGGGAGGAGGCACCGCCGCCGCGCCCGCTGGTGGAGCGCGACGCAGCGCTCTGGGCCATCCGGTTCTTCATCGGCCGCGAGCCGACGGACGAGGCGGAGGTGCAATTCCACCGCGGCCACCCGAGCCTGGAATCCGTCCGCCGCGCCTTCTCCCTCACCGGGGAGTTCCAGGCCTATTACGAATCGCTGCAACCCGCCTCCGCCGCCTATGCCGCGCCGCTCTTCCTGCTGGAGCCGCCGCCGGCCGGCATTCCCGCCCGCTTCGCCCCGCCGAGCCTGAACTTCCCCGTCTCCCAGCTCTGCACCGCGGCGCAGCTGCGCGGCCCGGCCTTCGCAAGCTGGTGCGCCCGGCTGGGCCTGCCGCCGCAGGAGCACCGCAAGATCTGGGAATTCTGCTACGTCGCCGCGGTGGCGGATCTGCAGGGGATGCTGCAGCCGGGGGTGAAGGCCCTCGGCTTCGGGGTGGGGCAGGAGCCGCTGCCGGCCCTCTTTGCCCGCCACGGGCTACAGGTGCTGGCGACGGATGCGCCGGCGGAGCTGATCGCCGGCCAGGGCTGGGACAGCACCGGCCAGCACGCCCAGGGGCTGAGCGGGCTGGAACGGCCGGGCATCGTGGAGAATGCCGCCTTCCACCGGCAGGTGCGCTTCGCCCCGGTGGACATGAACGCCATCCCGGCCGGCCTCACCGGCTTCGATCTCTGCTGGTCCTCCTGCGCCTTCGAGCATCTCGGCTCGCTCGAGCACGGGCTGCGCTTCGTCGAGGCGAGCCTGGCCACGCTGCGGCCGGGCGGTCTCGCGATCCACACCACGGAGTTCAACCTCTCCTCCAATGAGGACACTTTCGAGGCGGCGAATCTCTGCCTCTACCGCAAGCGGGACGTGGAGGCGCTGATGGCCCGGCTGGTGGCGGCGGGCCACGCGCCGCTGCCGCTGAATTTCCACCCGGGGGCGGAGAAGCTGGACGAGCATGTGGACCTGCCGCCCTATGCCCTGCCGCATCTGAAGCTGAAGGTCGGGCGCTACGTGACGACCTCGATCGGCCTCGCGATCCGAAAGGGGGGCTAGTGTCCCGCTTCCGAAGTCCTGCGAGTTCGTTCTCGGGCCACTGGTTCCGGTCCGCGCCGTTTCGCCTGCCGGCCAACGGTGCGGGCAGGCCGGGCCGGTGCGGGCAAGGAATGGCGTGCGGCCGAGGCCGCCGGCAATGGGGGACACCGGGCGGCAAGGGCGGCGCCGCTTGCACCGCGCCGGCGCCGCAGCCCATGCTTCCCGCCGGACCGCAGGAGACCCGCCATGGCGGCGCCCATCGATGTCTGGACCTGGCCGACCCCGAACGGCCACAAGGTGCACATCCTGCTGGAGGAGCTCGGCCTGCCCTGGCGGGTGGTGCCGGTGAACATCGGCGCCGGCGAGCAATTCCGCCCGGAATTTCTCGCCATCACCCCGAACCACCGGATCCCGGCGATCGTCGATCCGGAGGGGCCGGCGGGCAAGCCCTTCGCCCTGTTCGAGAGCGGCGCCATCCTGCTCTACCTGGCGGAGAAGGCCGGCTCCGCCCTGCTGCCGCCGGCGCCCGAGGCGCGCTACCGCTGCCTGCAATGGCTGATGTTCCAGATGGGCGGCGTCGGGCCGATGTTCGGCCAGTACGGCCATTTCGCCAATTACGCGGCGGAGAAGCTGCCCTACGCCATCGAGCGCTACACCAGCGAGGTGGCGCGGCTGCACCGGGTGCTGGAGAAGCGGCTGGCGGAGAGCGCCTGGCTGGCCGGGCCTGACTACAGCCTGGCCGACATCGCCACCTTCCCCTGGATCCGCAATCCGGAACGGCGGGGAATTGATCTGGCGCATTACCCTGCCCTGCAGCGCTGGCATGATGCCATCGCCGCGCGCCCGGCGGTGCAGCGCGGCGTCGCCGTGCTGGCGGAGCGCCAGCGCCGCGGCGCCATCACCGATGCCGAGCGCGAGGTGATGTTCGGCAGGACGCAATTCGCGGTGCGCTGAGCGCGCCGCCAGGGAGAGGATCGGGGACCGGGACCATGGCCGAGATCGACCACATCGTGCTGGGCGCGCGGACCCTGGAGGAAGGCGCCGCCTTCGTCGAGCAGCATCTCGGCGTGCGGCCCCGGCCGGGCGGCCAGCATCCCGGCTTCGGCACCCACAACATGCTACTCGGCCTCGGCAGCGGCGTGTACCTGGAGGTGATCGCGCCGGACCCGGCACAGCCTGAGCCGGCCCATGCCCGCCCCTTCGACCTGGACGACCCCAGCCTGCGCCTGGCGCTGGAAGCCGAGCCACGGCTCATCGCCTGGGTGGCCCGCACCCCGGTGCTGGATGCGGTGGTGGCCAGGCTCGGCCACCGGGGCGGGAAGGTGGTGGCGATGCGCCGCGGCGACCTCTCCTGGCGCATGGCCTTCCCGCCGCAGCGCCAGGACATGGACAACCTCATCCCCGCCCTGATTCAGTGGCAGGGGGAGGGCGCCTCCGCCCGGCTGCCGGACAGCCATGTGCGGCTGGTGCAATTGGAGGCGGAGCATCCGGAGGTGGATGCGGTGAAGGCGGCGCTGGCCGAGCGTGGGCTGGAGGATGCCGTGAAGCTCCGCCCCGGCCCGCATGCCAGGCTGGTCGCGCGGCTGCGCCGGGCGGATGGCACGGAGGTCGCGCTCTCCTCGGGATGAGGACCGGTTCCGGAAAGCATCCCGCGATGGGCCGGCGAGGGCGTGACCAGGGCTGCGGCGCCGCCGCGGCGGGGCAGGCGGCAGCGGCGGGACCGCCGGCGCCATGCGGCGGGCCGGGCCCGGGCGGCGGGCGGGCGCCCCGGCCGGTCCGCGAGCCGCCCGCGCGCGCCGCAAGCCGGGGCGGAACGGTGCCGTCAGGTGCTGCGGGCCGCGCCGCGTCCCGCCCGCCCTCCCCCGGCGCCGCGTGGCTTCTTGCGCCCTGCGCCGGTCACTCCTATTTTTGTTGCGTGGCCGCCCCGATGCGCCCGCCGCCCTTCTACCGGGCTGGGAAACCATGGTATCCAGCCCGCCGACCGGCCGGTGGAATTGCCTCCTCCGTGCCCTGTCCTGAGGCGTGGTGATGCCGGGTTCCGAGGCGGAGGCGGAGGCTGCGGGCAAAACGCCGCTTGCCACGCGCCCGCTTCGCCGCTCATCTGGCTTCCGGCCTGTACCGCCAGACGCTCGCCGGGGGGAAGTTCAGCGGGGTCCAGGCTTCGCGCCGCGCCGTCAGCCCCAACGCGCGATAGGGCAGGGGCGAGGTGACGCAGTAGGTGTAGAGGAGGAAGCCACGCCCCGGCGCCACGCTTTCCACGGCCGCGACGAAGCGCTTCTGCTGCTCCAGCGGCAGCAGCACCAGGGGGATGCCGCAGATCGCCGTGCCTATCTTGCCGTGCAGCCGTTCCGGCAGCGCCTCCGGCAGCGCGAAGGCGTCGCCGCAGACCACTTGCACGCCGGGCAGGGAATCCCGCAGGTGCTCGGCCATTTCCGGCACGATCTCCACCACCACCAGCTTCTCGGCCGGCACGCCGGCTGTCAGCAGGGCGCGGGAGACGACGCCGGTGCCGGCGCCGAGCTCCACCACCACCTCGTCCGCCCGGCGCTCCACCAGCGCCGCGATGCGGCGGCAGAGGGCGGGGGAGGAAGGAATGACGGAGCCCATCTGCAGCGGGTTGGCCAGCCAGCGCCGGAAGAACAGCAGGGCATTGGACCCTCCCTCCGCCCGCTCCGACCGGCTTGCCGTCCATCCCGACATGGTGCTCTCCGTTGCTGTTCATCCGGCCCGCTCGCCGGCCGCCCCGCACCACTAGGGTCAGGGATGCGGGTGGGGGAGGGGGCGTCGGCCAGTGTAGCAGCCCCTGCACACAGATTTCACGGACCGGTCACATGACCGCCCGGATCCTCGTTGTCGACGACATCACCGCCAATCTGCGGCTGCTGGAAGCCAAGCTGCTGAACGAATATTACGACGTCGCGCTGGCGGCATCGGGGCGGGAAGCGCTGGCCGCCGTCGCCCGTTCCGCGCCGGATGTCATTCTGCTGGACGTCATGATGCCGGAGATGGACGGCTACGAGGTCTGCCGCAGGCTGAAGGCCGACCCTGCCACCGCCCATATCCCCGTCGTCATGGTCACCGCCCTGGTGGACCAGGCGGAGCGGGTGCGGGGGTTGGAAGCGGGGGCGGATGATTTCCTCTCCAAGCCGGTGGACGATGCAACGCTGTTCGGCCGGCTGCGTGCCCTGCTGCGGGTGAAACAGGTGCAGGATGCCTGGCGGCTGCGCTCCGAGACGGCGCGGGACCTGGGCTTCGACCCGCCGGCGGATCCGGAGGCCGGGGTGGCCGGGGCGCGGGTGCTGGTGGTTTCGGAGAATGCCGAGGAAGCGGCGGCGATCGGCGCCACCCTGGCGGCGGACGGCATCCAGGCGCGCAGCGCGGCCGGGGCGGCGGCGCTGGAGGCGCTGGCGATGGCGCGGTTCGACCTGGCGGTGATCTGCCTGGCCGGGCCGGGGGCGCAGGAGCTGCGCCTCGCCTCCCGCCTGCGCGCCCAGGGGGCGACGCGCGACCTGCCGGTGCTGCTGGTGGCGGACCGGGCGCAGCGGGACGTGGTGCTGCGCGGCTTCGAGCTGGGCGCCAACGACCATGTGCTGCGCCCGGTGGACGCCAATGAGCTGCGCGCCCGCAGCCGCAACCAGATCCGCCGCAAGCGCTACCAGGAAATGCTGCGGGAGGAGCTGGACCGCTCCCTGCAGCTTGCGGTGACGGATACGCTGACCGGGCTGCGCAATCGCCGCTACGTGCTGCGCCACCTGGAAGGGGTGCTGCGCGCCGGCGACGCCGCGGTGCTGCTGCTGGATGTGGACCGCTTCAAGCCGATCAATGACCGCCATGGCCATGCTGCCGGCGATGCCGCGCTGCATGAGGTGGCGCAGCGGCTGAAGGCGCATCTGCGCGCCGCCGACGTGGTGGCGCGCTATGGCGGCGAGGAATTCCTCGCGGTGCTGGCCGGGGCGCCGCAGGAATACGCGCTGAACGTGGCGGAGCGGCTGCGCCTGGCGCTCTCCAGCACCGCCATCCCGGCCTGCGGGCTGGAGCTGCGGGTGACGGCCAGCATCGGCCTGGCCATGGCACCGGCCGGCAGCACGGTGGCGACGGCGATCAACGCCGCGGATGCCGCGCTGTACCGGGCCAAGGCCCGGGGGCGGGACCGGGTGGAGCTGGCGCAGCCGGAGGATTACGTCCTGGGCGCCGCGGCCGGGCAGGGGCCGCCGCGGCGGCTTTGAGGCGCGGGAGGAGGTTGGAGACGTCGCCCCCCGGACCTCCGGCAGGGGCGCTGCCTCCATTGGCAGCAGCGCCGCCGATCGGCCGCCGGGGGTCGGACCGCTCCCCGGACCCCGGTTGCGATACCAGCGGGGCCGATCGGCGACCCGTGCAAGGCGCCGGCCGGCGCTGCCTGCGCGGGCTCGGGCCGGTCAGCGCGCCCACCCGCGGGCGCCGGGCCGTGCCGCCGGGCAATGCCGGCCCCCGGGGGCTCAGGCGAAGATCTCGCCCAGGCGGCGGATGCTGCCGAGGGTCTTCTCCTGCGAGAGGCCCGGCCATTGCACGCGCATGATGAAGTGGTCCACGCCCAGCGTCTCCCGGTAGCGCGCCACCTCCTCCTTCACCGAGACCTTGTCGCCGATGATGAAGCGGTTCTTCACGAATTGCGCGAAAGGCATGCCGAACATCGCCTCATCGGTCGGCGCCGCCTGGCCGCCGCCGAGGCCCCAGGCGGCATAGGCGGCGTATTTGTAGCGCAGCGCCTCGCGGCATTCCTCGAAGGCCGTGGCATGGCTCTCGCCGACATAGCATTCGCGGGCGATGGGGTATTCCAGCGGGGTGCGGCCGGTCTCCGCCAGGGCGGCGCGATAGACGGCCATCTGCGCCGAGACGCTCTCGATGGTCGCGGCGTTCACGATCAGCCATGCATCGCCGATGCGCGCCGCCCGCTTCACCGCTGCCTCGACGGTTGCCGCCACGTAGATGGGCGGGCCGCCGGGGCGCACCGGCGGGCAGCTCAGCGCGGCGTCGCGGACGGTGTAGAATTTCCCCGCATGCGTCACAGGCTGGCCGGTGAAGAGCTTGCGCATCAGGCCGATGCTCTCGCCGAAGCGGGCGGCGCGCTCGCTGAGCGGGATGTCGAAGGCGGTGAACTCCGCCTCCCGGTAGCCGAGGCCGACGCCGAGGACGTAGCGGCCGCCGGAGAGCAGATCGAGCGTCGCCGCCTCCTCCGCCACCATCACCGGGTTCAGCAGGGGCAGGATGCGGATGTTGGGGCCGACCACCATCCCCTCCGCCTCCCGCAGCAGCCAGGCGAGGAGGGGCATGGGCTGGGGCATCTGCACCGGGCCGATGATGTAGTGGTCCGGGAACCAGAGCGAGGCGAAGCCGGATTGGCGCGCCAGCCGCACCTGCGCGACCAGCTCCGGCAGCCGCGCCGGCAGGCTGTCGCCTTCGGGGAATTGGGTGTTCAGGAACAGCCCGACCTTCATGGATTCATCCTCCCGTGCTGGCCCCAGCATGGCGCAATTCCGGCCGGTAGGGCAGCCGGGTCCGGGCTGATGATTGCCAGGGGCCTTTCGGCCGGCGCGCCTCCCGACGTTGGCGCAGCGGGCGCCGGCGATGTTCCGCGCCTTCGCGGCCGGAAGGCAGCGGGGCCGGGTAGGCTGACGCCGGCGGATGCCATCGCGATTTGCGGCGCATGGAGGGATGACGAGGCGAGCGGCGGGCTCCGCCCCCAACCTTTGCCAGGCAGCACTGCCCGTCGGCGGCAGCGCCGCCAGCTCCCACCGAGGACTGGACCACCTCCCGGATCCCGGTCTGAGTTCCGACACGATGGTTGAACCTGCCGACTCACACCGGGGTCCGGGGGGTGGTCCACCCCCCGGCGGGGGTGCAGGGGGCAGCGCCCCCTGCGGCGTCCGGGGGCAGCGCTCACGGGTGACGCCCCGCCCGCGCCGCGCTAGACCAGCCCGGACGGATCGTAAGGACCGGGGGAGCGACAGATGGCGGAAGCGAGGCTCGGCGGGCATATCCTGGCGGATGCGCTGGTGGCCCAGGGGGTGGAGCATGTGTTCTGCGTCCCCGGGGAGAGCTATCTGGACCTGCTGGACGGGCTCTATGCCCAGCGCAACCGCATCGCCACCACCACCTGCCGGTTCGAGGCGGGCGCGGTCCACATGGCCGAGGCCTATGGCAAGCTGACCGGCAAGCCCGGCGTCGCGGTGGTGACGCGCGGCCCCGGCGCCTGCCATGCGGCGATCGGCGTGCATGTCGCCTTCCAGGACAGCACGCCGCTGGTGCTGCTGGTCGGCCAGATCCCCTTCGAGGAGACGGATCGCGAATCCTTCCAGGAGGTGGACTACCGCAAGATGTTCGCCCCGCTGGCGAAGTGGGTGACGCAGATCGACGACGCGGCGCGCATCCCGGAGCTGATGGCGCATGCCTTCGACGTCGCCACCTCCGGCCGCCCCGGCCCGGTGGTGGTGGCGATCTCCGAGGAGATGCAGCGGGAGATGGCGGTGGTGCAGGACCTCGCCCCCGCCCCTGTGCTGCCGCCGCACCCGGCGCCGGAGGCGATCCCCCGCCTGATGGAGCTGCTGGGGAAGGCGCAGAAGCCGCTCGCGGTGCTGGGCGGCAGCCGCTGGACGCCGGAAGGCCGCGCCGCGATCCGCGACTTCCTGGTGGCCAACGACATCCCGGTGGCCGTCAGCTTCCGCCGCCAGGGGCTGTTCGACGGCACCCATCCGAATTTCGTCGGCGATCTCGGCGTCGGCGCGGATGCCGGGCTGGTGAAGGCGGCGAAGGGCTGCGACCTGTTCCTCGCCATCGGCACCCGCATCGGGGAGCCGGTGAGCCAGGGCTACACGCTGTTCGACATGGCCGGTGCGACGCCCATCGTGCATGTGTATCCGGAGCAGGCGGAGATCGGCCGGGTCTATCGTCCGGCGCTCGGCATCACCGCGGACCTCAACGCCTTCGCGCTCGCGGCCAAGGCGGCCAAGCCGGTGGCGAAGCCGGCCTGGAGCGGCTGGCGGGCCGAGCTGCGCGCGGCGCGCGAGGCCCAGGCCAAGGCGCCGGAGTATGAGGGGCCGCTGAACCTGGCCGTCGCGCTGCAGGCGCTGGAGAAGGCGCTGCCGAAGGACACCATCTTCACCACCGATGCCGGCAATTTCGCCACCTGGCCGACGCGCTTCATGCATGTGAGCGAGGGCCAGGATTTCCTGGGGCCCACCAACGGCGCCATGGGCTATGCCGTGCCGGCGGCGATCGGCGCCAAGATCACCCATCCGGACCGCACCGTCATCGGCTTCGTCGGCGATGGCGGCTTCCTGATGACCGGGCAGGAGCTGGCGACGGCCTTCCACGCCAAGGCCGCGCCGGTGATCCTGGTCTTCAACAACGGCATGTACGGCACCATCCGCATGCATCAGGAGCGGCACTATCCGGGCCGCGTCTCCGCGACCATGCTGACCAACCCGGACTTTGCGAAGTTCATCGAAAGCTTCGGCGGCCATGGCGAGGTGGTGGAGGCGACGGACCAGCTCGTCCCCGCCGTGCAGCGCGCCATGGCCAGCGGCAAGCCCGCCGTGGTGGAGGTGCGCACCAACCCCGAGCAGGTGACGAACCGCCAGACCATTGCACAAATGCGTGCGCAATCGGCCAAGGCCTGAGTTACCCGCTAGGCCCAACTCAAGGTTTCCAAAGGCCTTTCGGCCTTTGGCGAGGGGAGTTTGAGGGGAGCAGAGCTCCCCTCAATGCCCGGTGGTTCCGTTCCGGGTACGAGGATATCTTCTCCGCCGGGAGGGTCCCGTGCGCTGGCTGTTCGTCTTCCTGCTGCTTGCCGGCCAGGCCCTGGCGCAGAGCCATCAGGGCTATCGCCACGACAATTCCGTCTATTGCCAGAATTCCCCCGGCATGCCGGCGCGCCCCGGCCCCTATGGCTATCCCGGCACCGGCAACCAGAACCCCTTCGGCGGCGAATGCGGCCGCCCGCCGCCGCAGCGCGCCCCGACGCCGCCGCCCCCGCCGCAGACCACCACCATCAGCTTCGACATCACCGCCATCGGCTGGATCAGCGCGACGCCCAACCCTTTCGAGACCCAGCCCCTCGGCCTCGGCTTCGCCAACGGGTTCCTGGCGCCGCAGGAGGTGCTGGCCTACCAGCCGCAATGGATCCTGAAGACCTATCTCGGCCTGATCGCCACGGCGAATGCCCCGCCTCCCAGGCAGCTCGGCCCGGTGCGGGCCTTCATGGCGAGGAAGGATTACCGCTCCCTGCTCGCCGCCCGGGTGACGGTGACGCAGGATGCGCGAAGCGGCGAGCCGCTGCGGGTCAGCATCGGCAACGCCGTCACCGATGGCGGCTGGACGCCACCCTTCGACCGCAACCGCTTCCCGCCGACCTATCTGGGCGCGCTGATCGGCGGCCCGGAATTCGCGCCGCTGAACGACCCCATCACCTATCCGGGGGAGGTCAGCATGCTCTCCGGCATCTATGCCGGGCGGCATCCCAATGGCGTGCTGGAGCTGCCGGCGGGGGAGAGGCTGCTGGCCAACGGCCTCATCCGCTTCCGCGCCGGGGAGCATACGGATCTGGTGGGGCTTGCCATCGGCTCCCCCTACCACGTCCCCTGGGTGTGGAATGAATTCGCCCTGACCTGGGCGAATGGCCGCTTCACCCTGCATGGCAAGGCGGCCGCCTTCCCCACCACCTGGTGGTATGTGAACGGGCGGATGGTGCAGTGCCAGCCGCGGCTTGCGGACACCACCATCCCGACCGCCGGCTTCGGCTTCCCGCTGCGGGTGGATACGGCAAGGCTGCGGGTCTGGCCCGCCCTCAGCATCGGGGCGCCCTTTCAGGATGCCAATGGCGGCATGCGCATCCAGGTGCGGGACGAGAACCGGCCCGGCCCGGTGGACCAGAAGCCGCATACGGTGGGCGCCGCGGTGCGGCCGGATGGGCGGACGCAATGGCGGCTGGCGCTGGGCGGCGGCCCCGGGCAGATGCCGGACGATCCGGCCTGCACCGCGCGGTAGGGCAGGCTTCGGAAGAACGCGGTCCGGCTTTCCCGGCGTCGTGCCCGGGCAGCTTCCTGCCCGGCACTTTCGCGGGATCGTCGGGGCAAGCCCGGCCATGGCGGGGAAAGGGAAGGGGTAGGCGGCCACCGGGCCAGGCGCTTTCCGCCGCCTGCCGGAACCGGCGGGGAGGGTGGCCCTACCCGCGGCGCCGGGCGATCACCGCCACGGGCCCACCGCCATCCGGCCCCTGATGCTCCGCCCCACCGGAGACGAAGAGGTCCGTCCGCCCCACCGCCGCGGCGATCACCCCGCCGACCAGCGCCCGCGCATGCCGCGTGGCGTTGATGTCGCTGTCATCCCACATGATGTGGCGCTGGCCGCGGATGCGCCCGGTGGAGGCGGGCTCCGCCTTGGCCAGCACGGCGACCAGGCGGGCGGCCTCCCCGGGCGGGAGCTGGCCGCTGCCGGGCTCCAGCCCTGCGCCGCGCAGCGCCTGCTGCACGGCGGGCAGGTCGATGGCGTCCTGCATGACCGCATGGGCGACGGTCAGGTCGCCGGCCCAGGCCGGGCTGTTGCCCAGCACCACCACCTCGCCCCGCAGCAGCTCGATGCCCGCCGAGCAGCTTGCCCGGCCGGAGAAGAGCGACCAGTCGGCGCCGATCGCCGCCTCCGTCAGCGCCGCCTCCGGGACCTCGCCCAGTGCCAGGGCGACGCCGAGGGCGGAGGCGCCGCGGGAGAGGCCCATGGAATGGTAGGTGTCCTCCGTCGCCACCGTGGCACCCCGCGCCTCGGCGGCGGCGATGCGCTCGCTGGTCAGCAGCGGGCATTTCGCCTGGACGTAGTGGACATCCGCCGGGTCCGTTATGCCGGCCGCCGCCATGGCGGCGCGGACCGCGGCGGCGGTGGCCTGCACCTGCGCGAGGCGGCCCAGCGCCTCCGGCGGCAGGTCCGGGGTGAAGCCGGTGCCCAGCGCCAGGGCCGGGGGGCGGGCGGGCGCGGCGGCCTCACGCACGCCGAAGACCAGGAAATGCGGCGAGAGCCCGCCCTCCGTCCCGCCCGACATCACCAGGGCGATGCGCGCCTGCACCGCCTCCGGCGAGCTGCCGAGCCGGGCGGCGAGCATCCAGCTCAGCGCCTCCACCGCATAGGCCCGGGTGAAGTCGTTGACGCAGCCATTGCCCTCGGTCTTGCCGAGGATCGCCACCACCTCCTCCGGCCGCATCGCGCCGCTGTCGAACAGCGCGGCGACGGCGGCCGCATCGCCCGGATGGCGGGCCGGCACGCGGTGGACCAGGGCGGTGCGGCGGGGGGCGGTCTCGGGCATCAAGGGCATTCCTCGGCTGGCGGCAGCGGCTTGAAACCGGGCGGCGCCCGCCGCATATCGCCGGCCGCCCGCGCCTGGAGCCTGCCGCCTTCGCCGCAGGCCCCGGGCCATCATCGGATGGTGTGAGTCTCGCTTTCCGGCGAATCCGCCGCAAGCGGCCACGCCCTGACAGCATCGGAGGATTGCGGCCGTGAGCGAGACCCTGGAGCGGCATGAATTCGGCGCCGAGGTGGGGCACCTGCTCGATCTCGTCGTGCATGCGCTCTATTCGGAACGTGAGATCTTCCTGCGGGAGCTGGTGGCGAACGCCGCGGACGCGGTGGACCGCCGGCGGTTCGAGGCGCTGACCGACAAGGCGCTGGGCCTGCCGGCCGAGCCGAAGCTGCGCATCCTCCCGGACAAGGCGGCGCGGACCATCACCCTCTCCGATCCCGGGATCGGCATGAGCAAGGCGGAGCTGGTGGAGCATCTGGGCACCATCGCCCGCTCCGGCACGCTGGCCTTCGCCCGCCGCCTGGCGGAGGCGCCGGCGGCGGAGAAGCCGAGCCTGATCGGGCAATTCGGCGTCGGCTTCTACTCCGCCTTCATGGTGGCGGAGCGGGTGGAGGTGACGTCCCGCCGCGCCGGCAGCGAGGAGGCCTGGCTCTGGGCCAGCGAAGGCAAGGGCGAATACACCCTGGCCCCGGCGACGCGCGAGGAGCCGGGCACCGACGTCGTCCTGCACGTCAAGCCGGATGCGGAGGAGTTCCTGGAGCCGCTGCGGCTGCAGAGCATCATCCGCAAATGGGCCGACCACATCACCATCCCCATCACCATCCTGCAGGACGGGAAGGAGGAGCCGGCGAACGAGGGCACCGCGCTGTGGCGCAAGCCGAAGGCGGAGGTGACGGAGGAGCAGTACGCCGAATTCTACCGCCATGTGGCGCATGCCTTCGACACGCCCTGGGCCACGCTGCACTGGCGCGCCGAGGGCACGGTGGAGTTCGCCGCCCTGCTCTTCATCCCCGGCATGAAGCCCTTCGCCGCGGTGGAGGGCGATAGGGAGAGCCATGTGCGGCTGCATGTCCGCCGCATGTTCATCACCGACAGCGCCGGGCTGCTGCCCTCCTGGCTGCGCTTCGTGCAGGGCGTGGTGGATACCGAGGATTTGCCGCTGAATGTCAGCCGGGAGATGCTGCAATCGACGCCGGCCCTGGCCCGCATCCGCCGCGCCGTCACCACCCGCGTGCTGGGCGAGCTGAAGAGCAATGCCAAGGAGGCCGAGTCCTATGCCGGGTTCTGGGAGAATTTCGGCCCGGTGCTGAAGGAAGGCGTCTGGGAGGATGCCGAGCACCGCAAGGACCTGGCTGCGCTGCTGCGCTTCCGCTCCTCGGCGGTGGAGGGCTGGGTTTCGCTGGCCGACTATATCGGGCGGATGAAGCCGGGGCAGGAGGCGATCTATGTCCTGCTCGGCGACGATGCCGAGGTGCTGAAGACCTCGCCACAGCTCGAGGGCTTCCGCGCCAAGGGCGTGGAGGTGCTGCTGCTGACTGACCAGATCGACGCCTTCTGGCCCGAACGCCTGGGCGAATTCGAGGCCAAGCCGATCCGCAGCATCACCCAGGGCAGCGTCGATCTCTCCAAGGTCGAGGGCGCGGCCCCGGAGGGCGAGGCGGCGGACCTGACTTCGCTGCTGCCGCGGTTGCAGGAGGTGCTGAAGGAAGAGGTCTCCGAGGTGCGCGGCACCGACCGGCTGGTGGAGAGCGCGGCGGTGCTGGCGGCGCCGCAATACGGGCCGGATCTGCAGATGCAGCGGCTGCTGCGCCGCGCCGGGCGCGGCGGCGCCGGCGCGCTGCCGGTGCTGGAGGTGAACCCGCGCCATGCGCTGCTGCGCAAGCTGGCGGCATTGCCGGAAGGCGATGCGGCGCTGGCGGAGCAGGCGGGGCTGCTGCTGGACCTGGCGCGGGTGCAGGATGGCGACGCGCCGCGGGACCCGGCGGCGTTTGCGCGGCGCGTGGCGGCGGCCCTGGCGGCGGGTTGAGGAGGGCGTCGCGCCGTAAGGCGCGCCTTGCGGCGCGACCCTCCTCAACTCCACCCGCCAAGGGCCGGTTGGACGCAGTGCGTCCAACCCCATTTGAATCCTAGAGTTTGGCGTCTCGACCGACGGGTCGAAGACTCACGGTTTCCAAAGGCCCTTCGGCCTTTGGCAGGGGGAGCTCGAGGGGGACAGCGTCCCCCTCGTTCTGGCACGCCGCTTGCCAATATCGCCCCAGTGGGTGAAGGGCGCGGCGATGGCCAAGCGGCGGATGCATCTGGGCTATGATTTCTCCTACTCGCATATGGCGGGCCGCTGGCGCATGCCCGGCGCCTGGCCCGGCCGCACCTTCCCCGATATCGAAATGTATGAGGAGCTGGCCCGCATCGCCGAGCGCGGCCTCCTCGACATCATCTTCTCCGGCGACGGCACCGGCGTGCCGGATACCTGGCGCGGCAGCCGCGACGCCGCGGTGGAATGGGGGGTGAACTGGCCGCGCCAGGATCTGCAGCCCATCGCCGTCGCCATGTCCCGCGTGACGCAGCGCGTCGGCTTCGGCCTCACCTACTCCACCACCTTCCTGCACCCCTATTACATCGCCCGGCTGATGAACACGCTGGACCACATCACCGGCGGCCGCATCGCGATGAACATGGTCACCTCCACCCGTCGCTCGGACTACGCCAATTTCGGCATGGACGAGCTGATGGACCACTCCGCGCGCTACGACCGCATGGAGGAATTCGTCGATGTCTGCCGCAAGCTGTGGGACAGCGCCGAGCCGGATGCGATGGTGTGGAACCGCGAAACCGGCCAGGTCGGCGACCCCGCCAAGGTGCATGACGTCCGGCATGAGGGGCGCTTCTTCAAGGTCACCGGCCCGCTGAACACCCCGCCCTCGCCGCAGGGCCGGCCGATGCTGATCCAGGCCGGCGGCTCCCCGCGCGGCATCCGTGCCTCGGCCTATGTCGCGGACCATGTCTTCGGCGCCGACATGGCGCTGGCCTTGCAGGTGAAGCAGCGCCAGAAGCTGGATGAGGCGCTGGTGGCGCTGGGCCGCGACCCGCAGACATGCGGCATCCTCTGGCAGACGCCGCTGGTGGTGGCGGAGACGGAAGCCGAGGCGCTGCGCCGGCGCGACCTGCTGCTGCAGGCCATCCCGCCCGAGGCGGTCGGCGCCTATCTCTCCTATAATTGCGGCTACGATTTCTCGAAACTGCCCGCCAGCTTCTCGCTGCGGGAGCTGCATGCGGAGATCGTCGCCAGCCAGGCCTCGCCCATGGGGCTGCTGCACGAGCTGTCGCAGAAGCTGGGGCCGGACACGGTGCTGACGCGCGCCGAATTCTTCGAGCACGGGCTGCGCGACGTGGTGAATTACGAGACCACGCTCGCCGGCACGCCGGCGCAGATCGCCGATCGGCTGGAGGAAGCCTTCATCGCCACCGGCGAGCGCGGTGGCTTCATGCTGGGCCATGTCGTGTCCATGCCGCAGGACGTCATCGGCATCGCCGATCTGCTGGTGCCGGAATTGCAGCGCCGCGGCCGCTTCCGCACGGAATACCGCTACCGCACGCTGAAGGAGAACATGCTGGACGATTGAGCCGCCCCACCATTTGCTGCGCAACGCCGCGGGCACCCGGCCTCGCTCCGCATTCGGCGCCGCGCACGGCCTTCCGCGGCGAAGCCATGGACGGGCGACAGGCGGTGCCTCGCCGCACAAATGGGCGTATTCACGCCCGCTATCAGCAGCACGACGCCAGGGAAGATGGCTGCCGCCTGCGCGTCGCGCGCCTGGCCGGTGCTGCTTGGCACCTCGGCTGAGGCGCTGACCCAGGGTTTCGAGAGGCCGTTCGGCCTGCGGCGAGGCGAGTTTGCAGGGAGCAGGGCTCCCCGCAACTACGCCGGCGTGACGCCCAGCCTCGCATCCCGCCGCCGCAGCCAATGGATCAGCGGCAGCGCCAGCAGCACCATCCACAGCTTTCCCACCACCTGCCCCGCCAGGAAGTCCAGGCTGCCGAAGGCCAGCCAGAGGAAGGCGAAGCTGTCCACCACCAGCCCCACCAGGCTGGAGGCCGCGACCGCCAGCACCAGCCCCCGCCGCTGCAAGGGCGTATAGACCAGCAGGTCGGCGGCTTCGCTCAGCAGGAAGGCGGCGGCGGAGGCGATGACCAGCGAAGGCGGCGCCACCAGGCCGGAGAGCAGCGCGCCGGCAATGACGGTGCCGGCCGCGGCAGGAAGGCCAAGTCGCCGCTGCACCAGATCCCGCAACACCAAAGCCAGGCCGATCATCAGCACGCCGGAAGGCGCCATGAGCCCCGGCGCCACGGGGATGAGGCAGGGACCCTGCGGCACGCAGAAGGTGCCGACATGCTGGATGAGCCAATTGGCCGCCGGGATGCAGGCCGCGAAGCCGGCGAGGAAGAGCAGGCCCTCGGCCCGGCGCCGGGCGTCTGTCATGGGATGCCGATGAGCTTGTGGGTCTGCAGGGAAAGCCGCCACCGGGGATGCCGCAGGCAATAGGCGATGGCGGCCTGGGTATGCGCAAGGCGCTGCGGACTGTCCATCGGCTGCAGGAAAAAATGCTGGAAGTCCAGCGCCTCGAACGCCGCCGGATCGAGGCCGGGCTGGGGGAAGACCAGCTTCAGCTCCTGCCCGGCCCGCAGCTTCAGCGGCGCGCCGGCCTTGGGGCTGACGCAGAGCCAGTCGATGCCCTCGGGCGGGACGATGGTGCCGTTGGTCTCCACCGAGACGGCGAAGCCTGCCGCCTTCACCGCCGCGATCAGCGGGGCGTCGAGCTGCAGCAGCGGCTCGCCGCCGGTGAAGACGACATGGCGGTGGCGCGGGCCGCCGGGCCAGGCGGCGGCGATGGCGGCGGCCAGCGTGGCGGCCTCGGCGAAGCGGCCGCCGCCGGGGCCGTCCATGCCGATGAAGTCGGTATCGCAGAAGGTGCAGGTGGCGGCGGTGCGGTCTTCCTCACGTCCGGACCACAAATTGCAGCCGGCGAAGCGGCAGAAGACG
Organism: Siccirubricoccus phaeus; assembly: GCF_008360935.1. Taxonomy (GTDB): domain Bacteria; phylum Pseudomonadota; class Alphaproteobacteria; order Acetobacterales; family Acetobacteraceae; genus Siccirubricoccus; species Siccirubricoccus phaeus. The sequence goes on from NZ_SRXO01000005.1 coordinate 183,769, forward strand.
GAAGGCCGCCCGGCCTGGCCGCCCTCGCCCTGGAGGGTGGCGAAGATCTCCTTCACCGCGTAGCTCATGCGGCCGGCTCTGCGGCGTGCGGCGATGCGTTTCGCTCACCGCTGGTGATGGCCAATTGCGGCGCATGGTCCATATGGCGGTCGATCCGGCGGTGCCAGGTCGGCTTCGTCCGGGCGAAGGGCTCCACCATGTTCGCCCTGCCATCCGGCGTGCCGGGGGTGGTGGCGCGGAGGATCACGGTGACCGCCGCGTCATGGCTAGGCGGCACGGCGCAGGGCTCCGAGCCGCCGGAGAGCAGGCGGTGGGCCGTGGCGGTGCGGCGGCGGAAGACGAGGCTAGGCATGCGGCGGGGCATAGGCCTCCCAGCCCCGCCGGCGCAACTCGCAGGCGGGGCAGGCGCCGCAGCCGAAGCCCCAGGGATGCAGGGTGGAACGGTCGCCGAGGTAGCAGCTATGCGTCTCGGTGCGGATGGCCTCGACCAGCGGGGCACCGCCGAGGCGCTCGGCCAGCTCCCAGGTCGCCTTCTTGTCGCGCCACATCAGCGGGGTGTGGAGGACGAAGCGGCGGTCCATGCCGAGGTTGATGGCGACCTGCAGCGCCTTCAGCGTGTCGTCGCGGCAATCCGGGTAGCCGGAATAATCCGTCTCGCACATGCCGGCGACGAGGTGGCGCAGGCCGCGGCGATAGGCGAGCGCGGCGGCGAAGGTGAGGAAGAGCAGGTTCCGGCCAGGGACGAAGGTGGAGGGCAGGCCGTTCGCCTGCATGGTGATCTCGGTCTCGCGGGTCAGGGCGGTGTCGGAGACCTCGCGCAGCGCGTCCAGCGTCAGCAGGTGGTCGGGGCCGAGGCGCGGGGCCCAGCGCGGGTTCTCGCCGGCGACGCGGTCGCGGAAGGCGGCGCGCACCTCGAGCTCGACGCGATGGCGCTGGCCGTAATCGAAGCCGATGGTCTCGACCTGCGGGAAACGCTCCAGCGCCCAGGCGAGGCAGGTGGCGGAATCCTGGCCGCCGGAGAAGAGGACGAGGGCGTGGTCGGTCATGCCGGGAGGATAGCGGCGGGCGCACCCCCACCCCAACCCTCCCCCGCGGGGCGGGGGGTTGGCGGCGCTGCCGCCAACGGGCCCGCGCCGGAGGCGTGGGAGGGTGGGGGCGGTGCTGAGGCCACCAGGCGCTGGGCCGCCCAGCGGGCGGCTTCGGCCACGACCGGGTCGGAGTCCTCCGCCAGGGATTGGGCCGTGGCGCGCAGCGCGGGCAGGCCGCTATTGCCGATGGCGATCAGCACGTTCCGCACGAAGCGGTTGCGGCCGATGCGCTTGATCGGGCTGCCGCTGAACAGCGCGCGAAACCCCGCATCGTCCAGCGCGGCGAATTCCGCCAGGCGGCGCCCGGTCAGCGCCTCGCGCGGGGCGAAGGCGGGCTCGGCATGGGCCCGGGCGAATTTGTTCCAGGGACAGACCGCCAGGCAGTCGTCGCAGCCATAGATGCGGTTGCCCATGGCGGCGCGGAATTCCTCGGGGATCGGGTCCTTGTGCTCGATGGTCAGGTAGCTGAGGCAGCGGCGGGCATCCAGCCGGTAGGGGGCGGGGAAGGCGTCGGTCGGGCAGGCGGCAAGGCAGGCGCGGCAGGAGCCGCAATGGTCGCGCTCCGGCGGGTCCGGCTCCAGCGCCAGGGTGGTCATCACCTCGCCGAGGAAGAGCCAGGAGCCATGGCGGCGGGAGACGAGGTTGGTGTGCTTGCCCTGCCAGCCGAGCCCGGCCTGGGCGGCGAGCGGCTTCTCCATCACCGGCGCGGTATCGACGAAGACCTTCAGCGCGGAGTCCGGCCAGCGCGCCACCATCCAGCGGGCGAGGGCCTTCAGGCGGGACTTCACGAGGTCATGGTAGTCCTTCCCCTGGGCGTAGGCGCTGATGGTGGCGCGGTCCGGCTGCGCCAGGGTCGCCAGCGGGTCGCCCGCCGGGGCGTAGGAGAGGCCGAGGGCGATGACGCTCACCGCCTCCGGCCAGAGGGATTGCGGGTGGCCGCGCTGCGCGGCGCGCTCCGCCATCCAGCCCATGGAGCCATGCATGCCCTCGGCGAGGAAGCGGTCCAGCCGGGCGCGCGCCGCCGCCGGCAGGGTGGCCGTCGTGAAGCGGCATTCGGTGAAGCCGAGGCGGAGCGCCTCGGCCCGGATCGGCTCTTTCATCCCGCGGTCAGGGCGCGTTCCACCGCCGCCGGGTCCCGCGCGATGACGCGGAGCAGGGTGCGGGCGGCGGTGTCGGGGCGGGTGCGGCCCTGTTCCCAATTGCGCAGGGCGGCGACGTCGAGACCGAAGCGCTGGGCGAATTCCTCCTGCGTCACCTGCATGGCGTCGCGCAGGGCGCGGATATCCGGCTCCTCCGGCGCGGCTTGCAGGCGGGTGACGGCGAGCTGGCAGTCGCGCAGCTCGGCTTCCAGCGCCGCGCTGTCCTCCACCATCGGCACCTCGACGATGACGGCGGGGGCGCCATGCATCAGGCATTCGATGGCGCGCTTGGCCTCCGCCATGCGCATGTGGCGGCGGGCCAGGGCATGGACGGCGGAGATGGTGCGGGTGAGGGGGGCGGTCGGCTCAAGCCGGTAGCGCTCGGGTGAACCGGTAGGGACGCGGTCGATGTCCCGGACCGGCACCCGTTGTGCGAATTTCTCCCACAAGGACGAGTTCGTCGACATCGAGAACCTCCATCACCAGCAACGCCAGATGCCGCATCCCGGCGGGGCCGAGGCTGTTCGGCCCGAAGCCGTGATCGGCCTGGATATGGGCGCGGCGCAGCGTTATCCGGCGGCCGATCCATTCCGGCACGCCCATTAGCCGGAGCCGGTCCGCCGGCGTCGCCACCAGCAGCGTCGCGATCGGGTGCTCCGTTTCCGAGGCGACGAGCTCGACCTCGATCTCCCGGATGGTCCAGCGCACCGGCATGGCTTACTACGCTATCAGCGTAGCGGATTTCAACCCCGCCCCCGATAGGGCGGCACCCCCTGCTCCGGCACCCACACCCCCTCCGGCGCCGGGCCGGTGGCGTAGAAGACGTCGATCGGCATGCCGCCCCGCGGATACCAGTACCCGCCGATGCGCAGCCAACTCGGAGAAATCTCCGCCACCAGCCGCCGGGCGATGGCCACGGTGCAGGCCTCGTGGAAGGCGCCGTGGTTGCGGAAGGCGCTCAGGTAGAGCTTCAGCGACTTGCTCTCCACCAGCCAGTCGCCGGGGATGTAGTCGATCACCAGATGGGCGAAATCCGGCTGGCCGGTCAGCGGGCAGAGCGAGGTGAATTCCGGCGCGGCGAAGCGCACCAGATAGCGCTCCCCGGGATGCGGGTTGGGCACGCGTTCCAGCTTCGCCGCCTCGGGGCTCGCCGGGACGCCGGCGGGGCGGCCCAGTAGGGTCAGGCCGGAGGTGTCGGTGGTGGCTTCGGTCATCGCAGGGCCTCCCGGTCCTCGGCCAGCGTGGCGGTGGCGGCGTCCTCGGGCGGCGCGTCGGCGACGGCTGGTTCCGGCTCCGACGGCGGTGCCGCCATCCCTGCCGCCGGGGCGCCGTCTCCCGCCGCCCAGGCGGCCTCCAGCGCGGCGGCATGAGCCTCCAGCCGCCCTTCCAGGATGGCGCCGCGGAGGCCGCGCATCAGGTGCTGGTAATAGTGGATGTTGTGCCAGGTCAGCAGCATCGGCCCCAGCATCTCCTCGGATTTGATGAGGTGATGCAGATAGGCACGCGAATGCCTGGTGCAGGCGGGGCAGCCGCAATCGGGGTCCAGCGGGCGCGCATCTTCGGCATGTTTCGCGTTGCGCAGGTTCAGCACGCCGCGGCTGGTATAGGCGCGGCCGGTGCGGCCGCTGCGGGTCGGGATGACGCAGTCGAACATGTCGATGCCGCGCCGCACCGCGCCGAGGATATCCGCCGGCGTGCCGACGCCCATCAGGTAGCGCGGGGCGTCCTGCGGCAGCAGGGGCGTGGTGCAGTCCAGCACGGCGAACATCGCCGCCTGGCCCTCGCCCACGGCGAGGCCGCCCACCGCATAGCCCTCGAAGCCGATCTCGGTCAGCGCCGCCACGCTTTCCGCCCGCAGCCCGGGGTAGGTGCTGCCCTGGACGATGCCGAACAGCCCGTAGCCATCCTTCGGCACGAAGGCGTCGCGGCACCTTTTCGCCCAGCGCATGGAAAGCCGCATGGAGTCCGCCGCCTGCTGCTCCGTCGCCGGGAAGGGCGTGCATTCATCGAGGCACATGGTGACATCGGCATCCAGCAGCCGCTGGATCTCGACGCTCCGCTCCGGGGTGAGGCGATGCTTCGAGCCATCCAGATGGCTGCGGAAGGTGACGCCGCCCTCATCCATGTCGCGCAACTCAGAGAGGCTCATCACCTGGTAGCCGCCGCTGTCGGTCAGGATCGGCCCGTGCCAATCGGCGAAGCGGTGCAGCCCGCCGAGCCGCGCCACCCGCTCCGCCCCCGGGCGCAGCATCAGGTGGTAGGTGTTGCCGAGGATCATGCGCGCGCCGGTCGCGCGCACCGCATCGGCGGTCATCGCCTTCACCGTGCCGGCGGTGCCGACCGGCATGAAGACCGGCGTCTCCACCTCGCCATGCGCGGTGTGCAGCACGCCGGCGCGGGCGGCGCCGTCCTGGCCGGTGCGGGTCCAGCGCAGGGTCATGCCGCCCTCCACAGCAGCGAGGCATCGCCATAGCTGTAGAAGCGGTAGCCCTGCGCGATCGCATGGGCATAGGCGTCGCGCATCCGCGCCGTGCCGGCAAAACCCGAGACGAGCATGAAGAGCGTGCTCCGCGGCAGGTGGAAATTGGTAAGCAGTGCATCGGCGCTGCGGAAGCGGTGGCCGGGCAGCAGGAAGATGTCGGTGAGACCCCGGAAGGGCAGGATGCCCTGGTCCGAGGCGGCGCTTTCCAGCAGCCGCAGCGCGGTGGTGCCGATGGCGATGATCCGCCCGCCCCGCCGCCGCGTGGCGTTGATCGCCTCGGCCGCGTCCGGCGTGATCTCGCCCCATTCGGCATGCAGCTTGTGCTGGCGCGGATCCTCGGCGCGCAGCGGCAGGAAGGTGCCGGCGCCGACATGCAAGGTCACCGTCGCCAGCCCCACCTCGCGGGCGCGCAGCGCCTGCATCAGCGCAGGCGTGAAATGCAGGCTGGCGGTGGGGGCGGCGACCGCCCCGGGATGGCGGGCGAAGAGGGTCTGGTAATCCTCCTGGTCCTCCGGGCGCGGTCCCGCCGGCCGGTCCAGATAGGGCGGCAGGGGGATCTCCCCGGCACGGTCGAGTACCATGGCCAGCCGTGCCGGATCGGGGCCGAAATCGAGCCGCGCCGTGCCGTCCTCGCCGCGGGAGAGCACGGTGGCGGTGCAGTCCGCGGCGCCCTCGATGCGGATCACGTCGCCGGGGCGGAGGCGGCGGGCGTTGCGCACCAGCGCCTCCCAGATGCCGCCCGCTTCGGCCCGGTTGAGCAGGATCTCCAGCCGCGCCTCGCCGCGCCGGGCGCGAAGGCGGGCGGGGATGACCCGGGTGTCGTTCACCACCATCAGGTCGCCAGGGGCGAGCAAAGCGGGCAGGTCGCGGACGCCGCGATCCTCCAGGGCGTCGGGCAGGACATGCAGCAGCCGCGCCGCGTCGCGGGGCCGGGCGGGGGATTGGGCGATCAGCCGCTCCGGCAGGGCGAAGTCGAACTCCGCCAGGCTGAGGGCCGGAAGGTCAGCAAGAGGGGGCACGGCGGGGCCCTAGCGCCGGGGCGGGGCCCTGTCCATCGAAAGGGCAGCCGGGGAAGAGATCGGCAGCTCTGCCCTGTCCCCCGCCGGGGACGGCCGGCAGCCACGCCCCGGATCCCGGTTGGGGGGCCGGACCAGAGTTGGCCCCGGCGGACCGGGGAAGCTCCCCCGCGGGCAGGGGGCGGAGCCCAGGGCCAAAGCAGCCCCGTCCTGGCGGGAATGGCAATCTGTCCGGTTGCATATTTCCCGGACACGGTCACCTGACTGTTCCCAGCCGGCGTGACCATGCTCTAGAAGCGCTTCGCTTAAAGCGAATACGAATCCGGCAGGGAGCCCGCGCATGCCGATCCGCGATGCCGAGCCGGCCGACCTGCCGGCCATGACCGCCATCTACGCCCACCATGTGCTGCACGGCACCGGCACCTTCGAGGAAGTGCCGCCCGATGCCGCGGAGATGGCGGACCGGCTGCAGAAGGTGCAGGGCCAGGGCTGGGCCTGGCTGGTGGCCGAGGAGCCGGGCCAGGGCATCATCGGCTTTGCCTATTACGCCCAGTTCCGCGACCGCTCCGCCTTCCGCTTCGCCGCGGAGGACAGCATCTATGTCCGCAACGATGTCCGCGGCCAGGGGGTGGGCAAGGCGCTGGTGGCGGAGCTGCTGAAGCGCGCTGAGGCGGCCGGCTTCCGGCAGATCTTCGCGCTAATCGGCGATTCCGAGAATGTCGGCTCCATCGGCCTGCATGTTTCGCTGGGCTTCCGCAAGGCCGGGGTGATGCGGGCGGCGGGGCTGAAATTCGGCCGCTGGCTGGATCTGGTGCTGATGCAGCGGCCGCTCGGCCCCGGCGACCTGGACCTGCCGGAGGATTGACGCCGCGGTTCGGAAACTCAGACCGGGGTCCGGGGGGCAACCCCGGGCGGGGGTGCAGGGGGCAGCGCCCTCTCCCCGGGCGGCGGGGGCGGAACCCCTCCTTTCCCCTCAACTTGCTTCCGTGCCGCGCAACGACGCCCCCGGCCACGCCGCCCATCTGCTACCCTGCCCCGTCATTCCTAAGCTGGAGGCGTTGATGGCGGCTGCACTCCGGGCCTTCTTCGACCAGGCGACCAACACCGTCACCTACCTGCTCTGGGATCCGGCGACGCGCCTCGGCGCCGTCATCGACCCGGTGCTGGACTGGGACAACCGCAGCGGCGAGGCGGACACCAGGAGCGCCGACGCCGTGCTGGCCGCCGCGGCGGAGGAAGGGCTCAGCATCGCCTGGGTGCTGGAGACCCATGTGCATGCCGACCACCTCACCGCCTCCCCCTATGTGAAGGCCAAGACCGGCGCCCGGATCGGCATCGGCGAGCATATCCGGGAGGTGCAGGCGATCTTCCGCCCGGTCTTCGGCGCCGGGGATGTGCTGCCGGAAGGCGGCGATTTCGACCGCCTCTTCGCCGATGGCGAGGAATTCGCCCTGGGCGGCCTCACCCTGACGGTGCTGCACGTGCCCGGCCACACCCCGGCCTGCGTCGCCTATCTGGTGGAGGACATGGCCTTCGTCGGCGACACGCTCTTCATGCCGGATTACGGCACCGCCCGCTGCGATTTCCCCGGCGGCGATGCGCGGACGCTGTGGCGCAGCATCCAGAAGCTGCTGGCGCTGCCGCCGGAGACCCGCATCCTCACCTGCCACGACTACAAGGCGCCGGGCCGCGACGAATTCGCCTGGGAGAGCACGGTGGCGGAGCAGCGGGCGCGCAACCCGCATGTGCATGCCGGCATGACGGAGGAGCAATTCGTCGCCCAGCGGGAGGCGCGGGATGCGAAGCTGGCGCCGCCTTTGCTGCTGCTGCCCTCCATCCAGGTGAACATGCGCGCCGGCCGCTTCCCCCCGGCCGAGGCGAACGGGGTGCACTACATGCGCATCCCGGTGACGCTGAAGGGCGGGCTGGGCGGGGCGAACACCCAGGCCGTCCAGCCCCAGGCCTCCTAGAGCGTGATCGGTTGAGGTCGAATCGCCCGAAACCGTGAATCACGCGACCGAACAATGAGCTAGAGCGGGGCGGGTGAGCGCAGCTCAACCGATCCCGCTCTAGAGCAGTTTCACGCTGACTGTGCAGCGCGAAACCGCTCTAGCTTATGGATTGTAGAGCAGATTCACGCGTCCGGGCGATGCCGCCCTCCGGCAATCTGCTCTAGCCGGCCGAAGGCACCTTCGACGCCGTCGAAGGCGACCATGCGCGCGGGCCCGGCACCTCCGCCGCCGGCCCCGGGGCGGTCGGCGGCGGCGGGAGGATGCCGCGCAGCGGCACCGCGCGTCACGCCAGAGGCGGGCCAGTCGCACGACGCGGCGAAGTCCTTGACAGGAAAGCCGGACCGTGGCGGTGGCTTGGGGTGCGCCCGGCGTCGCGCCGGGGGGCGCGCCTCCGACGCGGCGTCGGGCGCGCATTTGCGCGCCCGGACGCGATGGCGTCCTCGGCACCGGAGGCCGAAGCCGGGCAGCGCCATCATCGGCGAGGACAGGACCAGGAACCGCCATGACCGGCATCTTCGACGCGCATTTCCACGTCTTTCCGGCCGACGTGCCGATGCCCGGCAATGCCGGGCATGTGCCGCCGCCCTATGAGGTGGCGGAGTACCAGGAGACCGCCGCCGCGCTCGGCCTTTCCGGCGGGGCGATCGTCGCCGGCAGCGTGCAGGGCGGCGATCCCCGGCCGCTGCTGCGCGCCGCCGCCGCCCTCGGCCCGCGCTATGTGGTGGTGGCCCAGGCCGAGGCCGGGATGGATGAGGCGGCAATGGCGGCGCTGGCAGCCGCTGGCGTGCGCGGGCTGCGCTACAGCCTCTATCGCGGCCAGTGGCCGGACCCCTTCACCGTCGCCGGGCACGCCGCCCGCGCCGCCGCCTGCGGGCTGCATGCGGAGATCTATGCCGATGCCGCCATGCTGGCGCCGGCGGTGACGGCCCTCGCCGCCTTGCCGGCGCTGGCCATAGACCATCTCGGCATGACGGAGGCGGGGCTGCCGGTGGTGCTGGACCTGGCCGCGGCGGGGGCCAGGGTGAAGGCGACGGGTTTCGGCCGGGTGCAGCTCGACGTGGCGCGGGCGCTGGAACGCATCGCGGCGCGGGCGCCGCACGCGCTGATGTTCGCCACCGACCTGCCCTCGGTGCGGGCGGCGCGGCCCTTCTCGCCGGCGGATATCGCGCTGCTGCGCGCCGTGCTGGGGGAGGCGCTGGCCGGGCCGGCGCTCAGCGGGACGGCGGAGGCGTTCTATCGGGTGGGGTGACTTGCGGGGCGGCGGGTCCGCCGCCAAGTGCTGGCCAGGTCTCGCAGCGGGCCTTGCCCCCTCCGAGCTCGCCACCAGGGCCTTGTGGCCCCCGGAGGCCGCACGGCTTCCGGACAGCAGGAGTTCCCCCCATGCCCGAGATGAAGCTGCCCGGACCGGACCATCCCATCACCATCGCGCCGCATGCCGGCAAGGTGACGGTGCGGTTCGGCGGCGAGGTGATCGCCGAGACCAGCCGCGCCCTGGAGCTGAAGGAGGCCAGCTACCCGCCGGTCCTCTATATCCCGCGGGAGGATGCGCGGATGGAGAAGCTGGCCCGCACCGACCACACCACCTACTGCCCCTATAAGGGCGACTGCAATTACTTCGGCATCCAGGCCGGCGGGCAGCAGGCGGAGAACGCCGTCTGGACCTATGAATCGCCCTACCCCGCCGTGGCCCCGATCGACGCCCACCTGGCCTTCTACCCGAACAAGGTGCAGATCACGGGCTGACCGCAGGGGCCCACTGACGACCTCCGGGCCGACCTGACGAAGGGCCGGCGCTGCGCCCCTTCTCGGCCTTCACCTGGCCCCTGGCATCGGCCGGCTGGACCCGCGAGGCCCAGACTCAAGGTTTCCAAAGGCCTTTCGGCCTTTGGTGGGGTGGGTCCGGGAGGGGCAAAGCCCCTTCCGGCTCAGCGCCACCGCGCCCGCGCCGCCGCCGTCAGCCGCTCGTAATCCGGGCACCCGCGCGGCGCCTCCTGCGGCGGGGTGCCGATCTCCCCCAGCAGCCGGAGCTGCAGCGGTTCCGGCTCGCCCGGGTCGAACGCCACCGCCACCGCCTGCACGTCCCGCTCCCCCGGCACCATCAGCCGGGTGAGGTTGGCCGGCATGTCCCGCAGCGGGTCGTGCGTGGCGTCCTGATGCACCAGCAGGTGGCTGTCGCCATGCAGCAGCAGCACCGGCTTCGGCGCCAGCGCCCGGGCGGCGGCGAAGATCGCCTCGCGGCTCTCCCGCAGCCCGCTGTCCCAGCCGCTGCCGCAGATCTCGGCGTAGAACAGATCGGCCTGGGTGGCGATCACCAGGCCGCGCACCCCGGGCGCCGCCGCCGCCCGCACCGTCTCCGCCAGCCAGGCCAGGTTCAGCCGGTTGCGCGAGTCGTATTCCGCCTGCGCCGCCGCCCCGGTGCGGAGCGGCGCCGGGTAGGGGTCGGCGGGGGTGGCGGGGCGGCCATTATTGCTGCCGGGGATGTGCAGGGTGACGAACAGCACCCCGTCCGTCGTCCAGCGGTAATTCTCCGGCAGCCCCTCCTGCCGCGCGGCGCCGAGCAGCGGCGGCCCGGCGAAGAAATGCCGCCGCAGCAGATCGAGCGCCGGCGCCCAATCCAGGGAGTCGTTCGGGCCGGCGCGGCAATCCGTCCATTCATTGTCGCCAGGGGTGTAGATCAGCGGCTTCTCCGCCACCGCCATCCAGCCGGGCGCGCCCTGCCAGCGCAAGGGCCGCAGCAGGATGGCCTCGGAGCAGGGCTCGTTCCCGCCCTTGGTGTCGCCGAGGAAGATGGAGAAGTCGTGCGGTGCCTGCTGGCCGAACTGCCGCACCAGCGCGGTCAGCCGGCCGACATCGGTGCACTCCCCGGTGGTGATGCCGCGGCAATAGGGCATGTCGCCGAAGGCGATGAAGCGCACCGGCTCCGCCCCGGCGGGTGCGAGGCCGAGAAGGAGGAGGAACGGCAGGGTAGGCAGCAGGCGGCGCATGGCGGGGGTCCGGGCCAGTGGTGCGGCATCTGGCCCGCTTGCGAGTGGACTCGCAAGTGGCCGCCGGAGCTGGAACGGTTTTTCTTGCGGCAGAAGTATGTTCCTATTACGTTCCGGAGGAGGAGGCCCCCCTCGCCATGGACATCCCCGCCGCCTTCGCTACCGCCGCCGCCCGCCGCTTCACCTCCGGCCCTGAATTTCAGGCCTTCCTGCAGCAGGTGCTGGGACAGGAATTCACCGCCTGGTTCAGCGCGAAACTCGCCCGGCGCGAGGAATGGCAGAAGCTGGACATGGCGCCCGGCGCCGCCGCCGGCTTCGCCGCCGCCTGGACCGCCCTGCTGGCCCAGCGCCCCGCCAGCCTGATGGAGGTGCTGGCCCTCACCGCCATCATGATCAACGAAACCGGGGGCAGCTTCCGGCCGATCACCGAAAAAATGGGGCGGACGGGGCATCCCGGCCTCGCCTATCTGTTCGACGCCATCCCCGGGGTGAAGCGGTCCTACAACCAGCCGCCCAACATCACCGCCGGCAGGCTGTTCCGCGACCCGGCCTTCAACGCGGCGCATGGGAAGAAGCCGCTGGGCGCCGCCTTGGCGGGCAGCAAGGACCGGGTCTGGGACGGCACCGCCTACCCGCAGGGCAGCACCCCCTTCCAGCCGGACCCGGCGGTGACCGGCTATGTGATGGAAGCGGATTTCTGCAAATTCCGCGGCCGCGGCCTGATCCAGACCACCTGGCGCGAGGCCTACCGGCCGCTGGTCAGCTTCATCCAGGCCTATGCCGGGCCGCAGGCGCTGGTGGCGGAGTACCGGGAGCGCTGGGCCGGCCAGGCGCCGGAGGCGGTGCTGACCGCCAGCAGCAATGCGGATTGGGACCGGCTGTTCCAGCAGAGCGAGCTGGTCATCCCCTGCGCCGCCATGCTGGCCCACGCCAAGGCGGGCGGCTACCTGCCGCTGGCGGCGGAGGCGGCGGTGCTGAACGGCACCGGCAAGGGCTCGGTCTTGAACCTGGGCAAGCGGATCAGCGGCGGGGAGGCTTACGCAAGGCTGTTCAAGGCCCGGGTGGGGCGGATGGCGGTGGCGATGCCCAGGCTGGGGTGAACATCGGGGGCTCCACCCCCGGGCCGCCGGCAGAGGGCGCTGCCCTCTGCACGCCCGCCGGGGCCAGGACCTGGCCCCGAACCCCGGTCCGAGTTTCGGACCTGCCGCCTCCCTCCCCCGCTTGCGGGGGGAGGGCCGGGGCGGGGGGGGCCAGCCGGCGACCTCGAAATCGCCCCGGCAAGCCTCGACAGCCCGGCCGACATCGGGTCTGGTCCGGCCGCATCATGCCAGGGCCGGGAATCCCATGCAGGACAGTCACGCGCCACAGGACCAGCCACCCCCCTACCTGCAACCCGCCGAGGCGGTCCTCGCCGCCCTGGCCACCGATGCCCGCCAGGGGCTGAGCCAGGCGGAAGCGCAGCGCCGCCTCGCCCGCTTCGGCCGGAACGAGCTGGCCGCGGCGCCGGAACGCTCCGCCTGGCTCCGCTTCCTCGACCAGTTCCGCGATGTCCTCGTCCTGCTGCTGCTGGCCGCCGCGCTGGTCTCGGCCGGGCTCTGGCTGGCCGAGCGGGACTCCGCCCTGCCCTATGAGGCGCTGGCGATCCTCGCCATCGTCCTGCTCAACGCCCTGCTGGGCTATGTCCAGCAGGCCAGGGCGGCGCGGGCGGTGGCGGCGCTGCGGCAGATGTCGGCGGCCCGCGCCCGGGTGGTGCGGCAGGGCGAGCCGCAGGACCTCCCCGCCGCCGAGCTGGTGCCGGGCGACCTCATCCTCGTCGAGGAAGGCGACACCATCCCCGCCGATGCCCGCCTGCTGCACGCCGCCGCGCTGCAGGTGGCGGAGGCGGCGCTGACCGGCGAAAGCCTGCCGGTCACGAAGGACCCCGCCGCGCTGGAGGCCGAGGCGGCGCCCGGCGACCGCACCAACATGCTCTTCAGCGGCACCGCCGCCACCTATGGCCACGGGCAGGCGGTCGTCACCGCCACCGGCATGCAGACGGAGCTCGGCCGCATCGCCGGGCTGCTGAAGGCGGCGCCGCAGGAGGCGACGCCGCTGCAGAAGGCGCTGGACCGCACCGGCAGGATGCTCGGCCGCCTCGTCATCCTCATCGCCCTGGTGATGGTCGGGACCATCCTGGCGGTCGAGGAGGTGCATGGCGCCCGGGCGGTGTTCGACGTGCTCATCCTCGGCGTGGCGCTGGCCGTCGCGGCGGTGCCGGAGGGGCTGCCGGCGGTGGTGACGGCGGTGCTCTCCATCGGGGTGCAGCGCATGGCGCGGCGCCGCGCCATCATCCGCCGCCTCGCCGCGGTGGAGACGCTGGGCTCCGCCGATGTCATCGCCTCGGACAAGACCGGCACCCTGACCCGCAACGAGATGACGGTCCGCCGCATCGTCACCGCCAGCGGGACGGTGCATCTGGAGGGCACCGGCTACGCGCCCGAGGGCGAGGTGCGGCGCGCGGCGGGCGGTCCGGCGGAGGGCGCGCTGCTGGCCGAGCTGCGCCGCTGCCTCACCGCCGCCGAATGCGCCAGCAATGCCAGGCTGCGGCCGCGCGAGGGCGGCTGGGCGGTGCAGGGCGACCCGACCGAAGGCGCGCTGCTCGTCGCCGCCCGCAAGCTGGGGCTGGAGGAGGCGGCGCTGGCGACCTGCTTCCCCCGGCTGGCGGAATTACCCTTCTCCTCCGAGCGCAAGCTGATGAGCACGCTGCATGGCGAGGCCGGGCAGCGCGTGATCTTCGCCAAGGGCGCGCCCGATGTGCTGCTGGGGCGCTGCGTGGCGGAGCTGGCGGGGGAGGCGGAGCGGCCGCTGACGCCGGAACGCCGCGCCGCCATCCTGGCGGCGAATGAGGCGCTGGCGGGGGAGGCGCTGCGCACCCTCGGCATCGCCTGCCGCCCGATGCCCGCCGCCGGGGCGGCGGCGCTGGACGCGGATAGCGAGCGGGACCTCGTCTTCCTCGGCCTGGTCGGCATGATCGACCCGCCGCGGCCGGAGGCGAAGGCGGCGGTGGCCCGCGCGAAGGGCGCCGGCATCCGGCCGGTGATGATCACCGGCGACCACCCCGCGACCGCCGCCGCCATCGCCGCGGAACTCGGCATCGCCGAGGGCGGGCGGGCGCTGACCGGGGCGGAGCTGGCCCGGCTGCCCGATGCCGCGCTGGACGCGGCGGTGCAGGAGGTCTCGATCTTCGCCCGGGTGGATCCGGAGCACAAATTGCGCATCGTCCAGGCGCTGCAGCGGGACGGCGCGACGGTCGCCATGACCGGCGACGGGGTGAATGACGCGCCGGCGCTGAAGACCGCCGATATCGGCATCGCCATGGGCATCACCGGCACGGATGTCTCGCGCGAGGCGGCGGACATGGTGCTGGCGGACGATAATTTCGCCACCATCGTCGCGGCGGTGGAGGAGGGCCGGGCGATCTTCGCCAATATCCGGAAATTCCTCCGCTACCTGCTCTCCTCCAATATCGGCGAGGTGCTGACGATGTTCCTCGGCGTGCTGCTGGCCGGGGTGATCGGCCTGACCGCCGAGGCGGAAGGCGGGCTGGTGCTGCCGCTGCTGGCGACGCAGATCCTCTGGATCAATCTGGTGACGGACGGGGCGCCGGCGCTCGCCCTCGGCCTGGACCCCGCCGATCGGGGGCTCATGGCCCGGCCGCCGCGGCCGCGGGGGGAGGGGGTGATCACCGGCTGGATGTGGTGGGGCATCGCCCTGGTCGGGCTGGTGATGGCGGCGGGGACGCTGCTGGTGCTGGATGCCGGGCTGCCGGGCGGGCTGATCCCCGGCGATGGCGGGCTGGACCAGGCCCGGACCATGGGTTTCACCACCCTGACCCTGTTTCAGCTCTTCAACGTGTTCAATGCGCGGTCGGATGAGCGCAGCGCCTTCTCCGGGCTTTTCGTCAATCCCTGGCTTTGGGGGGCGGTGGGGCTGTCGCTCGGGCTGCACGCGGCGGTGCTCTACCTGCCGGTGCTGCAGCAGGCCTTTTCCACGGTGCCGCTGGATGCCGGGGATTGGCTGCTCTGCCTGGCGGTGGCGAGCACGGTGCTGTGGGTGCGGGAGGGGGAGAAGCTGGTGCGCAGGAAGGTCAGGGCCTAGTGGCCCGCTTCCGCAGTCCTGCGGACTTCGTTCTCAGGCCACTAGCCTTGGTTTTCAGCGGCCTGCTTGTCCGCTGCGTTCGCTGGAACGCAGCGGGCAGGACACTAGCCCTTTGTCCTGGCGCGTGATTCACGCCTCCGGGCGTTCCGCCCTGCGGCGATCACGCACTAGCCTCCAGATTGGACGGTGCCAGCCGGCAGCTTCACCCCAAGGGTCTAAAGCTCACACCGGGGTCCGGGGGGTGGTCCACCCCCCGGCGGGGGTTTGGGGGCAGCGCCCCCAACCCTCTCACCCCGCCAGGCCGAGCGCCCCCGCCAGCCTCGCCGCCAGCGCCAGCAGCGCCCGGTCCCGCCCCGGCGCCGCCACCAGCGAAAGCCCCACCGGCGCGCCATCCGCCAGCCCGACCGGCACGGACACCTCCGGCAGGCCGGCCAGCCCGGCAATGGCCGTCACCCCCATGGTCCGCTCCCGCACCCCGTTCTGCTCCGCCGGGCTGGCCGTCAGCTTCGGCGCCGGGCTTGGGGAGGTGGGGTAGGCCAGCACCGCGCCGCCGGCCAGCAGCGCCCGCATCCGCGCCGCGAAGGGGCGGCGGAAGGCGCGGCCGGCCGCCGCCTTGGCCGGGTCCATCTCCCGCGCCGCGGCGAAGCGCTCCTTCACCCCCGGGCCGAATTCCGGGTTGGCGGCCGCCACCCAGCTTCCCAGCGTGGCCCAGGCTTCTTCCGCCTGGGCGCAGCGGAAATGCTCATAGAGGGTGCCGAGAGTCTCCGGCACCAGCGCCAGGCTGATGGTGGGGCCGAGCAGCCCTTCCAGGGCCGCCATCGCCGGCGCCAGGGCAGCGGCGGCGGCCGGCTCGGCATTCATCCAGGGTTCGCCCGGCTTCAGCAGCGGGCCCGTGGCGGCGGGCACATCCTCCGGCAGCAGCACGGCGCCGACGCGCTGCAGCACCTCCGCCCTCGCGGCGAACCAGCCCGGCGTGTCGAAGGAGGGGCCGAGGCCGCAGGCGCCGGCCAGGCTGATCGCGCCCCAGCTCGGCCGGATGCCGAAGATGCCGCAATAGCTGGCCGGGATGCGGACCGAGCCGCCGGTATCGGAGCCGAGGGCGAAATCCACCAGCCCGCCGGCGACGGCAGCGGCCGAGCCGCAGGAGGAACCGCCAGGAAAGCGTTCCGGCGCCTTCGGGTTCAGCGGCGTGCCGTGCCAGATGTTCTCGCCGGTCAGCCCATAGGCCAGCTCCACCGTCCTGGTCTTGCCGCGGAGATTGGCACCGGCCTGCAGCAGGGCGGTGACGATGGGGGCGGTGGCGGCGGCCGGCGGGTGGGTGCGGGCCCAGTCCGGGTTGCCGTAGGTCGTCGGGTAGCCGGCGACGTCGTAAAGATCCTTCACCGCAAAGGCGAGGCCGTGCAGCGGGCCGGCGGGGGCGCCGGCGACCGCCGCGCGCGGCCCGGGGATGAAGGCACCGAAGGGATCGGGGCTGTGGTCGGGCATCGCAACTCCTCCGGCGGTGAGCCCTCCGAAAGTGTCGCAAAGCCTGCGCCGCGGCAACGGGGCCGCGGCGGCACGGCGAAATTCTTCGTGGCAGCCGCGCCCGGCAGGGGCGCCGGCGCAGCCGCCCTGGACCCGTACCGGCCCGACTCTGTAAGCCCGGTACAGGCATTTTGCGCCGGCGATTACGGCCTGGCCTGCCAGTGTGCAGGCTCAGGTCGATCGCAGGCCAGGGCCGGCTCAGCGGGCGCGGAGCAGTTCCGGCACGCGCAGCAGGATCAGCTCGTTGCTGTCGGCGGCGGTCAGGCGGCGGCCGGCGCTGAAGGGCAGGTTGTTGTCGTTGCCGACGATGATGTGGTCGGCATCCACCACCGCCACGTTCTCGATGGTGAAGAAGGGGAAGGTGAAGCGGTCATTCGGCACGCTGGCGGCGCGGTCGCCATGGCCGCGGCCGAGGCCTTCCGGGTCGCGCACCGCCATCAGGTCGATATGGCCGATCTTGCGGACGAAGCCCTCGGAGTCCGTGGCCTGCAGATCCACCAGGTAGATGCGCTTCAGCCGGGCCGGGCTGGGGAAGCAGGCGGGCGGGGTGTTTTCGGCCGGCCGATTCGGACCTCCGGCGCAGGCCAGGGAGGGGTCGCCCTCGCCGTCGTCGCGCTCGATGATCAGGGCGCGGCGCTCATCCACCATGTTGAAATCGCCGATCGAGACGCCGCCTGGCTCGAAGCGGTATTTCAGGCTGCGGCCGGTCCATTCGCCGCGCGCCGTGTCCAGCTCCAGGATGCGGAGGAACTGCCCCTCGACCTGGCCATTGGCCTGGAAGAGCGGCTTCTCCAGCAGGGCGTAGAGGCGGCTGCCATCCGGGGAGAGCGCCATGCCCTCATAGCCGCCGCTGCGCTGGGAGCGGAAGGCGACGGTGCCGGTGGGGCTGGCCGGGAGCTGCAGCGCCGGGTTGTCCGGGCTGCGGATCTCCTCCTCCCCGAGCTTCGTGGGGACGAGGCGCTGCACCCGGCCCTCGAGATCCACCTTGATGAGGAAGGGGCCGAATTCCTCGCCGATCCAGAAGCCGTCGGCCACGGGCTGGATGCTCTCCGGGTCGAAATCCGCGCCGGTCAGGTAGCGGCGGTCGGAGGTCTCGTTGACGATCGGGAAGGGCACGACCCGGTTGGGGTCGGAGAGGAAGATGGTGCGTTCCACCGCGACGGTGCCGGCGCGGAAATCCGGGCGCAGCTTGTGGAACATCAGCATGGTGTCGGCGGAGTTGCGGCGGTTGCCGAAGCCGTTGTCGGTCAGCACCCAATAGGCGCCGGCCTCGCCCGCCACCGGCTTGATGCCGGAGAAGCCCTGCACCGGCTGGCCCTGGAAGGGCAGGGAGAGGCCGGTGGGGCGGCGGCCATGCACCGCGCCGGTATCGCCCGGCAGGCTGCCGCGCTGCTCGATGCGGAGATTGCCGGGGCCGGTGAAGCGGCCGGAGGTGGCGAGGGCCGGCGGGGCATCGGCGGGGGGCTGGGCGAAGGTGGCGGCGGGCAGGATGGCATGGCCGGCCAGGGTGGCGTCGAAGCGCTGATCGGCCCGGGCGGTGCCGGAGACCGCGGCGACCAGGCCGGCGGCGAGCAGGATGGCGCGCATGTCATTCCCCCATCGGTGATGGCGGGGGTCTAATGGCGGGGCGTGTCAGTGGCGTGTCGGATCCGTGACGGGTGCGGGTCAGTGGCCCGGGTCTTACGCAGGCCGGGCCGGGCGCCGGCCGCTGTCGCCCGCGGCCGCGGCCGCGGCCTGGCGATGGCGGCCGGGCGACGCCCGTCACCGTCGGAGGCGAACCCGGCCGGCACGCCGTCCTTTCTTGCCCAGGATGGGTCCGGAGACCGCCCGATGACGCCAGCCGACCTCGCCGACACCTATCGCGGCTACATCGCCTGCCTGAACCGGCGGGACTGGCCCGACCTCGCGCAATTCGTCGATCCGGAGGTGCGGCACAACGACCGGCCGCTCGGGCTGCCGGGCTACCGGGCGATGCTGGAGGCGGATGTCCGGGCGATTCCGGATCTGCGCTTCGAGATCGAGCTGCTGCTGGCCGAGCCGCCGCGCCTCGCCAGCCGGCTGCGCTTCGACTGCCATCCGGCAGGGGTGTTGTTCGGCCTCCCCGTCAATGGCAGGCGCGTCGTCTTCGCGGAGAACGTGTTCTACGAATTCCGAGGGGGCCGGATCGTGCAGGTCTGGTCCGTCATCGACAAGGCCGCCATCGCGGCACAGCTTTAGCCGGGGCCGGCGAGGGGCCCGTTGCCGCCATCGGGAAGGCCGAGGCAGGCGGGCCGACGCCGCGCCGGGGCTGGTGTCCTGCCCGCGAAATCCGCAGGACTGCGGACTCGGGACGCTAGCTCGCCTCGAACAGCGCCGTCTTCACCGCCAGCGCCACCAGCGCGGCGGTGACCGCCGCGGCGGAGGGGCCGAGGGTGCGGGCAGCCCAATAGGCGAAGCCGCCGGCGATCAGCGCCCAGGCGACGACCTCATTCAGGTCCAGAACAGGCCATTCGAAGACGGGCATCGGAGCCTCCCAGGCCATTTTGATGACCTGAGTGCAATGTAATGTTCATCTGCCGCCCCGCAAGAGGATTCGCATGGCGGATCCGCGTCCTGCCTGGTTGCGATTCCCGCCGCGCTGCAGCATGAAGCGCGGTCATGGACATGATCGCCCCGGCCCCGAAGCCCGCCATCCCCCCCGCCTTCTTCGGCGAGACCGTGACCTGGGTGCATCATTGGACGGACCGGCTGTTTTCCTTCCGCTGCACGCGGGACCCGGCGCTGCGCTTCGTGGCGGGGCAATTCGCCATGATCGGCCTGCTGGTGAACGGCAAGCCGCTGGTCCGGGCCTATTCCATGGTCAGCCCGCCCTGGGACGAGGAGCTGGAATTCCTCTCCATCAAGGTGCAGGACGGCCCGCTCACCTCCCGCCTGCAGCATATCCGGCCGGGCGATACGGTGCTGATCGGCCGGAAGCCCACCGGCACGCTGCTGACCGAGAATTTGCTGCCGGGGAAGACCCTGTGGTTCCTCGCCACCGGCACCGGCCTCGCCCCCTTCATGTCGCTGATCCGCGAGCCGGACGTGTACGAGAAGTATGAGCGGGTTGTGCTCTGCCACACGGTGCGGGAGGTGAAGGAGCTGGCCTATCGCGACTACATCTCGAAGGAGCTGCCGGCGCATGAATTCCTCGGCGAGATGCTGCGCGGCAAGCTGATCTACTACCCTTCCGTGACGCGGGAGCCCTTTCCGGTGCAGGGGCGGATCACCACGCTGATGGAAAGCGGCAAGGTCTTCGCCGATCTCGGCCTGCCGGTGATGTCGCCGGAGCAGGACCGGGTGATGATCTGCGGCTCCGAGGCGCTGAACGCCGACGTCACCGCCCTGCTGGAAGCTCGCGGCTTCGTCGAGGGCAATAACAGCAAGCCCGGCACCTATGTGGTGGAGAAGGCCTTCGTCACGAAGTAGCGGCTGAAGGGCGGGGCGGCGAGGCCGGGCGATGCGCGGCTGGCGCGCCCTGCCGCCCGCCCAGGCCGATCGCAGGCCAGGACCTGGCGCCGGATCCCGGTCCGGGTTGCGCCCCCGATGGCTGAACCGCAAACTCCCGGCGGGGTCCGGGGGAAGCTCTTCCTCCCGGCGGAGGTGCAGGGTCGCGGGCACTGCCCGCGACGACCTCCTGCCGGGGGTTTGGGGGCGGAGCCCCCAATCCTTGGCCGCCCCGCGCACTCCCCTCACTCCCGCCAGGGCTTCGCCCGCCACTGCGCCTGGAAGCGCGCCTGCTGCGCCGCGATCTCCGCCGCGAAGCCCGCCTCGTCCAGGTAGTGCAGCGGCATCGCCTGCCGCTCCGCGAGGCGGCGGAATTCCGGGTCGGCCGCCGCCGCCGCGATTTCCGCCGCCAGCCGCCGCAGCGCCGCCGCCGGCATGCCGGCCGGGGCTGCGAAGCCGCGCATGGAGCTCAGCACCACGTCGAAGCCCTGCTCCCGCAAGGTCGGCACCTCCGCCGCGCCGGACCAGCGCTCGGCCGCCATCTGGCCGAGGGCGCGGACCTGCCCGGCCTGCAGCTCCGCCACCGCATCGGTCATGCTGATCCCCGCCACCTGCAGGTCCCCCTGCAGCAGCGCCGCGCGCATCGCCGCGGTGCCGCTATAGGCGACCGGCGTCAGCGTCACCCCCGCCTGCGCCTCCAGCGCCAGCATGCCGAAATGCGCATAGGTGCCGATGCCGGTGGTGCCGAAGGAGACGGCGCCCGCCTCCCGCTTCGCCGCGGCGACCAGATCGGCGAGGCTGCGGAACCGGCTGTCGGCGCGGACGAAGACGCCGCCCACATCGTCCACCAGGTTGGCGATGGGGATGAGCTGCTCGACCGCATATTGCGCCCGCCGCTCGATCGGGATGGTGACCAGGTTGGGCAGGGTGACGACGCCGATCGTGTACCCGTCCGGCGCGGCGCGGGCGAGGGCGGCGAAGCCGATCTCGCCCCCCGCGCCGGCGCGGTTCACGATGACGAAGGGCTGGCCCAGCCTGCCCTCCAGCCAGCGGCCCAGGCTGCGTGCGGCGATGTCGGCGCCGCCGCCCGGGCCGAAGGGGACGATGACGGTGACCGGACGCTCCGGCCAGGCCGCCCGGGCGGGCGAGGCGGCCAGGCAGGCCAGCAGCAGGGCCAGGATGCGGCGCATTCCGGTCGTTTCCTCCGACAGCGCGCCCGTCGGTTTCCGGCCCCGGGCGATTGGGCTTAGCCTATCAGCCCTATCGGGGAAGGAAACGCGCCATGATCACCGCGGGCATCATCGGCACCGGCTGGTGGGGCAAGGAGCTGCTGAAATCGGCGCGCGGCAGCAGCGCCATCCGCTTCGTCCATGCCATGAGCCGCCATGCGGCGGCCGGCGCGCCGGTGGCCGCCGAATACGGGCTGCGCTTCTCCACCAGCCTGGAGGCGATGCTGGCGGACAAGGAGGTGCAGGCCGTGGTCATCGCCACCCCGCACCGCTCCCACCGCGCGCTGATCGAGGCGGTGGCGGCGCGGCGCCTGCCGGTGTTCTGCGAGAAGCCGCTGACCCTGACGCGGGAAGATGCCGTGGCGGCGGTGGCCGCCTGCCAGGCCGCCGGCGTGCCGCTGGCAGTCGGCCATAACCGTCGCTTCCTGCCGAGCCTCCTCCTCATGCAGCGCATCCTGGCGGAGGGACGGCTGGGCACGCTGCTGCATATCGAGGGGCATTCGAGCAACGAGAATTCCTCCCGCAATTTCGCCCCCTGGCGCGCCGATCCGGAGGAATCGCCGGCCGGCGGCATGACCGGTACCGGGGTGCATGTGATCGATGCCTTCACCGCCCTGGTCGGGCCGGCGAAGCGCGTTTCCACCCTGCATGTGATGCGGAAGCCGCCGCCCGGGCCGCTCGACAGCCTCTCGGTGCTGCTGGAATTCGCCTGCGGCATCTCCGGCACGCTGGCCATGGTGCGGGCCACGCCGCTGGTCTGGCGGCTGCATCTGTTCGGCGAGCGCGGCAGCGTGGAAGCGGTGAGCGAGACGGAGGTGGTGCTGCGCGAGAGCGGCCGCGTGCCGGAGCGGCTTACCGCGCCGAAGGCGGATACGCTGCGGGCGGAGCTGGAAGCCTTCGCCGCCGCGGCCGAAGGGCGCGCCCCCTATCCCCTGCCGCTCGACCATGCGGTGGCGAATGTCGCCGCTTTCGAGGCCATCGTGCAGTCGCTCGCCCAGGGCGGCGCGCCGGTGGAGGTGGCGGCCTGGAGCGGGATCGGTTGAGGCCGCATCGACCGAACCCCTGAATCGCACGGCTGCCGGGGTTGTGGGCGGAGCCCCCGCCTACTCCTACATCTCCGCCCAGCGCCGCAGCAGGTTGTGGTAGCTCGCCGTCAGCGCCAGCACGCTCGGGTGGTCGTCCGGCAGGGCCTGGCGCAGGCCGATGATCGCCATGTCCATGTCGTAGAGGAAGGCGCGCTGGCCGTCATCCTTCACCATGGACTGGCTCCAGAAGAAGCAGCCCCAGCGGCTGCCGCGGGTGATCTCGTTCACCCGGTGCAGGCTGGTGGCAGGATAGACCACCATGTCGCCGGCCGGCAGCTTCACCGCATGGCTGCCATAGGTGTCCTCCACCACCAGCTCGCCGCCCTCATAGGCATCGGGGTCGGTGAGGAAGAGCGTCGTCGAGACATCCGCCCGCATGCGGAAGCCGTTGGTGCCCGGGACGTAGCGGATGGCGTTGTCCACATGCGCGCCGAAATGCATGCCCGTGTCGTAGCGGTTGAACATCGGCGGATAGACGCGCAGCGGCAGCGCGGCGGAGGAGAACATCGGCGTGCGGCCGAGCGCGCGCAGGACAAGGTCGCCGAGCTCCCGACTGGCCGGGCTGTTCTCCGGGATCTGCAGGTTCAGCTTGATCTTGGCGGATTGCTCGCCGGCGGTCTGGCGGCCATCGGCCCAGGCTGCGGCTTCCAGCACCTTGCGGCAATGCGCCACTTCCTCCCGGGTCAGCACCTGGCGGATCTGGACGAGCATGGGCAGGGCTCCTGCGGCTGGCGCGGCCGGGGCGGCCGTGCGGAGCGTGATCGCCTGAAACCGCCCCGGCCGGAAGCGCGAATCACGCGGTCTGACAAAGGCCCGGTGCGGGCGGCGGGGGCGAGGCCGGCGGCCGCGTGCGCCGGGCGCAATCGCCCGGACCTGGCACAACCGGAAGCGCGAAGCGCGCGGCGAGGCCAGGGCCGAAGCGTGCGGCGCAAATGGAGGCAAACGCGGCAGGCGCCAGAGCGCGTGGGATCGCCTCCACCGGCAGCGTGAACCACGCGACCGGACGAGGGCCTGGAGCATGCGGCGTGAGCGAAGGCGAAGGCCGCATGCTCCAGGGCGGGCGGCCCGCATGGGCCGTCCGGGTTCTCCGCTCACCGCACCCGGATGGAAAGGGAGGCGCGGCGGGCGGAGGACAGGTCGCGCCGCCAGGGGGACGGCGCGACCCAGCTCAGTAGACGACGGCGAGGCTGGCGATGAAGGTCCGGCCGGCCGAGGGATTCACCCGGTTGCCGAACAGGTTGTCGTAGTTCAGCTCATCCGTCAGGTTATAGGCATTCAGCGCCACCCGCCACTGCCTGCGATCCCCGAAATTGTGGGAGATCAGCGCATCCAGGGTGAAGTTGGACGGCACCTCCGCGGTGTTGCCGGCATTCAGGTAGGCTTGGCTGCGCCAGGTGATGCCGCCACCGAAGGTGAACTGGTAGGGCGTGTCGCGGAAGAACTCGTAGGTGGACCAGAAGGCCGCAGCGTGCCGCGGCACGTACTGCACCCGCTTGCCGACATTGGCCGCCGTGGCGGACCGTGTCGTTTCGCTGTCCATGTAGGTGTAGTTGGCGTTGATCGCCCAGTCCGGGGTGATGAGGCCGGTCAGGCCGATTTCGACGCCCTGGTTGCGCTGCTCGTCGCCGGTCTGGAGCAGGTCGCCGGTGTTCGGATCGGTCAGGAAGGCGTTGCCCTTCTCGATCCGGTACAGCGCGCCGTAGAGGCCGAGGCGGTTCTGGAACAGCCCGATCTTTGCGCCGATCTCGTAGCTGGTGTTCCGCTCCGGCTCCAGCGGCGTGGTGGCGGAGAAGGTGTTCTGCAGCGTGTTGACGAAGGAGCCGGGCGGGCTCGTCGAGGTGGCGTAGGAGAAGTAGTAGGTCTGGCTCGGCGTCGGCTCCCACACCAGGCTGGCCCGCGGATCGGCGAAGGTGGAGTTGGAGGAGAGCTTGGTGGTGGGGTTGGCGTTGCCGTAGAGCTTCTGGTCGATGTCGAAGTTGCTGACGCGGACGCCGCCGATGACGGAGAGCTGCGGCGTCAGCCAGAGCCGGTCGGTGAGGAAGAAGCCGAGGTGACGCTGGTTGATCTCCCGGACATTCGCCCCGGTGCCGGGGAGGATCGTGTAGCCGGCCGAGGAGTGGCTGGGGTTGAAGAGGTTCGGTGTCGGCCGGGCGCTCGGGCTGTAGGAGAAGCTGGTGCGCTCGTCGTTCTGGAACCAGGCGTCGAGGCCGAGGGTCGCCTCATGCCGGAAGGGGCCGGTGGTGAAGCGGGCGACCGCGGTGGTGACGTTCTGCGCCCCCCAGGTTTCCTGGCGGAACGGGCCGGGCCCGCCGCGGCTGGCCACGGCCGAGCTCGGGTTGGGGCCGAACAGGGTCGGCAGGCAGAAGGTGGGCGAGGTGGCGGGACAGCTCGCCGGCGTCGCCGCGAACTCACGGGTGGCAAAGCCGATTCGGGTGTCGTTGTAGACGGTGAGCCAGTCATTCGCGACATGCCGGAAGCGCGCCGTGACCCGGTCCACCGATACGTCGTCGCGGTCCAGGTTCCAGCCGTACCAGGACTGGCGCGGCACGCCGAATTCGGTCACCGGCTTGCCGATGGTCCCACCCGGCGGCGTCACCACCGGCACACCGTAATCCGGCGTCCGGTTATCCTGGAAATGCATGTACTCCACCGTGAAGGTGGTGTTGGTGCCGAGGCCGAAGGCGATGGAGGGGGCGATGCCCCAGCGGCCGGAATCGACGTCGCTGCGATCCTGCAGGCGGTTGTAATGCGCCATGGCGTTCAGCCGGATCGCCGTGGTTTCGTTGATCTGCTGGTTGACGTCGATGGTGCCGCGGTAGAGCGAGTTCTGGCCGATGGAGAGGCTGCCGGCGTAGAAGCTGCCGAGCTGCGGCGTGCGGGTGGCGATGTTGATGGCGCCGCCGATGGTGTTCTGGCCGAAGCTGGTGGCGGAGGGGCCCTTCAGCACCGTGACATTCTCGTAGTTGAAGGCATCGCGGGTGTAGGTGCCGAAATCGCGCAGCCCGTCCGTGTAGACGTCGTTCTGCGAGGTGAAGCCGCGGATGCGGAACTGGTCGCCATTCACGCCGCCGCCGCCCTCGCCGATGGTGGCGGTGATGCCCGGGACGTTGCGCAACGCCTGGTCCAGGGTGACGACGTTCTGCTGCTCCAGGAGTTCACGCGGAACGACGTTCATCGTCTGCGGGGTGTCCTGGACGGTGCCGGGCAGGCGGGAGACGCCGGTGCTGCGGCGCAGCGTGTTGGGCGGCTCCTGGCCTTCGATCTCAAGCTGCGGCAGGCGGACCGTCGGGGCTTCCGGCGCCGGGGCGGCAGGGGTCTGGGCCTTGGCGGTGCTGGCGATCGCCAGGGCCAGCCCGACCGTCAGCGCGGCCTGGGAGGCGCTGCCTAGGAGCTGAGCGCGTTGTGTCATTCCGTCCCTCATACTCTGCAAATGCGAGTCACTCTTAGTTGCAGAATGACAATCGAGCAATCGGCCAACGGCACCGACGGGCCGGGCGCTGCTGCACCTGCGAATACTCCCCTCGTTGATGTTGCAGAATTGTCACTGCGCCGGGGGCGTGGCGGTGGGTCGCGGGCCGCGGGCGGAGAGTCATCAGGGCAGGGTGGCGGGCCGGGCAGGTCGTGTGTTTGGCGCCGCCGCGGCATGCGCCGGGCAGCCCCGCCACCACGCCACCCGCCTTGCGCGGGGCTGGGGCGGGGAGGCTGGCTGCCTGCGCCCAGGCCGTGAATCGCCGGCTCAGGCACATCCGGCCCCGTCTCCGCCTGGCGCGGTTAGGCCGATACGGGCCTGGGGCGACACCGCTTGCGGCGCTTCGCCGAACAGCGTGAGGTAGGCGGCCGGAAACGGCCCAGGCAGCCTGCGGGCGCCACCGCATCGCGCCCGGGGGCCGGCGCCGCAGCGCAGGGAAGGCCCTTCGGCATGTACGCGTCCCCGCCCATCCCCGCCGGCACCGTCGCGCTGGCGGATTATGAACAGGAAGCCCGCCGGCGAATCGGGGCCGAGGCCTGGGCCTATATCGCCGGCGGCAGCGCCGACGAGCTGACCCTCGCCGCCAACCGCGCGGCGTTCGGCCGGCTGCGCCTGCGGAACCGGGTGCTGGCGGAGATGGCCGGCGCCCATACGCGGCTGACGCTGTTCGGGCAGGAGCTGGCCTTCCCCATCCTGCTGGCCCCGGTGGCCTTCCAGCGCCTGGTGCATCCGGATGGCGAGACGGCCATGGCCTTCGGCGCCGCAGCGATCGGCGCCGGCATGGTCGTCAGCACCCAGGCGAGCCAGAGCCTGGAGGACATCGCCGGAGTGGCCAAGGCGCAAGGGGCACGGGGGCCGCTCTGGTTCCAGCTCTACATCCAGCCCGACCGCGGCTTCACCGCGGCGCTGATCCGCCGCGCCGAGGCGGCCGGCTACCAGGCGCTGGTGGTCACCGTCGATGCCCCGGTCAGCCTGCGCAACACCGAGCAGCGGGCCGGCTTCCGCCTGCCGGCGGGGATCGAGCCGGTCAATCTGCGGGAGATGGCGCCGCCGCCGCCGAACCGCGCCGGCCCGGCGGAGAGCGAGGTGTTCCGGGGCATGCTGGACAGCGCGGCGACCTGGCGGGACATCGCCTGGCTGCGCGGCCTGACGCGGCTACCGGTGCTGCTGAAGGGGATCATGGCGGCGGAGGATGCGGCGCGGGCGATGGCGGAGGGGGTGGACGGGATCATCGTCTCCAACCATGGCGGGCGGGCGCTGGACACGCTGCCGGCGAGCATCGAGGCGCTGCCGGGGGTGGCGGAGGCGGTGGCCGGCCGGCTGCCGGTGCTGATGGATGGCGGCATCCGCCGCGGCACGGACGTGCTGAAGGCGCTGGCGCTGGGCGCGCAGGCGGTGCTGGTCGGGCGGCCCTGCGTGTACGGGCTGGCGGTGGGCGGGCCGGTCGGGGTGATCCATGTGCTGAAGATCCTGCGCACGGAGCTGGAGATCGCGATGGCGCTGACCGGGCGGGCGAATCTGGCGGCGATCGACCGGTCGGTGTTGTGGGAGGGGTGATGGGGGCTCTCCGCGACCCTGCACCTCCGCCGGGGAGGAGACCCCTCCCCGGACCCCGGTGTGAGTCGGCAGGTTGAACCGCAAAACTCACACCGGGGTCCGGGGACCGGTCCGGTCCCCGGCGGGAGTGCAGAGGGCAGCGCCCTCTGCCGGGGGTATGGGGGCGGAGCCCCCATCCTTTCACAGCCCCAGCAGGTCCAAGGTCCGCGCCACCACCTTCGCCTCGTCGAAGCGCTCCATCGCCCGGGCGCGGCCGGCCTCGCCCATGCGGGCGCGCAGCGCCGGGTCGCGCGCCAGGCGCCGCAGCGCCGCCGCCAGGGGCGCGACCGTTATGGGCGGCACCAGGAAGCCCGTCTCCCCCTCCACCACCATCTCGCGCGGGCCGCGGATATCGGTGGCCACCACCGGCAAGCCGCACAGCATGCCCTCGATGACCGACATCGGCAGGCCCTCGAAATGCGAGGGCAGGGTGAAGACATCGGCCGCCGCCAGCACTCGCGCCACGTCGTGCCGGTAGCCGAGGCGGCGGAAGCGCCGCCCCAGCACCGCCTCGGCCCGGGCGAAGGCGGGGTCGAGGTCCTCGCCATGGTCGGAGGCGAGGCGTTCGCCGACCACCCAGAGCGTCGCCTCCGGCACCTGCTCCATGGCCGCCAGCAGCTCCGGATAGCCCTTGTGGCGGACGAGGCGGGAGACGGCGACGATGACGCAATCGCCGGGCGCCGCGCCCAGCTCCGCCCGCACCGCGGCGCGGGCCCCGGCGTCCGGGTGGAAGAGCGCGGGATCGCGGCCGTTCAGCACCGCGGTGGCACGCGGGTGGATGCCGAGGCGGCGGGCATCGCCGGCCTCCTCCTCGCTGACCGTCAGATAGGTGTCGGTGATGCGCCCGGCCGCCCATTCCAGGCCGAGGGACAGCTTGCGCCGCCACCAGGGGCCGGGCTGGTTGAACAGGAAGCCG
Source organism: Siccirubricoccus phaeus (assembly GCF_008360935.1). Lineage (GTDB taxonomy): Bacteria > Pseudomonadota > Alphaproteobacteria > Acetobacterales > Acetobacteraceae > Siccirubricoccus > Siccirubricoccus phaeus. Next base: position 211,911 of record NZ_SRXO01000005.1, read on the forward strand.
TGGCAGGTATAGGCAATGTGCGGCACGCCCACGGATTTCGCCGCGGCGCGCGCCAGCAGCCCGCTGATCGGCATATGCGCATGCACCAGGTCGAAGCGCTCGCGCGCGAAGACCTGCCGCAGCGCGGCGAGGCAGCGCGCCTGGGCCAGCGGGTTCAGGCTGCGCGCCATAGGGACGGGGATGATGCGGAAGCCCTCGGCGCGCGGCAGGTCCAGCAGCGGGCCCTCGGCGCAGAGCCCCACCACCTCATGCCCCCGCGCCCGGGCGCCGCGCATCAGCGGCAACAGGAAGTGGCGGAGCGAGAAATCCACATTGGTGAGTTCGGCGATCTTCAGCGGGGGGGCGGCCATGGCGCCCCCCTTACGGCTTCAGCCGCCCAGCAGGAAGGGCGCGTAATGCGCCATCATCTGCCGGTACCAGGCGGGTGGCCCACCTTGCCGTTCCGGGTGCAAGGGCCAGCGGTCGAAGAGCTGCCGCGCGGCGGCGACATCGCCGCCCACGGCATCGCGGACGAAGTCGGCCGGGCCGCCGATGGCGATGCTGTTATCATCGTCGGAGAGCAGGGCGAAGCTGCGGTCCTCGGGGAAGACCAGATTGAGTCCGCCAGTGTGGCCGAGGAGGTAGCGCCGATAGGCGTCCGGCGGAAACCGCCAGACCGCCCTGGGCGCGGGACGGCCGGGATCGACGGAGGCACCAAGCACCCGGCGCTGACCGCGAGCGAGGATGGCTGCCGCGATGCGCGGGTCGATCATCTCTCCTCCTCGTCGCGGGGAAGAAGGAGCACGGACCAGCCATGCGCCCGCAGCCAGGTCGAGGCGAGGACCGGCAGTTCGGTGCCTTTCGCGCGGTCCGGCAGCGGCTCGACCATTGCCCAGGCCAGCTCCTGGAGGCGTCGCTGCAACGCGGCGTCCCCGGCGCGTTCGAAGCTGGCCGCATCGAGATACTCAGCGATGGCGAGGCTGGGCGGATCGGCACGATCTTGCGTTGTCATGGCAGTCTCCGGATCGATCAGTAGCGGAGCTTGAAGATGATGCCCCTTGAGTCCGAACGGTGCTCAAGGGTCATTCCGTTGTCGCGGCTCGTGCGCAGGATGATTCGCGTTCCGTCCGGCAGGTTGCCAACCGTTACGCCATCGCTGTTGGTCCGGATATTGGTGGGACCCAATGCCTGAAAATCGGCTTGACGCTGTTCAGCGCCGCCCTCGCGGAACTTCACCCTGTTATTCCAATCCGGCACGCGTTGGGCGGCGGAACGGAGCCGTCCGGTGTCGATGGCGAAGGCAGCAACGGCCTCGGCGCCGCGGGCAATGACTGCGGCGGCGATTGCGGCGGCGCCCCGCTCCGTATCGGGCTGCCACCGCCGAGCACGGGCTCCGGCCGCTGCCCCAGCCGCAAGGGCTCGCCGTTTGGCCCGACTTTTTGTGCCGCGGCGAGGCGGGTCGGTCCCGTCTGATCGCCCTCGAGCCCTGCCTCGTCGCCCTGACGCGCCGGGGCATGGCGGGTGTGGGCGCCGACATGCTCGGTATGCCCGTCGCGGGTTCGGGTATAGGCCCGGACGAAGACCATCCCCCCGGCCTTCGGCCGGAGCATCGCCGCCGTACATCGCCTGGAATCCGCGCGTCACCCAGGCGCTGAAGGCCGACCGCTCCGGGTTGCCCTGCTGCCAGTAGCGCGGATCTCCGACAGCGTTCCGTAGATCATTCGGTGTCGATATGACCAAGGCCATCGGCGGCACCTCCTGGCCAGCCCGATAGCCGTTTGAATGGAAATAGTAAGGATTATATTCCTATATCGCCTGCCAGGGGTCCGGGTTATAGGTCAATCTTCCGAAAATGCCGAACGCAAGCGCTCCTGCGCAGCCTCGCCGCCAGCGGGAACCTTTCGCTATGACCGGTTCCCCGCCGTTCAGCCCGTCGGCGCCTCGCCCGCCCCCACCCGGCTGATCGCCCATTGGATGGTGTCCTCCCCGGCCTCGGCCTGGAGCAGGATCTGGCTGGTGCGCCGCGCCTCGGCGCCAAGATGCACGCTGTCCTCGATCCCGACCCGCGCCCCCTTCGCGCGCAGCCGCCAGCCCTGGCCGGAGGGCAGGCGCAGCAGCACCGCGCTCTCATCCTGCTGCAGGCTGGCGACCACCGCCGGGTGCAGGTGGAAGCGCAGCACGAAGCCGGGCAGCGGCGCGCCGCCCTCGCTCACCTCCAGCGTGTCCTCGCCGCGCAGATCGTCGCCCGTTTCGGCCAGGTACAGCCGTCGGCGATGCAGCGCGCCGAAGGGCTTGCGCCAGCCATCATGGCTGGCCTCCAGCCATTGCGCGCCATTCGCCTCATGCCGGTCGGCCTCGACGCGCTCCGGCCGGCGGCCGAGCCCTTCCTCGCGCAGTTCGCTGCTGTTGGTATCGGCCAGCACCAGGGTGGAATGCGCGGCGGAGGCGCGCAGCGCGTCGCGCCATTCGCTCTCGGCCGCCGGCGCCGCGCCGCAATTCACCACCAGCCGGTCGCGCCCCACCGACATCTCGAAGGCCAGCGTCCCGGCATGGCTGGTGCGGTCGGCGCCGCGCGGCAGGCCGGAGGGGCCGTCCTTGGCGCGGCCGGGCGGCGGCGGCCCGGCATCGGCGATGACGACGGTGCGCCCGGCCTGCAAGCGGTGGAACCCCGTCTCCTCCAGCAGCAGCGGCGCCCGGCCGCGCGCCTGGCCCTGGGTCAGGACGAGATCGACCAGCGCCGCCCCGTCCTCCCGCGTGCCGTTGAAATGGGCGAGGCCGCCATCGCCATGGCGGAACAGGCGCAGCGCCTGGCCGGCGCGCTCCAGCACCGTGGCCAGCAAAGGCGGCGCGTTGATACCCGCGCCGTGCAGCAGGTTGCGGATCTCGATCAGATCCTGCAGCGCCAGCAGGAGCTGCGCCGGGGAGCGTTCGACATGCCCGCCATCGGGGTGGAATTGCCGCTCCAGCTCGCCCGGCAGGAAGCGCAGGGCGCGCTGCATCCAGGATTCTTCCTCCAGCGCCACGGCGGCGGCGATGGCGCCCTTCAGCGTGACCAGGGCACCGCGATGCATCGCCTCGGCGGGCAAGGCGGCGACCACGCCGCGGGCATCCTGGGCGAGGCGGACCAGCAGCTTGCGGCGGAAGCCGTCCTCCGCCGTGTTGGCGAAGAAATCCCAATGGCCGAGCCAGGCGGAAACCCGCGCCGCCGCCACTTCCGGCGCCTGGGCCAGCGGCTCCTGCGCGCCGCGCAGCAGCCAATCCTCCGCCAGGTCGCGGGCGCGCATCCGGGCCGGGTCGGTGCCGAGGGCGCGCAGATCCCGCAGCCAGGCGAAGCCATGCGCCGCCGCCCGCCAGATGACGGGGCCGGAAGCCGCGTCCCAGCCCTCCGCCGGGTCGCCGGAGACCGGGTCCAGCCGCCGCGTGGTGCCGAGCCATTCGAATTCGCCGCGCAGCAGCTTGGCGCCGCGCGCGGCATCGCCGGGCCAGAGGTCGCGGAAGGCCCGCGCCGGGGCGTCCGGCACCTTCACCGGCTTGAGGCCGGAGAGGAATCGCCTGGTGCCGCGCAGCAGGTCCCGCATCAGCCCTGCCCCCGCGTCGCGCCGGCAGGCGCGCTGTCGCGCTGCGCGGCAGGCGCGCTGCCGCGCGATCCGGCAGGTGCGCCGCCGCGCATTTCTGCGGCTGCACCTTCGCGCCTTCCTGCCGGTGCGCCTTCGCGTATTTTTGCGGGTGCGCCTTCGCGCATTTTTGCGGGTGCGCCTTCGCGCAACGCGGCAATCGCGGCGGCATAATCCGGCTTGCCGAACACCGCGGTGCCGGCGACCAGCACATCGGCGCCCGCCTCGATGCAGCGCGGCGCGGTCTCGGCGGTGACGCCGCCATCCACCTGCAGCGCGATCTCCCGCCCCGAAGCCTCGATCATCGCCCGCAGCGTGGCGATCTTGGCGAGCTGGGAGGGCAGGAAGGCCTGGCCGCCAAACCCCGGATTCACCGACATGACGAGGATGAGGTCGGTGAGGTCCAGCACGTTCTCCACCGCGCTGACCGGCGTCGCCGGATTCAGCACCACGCCCGCCTGCTTGCCCAGCGCCCGGATGGATTGCAGCGAACGGTGCAGATGCGGCCCGGCTTCCGGATGCAGGCTGATGATGTCGGCGCCGGCCTCGGCGAAGGCGGGGATGTAGGGGTCGGCCGGGCTGATCATCAGATGGACGTCGAAAGGGATGGCGGCGTGCTGGCGCAGCGCCTTCACCACCACCGGGCCGAAGCTGATATTGGGAACGAAATGGCCGTCCATGATGTCGAGATGCAGCCAATCCGCGCCGGCGGCGGCGACGGCGCGGGCTTCCTCGCCGAGGCGGGCGAAATCGGCGGCGAGCAGCGAAGAGGCGATGCGAACGGGGCGGGGGGCCATGCGGATGGGTTTAGCGGCCGGGGGAGAGGCGGGGCAAGGCGGGCGGGCGGAGTCGCTGGCGCTTGCTCCGGCGGGGCCTCTTGCCGGTGGCGGCGCGTCTCAATCGGCGATGCCGGCATTGTAGCCCGGCACCCAACCATAGGCAGGCGGGAAGGGCGCGGCGGGCGGCACGCCGCCCAGCTTGCGCACCAGGTAATAGGCGAAGCTGTTGCTGTTCACCCCGTTGATGTTGAGTTCCGGCACCGGGGTGTAGGGCAGGCGGCCCGCCGTCACCTCTCGCGCCACTGCCTGGGCGCGGGCGATCAGGCGCGGGCAATTGTCATAGAGCGTGCCGCCATCCTGCAGGATGTGGCCGGGCTTCAGCGGTTCCCGCGCCAGATCCCGCTGGCGGCCGAGCAGGACGCCCCAGCCGGGGGCGCGGCCGGAGGGGTTGCCCTCGAAGGCGGCGCCGCGCGGGCCGCCGAGGATGACGATCGCATGGTAGTAATTGCCGGCGCCGATGACGTTGTGGATGCCGAGATGCTCGAAAGCGACGTCGTAACGGCAGGTGCCGCTCGGCCGTTCCCGCGGCACCATCTGGGCCAGGGTCGGGCCCGGCGCCGGGGTGGCGAGGAGGAGCGGGAGCAGAAGCAGGGCTGCGCGCATGCGGGCGGCCTCGGCCGGGTGGAACGGGGGTGGAATTTTCCGCCTGCGGGGCGTCGCGGTAAAGCCCGCAGGGGTGCGGTTCACGGGGGCGTGAGAGGGGCTGGGGGACGTGCCGGGCCTGTCTCCGCCGCCGGCTCGGGCGCGATGCGGGTGACGTCGCCCGCCGCATCCAGCGCGTAGTGCCGCCCGGCCCAGGCGATCTCCCGCCCCCGGGCGCTGCCCAGCCAGGCCGCCAGGTGCAGCAGCGCGGCGGGCGGGGCCAACCAGGGCTGCCATGCCGGCACGCGCGCGGCGGCCGCCGGCGGCAGCACCAGGGCGGCGAGACGCCGGCGCAGCCAGCCCCGCCCGGCCTGCAGCCCCAGCGCCACCGGGAAAGCGGCCCAATGGCCGCCCAGCAGCGCCGCCCCCACCCCCAGCACCGGCAGCCAGGCCGCCAGCCCGGCCAGCGCCCAGGCCCAGGGCAGATGCAGCCGCAGCAGGCGGTACTGCCTGATGCCGAAGGCCAGGCTGGTCGCGGCATCGCCCGAGACCTCGCCCGGCGGGCGGACCATCAGCGGGGCGTAGATCACCATGCCCAGCCGCCGCGCGGCCCGGGTCAGCGTCAGATCGTCCGAGAGCGCCCGGTCCCAGAGGCGGGGCAGGTCCAGCCGCGCCAGGGCGTCCGCCCGGATCGCCGTGGCCCCGCCCCAGCAGAGGTTGCAGGCGGCGCAGCGGGGCAGGGCGCCGATGCAGGCCTCGATCAGCGCCAGGCTTTGCGCCGCCCAGCCGGCGATCCATCCGCTGCTGGGGGCCGCCAGGGTCCAGCGATAGCCGGAGGCGATCTCCGCCTGCCCCGTCAGCACCGGCCGCAGCAGGGCGCGCAGCATGCCGGGCGGGGGGGCGGTGTCCGCGTCCAGCGTCACCAGCGCCGCATCCTCCGGCCGCAGGGCGGGCAGGGCGGCGAGCAGGTTCTGCACCTTCTGGCCGCGCTGCCCGGCCGGGCCGGCGACGACCAACCGGCTGCGCCCCGGCAGGGCGGCGCGCAGCAGGGGCACGGCCGGGTCGGCCTCCGATTCCACGGCGAAGGCCACGCGGAAGCCCGGCCAATCCTGCGCCGCCAGCCCTTCCAGGAAGCGTGGCAGCCCCACCGCCCCGCGCACCGGCACCACCACCAGCACGGGCGGCTCGGTCGCTGGCTGGGGCTGGGGGCGGCGCAGCAGGTACAGGGTCCAGGCGCAGCCCAGCAGGGCCAGCACGCCGCCGGCCAGCCAGCAAGCGACCAGGAACGCGCTCATTGCCATGCCGGGCAGAGTGCCGTCCCGCCGCGCCCTTGCCCAGGGGCGAGCGGTGTTGCCGGACAACTCGGCGGGCGGGGTGCCGGACGAGGCGCCGACCAGGACGGGGGCGGGGTGCCGGATGGGATGCCGACCGGGAAGTGGGCGGGCGTCGGACGGGGCGTCCACCAGGAGGCGGCAGGGTGCCGACCAGGATGGTGGGGCGGGGCGCCGGACGGGGCGCCGGGCCAGGAGGCGGCAGGTGCCGACCAGGATGGTGGGCGGGGCGCCGACGGGGCGCCGGCCAGGAGGCGGCAGGTGCCGACCAGGATGGTGGGCGGGGCGCCGGACGGGGTGCCGGCCAGGAGGCGGCAGGGTGCCGACCAGGATGGTGGGCGGGCGCCGGACGGGGTGCCGGCCAGGAGGCGGCAGGGTGCCGACCAGGATGGTGGGCAGGGCGCCGACCGATGCCGGTCCGGAGGCCGACCAAGGCGGCGGAGGGGCCGGGTGGCGTGCCGACCAGGGCCGCGGGCGGATGCAGGACGAAGCGCAGACCAAGGCGCGGCCGGGGCGCCGGCGCGCCGCCCAGGGGCGGGCAAGGGCGGGGAAGCGGCTTGGCGCCCGCGGCGCGCGGGTTGCATCATCCGCGGCGCAAAGCGGGGAAGGCAGCCATGGCGGAGTATGATCTGGTCGTGCGGGGCGGGCTGGTCGCCACCGGCTTCGGCACCACGCGCTGCGATATCGGCATCAAGGCCGGCCGCATCGCCGCGCTGGCGGAGCGCATCACCGATGCCGAGTCCGTCCTCGATGCCGGCGGGCTGCTGGTGCTGCCCGGCGGCGTGGACACCCATTGCCATATCGAGGAACCCGCCCGCGGCGGCTACACCAGCGCCCAGGAGGGCGCGGCGCCGCCCGAGGTGACGGTGCAGGAAGAGAGCTTCGTCTCCGCCAGCACCTCGGCCTTCGCCGGCGGCACCACCTCCGTCGTCTGCTTCGTGCCGCAATGGAAGGGCGAGGGCATCCTGCCGCGCCTCGCCGATTACGAGCAGCGCGCCGCGCGCGGCATGCTGGATTACAGCTTCCACCAGATCATCGCCGACCCCTTCCCCGGCGTGCTGGAGGAGGAGGTGCCGCAGATCGTCGCGAAGGGCATCCGCAGCCTGAAGGTCTTCCTGACCTATGAGCCGCTGCACCTGACCGATGAGCAATATCTCCGCGTGCTGGTCACGGCGCGGCGGCATGGCTGCCTCGTCACCGTCCATTGCGAGAATTACGCGGCGATCAACTGGCGCACGGAGGCGCTGCTCAAGGCCGGGCTGACCGCGCCGAAATACCATGCCTGGTCCCGCCCGCCGGTGGTGGAGCGGGAGGCGACGCACCGCGCCATCGCCCTGGCGGAGCTGGTGGACCAGCCGATCCAGGTCTTTCATGTGAGCTGCGCCGAGGCGGCGGAGGAGATCGCCCGGGCGCAGTATCGCGGCGTGAAGGTCTGGGGCGAGACCTGCCCGCAATACCTGGCGCTGACCGCGGCCGACATGGACCGGCCCGGCTTCGCCGGCGCCGCCTTCATGTGCAGCCCCTCGCCGCGCAGCAGGGAGGAGCAGGCGCAGATCTGGGAGATGATCCGGCGTGGCACGCTGGATGTCGTCTCCTCCGACCATTGCGGCTTCTCGATGAACAGGCCCGGCGCCGGCAAGCAGGCGAGCGGGCACGGGGCGTCCTTCCGCGACATCCCCAACGGCATTCCGGGGCTGGCCGCCCGGCTGCCCATCCTGTTCTCGGAGGGCGTCTCCAAGGGGCGAATCGGCCTCGACGAATTCGTCCGGCTGACGGCGAGCAACCCGGCGCGGCTGATGGGGCTGCCGGGGAAGGGCGTGATCGCGGTCGGCGCGGATGCCGATCTCGCCTTGTGGGATCCGGCGAAGAAAATGGTTCTGACCAACGCGCTGATGCAGCACGCGATCGACTACACGCCTTATGAGGGGCTGGAGGTCACCGGCTGGCCGGTGGCGACACTGCGCCGCGGCGAGGTGGTGATGCGTGACGGCGTTGTGCAGGCGAAACCAGGCACGGGACGCTTCCTGCCGCGTGTACCCTATGCGTACATTCAACCGCGTGGGGTGGTGGCGGATGGTTTCGATGCCGCCCCGCCCCTGTAGGGCGTGATCGCTTCCGGTGGACTCGCCGTGGGCGCGAATCACGCGACCGAACAAGGATCCGGGGCATGAGCCGCGAGCGCGAGCGAAGGGATCATGCCCTGGGCGAGGCAGGGGGAGCAGCGTTGCGCGCCCGGCGGCGGCCCGCCTCCCGGATGAGGCGCGCATGATTCCGATCGAGCCCGAATACACCACCCACAACACGGTGGAGGAGCCCTGGCGGGTGGCGCGGCTGATCCGCACCGATGGCAGGGTGCGGGAAGTGCTGCGCATCCTGACGCCGGATGCGAAGGATGGCGAGGGCAGCCAGGGCGAGGTGATCTGGACCCATCACGTGCTGCGGCTGCATGACGACCGCGGCACCTTGCAGGCGCATGTCACGGCGGCGCTGGGCGGCTCTGCCTGGCTGGCGGTGCTGGGGCTGGCGCTGTCCCGGGCCTGGGATGGGGAGGATGAGGGCGAGGTGGAGTTCGTGGTGGAGGGCGAGCCGATCCCCTGGCCGCTCGACGCCGTGCTGGGCGAGCCCTAGAGCGGCTTCACCTCGCCTGCACTCGGCGAACCCGCTTCAGCCCTTTGTTTAGAGCGTGATCGGTTGAGGTCGAATCGACCGAAACCGTGAATCACACGACCGAACAATGAGCTAGAGCGGGGCGGGCGAGCGCAGCTCAACCGATCCCGCTCTAGCGGCATTTTCCGAGTCGTCCGGCGATTCCGCCGGGTTTGAAAATGCTCTGATGCCCTGTCCGCGAAGTTCGCTGGATTTCCAGCGAACGCAGCGGACAAGCAGGCCACCAGCGGCGCTTCGGGCTTCACCATCCCCGGGGGCCGCACCATCAAGGACATTCCGTCCGGGCGCGCCCATGCACGCGCGACGCCGCCCAGGCCCAGGCCATGGGGCCGATCTCAAGTCAAGGATTTCGCCGCGCGAGCGCGGTGCCGCTGCGTGGCACCCTTGACTTGAAATCGGGCCCCATGGCTCTGGCGAAAGGTCGCCTTCGACGGTCTCGAAGGCGCCGAGAAGCGCCTTCGGCCAGCGAGGGGCGGGCGAGGCGACAATGGGCCATGCCCTCGGCGACGGGCGGGGACCATGGAGGTCCGGAGGACGGGTCGGGTCGGCCTACCCATCCTCCACCACCGGCCGCCCGGTGACGAAGCGCCAATGGTGCCACAACAGCCGCGCCGCCAGCGACCGCCACGGCGCCCAGCGCGCCGCCGCCATCGCCGCCAGCAGCTTCGGCGTCGGCCGCGCCGCCAGCCCCAGCAGATGCGCGGCACTCGCCGCCAGGGCCAGGTCGCCACTTGGAAAGATGTCGGGGCGCTGCTCGGCGAAGAGCAGGTGGATCTCGGCCGTCCAGGGACCGAGCCCCTTCACCGCCACCATGCACCGCACCGCCTCGGCATCCGGCAGCGCCGCCAGCGCGGCGAAGTCCAGCCGCCCGTCCAGGCAGGCGGTGGCGAGCGCCCGCGCATGCGCCGCCTTGGGCCGGGACAGGCCGGCCACGCCGCACAGCGTCGCGTCGTCCATGGCCAGCAGCCCCGCCGGCTCCAGCGCCCCCGGCAGGGCGGAGAGCCGCTTCCAGATCGCGGCCGCCGCCTGGTTGCTGATCTGCTGGCCGCAGATCGCCCGCAGCAGCCCGGGAAAGCCCGGCTGCCGGCTGCGCCAGGGCAGCGGCCCGGCGGCGGCCTCGATCGGCGCCAGCGCCGGGTCGGCCGCCACCAGCGCCGCCAGCCCGGCCACCGCCCAGGGGGGCGGCAAGGGGAACGGGGAGGGGGGCGGCGGGGATGGACGGGAGGAGAGGGGAACCATCCCCGCCGCCTGTAGCGCATCGGCCCATTGACGGGGATGGGTCGGGGCCACACCCCCCACGTCGGCCCGCCATGTTGCCGCCAGAACCCCCAGGGCGTGCCGAATTGCAACACTCTGCTACTGCCACGGGAGTCGGCAACTTGGGGAAATATCGGGCAGGTGAAATCCCCGCAGGATTGTTATGTAACGGCAGCCATGGAACCTCAGCCCCATATCCTGGTCGTCGACGATGACCGGGAGATCCGCGACCTCCTCTCCCGCTTCCTGGAGCGCCAGGGCATGCGCGTCTCCGCCGCGCGGGACGCCAAGGAGGCGCGGAAGCTCTGGCCGCTCGGCCGCTACCATCTGGTGGTGCTGGACCTGATGCTGCCGGGCGAAAGCGGCCTCGATCTGGCAAAATGGCTGCGCAGCCAGGCCGAGGTGCCGATCGTGATGCTGACCGCGATGAGCGAGGAGACCGACCGCATCGTCGGCCTGGAACTCGGCGCCGACGACTATTTGGGAAAGCCCTTCAACCCGCGCGAATTGCTGGCCCGCATCCGCGCCGTGCTGCGGCGCGCCAGCGGCGAGGGCAGCGGGCCGAAGGAGCCGCCGCCCAAGGCCATCCATTTCGCCGGCTGGGTGCTGGAACCCGCCCGCCGCCGCCTGGTGAACCCGGACGGGGTGGAGGTGCCGCTGACCGGCGGCGAATACGAGCTGCTGCAGGTGCTGGTGGAGCGCCCAAACCGCGTCCTCACCCGCGACATGCTGATGGATCTGCTGCGCGGCCGCCAGGCCGGGCCCTTCGACCGGGCGATCGACGTCGCCGTCTCCCGCCTCCGCCGCAAGCTGGAGGATGACGGGCGCAACCCCAACCTCATCAAGACGGTGCGCGGCGGCGGCTACGTCCTGGCCGCCACCGTGGACCGCAATTGAGCGCCGCCACCTCGGACAGCGAGGCGGGCGGGGCCGCGCCCGAGCGGTCCCGGAACCAGCAGGCGGGCGAGCCGCCGCCCTCCCCGGGCCAGGCCCCCGGTTCCTCCCCGGGCTCTTCCCCAGGCTCTTCCCGCTGGCGGCTGCCCTGGCTCTGGCCGCAGAGCCTGGCCGGCCGCACCTCCCTGGTGCTGCTGCTTTCCCTCACCGTCATCCAGGCGCTGGGGCTGACCATCCATGCGCTGGACCGGGTGGATCTGCAGCGCTTCTCCCAGGGGCGGGAGATCTCGGCGCGCGCCATCAGCGCCTGGCGCACCGTCATCCTCGCCCCGCCGGAGCGGCGGCAGCAAATGCTGGCCGAGCTGGAAATGCCCCAGGGGCTGGAGGTGACGCTGGAGGACAAGCCCCGAGCGCGGCGCGACCAGCCCGCCCTGCCGCCGCCCATTCTCGGCATGCTGCGGCTGGATGTCATCGGCCTCGGCCCGCCGCGCTTCCGGCCGCGCGACGTCATCACCTCCTGGGGCGGGCCGGGCTCGCCGGAATTCCTGGTCTCCCTGCGGCTGCCGAGCGGGGAATGGCTCAACCTGCACATCCTGCTGCCGCCGCCGCGGCCCTGGCATTCGGAAACCTTCCTCGTCGCCTTCCTGGCCATGACCCTGGCCGGCGGGTTGCTGATCTGGTGGGCGACCCGGCGGCTGACCCGGCCGGTGCGGGTGCTGGCCGAGGCCGCCGACCGGCTGGGCCGCGACGTGAACGCGCCCCCCCTGCCCGAGGCCGGGCCAAGCGAGGTGGCGACCGCCGCCCGCGCCTTCAACACCATGGCGGAGCGCATCCGCCGCTTCGTCAGCGACCGCACCCAGATGCTGGCCGCCATCGGGCATGACCTCCGCACGCCGATCACCCGGCTGCGCCTCCGCGCCGAGTTCATGGAGGATGACGAGCAGCGGCGGAAGATGCTGGCCGATCTCGAGGAGATGGAGGCGATGGTGGCCGCCACCCTGGCCTTCGCCCGGGACGATTCCGCGGCCGAGCCGACCTCCGCCCTTGACCTGGCGGCACTTTGCCGCACCGTGCTGGACGAGACGGCGGATGCCCATCCGGAGCAGGCCGAGGCGCTGAGCTATGCTGGGGCGGAGCGGCTGGTGGTGCAGGTGCGGCCGGTGGCGATGAAGCGGGCGCTGGCCAACCTCATCGGCAACGCCCTGGCCTATGGCAATGCCGCGCAGGTGACGGTGCTGCCCCCCGCCGCCCCTGGCCAGCCCGCGCAGATCCGCATCGAGGATGAGGGCCCCGGCATTCCGCCGAGCGAGCTGGAAGCGGTGTTCCAGCCCTTCAAGCGGCTGGAGGGCAGCCGCAACCGGGAGACCGGCGGCACCGGGCTCGGCCTGCCCATCGCCCGCAACATCCTGCGCGGCCATGGCGGCGACGTGGTGCTGCGCAACCGCCCGGCCGGGGGGCTGCTGGCGCTGGTGACCCTGCCCGTCTGACCCCGACAGGGGCGATCCATCGCGCATGAGCGGAATTTCACGCGACGCGAACGGGGTTCGGCGCTAGGGTCCAATTGATAATCATTCGCAATTGCAGAGAAGCTGCAGGCCACCATGTCGAACGCCGTCGAAGCCGCCCTGATCCTGCTGCGGGAAGGGCTGGAAGCCATCCTGGTCCTCGCCGCCCTGGCCGCCCTGCTGCGCCGCATGGCGCCGGAGCGGATGGGCGCCCTCTGGGGCGGCGCCGGCCTCGGCCTGCTGGCCAGCCTGGCCACCGCCGCCGCCTACATCGCCTGGCGCGACGGGGTGCATGACGACACGGTGGAGGGCATCACCTGCCTGCTCGCCGCCGCCATCATGCTCTGGACCGGCGGCTGGCTCTGGCGGCGCTCCGACCCGCGCGGCTGGAAGCAGAGTCTGCAGCGCCAGGCGGAGGCGGCGCTGGCGGCCAGGCGCGTTGCCATCGCCATCGGCACCATCAGCTTCCTGGCGGTGTTCCGGGAAGGGGCGGAAACCATCCTCTTCCTGGCCGCCCTGGCGCAGGATGGTGGCTGGGGCGGCATGGTGGTCGGGCTGCTGGTGGCCTCGCTGGGGCTCGCCGTGCTGTGGGTGGTGCTGAACCGGGCGGCGGTGCGGCTGCCGCTCGGGCCGCTGTTCAAGGCCACCTCGCTCTTCCTGCTGCTCATGGCCGCGCGCCTGGTCGGCGCCGCCATCCAGGAATTCCAGGAACAGGCGATGGTGGGGTTCGAGCCGGCGGACCTGCCCGACTGGGTCGTGGATATCGGCGTCTCGCCGAGCTGGCAGGGAATCGGCGCCCAGGCGGCGGTGCTGGTGCTGGCAGGGGTGGTGCTGCTGCTGGCGCGGCGGGCCGGGGCGGAGGCTGGGTCCGCCGCGGCGGCGGCGGAGTAATCGGGGGCTTCGCCCCCGCGCCCCCAGCAGGAGGCGCCGCCTCCTGCACCTCCGCCGGGGCCAGGACCTGGCCCCGGACCCCGGTCTGAGTCCTGGACCCGTGGGTTCAACCGGCCGACAGATGGCGACGGCCTCTGGCGTTCGCCCCAAGGGCATGGCAGCAACGGTGCGACAAACCCCCCAAGGGGGGTCTGCCATGGAGACCGCCATGTCCCGAAGCCTCCGCGTCGCCGTGCAGATGGACCCGATCCAGTCCATCAACATCGACGCCGACAGCACCTTCGCCCTGATGCTGGAAGCCCAGGCGCGCGGCCACACGCTGTACCACTACCATGTCCGCGACCTGGCCCTGGCCGGCGGCCGGCTGGTGGCGCAGGCGGAGCCGGTGACGGTGGAGCGCAAGCACGGCGCCCATTGGCAGTTCCGCGAGACGGCGGAGCTGGACCTCGCCACCTGCGACGTGGTGCTGATGCGCCAGGACCCGCCCTTCGACATGGCCTACATCACCGCCACCCACCTGCTGGAGCACATCCACCCGAAGACCCTGGTGGTGAACGACCCGGCCAGCGTCCGCAACGCCCCCGAAAAGCTTTTCGTCCTGCATTTCCCCGAGCTGATGCCGGAGACGCTGGTGACGGCGGACCGGCGGCAGATCCTGCGCTTCCGGGAGAAGCATGGCGACATCATCATCAAGCCGCTCTTCGGCAATGGCGGCGCCGGGGTGTTCCACATCAAGCCCGGCGATTCCAACCTGAACAGCCTGATCGAGATGTTCACCGAACGCTCGCGCGAGCCGCTGATGGTGCAGCGCTACGTGCCGGAGGTGCGCCAGGGCGACAAGCGCATCATCCTGGTGGATGGCGTGGCGATGGGCGCCATCAACCGCGTGCCGGCGGCAGGCGAATCGCGCAGCAACATGCATGTCGGCGGCCGGCCGGAGCAGACCACGCTGACGCCGCGCGAGCAGGAGATCTGCGCCGCCATCGGGCCGGAGCTGAAGCGGCGCGGGCTGATCTTCGTCGGCATCGACGTGATCGGCGGCTATCTGACGGAGATCAACGTGACCTCGCCGACCGGGCTGCAGGAGATCGCCCGCTTCGACGGGGTGAACCTGGCCGGGGCGATCTGGGACGCGATCGAGGCGCAGCGGTAGGCGGGGCGCTGCCCCGGGCCCCGGCAGGGGCTCTGCCCGTTGGCGGCAGTGCCGCCACCCCTCGCCGGGGCTGAGGCTTGGCCCCGGACCCCGCCCTGAGTCTGCTGGTTGGACCCACGGGTCTGGAACCCAGACCGGGGTCCGGGGACCGGTCCGGTCCCCGGCGGAGGTGCAGGAGGCAGCGCCTCCTGCCGGGGGCGTGGGGGCGGAGCCCCGTCACCTCACGGCAGCTTCGTCGTCCTCGCCGCCCTGACGATCCCCTTCGGCCTCGCCGCCTTCTCGACGATTCCGCTGATCCCCTGGCGCCGGTGCAGTTCCGCCCAGACCTCCTCCGGCCTTATGCCGCCATCCACCCACACCACCACCAGGTGGTAGAGCAGATCGGCGCTCTCCAGGATCGTCTCGGCCCGGTGGCCCTGCGTCGCCTCGATGACGCATTCCACCGCTTCCTCGCCCAGCTTCTGCGCCACCTTGGCGGTGCCGCGGGCCATCAGCCGGGCGGAATGGGAATGGTTCACATCGCCGGAAAGGCGCCGCTGCTCCACCGTCTGCCACAGCCGGTCCAGCACCGTGGCGTCGCCATCCGCGGCGGGGATGTCGAGCGGCGCCAGGATGCGCTTCTCCACCGAGCGGACGGATTTCGGCGGCTTCTTGGTCTTGGCGGGCGCCGCCACCGCTTCCGGCATCGGCAGGCTGGCCGCCTTGGCGGCTTTCTTCTTCGGGCTTTTCGGCATCAGGCGGCCTCCGCCGGCAGCGGCCGCACCGGCAGGCCGGCGGCGGCCAGCGCCGCCTTGGCATCCCCGATCCGGAACTCGCCATAGTGGAACACGCTGGCGGCGAGCAGCCCGCTGGCCCCGGCCCTCGCCCCCTCGACGAAATGCTGCACCGTGCCGACGCCGCCCGAGGCGATGATCGGCACCGGTACCGCAGCGCGGACGGCGCGCAGCAGCTCCAGGTCGAAACCGGATTTCGTGCCGTCCCGGTCCATGCTGGTCAGCAGGATCTCCCCGGCGCCCGCCGCCGCCATGCGCGCGGCCCATTGCACGGCATCGATGCCGGTGCCGCGGCGGCCGCCATGGGTGAAGACTTCCCATCCCCCTGGCCACCGCCCCGGTGCCGATTGCCGCGCATCCACCGCGACGACGATCGCCTGGCTGCCGAAGGCCTCCGCCGCGCGGGTGACGAGCTCGGGCTCCGCCACCGCGGCGCTGTTGATGCTGACCTTGTCGGCGCCGGCGAGCAGCAGGCGGCGGCAATCCTCCACGCTGCGCACGCCGCCGCCGACGGTCAGCGGAATGAAGACCTCGGCGGCGGTGCGGGAGACGACGTCGTACATCGTGTCGCGATTTTCATGCGTTGCGCCGATGTCGAGGAAGGTGATCTCGTCCGCGCCTTCGCGGTCATAGGCGCGGGCCTGCTCCACCGGGTCCCCGGCATCGCGCAGCGCGACGAAGTTCACGCCCTTCACGACGCGGCCTTCCTTCACGTCCAGGCAGGGGATGACGCGCAATGCGAGCATCGCTTGGGGGGCCTCCGGCAAGGCACGCAAGGGGCGCGCCACGCGACGCGCCAGGAAGAGCGCGCCGGTCGGCCCCCATGGCGGGGATGCGCGCCCAGGTCAAGCGATGTTGCCGCGTCATTATCCGGTCGTCAGCGCATGCCGTCAGCGCGGCAGCGGGATCAGCCCGGTGGCGGCGATGGTCGGCCGCGCTTCCGGCCCCTGCAGGAAGGCGATGAATTGCCGCGCCAGCTCCCGCTGCTGCGACTTCGCCGCAAGGCCGGCGGAGAAGATCGTCACCTGCTGCACCTCGCGCGGGATCTCGCCGACGAAGTCGGTGCCGCGCTCGGGCAGCAGCTCGCTCACCTGCTGGAAGCCGATCTCCAGCTCGCCGCGGGCGACGCGGCTGGCGACGCGGTCCGTCACCACCCGCACCGCCTTCGGGATCACCTGCTCGGCGACGCCGAGCCGGGGGAATAGCTCGTTGGAGAGGTAGGTGCCGGAAGCGCTGGCGGAATAGCCGATGGATTTCGCCTCCAGCAGGGTGCGGCGCAGGGCATCCACGGTGGAGATGTCCGGGTGGCGGGCGCCGGCGCGGACCACCATGCCGATGGTCGATTCCACCAGATCGGTGCGGCTGCCGGGGAGGACATGGCCGGCCGTCACCAGCCGGTCCAGCGCCGGGGCGGCGAGGACGACGACATCGGTGGTCTCGCCCTTCTCCAGCCGGGCCGGGATGGCGGTGGGGGAGACGCCCATGGAGGAGCCGCGGATGATGGTGATGCGGTGGCCCGTCGCCGCCTCGAATTGCGGGGCGAGCTTGCCGAGGGCGGCATCGAAGCCGCCGGAGGTCATGACGAGGAGCTCGGCGGCCTGGGCCAGGGCGGGGACCAGGGCGGGTGCCGCGGCGAGGAGGGCCGCGAGCAGGGCGCGGCGGGCGAGGGCGGGCATTCGCATGGGACGTTTCCCCCTGATAGGCTGGCCGGAGCCTATCCCCGGGCCATGACCTGCGCCAATGGAACGACCCCTGACTGAATACCGTTTCCTGCAGGCGCTGCGCGACCTGCCCTTTGTCGAGGCCATCTGGCTGTTCGGCAGCCGGGCGCGCGGCTTTGCGCGGGACCGGAGCGATATCGACCTGGCGCTGCTCTGCCCCCGGGCGACGGCGGCGGATTGGACGGCGGCGGAGGCGATCGTGGAAGGGGCGGATACGCTGCTGTCCATCGATCTGGTGCGCTTCGATGCGCTGCCGGAGGGCAGCGAGCTGCGGCAGGCGATCCTGCGCACCCATGTGCCGCTGTTCGAGCGGCGGGCGGCATGAGCGGCGAGGCGGTGGCGGCGCTGCGGGAGCGGCTCGGGCAGGTCGCCCAGGCGCTGGACCGGTTCGGGGCGGCCCTGGCCCGCGACCCGGCCAGCGACGACCTGCTGGTGGACGCGACCATCCAACGCTTCGAATTCAGCATCGAGCTGTTCTGGAGTGCCGCCCAGGCGGCGTTGCGGCGGGAGGGGATCGAGGCCAGGAGCCCCCGCGCTGCACAGTCAGCGTGAAACCGCTCTAGCCCCCCGTCAGGGCCAGCGCCGCCGCCGGATCCACCCGCCCGTCATAGAGCGCGCGGCCGATGATGACGCCCTCGATCCCCTCGGCGGCCACCGCCGCCAGGGCTTCCAGATCGGCGAGCGAGGCGACGCCGCCCGAGGCGATGACCGGCAGCCGCACGGCACGGGCCAGCGCCAGCGTCGCCGCGACATTCACCCCGCCCAGCATCCCGTCGCGGTCGATATCGGTGTAGATGATGGCCGCCGCCCCGGCATCCTCGAAGCGCTTCGCCACTGTCTCGGCCGGCAGGGTGCTCACCTCCGCCCAGCCCTCGGTCGCCACCATGCCGCCCTTGGCGTCGATGCCCAGCGCCACGCGCCCGGGAAAGGCGCGGCAGGCCGCCAGGGCGAAATCCGGGTCCTTCACCGCCGCCGAGCCGAGGATGATCCGGCTGACGCCGCTGGCCAGCCAGGCCTCGGCCGTTGCCATGCTGCGGATGCCGCCGCCGAGCTGCACCTTGATGCCCCCGGCGACGCCCCCGGCCCCCCCCTGCACGGCGGCGAGGATCGCCTGCACCGCCGCCGCATTGGCCGGGCGGCCGGCGAAGGCGCCGTCCAGATCCACCACGTGCACCCAGGCAAAGCCGGCAGCCGCGAAGCCGGCGGCCTGAGCGGCGGGGTCGGCGCCATAGACCGTGGCCTGGTTCATTTCGCCCCGCTTCAGCCGGACCACCCGGCCGCCCTTCAAATCGATGGCGGGGTAGAGGGTGAGCTTCGCCATCGCGGGACCTATTGGTTCAGCCCCAGCACCTGGCCGGTGCTGCGGCCACGGCCCGGCTCCAGGGGCTTGTAATAGTAATGGCCGGCGACGGTCTGGCCGCGCACCCGCGCATAGGCGGGATGGGTGCCCCAGCGGATATAGCCCATGCCCTCGAAGAGGTTGATCGCGGTCTGCTGCGTCTCCCGCACATCCAGGTTGAGGACGCGGTGGCCGAGGGCGGCGGCGCGCTCCTCCACCCGCCGCAGCATCAGCCGGGCGAGGCCATGGCCGCGGGCATAGGGGGCGATATAGGCATGGGTCAGGGTGGCGCCGATCGCCTGCGCCTCATTGTTGCGGGGCGGGCGGACGAGCTGGGCGCTGCCCACCACCATGCCGTCCAGCCGGGCGATGAACAGCTCCCGTTCCGGCACCAGCAGCACGCCGCGGAAATGGCGTTCCAGGGCAGCGCGGCCCTGGGGCTCGATCCAGCCGAAGCCGCCGCCCTCGATGATGGCGGCATCGGTCGCCTCGCAGAGCTCCGCCATGTCGTGGTCGGAAAGCTCGGTGACGCGTTCGACCAGGAGATGGGTGGGAGAGGTCTCGCTCATGGCGTCCAGCGCAGGAAATTGCCGAGGAGGCGCAACCCGACCGTCGCGCTCTTCTCGGCGTGGAACTGAGTGCCGGCGATATTGCCGCGTCCGACCATGGCGACGACCGGGCCGCCATAGTCGGTGGTGGCCAGGAGCTCCTCCTGCCGGCCGCCCTGGAGGGCGTAGGAATGGACGAAATAGGCATGCTCGCCGGGGGCGATGCCGGCCAGCAAAGGGTGGCGGCCGGCGGGGAAATCCAGCGTGTTCCAGCCCATCTGCGGCAGGGGCAGGGGGGCGCCGGCTTCATCCTTCGGCGCCATCGGCGCCATGTCCCCGGCAATCCAGCCGAGGCCCGGGGTCACGCCGTGCTCGAGGCCGCGCTCCGCCATCACCTGCATGCCGACGCAGATGCCGAGCAGCGGGGCGCCGGCGGCGACGCGTTCGTTCAGCGCTTCCACCATGCCGGGCAAGGCGAGCAGGCCGCGCATGCAGGCGGCGAAGGCGCCCTGGCCGGGCAGGATGATGCGGTCGGCGCGGCGGACCGCCTCCGCCTCCCGCGTCACCGCGGCGGCGATGGGGATACCGGCGGTGGCGGCGGCCCGTTCCAGCGCCCGCATCACGGAGGCGAGGTTGCCGGAGCCGGGATCGACCACCGCGATGGGCAGCTTCGCGCTCATGCCGAGGCGGCGGCGAGAGGGGCGGCCAGGGGGAGGGCGAGGGCGGGGCGGGCGGCCAGCAGGCGGCGCAGCGCCTCCGCCTCATCCCGGGCGGCGACCACGGCGCCCAGGGCGTAGCCGCGGCGGGCGAGGGCGGCGGCGCGGAGATCCTGCGCCATGGCGCCGAGCAGGAATTGCCCGGCCAGCAGGCTGGGCAGCACGGCCCAGCCCGGCGCCAGGACGGCCAGCAGCAGGACCAGGCCGAGCCAGGCCATGGCCCCCCACCACAGCCGGTGGCGCAGCAGCCAGAACGGGCCGAACAGGAAGGCACCCCAGGCGAAGCCTTCCCGCAGCATCAAAGCGGGCCGCGCCGCCGGGCCAGGCCGGGGGGCGGGCGCGGCGGCAGCCGGGCCGGTGGGCGGCACGCTGCCGGCCCGCGCAAGGCGTTCGGCCTCGGGCGGGAGATGGACGGTCCAGACGCGCATCAGGCCTCCAGCACCCCCTTGGTGGAGGGAATCGCATCCGCGGCCCGCGGATCCAGCTCCACCGCCATGCGGAGGCTGCGGGCCAGCGCCTTGAAACAGGCCTCGGCCACATGGTGCGCGTTGGTGCCTGCCTTCAAGGTCAGGTGCAGGGTGATGCCGGCATTGAAGGCGAAGGCGCGGAAGAATTCCTCGAACAGCTCGGTATCCATCGTCCCGATCTTGTCGCGCTGGAAGGGCACGGACCAGGCGAGGAAGGGGCGGCCGGAAATGTCGATGGCGGCTTCCGCCAGCGCCTCATCCATGGGGATGAGGGCGTGGCCGTAGCGGCGGATGCCGCGCTTTTCCGCCAGCGCCTGGCGCAGGCACTGGCCGAGGACGATGCCGACATCCTCAGTCGTATGATGGTCGTCGATATGCAGGTCGCCCGCCGCCTGGATGTCCAGGTCGATGAGGGCGTGGCGGCCTAGCGCCGTCAGCATATGGTCGAGGAAACCGATGCCGGTCGCGACGCTGACCGCGCCGGTGCCGTCCAGCACCATGGTGGCGGTGATGGCGGTCTCGGAGGTGGTGCGGGTGAGGGTGGCGGTGCGAGGGGCGGACATCGGCGAGGAGATACGCCGGCAGGGGGGGCGGAGCAACCGGGATGGAAGGGGAGGGGGAGGCGAGTGGGGAAAGGGGTGAAGAGAGGAGGCCAAGGGGAAGGAGGGCGGGGAAGGAGGGCGGGGAAGGAGGGCGGATCGGCCGTTCGGCCCGCCCCGGTTGCCGCCGGCGGGGGAAAGGGCCACATGGCTGCCATGCCTACCCCCTACTCCCAGGCCGCACCGGACCTCGCCGGCTGGCACGGCACCACCATCCTCTCCGTCCGCAAGGGCGGGCGGGTCGCCATGGCCGGGGACGGCCAGGTCTCCCTCGGCCAGACCGTGGTGAAGGGCAATGCCCGCAAGGTCCGCCGCATCGCCAATGGCAAGGTCCTGGCCGGCTTCGCCGGCGCCACCGCCGATGCCTTCACCCTGCTGGAACGGCTGGAGGCGAAGCTGGAACGCTTCCCGGACCAGCTCGAACGCGCCTGCGTCGAACTCGCCAAGGATTGGCGCAGCGACCGCTACCTGCGGCGGCTGGAAGCGCTGCTGGCCGTCGCCGACGCCCGCCGCTCCCTGCTGCTGACCGGCCAGGGCGATGTGCTGGAGCCGGAGGATGCCGTCATCGGCATCGGCTCCGGCGGCAATTACGCCCTGGCCGCCGCCCGGGCGCTGCTGCCGGTGGAGGGGATGGACGCCGAGGAGATCTGCCGCCGGGCCATGAAGATCGCCGGCGACATCTGTGTCTACACCAATGGCAATATCGTGCTGGAAACCCTGGACGCCGCCTGATGCTGGAAGCCGTGAACCTCTCCCCGCGCGAGATCGTCTCGGAGCTGGACCGCTACATCGTCGGCCAGCATGACGCCAAGCGGGCCGTCGCCATCGCGCTGCGCAACCGCTGGCGCCGGCAGCAACTGCCGGAGGGGCTGCGCGAGGAGGTGGTGCCGAAGAACATCCTGATGATCGGCCCGACCGGCTGCGGCAAGACGGAGATCGCCCGCCGCCTGGCGAAGCTGGCCAACGCGCCCTTCCTGAAGGTGGAGGCGACGAAATTCACCGAGGTCGGCTATGTCGGCCGCGACGTGGAGAGCATTGTCCGCGACCTGGTCGAGGTCTCCATCACCCAGACGCGCGAAGCCTCCCGCAAGGGCGTGCAGGCCAAGGCGGAGCTGGCGGCGGAGGAAAGGCTGGTGACGGCGCTGGTGGGCGAGGGGGCCTCCGGCGAGACGCGGCTGAAATTCCGCCGCATGCTGCGCGAGGGCCAGCTCGAGAGCCGCGAGGTGGAGGTGCAGGTGGCCGATGCCGGCGGCGGCATGCCGATCGGCATGATCGACCTGCCGGGCGCGCAAGGGCTGCAGATGCAGAACATGCAGGACATGCTGGGCAAGATGTTCGGCGGCCGCACCAAGGCGCGGAAGATGACCGTCGCCGAGGCGCGCCAGGCGCTGCTGAAGGACGAGGCGGACAAGCTGCTGGACCAGGAGCAGTTGACCCGCGAGGCGGTGGCGAACGCCGAGAACAACGGCATCGTCTTCCTCGACGAGGTGGACAAGATCGCCCGCGGCTCCTCGGAGAACGGGGTGCGGGGCGGCGATGTCAGCCGCGAGGGCGTGCAGCGCGACCTGCTGCCGCTGATCGAGGGCACCACCGTTACCACCAAGCATGGGCCGGTGAAGACGGACCACATCCTCTTCATCGCCTCCGGCGCCTTCCACCTGTCGAAGCCCTCCGACCTGCTGCCGGAGCTGCAGGGCCGGCTGCCGATCCGGGTGGAGCTCTCCGCCCTGACGCGGGAGGATTTCCGCCGCATCCTGACCGAGCCGGAGCATTCCCTCATCAAGCAGTATGTCGCGCTGCTGGGCACCGAGGGGGTGACGCTGGAGGTGAAGGAGGATGCGGTGGACGCCATCGCCGACCTGGCGGCCGACATCAACGCGAAGGTGGAGAATATCGGCGCGCGGCGCCTGGCGACGGTGCTGGAGCGGCTGCTGGAGGAAATCAGCTTCACCGCCAGCGACCGCGGCGGCGAGACGGTGCCGGTGGATGCGGCCTATGTGCAGGAGAAGGTGGCGCCGCTGGCGGGGAGCGCGGATCTCAGCCGGTATATTCTGTAGATACGAGTGTTATAACTTTCCCTGGCCTGGGATGGGCCGGGGGTGTTATAACCTGCGTGGACACGAAGGGGCTGCCGCCATGGCCACGCTGAAGCTGCGCGCGATCGGGAATTCGGTGGGGGTGGTGCTGCCGAAGGAGTTGCTGGCGCGGTTGAACCTGCAGGAGGGGGATACCCTGCATGCGATCGAGACTCCCGAAGGCCTGACGCTGACGCGCCTGACCGCCGAGCAGGAGGAGCAGTTGCGCATCGGGCGCGAGGTGATGCGCAAATACCGCAATGTCCTGCGCGAATTGGCAAAGTGAGTGGCGAGCCGCACTGGCTGGACCGCGAAGTTCTGCTGCTGTTGCACCGCGCGGCCCTGGCGGAGCATGGCGGGTTGGCCGGTGTCCGAGATCACGGGCTGCTGGACAGTGCGCTGGCCCGTCCGCAGAACCTGCATGCCTATGAAGGCGAAGGGGATCTTTGCCGGCTGGCGGCAGGCTATGCCGGCGGGATCGTGCGCAACCATCCCTTCGCCGATGGCAACAAGCGTACCGCCTTCATCGCTGCCATTGTTTTCCTGGATCGGAACGGCGTGGTGACCGAGCTGGCCGAGGGCGAGGCTATCGCCGCCATGCTCGACCTCGCCGCCGGCGACCTGCCGGAGGAAGGCTTCGCCGCTTGGCTTCGCGACAACATCCGGTCGCGCCAGGGTTCCTGACGGAAGGCACAGCCCTCTCCGGCGGCAGATGGGCAGTAGGAACAGCTATCGGCTAAGCCGGCCGCAGCCACACCGCGATATCGTGAAACGCCACGCCCCCGGCCGGCGCCACCGGGTCCGCGCCGACCAGTGCGTTCACCCCGATGCCCTCCGGGAAATCGGCACTGGGAGAAATGCCTTCCAGCGCCAGCACCCCTTCCAGCACCCCGTCGAACAGCATCGCCTTCAGCGTCAGCGCGCCGCGCGCATTGCCGATGCGCACCGTCGCCCCATCGGTGATTCCGAGCCGCGCCGCATTCTTCGGGTTCACCCGCAGCACCGGCGCCCCCTCGCGCTTCTTGGAACCCGGCGTTTCGGTGAAACTGGTGTTGAGGAAGCTGCGCGCCGGCGGGGTGATCAGGCGGAAGGGCGTGTCCGCCCCCGCCCATTCCAGCTTCTGCCAGTAGCTCGGCAGGGACGGCATCTCCCCGCCATAGGGGCCGAGGGCCGCCCAATCCGGGCGGAAGCGGAAGCGCCCGTCCGGCTGCGGGAAGCCGGCGAAGGCCGGGCCCGAGGGGATGGCATTCGCCACCGGCAGGAAGCCCTGCGCCACCGCCTCCGCCCAGCCGCCATGGCCGGAGGCGCGGAGCGTCGAATCCAGAATCTCGACATCGCTCATCCCGAAGCCAGGATGCTCCGCCCCGAGGCGCGCCGCCAGCCCCTGCACCACCGCATGGTTGGACCGCGCCTCGGCATAGGGCGCGATCACCTGCGGCGCCACGGTCAGCGCCGTGTGGCCGAGGCCCATGGTGATGTCGTTCTGCTCAAGGAAGGTGGTCGCCGGCAGGACGATATCGGCGAAGGCGGCGGTGGGCGTCAGGAATTGCTCATGCACCGCGAGGAACAGGTCCTCCCGCGCCAGGCCGCGGCGCACCGCATGGCTGTCCGGCGCCACCTCCGCGCTGTTGGCGTTCTGGATCAGCATGGCCTTCACCGGCGGCCCGCCGCAGAGCGCCTCCGCCTCGCTATTCAGCACCGCGCCGATGCGGGACTGGTCCAGCACCCGCACCTTCGGGTCGATCCGGTCGCTGGCCCAGGCGAGCCGCGTATCCAGCCCCCAGCCATCCAGCGCGTAGAAGAAGGCGCCGCCGCCCTCCTTCGCCCAGGCGCCGGTCAGGGCGGCAAGGCAGGAGACGGCATGCATGGTCGCCGCCCCGTTGCGGTGCCGGGTGAAGCCGACGCCGGCGCGCAGGAACAGCCGCGGCGTTTCGATGTAGAGCCGCGCCAGCTCCGCGATCGCCGCCTCGCTGAGCCCCGTGACCTCCGCCGCCCAGGGGATGGAATGGCTGCGGATATGCGCCTCCACCTCCGCCGACCAGTCGGTGTGCTGCGCCAGGAAGTCCCGGTCCGCCGCCCCCGCCTCCAGCGCCGCCGCCATCAGCGCCAGCGCCAGCGCCGCATCCGTGCCCGGCCGCAGCACCAGCCCCAGATCGGCGGCCTCGATGGACGGCGACCGATAGGCGTCGATCACCACCAGCTTCGCCCCGCGCGATTTCCGCGCCCGCTGGATATGGCTCATCAGGTTCACCTGGGTGGCGACCGGGTTGCCGCCCCACATCAGGATCAGGTCGGCCTCCGCTACCCCCCGCGGGTCGCTGCCGCGGGCGGCGCCGATGCCGGCCTTCCAGCCCATCTGCGCCGGGGTGATGCAGATGGTGGAGATCTGCCGCGAATACCCCATCACATGCCGCAGCCGGTCGATCCCCCAGCGGGAGAGCACGCCGAGCGTCCCGCCGCTGTGGTAGGGCCAGACCGCCTCCGGACCGTACTCCGCCGCGGCGGCGCGGAACGCTTCCGCAACCCGGTCCAGCGCCTCGTCCCAGCCGATCTCGGCGAAGCGCCCCTCGCCCTTGGCGCCCACCCGCAGCAGCGGCCGCGCCAGCCGCCCCGGGTGATGCACCCGCTCCGCATACCGCGCCACCTTCGCGCAGCAGGTGCCGGCCGTGTAGTCATAGGCGGCCGAGCCGCGCACCCGGCCGATCCGCGTCGGCGAGAGCTTCTCCACCTCCAGCACGCAGGCGCTGGGGCAGTCATGCGGGCAGGCGGTGCGGATCTGGCTGGGGGCGAGGCTGCCATCCATGGCGTGTCTCCGGGCTCCTCCCCACATCCTGCCGGGCCGGCGAACCCGGCGCCATCCCGAAGGTTGTTGCCCTGCCGATGAGCGACCGAACCCTGCCCGTCCCCGCCACCTTGCCGCCCGAGGCCCAGCAGGAGCTGGAATCCGCCCTGGCGGTGCTGGAGGGCGTCTCCCTCCCCATGCGCCTGGCCAGCCTGGTCGGCAGCTCCGTCGACTCGCTGCGGCGGCAATTGCCGCTGCCGGCCCAGCGCCTGCTGATGGCGGCGGTGCAGCGCGCGCTGGAAGTGGCCATGCGCACCGCGCTGAAGAGCGATCCGGCGCGCAATCCCACGCCGCTCTCCGGCGCCTGGCTGCATCGCGGGCTGCTGGCGGCTTCCGGCGTTGCCGGCGGGGCGCTGGGCCTGCCGGGCACGCTGCTGGAACTGCCCGTCTCCACCACCCTGCTGCTGCGCCAGGTGGCGGCCATCGCGGCGGAGCAGGGGGAAGACCTGTCGCGCGCCGAAGCCCAGGCGGAATGCCTGAAGGTCTTCGCCCTGGGCGGCAGGGACCCGACGGATGACGCGGCGGAAAGCGGCTATTTCGCCCTGCGCCTGGCCCTGGCGGAAACCTTGCAGGGCGCGGTGGGGCGAGGGCTGGCCGGGCTGCTGCCGGGCTTCCTCGGCGCCGTCGCGGCGCGCTTCGGGGCGCCGGTCGCGGTGAAGCTTTCCGCCCAGGCGGCGCCGGTGATCGGCGCGGCAGGCGGGGCGGCGGTGAACCTCGCCTTCCTGGAGCACTTCCGCGGCATCGCCACGGCGCATTTCACCATCCGCAGGCTGGAACGGAAGCATGGGCCGGTGCTGGTCAGGGCAGCCTACGAGGCGCTGCGGACGGTTTGAGGGGGACGTCGTCCCCCTCAAACTCCCCCTACCAAAGGCCGAAAGGCCATTGGAAACCTTGAGTCCGGAGCCGTCTAGTCAATACCGCCCGACGCACTCAACGCACGCCTCACCCGGTTCGCCACCTGCGCAAAACCCACCGTCTCCGTCATGTCCAGCGTCCGGGGGCGCGGCAAATCCACCGCAATGTCGCCGATGATCCGGCCGGGGCGGGGACTCATCACCAGCACGCGGTCGGCCAGATAGACGGCTTCCGAAATGCTATGGGTGATCAGCAGCACCGTCTTGCGCTGCTCCATCCAGATGCGCTGGAGCTCACCGTTCATCTGCTCCCGCGTCATCGCATCCAAGGCGCCGAAGGGCTCATCCATCAGCAGCAGCTCCGGGTCATGCACCAGGGCGCGGCACAGCCCGACGCGCTGCTGCATGCCGCCCGAAAGCTCCCACGGATGCCGGTCGGCGAAGCCGGACAGGCCGACCAATTCGATCAGCGCCTTGGCCGTCGGCAGATAGGCCGCCTTGTCCATGCCCCGGATCTCGATCGGCAGCAGGATGTTCTCCAGCACGCTGCGCCAGGGCATCAGCAGCGGCGACTGGAAGACGATCCCGACCTCCGGCGAGGGGCCCGTCACCCCCGCCCCCTTCACCCGCACCGCGCCGGCACTCGGCATCAGCAGGCCGGAGACCAGCTTCAGCAGCGTGCTCTTGCCGCAGCCGGACGGCCCGACCACCGCCAGGAACTCCCCCGGCGCCGCCGCCAGCTCGATGCCGCTCAGCGCCGTCACCGCCCCGCGCTTCGAGCGGTAGGCGAGATCGACCCCCTCCAGCGCGATCACCGGCCTCCCGGCGGTCACCGTCCGGGCTGCTTCCAGCACCTCGCTCATGCCGGGATGAACGCATTGGTGTAGATGGTGTTCACTGGCACCTTCTGGTTCGCGGTGATGGCGCCGCTCTGCACCAGCAGGTTCAGGCAATTCTCCCAATCGCCATCGGTGGTGAAGCCCAGCGGCTTGCCCTCCGTCGCCGCGGTATAGAGGCGCGGCACCGTCAGCTCCCATTGCAGCTTCACCGAATCCCGCCGGTTGGCCGGGGCGCGGGAGCGGCGCATCGCCACGTCCGTCGCTGCGTCATGGTTGGCCGCCGGCACGCAATCCGCGACGCTGCGGGAGGCGGCGCGGGTGAAGCGGCGGACGAGGTCCGGGTTCTGCGCGATGGTGTCGTCATGCACCAGCAGCCCCTGGCTCATCGACTTCACCCCGAAATCGGCGAAGGGCATGATGTGGATCGGCTTGCCCTTCCCCTCCCGCGCCGCGACGACCATGTCCATGGGCGAGCCGATGACGGTGCTGACGATGCCCTCCACCTGCCCCTGGTAGAACACCGTGTTGCGCGCCGCGACGGCGACGATGCGCAGCGTCACCTGGTCCGGGCGGATGCCGTTGGCCGAGAGCAGCAGGTCCAGCGTCGTCTTCTGGTCCGCCGCGGCGGCGAGGCTGCGGCCGATCATCTCCTGCGGCGTCCGCATCGGCTTCTCCGCCCAGGAGACGATGGCCGAGCCGCCATTCTGCACGATGACGAAGATGCTCTTCGCCTTCACCCCGCGGGCGACGGAATTCGCCGTCACCATGCAATCCGCCATGCCGAAGGTGTCCTCCTTCGCCTGGACGAGATTGACCGCCTTGGCCGAGCCGGAGCCGTCCCGGACGTCGAGCTCGATGCCCTCCTCGGCGAAGAAGCCCTTCTCCACCCCCCAGTAGAAGGGGATCTGGTAGCCGGACAGCGCCCAGTCCAGCCGCAGGCTGGCGGCGGTGCGGCCCTGCGCGACGGCCGGGGCGGCCAAGGGGCCAACGAGCGGCGCGGCGAGCAGCGTGGCGCCGAACCCGCGCCGGGTGATACGGAAACTCATCTCTTGCTCCTCAGCCGGCGTTGCGGATGGAGACGTGCCAGGGGATGACCAGCCGCTCGAGCTGGACGACGGCGACGAAGAGCGCGATGCCCATCGCCACTAGGATCAGCAGCGCGGACCACACCAGCGGCCCGTCCAGGGTCGCGGTGGAGGTCAGCAGCAGATAGCCGAGCCCGACATCCGAGCCGACGAATTCCGCCACGATGGCGCCCACCACGGCGGAGCAGATGGCGATCTTCAGCCCGGCGAAGATCTGCGGCAGCGCGGTGGGAATGCGCACCTTCAGGATGGATTTCACCGCGCCCGCGCCCATGGAGCGGACCAGGTCCAGCATGTCCGCCTCCACCGCCTTCAGCCCGGTAACGGAGGCGACGACCACGGGGAAGAAGGAGATCAGGAAGGTGACCGCCACCTTGGGCGGCAGGCCGAATCCCAGCCAGACGACGAAAAGCGGCGCGATGGCGACCTTCGGGATGGTCTGGGAGCCGACGATGAGCGGCATCAGCATCCGCTCCAGCGTGCGGTTCAGCACCACCGCCAGCGCCAGCCCGATGCCGAGCACGGCGCTGACCAGAAAGCCCAGCAGCACCACCGCCGCCGTCGCCTTGGTGTGGCGCCAGAACAGCGGGGCGTCCTCCGCGATCTTCTGTGCGACCGCGATGGGGGAGGGGAGGAGGTATTCCGGGATGGCGAAGAATTTCACCGCCCCCCACCAGGCCAAGCCGACACCGGCCAGCAGCAGCAGGGGCAGCAGGATGTTCAGCAGCCGCGCCGGCTCCGGCAGGGCGAGGCGGCGGGCCAGGGGGGCAGCGCCAGGTGCGGCGCCGGCCGTGGGCCCAGGGGCGGGAATATCGCTCATGGCGCCAGATTCTCCCGCAGGGTCCGGCCTTCGTAGTGGCGGCGGAAGCGGCCGCGGCGTTGCAGCTCCGGCACCAGCAGCGTCACCAGGTTCTGCAGCTGCACCCGCGGCCCGCCCTGGCTGTGGCCCAGCATGAAGCCGCCGCGCTCGCCCGTCGCCTCGAACACCTCCTCCAGCCGATCGGCGATCTGCGCTGCGGTGCCGGTGCGGGTGTTGCTGTAGCCGGTGGCGGCGCGCAGGCCGTGCTGGAAGAATTCCTCCCGCGTCACCTCGCCATCCTCGCCATGCTCGGCGATCAGCAGCCCGACGAAGCCGACCGGGGAGGCATTCGCCGCCACGATCCGCTCCTGTAATTCCCGCAGGGTGAAGCGGGAGGGCAGGGTGGACATGTCGAAGCCGCTATTGTGGGAGAGCCAGACGCCGACCGCTTCCTCCGGCACTGCCTCGATGATCTTTTCTTTCATCGCCGCGGCCTCGGCGGCCGTTTCGGCGACGATCGCCTTGGTGGACCAGACGATGCCGACCTGGGACGGGTCGCGGCCCTTCTCGCGCAGGATCTCGTCCAGCTCCGCCCGCTGCTTCGCCATCAGCGGCAGGGATTTCGTGGCGGCGAAGACGTGGTCCGCCACATGCGCCGCGGCCCGGGTGCCGCGGGGGGAGCCGCCAGCCTGGATCATCACCGGCCGCCCCTGCGGCGAGGACGGCGCGTTCAGCGGCCCGCGCACCCTGAAGAAGCGCCCCTCATGGTGGATGGGCTTCACCTTCGCCGGATCGGCCACCTGCCCCGTCTTGCGGTCCCAGAGGAAGGCGCCGGGCTCGACGCTGGCCCAGAGCGCCTTGCAGACATCGACGAACTCCTCCATCCGGTCGTAGCGGACGGCGTGTTCCACCAGCTCGTCATGGCCGTAATTCTGGTAGTCGGAGCGGCGCTGGGAGGTGATGACGTTGAACGCCATGCGCCCGTTCGTCACATGGTCCAGGCTGTTCAGCAGCCGCGCCGTGTAGAAGGGGTGCATGAAGGTCGAGGAATAGGTCAGGCCGAAGCCGACATGGCTGGTCACCCGGGACATCAGGGTGATCCAGGGCGACATGTCCATGCGCGGCCAGGCGACGCCCCAGCGGGCGGCGTCCTCGATGTCGTCCTTCCAGGTGTTCGGGATGCCGGTGCCGTCGCCGAAGAAGATCATGTCGAACAGCCCGCGCTCGCAGGTGCGGGCCACTTCCTCGAACAGGCCGGGATCGGGGTAGTTGGGGCCGACCCAGCTTCCCGGGTCGCGCCAGAGGGTCTCCACCTGGGTCCAGGAGATGTCGAGGGCGAGGTGCATGCGCCTGGGCATGGCGGAAGGCCCCTTTTCGATGCGGCGGTATCCGAAGGGGATCACGGGCGGGGCGGGCCGCCAACCGGCTTGGCGCGCCGAATCGCGGTGCCCGGGCAGAAAGTGACGCGAGAGTGGGCAGAACCTTAGCTTATACGGCGTATATTTGGGCTGTAAGCCGGGAATATCGGGCGAATGCCGAAAATATTAGCATTTGCCCGAGGCGGCGTTTAGGCTCTGCGCCTGACTCTCCCCGGGGGCCACCTGCGGTGCTTTTCCCTTGGGTTTGCTGGTTGGACCCCCCGGGTCCAGGACTCCGACCGGGGTCGGGGAGGGGTTCCCTCCCCGGCAGGGGTTCGGGGGCAGCGCCCCCGATCTTTTCCTTGTTTTTCCTGCC
This sequence comes from Siccirubricoccus phaeus, assembly GCF_008360935.1. GTDB lineage: Bacteria > Pseudomonadota > Alphaproteobacteria > Acetobacterales > Acetobacteraceae > Siccirubricoccus > Siccirubricoccus phaeus. The sequence continues at coordinate 243,014 of NZ_SRXO01000005.1, forward strand.
CTTACCCGACTGTGCCGGCCCCACCCGACGCGCAGGGCAGCGCCGCCAGCACCGCGCCTTGTCGCCCTTTCCGGGCCGGGCTAGGAAGCGGCGCAGCATTCGCATAGCCCCCACAGGCATAGGGACGCGTCATGGCCCGCAAGAAGATCGCGCTGATCGGCGCCGGCAATATCGGTGGCACCCTCGCTCACCTGATCGGCCTCAAGGAACTGGGCGATGTCGTCCTGTTCGACGTCTTCCCGGGCGTTGCCGCGGGCAAGGCGCTGGACATCATGCAGTCCGGTCCCGTGGACGGCTTCGACTCCGCCATGGCCGGCACCGGCGACTACGCCGCCATCGCCGGCGCCGATGTCTGCATCGTGACCGCCGGCTTCCCGCGCATGCCGGGGATGAGCCGCGACGATCTGCTGACCAAGAATGCCGAGGTCATCGCCAAGGTGGGCGAGGGCATCAAGACCTACGCCCCGAACGCCTTCGTCATCTGCATCACCAACCCGCTGGACGTGATGGTGTGGGTGCTGCAGCAGAAGTCGGGCCTGCCGCCGGAGCGCGTGGTGGGCATGGCCGGCGTGCTGGACAGCAGCCGCTTCCGCCTCTTCCTCGCCCAGGAATTCGGGGTGAGCGTTGAGGACGTGACCGCCTTCGTGCTCGGCGGCCATGGCGACACCATGGTGCCGCTGACCCGCTACTCCACCGTCGCCGGCATCCCGGTGCCAGACCTCATCAAGATGGGCTGGACGACGCAGGAGAAGATCGACGCCATCGTGAACCGCACTGCCAATGGCGGCGGCGAGATCGTGAAGCTGCTGGAGCGCGGCTCCGCCTTCTACGCGCCGGCAGCCAGCGCCATCGCCATGGCGGAGAGCTACCTGCTGGACAAGAAGCGGGTGCTGCCCTGCGCCGTGCTGCTGAATGGCGAGTACGGCCAGAAGGGCTTCTATGTCGGCGTACCCGTCGTGATCGGCGAGAAGGGTGTGGAGAAGATCGTCGAGGTGCAGTTCACGCCGGAGGAGAAGGCCGCCTTCGACAAGAGCTGCGATGCGGTGAAGAAGCTGATCGAGGACTTCAAGAAGCTCGGCGTTTGATCCATCCCTCCTCCGGCGGAGCCAGCCCAGCATGAACATCCACGAATACCAGGCGAAGGAGTTGCTGCGGCGCTACGGTGTCGCGGTGCTGGAAGGTCATGTGGCCTGGACGCCGGAGGAGGCGGAGGCGGCGGCGAAGAAGCTGCCCGGGCCGGTCTATGTGGTGAAGTCGCAGATCCATGCGGGCGGCCGCGGCGCCGGCCGCTTCGCCGATGACCCGAACGGCAAGGGCGGCGTCCGCCTGGCCAAGTCGCCGGAGGAGGCGAAGGCGGCCGCGGCGGCGATGATCGGCCATACGCTGGTCACCAAGCAGACCGGGCCGGGCGGCAAGCTCGTGTCCCGCGTCTATGTGGAGGCCGGCTGCGACATCAAGCGGGAGCTGTATCTCGGCCTGCTGGTGGATCGCTCCACCTCCCGCGTGGTCATCATGGCGTCCACCGAGGGCGGCATGGAGATCGAGGAGGTGGCGGCGAACCACCCCGAGAAGATCCTGAAGGTACATGTCGATCCCGCCTCCGGCATCTCCGGCTTCCATGCGCGGAAGCTGGCCTTCGGCCTGGGCCTGACCGGCAAGCAGGTGGGCAGCTTCACGAAGTTCGTCACCAGCCTCTACGGCGCCTTCCTCGAACTCGACTGCGCCATCGTCGAGATCAACCCGCTGGTCGTCACCGGCGCGGGCGACATCGTGGCGCTGGATGCCAAGGTTTCCTTCGACGACAACGCGCTGTTCCGCCACAAGGACCTCGAGGCCCTGCGCGACGACAGCGAGATGGACCCGAAGGAGCTGGACGCCACCAAGCACGAGCTGAACTACGTCGCGCTGGACGGTGAGATCGGCTGCATGGTGAACGGCGCCGGCCTTGCCATGGCGACCATGGACATCATCAAGCTCTACGGCTCCTCGCCCGCGAACTTCCTGGACGTTGGCGGCACGGCGAATGCGGCGCGGGTGACGGAGGCGTTCCGGATCATCACCTCCGACGCCAACGTCAAGGCGATCCTGGTGAACATTTTTGGTGGTATCGCCAAGTGCGACATGATCGCCTCGGGGATCGTTGAGGCCAGCAAGAACCTGTCGCTGTCCGTGCCGCTCGTCGTGCGGCTCGAGGGCACGAATGTCGAGCTCGGCAAGAAGATCTTGGCCGAGAGCGGCCTCGCCATCATCCCCGCCGACAATTTGGCTGACGCCGCACAGAAGGTCGTCGCCGCCGTGAAGGGGGCGTAACGCCATGGCCGTTCTCGTCGACCGCAACACCCGCGTGATGACCCAGGGCTTCACCGGCGCCCAGGGCACCTTTCATGCCAGCCAGGGCATCGCCTATGGCTCCACCTATGTCGGCGGCACCACGCCGGGCAAGGGCGGCACCATGCACCCGGAGCTGAACCTGCCGGTCTTCGACACGGTGGCGGAGTGCGTGGAGAAGACCCAGGCCAATGCCTCGGTCATCTACGTCCCGGCGCCCTTCGCGGCGGACGCCATCCTCGAAGCGATCGACGCCGAGATCCCCCTCGTCATCTGCATCACCGAGGGCATTCCGGTGCTCGACATGGTGCGGGTGAAGCGGGCGCTCAGCGGCTCCAAATCCGTGCTGGTCGGGCCGAACTGCCCGGGCGTCATCACGCCGGAGCAGTGCAAGATCGGCATCATGCCGGGCCATATCCACCGGGCCGGCTCGGTCGGCATCGTCTCCCGCTCCGGCACCCTCACCTATGAGGCGGTGGCGCAGACCACGGCGGCCGGGCTCGGCCAGTCCTCCTGCGTCGGCATCGGCGGCGACCCGGTGAAGGGGCTGGACTTCATCGATGTGCTGGAGATGTTCCTGAAGGACGACGAGACGAAGTCCATCATCATGATCGGCGAGATCGGCGGCGAGGCCGAGGTGATCGGCGCCGAATACCTTCGCCGCGAGAATTTCGGCCCGGGCAAGCCGAACAAGAAGGTGGTCGGCTTCATCGCCGGCGCCACGGCCCCGCCGGGCCGCCGCATGGGCCATGCCGGCGCGGTGATCTCCGGCGGCAAGGACACGGCGGCGGCGAAGATGGAAGCCATGGCCTCGGCCGGCATCCATGTCGCGGACAGCCCGGCGGCGCTCGGCTCCACCATGGTGCGGGCGCTGAAGGGCTAGGTGTGGGGAGGGCGCGGTCCCGGCGGGACCGGCCCCGGAAAGCGTCCCGGCCCTTCGCCAGGCGCCAGGGCAAGGGGGAATGCCAGGGCGGCGGGCCGAACCCGCCGCAAAAGCGGGGGTGAGACCCTATGTTAACCGGCGCCGGCGTCCTATCTGAGGTCCGCGCGGCGCCGGAACGCTGTTCAGGTCCGCGCGTGCCCCGCGCGGCATCCCCGCGCGGCTTCCGCGCATGATGCAGTGCACCGCCGGCCGAGGATGGGCCGGCAGGGAGAAGAACATGGCCGGAGTGGACATTCTCGCCAGCGCGATGACGGGCGCCAACGCCGCCTATCTCGCCGATACCTATGCCCGCTGGGTGGAGAATCCCGGCAGCGTCGATCCTTCCTTCGCCGAGCTTTTCGCCGCGCTGAACGATGATGCGCGCGCCGTGCTGACCGATGCGCTCGGCGCCTCCTGGGCGCCCCGCCCGCGCGGCGGCTTCGCGCCGGAGCCGGAGGCGCCGCCCACCGCCAGGGGCAAGGACGGCAAACCCGCCCCCGCCGCCGCGGCGGACCCGGCCGCCATCCGCGCCGCGCAGCTCGATTCCATCCGCGCCCTGATGCTGATCCGCAGCTACCGGGTGCGCGGCCATCTGGAAGCGCAGCTCGACCCGCTCGGCCTGCAGCAGCCGAAGCCGCACCAGGAACTCTCCCCCGCCTTCTGGGGCTTCACCGAGGCCGATCTGGACCGGCCGATCTTCATCAACGGCGTGCTGGGGCTGGAGACCGCCTCGGTCCGCCAGATCCTCGAAGTCTGCCGCGCCACCTATTGCGGGCCGATCGGCGTCGAGTTCATGCATATCCAGGATCCGGAGCAGAAATCCTGGATCCAGCAGCGCATGGAAGGCGCCCCCTGGGTCCGCGCCTTCGACGCCGCGGCGAAGCGCCGCATCCTCTCCCAGCTCACGGAAGCCGAGGGCTTCGAGGCTTTCTGCGCGAGGAAATACGTCTCCACCAAGCGCTTCGGCCTGGAAGGCGGCGAGAGCACCATCCCCGCGGTGCAGACCGTGATCGAGACCGCAGCCGCGGCGGGGGTGAACGAGATCGCCATCGGCATGGCGCATCGCGGCCGGCTGAACATGCTGGTGAACGTGGTGAAGAAGCCCTTCACCCAGGTCTTCTCGGAGTTCAAGGGCGTCGGCGCCAACCCCGACGACGTCCAGGGCTCGGGCGACGTGAAGTACCACCTCGGCACCAGCACGGATGTCGAGGTGGCGGGGCGCATGGTGCATCTCTCGCTGCAGCCCAACCCCTCACATCTGGAAGCGGTGAATCCGGTGGTCGCCGGCAAGGTGCGGGCGCGGCAGGACATGTCGGGGGACACCAAGACCCGGCATTCCGTCATGGGCATCCTGCTGCATGGCGATGCCGCCTTCGCCGGCCAGGGCGTGGTGTATGAGACGCTGGCGATGAGCCAGCTCATCGGCTACCGCACCGGCGGCACCATCCACATCGTCACCAACAACCAGATCGGCTTCACCACCGTGCCGGTGCATGCCTATTCCGGCCTCTACTGCACCGATGTGGCGAAGAGCGTGCAGGCGCCGATCTGGCATGTGAATGGCGACAACCCGGAGGCGGTGGTCTTCGTCTCCCGCCTCGCCGCCGAATTCCGCCAGCAATTCGCCACCGACGTGGTGGTGGACATCGTCTGCTACCGCCGCCACGGCCATAATGAGAGCGACGAGCCGGCCTTCACCCAGCCGATCATGTATGGCCGGATCCGCGAGATGAAGACGACCCGCACCCTCTATGCGGAGCGCCTGGCCGCCGAGGGCACGGTGCCGGCCGAGGAGAGCCGGGCGGTGCTGGACGCCTTCAACCAGAAGCTTGAGGAAGCGCACCAGGCGGCGCAGAGCTTCAAGCCGAACAAGGCGGATTGGCTGGAAGGCCATTGGTCCGGGCTGAAGGCCGTGGCGGTGGGCGAGGAGGTGGAGCAGCTCCACGCCACCGCCGTCCCGCTGGAGACGCTGCGCGAGGTGGGCAGCGCGCTGGCGCGGGTGCCGGAGGGCTTCTCCGTCAACCCGAAGATCACCCGCCAGCTCGAGGCCAAGAAGCAGGCGATCGAGAGCGGCGAGGGCATCGACTGGGCGACCGGCGAGGCGCTCGGCTTCGGCACGCTGCTGCTGGAAGGCCATCGCGTGCGCCTCTCCGGCGAGGATGTCCAGCGCGGCACCTTCAGCCATCGCCACGCCTATCTCGTCGACCAGAAGACCCAGGCGGAATACGTCCCGCTGAACAACATCCGCGACGGCCAGCCGAAATTCGAAGCCTTCAACAGCCTGCTCTCCGAATTCGGCGTGCTCGGCTTCGATTACGGCTACTCGCTGGCCGACCCGCACACGCTGGTGCTGTGGGAAGCGCAATTCGGCGACTTCGCCAATGGCGCCCAGGTCATCATCGACCAGTTCATCGCCAGCGCGGAGACCAAGTGGCTGCGCATGTCGGGCCTCGTGATGCTCCTGCCGCATGGCTACGAGGGGCAGGGGCCGGAGCATTCCTCCGCCAGGCTGGAGCGCTACCTGCAGCTCTGCGCCGAGCGGAATCTCCGCGTCTGCAACCTGACCACGCCGGCGAATTACTTCCACGCGCTGCGGCGGCAGTTGAAGGCGAACTACCGCAAGCCGCTGATCCTGATGACGCCGAAATCCCTGCTGCGGCACAAGCTGGCGGTCTCCTCGCTGGCGGATTTCGGCCCGGGCAGCGCCTTCCGCTACGTGATCCCGGAGATCGACGCGATCGCGCCGGAGGAGGAGGTGAAGCGGGTCGTGCTCTGCACCGGCAAGGTCTATTACGACCTGCTGCAGGAACGCCGCGACAAGGGCATCAAGGATGTGGCGCTGATCCGGGTGGAGCAGCTCCATCCCTTCCCGACCGCCGGCCTGAAATCCGCGCTGGCGCCTTATAAGCGCGCCGAGGTGGTGTGGTGCCAGGAGGAGCCTGAGAATATGGGCGCCTGGACCTATATGGACCGGCGGCTGGAGAAGGTGCTGAAGGAGCTGGACATCGCGGCGAAGCGGCCGGAATTCGTCGGCCGCCGCGAGGCGGCGAGCCCGGCCACCGGCCTCGCCAAGGTGCACGGACAGGAACAGGAAACCCTGGTGCGGCAGGCGCTGGGCCTTTAAGGCGCAGCGCGGCGCGGGAAGGTAGCGAGATATGGCGACGGATATCCTGGTGCCCACCCTGGGCGAGAGCGTTTCCAGCGCAACGGTGGCGCGCTGGCTGAAGAAGGCCGGCGAGGCCGTGGCGGTGGATGAGCCGCTGGTCGAGCTGGAGACCGACAAGGTGACGGTGGAGGTGAATGCGCCGGCCGCCGGCGTCATCGAATCCATCTCGGCGGATGAGGGCGCGGAAGTGGCGCCTGGCGCGGTGCTGGGCGTGATCGGCGGCGCCGGCGCCGGCGCTGCCCCGGCCAGGCCGCAGCCCGCCCCGGCGGCGCCGGCCCCGGCGCCCGCCGCCGCGGCGCAGCCCAAGGTGGAAGCGCCGCGCGTGCCGGCCGGCCCGGTGGCGGTGCCCGGCGCGCCCGTTTCCGGCACCCATGCGCCGCTGCCCGCCGCCGCCAAGATGATGGCGGAGAACAACGTGACGGCCGAGCAGATCGGCACCGGCACCGCGAAGGATGGCCGCATCAGCAAGGGCGACGTGCTGGACTTCCTGGCCCGCCCGGCGGCGGCGCCTGCCCCCGCCGCCAAGCCCGCCGCGCCCCGCGCCGAGGAGGCGGGCGAGGAGCGGGTGAAGATGACCCGCCTGCGCATCACCATCGCGCGGCGGCTGAAGGAGGCGCAGAACACGGCCGCCATGCTCACCACCTTCAACGAGGTGGATATGGGCGCCGCCATGGCGCTGCGCACGGAATACCGCGACGTCTTCGAGAAGAAGCACGGCGTCCGGCTCGGCTTCATGTCCTTCTTCGTGAAGGCCTGCGTCGCGGCGCTGAAGGAATTTCCGGCGGTGAACGCCGAGATCGACGGCGACAGCATCATCTACAAGCACTTCGTGCATATGGGCATCGCCGTCGGCGGCCCGAACGGGCTGGTGGTGCCGGTGCTGCGCAATGCGGACAAGATGGGCTTCGCCGAGATCGAGAAGACCATCGGCGGCTTCGGCAAGCGCGTCCGCGACGGGCAGTTGAAGCTGGAGGAGATGGCGGGCGGCAGCTTCACCATCACCAATGGCGGCATCTACGGCAGCCTGATGTCCACGCCGATCCTGAACCCGCCGCAGAGCGGCATCCTCGGCATGCACAAGATCCAGGAGCGGCCGATGGTCGTGAACGGCAAGGTCGAGGTGCGGCCGATGATGTATCTCGCCCTCTCCTACGATCATCGCATCGTGGACGGGAAGGAAGCGGTCAGCTTCCTGGTCCGCGTGAAGGAGAGCATCGAGGATCCACGCCGGCTGATGCTGGATATCTGAGGCGCGGCTTTTTCCGAAACCCGGCGCGGCGATCTGCTAGGCTGCGCCGGCAAGCGGCGGGGCGCTTGACGCCCCGCCCATAACCATGCCCGGGGAGTCACAGTCACATGCGTTCCTATGACGGCCAATTCTCCGACAACCGACCGCTGAAGCGGACGCGGGAGGAGAAGGTGCGCCTGCTGGCGGAGCTGAAGGAAACCATCCGCAGCCTGAAGCCGCACACCTCGCCGGAGCTGCGCACCTCCATCGCCGGCAAGATCAAGGAGCTGGAGGCGGATCTGGCGGCGCCGCCGCCGCCGCCGCGGGAACGGCGGATGCCGTCTCACCAGCAGGACCAGTTCGGTACCGGCCCGCGTCCGCCAAGGCGGCCGCGGCCGCCGCGGGAGTTCTGAGCCTCGCAGGGGGCGCTGCCCCCATCGAACGCATGCGTTCGATCCCCGCCGGGGCCGGGACCTGGCCCCGGACCCCGGTCTGAGTTTCAGACCCGCGGGTTGAACCCGCCGACTCACACCGGGGCCCGGGGAGGGGTCCCCTCCCCGGCGGGGGTTCCGGGGGCGGGGCCCCCGCCAAGCAGAGGAGCCGCAACCGATGTCCGTCACCGGCCTGCCCCCCTATGACGAGGGCAACATCTTCGCCCGCATCCTGCGCGGCGAGATTCCCTGCAAGAAGGTCCATGAGGATGAGTGGGCCCTGGCCTTCCACGACATCCACCCGCAGGCGCCGGTGCATGTGCTGGTCATCCCCAAGGCCCCCTATGTCAGCACCGCGGATTTCCACGCGGCGGCGCCGGCGGAGCTGATCGCCGGCTTCTGGCGCGCCGTTGCCGCCACCGCCAGGGCGCTGGGGCTGGAGGCGGGAGGCTACCGCATCCTCTCCAACATGGGTGCGGATGCCGGGCAGGAAGTGCCGCATTTCCATGTCCACATCTTCGGCGGCCGGAAGCTGGGCCGGATGGTTCCCGCTTCGCATTGATCACGCGTGGCGCTTGCCCTGGCGCCGCCCCGGGGCAAGAGTGCGCGCATGGCTCAGACCCCAGAGGCCGAGGCGCGGGCCGCGCTGGAGGCCGCAGGCACCTTGCCCGATGCGGAGCTCGACCTTGGCGCCGTGGCGCTGCAGCTTGCGCGCATCGATGCGCCGGAGGCGGATTGGCGCGGCGCCGCGGCACAGCTCACCAGCCTGGCCCAGGCCGCCGTCGCCGCCGCCACTGCGGATCAGGAAGCCGATGCGGGCGATGCGGAACGCCGCCGCGCCGCCCTGGCGGAGGTGATCCACGCCCGCTTCGGCTTTGCCGGCGACAGCCGCAATTACGAGGATCTGGCGAATGCCAACCTCATCCGCGTCGTGGAACGGAAGCTGGGCCTGCCGGTCGCGCTCGGCATCATCTGGCTGCATGCGGCGGAGGCGGCGGGCTGGGCGGCGCATGGCATCGATTTCCCCGGCCATTTCCTGCTGGCGATCGAGGGGCGCAGCGGCCAGGCCATCGTCGATGTCTTCGATGGCGGCACGGGCCTCTCGGCGCCGGACCTGCGCATCCTGATCAAGCGGATCGAGGGCGAGCGGGCGGAATTGCGCCCCGGCCTGTTGCGCCCGATGGACAAGCGCCAGGTGCTGCTGCGGCTGCAGAACAACATCAAGCTGCGGCGGCTGCGCAGCGGCGACATGGCCGGCGCGCTGGCCTGCACCGAGGACATGCTGCGCCTGGCGCCGGACGCGGTGGTGCTGTGGCGGGAGGCGGGGCTGATGAACCAGCGCCTGGACCGCATCTCGGCGGCGCTGTCCTGCCTGGAACGCTCGCTGGAGCTGGAACCGGAAGGCGAGGCGGCCCGCCGCATCCGCCTGGTGATGGAGGAGCTGCGGCAGCGGCTGAATTGAGCCCGCCACCGCCGCCCGGCTTCAGGCGCTCCGCCTCAACCCCACCCTGTCGTTGCCCTGCCGCGGCTTTGCCGCGGCAGGCTCTGTGCGAGGCGCCGCTCTTGGAGCGCCTCGAAGGGCCCCTGCGGCATCGCGCAGCGATGACGCGGGGCGTAGTCCGGGGCCCCCACGACGTTGCGCAGCAACGTCGTGGGGAGTGCCTCAGGCCGCCTCGCTCTCTGCGCGACGGGCGTGCTTCTTCCGCTCATGCGGGTCGAGGTAGCGCTTGCGCAGGCGGATGGCGGAGGGCGTCACCTCCACCAGCTCGTCATCCTCGATATAGGCGATCGCCTGCTCCAGGCTCATCCGGCGCGGCGGGGTCAGCAGCAGCGCCTCATCCTTGCCGGCGGCGCGGATGTTGGTGAGCTTCTTCTCCTTGATCGGATTCACGTCGAGGTCGTTCTCGCGCGAATGCTCGCCGAGGATCATCCCCTCATAGACCTTGACACCAGGATCGACGAAGAGCGTGCCGCGCTCCTGCAGATAGAACAGCGCGTACTGCACCGCCTCGCCATCCTCGTTGGAGATGAGCGAGCCGTTGCGCCGCCCCGGGATCACGCCCGCCCAGGGCCGGTAGCCGAGGAAGAGGCGGTTCATCAGCCCGGTGCCGCGGGTGTCGGTCATGAACTCGCCATGGTAGCCGATCAGGCCGCGCGACGGGATTTCGAAGGTGATTCGGATCTTGCCGCCGCCCGAGGGCCGCATGTCCTGCATCTGCCCCTTGCGGATGGAGAGCTTCTCGACGACCACGCCGGAATAGCCCTCATCCACGTCCACGAGGACTTCCTCGTAGGGCTCCTCGCGCTCGCCGGTCGCCTCGTTCAACCGGGTGAGGACGCGGGGACGGCCGATGGTCAGCTCGAAGCCCTCGCGGCGCATGGTCTCGATCAGCACGCCGAGCTGGAGCTCGCCGCGGCCGGCCACCTCGAAGGCATCGACCTCGTCCGAGACCTTCACCTTGATGGCGACATTGCCCTCGGTCTCCTTGAACAGCCGGTCGCGGATCTGCCGGCTGGTCACCTTCTTGCCCTCGCGGCCGCCGAGCGGGCCGTCATTGATGCGGAAGGTCATGGCCAGGGTCGGCGGGTCCACCGGAATGGCGGGGACCGGCTCCGTCACTTCGGGCGCCGCGATGGTGTCCGGGATGGTGGCGTCGGCGAGGCCGGCGATGGCGATGATGTCGCCTGCCTGCACCTCCTCCACCGGCACGCGCTCCAGGCCGGAGAAGGTCATCAGCTTGGTCAGGCGCCCGCTCTCCACCACCGTCCCGTCCTGGCGCAGCACCCGCACCGGCATGTTCACCCGCGCCACGCCCTGCTCGACCCGGCCGGTCAGGATGCGGCCGAGGAAATTGTCGCTCTCCAGGATCGTCGCGTTCATCGCGAAGGGTTTGTCGAGTTCCACCTTCGGCGCCGGCACATGGCTCAGGATCAGGTCGAACATCGGCGCCAGGTCCTTGCGCGGACCGTCGAGCGAGGTGTCCGCCCAGCCCTGGCGGCCGGAGGCGAAGAGGGTGTGGAAGTCGAGCTGCTCATCGGTGGCGCCGAGGGCGGCGAAGAGGTCGAAGACCTCATTATGCACCTCGTCCGGCCGGGCGTCCTGGCGATCCACCTTGTTGATGACGACGATCGGCTTCAGGCCGCGGGCCAGCGCCTTGGTCAGCACGAACTTCGTCTGGGGCAGGGGGCCCTCGGCGGCGTCGCAGAGGACGACGGCGCCATCCACCATGGAGAGGATGCGCTCCACCTCGCCGCCGAAATCGGCGTGGCCGGGCGTGTCCACGATGTTGATCTTCACGCCCTTCCATTCCACTGCCGTGGACTTGGCCAGGATGGTGATGCCGCGCTCCCGCTCCAGGTCGTTGCGGTCGAGCGCGCGCTCGGCCACCTGCTGATTGGCGCGGAAGGCGCCGGCCTGCTTCAGGAGCTGGTCGACGAGGGTGGTCTTGCCATGGTCGACATGGGCGATGATGGCGACGTTGCGGAGTTCCATCGGGGATCCGATTCCACTGAGTGCCGCAACGCAAAACCGCGCCGTCCCAGCGCCCTGTCTCGGGGGGCGTGGGCCAGGCGGCGCGGGCTGGCGGCATGTTGCGGCGCACAGATAGGCGTTCGGCGCGGGAAATGCGAGGGGAAATGGCGGGGCTTCGGCCCGGGCCGCGGCGGAGGCGCCGCGCCGCCTGCCCCCCCTGGAGCAATATCCGATCAGGTGGAAATCACCTGATCGGAGACAAGCTGCTCTAGAGCGTGATCGGTTGAGGTCGAATCGACCGAAACCGTGAATCACGCGACCGAACAATGAGCTAGAGCGGGGCGGGTGAGCGCAGCTCAACCGATCCCGCTCTAGCCACGGCGGCCGAGGAAGGCGCCGCCGGCATCCAGCAGCGCGTCGAAGGCGCGGGCGGCAGGGCTGGGCTGGCGGCCGGGGATGCGCAGGCGGTTGAGGTTGCGGCGGATCACCAGGTCCCGCAGCGGAATCACCCGCAGCCGTCCGAGGGCGATCTGGTCGAAGGCCGCGGCGGCGGAGACGATGCCGACGCCGAGCCCCGCCGCCACCAGATGCTTGATCGATTCGGTGCTGCCGATCTCCAGCCGCTGCCGCGGCACCACGCCATGCGCGGCCAGGGCGGTATCCACCACCTCCCGGCTGCCGGAGCCGGGTTCCCGCACATGCAGGATCTCCGCGGCCAGGGCGGCGGCGGGCACCGGCGCCGCCTCCCCCGCCAGACGGTGCCCGGGGGAGGCGATGAGCACCATCTCATCCTCCTGCCAGAAGGCCGCCTCGATCCCCGGCAGCTCCACCGGCCCCTCCACCAGGGCGATATCCAGCTCCCGCGCCGCCAGCGTCTCGGCGATCGCCAGGGTATTGGCGCTGGTCAGCCGCAGCTCCACCGCCGGATGCGCCAGGTGGAAGGCGCCGACGATCTCCGGCAGCAGGTAGGTCGCGATGGTGGTGCTGGCGCCGAGATGCAGCGTGCCGCGGTCGAGCCCGGCCAGCGCCGCCAGCTCCTCCTCCGCCGCCCGCTCCGCGGCGAAGAGGGTGGCGGCGTGGCGCGCCAGCACCTGGCCGGCCTCGGTCAGCCGCACCCCGCCCGGGCCGCGTTCCAGCAGCGGGCTGCCCAGCCGCCCCTCCAGCTCCCGCACCCCCTTGGAGATGGCGGGCTGGCTGAGATGCAGCGCGGCGGCGGCGCGGGAAAAGCCGCCATGGGCCGCAACGGCGGCGAAAAGGCGGAGCAGATGCAGGTTGAGGGCCATAACCAGACGCCATGGATGTATGGAGATAATGTATTTGAGTTATAGACCGGCCGGGTCTTCAGCATAGGGGCCGGGGCGCTTCCCGGCGCCGTCGCGGGACCCCAGCTCCATGTCGAGTGTCGCCTCCCACCTCCAGCGCCTGGCGCCGGGGGTGCTGCTCTGCCTTGCCGTCTCGCTGGCCGCCTACGGGCTGGAATGGGTGGAATGGGCGCTGACCGGGCATCGGGCGCTGGATGCGCTGGTCATCGCCATCCTGTTGGGATGCGTGCTGCGCAGCTTCTGGCAGATCGGGCCGGGCTGGCAGCCGGGCATCGGCTTTACCGGCAAGACGCTGCTGGAAGTGGCGGTGATGCTGCTGGGCGCCACGCTGGATGGCCGGCTGGTGGCGGCCGCCGGGCCCGGGCTGGTGCCGGCCGTCGCGCTGCTGGTGCTGCTGACCCTCGGCCTCGGCTACGGGCTTTCGCGGGCGCTGGGGCTTTCGCCGCGGCTGGCGATGCTGGTGGCCTGCGGTAATTCCATTTGCGGCAATTCCGCCATCGCCGCGGTGGCGCCGGTGATCGGCGCGGAGGCGCGCGACGTGGCGGCGGCCATCGCCTTCACCGCCGTGCTCGGCGTGCTGGTGGTGCTGACCCTGCCGCTGCTGATCCCGGTGCTGGATCTCTCCCAGGCGCAATACGGGGTGATGGCGGGGCTGACGGTCTATGCCGTGCCGCAGGTGCTGGCGGCGGCGGCGCCGGCCGGGGCGTTCAGCGTGCAGCTCGCGACGGCGGTGAAGCTGCTGCGGGTGCTGATGCTGGGGCCGATGGTGCTGCTCTTCTCGCTCTGGGGCCGCTGTGGCACGCCGGCCGGTGGCGTGCGGTCCCTGACCCGTTTCGTACCCTGGTTCATCCTGGGCTTTCTCGGCCTGGCCCTGGCGCGGGCAGCGGGGCTGCTGCCGGAGGCGGCGGCGGCCCCGCTCGGCACGCTGGCGCATGGGCTGAGCGTCGCGGCCATGGCGGCGCTCGGCCTCGGCGTGGACCTGCGCAGCCTGAAGCGCCTGAGCGGCCGGGTCAGCGCCGCCGCCCTGGGTGCGCTGCTGGTGCTGGCCGGCCTGAGCCTCGGGCTGATCTGGCTGCTTGGCATCGCCTGAGATGGGGCTTCGGCTCCTCGGCCCCCCGCCTTGAGTCTGCTGGCTGAACCCACGGGCCCAAAACCCACACCGGGTTGGGGGGGCCGCCCCCCGCGGAGGTGCAGAAGGAGTGCCTGCTGCCGGCGGTAAGGGCGGCGCCCGCCAATCACCCCAGCGTATCAGCCACCGGCCGCGCCCCCGGCGGCAGTTTCCCCGCCACCAGCGCCTGCAGATCCGCCTGCGGCCTTGCCCCGAAATGCGAGATCACCTCCGCCGCCGCCACCGACCCCCAGCGGCCGCATTCCGGCAAGGGCAGGCCCCGGGTCAGCGCCGCCAGGAACCCCGCCGCATAGGCGTCGCCCGCCCCGGTGGTGTCCACCACCTTCACCGGCGCCGCCGGCACGGCATGCCGTTCCTCCCCGGCCAGGATGATGCTGCCCTGCTCGCTGCGGGTCAGCGCCGCCAGGCCGACATCCGCGGCCGCCAGCCGCGCCGCCGCCGCGAAATCCTCCGTCTCGTACAGCGCCGCCAGCTCGCTCTGATTGGCGAAGAGGATATCCGCCTCCTCCCGCACGAAGCGCAGGAAGGCCTGGCGGTGGCGCTCCACGCAGAAGGCGTCGGAAAGGCTGATCGCCACCTGCCGCCCGGCCTGGTGGGCGATCCGCGCCGCCTCGTAGAAGGCCGCCTGGGCCGCCGGCGGGTCGAAGAGATAGCCTTCCAGGTACAGCACCCTGGCCCGCGCCACCTCCGCCGGGTCCACATCGGCCGCGGAGAATTGCACGCAGGCGCCGAGATAGGTGTTCATCGTCCGCTGCGCATCCGGGGTGACCAGGATGAGGCAGCGCGCCGTCGGCGCGTAGCCCTCCCCCTTGGCCTTGAGCGGCGCGGTGGGGAAATGCACCCCGGCCGCGCGGATGTCATGGGCGAAGACCTGGCCCAGCGCGTCATCCGCCACCTTGCCGAGGAAGCCGACCCGGGCGCCGAGCGCTGCCGCCACCGCGCAGGTATTGGCCGCCGAGCCGCCGGAGCTTTCCACCCCCGGCCCCATCTTCGCGTAGAGCGAGTCGGCCTGCTCGGCGCCGATCAGCCGCATCGCCCCCTTGGCCAGGTTCTCCCGCTCCAGGAATCCGTCCTCGGCGCGGGCCAGCACATCGACGATGGCATTGCCGATGCCGAGGATATCGAGGGAGGGCTCGCTCATCTGGGGACAACCTCGCATCTGGCGGCGTTGCGGCCGGGTGCCGGGCGGGATAGCCCCCGTGTCCGGACGCCGCAACCTCCTGCCGTAACCTCCGGAACGCCCCGATGCTCGCTCCGCTCGCCCTCACCCTGCGCCAGATCGGCGACCCGGCCTTCCTCTGGCCGCTGCTGAAGGGCTGCCTCGCCGCGCTGGCCGCCTTCCTCGGCCTCGCGGCGCTCGGCGCCTGGCTCAGCGCCAGCCTGGTGGGCGGGGAGGGGTGGCTGGCCACCATCATCGGCGCCCTGGGCGGGCTGGCCGCCTTCGGCCTCGCCATCTGGCTCTTCGTTCCGGCGGTGCTGGCGCTGACCGGGCTGTTCCTGGACCCGGTGGCGGCGGCGGTGGAGCGGCGCTTCTACCCGGACCTGCCGCCCGCCGCCGGGGCCGGCCTCGCCGCCCAGGCCTGGGCGGGACTTGGGCTGGCGCTGCGCTTCGGCCTGCTCTCCCTGCTGGCGCTGCCGCTCGGCCTGCTGGTGCCGCCGCTCGGCGCCCTGCTGCTCTGGGGCATTTCGGCCGTCGCGCTGGGCCATGGGCTGTTCGAAGGGGTGGCGCAACGGCGCTGCACGGTTGCCGAGTCGCAGCGGCTGCGACGGCAGAGCGAGGCGAAGGTGCTCGCCCTCGGCGCGGTGTTCGGCGGCCTCGCTCTACTGCCGGGGGTGAATCTGCTGGTGCCGGTGCTCGGCACCGCGGCGATGACTCACCTGCTGCATGCGGACAGGCGTGCCGCCGCGACGGAAATCACCGGATGAAGGTGCCGCGTGTTGTGTGCGGGGGAGGGCGCATGTTAGCCCGGGGGCACCGGGGCCGCGTGCGCGGACCGTGCCGAGAACCCCGCCAGTTGCCGATCGAGGGAAGGCTTCATGTCCATTTTCAGCCGAAAGCGTGAGGAGGGGGCGGCGCCCCAGCCGGCCGTGCCTCAGGCCCCGGCGCCGAGCGCGGCTCGCGATGCCGAGCTCGGCGTGCCGCCCTTCCGCCCATCATCCAAGGACGCGCCCGCCATGACCGTCGCCCCCAAGCCCACCGCCGCCCCCGTCCCGACCCTCGGCGCCCGCCCGGCCCCGGTGGGCGTGCCGGCCCGGCCGGCCCCGCGAGCCGAGACGGCGGAGCGCCGCACCCTGGTCGTCGGGCGCGGCATCAGCCTCCAGGGCACCGTGACGGATGCCGAGCGGCTGGTGGTGGAAGGCACGGTGGAAAGCCAGATGATCCAGGCGACCGAGCTCTTCGTCGCCCAGGCCGGCGTCTTCAAGGGCGAGGTGCAGGTGGAGGATGCCGAGATCGCCGGCCTGTTCGACGGCACCATCACCACGCGCGGCAGCCTCGTCATCCGCGCCACCGGCCGGGTGACCGGCACCGCCCGCTACCGCAAGCTGCAGGTGGAGGAGGGCGGCCAGGTCTCCGGCAAGATGGAGATGATCACGGAAGGCGCCGCCCCGCCGGTACGGTTGCCGGCCGCCGCCGCGGAGAGCTGACCCCACCGTCGCAACCGGGCCAGGCCCTGGCCTGGCCTTTCCCGCCGGACCCCGCCCGCCATGGCGCCGCCGCTGTCCCGCCTTCGCCTGCTGCTGCTGCTGCCGCTGCTGGGCTGCGCGGCCGGAACCC
This sequence comes from Siccirubricoccus phaeus, assembly GCF_008360935.1. Classification (GTDB taxonomy): domain Bacteria; phylum Pseudomonadota; class Alphaproteobacteria; order Acetobacterales; family Acetobacteraceae; genus Siccirubricoccus; species Siccirubricoccus phaeus. Next base: position 259,788 of record NZ_SRXO01000005.1, read on the forward strand.
AGGGGGAGGCGTTGCAGCAGGCGCTGGAGAGCGGCCAGGCCAGCCTGGCGGCCATCGGGGCCGGGGCGGGGCCGGGGGTGGTCCGACCCTCGGCGGGCCTGGCCGATGCACCGGCGCCCGTCGCCGTCGCGGCAGCGGCCGGGCCGCCGGCCGAGCCCGCCGCGCCGCTGCTGCAGCCCGTCCTTACCGGCCCGTCCCGTACCGGCCCGACCCGTAGCGGCCAGGCCGGCCCGCCCGCCAGCGCCGCCGAATTGCTCGGCCTCAACCCGGCCGAATTGCGGCTCCGCCTCGGCGAGCCGGCGCTGCGCCGGCCGGAAGGGCCGGGCGAGATCTGGCTCTACACCGCCGCCGCCTGCGCCCTCGACCTGGTGCTGTACCGGGAGGGGCGGGCGGGGCTGCGCGTGGCCCATGCCGCCGCCAGGGCCAATGGCCCGGCGCCGCGGACGGAGGCGGCCTGCCTCTCCGAGATCGCCAGCCCGCCCGGCGGCGGGCTGCCCGGCGGCACTGGCGCCTGAGGCCGGCCCCCCAGGGCGCCGCGGCCTGCAGGGCGCGTCGAGCCGCGCCGCCGGAGCGACCGGGCTGCCCGGGCAACCGGCCTGAAGCCCGGTGCAAAAAAGGCGCGGCTCCGCTGGCCGGCCCAGCCGGCGCGATCCTCCTCCCCGGCCGCACGGCGTGGCCGGGGCGCAAGCCCTTCGCCCCCTCCATCCCAGCCCGGGGCTCTGGCCTTTTGCCCCGCCGCATGATTCACGCTGCGCGGCGGCCGCATGACGCGCGGTCGCGCTCCAGAAGGGCCGGGCCTTGATCCTCTACCTCAACGTCTTCCTGCCACCTTTCGGCATGCTGCTGGCCGGCGCGCTGCTGCGCCGCTGGCTGCTGCGGGAGGACGCCGTCTGGGCGGGTATCGAGCGCCTGGTCTTCTGGGCGCTGCTGCCCGCCCTGCTGGTCTCGGCCATCTCCGCCGTCGATCTGGCGGCGCTGCCGCTCGGCGCCATGGCGCTGGTCATCTGGCTGGCGCTGCTGCTGGGCGGCGGGCTCAGCCTGGTGCTGGCGCGCGCCTTCGGCACGCTGCACCCGGCCGCCACCTCGGTCTTCCAGGGCGGCATCCGCTTCAACCAGCTCATGGGCTTCGCCGTCGTGGCCGGGCTCTATGGCGGCGCCGGCACCAGCCTCGGCGCCGTCGCCACCGGCCTCATCGTGCCCTGCGTGCAGGTGCTGACGATCCTGGTCTTCGCCCTCGGCCGGCCGGACGGGGCGCGGCCCACGCCGGGGCGGGTGGCGCGGCAATTGGCCACCAACCCGCTGCTGCTGGCCTGCATCATCGGCTTCTCGGTGGCGGCGCTGGGCGGGCTGCCGCCCGGCCTCAGGCCGCTGCTGGCGACGCTCGGCCAGGCCTCGATCGCGCTCGGCCTGCTCTGCGTCGGGGCGGCGCTGTCGCTGGCGACGCTCAAGGACCGGCTCGGCCTGCAATTGGCGACGGCCTGCCTGAAGCTGCTGGGGATGCCGGCGCTGACCCTCCTCTTCGGCCATGTCTTCGGGCTGGCGCCGCTGGCGCTGGCCAATGCGCTGATCTTCATGGCGCTGCCGACCGCCACCACCAGCTATGTCATGGCCCGCGCCATGGGCGGCGACGCGAAGCTGATGGCGGCGATCATCACCCTGCAGCATCTGCTCTCCGCCATCACCCTGCCGGCGATGATCGCGCTGCTGGGCCTCGCCGGGCCCGTGCCGGGCTGACCATGGCGGCCGCTCCGGCGGCGGTCCTTGAGCCGGGCTTCACCGCCCCGGGCGGGCCGGCGCTACGGGCGCGCCCGGGCGGCTCGCAAGCCGGCTTCCCGCCCGGGGCGGTGACGCGGCGCGGCAATTCCGGTTAGATGCCGGCGGCGAATGAAAGCGGGGCTGGGCGCGATGCTGGGACGGCGGGAGCTGGTGGCGGGGTTGGCGGGGCTGGCAGCGATGCCGGGGCCGGCGCGGGCGCAGGGCTTCCCGGACCGGCCGCTGCGCTGGGTCGTCGGCTACCCGCCGGGCGGCGCCAGCGACACCTTCGCCCGGCTGATCGGCGCGCATATCGCCACGCGGCTCGGCCAGAACGTGGTGGTGGAGAACCGCCCGGGCGGCGGCGCGGTGGTGGCCAGCGAGGCCGTCGCCCGCAGCACGCCGGATGGCTATACGCTGATGCATGTCGACAACGGCATCCTGACCTACAACCCGGCGCTCTACAGCCGGCTGCCCTATGACCCGGACCGCGATTTCCGCGGCGTGGGCTTCATCGGCCGCTTCCCGCTCTTCATCGTGGTGCGGCCGGACAGCCCGGTGAAGGATTTTGCCGAGTTCGTCGCCCAATCGAAGGCGCGGGCGCCGAATTACGGGACGCCGGCGGTGGCCTCGCCGCACCATCTGGCGATGGAGATGGTGAAGCGGCGCACCGGGCTGCAGGCGACGCATGTGCCCTATCGCGGCGGGCCGGCGGCGATGCAGGATTTGCTCTCCGGCAATGTGGACAGCGTGGTGATCGACTGCGCGACGGGCATTCCCTTCATCGCTTCGGGCCGGGTGAAGACGCTGTGCTGCTTCTCCGAGGCGCGGAGCCCGAAGGCGCCCGAGGTGCCGACGCTGCGGGAGCTGGGTTTCCCCACGGCCATCGCCTATGGCTGGCAGGGGATGAGCGTGCCGGCCGCCACGCCGGCGGCGGTGGTGGAGAAGCTGGCCGACGGGCTGCGCGCCGGCGTCGCGGCGGCTGACGTGCAGGTGCGGTTCCACGACCTCGGCATCGAGAGCGCGCCCTGGAGCCCGGCGGAGTTCCAGGAATTCGTGAAGCGCGAGAGCGCCGAATGGCGGCCGCTGATCCGCGAGCTGGGGATCCGGCTGGATAGCTGACCGGCCTGCTTTCCCCCCGCCTGGCGGGGAGGGTCGGGTTGGGGGTGGTGGTGGGGGTGCCGGCCGCCCTGATCGGCAAGCATCGGGCCGGGGGCCGCAGGTCGCGCGGGAAGCCACCCCCACCCCAACCCTCCCCCGCCAGCGGGGGAGGGGGCGGCATTCGCCCACCGACAGGGTGCGGGGGCAGCCGGCGGTTCGGGGGCGGAGCCCGTTCCGCCCGATGGACAGTTTGCCGCCGCCGCTGCACATCGCCTGGATGATCGCCCGCCTGCTCCGTCACCTCGCCCGCTGGCGACAGCGTCATCGCCGCCTGCCACTGCTGGGCGATACCCGCCTGCTCTGGGAGCGGGAGCATGAGCTGACCCGCTGGTCGGTGAAGGTGCTGGGGGCGGAGCTGGCGCAGCGGCACTACGCCGCCGGCCTCGCCGGTCCCGCCGCGCCGGTGCCGGAGGGGCCGAGCGAAGCGGGGCTCACCAGCCGCACCTGCCGCCAGGCGGATATCGAGGCGCCCTGGTTCCGCCATTGGTGCCGGGTGCTGGGCACGCCGCCGGTCTATCACCGCAAGCTGTGGGAGGATGGCTTCGTCCTGCAGGCGCTGTGGGAGGCGGGGATGCTCGCCCCCGGCCGCCGCGCTTTGGGCTTCGCGGTGGGGCGGGAGGCGTTGCCGGCGATCCTCGCCGCCCAGGGGGTGGAGGTGGTGGCCACCGACCTGGCCGGCGAGGATGCCCGCGCCCGCGACTGGATCGAGACCGGCCAGCATGGCAGCGCCGCCGCGGCGCTGTTCCGGCCGGAGCTGCTGGCGCGGGAGGAATTCGACCGGCTGGTGAGCTTCCGCCCGGCGGACATGGCCGCCATCCCGGCCGAGCTGCGCCAGGGCGGCTTCGACTGCCTGTGGTCGGTCTGCGCCCTGGAGCATCTCGGCAGCCTGGAGGCGGGGTGGCGCTTCGTGGAGCAGGCGATGGAATGCCTGAGGCCGGGCGGCATCGCGGTGCATACCACGGAGTTCAACCTGGACGGGCTGGGCGGCACCATCGGCCGCGGCGTGACGGTGCTGTACCAGCGGCGGCACGTCGAGGCGCTGGCGGCCCGGGTGGCGGCACATGGCCACACCCTGCTGCCGCTGGATGAGGGGCATGGCGCCGGGATGCTGGACCGCTTCGTGGATCTGGCGCCCTTCGGCGAGGCGAGCTCGCCGCTGGGCGTGGTGTTTCCGCCGCATCTCCGGCTTTCGGTGCGGGGCTTTCCGGTGACCTCGGCGGGGCTGATCTTGCGGGCGAGGGGGTGAGGGACAGGGGGCCTTTCGCCGCCCGGGGCCGCGGCCGCGCCCACCGCAACCGCGCCCACCGCAACCGCGCTGCCTGTTGTCCTGCGCGGCTTTGCCGCGGCAGGCCGTGCGAGACGCGGGGAGTCCAGCGATTCCGGGGCCCCCGCGGCGCCGCGCAGCGGCGGCGTGGGGAGATACCTAGCGCCCCGCGATCCGTGCCGGGCCGAGCGCCTCGGTCAGCGACCGCGCCAGGGCTTCCGCCAGGCAGGCATAGCCACGGTCATTGTGGTGCAGCCCGTCCGGGCCCAGCATCGCGTCACTCGGCGTCCCTGCCTCCGCCCAGGCGCGCATCAGCGTGGCGCGGGAGAAGAGCGGCACCTGGCTGTCCAGCGAAAGCTGGCCGAGCGCCGCATCGAAACGCTCCCAATTCGGCGCGGAGAGAATGCGTGGCGCCCGCTGGCTGTCCATCAGCACCAGCTCCGCTCCGCTGGCGCGGATGCGGGCGATGCCGAGCGCCATGGCGGCGCTGAACTGCTCCGGCGCCATGCCGCGCAGCACCGCATTCGCCCCGGCCTGCCAGATCACCAGGGTGGGGTGCGCCGCCAGCACGTCGCCCTCCAGCCGCGCCAGCATCTCGGCGACTTCCTGCCCGCCCTTGCCGCGGTTCAGCACCTGCACCTCATGGCCGGGGAAGGCGGCGCGCAGCCGGGCCTCGAGCTGGGCGGGATAGGCATGGGCCGGGTCGCTGGCCCCGGAGCCCTCGGTGGAGGAGGAACCGAAGGCCAGGATGGTGAGTTTCTTCCCCGCCGCCAGGGCGGCGTGTGCCTTCGGCAGGGCCAGGTACTGGTTCGGCGCGGCCGGGCAGGGCTGTGGCCAGCCTTCCTCGCCCCGGGCGGGGGCCAGGGCCAGCAGCCCGGCCAGGAGCATGGCAGCAAAAACGAGACGCATCCCGCCAAAATGGCGCGGCCGCCCGCGCTTGGCCAGCGCGAATCGGGCGCAGGCGTCCCCGCGCCGCCCGGGTCAGCCATGCGCCTGGCAACGCCCCGGGACGGTTGAAGGATTCATCATCGCGGCGAAAGGCGATCGGGGCTTGCATGCCGCCGCCCTCTCCCGCATCCATCGGCGCCGGAGGTGTCGATGCGGAGTCTCGTCCGCGGCGCGGAAAGCCCGGCCGCCCGCACCGGGCGCCGGCGCGACCTTAGGGTGGACCTGTTCCGCGGCCTCGCCCTGTCCTGCATCTTCATCGACCATGTGCCGGGCAATTGGCTCGGCCTCCTCACCCTCCGCAACATTGCGCTCTGCGACGCGACCGAGGCCTTCGTGCTGCTGGCCGGCTATGCCGCCGGCCTGGCCTACGGCTCGGAGCTGGACCGGCGCGGATTCACCTTCGCCGCCGCCTCCCTGGCGCGGCGGATCGGCACGCTCTACGTCGCGCATATCTTCCTCTTCGTCGTCTTCACCGCCCAGGTCGGCTATTCCGCCGCGGCGCTCGACACCACCGCCTATCTGGACGAGCTGCACCTCGACGTGTTCGCGGAGCAGCCCTACCTGGCGCTGCTGCAGGCGCTGCTGCTGCGCTTCCAGCCGGCCTTCCTCGACATCTTGCCGCTCTACATCGTGCTGCTGATGCTGCTGCTGCCGGCGCTGCCGCTGCTGCGGGTGCCGGGGCTGCTGCTGGGGCTCTCCGCCGGGCTGTACCTGGCGGTGCGGCTGGCGGATGTGAACCTGCCGAGCTGGACCGGCGGCGGCTGGTTCTTCAACCCGCTGGCCTGGCAATTCCTGTTCTTCATCGGCTGCGCCCTGGGCTATGTGCCGCGCCCGCCGGAGGGCCGGCCGGCCGGGCGGCTGGCGGTGCCCTTCCACCCGGCCCTGGCGGTGCTGGCCGGCCTGCTGCTGCTGCTCGGCGCCGCGGCCAGCCTCATCACCCAGGCCGAATCCGACACCACGGCGCTGCTGCTGCCGGAGCGGGTGGCGGAGCTGCTATCCGCCGTGGACAAGACCGGGCTGCACCCGCTGCGGCTGGTCTCGATCCTGGCGCTCACCTATCTCCTCGCCCATCTGGTGCCGATCGGCGCCGGCTGGGTGCGGAGCCGCGCGGCGCTGCCCTTCGTGCTGATGGGCCAGCACGGGCTGCCGGTGTTCTGCGTCGGCATCTTCCTCTCCTTCCTCGGCCGGCTGGCGCTGGAGCTTTCCGACCGCTGGCCGATGCAGCTTGCGGTGAACCTGGCCGGGCTGGCCCTGCTGGTGGGGGTAGGGGCGATCGGCGCCTGGTACCGGCTGCGGGAGGCGGCGACCCGGCCGCCGCCCGGCCAGGACGCTGCCGCCTTGCCCAGGGCTGCCGCCTCTCTTACCAATTCCGCGCCATGACCCGCCGGAGCTGGTCCCGCCTACTACTGCTGCTGTCGCTGTGCCTGCTGCCCCATGGGCTGGCGGCACAGGCGCCGGCCTGCGGCGCGCCGGCGGAGCTGCTGGAGCCCGGGGCACCGCTGCCCGCCGTGGCCCGCGCCGCCGCCGCCGGCGCGCTGCGGGTGCTGGTGGTGGGCTCCGCCTCGGTCCTCGGGCCCGGCACCAGCGGCCCCGCCGCCGCCTGGCCGGCCCGGCTGGAAGCCATGCTGGCGGCGCGCCGCCCCGGCCTGCGGCTGGAATTCGTGGTGCGCGGCCAGCGCGCCGCCACCGCCCAGGACAGCGCCGCCCTGCTGCGGGAGGAGCTGGCGAAGCACGGCTTCGACCTGGTGCTGTGGCAGACCGGCACGGTGGAGGCGGCGCGCGGGCTGGAGGTGGAGGAGATGGTCGAGACCCTGCATGCCGGCCTCGACAAGGTGAGGGCGGCGGGCGGCGATGCGGTGCTGATCGACCCGCAATTCTCCCGCTTCCTTCGTACCAATTCCAATGTGGATGCCTATCGCGAGGCGATCCGGCTGGTCGCCGCCGCCCATGCCGTGCCGCTGTTCCGCCGCTACGAGGTGATGCGCCATTGGGCGGATGCCGAGGAGGTGGATCTGGAGCGGGCGCCGCGGGAGGCGAAGGTGGCGACCGCCGACAAGCTGAATGATTGCCTGGCCAAGGCGCTGGTCCTGCTGCTGCGCCAGGCGGTGGCGGAGGCCAAGGCGACGCCCGCGTCGCGCTGACTTGATCCCCAGGACGTTGCGGCGCAACGCCGCGGGGGGCCGGTTTCCCCGGCCGAGCGGCGCCTCGCACAGCCTTCCGCGGCAAAGCCGCGGAAGGGCAACGGGAGGCGTGGGAGGCGACGGATGGCAGGCGCCCGGCGGCTGGCCTGGAAGGCGGGCCCGGCCTATACCGAGGGCTCGAACCGCGAGGCCGCATGCAGACGAGCTTCACCGCCGACCAGCTGAAGGACCCCGATACGCGGGAGAGCAACCAGATCCTGCGCACCTGCGTGCATTGCGGCTTCTGCACCGCCACCTGCCCCACCTTCGCCCTGCTGGGCGACGAGCTGGACAGCCCGCGCGGCCGCATCTACCTCATCAAGGACATGCTGGAGAGCGGCCGCCCCGCCACCGAGGAGGTGGTGCGGCATGTCGATCGCTGCCTCTCCTGCCTTTCCTGCATGACGACCTGCCCTTCGGGGGTGCACTACATGCACCTGGTCGACCATGCCCGGCACTATATCGAGGACACTTACCGCCGCCCCTGGCCGGAGCGGCTGCTGCGGCGGGTGCTGGCACGGGTGCTGCCGCATCCGGGGCGGTTCCGCCTGGCGCTGCTGGCGGCAAGGCTGGCGCGGCCCTTCGCCGGGCTGATCCCCGGCGGCTCGATGACGGCGCAACGGCTGCGGGCGATGCTGCGCCTGGCGCCGGCGCGGTTGCCGGCCGCCGATCCCGCCGCCGCGCCGCAGGTGCACAGGGCGGAGGGCGAGCGGCGCGGCCGCGTGGCGCTGCTGACCGGCTGCGCCCAGCAGGTGATCGCGCCGGAGATCAATGCCGCGACCATCCGGCTGCTGACGCGGATGGGGATCGAGGTGGTGGTGACGGCGGGGCAGGGCTGCTGCGGCGCGCTGAACCACCATATGGGCGACCACGACCCGGCCATGGCGCTGGCCCGCGCCAATATCGCAGCCTGGCATGCGGAGCTGGCAGGGGAGGGGCTGGATGCGGTGGTGGTGAACGCCTCCGGCTGCGGCACCACGGTGAAGGATTACGGCTTCATGTTCCGCGAGGAGCCGGCGCCCTGGAAAGAAAGGGCGGAGGCCATCTCGGCCATCGCGCTCGACATCTCCGAGCTGCTGGTGAAATTCGGCTATGCGCCGAAGCGGGAGGCGCCGGCGGGGCTGGCGGTGGCCTACCATGCCGCCTGCTCGCTGCAGCATGGGCAGAAGATCGTGGCGCCGCCGAAGCAGCTGCTGGCGCGGGCGGGCTTCAAGGTGAAGGAGCCGGCGGAGGGGCATCTCTGCTGCGGCAGCGCCGGCACCTACAACCTGCTGCAGCCGGAGATCGCCGGGCAGTTGCGGGAGCGGAAGCTGGGCAATTTGGCGCGCACCGGCGCCGACCTGATCGCGGCGGGGAATATCGGCTGCCTGACGCAATTGGCCGGCGACGCGCTGCCCGTGGCGCATACGGTGGAGCTGCTGGACTGGATGGCGGGCGGGCCGGAACCGGCGGCGGTGCAGGCGGCGCTGGCGAGGCGGCGGGCGGCGTGATCGAGGCGGACGCTGTCCCCCTCGAGCTCCCTCTGCCAAAGGCCGAAGGGCCTTTGGAAACCTTGAGTTTTGCGTCTCGACCGACGGGTCTGAAATTCGAGGGTTCAAAGGGCTCTTCGGCCCTTTGCGGGTAGGGGTTTGGGGAAGGGTCGCGCCGTGAGGCGCGCCTTACGGCGCGACGCCCTTCCCCAAGATGGTCACTCCACCGTCACGCTCTTCGCCAGGTTCCGCGGCTGGTCCACATCCGTGCCCTTCAGCACCGCGACGTGGTAGGCCAGCAACTGCACCGGAATGGCGTGCAGGATCGGCGTGGAGAACGCCCCCACGCGCGGCAGCGCGATCACCCGCTCGGCGAAGCGCGAGAGCGGCGCGACGCCATCCGGATCGGTGAAGGCCATGATCCGCCCGCCGCGCGCCGCCGCTTCCTGCAGGTTGCTCGCCGTCTTCTCGAACAACGGTCCCGTCGGGCACAGCGCGATCACCGGCACCTTGCTGTCGATCAGCGCGATCGGCCCGTGCTTCATCTCACCGGCGGCATAGCCCTCGGCATGGATGTAGCTGATCTCCTTCAGCTTCAGCGCGCCCTCCAGCGCGATGGGAAACAGCGAGCCGCGGCCGAGGAACAGCACGTCCCGCGCCTTCGCCACCTCCACCGCGAGCGCCTGGATCTCGGCATCCCGCGCCAGGATCTCCGCCGCATGGCTCGGCACTTCCAGCAGCGCCGCGGTCAGCTTCGCCTCATCCGAGGCCGAGACATGCCCGCGCGCCCGGCCGAAACCGATGGCGAGGCAGGCCATGACGGCCAATTGCGCGGTGAAGGCCTTGGTGGAGGCGACGCCGATCTCCGGCCCCGCGACGGTCAGCACCGCCGCATCGCTCTCCCGCGCCATCGAACTCTCCGGCACGTTCACCACGGCGAGCACGCGCTGCTTGCCTTCCTTCAGCAGCCGCAGCGCCGCCATGGTGTCCGCCGTCTCGCCGGATTGGGAGACGAGGATCGCCGCGCCCCCCGCCGGCAGCGGCGGGTTGCGGTAGCGGAATTCGCTGGCGACATCCGCATCCACCGGCAGCCGCGCCAGCTGCTCGATCCAGTAGCGCCCGACCATGCCGGCGAGGAAGGCGCTGCCGCAGGCGGAAATCGTCAGCCGCGGCACCTCGGCCGGGTCGAAGGGCAGGCGCGGCAGCCGCACCGCCTGGGTGCCGGGGTCCAGATACTGCCGCAGCGTGTCGCCCAGTACTGCCGGGTGCTCGTGCAGCTCCTTCTCCATGAAGTGGCGGTGATTGCCCTTGCCCACCGCGGCGCCGGAGACGGCGGTGATGACGATCTGCCGCTCCACCGGCGCATGCGACGCATCGTGGAAGCGCGCGCCCTCCTCGGTGATGGCGACCCAGTCGCCCTCCTCCAGATAGGCGATGCGCCGGGTCAGCGGGGCGAGCGCCAGCGCGTCCGAGCCGACGAACATCTCCCCCTCGCCGAACCCCACCGCCAGCGGCGCGCCCTGCCGCGCCGCCAGCAGCAGCTTCGGATGCCCGGCGAAGATGGCGGCCAGCGCGAAGGCGCCATGCACCCGCTGCAGCGCCGCGGCGAAGGCGGCCTGCGGCCCCTCGCCATGCGCCAGGTAGTCATCCACCAGGCGAACAAAAGTCTCGGTATCCGTCTCCGTCTCGAAGACGGCGCCCTTGGCTTCCAGCTCGGCGCGCAGCTCGGCATGGTTCTCGATGATGCCGTTATGCACCACGGAAACCCGATGCGTGCTGTGCGGGTGCGCGTTGCGCTCGGTGGGCGCGCCATGCGTCGCCCAGCGGGTATGGCCGATGCCGGTGGTGCCGCAGAGCGGCGCGCGTTCCAGCGCCGCGGCCAGGTTGCCCAGCTTGCCCTCGGCCCGCCGCCGCTCGATGCGGCCATCCACCAGGGTGGCGATGCCGGCGCTGTCATAGCCGCGGTATTCCAGCCGCCGCAGCGCCTCCAGCAGCAGCGGCGCCGCCGGAGCCTTGCCGATCACCCCGACGATGCCGCACATCCGCTCAGCTCTCCTTGTTGTGCACCGGCCGCACCAGGCCGTCCGCCGCCTTCCCCGCCTCCGGCCGCTTCCCGCGGAAGCCGCGCCCCGGCTTCACCGCTTGCCTTCCGCGGGCGATCGCCATCGCATCCGCCGGCACGTCCTCCGTGATGACGCTGCCGGCCGCCACCAGGGCACGGTCGCCCACCTTCACCGGCGCCACCAGCGCGGTGTCGCTGCCGATGAAGGCGCCGGCGCCGATTTCCGTCCGATGCTTGTTAACGCCGTCATAATTGCAGGTGATGGTCCCGGCGCCGATATTCGATCCGGCCCCGATGGTTGCGTCGCCAAGATAGCTCAGATGGTTCGCCTTCGCACCGTCGCCGAGCAGCGCCGCCTTCAACTCCACGAAATTGCCGACATGCGCGGCGGCGCCGATCTCCGTCCCCGGCCGCAGCCGGGCGAAGGGGCCGATGATGGCGCCGCGCCGCACCAGGCAGCCCTCGAGATGCGAGAAGGCGCGGATCTCGACGCCATCCTCCACCGTCACCCCGGGGCCGAAGACGACGTTCGGCCCGACGGTCACGTCCTGGCCCAGCCTGGTATCCCAGGCGAGGAAGACGGTCTCCGGCGCCAGCAGGGTCGCGCCGCCGGCCATGGCGGCCTCGCGCAGCCGCTGCTGCACCGTGGCTTCCAGCACCGCCAGCTCGGCCCGGCTGTTGACGCCGGCGAGGTCGGCCTCGGCCGCCTCCTCCGCCACCACGCTCTGGCCTTCGGCCACCGCCAGGCCGACGATGTCCGTCAGGTAGTATTCCCCCTTGGCATTGTGCGGCCGCACCTCCCGCAGCCAGCGGAACAGCGAGGCAGCCTCGGCGCAGACCACGCCGGCATTGCAGAGGGCGATGCCGCGCTCCGCCTCCGTCGCATCCGCCCATTCCACCACCCGCGCCACCTCGCCGGCCGGGTTCAGCACCACGCGGCCATAGCGGCCGGGATCGGCCGGGCGCATGGCCAGCAGCGCCAGCCCGGCCTCCGCCCGCCGGTCCAGCAGGCGGCGGATCGTGGCGGGCGGGATCAGCGGATTGTCGGCATAGAGCACCGCGGCGTCGCCCGGGAAATCGGCGAGCAGCGGGGCCGCCTGCAGCGCCGCATGGCCGGTGCCGAGCCGCTCCGCCTGCACCACCGTGGCATGCGGCCGCGCCGCCTTCTCCAGCGCCGGCATGTCCGGCCCCACCACCACCACGATGCGGTCGAAGACCTGCTCGCAACTGGCGATGAGATGGCCGAGCATCGGCCGCCCGGCCACCGGGTGCAGGGCCTTCGGGACGGCGCTCCGCATGCGCGTGCCGAGACCGGCGGCGAGGATGATGGCGGCGGCAGGCATCTTGTCTCTCCGATAGGCGGTCGCGGGCGGGGCCGGCAAGGATTGCCCGGTCAAGATGGATTGCCGCATGTGACGGGACGGCGCGGCGGAGGCAAGCGATCTCTCCGCGATACGCCGTGGCCCTGGGTTGGGCCGGGGCGTTGCCGCCATCGGGGCGTGCCGGGGCGGCGGCCACGGGTCGCGCCTGGGCGATGCGGGCACGGGTCGCGTCCGGACGGTGCGGCCAGCGATCATCCCCGCGCATCGCGCCATCGGCCGCGCCCCGGACGATGTGGCCACCGGTCGCGCCCGGGCAGCATGTCCGGGCGCGGCGCCTGGCCATGGGGCCCGCAGCGCGCTGCCGCATTGCGTCCGCCGCCCGGCCGGGCGAGGCTGGCGCCATGCCGCCCCTCGCCGTCTTCGACCTCGATGGCACGCTGGTCGACAGCGCGCCCGACATCCACGCCGCGCTGGACCGGCTGATGGCCCGACTCGGCCGCCCCGGCTTCACCCGGGCGGAGGTCACGCGGATGATCGGCGATGGGGTCCGCGTCCTGGTCCAGCGCGCCACCGCCGCCCGCGGCCTGGCCTTCGAGGAATCCGCGCTCGCCGCCTTCACCGCGGACTACACCGCCCATGCCGCGGCGGAAACGCGCCCTTTTCCCGGCATTCCCGCGGCGCTGGCGGCGCTGGCGACTGCCGGCTGGCGCTTCGCCCTCTGCACCAACAAGCCGGTGGCGGCGACCGAGGCGCTGCTCGCCGCCCTCCGCCTGCCGGCCCGCTTCGCCGCCATCGGCGGCGGCGACAGCTTTCCCACGCGCAAGCCGGATCCGGCCCATTTGCTGGCGACCATCGCCGCCGCCGGCGCCACGCCGGCCCAGGCGGTGATGATCGGCGACCACCGCAACGACGTCGCCGCGGCCCGGGGCGCCGGCCTGCCCGCCATCTTCGCCGCCTGGGGCTATGGCCTGCCGGAGATGGCCGAGGGCGCCGCCGCCATCGCCGCAACCCCCGCCGCGCTACCTTCGCTGCTGGGGGAATTCCGCCAGCTCTGAGGCGAGGAGCTGGGGCGGCGGCGTCTCCACCCCCAGCAGCCGCGCGCGCACGCTGCCGAACCAGCGGGAGGGGAGGTCCACCGCCACCGGCAAGGGCGGCCGGCCCTGGCCGAGATCGGCCATCCAGGCCGTGGCCGGCTGCGGCCGCTGCGCTTCCTCCGGGTCCTGGTCGGTCCGGCGGCCAGCGATCAGCTTCGCTTCCAGCCCGCAGCGCAGCGCCTGGCCCCGCCAGCCGGCTCCTTCCGGGATCGGCGCCGGCCCTTCCGTCCGGGCGGTGTAGTCGGCGCGCCGCCGGCCGTCATAGACATGGGCGGTGGCGTCGCAGCGCCCGGTGGCGGCCACGGTGCGGGCCAGCAGGGCGAGGGCGGAGAGCGCGTCCATCGTGCCCCGGCGCAGCGAGTCCGGCACCGCCTCCCGCTCGCCTGTCTCCGCCGGCACCAGCGCCTGCAGGCGCGGCATGCCGGCCTGCGTCCAGTCGATCGCCACCTGGCGCGGGCCGCCCTGCCACATCCCGGCCACCCGGTAGGACTCCGGGTGTGGCACCACGCCCTGCCAGGCGCCGGTCGCCAGCGTCACCTGGTCGCTGGTGGAGAACAGGGCGGCGACGCCGACGGTGCGGATGCGGGTGCGCACCCAGTAGCGCGGCCCGTCCAGCTCCAGCAGCGCCTCCACCTCCATCACCGGCAGGCCGGCCGCCCTGACCTCGTAGCGGGCGAGCAGCGGCGCCGCCTGGGCCGGCATGGCGCCAAGCATCGCAAGGCAGAGCAGGGATGGCCGCAGGCATCTCCGCATGCGGCGATGATAGGGGAGGGGCATGCTGCGCCGCAAAGGGCAATCCGCCACCGGCACGTTCTCGGCCATCATCGCCAGGCCTGCAGCCTGAACATCGGCCCCCGGGGCCTGTGTCAATCCCACGCCACGGCATGGCGGAGCCGCGCGAGCCCGGCCGGCTCCCTATGGCCCCATGATGTTGACTGCCGAGGGCGAACCCCCTAGGAAGCCCTGACCTCGGGCGCGTAGCTCAGCGGGAGAGCATCGCCTTCACACGGCGGGGGTCGTAGGTTCAATCCCTACCGCGCCCATTCCCCGGGGTTCCCATTCCTGTTGAGAATGTGCCGGCCGTCGCGTGATGCGGGGGGCCTGGCGCGGGGCAGGTGTGGCGGTTGGTTTGGGCTGGGGCGTGCCGGGTGGGTTGTGGCCGCCGTGGCGGCTGCCGCCGACGGTGGTGCAGCCGCCCGCGGCGAAGGCGGTCAGCGCAGCGGGTCGTAAGGCTGCACCTGATTTTCCCCGCCTTGCCGCGCCGCGCTCTCACTCCCCGGCGGACGCCCGGCCTCGGAGAAGTGCACGACGCCGCCGGCAAGCGAGGCCAGCAGCCCGAGCAGCAGGACCATGACCACAATGACGCCGGTTCGGGCTCGGGGGGACATGATCCACACGTTTTACGCGTACCGCTCGTGGTTGAACAACCTTCGCGCGAGAGTAGCCGAAACGTCCCTCCACGTCCCGTTAATACTCTGTGAGTAGGCTCCCCGGCCGCCGCCGGGCCGGCCAGCCCGGAGAAAGGCCGGCCCCCAGCGGCGGCGGCCCGGTTCAGCTCCGGCCGTAAGTGTCCTCCAGCCGCACGATGTCGTCCTCGCCCAGATAGGCGCCGACCTGCACCTCGATCAGGGTCAGCGGGATCATGCCAGGGTTTTCCAGCCGGTGGACGCAGCCCAGCGGCAGGTAGACGCTCTCATTCTCCCGCAGCAGGATCTCCTCGCCATCCCGGTGCACCACGGCGGTGCCGTTCACCACGACCCAGTGCTCCGCCCGGTGGAAGTGTTTCTGCAGGGAAAGCTTCTGCCCCGGCCGAACTTGAATTTTCTTCACCTGGAAGCGCTCGCCCTGGATCAGCCCCTCGTAATGGCCCCAGGGGCGGTACACCCGGCGGTGCTGCGTCGCCTCCGGCCGCCCGGCCGCGCGCAGCCGGTCCACCAGCAGCTTCACGTCCTGGGCGCGACTGCGGGGCATCACCAGCACCGCATCCTCGGTGGTCACCACCACCATGTCGGTCAGCCCGACCACGCCGGTGAGGATCCCCTCGGAGCGCACATAGCAGCCCCGGCTGTCCACCAGCTCCACCGGCCCCTGGGCGTGATTGCCCGCCTCGTCCCGCGGCGCCGCCTCCCACAGCGAGGCCCAGCTCCCGAGATCCGACCAGCCGATCGCGGCGGGCACCACCGCCGCCCGCGCGGTCTTCTCCATCACCGCATAGTCGATGGAAATCGCCGGCGCCGCCCTGAAGGCCTCCGCCCCCAGCCGGACGAAGTCGAGGTCCCGCTTCGCCCCTTCCAGCGCCCCGGCCACCGCCCGCACCACCTCGGGCGCGAAGCGCTCCAGCTCCGCCAGCAGGGTCGCGGCGGTGGCGACGAACATGCCGGAATTCCAGAGATGCCGGCCGCCGACGAGGAAATCCGCCGCCTTCGCCGCATCCGGCTTCTCGACGAAGCGGGCGACGGCCAGCACCCCCGGCGCCTCGCCCAGCTCCGCCCCGGCCTCGATATAGCCATAGCCGGTCTCGGGCGCCGTCGGCCGCATGCCGAAGGTGACGATGTGCCCGGCCTTGGCTGCCACCACCGCGCGGTCCAGCGCCGCATGCAGCGCCGGCACGTCGGCGATGGCGGCATCGGCCGCCATCAGCCACAGCACGCTCTCCGGATCCTCCTGCCGCAGCAGCAGCGCCGCCGCGGCGATGGCGGGGGCGCTGTTCCGGCCCACCGGCTCCAGCAGGATGCGTGGCGTGGCCGCCTTGGTGGCGCGGAGCTGCTCCGCCACCAGGAAGCGGTGCGCCTCGTTGCACACCACGACGGGCGGCGCGAAGCCGGGGCCCACGGCGCGCTCGGCGGTCTCCTGCAGCATGGTGCGGTCGGAGACCAGCGGCCAGAATTGCTTCGGATAGCTCTCCCGCGACAGGGGCCAGAGCCGCGTGCCGGTGCCGCCGGAAAGGATGACAGGAACGATCGCCACCAGAACTGCCCCTCCGCGGGCAGCGCCGTGCCGGCCCGGACCCCGCCCGGCCGGCGCGGCCCCGGAAAAAACAGGGGTGCCGGGCGGGGGC